>CAVZGZ010000010.1:0-96660 GCA_963774775.1 uncultured Alphaproteobacteria bacterium
GGCGCAAAGCGGTCACTCAATAAAGTGACGCTGTCCGGCCTCTCGTTCAACTTGAAGAGTGACGGACTCACGCGCGTGTCGAAATGCATCTTAGTGAGCTTACAGTTAGCTCTTTGCGAGTTCGTTCACCTGCGTCAGCATCACATGCGCCGCGACTGACTAGACGCTCCAATTCGCGGGCGCGAGCAGGATATTAAGCGGCTCTGCTCATCCAATACAGTCGAAGATTGGTGCGCAAACATTTGCGCACATCCCGCGATGCACAAACGATTGTTGAAGAGGATCGCAAGATTCCCTTTGACTGGAGGCGCCGTTAATCGTTTTTATGCAGAAATAGATGCGCAAACGTGTGCGCAACCCAAGCGTTACGGAACCTGGGTCTTTCTGACATCGCCTACGCGACAACATGCAGCGGACCTCGGTGCGTCGGTCCGCCTGCACCATCCAGCCCTGAGCGCTGCAACTCAATCTGTGCGTCAAAGGCGCGCAAGAAACAAAGACATCCGAGCCAACGGGCCGATGAACCGGGAGGAAAGAATGAGCCAGACTGTATCGCCTATTGGACAAAGATTGGATCGCTTGCCGCCGGGCAAGTTTCACGCTCGGTTGCTGTGTCTCGTCGGCGCAGGAATGTTCTTCGACGGTTTCGACATCTACCTTGCTGCGGGCGTCCTCGGTGCGCTGGTCCGGGAAGGTATTTCGGACGTCGCCACCAATGCCTGGTTCATCTCGGCCACGTTCGCGGGCATGACACTAGGGGCGTGGCTGGCCGGCATTCTCGGCGACCGTTTTGGCCGCCGATTTTCCTATCAATTTAATCTGGCGATTTTCGGCCTTGCGTCGCTTGCATCGGCGTTTGCACCATCCATCGATTGGCTGATTGCTTTCCGCTTTCTGATGGGGCTCGGCCTCGGCGCGGAAATCGTCATAGGCTACGGCACGCTCACCGAGTTCATGCCTCCGCAGGTCCGCGGCCGCTATGGTGCGCTGTTAAACGTGTTCACCAACTCGGCTTTGTTTGTCGCGACATTCGGTGGCTTCCTGATCATCCCGTACCTGGGCTGGCGCTGGATGTTCGGCATTGCCGGCATCGGCGCGACCATTATCTGGGCGCTTCGCAAGAACATGTATGAGTCGCCGCGCTGGCTCGAATCCAAGGGGCGTCTGGTTGAAGCAAATCGTCTGATGGGTCAGATCGAAGCGGAGGCCGGGGTCACCTCACCGGCAGTCAGCAACATCCCGGCGGATGCGCCGGCGACGGCCGTTCGCAAGGCTCCTCTGCGCAGCCTGTTCAAAGGACGTTTGCTGCCGCGGACCTTTACGGGAATGGTGATCAACGTGATCAATAATCTGATCACCCATGGCTTCATTACGTGGATGCCAACTTTCTTCGTTGCGGAAGGTTTGACGGTCACAAAATCACTGGCTTTCACAGCGGTGATGACCCTGGGTGCGCCTGTTGGTTCGTTGACCGGCTATCTGCTGACCGAGAGACTTGGGCGCAAGAATGGAACAGTGATCTTCTCGCTTGTCGCGCTGGTGATCGGCCTGATCTATCCTCACGTCTCTTCGCCCATCGCTGTCATGGCCACCGGCTTCAGCCTCGTCGCGTGCATCTTCATCCTCGGCGCGCTTAGCATCGCTTGCTACGTCCCCGAACTGTTCCCTACCGAGATCAGATTGCGTGGTGTGGGGCTATGCAGCACAACGGGCCGGCTGGCTAACGTCGGAATCCCGTTCCTGATCGCGTTTCTTTACACGCAGGCTGGCGTGACCGGGGTTCTTGCGTTGATTTCGGCGGGGCTGCTGGTCCAGGCGATCGTCGTATGGGTATTCGGTGCCGAGACCAGAGGACTGGCGCTTGAAGACGTGAACGCTTCCCCCGAGTTCCCTCTGTCGGACATCAGAGCGGCGGCGCCGATCAGGTCCTAAGACAACGAAAGAGTCAGCCCGTGCGGCAGGATCCATACGACGCACGGGCTCCACAAAGTCACCGAACGCTCAATGGCCAAGCTTCCAACCCGTACGTCGCCGCCAAGCCTGCGTTCTAATCAAGAAGAGATTTTGCAGGCGATGCAACTCTCTCATCGAACGAAAGAAAGCACCCAATGGAACGTTGGCTTAAGCGTGGACAGGATCAAACGGCGGTGATGGCCGCTGACAAGAAGGTCCGCGAGACCGTCGAGACAATCCTTGCTGACATCGCCTCACGCGGCGACATGGCGATCAGAGAACTTTCCATCAAGTTTGACGGCTGGGACCGTGAAAACTATCGGCTCACCGATGCGGAGATCGAGGGCTGCCTTTCCGAGCTCAGCAAACGCGACATCGCCGACATCAAGTTCGCGCAGACACAGGTCCGCAATTTCGCGCAGCATCAGCGCGCCGCGATTCGCGACATCGAAGTTGAAACGCTGCCGGGCATCGTTCTCGGCCACAAGAATATCCCGGTTCAGTCGGCCGGCTGTTATGTGCCGGGTGGAAAATACCCGCTTCTGGCGTCCGCTCACATGTCGGTCATTACGGCGAAGGTGGCGGGCGTTCCCCGCGTGGCGACGTGTGCGCCGCCTTATAAAGGCAAGCTCCCGCCGGCGATCGTCGCCGCTCAGCATCTTGCCGGCGCCGATGAGATCTATTGCCTTGGCGGTATCCAGGCTGTCGGCGCCATGGCGCTGGGGACCGAAAGTATTGCCCCCGTCGATATGCTCGTTGGACCCGGCAATGCCTATGTGGCCGAGGCCAAGCGACAACTATTCGGCAGGGTTGGCATCGACCTGTTTGCAGGACCGACTGAAACCCTGATCATTGCCGATGACAGCGTTGACGGCGAAATCTGCGCCACCGATCTGCTGGGGCAAGCCGAGCACGGTCCTGATTCGCCGGCGATCCTGCTGACGATCTCCGAGAAACTCGCCCGCGACACAATGCGGGAAGTGGAACGATTGCTGGAAATCCTGCCGACGGCCGCCGTCGCCAGGCACGCATGGGGCACCCATGGTGCCGTTTGCGTCGTTGAAAGCAACGAGCAAATGGTGGAAGTCGCCGATCACATCGCATCGGAGCATGTGCAGGTGATGACCCGCGATCCCGATTATTTCCTGGCCAACATGCGCAACTTTGGCGCGCTGTTTCTTGGTGCACGCACCAACGTCGCTTATGGCGACAAGGTCATTGGCACCAACCACACGCTTCCGACCAAGGGCGCCGCGCGCTATACTGGCGGCTTGTGGGTCGGCAAGTTCTTAAAGACCTGTACCTTCCAGAAGGTCCTGACCGATGACGCATCGGCCATGATCGGGCGCTATTGTTCGCGACTTTGCGCGCTCGAGGGTTTTGCTGGCCATGGCGAGCAGGCCAATATCCGGGTGCGCCGCTATGGCGGAGACAACGTGCCCTACGCGGGAATCGCAGAATGAGCCGGATCGCCATTGTTGGCTGCGGGCTGGTCGGCAGTGGCTGGGCGATCGTCTTCGCCAGAGCCGGCAACGAGGTCGCGCTTTATGACAGCAAGGCAGGCGCCACCACGGCCGCGCTGTCAGTCATTGCGGCGCGGCTGGCCGATCTTCAGGCCGCGGGGCTGATCGATGATGTCCCAGCGATCCAGGGTCGCATCAGTGCTGCCTCCAGCATGGCCGAGGCGCTGCAAAGTGCCGTCTACGTCCAGGAAAGCGTGCTGGAAGATGTAACCGTCAAATCCAGGGTCATGAGCGAAATCGATGCTGTGATCGGCCCGGACACATGGGTTGGCAGCTCCTCGTCGGGGATCGCTGCCTCACACTACACGGAGCATGTGGCGTGCCGTTCGCGCTGCCTGGTGGCGCATCCGGTCAACCCGCCTTACCTGGCGCCGATCGTTGAATTGGTTCCAGCCCCCTGGACGGCGCCTGAGACCATGAAGGGTGTCAGAGCGTTGATGACAGAAGTGGGGCAGTCTCCGGTGGAGCTGCAGCGGGAAGCGGAGGGGTTCATCCTGAACCGGCTGCAGGGTGTCCTGCTGATGGAGGCCTGGCGGATGATCGAAGACGGCGTCGCCAGCGTCGAGGACATCGACAAGACGGTTTCGGAAGGGCTCGGCTTGCGCTGGGCATTCATGGGCCCGTTCGAGACCATCGATCTCAATGCTCCCGGCGGCGTTGCCGACTACGCCGCGCGCTTTGGCCCGCTGTATCAGCGGATCGCCGCCTCGACGTCGGAGCATCGCGTTTGGGGATCGGATCTGATCGCCGAGGTCGAAGCCCAGCGCCGCGAAATTCTGCCTGCCGCCGATCTGGCGCAGCGCAGCGCCTGGCGGGATGGACGGCTAATGGCGCTGGCGCGTCACAAACGGGAGATGGAAGCAAACGGCCGCGCAGCGACCAAGGCCTGAATGCCAATGAGCAGGCCCTGTACTTGCCGCGAACGCCATCCCTCCGACTGGGATGGAAAGCGCGCGCTGATCACCGGCGTGGGCCGCGGCATAGGCCTGTCCGGGGCAGCCGCACTCGCGGACACCGGTGCCCATGTCACGCTCATAAACGCTGCCGGCGTTTATCGACAACGACGACGCAGGTCTCGAGATCTCGAGGCCGTTCGACGGCGTGATCGCTGTTCAAGTTCTCTCAGGTCTGAACCGGTAGTTTGGCTGGCCTGCTCGATCCTCGCGTGATCAGACGCCCCCTCAGCGCAATGGTTTCATCGGGGATTGCGAGGTCGGACATGCGAGCCTGCAACAGATCGAGCGCCCGTCCGACCATGGCCTGTACCGGCTGCTCCACGGTCGTGAGGTCATAGATGGGCCACGCGGACTGCGGCAATCCGTCGAAACCCACCACCGAGATGTTGTCTCTGACCTTGATGCCCCCCAGCCTGAGCGCGTCCAGCACTCCGAAGGCCATGATGTCGCTGACCGCAAAAACGGCGTCGGGACGTTTCGACAGTTCCAGGCCCGCGATGTGTTTGCCGGCCGCGAAACCGCCTTCGTAGGAGGAATGTCCGTCGAGACGGAGCTGCAGTTTATAGCCTGCGTCAGTGAGATATTGCGTGAAGCCGCGATCGCGTTCCCGGCCGGTGGATGACGAGCTCGAGGTGCGCACTAGCGCGATGCGGCGGTGCCCGGCATTGACCAGCAGTTCGGCGAGTTGCGCGCTTCCGTAAAGATTGTCGCAGGTAACGGCGCTGGCATTCAGCCGAGCCACCCGGTTGATCATGACCATGGGAACGCCATTCGCGGAGCAGATATCAGACACGTTCGAGGGCAATTCGACCGACGTGATCAGGCAGCCGTCGACCTGATACTGCAGCAGGACGTCGGCGGTCTTGTTTTCGATCGGCCCGTCGCCGGCATGAATGATCAGGATCCGCATCTTTCGGACGGCGACCTGCCGGACCGTTTCATGCAGCAGCTCGGTATAAAATGGATTGCTCGACGATCCCACGACAACGCCGATGAGGCCGCTGCGGCCCGATGACATCATGCGTGCGGACGCATGTGGCGTGTAGCCCATCTCATGGGCGAGCCGGGCAATGCGCGCGCGCGTGGTCGCGGAAATCCGGGTGTCGCCGTTCAAGGCGCGCGACACGGTCGATGGTGCGACGCCGGCTGCGTTGGCGAGCGTCACGATGGTGGTCCGGCGTGGGGCTGCTTCTTCCATGCCGGCATCTTATCAGCGTCTGCGCGATGCGCAAACATTTGCGCACTTCCCGCGCTGCAAAAACGATTATGTGGCCGGTTTTCCGTATTTAGATTGACGGGAAGGTCCTATCGGCTTCTTTATAGCGTGACAGCGCGCACACGTTTGCGCATTAAATTGCATCTTCGCGCGCATGCCGTCTCGCTGACGCGCATCGGAAGCGAAGAAAGGGAGTGGCGGATGAGCGACAATAAACGACAGATGAAGATGGTTGGATTTCTCCAGGCGCAGAACTGTTCAATCGCGCCTGGCTCCTGGCGGCATCCTGCAAACGCGATGGATTTTCTCACCGCCGATTACTTCCAGCGCGTCGGCCGCGTCCTGGAAGAGGGAAAATTCCATCTGGCGTTCTTCGACGATCGTCTGGCGATGCCCGACATCTACGGCGATGACCACAGGGAAGCGATTGCCAATGGCATTCGCGTCGTCAAGATGGATCCTTCTGCGATCATCACCGCGATCGGCATGGCAACCAGGCGCCTTGGCCTCGGCATCACCTATTCCACCACTTATTACGAGCCGTTCCATGTCGCCCGACTGTTCGCGACGCTCGATCTGATGAGCGGCGGCCGTGCCGCCTGGAATGTCGTGACCTCGCTGAACAATTCCGAGGCTGCCAATTTCGGTCGCACCGAGCATCTCGCCCATAACGATCGTTACGATCGCGCCGACGAATTCATGGAAGTGGTGATGGGGCTGTGGAACAGCTGGGACGATGACGCGCTCATCCTCGACAAGGCCACTGGTCGTTTTGCCGATCCGGCAAAAGTGCGCAAGCTCGATCACAAGGGCAAGTACTTCTCGGCCAAGGGTCCGCTCCCGGTGCCGCGCTCTCCGCAAGGCCAGCCGGTCATTATCCAGGCTGGCCAGAGCGGCCGCGGCCGCAGCTTCGCCGGGCGCTGGGGCGAACTGATCTTCGTGGTTTATCCCAACATGGAGATTGGCAAGAAGCAGTACGCCGAGGTCAAGGCTGCAAGCACTGCCGCTGGTCGCAACCCGGATGACGTCGCGATATGCCCGGCCTGCTACGTCTGCGTCGCGGAAACCCAGGCGATGGCAGAAGAAAAGCGCGAATATATCCGCGCCCTCGCGACGCCGATCGATGCCGTCGTTCTGCTGTCCGAAGCGCTAAACTTCGACTTCGCCAGCAAGCCGATGGATTCGGAATTCACCGACGACGAACTCGCCAAGCTGTCATGGAGTGGGTTCAAGGAGCGGGTCGTCTCCGTCAGCGGCAAGCCGAATCCCACCGTGCGCGATTTCGTCCATTTCTCCGGCCGCGGCACCATCGGCGAGTTTCCGATTTTTTGCGGAACGCCGACCGCCGTCGCCGATCAGATGGAAGAGTGGTTCGTCGGCAAGGCTTGCGACGGCTTCGTGCTGGCCGCGACGCACACGCCGGGGGCGTTCGAGGATTTCGCACGCTTCGTCGTTCCGGAACTGCAACGCCGCGGCGTGTACCACAAGGATTATCGCGGCGAGACGCTGCGTGAGAATCTCGGGCTGCCGTTTCCGCACCAGGGTGCCGTGAGCGCCGCTGCCGAATAACAATCCGACATCACCCGGTCGTGCGGGGCAGCCAACCAGCAAATCACATCGGAGGTTTCGTTGAAAGAATATCGCATGCTGTCGACCAGCGGCATCCTCGGCTATGGCTACGCCGAGGAGTCACTGAAAATCGGAATGTCGTGGGAGCCGCATATCATCGGTTGCGATGGCGGCAGCACCGACCCCGGCCCGTATTATCTCGGCGCAGGTAAGTCGTTTTGCTCGCGGTTGTCGGTGAAGCGCGACCTTCGCCTGATGCTGCAAGCCGCCACTGCGGCGGGTATCCCCTGCATCATCGGCACCTCGGGCGGCTCAGGCGGGGAACCTCATTTGCGGGATACCGCGGCGCTGGTTCGCGAAATCGCGCGCGAAGACAAGCTGACCTTCAAGATGGCGCTGATCCACGCGGAGCAGTCCAAAAGCGATCTGAAGGATTGGGTCGCCGGTGGCCTCACCAAGCCGCTCGCCAAGATGGGACCGCTTGACACCGCAACGATCGACCGATCGGAGCGTGTGGTGGCGATGATGGGTCCCGAACCGATTGCCAAGGCGCTCGATGGCGGCGCCCAGGTTATTCTGGCCGGGCGCAGCAGCGATCCTGCGCAATGGGCGGCACCCGCCATCCGCGCTGGAGCGGCGCCGGCACCGTCGTGGTATGCGGGCAAGATGCTCGAATGCGGTGCGGAGCCGACCGTGCCCAAGGAACCCGATTGCATTTTCCTGCGGGTTTTTGACGACCATGTCGTGTGCGAGCCGCCGAATCCGATCCGGCGCTCGACCCCGCTGGCGGTTGCCAATTTCGCCCTGCATGAAAACTCGAGCCCGATTCGCCACATCGAGCCCGGCGGCATGCTCGACACCAGCGCCTGCCGATTCACCGCGCTGAATGACCGCGCGGTGCGCATCGACGGCATGACCTGGACCCCGGCGTCGGGCTACACCGTGAAGATCGAAGGCGTTGAGCAGGCCGGTTTCCGCGCCATCAGCCTTTGCGGTACGCGCGATCCCGTTCTGATCGGGCAGATCGACAGCTATCTTGCCGTGCACCGCGACAAGGTGGCGATGAAGGCCGCGGCCTTCGGCGTGCCTGCGGGAGATTACAAGCTTCTCGTGCGCACCTACGGCAAGAACGGCGTGATGGGCGCCTGGGAAACCGAAACCAAGATCCGCTCCCACGAACTCGGATTCGTGATCGAAGTGGTCGGTCGAACCCAGGATATCGCCAATGCCGTTCTGGCGATGGCGCGTACCTCGATGATGCACGCCGACTTCCCCGGCCGGCTATGCAAGGAAGGCAACATGGCCTTTCCGTTCAGCCCCTCCGATATCGAAATGGGACCACTCTACCGCTTTAGCGTCTTCCACGTGCTGGCATTGAAAGATCCCTGCTCGATTTTCCCCATCGAATACGAAACTGTGTGAGGATCCATGGCGCGAATTCGTGACATCGCTCAAATCTGCAAGAGCAAAAATGCCGGCCCGTTCAGCGTCACCATCGACGTGCTGTTCGAGGACCATGCGCTGTACCACAAGGTCAAGGCGACAGGGGCGCTCAACGCGGCCCTGTTTGCCCGCCTCTACGGTGTGGCCGAGTCCGACGTGTTGTTTACGCCCTACGACACCGCGGCGGCCTTCAAGGCCACATTGCCGCGGCCAATCTCCGCCGGCGATTTCGGCGATACCGACGTCTACGGCGCCCAGCAGCATGCGCCGTTGCTCGACGTCGATATTCCCCTGTCCTGAATGCTTAGGAATTCGCAGTGCCGGAGCCGGCGCTGCCTGCCGGCTCCGGGTCATGCTGAATCACGAACGAAAGTGGCTCTGGCCTGAACCCTGCCCATCGCGGCATCAAATCCCAGGGGCGAGGCGGCGCCTCGCCCCTGGCTTCAACCCTCAGAGGGGCGCTTGCGCCATATCCCCATGTCCCATGATTTAAAAATTCTGCGTAATGCTCTCGGCTCGTTCGCGACCGGCGTGACCATCGTCACCACGCGAACGTCAGCCGGTGAAGATGTCGGCCGCACCGCGAACAGTTTTAGCTCGGTCTCGCTCGACCCACCGATGATCCTGTGGAGCCTGGCGAAGACATCGACGAGCCTCGACGCCTTCCGCGACGCCAAGCATTTTGCGGTTCATATCCTGTCCGTGGAACAGGACGGGCTATCAGGCATCTTCGCGAGCAAGAAGGAAGACAAATTCGCCGACCTGGACATTGAGCGGGGCGATGATGGCATTCCCTTGCTTAAAAACTGTGCCGCCCGCTTCGCCTGTCGCACAGCGCATCAATATGAAGGTGGCGACCACGTCATCTTCGTAGGCGAAGTCGTCGACTTCCAGCATTCGCAGACGCCGCCGTTGGTGTTCCATGGCGGCGCCTATGGGATGCTGGTGCGCAAAGCGCACGACCTCGACATGATGGCGGCCGATCGCGAGACCAGCCTTTCTCCGGACGATTTTCTCTACCTGATCTCGCGGGTTTTCTATCGCATTCGGCGCGATGCCGTTGCTGAGCGGAAGAAGCGGGAATGGAGTGGCGCGGAATACGCGGTCCTGACATTGCTCGGTCATGAAGACGGGCGAAGCATCGTGAAGATTCAGGAAATCGGCCGTTCCCGAGGCGACGAGATTACGGTCGAATCGATCGACAAGCTGGTCCGCCGCAAGCTGGTGTATTTGTCGCAGGACGATCAACCGGAGCAGGTCGCATTCCTCACCGATGAGGGCCGCAGTCAGATCATCGAGATTGTCGCGATGCTGAAGGCGGCAGAGGCGGACTGCCTGGCTCATCTCGACCGCAGCGAGCTGCTGATCATCAAACAGCTGCTTCATCGCATGGCCCATGCTGAACCGTCGGGATGGCCGCCTCTGCCCTCCCGCAGCGCCTGAGAAGCAGGACCAGGATGGCGGCAGCTGGAAGCTGGAATGAGCGAATTCAAGGTTAGTGCTGCGAAGAACTGAGCTTGGTATGAGATGAGAGCAGAGTGGAATGGAGGATACGAAGAGAGCGTTAGCGCTGCCTTAGGCTGCGAATGGCCGCTTCTGGCGCAAAGCGGTCGTTGGCCTTGGGATAGGAGATCGATCTGGCTCATGCTGGCTGGACTTGGCTCAACCTTCCTCATGATGGGTTGGACCAGGGCATCCCAATAAAGTGAAGCTCCCCCGCTACGCGCCACTATTTCCTACGTCGAAAGACGCAGAGCGGGAGCATCCTGACCTCGGGTTCATCCTGGGGCACGCCATCACACGGCACCATCTCGCAGCTTTGACTAAAGTGGGATATAAAGTTCGGCGGCTACCCGCCATCCAATAGGATGGCGTTGCCATCTGGCCAGATATTTTCCGCGGACAACATGAGCCTCCCAACGTCCCTCCCATGTTCCCGCTTCGGCAGCGGTGGTGCTATTCAGATCGATGGATTCCGGGCACCTGACCATGGCAATGAATTTGGGATCTGCAAAGGTCTGCTCGAACGCCTGGCACATGGAGGCGACACCGTCGAAAAGCTGCCCACCGCTTGCGATAATTCTCACATCGTCGCGCAAAATGGCGAGAGCCGGGCCGACGTCGGGCCGAGCTATCGCTTCGTTCGACTGGGAACGCAAAGTCCTGATCGTCATCGTCTCATCTTCAAGCGAAATGCCGTTGAACATATCTGTCATCTTTGATGGGGTGGTGAGGATCGGCTGCCGAGATGGCTACTTGCATATCATCCTTGCAGTCGCAAGGATCTCCAAGATATCGGCGAGCGCAGAGTCCCTTGGCCGGAAGAAAAGGTGCATGGAGCTCGTTTGATCATCCGAAGGCGTAAAGAGCTCCGCCTCGAAACCTCCGCCCGCCGCGCGCAAGTCGTTTTCAATCGGCTTGCGCGTCTCCCAGGCCGTCTATGCGGCAATTCGGATGCCGGAATGTTTGAACGATTTTGAACCGGTGCGAACATTCGCAGAATTCAAACGACCGCTGCGGTCATTTCCTGTGGAACGTTTGCGGCCTTCACGATGCTCGCCCACTTTTCGATTTCCGCGTTAACAAACTTGGCGAAATCGGGTCCCGTCAACCGCCCAGGCTCCACTCCCTGTGGGGCAAACTTCTCGCGCGTCGATGATGCTGACAGGAAATCCTTCATTGTGTCCACCAGCTTTCGATACGCGGCATTGTCGCTGGCTGCTGGCATGTACAGGCCGAACCATGCGACGGCTTCGAAACCCTTTACGCCGGACTCGTCGAGTGTCGGAACCTGAGGCAGCGATGGAGCCCGCGATAGGCTGGTCACCGCGAGGACGCGGATGTTTCCTGCCACGGCGGCTGGCAGGACCGTCGGCAGGCTATCGAACATGATCGGGATGTGTCCGCCGAGCAGATCGTTCATCGCCGGCGCCGCGCCCTTGTACGGAATGTGAACGATATCGACGCCCGCCATCTGCTTGAACATTTCGCCGGAGAGGTGGTTCGCAACTCCGATGCCCGTTGAGCCGAACGAGAGCGTGCCGGGAGCTTGCTTTGCCATCGCGATCGGTTCGGCAACGCTCTTGGCTGGAAAGTCCTTGTTCACCGCCAATGCATTGGGCGCTGAGGCGACTTCGGCGATCGGCGCAAAATCCTTCGCGGTGTTGTACGGCAATTTGCTGTAGAGGCTCGGATTGATGGCGTGGTGCGTGGCAGCCAGAAGCAATACGCTGCCATCGGCCGGAGACTTTGCGACGACCTCGGGTCCAATGGTGCCGGACGAGCCGGGCCGGTTCTCGACCAAGGTATTTACTCCGAGTTTTTCCCCGAGGTATTGGGCGACGAAGCGCGCCAGGATGTCGGCGGTCCCGCCGGCAGGAAACGGCACGACGATCTTTATTTGCTTCACGCTTAGGTCTTGTCCGCTGCTCGGAACGGTGGCCGCCAACGAAAGCGCGATGGCCGCGACAGTGCGAACAAACATCGTTGCTCGATTGAGCTTTCGTCTCGACATTTCCCAAAATCCAGTTACCCGCAGCTTCCGGTTCGCTAGGCGAACAATATGTTCGTTCTTGAAACTATGCGGTGAAGGCGACCCGAGCGCAAGCCGGCTGCCGGCCGGAACAGGAAGTAGACACCCTGGGCGCGGGAGCTCTCGCCCTTCGGGGCCGACGGCGGTCACCGTACCGACGACATCTGGGTCCGAATGTCCTGGGCCGTCTTGCGGAGGGGAGTCAGAAACTTTTTCTTGGCTGCGGATTCGCTGCAGGTGCCAGAGATCACGTTCACGCTTACCGCCGCGACGACCCGCCCGGCCTGGTCGCAACGGTACGGCGATCCCGCAGATGGCAGGATCGAGCTCGCCGTCGACCCACGCATATCCTTCGCTCTCCACTGAGGCGAGTATCTGGCTGAGACGCTTCGGATCCGTGACGGTGCGGGGCGTTATCGCTTTGAACTCGGTGGTCGCGAGATAAGCTTCTCTCTGTTCGAGCGGCAATGCGGCAAGCAAAACCCGTCCGAGTGAAACGAGATGCGCGGGAAGCCGGCTGCCAATTCCGAGGTTGGCCGAGAGGATTCGGCGTGCGGGCAGACGCAGCGCATAAACGATCTCGTGGTCATCCAGCACGGCCAGGGCGCAAGACTCGCCGATCTCATTGCGAAGATCTTCCAGCGCTCGTTGCGCGTAGCCCCAATAGGGCAGCGCATTGAGGTAGGACAGCCCCAGCCCGAGCGCCCGGGGCCTTAGGCTGAAGTAGCGACCCTCGGCGGCGCAGTACTGCAGCGTGGCCAGGGTCGCGAGAATGCGTCGCGCGGTCGCCCGATTCAGGCCCGCAAGGTCCGCCGCCCCAGCCAACGTGTGGCGGCTTACCCATGCCTCGATGATCGAGAAGCCGCGTGCGATCGACCGCACGAACTCGTCGCTGTCCTTGCTCATCCGTCTGAGCTACAACGTTCCTGCCCGACCCGGCGACACCATTACGCTCCAGGCCCGGGCGCTGGACAAGTTCATCAAGCGCGAGCGACTGTTCGTCGTCCACGACAACGTCTTCTTTAATCGCAACGGCGAAGTGATTTGCTCGGGTCGCGGCCAGACCATCCGTCCCTTTTGAGGAGTAGAAAATGACCGCTACATTCGACAATCTCAAGCTTGGCGATGCGATCGAAGGTCTCTCGTTCTTGGTTTCACGGGAATCCGTTCGTCTCTTCTGTGACGCTTCGCTCGACTACAACCCGCTGCACCTCGACGACGAGTACATGAAGGGGAAGATGACCTTCGGCGGGATCATCATGCATGGCATGAACAAATTTCGGACTGATTTCTCGGATGTTGACGGATTGGGCCTACCCGGCAGGGGCGGACCACGGCCGCCTCGAAACTCGCTGGCTAAAATCGGTGAAACCCGAAGACACAATCAAACCGACGGGCATCGTGAAGGCCAAGCAAGTGACCGACAAGTCGAGGTGGGTCGTCGTCGACGCGGCGGTCAGCAACCAAAGTGGTGAAAAGGTCGCGATGGGAGAAGTTACCATCGAATTTCCGACGTCGGCCAAGACGAGCTAAGGCTCAACTTCATCGCATTCGGCTCCCGAGGGCCTCCGGATAAATCAATGTCCGCGGTGCGGGGCAATAACAGTAGGTTATCCGTTGGTACTGCTGACGCTGCTTCTGCTTGTAGCGCCGGGACGTTGATACGTTACGCAGCAAGGGCAACGCAGAAAGAAGCGCCAAATCAATTCGTGGCACCGTCGTTATTGGCTGAGCGGATAAACGCCTCGATTCGGTCTTGCCGTGAGCAACTATCGACAAAGATCATCGACGTTGGCTTCGCGGAGCCGGAGGTCGCTGCGGCAGCCGGAACGCCTACAATAGCGATTATCGAACGCTTCCGCCGGCGCGTGAGAGTTTCCTACCAGGAAGCGCCCAAGCGTTACGAATTTATCCCGACGCAGAAGGGTCTCGACCTCTATCCAATCATCATGTCGATCGTGCACTGGGCCAACGTCCACATGGCACGACTCGCGCGGACGGGCGCTGCTGCACGAGCACAAGCACTGCAAGAAGATGTTCGATCCCGTCATGGTCTGCTCGGAATGTGGTGAGCCGCTGGTTCATTCGCCGTTGAATGTTTTGGCGGGGGACCAGATGCGGTCACCGGACCGGCGGGAGACGGCAGAGCAGGATCTGTTCCGCTCCGCGCTCATTACCGGAGGATCGCGTGGTCTCGGCCTGGAGATCGCCGACATATATCAGATTGAGTATGTCAAATAGGGAAATGAGTATTAGACAGTTATCCCGCACTTGCTATTCAGTGAGCTGAGGCTCGTGAAGAGGCCTTCGAACTTGGGAGGATTGGATGGCTATTCCGTTTCTGGATCGCCGAGCACTGCTGAAAGCCACTGTAAGCGCAACCGCGGCGGCGTTGGTGACCCCCGCTCTTGCCCAGGCACGCCAACTCACGATCATTACCGAGCGACCCAACCCCGGCACGCGCGCCGTCATCGCCGACATTGCCGCTGCCTTTCAGAAGGAGAGCGGTGCCACGGTCACTGTGAATAACATGGACCATGAAGCGCATAAGACCGCGATCCGTAACTACCTGGTGGCGGCCCCACCAGATCTCTGTATGTGGTTCTCCGGCGCCCGGATGCTACCCTTCGTCAAGCGCGGTCTGTTCGAAGACATCAGTGACCTTGTGGCGCGCGAAAAGTATCTGCCGGAGCTCGGTATTGCTGCCGACGCGGTCACCGTGAAGGGTCACCAATACGGTTTGCCTACCGCGGGTTTTTACTGGGGGCTCTACTACCGCAAGGACGTATTCGCGGCGAATGGCCTAGCTGTTCCGCGGACCTTCGACGAATTGAAGGTTTTTGGCACGAAGGCGAAAGCGGCAGGCCTGACGCCTTTCACGATTGGCACAAAGGAGCTCTGGCCAGCCGCCTGCTGGTTTGACTCGTTCAACTTGCGGATAAATGGCCTCGACAAGCACATGGCCCTGATGGCGGGGGAGGTGAGTTACCTCGATCCCATGCTGAAGCCTGTGTTCGACAACTGGGAAGAGTTGATCAAGGCCGATTTCTTCCCTCCCAATCATACCTCCTATGGCTGGCAACAAGCGGCAATTTTCCTGGCCCAGAAGAAGGCCGGCATGTGTCATCTCGCTCAGATGGTGCGAAGTGCAGTACCAGCGGAAGAGCGCGATCAACTCGCAGTCGCAGCCTTTCCGGAGGTGGTGCCCGGCGTAGGCCCCTACGACGACGTCTCTTGGGGCTCACTCCACATCCCAAGCGGTTCGAAGAACAAGGAACTAGCAAAAGAATTCCTTGCCTACTTCTACCGCCCCGACAATTTCGCCGCCTTCCTTCGCGCCGAGGGGGCGATCTCGCCTCGCAAGGATGTCGACAGCGCAGACACGCCGATTTTGAAGTCGGCGTTTGAGGCGATGCGTCCCCTCAAGGGTTCGGCGCAATTTTACGACCGCGATACTGATCCGGATATGGCGCAAGTAGGACTCAATGGCTTCCAGGAGTTCATGGCCGCACCAGAGCGGCGTGGCGCAATCCTTGAGCGGATGGACGCAACTCGCAAGCGCATCTTCAACAAGGCGTGAACCCGAGCCTCTTCACCGCGCGTAGTGCAGGGATTCGGATGTCTTTCTGGAAACGTCATCGCGGCTGGGCGACGCCGGCGCTGCTTCTTGCGCCGGGGGCCCTGTTGTTTGGAGTGGTGATCATCGCCTCCACAGTCCAGAGCCTGTGGATCAGCCTTCACCAGTGGGACGGAATGGGACCGAAAATCTGGGTCGGTTTCGATAACTACCGGGAGCTGTTTGCAGATCGGCAGTTCTACACTTCACTCCGCAACAACGTGATCTGGCTCGCAAGCTTTCTTCTGGCTCCGCCTCTCGGACTTGCGATTGCGCTGCTTGTCAATCAATCGATCAAGGGAATGAGACTTGCGAAGTCACTGTTCTTTGTTCCCCTCGTACTATCGCCGGCAATTGTCGGCGTCATCTATACCTGGTTTTACGATCCGACCTACGGGCTTCTCGCGCTTTTCTTCCGAGCCTTCGGAATGGAGGCGCCGGCAATCCTCTCGAACGAGCATCTGGTCACCTTGGGGGTGGTCATTGCTGCCCTCTGGCCGCAGATTACCTTCTGCATGGTGCTCTTCCTTGCCGGACTCAACAACTTGGATGAGGAAATCATCGGCGCCGGCCGCATCGACGGGGCCAAAGGTTGGCCCATGCTAAGACACGTCGTTCTACCCCAGCTCACTCAGGTCGCGTTCCTTGCGCTTGCGGTATCCGTCATAGGAGCACTGCGATCCTTCGACGTCGTCTCCGTGATGACTCAAGGTGGTCCGTTCGGGTCGTCCTCGGTGCTCGCCTATCTCATGTACGAGCAGTCAATCTTTTCGTATCGATTTGGCTATGGAGCCGCGATAGCCACCATTCTCTTCCTGATCATGATCGTCTTCATCACCTGGTATCTCTGGCGGATGCTCAGAACTGAGGCGCGGGAGGCCTGATGTATCCGCGTCCTTTAGCACCCGACGCGCGAATGCAGCGCGGCGTCTACATGGCCTTTGTCGCCACTATCCTCGTGCTGTGGCTCCTGCCGCTTCTCGCTGTCATCGCGACCTCGTTCCGATCGGTCGAAGACATCCTGGCTGGCAACTACTGGGGCTGGCCCAAGTCCTTCGCCGCCGGTGAGAACTACATCGATGTTTTCACGAAAACAGCGATGTGGCGCTATATCCTGAACAGTCTCGTCATCGTGCTGCCGACCGTGCTTGGTGTTCTAGTGCTGAGTACATTCACCGGCTTTGTGTTGTCGAAATTTCGCTTCCCAGGCGCGACGCTGGTGTTTGCTCTGTTCGTAGGAGGTAACTTCCTGCCGCATCAGATCATGATGATCCCTGTGCGCGACCTGATGGTGCGCGCGGGACTCTACAATACCTACTTCGCCCTCATCATTTTCCATGTTGCATTCCAGACAGGTTTCGCGACCTTGTTCATGCGGAATTTCATTGCCGCGCTGCCAGGGGAGCTATTCGAAGCAGCCCGTTCTGAGGGAGCGTCGCCGTTCCAAGTGCTCTGCCACGTGGTGGTCCCCCTCGTCCGACCGGCGCTCGCGGCCCTCGCTATCCTCACCTTCACCTTCGTCTGGAACGATTATTTCTGGGCGATCGTGCTGACGCAAAACGACGCCGTAAAGCCTGTTACCGCCGGACTCGCGAACCTAAAGGGTGAGTGGATGTCGGCCTGGAACCTCATCGCGGCCGGCACCATTGTCGTCGCCATCCCTCCGGTGGTCATGTTCTTTCTCATGCAAAAACACTTTATCGCCGGCCTAACCCTCGGAGCTGTTAAGGGATGACCCGCTCAATAACCGTAATCGACGGGCCACCTCTTAAGAGCGTCGAGCTTCAGAAGGTCGCAAAGAACTACGGCACGCACAGCGTGCTCAAGGGCATCGACCTTGTGATCGACCGCGGCGAGTTCGTCGTGATGGTCGGACCGTCAGGCTGCGGCAAGTCCACCTTGCTGAAGTCCATCGCGGGACTTACGAGCCTCACATCGGGCCGGATCCTGATCAATGGGCGAGACGTGACGCGTGAGGAGCCAGGCGATCGCGGCATTGCGATGGTGTTTCAGTCCTACGCGCTCTACCCACACATGACGGTCGCGGAGAATATGGGCTTCGGGCTGCGCATGGCCAAGCGGCCGCGGGCGGAGATTGACGCGGCTGTCGAGCGCGCAGCGCGTATCCTGCGGATTACCGACCAACTCGATAAGCGCCCGCGGCAACTTTCGGGGGGGCAGCGCCAGCGGGTTGCCATCGGCCGAGCCATCACCCGCTCGCCCGAAGTCTTTCTATTCGACGAGCCTCTCTCGAATCTTGATGCCTCGCTACGGACTCAGATGCGCGTCGAGCTCAGTGGTCTGCACGCCGAGCTCGGATCGACCATGATCTACGTTACGCACGACCAAGTTGAAGCAATGACGATGGCGAGCCGTATCGTCATACTGAACGCCGGCTTGGTAGAGCAGGTTGGCGCGCCGCTAGAGCTCTACGCCAATCCGCGCAATCTTTTCGTGGCAGGATTTCTCGGTGCGCCGCGGATGAACTTCTTCCAGGCCAAAGTCGATGCCGTCGCACCAGACTCTGTCGCCTTACAGGTCCTCGGCGCCGAAAAGACGCTCAGCCTGCCCGCCGTCGACACAGGCAGCCTCTCCATCGGCGAGACTCTCACCGTCGGCATCAGACCCGAGCACTTGGCGCCTCTCGAAGGTTCAGCGCCGGACCGGGTAGAATTGCCAGCAACCGTGCGGCTCGTTGAGCATCTTGGCCGCGAGACGATCCTATATGCGGATGCCTCGCCGCTGACGACTATCGGTTCAGAAAGCGGCACCGGTACTTTTACCGTTCAGGTGAATGCCGTCGTTTCCTACGATCACGGCGCTCCAATCCGCATCGGCTTCGCGCCGTCCAGCGCCTACCTTTTCGCCCGAGACGGCCGCACGCTGAGCCCGCGCAGGACAGCTGGCCGCGCCGGATCCCTGACCTAGGAGTTCCTATGAGACCGCAGCCCGCGCCCTTGTCCGCTTGGCGTCCGATCGCCGCTGACCGCTTCCTCCTCGGCGCAGCCCACTATCCCGAGCACGTCGAAGAGAGCTACTGGGAGAGAGACGCCGACCGTATGGTGGCGTGTGGTTTCAATGTCGTACGGCTCGGAGAGTTTGCCTGGCACATCTTCGAACCACGGCAGGGCACGTTCGACTTCGACTTGTTTGATCGCGCGATCGACGTCCTCGCGCGCCGCGGCATCGACATCATCATGTGCACGCCCACGGCAACCCCGCCGCGCTGGCTGACGCAAGCTCATCCCGAAGTGCTGCGGGTCGACCGGAGAGGCCGCCGAGCCCGCCACGGCTCGCGCCAGCACGCGGACACCACCTCGCTTGTCTACCGCGAGCATAGCCGACGGATCACCGCGGCGATGGCGGAACACTACCGTGATCACACCCGCGTCATCGGATGGCAGACCGATAACGAGCTGAACACCACCGTCTCGGAGTCTTACTCGGAGGGGACAGAGGCGGAGTTCCGCCGTTTCCTGCGCGGCCGTTACAGCGATATCGGAGCACTCAATCGGGCTTGGGGTACGGATTTCTGGGCTCAGCGCTATGACGACTTCGATCAGATCGACGCGCCCTACCACTTGGCGCCGAGCTTTGCGAACCCAACCCAGGTCCTCGACTACCATCGCTTCTTGGCTGTGGCCACGGCGGCGTTCCAGCACGATCAAGTCGAAATCCTGCGCGCAACGAACCCCGACTGGTTCATCTTCCACAATCTTGGGCAGTTGCAGGACATCGACTTCCGCGGCCAGTTCTCGACGGACCTCGATTTCCTCGGATACGATGTCTACCCGTTCCTCCGCGATGAGATTTTGCGCACGGGCGATCCTGCGCAGACCCAGGCCCTTATGGCCGATATATTCCGCGGTTTTACGGGCAATTTCATCGTGCCCGAACAGCAGTCGGGTATCGGCAGCCAGCCGGGCTTCACGACAACGACGCCCGAGCCGGGCGAGATGCGCCGCATGGCTCTCTCCTCCGTGGCGAGGGGGGCCGATGGCCTGATGTTCTTCCGGTGGCGTCCCGCGCACTTTGGCGCCGAGATCTACTGGAATGGCATCCTCGACCACGATGACACGCCACGCCGGCGCTTTGAGGAAGCGAAGCTGTTCGGTCGCGATATTTCACGCCTTGAACGGGCGCTTCTCGGTACGTCCGTCCGCATGGACGTCGCCATCGCCGGCTCGGACTTCGACAATCAGGAGATCCACAAGACCTATCCGCTGGCGATGCCCACACCACAGAATGCAGGCGGTGTGTTGCACGCTTACTGCTATGAGCGTGGAATCGCCTGCGGCTTCGCGCACCCGGAGGACGATCTCGCCCGTCTCAAGCTGTTCTTCGTTCCGCACTGGCTGATCTGGAAGGATGCCTGGACGACTGCCGCGGAAGAATTTGTCCGCGGCGGCGGGACCCTTGTCATCGGCGCGCGTACCGGCAGCCGTGACGCAAATAACCACGTCATCCGCGAGGCGTCGCCGGGAGCGTCCTTGGGAGCACTCTGCGGTGTAACAGTAGAGGAGTTCGGGCCGCTCACCCCGCTGGGTGCCTTAGGCTTGGCCGAAACAATCGAGCGAGCGGAGGGGGTGGTGACATTGCCCACTCGTCCGGCCGAATCCTCGCGACGGATTCACACTGTCGAGATCAGCGGGCGCTCGTTGCCGGCGGCGCACGCCTACGAGATTCTTCAGATCACGGCCGATGCCGAGGTCGTCGGGACCTGGGGCGCGCGCTTCGCCAAGGGTCAACCGGCGATCACCATGCGACGCCTCGGTGCCGGTCGGATTGTTTATGTCGGCACCTATCTGACTCCAGCACTCATCGACGCATTGCTCGAAGGTCCGCTCGCCGAGGTCGGCATCGCCTCTCTGTTGCCGGGCTGCCCCAAAGGCGTCGAGGTTTCATTGCGTGAGGCGGACGGACGCCGGCTCCTGTTCCTGCTGAACACCCGCGCCGAGCCCGCGACAGTCTCCGGCGTTCCGGTCGGGACGGAGCTTCTCGAGGCACAGCCAGTTTCAGGGGGCACCCTGGCGCTCGGTCCCTACGGCTGCGCCGTGGTGCAGCTGTCTTAGTCAAGCAAGGTTATCTGACGCGATGAGCGATGACACGACGAGCAGCAACCCGCGGAAGCTTCGTAGCCAGTCTTGGTTTGGACGCCAAGATAAAATGGGATTCTATTACCGTTCGTTCTTGAAGAACTCGGGACAGCCGCACGACGTTTTCGAAAATCGTCCTGTCATAGGCATCTGCAACACGTGGTCGGAACTGAACCCTTGCAACCAGCACTTCCGTACCATCGCGGAGCATGTGCGTTGGGGCGTGCTCGAAGCCGGTGGTTATCCGCTCGAATTCCCGGTCTCCTCGCTCGGCGAGGTGACCATGCGGCCGACGGCGATGCTGTTCCGCAACCTCGCCTCCATGGATGTCGAGGAGGCGATCCGCGCCCATCCTCTCGACGGGGTCGTGCTGCTCATGGGATGCGACAAGACTACCCCGGCACTCCTCATGGGCGCTGCGTCAGCAGACATGCCCACAATCGGAGTGTCAGGCGGACCCCAGCTACGTGGGGTCTACCGGGGGCAGATCATCGGGTCCGGCACCAACATCATCTCGATGTCCGAGCAGCTCCGTGCCGGTGAGGTGACGCTGGAGGAATTCCATGAGGCTGAGAGCGGGATGAACCGCTCGGCCGGGCACTGCATGACCATGGGAACGGCCTCCACCATGGCGTCCATGGTCGAGGCGCTGGGCGTTGGTCTGCCAGGCAATGCCGCGATCCCAGCGACCGACGCCCGGCGCAACCTCCTCGCGCGGATGGCTGGGCGGCGCATCGTCGAGATGGTCCGCGAAGATCTCGTGTTGTCGAAGATCCTGACTCGCGAGGCGTTCGAGAACGCAATCCGAACGCTGGCTGCGATCGGCGGCTCCACGAACGCGGTCGTGCACCTGCTCGCCATCGCCGGGCGGATCGGCATCGATCTCACCCTCGACGACTTCGATCGGCTCGGTCACGACGTTCATTGCCTCGTCGACCTCATGCCCTCGGGGCGGTTTTTGATGGAGGACTTCTACTACGCGGGCGGACTGCCAGTGGTAATGCGCGAACTCGGTGAGCGGGGCCTGCTCCACAAGGACGCCGTCACCGCCAACGGCCACACGATCTGGGAGAATGTGGACGATGCACAGTGCTGGAACAGGGAAGTCATTACCCCCTTCGATGCACCATTCAAGGCGCAGGCGGGCATCGCGATCCTGACCGGCAACCTTGCGCCGAACGGGGCTGTCATCAAGCCCTCCGCCGCCTCACCCGAGCTCCTCAGACACACGGGTCGCGCCGTCGTCTTCGAATCCGTCGAGGCGATGCACGACGCGGTCGATGACGACGCCCTCGACATAGATGCGTCATGCATCATGGTTCTCAAGCATTGCGGGCCGAAAGGCTATCCGGGCATGGCTGAGGTCGGCAACATGCCTATCCCGGCCAAGCTCCTGCGCGAAGGTGTGCGCGACATGGTACGCATTTCCGATGCGCGCATGTCCGGTACCGCTTACGGCACGGTCGTGCTGCATGTCGCGCCCGAGGCGACAGCAGGGGGGCCACTGGCGCTGGTCCAGAACGGCGATCTTATCACTCTCGACGTCGAGGGCCGATCGCTGCATCTTCACGTTGACGATGCCGAGTTGGACCGTCGGCGTAAGGCCTGGATACCTCCGCAGCCCCATGCGGAGCGCGGCTACGCAAAACTCTACATCGACCACGTGTTGCAGGCCGACCGCGGTGCCGATTTGGACTTCCTCGTCGGTCGGACAGGTTCGCCCGTGCCACGCGACAACCACTAGAGGTTCTGATGCTCCAACCTCTCCGCCCTTACCGCGGCGTTTTCCCTGTTGTGCCGACGATCTTTCACGCTGACGGGACCCTCGATCTCGATGGCCAGCGCCGCTGCATCGATTTCATGATCGATGCCGGCTCTAACGGTCTGTGCATCCTGGCGAACTTCTCCGAGCAGTTCGTGCTCACCGACGCGGAGCGTGATCAGGTGATGGAGGCGTCGCTCACCCATGTCGACGGGCGTGTGCCCGTGATCGTGACCACCACACACTTCGCGAGCCACATCTGCGCCGCGCGCTCGCGCCGGGCGCAGGATCTCGGCGCAGCGTTGGTCATGGTGATGCCTCCCTATCACGGCGCCACCTTTCGGGTAAGCGAGCCTGCGATCGAGGCGTTTTTCCGGCGGGTGTCCGACGCAATCACAATCCCAATTATGATCCAGGACGCTCCAGTCGCTGGCACCCCGCTTTCCGCGGCCTTCCTCGCGCGGCTGGCCCGCGAGGTGGAGAACGTCGCTTATTTCAAGATCGAGGTGGCACAGGCGGCCGCCAAATTGCGGGCTCTCGTCGAGCAGGGCGGCGAAGCGATCGTGGGTCCCTGGGACGGCGAGGAGGCGATCACGTTGATGGCGGACCTCGATGCCGGCGCAACGGGCTCTATGACAGGAGGCGGCTATCCCGACGGCATCCGGCAGATAATTGATCCCTACCTTGCCGGGGATCGCGAGGCGGCAAAGGCGGCCTACGCTCATTGGCTGCCGCTCATCAACTACGAGAACCGGCAGTGCGGCCTCGCGACAGCCAAGATCCTCATGAGGGAGGGAGGTGTCATTGCGTCGGATGCGGTGCGCCACCCGCTCGAAATGCCCCATCCCGCAACCCGCGCCGGCCTCATCGAACTCGCGCGCGAGCGCGACGCTGCCGTGTTGCGCTGGGGCCGGTGATGCCGATCCGCGTCGCCATCGTCGGGCTTGGCAAGATCGCCCGCGACCAACACCTGCCGTCTATCGCGGTGACGCCGGGCCTCACGATCGCGGCGGTGGTGAGCCGCAACGCCGTCCTGGACAACGTGCCCAGCTTTCCGACGCTTGATGCGCTTCTCGCCTCTGACTGCGCGGTCGATGCGGTCGCATTGTGCACACCGCCCTCAAGTGCGCCGCGCGCAGGCTGCATGTGCCATTGCGGCCGGCAAACACGTGCTCCTCGAGAAGCCTCCCGGTGCGACAGTCAGCGAAATCTTGCCGCTTGCCGCCGCCGCCCGCGCCCGTGGCGTTACCCTCTTCGCCACGTGGCACTCGCGCTTTGCTGCCGCCGTCGAACCAGCCCGCGCGTTCCTGGCCAACCGCGAGGTGCGCGCGGTGACGATAGCGTGGAAGGAGGACGTGCGGGTCTGGCATCCAGGCCAGGCCTGGATCTTCGAGCCAGGCGGGCTCGGCGTGTTCGATCCAGGTATCAACGCCCTCTCGATACTGACCCGGATCCTGCCGCGACCTGCCTTCGTGACGGCGGCGGCTCTGGACTTCCCGGCGAATAGATTTGCGCCAATCGCAGCAGAACTCACCTTATCCGACGAGACAGGTCTACCGATCCGGGCCGAATTCGACTTTCTGCAAACTGGGCCCCAGACTTGGGACATTTATATCGAGACGGACGCCGGCAAGCTTGTCCTCTCGTCTGGCGGCGCGAAGCTATTGATCGATGGCCAGTCTGTCGTCGATGACGGTATTGCCGAGTACATCACGTTATACAAGCGATTTGCCGACCTCATCGCCCGCGGCGAGAGCGACGTCGATCTCAGCCCGCTTAGTCTCGTCGCT
Organism: uncultured Alphaproteobacteria bacterium; assembly: GCA_963774775.1. GTDB lineage: Bacteria > Pseudomonadota > Alphaproteobacteria > Rhizobiales > Xanthobacteraceae > Bradyrhizobium. The sequence continues at coordinate 24,457 of CAVZGZ010000010.1, forward strand.
GACGCGTTCCTGCTCGGTCGGCGCCGCATCGTGACAGAATTCGAGGACTAAGGTAGCCCGCCACTATCCTCAGCCCCATCTGCTGTCACCTCGGCGAAGGCGCGACCTACGATCCGGAGACCGGCACGGCGTGGTGGTTCGACATCCTTGAATGCCGCCTTTTCGAGGCGCGGCTGCAAGGTGGTGAGGTTCGGGTCCACTAGCTTTCCACAGTGGCCAGCGCGCTTGCAGTCATCGACGCGAAGCGCCAGCTCATCTCGGCCGAGGACGGCTTGTATCTCCGTACATCGGACGGCCGGATGCGGCTCGTGCACCCGGTCGAGGCTGCGGATGGACCGCGGCGTTCGAACGATGGGTGGGTACATCCCTCAGGTACGTTTTGGTTCAGCGCGATGGGGCGGGGAGCGGAGCCGGGTGTCGGCGCGATCTACGCCTACCAGCGTGGCGCTGTGAGTTGTCTCATTCGTGGCGTGACAATCCCGAACGTCCCTCGTGCTCGATCGGAAAAAAACCGGCGTGTTCGCGCAACTCCGGCGCACCTCACAGGTCTAGAACCAACGCGTCGCTCTTCGAACCAGAACAACAGATCATCATCGATTGGTTGGATGTTTTTTCGGATAGGCTAAGCACGCTGTCGCGATGGTCCGGCACACCTTCGACTACGCGCACTTCGCAGCTACCGCAGACACCTTCCTTGCAGGAATGGGGCGCCTCAATCCCGGCTGCCAGCAGGGCGTCGAGAATTGTTTGGCTGGGCGCCACGACTATGGTGCGCTTCGATCGCGCAAGGGTGACCGTACAGCCGCCATTCGACGGTAGAGCCGACTCTGAGGCCGTCGCAAAACGCTCGATGTGTACGGTCGCCTGATCTCGCGAAACGCAGGCGTCCAGGAAGGAGTCCAGCATAGGTGCCGGACCGCAACAGTAGACATGCGCGTCGGATGGTATCTGCTCGACCGCCTCGGTCAAAGCCAAGGGAGCCGACTGATCAAAGTAGCAGTGGACTTTCCCTCGTCCGTTTCGTTCGAGTAACAGCGCATCTTCCAGGAACGCAGCGTGTTCCTCAGTGCGCGCGCCGTAGTGAAGCTCCCACGATCGCCCGAGTCGATCCAATTCCTGGATCATCGCCCAAATAGGGGTTATTCCGATTCCGCCCGCAAACAGAGCGCTGTGAGGTGCGGCCTCGTCCAAACGAAAATGGTTGCGAGGCGTGGTCGCACGTATCTGAGCTCCAACGCGCAATTGTTCATGCACGAAACGCGATCCACCCCTGGACGACGGATCTCGCTTAACCGCCACAATATAACGATCGAGCATATCCCCGGGATTTATTAGCGAGTAGCAACGCTTAAGTGTCTCGTTGAGCCGGAACTCAATATGCGCTCCCGCGGTAAACGAAGGCAGCGGCTTTTTGTTTGGGGAACGCCACTCCAATGAAACGATCTCGTGCGCCTCATACCGGATGCTGTGCAGCCGCAACTCGATCTCGATTCCAGCACTTAGATCAGACGTGGCGGGTATAGTCATCGGACAGCCGGCTTTTTCAGTTGCAGCACATAATTGCAGCTTGCCTTTTTCGCACCATCGAACGCGCTGACGGCCAACCGCATGGGATCCAGCACAGATCAGGCCTTTCCTTCGGCCGAGAGAGTAGGCTCGCCACGAGCACCGCTCCCGGTCTGTGGCAAGTGCGCTTTGCCAACCTTGTCGCGTTCGCGTAGTTTGTTGGCCGGCAATCCAATGATGACGATCAATGCACCTATCACGACAACCGCGGCCACAACGTACAGTCCCGCAGCAAGGCTGCCAGTTAGCTCGTTGATCCAACCGATGACGGTCGGCGCCAACAGTCCTCCGGCCTGTCCAATGGAGCTGATCAGTGCAATTCCACCTGCTGCTGCCGCGCCGGTCAAATAGGCCGGCGGTATTGTCCAGAATAGAGCAACGGCAGCGAGATATCCGATCGTCGCCAGCGTCAGAAATCCGATTGTCGCAAGCCAGTTAGTCGAAACACTCGGCAACAAGGCGATTCCGACCGCCGCCAGGAATCCCATACTGGCAAAATGCCAACGGCGCTCAAGGTGGCGGTCCGAGTGTCGACTGATTACAAGCATGAGCGACGCGCCGATGATGTAAGGAACCGATGACAGCAATCCAACGTGCCAAATCTCGGTGATTCCCGACTTGCGAATCACCGAAGGCCCCCAAAAATTCAATACGCTACCTGCCCAGGGTACGACCATGTAGCCCAACGCGACAATGTAGACGCGAGGATCCGCAAAGGACGCCATAAACGTGTGCCGCCCGCGGTTCTCCTTCAGACATTCGTCCGCGTAGAGATTGTATTCGACAATCGCACGCTCTTTGGCAGTGAGCCACTTCGCTTCGCTAGGGCGATCATCTAGATAGAAGTATGCGACAACGCCGGCGACGATGGCCGGCATCCCCTCGAGCAAGAATAGCCATTGCCATCCTCGTAGACCGAGCGTCCCCGTCATGTTGGCCATAATCCATCCGGACACCGGGCCGCCGAGAACCCCTGCAACCGCCACGGCCATTAGCAGAAGCGACGTAATCCGGGCGCGCAACGCACTTGGATACCAATAAGTCAGATATAGGATAACACCGGGAAAGAAGCCCGCTTCGGCTGCACCGAGCAGAATGCGGGCAAAATATAATTCGCCAGGAGTGCGCACGAACATCATGCACGCGGACACGAGACCCCACAGGCACATGATCCGCGACACGGTACGGCGCGCGCCGATTCTTTGCATCAGCAGATTACTTGGGACCTCAAACAGCACGTAACCTACAAAGAACAGCCCAACACCGAGGCCATAAGCCGAGTCGCTGACGCCCAAATCTTCGTTGAACTGGACCTTCGCGAAGCTGATGTTGACCCGGTCGATAAAATTCAGCACGTAGCAAATGAAAAGAAATGGCAGAAGCCGCCGCGTTATTTTCGCATAGATTGCATCGCGTGTAGGATGATCGACGCTTAATTCGGGAGGCCCTCCGCTTGCGTTCATCAACTACCTCCCGCTACGTGAATGCGATCCAGCGCTCCAGATTCGCGTTTATGGGTCAGGATCGCCCGTAAATTGTTCGAGGCAGGAGCTCCCGCCGGCTTGCTTTTGGAAGGTTTCCCGTGGCGTGGTTCAGCCACCGGGGACGCGCCGCACCTTGTAAAGGTTCCCAGTCGGCTCTCACGGGGATGCTCGGCCGACCGGATCGCCAAAACGCGCGCGCATCACGTCGGAAAACGGCACTTGCTGCTCTGCGACCCAGCTTCCCGATCGGAGGCGGAACGCCGAATGATGCCGCGGCGCTTCCGGCTCCTGGCCTTTGGCGAGAGCCTTGGCCAAACCGAGCATGGTTCGTCGAAAGCGCACGATGGCGACATCCGTGTTGGTCAGATGCTCCGTGGTCCGATCAGAGATGCCGCCCTGGCTTTCCTGTATCATCGCATCCTGCTCCGCAACCCCACGCACGCCGCTATATGTGGCGGTCTTCTGATTGGCGCGATCGATCAGGTAATTGTTGTCCAGGTTGCGCACGGGCATGTACTGCTCGTCGACCTCGGCCACGACACCAAACCCGGTGTGCAATTGCGCGCGTTCCTCCTCGCTGATCTCCCGTTCGGGATTCCACACGTATGTGTAAACCCAGCACGAATAGTCGTCGTGAGGCACGAACGTGTAACCGAAATAGTTTTCGCCAGGCAGCGTGGACGGTGTCGTGCTGTGCGAGGGCACAGCGAATTGCGCCGAACGCCAGTACAGTTCATTGCCATCGGCTCGGCGTGCGCCGCCTACAACGAAACCAACTTCGTGTTCGGTAATGGTAAATGCCGGCATAGGATCGTTGCGGATCCAGCGCAGCCGGCGCTCGTCTGCAGGAGCATCCGGATTTGCGTTCGAAGGCACGCTCGGGGCCGGCATATGAAGAAAGGAAAAATGTGAAGTGTCGAGCGCTCCCTCCAGGGCCTGAGCCCAGTTGCACCGCTGAAACTTCTTTGTGACGAAGCGCTGCGGCTCAGGGAGCATGCCAAACTCAAGTTCCGGCACCTCAGGTACGTTGTCTTGAGGTCCCAGCCACGCCCAAATTATGCCGCCGAACTCTCGGGTTAAATACGCCTTGATCGACATCGTCTCGTGATAGTTGGAATCTGGGTGCACGTTGGGTAGATCGGTTGCCTTGCCGTTCACGTCAAATTTCCAACCGTGAAACACGCAGCGCAGTCCGCATTCTTCATTGCGTCCAAAATAAAGGTCGGCGCCGCGATGAGGACATCGAGGATGTACCAAGCCAACGCGCCCCTTCGTGTCGCGAAACGCAAGAAGGTTCTCGCCAAGGAGCTGCACACGCAACGGAGTTCCATCAGGGTCCGACAATTCCCTTGATAGAGCTACAGGCTGCCAGAATCGCCGGAACAACTGGCCCATCGGCGTTGCGGCGCCAGTGCGCGTGAGCATTTCATTATCAGCCGCAGAAAGCATGGATGGCTCCGGTTATACTAAAGCAAGGAAAACTCAGCGCAGAGAACTGCAGCGTTCAACCTTCTATCGACCAAGGGCGGCACCGACCCCGTAAGGCGCGCCCCAATCAAGGCATTCGTCGGTGCGCGACGCAGACGGAGAAAATTCACAACCGATCCAGCCCGACCAACCCAACTTCTCGATCGCGTCGAACAAGAATGGAAAGCGGATTTCGCCAGTACCCGGTTCATGCCTGCCCGGGACGTCACCGACCTGGATGTGCCCGATATGAGGAAAGGACTCGCGTAGTCGCTGCGTTAACGATCCCTCTTCGCTCTGCACATGGAAGGTATCGAAGCAAAGCTTTACGTTGTCACGGCCGAGTTCTTTGATTACGGCGATGCCTTCGTCGAGCCGATGGTAGAAATAGTCTGGAAAGCGATCCGTGCAGCACGGCTCGAGAATGATCGTCAAGCCTTCGGCGGCAGCCTGATCGGCCGCGAATGCAATATTCTCCAAGAAAGTGGCCTGCGCCTTGCGGCGATCGACGCCTGGTTCGAGGTTGCCGGCCATTGCGTGGATCAACGGCTTTCCCACCTGGACCGCATACTCGATCGCGATTCCGACGCTCGCCCTAAAGTCGGCTTCCCGACCAGCAACGGCCGCGATCCCGCGCTCTCCGGCCGCCCAATCGCAAGGGGTAAGAATTTGCACTAAATCAAGGCCATTATCACTCAAACGTGCCGCAACCTCACGCGCCGGGAATTCGTAAGGGAAGGCAACTTCAACCCCCTTAAATCCAGCCGCTGCAGCAGCAGCGTATCTTTCGATCATCGGCAATTCTGTGAATAGCCATCGTAGGTTTGGATCGAAGCGCAACATGATCTGTCCATTAATTGACCGGGTTGCACGCTAAAGCACCATGTCTTATGGTCCAATCCTGTTTTCCTGATCGATTAAGAAGGATTCAGTATGAGTCCAAATCTCAGACAACTGCGCGCTTTTATCAACGTGACGGAGGCCGGAAGCTTCACAGATGCGGCACAACGCCATCGTCAGACGCAGTCGGGCTTAAGCCTGCTCGTTAAAGAATTGGAGGCCGAACTGGGCATCCGGGTTTTCGACCGGAGTACTCGAAAGATCAGGCTAACGTTGGCGGGGGCCGATTTTTACCCGCTTGCTCTCAAGGTCCTCCAGGATCTCGATAGCGCTGTCGAAAGTACCCGGCAATTACGAGACAAGCTGCGCGGGACCGTACGGATTGCCTGTACTCCGCTTTACGCGTCGTCCCTGCTGCCGAAGGCACTGGTCGAATATCGAAAGCGCTTTCCAGCGATTCATGTACGCTTGCTGGATTCGCTGAATGAGCAAGCACTCCTTCGCGTCATAAGTGGCGAAGCTGATTTTGCCGTCGCTCCTCAGCGCGACACCTTGCCGGACCTCAAGGAGGAGCCGTTGTTCAAGGATCGCTTCGAGATCGTTTGCCCGGCAAATCACCCGCTGACGAAAAGAAAATCGGTCAAATGGCATGATGTTTTGGAGCACCCATTCGTCAGTCTCACAAGCGACTATTCAAGGCGTCTGCAGATCGATCTTGCCGCCAATTCTTCCGCGCTACTCTTGCAACCGGCGCATGAGGTATCGTATCTGACCACTGCGCTCGGAATGGTCAACGCGGGCCTCGGCGTGACCGCGCTGCCTTCGTCTGCCCTGCCCATGATCTCGCCGCTTGGACTAGTGACACTTGCCGTGGATGGGCCTGTGGTCTATCGGCAAGTTTGCTTTTCTACTCGCCACGGGCAGAGCCTTTCGCCGGCTGCCAAGAGTTTCGGAGATTTTTTGTTCAGGTTCACGGCCGCGTCGCGTTCATTGGGCCGGCCGAAACGCGCCGGCTGAGGCGAACCCAGGCGCGGACCGCTTCCGAAGCGATCGCACTTTTATACCAACGAAGAAGCGCGGGACCGACGCCTTCACTTGCGCGTCGAGGGCGAGGCTGCGGTCGACCGCGTCCAGGATTGAATCGCGATCGTCCAGGAAGCTAGGCCGCTCGCGCCGTCAATCGGCGGTCTATGCCAGCGTGTAGCGTCCAGGCGGCCTTCCAAGTGCCTCGACCACCGAGAAAGCCGCGCTCGAACGTAGCGTTGCTTGCTTTGCTCATCGATCACCTTGTCACGATCCCTATCTCGAACTAATGTTGTCCGCTTTGCAACATTATTGTTCGCCTGGCGAACAAATTGGGAAGCGAACAAGCGATGCAAGCAGTTAATATTTCTGCGACCTCAGCCGTTGAAGCGGTCTTCTGGATGGACGCAAATCTGAAGAAAGTATGGGACGAAATCGCGCCGAGCGAGCCGCGAGCGGCTCTTCGGCACAACCTGACCTACGCAAGGCCTTCGGGAGAACGACGATGAAGAGTTTTCAGATTGTCGAATTCAACGCTCCACTAATGGAGGCCGATAATCCGACGCCGCAGCCGCAGGGCACGCAGGTGCTCATCAAAGTCAGGGCTGCCGGCGTCTGTCACAGCGACCTGCACATCTGGGAAGGCGGCTATGATCTCGGTCACGGCCGCAAGCCGCTGTCGCTGAAGGACCGCGGCGTCCGGCTGCCGCTCACGATGGGCCACGAGACGGTCGGCGAGATCGCGGCGTTCGGGCCCGAGGTGACAGAGGCGGACAAGGGTGGCCTCAAGATAGGCGACATCGCGCTGGCCTATCCCTGGCTGGGCTGCGGTAAATGCCCGACCTGTCTTGCCGGCGACGAGAACATGTGCGCGATCAAGCCGAATTCGCTCGGCGTCTATTGCGACGGCGGCTATGCGGATCACATGACGGTGCCGCATCCGAAATATCTCCTGAATCTGAAGGGGCTCGATCCCGTCACCGCCGCTCCCTACGCCTGCTCCGGCGTCACCACGTACAGCGCGCTAAAGAAGGTCGAGAAGGACCTCGACACCCCGATCGTGATCTTCGGCGCCGGCGGCCTCGGCCTGATGGCGCTGTCGCTCCTGATGGCGATGGGCGGCAAGGGCGCCATCGTGGTCGATATCGATGCCAAGAAGCGAGAGGCGGCGGAGGCCGCCGGTGCGCTCGCGACCGTCGACGGCAAGGCGCCGGATGCGCTCGAGCAACTCCAGAAGAAGGCCGGCGGCCCGATCCGCGCGGTGATCGATCTGGTCGGCAACGCGCAGACCTCGCAGCTCGGCTTCGATTGCCTGACCAAGGGCGGCAAGCTCGTCATCGTCGGCCTGTTCGGGGGCGGCGCGACCTGGGCGCTGCCGCTAATCCCGATCAAGGCGGTCACCATCCAGGGCAGCTATGTCGGCAACTTGCGCGAAACGCAGGAATTGCTCGATCTCGTGCGCGCGAAGAAGATTCCCGCGATCCCGATGACCCCAATGCCGCTCGCCAAAGCCAACGACGCGCTCAACAACCTGCGGCAGGGCCATCTCGTCGGCCGCGCCGTGCTGACGCCGTAGATCAAGCTGTCGTCATTCCGGAGATCCCCTTGTCTGCCAACAGCGCACGCCACATCGGAGTCCTTGGCTGCGAGGGGATTGGCCCGGTGGTGTGCGCCGGCGCTCGAGGTGTTGCGGCAGGATCGAGGCTATGACCGATCTCAAATTCCGCTTCACCGAAGCGCCGGCCGGCGCCAACCACCACAAGGAAACTGGCAAATCGATGCTGGAGAGCACGTGGACGCGCTGATTATCGCTGGCCTCACCTTGCGGCAACTCCGGCTGATTCAGGCGCTCGGGGACCATGGACAAATGCAGCGCGCCGCCGTGCATCTGCGGATCTCGCAGCCGGCCGCATCCAAACTCCTGTCCCAGGTCGAGACGATCGTGCGTGCGCGCCTGTTCGACCGACTCCCGCGCGGTCTCGTTCCAACGATCTATGGCGAGGTACTCCTACGGCATACTCAAACCGCGCTGACTGAGATCAGCGTCGCCGAAGAAGAACTTGTGGCCCTGCGCAACGGTCGTGGCGGACGAGTTGCCGTCGGAAGTGTGATGGCGCCCGCGGTAGACACGGTGGCCGTCACGTTGGGCGCACTACGGCAAGATATGCCACGGTTGGCCGTCACGTTCGAGATTGAGACGAGTGACATCCTAGTGTCGCGGCTTCTGGCGAACGAACTCGATCTGGTCGTCGCGCGCATTCCCGCCAGCGTCGATCCAAAACTATTCGACTACGAGGAACTCTCGCAGGAGCGCGCATGCCTCGTCGTCCGCGACACGCACCCACTTGCCTCGCTCGACGTGTGCCCGTTACCTGACACGACCAAATATGACTGGATTTTCCAACACCGCGGCTCGCTTTTACGACGAGCCGTGGAGGCGCTATTGCGGGGCAACGGCGTTGCTCTGCCGGATCGCATCATCGAGACTTCTTCATTCCTTGCGATGATGGTTCTCCTGGATGGTACCGACGCGATAGCCCCAATGGCCTCACCCGTCGCCGATCTGTTGTTGCGGAAGGGTCAGTTCTGCACACTCCGTCTTACGGAGTCCTTGATGGTTGAGCCTTACGGCCTCATTCGCGTGAAAGGTCGCCCCCTCTCACCCGCAGTTGCGTCGTTCTATGAACGCCTTAAGAGGGACTTCGTTACCCGGGCTGCTGATGCATAAGCTGCTTGTTTCGGGCGGCGTCGCCGCCCGGAAGGCCTGCCTGGCGAGCGATTCCGGGCCGAGGCCCCTCGGGCGTCGAAACCAGTTCGCCGTGGAGCGGCCCAACATGCTGCACCGGCGCGTCATAGCGCGTCGCGTGCGCAGCCGCTTCTTCCGAGACTTCAGCCGTGAAGAACATGCGCCAGGCGCCGCTATGATCCCTGATCTGATCGAGTTCGCGCGGCGAACGTAGCATAGCACCCAGAGCGAACCGAGCCCGGAAAGGGCTCTGCACGGGAGGTGTCAGTGGTGAATTGGCAGCAGGCCGCAGCAGAGATCGTGGATATTTTGCCGCACCGTATCCATGAGGTGATGGACCCGTATGTCGCCGCCTCGCCCGACCGGACGGCGCTCATCGATGACAAGGGCGTCCTGACCTATCGCGAACTCGATCGGGCGGTTGGGGACACGGTGGATATGCTGCGTGCGCTCGGCATCCGCTGCGGCGATCGCATGATGCTCGTCAGCGAGAACTCGATCCCGCTCGCCTGTCTCCTGTTCGCGGCAAGCCGCCTCGATGTCTGGCCGATTGTTGCCAATCCGCGGCTCTCACCGCGCGAACTCGACCAGATCAGGGATCACAGCGGCGCCAGGCGCATGCTCTTCATGGCCGACGTCTCGGACGAGGCGGCCGTACACACGACGCGCTATGACACGCCAGTGCAGGATGTCGGACCGCTCCGCGGCATCGGCGTTTCCGCACTGAACCAGATCCCACGGACAAAGAGCGCCTGCACGCGCTCCTTCGACATTGCTGCAAAGGCTCTATCAAAATCCTCTGGTCCGCCCGCGTCCAAAAACAGAAGCTCTACCCCTAGCGACAGGGCCGCGGCTTTGACGCTGCTTATCGTGAGCGCCTGGTTCAGGCCGCCGGTGGCGCCCAAAAGGACGGCAACACGCCGGATCTCAGGGATCAGATCGCGGAGCAGAGCGAGGTGTTTGCCGAATATCTCCAGACCAACGCCAGTTGCCGAGGGACAAGGTTCTGGCGCGAAGGGACCACCGGGGTGATGCCGGCGGTAGGTGATTAAAGCTCGATCTGCTCTGCCATACTCAGTGCGTCGGTGCTCTCTAGCTTCGAATGGCCGAGGAGAAGTTGAACAGCGCGAAGGTTACCGGTCTTGCGATAAATCAGGGCGGCCTTCGTGCGCCGCATTGAGTGCGTGCCGTAAGAGGCGGCCTCTAAGCCGATGCTCTTGACCCAGTGATGCACTAGCCGGGCATATTGGCGGGTCGATATGTGAGGGCTGGCCTGAAGTCGACTTGGAAATAGATATCGGGAGTTAATCGTTCGGAGCGTTGGTAACCAGGCTTCAATTGAAGTTTTCGACTGCTCCGTGATCTCAAATTGAACTGGCCGACCTGTCTTCTTTTGGACGATTATTGCTCGATGCCGCACGTTCGCTCCTAAGCAAACGTCGTCCAGTCGCAGTTTAACCAGGTCGCAGGCGCGAAGTTTGCTGTCGATTGCCAGGTTGAAGATTGCAAGATCGCGCCTGGATCGCGCGAGTTCCAGTCGAACTCGAATGGACCAGACGTGCTTTGGCTCAAGAGGTTTCTTCTGGCCGATGAGCAATCCCCTGTTCCAAGGTCGTTGGCCTCGATTGGTAGGGTGTGCAGGCATGAGGGATCCTCCGCCATCCCGCCCTCCGCGTCGCCCAATCGCGAGCGCTCCACTTTATGCCGAGTGATGTTCTAGCGCTTTCAAGAGGGTGCGCGCGATCGGCCGCTTCTGGCGCAGGGCGGCCATTACAAAACATTGGCTGCGTTCGATCGCTCGTTTTCGGAAAGCCATGGCAGGCGCGCTGGTCTTAGGCTGGCCAAGGGAGTCAGAGCAGCAAGACTTTCTCTCACGGCTACTTTTTTTGAAACAGTAGGTGGCTTGTCGGGAATTATTTTCTAATTACCATGGCAAACAGCAAGAAATTTGGAAGAAGGTTCTGTGCATGGCGGATATCATCGCGACTGCTCCGGAAGCCGTGCGTCGCATCGATGCGATCGACCGGAAGATCCTCAGGGTGCTTCAGGAAGATGCATCGCTATCCGTGGCCGAGATCGGCGAGCGGGTTGGCCTTTCGTCCACGCCGTGCTGGAAGCGCGTCCAGCGTATGGAGAACGAAGGCATCATCACCGGCAAGGTCGCGCTGGTCGACCAGAACAAGATCGGTCTTGGACTGTCGGTGTTCGTGTCGGTCGAGAGCAGCGACCACTCCGATGCGTGGCTGAAGAAATTCGCGCAAGCCGTCAGTGCCATGCCTGAAGTCATTGAGTTCTACCGCATGGCCGGGGACGTCGACTACATGCTGCGCGTCGTCGTCGCCGACATGCGGAGCTACGATATCTTTTACAGGAAGCTGATCGGCTCGATCGCGCTGAAGAATGTGACCTCGCGCTTCGCGATGGAAAAGATCAAATCGGTGACAGCATTGCCCGTTCCGTCCTACGAGGCGGCGTAGTTTTCAGCCTCGCTCGGTGAGCGACGATTCACGTCACGATTCGCAGACCCACGCGTCGACATAACCGCCGATGAACGCGGCGCGGCCGTCGGCCGACGTTAGGGGAGCCGGCGATCACGCGATCGCCCGGATGGTGTTGGAGAAGACGCTGGCAGGTCTCGTCAGGCCGTAATGGTCGCGCAAGGTCTTTCCGGCGTACTCCTCGCGGAACAGGCCGCGCTTGCGCAGGATCGGCACGACCTGTTCAGCGAAAACGTCGAACCCGCCCGGCAGCCAGGGCGGCATGACATTGAAGCCGTCGGCGGCGCCGTTCTCGAACCAGGTCTGGATGTTGTCCGCGATCTTTTCCGGCGGTCCGGCGATCACCCAATGCCCGCGGGCGCCGGCCAGGCGCTGCACCAGTTGGCGGATGGTAGGTTTCTCGCGATCGACGATGTCGACCACCAGCTTGAAGCGGCTGGCGACGCCGCGGGCGCCCTCCGTATCGATCAGGTGCCGCGGGAAAGGGCCGTCGAGATCGAAGCCTGAGAGATCGAGCCCGATCATCTGACGGAGCTGGGTCAACGAATATTCCGGCTGAATCAATTCGTTGAACTCGTCCTGCAACCGATCGGCTTCGACCTGCGTGCTCGCGATAAACGGGCTGATGCCCGGCAGAATCTTGATCTGGTCAGGATGGCGGTCGAAGGCTTTGGCCTGACGCTTGATGTCGGCATAGAACTCCTGCGCGCTGGCAAGCGTCTGATGCGCCGTAAAGATCGCTTCGGCGAAGCGCGCCGCGAAAGCACGCCCGTCATCGGACGAGCCGGCCTGGACATAGACCGGCCTTCCTTGCGGTGTCCGCGAGATGTTCAGCGGTCCGCGAACTCGAAAATGCTTTCCGACGTGATCGATCGTATGGATCTTGCTGGTGTCGGCAAATACTCCCGACCTGGGATCGTTGACGAGAGCGTCATCCTCCCAGCTATCCCACAGTCGCGTGATGACATCCAGATACTCCCGGGCGCGCTCGTAGCGTTCGCCATGTGGTGGATGCTCGGGCAAGCCGAAGTTCTGCGCCGCCTGCGGTGTGCTTGTGGTGACGATGTTCCAGCCGGCGCGACCGCCGCTGATGTGATCCAGCGAAGCGAACAGACGTGCCAGATTGTACGGTTCGGTATAGGTCGTCGATGCAGTTGCGATCAAACCGATGCGCCTGGTGGCGGAAGCGATTGCGGTGAGCAAGGTGATCGGCTCGAGCCGGAAACGCTGGGCATAGCGGACGTTGTCGGCCAGCGCCGGGCCATCGGCAAAGAACACCGCATCAAACTTGTGCGCTTCGGCGCGCTGCGCCAGCTCCTGATAATACGTGACGTCGAGGATACGGTCGGCTGTCGAAGCCCTGTGACGCCAGGCGGCCTCGTGATGACCGTCCGGATAAATGAAGAAGTTGAGGGAAAGCTGCCGTCGTTCGCTCATATGTAGGACCCGCGTGCATTGGTGGAGGAGGAAGACGCCTGGGAAAGTATGTTCGGCGGTTCGTCATTGCTTCTGCGTGCTCGTCCGGTGAGCTGCAGTGGTCAAGACTCTACGTCCTCGGTCGCGTTGATGTCGATGAAATGAGTTTGCGTTATTGGGTTGGATGCGAGCATGAAGCTTGCGAGCAGAGCGCCAATCAAAGACGAGGGCATTCGCCGTGACGAGAAACGGCGGCGGCTGCGGCGATGTTATCGCCTGCCCGGACGATAAGTGGGTTGCGTCGCGTCAAATTTCGTTCCTCTTGCAGCCGGGCGAGCCGTCATCATTGCAAATGTTTCAGCGTAGGCATCGGCGGCGAAGCGTTCGTTGCTCGTCTTCGAAAACAAAGCTGGTTTCGTTTCATTGACTGGCGGCTGATCGCTTTTACCATTCAAGGCCTCAAAGCGAGGGCGTTCATCATGCTCCAATCGGATCCCGGTGATCGATGTTGCGGCTCCGGCCGTTTGTCGGAGCACGTTGCGGCCGAGTAGGGCCCGCAGCCTGAAATGATTTCGTTTATCTCCGCCGGCGCTCTTGCGATCGGCGCATGGCGGAGCTTCATCCAGGGGATCGCAGTGACGAGAGCACGATCATGAGCAAAACGACAGCCATTGATAACGTCATCCCGCGCGCGGACATCGTCAAGCGTGCGGCGAGGCTTGGCGCCGAGATCAGGAACATCAAACTATCGGGCGATCTTTCGGACGAGACCATCGGTGCCATCAACAAGGTGCTGCTCGAGCACAAGGTCATTTTCTTCCGCGACCAGAACCATCTCGATGACTCCGAGCAGGAACGTTTCGCTATCCGGCTGGGCGAACTGGTGCCGCATCCGACCGTCGGTGCGATCAAGGGCACGTCGTCGATCCTGGAGCTCGATTCCGGCAGGGGTGGCGGACGCGCCGACCAGTGGCATACCGACGTCACTTTTGTTGATGCCTATCCGAAGATATCGGTGCTGCGTGGCGTCGTGATCCCGCCGTTTGGTGGCGACACCGTCTGGTCGAATACGGCCGCGGCCTATCTCGATCTGCCTGCGCCCTTGCAGCGGCTCGCCGACGAGCTCTGGGCCGTTCACAGCAACGCGTACGACTATGCGGTGAAATTGCGCGCCACAGAGGCCGATCGAAAACATTTCGATGAGGTCTTCACCGGAACGATCTACGAGACCGAACACCCTGTCGTCCGCGTCCACCCCGAAACCGGCGAGCGCACGTTGGTGCTCGGCAATTTCGTCCAGCGCTTTGTCGGCCTGCCGAAATATGACGGCCAGAAGCTGTTCGACCTATTCCAGGCGCACATCACCGCGCCCGAGAATACCGTGCGCTGGAACTGGCAGGCCGGCGACGTCGCGATCTGGGACAACCGCGCGACGCAGCACTACGCGGTCAACGATTACGGCGACCAGCACCGCGTGGTGCGCCGCGCCACCATCGACGGTGACGTACCAGTCAGCATCGACGGACGCCGCAGTACGACCCGCATCAAGGCCACAAAGCCCCAGGCGGCCAAAGCCGCCTAGTGCCAGTTCTCACACCGAGGAATTTATCCATGACGTCTCTGTTTCGATCACTCCGTCCGGTGCGCGTCCGTTCACAAATGAGTGCCGCGCGAAAGGCGCTGCACCTTTTGTGGGCCTCGGCGTTGGCCGTCGGCTTCGCCGGCCAGGCTCTTGCCGAGCCGTTGGAGAAGACCGAGATCCGCTACCAGGGCTGGGCCGGGCAGGTGACATTTACCGAGCTTGCCGAGGACCTCGGCTATCTGGCGCCGCTCAAGCTCAAATGGGTCGGCAACACGATCAGCGGGCCGCAGGACATCCAGACCGTGGTCACGGGCGATACCGATGTCGGCGGCGCCTTCTATGGCGCGATCCTCAAGCTGATTGCGGCCAAGGCCCCGATCAAGGCCGTGGTAGGCTATTACGGGTCCGACGCCAACACCTACTACGGCTACTACGTGAAGGAGGACAGCCCGATCAAGACGGCGCGCGACCTGATCGGCAAGAAGGTCGCGGTTAATACGCTGGGCGCGCATCTGGAGTTCGTGCTGCGCGAATACCTCGGGCGAAACGGCCTCAGCGTTACTGAAGCAAAGCAGGTAACGCTTGTAGCGATTCCGCCGGTCTCGGGCGAACAGGCGCTGCGCCAGGGCCAGGTCGAGGTGAGCGCGCTCAGCGGCGTCCTGCGCGACAAAGCGCTCGAACGCGGCGGAATTCGTTCCTTGTTCAACGATACCGATCTGTTCGGCAAGTTCACCGGCGGCGCCTATGTGCTGCGCGAAAAATTCATCAAGGACAATCCGAATGCCTCCCGCAAGCTGACCGAGGGGATTTCGCGTGCGATTGAGTGGGCGCAGACGACCCCGCCAGAAGAGGTGCGGGCCAGGTTCGACAAGATCATCGCCGAGCGCAAACGCAACGAGGACGCTTCATCGATCAAGTACTGGAAAAGTACCGGAGTTGCCGCCAAGGGCGGCGTGATCAGCGATGGCGAGATCCAGGTATGGATCGACTGGCTGGAGAAGGATGGCCTGTTCAAGCCGGGCCAGATCAAAGCCTCCGACGTCTACACCAATGAGTTCAACTACTATCGTCCGGGCAAGACGGCGGAGGTCCGATGACCTCGATCAAGATCAGCTTCCAGCAAGTCCGCAAAGAGTTTGTCGTTCGCGGCGAGGGAGCCGGTCCGGCGCGCCATTTCACCGCGCTGGAGGATATCACGCTCGACGTGCGTCCCGGTGAGTTCCTGGCCCTTGTCGGCCCGAGCGGCTGCGGGAAGTCGACGCTGCTCGATCTGTTGGGTGGCTTAACGGCGCCGACCAGCGGCCGTATCCTGCTCGACGGACGGCCGATCGAAGGGCCGGCGCGGGACCGCGGCATCGTGTTTCAGCAATACGCGCTGTTTCCCTGGCGTACCGCCGCCCAGAATATCGAATTCGGACTTGATATCGCGGGGCTGAAGGCCAAGCAGCGCCGCGCGATCGCGCGGCACTATCTCGATCTGGTCGGCCTTACGGCCTTCGCCGACCGCTATCCGCACGAGCTTTCCGGCGGCATGAAGCAGCGTGTCGCGATCGCCCGCAGCCTGGCGTACGATCCGGAGGTCCTGCTGATGGATGAACCGTTCGCGGCACTCGACGCGCAGACTCGCGAGACGCTGCAAGGTGAGCTGCTGCGCATCTGGCGTGCGACCGGAAAGACCATTCTCTTCATCACGCACGGGATCGACGAGGCGGTCGTGCTCGGCCAGCGGGTCGCCGTGATGACGTCGCGCCCCGGCCGCATCAAGCATATCGTCGAGATTCCGGAAGCGCTGCGCAGCGAGGAAGAGGACGTTCGCTCGCTCCCTGACTTCGGCCCCGTGCGACACGAAGTCTGGTCGCTGCTGCGTGAGGAAGTGCTGAAGGGCCAACAACTGGCTGGCGGCGCTGGCGCCACCCGCGCTTTGGAGGATGTTGCACATGTCTAGCCTCGAGATGCTGACGCTTCTTGAACTCTCGCAGGGACGGCCGGATTCGCTGACCGGGTCAGAGGCGAAACCTTCATCAACGCTCAATTTCATCCGCGTTGCGGGCCGCCGGCTGGCGACCGTCGGGCATCGGTCCCTGTTGCTGATCGTGTTGTTGTCGGCATGGGAGGCTGCTCCCAGGTTGGGGCTGATCGATGCTGTGTTCCTGCCACCGTTTTCGGAGGTCATCGCGGCTGGTTGGCAGCTTGCGCAAACCGGCGAGCTCTACGATGACGTCGCCGCCAGTCTGCTGCGCGCCTTGAGCGGATTTCTGATATCGGTCGTCCTGATCGTTCCGCTTGGCCTCGCGGTCGGCTGGTATGCCCGGCTCGGCAACCTCCTGAATCAGTTCATCGAGATCTGCCGGAACACCGCGCCGCTTGCGTTGCTGCCGGTGTTCATCCTGCTGCTCGGGATCGGCGAACTCTCAAAGATCACGATGGTGGTCTATAGCTGCGCCTGGCCGCTGTTGCTCAACACCATTGCAGCGGTCAAGCAGGTCGATCCGCTGCTGATCAAGTCGGCGCGGACCATGGGCGCAACCCCGCAGCAGTTGTTCCGCAAGGTGATCTTGCCGGCTTCGCTTCCCACCATCTTTGTCGGTATTCGTCTGGCCAGCGCCTCGGCCATGCTGGTGCTGGTCGCTTCCGAAATGGTCGGCGCCAAGGCGGGCCTTGGCTATCTCATCATCAACAGCCAGTACAGCTTCTTGATCCCGCAAATGTACTTCGGCATCCTGGGCATCACCGTCATCGGGCTGACGTTCAACGCCATCCTTGAGGCATTGGAACAGAGCTTCACGCGTTGGAAGGCGCCCGCGACGGCATAATGCAGGGGAGACCGATCACGGCGCGGCAGGGGTATTCCGCGCCGTAGCCTGTGTCACCACGCTGTTCGGCGGCACATCTTTTGTGAGCCAGACATTGCCGCCGATCGTCGACCCGTGGCCGATCGTGATCCGGCCGAGAATCGTGGCGCCAGCGTAGATGACGACGTCGTCCTCCACGGTGGGGTGGCGGGCGTCGCCCTTGATCACGCTGCCCTCATCGTCGGTCGGGAAATGCCGCGCGCCGAGCGTGACTGCTTGGTAGATCCGCACATTGTCGCCGATGACGGCAGTTTCGCCGATGACGACGCCGGTGCCGTGATCAATGAAGAAGCCCGACCCGATGGTGGCGCCGGGATGGATATCGATGCCGGTTCTGGCATGCGCAATCTCCGCCATCAACCGGGCGACCAGCCGCGCGTCCAGGCGATGCAGGAGATGGGCGAGGCGATGATGGATGATCGCGGTCATGCCGGGATACCCGATCAGAATTTCCGGAAAATTGCGTGCGGCCGGGTCGCCGACGAAGGCTGCCCGCAGGTCGCTGATCAGAAGCCCGCGCACGGCCGGCAGTTGCGAGGCGAAGCTGCGCGTCAGTTCGATTGCCGCCTCGCGGCGAAATCCCGGCAACAGGTCGTCGCCAACGAACAATGCGCCGCGATGGATCTGATCGCACAGGGAATCCAGCGCAATGCTCAGGGTATTGCCGACGAAGTAGTCGATATTCTCGCCATCGAGGTCGGACTGGCCATAGTGTCGGGGAAACAGCGCTTCCGTCAGGCCGTTGAGGATGGTTTCGAGGGCATCCCGCGATGGTGCGCGGCGCGCCTCGCCATCGCGGCGGATGCTGTGCGTCTCTTCCCGCGAGACGCGCAGTTCGGCGACGATTCGGTCGAGATGCCAGCGGGCCGGCGAGGCGCCCGCGCTGCCGGCCGCGAGGAGTTGTGATTGCGGCGGAATCTCATGCTTCATCGTTTCATCCTGCGTTACCTCAGCGGACATGCGCCAAGGGAATGCTCACCTCGGCGAGCAGATCCAGGTCGGTGTCGTGATTGATCTCGACATATTGGCCGTTCCAGTAGACGAGGCCGGACAGGCGAGGCGACAGTTCCATGCCGAGCAGGCGACCGACGATTATCGCGTGCGAATGCCGCTCCATGATCTCCTCGGCCTGGCACTCGATCGTGGCGAGGGACATGGTGAGCAGCGGCACGCCAGACGCTCCGGCGGTCCAGGCCGCGCCTTCGAAGCGCTGCCTGCCCTTCAGCCGACCGTTGCTGAAGCGGTCAGCGAGTGCCTGTTGGTCCGAACCGAGGATGTTGACACCGAATATCCGGTGGCGCTCGATCAAAGGGAAGGACGAGGCCTGACGGTTGATGCTGACCAATAGCCGCGGCGGCTTCGCGCTCAGCGACGTCAGCGAGGTCACCGTCATGCCGGTAATGTCGTCACCGCGCCCGGCGGTAATGACGACCACCCCGCCGGCGAGACGTCGCATGACCGAGCGGAACTGGTGTTCGATTTCATGGGTCTCGTCGACGAGGTGGATATCCGCTCTGCTCATCGGTCTTCTCCTCCGCCGGCGCCTCGCTGGCTATCCTTCGCCCAGAAGAAGCCCTTGGAGGGCAGCGGCGTGCCGGGGATCCCGTACTGCCCGATCGAGCGCGCTTTGTGGATGATCGGGTTGTGCGAGGATAGCGCGCCATGCCGCAGCGTAGACGCCAGGGTGGAGAAGGTTGACGTTGAGCTGACGCTGACGGGAGGACATGGTTGCCACGCTCTGATGGAAGGTAATGCACAAGATACTGCGTGCTGGCACTGATGCAAACGAATCGGGAGCAGACGCGAGCAAAAAGAAAAATCCATCTCCGTTGCTGCACCGTGGCCGCAACTCTCATGTCGCATCGTCGGTAGGAACAAAATGTCGTATGTGCCGCCACATGAATCTTCTTCGGTCGGCTGCGACAGAGAAAGCTTCGTCCAAGTCTCCGCAAATATCTGAAATTGCCAGCGACGAGCGCGCGCGTAACGGTGGTGGCGCGGCGCAATGCCGATCGCGATCGATTTTGCCCGGAGAAGTGGCTGATGACAGTTCAACTCACGCGTGCCCAAAGAGTGTCCGCGCCGACGGGGTCCGTCGAGTTCGATGCCGATGTCCTGATCATTGGCGGCGGCCCGGCCGGCACATGGGCGGCGATCAGCGCGGCGGAACAGGGTGCGCGTGTCGTCCTAGCGGACAAGGGATTTTGCGGGACCTCCGGCGCCACCGCCGCAGCCGGCACCGGCGTCTGGTACGTCGATCCGGAGCCCGCGTTGCGCGAGGCGGCAATGGCCAATCGCGAGAAGCTGGGGGGGCATCTGCAGGACCGCCGCTGGATGGCGCGCGTGCTCGATCGCACCTATGAGCAGAGCAACCGCTTGGCCGAGTGGGGCTATCCCTATCCGGCGGACGACAACGGCAAGTCCCAGCGCAACTCGCTGCAAGGACCGGAATATATGCGGCTGATGCGCAAGCGCACCAAGCAGGCCGGCGTCACCATTCTCGATCACAGCCCGGCGCTCGAGCTGCTTGTGGATGAGAAGGGAGCCGTTGCAGGTGCAAGTGGCCTGCGCCGCCAGAAACACGATCGCTGGACCGTGCGCGCCAGGGCTGTCGTGATCGCGACCGGCGGATGTGCCTTCCTCAGCAAGACGCTGGGCTCGAACGTGCTGACCGGCGACGGTTACCTTATGGCCGCGGAGGCGGGCGC
Organism: uncultured Alphaproteobacteria bacterium; assembly: GCA_963774775.1. Taxonomy (GTDB): domain Bacteria; phylum Pseudomonadota; class Alphaproteobacteria; order Rhizobiales; family Xanthobacteraceae; genus Bradyrhizobium. Next base: position 44,639 of record CAVZGZ010000010.1, read on the forward strand.
TGAATTCAGCAGCATGGAATTCTCCAACCCCTATGCAATCTCGGCTGCATTCGGTTCGGTAACCAAGACGCTCTTCTATGGCTGGGCCACGTTCACTTACGAAGACGGCAGCGTCGTGCCCGGCGCTGCTTCGAAGGGCGGCCGCTCGGCAATCGCCCGTGCGCTGACGAAAGGCCCGGTCTATGCCCGGCTCGACAAGGCCGATGGCGACGTGCAGCGCCAGATGCGTGTCTCGCAGCCGAATTTCTTCCTGCCTTTCGATCGCACCGGCATCGATCCATTTGCCGATCGCTTTCCCGTCACCCTGCGGCTTGAGGGCACCGTGCGCGGCACCGGTGGCCTTCGGATCGTTGACGACAATTGCGCGACTACAGTTCCCGGGCTCTATGCAGCGGGTGACGCAGCGACGCGCGAACTGATCTGCGGCGGTTTTACCGGCGGTGGTAGCCACAACGCCGCCTGGGCAATATCATCAGGCACGTTCGCCGGACAGGGGGCGGCCGATTATGCGCGCCATGCCGGTCCCACACGCGGGCGAAGGCTATCATCCGCCGGGACCGTGGCGCTGCGCCGGCGCGCCGAGCGGTCGTTCAAGCCGGCCGAACTCGCCAAGGCGGTTCAGGACGAGGTCTTTCCCTACGAGCTCAATTACTTTCGCGAAGCGGGCCGGCTCGGTGGGGCGCTTGAGAAACTCGATGCGCTCTGGACCGGAGTTTCACAGGCGGATGCGGCCGCCGCTGAAGACGTGTTACGCGCCCGCGAGAGCGCATCCATGCTGGCAACGGCACGCTGGATGTACCGCAGCGGATTGGCGCGACAGGAGAGCCGCGGCATGCACCGTCGTGACGATTTTCCCGACCAGGATGACCGTCAGCGTCACTACATCACGTCCGGCGGTCTTGATGACGTCTGGACCTCGGCGCGCCCGCTTGCCGGGGCAGCCTATGCGGAGGCGGCGGAATGATCGAGGTAATCGATGCCGAGCGCTGCACGTCCTGCGACATCTGCGTGAACGTGTGCCCTACCAACGTGTTCGACAAGACCGATGGAATTCCTGTCATCGCGCGTCAAAGCGATTGCCAGACGTGCTTTCTGTGCGAACTCTATTGTCCCGAGGATGCGCTGTTCGTCTCACCGTTCGCGGAAGTCCCGCAGCATGTCGATCTCGCGGCGTTGAGGCAAAATGCGCTGCTCGGCAGCTATCGCCGGGCCGTCGGTTGGACCGAGGAAACGAAAGACCGTCGCGACATCGACCGCAGCTATCTGCTGTTCGGTCATTGATATCCTGGCTGCCGCCAACACGGCGCGCCGCGAGGAAGGGGCTGGATATCCAGTTGATCGAGTTCTCTGATTATGTGGCGCCGAAGGCAGCACTCGACGCTGGCGAACTTCAGGCCAACTCGCAATTCCTGTCCAAGCAGTTCTCTGTCGCCTCGTAGGCTACGCCTATGACCAGGTTAGCGGAGACAGCGGCACCGGCAACTTGGTTGGTTCGTTCGAGTCGCGGGTCTTCGCAGCCGGTCCCCAGTTGGGATGCATTTTTCCGCTGAACGGAATGCAGGGCTTCCTTGGCGCGAAGTCGTATTTTGAGTTTGGAGCCAAAACCGACCGACGAGTTGGAATACGTGGCTTACGTTCGCGATCTGAGAAGCCGCTCCCACTCCAAGTGCCGCGCGACGATGCGTACACATAAGTAGGTTTGTTGAGTTAAATTCGGCGTTGGGCTTCGGGCGCCTCGAACGCCTTGTGACGGCCAACCTGACTGATCGCCGGTCTGATTTGCGCGGTCAATTGTCGCAGGCGCGCGCTCAAGCCAGTGTACGCATTGCCGGCTTTGCGATCGCCTCATCGAATTGGAATGGGACCCGTGATGCCGATTTCTGGATCGAAAATGCAAGCGTCGAGTGGGACGAGGCGGAAGCCCCGTTTCACGTGGTGGCACGGCTTACCCTGCTCAGGAGCTCGCAATTGTCATCGGAGGCGAGTGATGCAATCTATTTCGATGTCACAGGGAATGCATCGCCCGATAGTACGCCGGTAGGAAGCATCAACCGCGCTCGTTGTCCCGCAGAAGTCGCCAGCAGAAAGGCACGCACAAACGCGGCCCGCCAAAAGATCTAGTAGGCCCATAGATCTGCCGGACGATCGGCTTGCCAAAATCCGCTATGCCCCGATAGCGACCAATTCCGCAGCGCAGCGAAATCACGCGATGTGCCAAAACCAGAAGTCTTCAACGGCTTGGGTCATGTTCCGCCAGCTCAGTGGATGTCGGCGGTTCGATGCCGTTCCCGCCTACCACCGCCGGGCTGTGCCATGCACGCGTATCAAACACCTGGTCACCTGCCGGTCGCAGTACCACATGCATTTGTTATCATTCGTCCCGCCACCGGGGTTGGCACATCTGCCCACGCAATTTGCGGCTTGGTCCTCACATCGCGCCGCGTCTGTCACTGCTTCTGCCGGTGAATTGAGGAGCACTCCGATGCCTATGAGGGAAATAGCGAAGAAAAGGTGCCGTGCCATGTTCGAACCTCCTGAGAAAGGTGAGCGGGCCACTCTAAATCCTAACCTCTCGACGAGGCTAAACCTACTTTTTTCCGATCGGGCCAGGGATCGCGCTGCCAGGCGACACTCAGCGCCGGCCTTCGATCTCGAGAGATACCAATCTTGCGAGCAAGGTTGCCGGGTAAAGCTGACCGATAATCGTTTCCAGATTGCAAAGGCTGCGAGCCATGGGGTGCACCGGAAAAATGTCGCCATACCTGTCTTCAGGACCAGCAGCTTGCTCGAAAGCTTCCCAAGAATTGATGTTGGAGGATATCTATCGGGGAGGTACCTGACGCCGAAGCTCGCTTATCATGTTCCTGACTGCCGGATCGTCGGGAGCGATTTTAGCTGCTAGTTCGGCATATTGAAGCGCCGTGACGGCATCTCCGGCTTCCCGACTGAAGCCGACAATCGCCATCACGATGTCGGAGTTTCCGGGATGCGCGGTCGCGGTCTCCTTCAGATATCCGATCGCGTCCTGCAGGCGCCCCGCCGAATGTAGCGCCACCCCGTAGACATAGGCGTATCGCGCGTTGTTGCGGTCCATACTGGCCGCACGTCGGAACTCGATGAGAGCGTCGTCAAGACGCTTGAGCCGCACCAGGCTCAAACCGAGGGCATGATGCAATCCACTGTCGTTGGGTGAGATTTCAATGGCGTAGCGCAAAACCTTCTCGCCATCGTTATCCCGCCCAGTTTGCCGGTATAGATCTGCTAGATTGACGGATGCGCCGGCAAATTGCGGGCTCAGGCGAAGCGCCGCCTTGTATTCCAACTCCGCGTCGCTACTGCGTCCACGACGCGCGTAGAAGGCTCCCAGCGTGGTTCTGGCTTCCGGCCTGTCCGCGTTGAACTTCTGCGCAGCAATGAATTCCTCCGCTGCGCGATCGAAGCGGAGGCGATCCGGTTCGGACAGTCGAGACGGCGGCGCATCGCTCAATATGGATGCCGCGCGGAGTCTCACCCCGCGAACAGGATCGGCCAGGAGTGGCGATGCCATCGGCCATCTTTGCTCAAGGGATGAATTCTGGAGCATATCGAGCGCCCCGATCCGCACTGTCGGATCGGGGTCCGTTAGCGAAGTTCGCGCCGAGTCTGGGATCGACCGGGTAGTGCGGGCGCTGAGTTCGCTCAAGGCGCCGGCCCGCGCGATGGCTGGTGCGTTTCTGTCCGAGGCGACGATAGCCAGCAGCTTCGAGGCGTCCGCCTCGTCATTCCAGGCGGAATGGAATGCCGTCGCGTAACTCTGGAAGCCCCTTCTATTTGGTCCGTGCCAGCGCTCGATCGCCGCCGCGGACCATTCCGGCGTCTTGTCCCCATGACAGTCATTGCATGCGTTAGGCGTGCCGAGCTTTACCGAAACATCCGGGCGCGGAATACGGAAGCTATGATCGTGCCGGTGATCGACGATCATGTAGGTGCGGGTTGGCATATGACACGAGGCGCAGGAGAGGGGCGGGTTCACGGCTTCGTGCCGATGGTGGCTTACTTCTGCGTATTTCCCCGGAGAGTGGCATTGCAGACAGGTGCCGTCACCCGCAAGCCGCAGCGTGGAGCTATGGGGATCGTGGCAATCGCTGCATGTGACACCCGCCGCAAACATCCTGCTCTGCTTGAACGAGCCATAATTGTAGGCTTCCTCCCCATCCATCATCTGTCCGTCGGCATGATAAAGGCCGCGCGTAATTGGCGAGATCATGTGGGTGTCGGATAACGGTTGCCCGGGCGACCAAGCCTCCGAAAACTGGCTGCGCCGGGCATGACAAAGACCGCAGGTCTCGACCTCGGCACGTAGCGCGCGCGGCGGGCTGCTACGCGCCGCGTTGCCAGTTTCAGAATTGAGCGACCAACTTGCGTCGCGGCGCTCGCTGAATCGCTCCGCCAAGCCCTTCGTTGGATCGTCGATCTTACCCGGCGGCCACCAGCTATTCCTTTCCTTCGCCCAGCCGACATGGCGCGATCCCTGGCCGTGGCAAGCCTCGCATCCGACGCTGATCTCCGCAAAACTCGTCGCGAATCGATCATCGATCGCGTCATAATTCTTCCGAACGCCGGTGGAGTGGCATTCGGCGCACATGAAATTCCAGTTCTGGTTCAGCTTTGTCCAATGAAGCACGTCGTCGTGGCGGATTGCCTCGTTTGGATAGAGGTGGAACCAGCGCTGTCCGCCCTTATCCTTTGACCGTGTGTCCCAGGCAATCGACAGTGCCTGCAAGCGGCCATCAGGAAACTCGATGAGATACTGCTGGAGCGGATCAACGCCGAACGTGTACTTGATCTCAAAGGTGGCGAGCTTGCCGTCCGGACCGTCGGTCTCAACGAGATACTTTGCGTCCCTGCGGAAAAAGCGGGATTTTAGGCCGAAATAGTCGAATGTCGTGTCGGAAAAGTTTCCCAGCACCGAGTTGTCGGTCGCATGCGCCATCGCGCGCTGATGTTGGGAGCCGCGCCAAAGCTTTGCCTCGGCCTGGTGGCAACCGGAGCAGGTCTCGCTACCGACGAAAGTTACTTCAGCACCGGCAATCGGAGCAGGGGAGGCTTTCTCGAACGCACCAAAGCGGAACTGAACGAATAGACCAACAACGAGAGTCGTGATCGCTGCCACCGCCACCATGCCCAATGTCGCGCGCCGGGAGAAAGCCTTGGATTCTGTGGCGGGGGACGCGGGGGCTTTCGATTGAACCACGGGCTCATCACGCGATCCGCTTTTCTTTGGGTAAGGCTTCCCTCGTTTGCGCGCCAACGTCTTTTCCTCGATCCCCACGTGGAAGGGGTTTGCCTGCTATCGATCGGTCCAATACCCATGCGGACGTTGGTTCGTCGGCGCCGTTTATGGGAATTTCAGCACCGGCGGCGGGCTCCACTTGCCGGTGAGGGCTTCCGATCTCGGACCATAGAGACGCATGGTCAGGTTGAACGGCGCCTTGGGAGCAGGAAGCCAGTTGGCTTCCTTGTCCGGCCCCGGGCTCTCGTTCTGGAAGTAGATGTCCAGAGAGCCATCCGCATTGGCTTTGAACGGCATCCAGCTTGCGACGGCGAACCGGTTCAGGTTCGCCGGCTACCCTCAAAACGCTCATTCGAGGCGTCGTACCGGTGGCCGGGCGCGATTTCACTATATTCGGTTAGACCGACTTTGCCGTCTCCGGCGGCGTTTCGCTGGTCGCTGTTTTAGCGAGGGCGTCGCGCAATAGCTGTTCCTTCGTCTCGTCGAGAGATGTTTTCAGAACGACGCCTCCGGCATCCTTGATTTCCTTCAGCACTTTGTCTGCAGTCATGTTCTTGATGAGAACAAACAGAGCGGCATTGCCGGGTTGGATACTCGCCGCGAGTTCCTTCATGAAGGCATCATTGATGCCAAAATCCGTCAGCGCGCCACCGAGCGCTCCGGACGCGGCGCCCAACGCGACGCCGATGATCGGATTCAGGAATAGGACTCCTATCAAGAGTCCCCAAAAGCTTCCCGATGCCGCTCCCATGGCGGTCGTATTGACAAGCTGGTTAAGCTTGACGGCGCCCGCCTCGGTCTTAACTGCGATCACGGCGTCGCTGAGCGTGATTAGATATTCCTTCTGCAATTTGAAGAGACGTTGACGGACTTCTTCGGCCTTCGCCTCGGACGGATACACGATAACAACTAGATCAGACATGGAAACCTCCCGTTGGATTGACGTCTGTTTCTCCCAAACCGGATTGGTCAATTGTAGCTCGCAACTTGCTAGACCGAAATGGTGTCGGACGCGAGGTTGTACAAGCCGAGTAAAGCTACTACTCGCAATCAAGGTACCGCGGGCCCGGATGGTGCGGCCGAAGGACGAAGGCAGGGCAAAGATGCCCGAGGCAATCATCAATCCAGCAACAAGCGCGATCAGTGCACCGGGAGAGAGTTTCCGATCGGATCAATTCGCTGAGGGTGACATGATATTACCCGTCGGCACTCGATCGAGCCGAGATTTGCTGACGCATGCGCAAATTTTACACAAAGCGGTTCGTTTCCAGGTTGCCGTCAACGCGTTGTCAGTCAGGGTTAGACCGGAGGTATCCGGAAAAAGATCGTCAATCTGTCAGCCCTACTGACCTTGACCCCCGGGAAAGATGATCACGGGCCTGAGCGTTTCTCCCTCAGGGTGATTCCGTGTTCCCACCAAGGGGATCAACTGATATCTTGAGGTGCGGCAGAAGGGCACTGTTCGCGCACACAAAGTGAAGTGTGTCATGCGGATCCGTCCGCTGCGCAGGCGGTAGAGCGTGGCTTGCCGGATATTGGCTGACCGTCAGGGCAGCCAGGCAAGGATCGCGGTTGGGTTGTCCATGAGTGAACTGGATTTTTCGCCACGTCAGGGCGCTGATGATCACAGCTTCAGCAAGCTCCACTTCTTGCGCGCGCAGCTACCGTTCCTCGCCATACTCACGCTGGCAATTGCAGGCGTGGCTTACACGAATATGTCGCATCGGCCTCTCGTCGGCTATTGGGAGCTTTTGGCGATTGCGATGGGTGCTGTGTGTGTTGCCACGGAATGGGGAGGGCTTGATGACAAGCAGGCTCGCTTTCGGTTGATGTGGACGCAGGCGCTGCATTGGGTTGCAGTTTTGGCTGCCATGAACATCATGCTGCTGTCCCGCGTTCAGCAACTTTTGCCTGCGGCGGCTACCAGTCTTGTACTTCTGTTACTGCTGGCGCTTGGCACCTTTCTCGCGGGGCTCAATCTTCTCTCGCTGCGAATCTGCTTTCTTGGCGCGGCTATGGCGCTGGCAGTTCCGACGATCTCGTGGGTCAAGCAATCCGCGCTCTTTTTGATTTTGGCTGTGGTGTTTCTGGTCGGCGTCGCCATGACCTTCTGGTCGCGTTGGAGCGATACGGATCATTCGAAACGCCGGACGAGCCCATATTCTGGCGAGCCTAAGGGCGGCCAATAGGAGCGGTACTGGGAGGATACGAACTATGGCAAATTACGATGGAAATGCAGCCGGCCGCGGTATCTCCGCCACCGATGCGACTACGGTAGACGCCGGCCTGCGCGCTTACATGCTGCGCGTTTATAATTACATGGCCGCCGGTGTTGGCCTTACCGGCCTTGTCGCGTTTCTAACTTATCAGTTCACGGCCCTGCGCTGCTTCAGAGTCCGCTAATGTGGGTGCTTATGTTGGCGCCTCTGGCGCTGGTATTCTATATCAGTTCCCGTATCAACACGCTTTCGGCGGAAGCCGCGCGGCGATTGTTCTTCATCTATGCGGCGGTGGTGGGATTATCGCTGTCGACAATTTTCCATATCTACACTGAGTCCTCGATAACGCGCGTGTTCTTCATTTCGGCCGCGACCTTCGGAGCACTCAGCTTCTGGGGGTATACGACCTCGCGCGACCTATCGGGATTCGGGACTTTCCTGTTCATGGGCGTGGTCGGCATCGTAATCGCGAGTCTGGTTAATCTCTTCGTGAGATCGAGCGGACTAGACTGGGTGATTTCCATCATCGGCGTCGGCGTCTTCGCAGGCCTCACTGCCTACGACACCCAACGCATCAAGGGAATGTACGACAGTGGCGATGACGCCACTGTGGCGGGTCGCAAGGCCGTGATGGGCGCGCTATCACTGTACCTCGACTTCATCAACCTGTTCATGATGCTGCTGCGTCTGGCGGGCAATCGGCGCTAAGCGCGATCGTTTCAGAAGCGTCGAGTCGAGAGGCCTTGCCTACATGCCGATTTGCTCGGCCGGGTTCTCACAGCGAAAGTGCTGGTCCACGACCCGAGCGCGCAAGTTCCTTGCTCTACCGTCGCCAAGACCACGATCAATGAAAGGTAAATATGTCTGATTGACCTTCTGACGAAGCGCGTCACGTTCTCCAGAGTCCATGTTGTTTGCGGCAATTTCGATGATGGCGAAATAATGGTGGCGAAAATAAATGGCCTGGACCATCCAGGACTGGGCGATGCAAGGCGGCATGGTATTCGGTGTTGGTCGAATGGGGCGACACCGGAAGGTGCTCTCATTCGTGCTCAATGAATAATCGAGTGGTTGGATGAAGCCGTTGAAAAGAAAGGAAAATGCTTTACGTCTATCGCTCCGATCATTTGTAGGCCCAGAAAACGGTTGGACCGATCGACGACAATAAAATTAAATGAAAACAATATGTTAGACTACCGCTTTTCCGTGGCACCCATGATGGATTGGACCGACCGGCATTGCCGGGTGTTCCATCGGCTGATGACGCGGCGGGCGCTGCTGTACACGGAGATGCTGACGACGGGCGCCATCATTCATGGCGATCGCGTCAGGCTGCTCGGGTTTGACCAAAGCGAGCACCCGGTGGCGTTGCAGCTTGGCGGGTCCGATCCGCGCGATCTCGCGACCGCTGCCAAGATAGGTGAGGATTTCGGCTATGACGAGATCAATCTCAATGTCGGCTGTCCGTCGGATCGGGTGAAGGACGGCCGCTTCGGCGCGTGCCTGATGGCGGAGCCCGAACTCGTTGCCCGCGGCGTCGCTGCGATGAAGCGCGCGGTCAACATCCCCGTCACCGTGAAGTGCCGGATCGGAATCGATGATCAGGATCCGGAAGTGGCGCTCGATGCGCTGGCGCACGGCGTAGTCGCAGCCGGCGTCGATGCACTGATCGTGCATGCCCGAAAGGCCTGGCTCAACGGATTGTCGCCGAAGGAAAATCGCGACATCCCGCCGCTCGATTACAGCAGGGTGTATCGGCTGAAGGCCGCGCTGCCTGACGTGCCCGTCATCATCAATGGCGGCATCGCAAGCTTGGCCGAGGCCAAGGAACATCTGAACCACGTCGATGGCGTGATGCTGGGGCGGGCGGCCTACCAGGAGCCGTGGCGGCTGCTCTCGGTCGATCCGGAGCTGTTCGGCGAAGACGCGTCGCATGCGACCATGAAGGACGTCCTCGAGGCCATGATGCCCTACATCGAGCAGCAGCTTGCGCAGGGCACGCGGCTGCATTCGATCACGCGCCATCTTGTCGGCGCCTTCCACGGCGTGCCGGGCGCGCGCGCCTTCCGTCGTCATCTCGCCGAAAACGGTGTCAGGCCCGGCGCTGGCACAGCCGTGCTGCGCGATGCCATGGCGCTAGTCGAAGGCCGTGTGGTTTCGCCGATTGCCGCCTGACGGCTCGGGGTAGCCGTGCAGCATCAGCTTGTCGGCGCGCACGCCCCAGCTCTCCAGCCGGTCCAGGAAACTCATGCCGAGCAGATTGGTCTTCATCTGCCCGCGCGGCACCACCAGCGCCGGAATTGATTTCTCGACGAGCTGGCCGACCGCGAGCCGGTCGAGCGTCAGCCGCGCCGCCTTGGTGTGACCGCCGGCGGTTTCGACATCGACATTGTATTCGAGCATTTCAAGCGGCAGCCCGATCGCCTTCGCCGTCTCCCAGGTCAACACCACGGAGGTCGCGCCGGTGTCGATCACCATCGGCGCGGTGATGCCGTTGATCTTGGCCCGCAGCGCGAATTCGCCACCCTGACCGCGCGAGATCTGCACTGCAGGCGCGGACGCCGTACTGCGCTGGCGCAGCATCTGCGAGACCTGCTGGCTGGCACGTGCGATCTGCTGCGGGTCGCCATAGGCGACAACGGCGCCGGCAGTGCCGGCGAGCAATAGCAGGACGAGCACGATGCGGCTCATGGCGCGCCTCCGCGGCCCGTCTGCGCGTCGATCAGGCACGTTTGGGATGGGCTTGCACCGGCTCTAGTCCCGCGTCCGCCATGCGCATCGGCAATAGCGCCATCACCGCCAGCCGTTCGGCGCTGTCCATCCGGTGCCAGCGCGCGATCTCCGGCAGCGTGCGGCCGCAGCCGAAGCAGAGTTTGGTTTTGGGATCCATCATGCAGACTGCGATACACGGCGTTTCTATGCTCATGCTCAGATAGTGAAACGGTTTTACGTAGCTGCGCAAGCACCGGAATTACAATCCTGTGCCCGCGCTCATGATCGGCTTGTTGCGCACCCGGCGCTTGTCGTCGGCGGACGCCGGGGTTTCGGTTTCCGGCTGCAGCGGCGGCGCCTCGTCGGACAACGGCGCCAGCGCCGACATCACGCGCTCCGGCGGGAAGGTGACGATGACCTCGGTGCCGATGCGAAGTTTCGACTTCAGCGTAAAGGTGCCGCCATGCATGTCGACCAGGCTTTTGGCGATCGGAAGGCCGAGGCCTGCGCCTTGTTCGGCGGATTTGATCGAGTTGGAGCCCTGGCCGAATGATGCGAGGACGATCGGGATTTCGTCTTCGGCAATCCCGCTTCCGGTGTCCTTCACGCTCAGATATTGCCCGCCGGACGCGGTCCAGCCGGCCTTCAGCCAGATCTCGCCGCCTTGCGGGGTGAACTTGATCGAGTTGGACAACAAATTGAGCACGACCTGACGGATCGCGCGCTCATCGCCCCAGAGCCGCGGCATGTCGTGCTCGAACACCTCGTAAATGGTGATGCCGCGGCTGGACGCGCGCAGTTTCAACAGATGATGGCAGTCGGCGACGATGTGGACCAATGAGACCGCTTCCTCATTCAGCTCGTAGCGGCCAGCCTCGATCCGCGACAGATCGAGGATCTCGTTGATGAGGTTGAGCAGGTGGACGCCGGAATTGTGGATGTCGGCGGAATATTCCTTGTAGACCGGCACGGCATGGGCGCCAAAGATCTCGCTCTTCATCACCTCGGAGAAGCCAAGGATGGCGTTGAGCGGCGTGCGCAGCTCATGGCTCATCTGCGCCAGGAAGCGGGACTTGGCGACGTTGGCGGATTCGGCGCGGTGCCGCGCCTCGTCCGAGATCGCCTTGGCCTGTTCGAGCTCGCCGATCAGCGCGTCTTTTTCGGCGCGCGCTTCCAGCGTCGCCAGCGTCGTCGAGTGCAGGCGGTGGGCGAGCAGCGCAAAATAGCCTTCGGCGGCGAGCGCGAGTACCGCGAGCACGTAATTGTCGAAGGTGCCGCTCAGCACGAAATCGAGCGCGATCGCAGCCGTAACCGGGGCGGTGGCGGCGAGCGCCGCGATCGGCAGGCTCGCCGCGAGCATGCTCGACACCGCGATCACCAGCAGCATCAGGAACATCATCAGTGAGTTCGAGGCGACATCGATGCTGGCCGGGCGGATCAGGATCGCGGTCCAGCACAGGCCGTAGAGCAGGTCGAGCAACACGAACCGTGTGCGCCAGCGGCGCGTTGAGGCGAGGGACGGGGTCTCTTTCAGGAAGCGGGCGCAATTGCGGATGATGGCGGCGTGGATGCAGAGCATGCCGCAGGTCCAGGCCACGGCCGACGCCGGCTGCATCCAGACCCCGAACAGGATGCCGGTTGCAACCACCAGCAGCATGACGACATAGGAGGTCGACACCCGGGTCTCGGCATATTGACGAAGCAGTTCGGCATCGAACGCAGGGCGGGTTCCACTGGTCGACGTTAACCGATCGCGCGCCTCGCGCACCCGCTGCGCGGCGGCACGGCGGCTGTTAACCGGCGTCACCACCTGAGGCTCGGCCGGAAGCTGCACAACTTCGGGCTTTTCTGCGGGTTTACTCATCAAACAACACAAATCCTGCCCGCGAACCGCGCGGGCTTTTTGCATTGTCTATCTCTGGGCCCAAATCCTTAAGCGATGACTTAAAGAGCTAAAGAAACTCGTTAACCGGAGGTTAAATTAACCGGTTGGCAGCGACCCTCCCCCATCTCATTCGTCATGGCCAGGCTTGTCCCGGCCAGCCACGCCTTTCTTGTATGAGCGAAGCCAAGACGTGTATGCCCGGGACAAGCCCGGGCATGACGAGCTTCACTATGAAGCACGATCCGTTGGCCGCATTTTGAGTCAGACCCGCGCTCAGCGCTCCAGCCGCGCCAGCAGGCTCGACGTGTCCCAGCTCTTGCCGCCCATCTTCTCGACTTCGGAGTAGAACTGATCGACCAGCGCGGTCACCGGCAGGTTGGCGCCGTTGCGGCGGGATTCGGCGATGCAGATCGAGAGGTCCTTGCGCATCCATTCGACCGCGAAGCCGAAATCGAACTTGCCGTCGTTCATGGTCTTGTAGCGGTTCTCCATCTGCCAGGATTGCGCCGCGCCCTTGGAGATGGTCTCGATCACGGCATGGACGTCCAGCCCCGACTTCTTGGCGAAATGGATGCCTTCCGACAGGCCCTGAACGAGGCCGGCGATGCAGATCTGGTTGACCATTTTTGTGAGTTGCCCGGAACCCGCCGGGCCCAGCAATTTGCACATCCGCGCATAGGCCGCGATCACGGGTTCGGCGCCGGCATAGGCGTCTTCCTTGCCGCCGCACATCACCGTGAGCACGCCGTTCTCGGCGCCGGCCTGGCCGCCGGACACCGGCGCGTCGATAAACCTGAAGCCGGCCTTGGTGGCGGCGGCATCGAGCTCGCGGGCGACTTCGGCTGATGCCGTGGTGTGATCGACGAAGGTCGCGCCCTTGTTCATGCCGGCGAACGCGCCATCAGCGCCGATCGTGACCGCGCGCAAATCATTGTCGTTGCCGACGCAGCACATCACGAAGTCCTGGCCCTCGGCCGCGGCTTTCGGCGTCGCTGCGGTCTTGCCGCCGAACTTGTCCGCCCATTCCTTCGCCTTCGCCGCGGTGCGGTTGTACACGGTCACCTCATGGCCGCCCTTTTTCACGAGGTGTCCCGCCATCGGGAAACCCATCACGCCGAGACCGAGAAAAGCGACTTTAGCCATGTGTGCTACCTTGTTTCTTAGCTTGTTACTTGCGTTTGGGAGCCGGCAATATCTGATCAGGCCGGGCGGTATTCCCTGGGGAGGAGCCGCACCATAAACCCTGCGTCGCGGAGGGCAACGGCTTCGTTTGGCCGTAGCGGCGGGTTTTGTGCTAGGATCGCGGCCTCATAAAGAACCTCACAAAAAAGGGAGTGCATCGCATGGGCATGAGCGTTGGCTTGCTCGATCATTTCAACATCCGGACCCGGAAGCTCGACGATACCGTCCGCTTCTACGAGGACGTTCTGGGCCTGGAAAAGGGTGCCCGGCCGAACTTTGCCTTTCCCGGTGCCTGGATGTATTCGGAGGGCCGGGCGGTGGTGCATCTGGTCGATATTTCCAGGACGGATGAGCCGCAAAAGCCGGATTCCGGCGTGGTCCACCACGTTGCCTTCGTCAGCCGTGGCTTTGACGGCATGAAGCGGCGGCTGGAGGCCGGGGGATTTGCCTACGATTCCCGTCAGGTTCCGGGCGGCGATCTCTGGCAGATCTTCGTCAATGACCCGAACGGCGTCATGATCGAGCTGAACTACGAGGCCGCCAAGGAGCAGGGCGCTTCGGCCCCCTCCGAGCGCGCGGATGATATCGGAGCGAGGTAGCCTTTTGCGCGTCAAAGCTCTATGGGTCGCATCCGGTTTTATTTAGGAGATGCGCCGTGAGCGTAACGCAGCAACAGGTTCTCGATGCTTTGGCCAAGGTGGCGTCGCCGCGCGGCGTTCCCTTGACCAATGCCAATGTGCTGTCGGAGATCGCGGTCACCGACGGCAAGGTGTTCTTCTCGATCAACGTCGATGCGGCGGAAGCCCGCGCCTGGGAGACCGTGCGCGCGCAAGCCGAAGCTGCGGTACGCGCTATCCCCGGCGTCAGCACCGCGATGATCGCGCTCACCGCCGAGCGCAAGGCGGGCGCTGCCGCGCCGCCGCCTCTGCCGCAGCCGCATCGCCATGCGCATGGCGTGCAGCCGGTGTCGTCGCACAAGCCGCCGCAAAGCCCGGCCTCGCCGATGGCCAAGCAGGCGGAGATTCCCGGCATCGCCGCCGTGATCGCGGTGGCCTCGGGCAAGGGCGGCGTCGGCAAATCCACCACCGCGCTCAATCTCGCGCTCGGCCTGCGTGATCTCGGCCTACGCGTCGGCCTGCTCGATGCCGATATCTACGGCCCATCGGTGCCGCGGCTGACCGGCATCCGCGAGAAGCCGCAGCTCAACGACGACAAGAAGATGATTCCGCTGCAACGCTTCGGCCTCGCCATCATGTCGATCGGCTTTCTGGTCGAGGAAGACACCGCGATGATCTGGCGCGGGCCGATGGTGATGTCGGCGATCACCCAGATGCTGCGCGACGTCGCCTGGGGCACGCTCGATATTCTCGTGGTCGACATGCCGCCCGGCACCGGCGATGCCCAGCTCACGCTGGCGCAGAACGTGCCGCTGAAGGGGGCCGTGATCGTCTCGACACCGCAGGACCTGTCGCTGATCGACGCGCGGCGGGGACTGGCGATGTTTCGGAAGGTCAACGTGCCCGTGCTCGGCATCGTCGAGAACATGAGCTATTTCCAGTGCCCGCATTGCGGCACGAAGTCAGACATTTTCGGCCATGGCGGCGCGCGCCACGAGGCGGAAAAACTGGGCGTGCCGTTCCTCGGCGAAATCCCGCTGCACATGTCGATACGCGAGACGTCGGATTCCGGAAATCCGGTGGTGCACAGCGAACCGGACGGACCGCACGCGGCGATCTACCGCGCGATCGGGAGCAAGGTGCGCGAGCAGCTTCAGGGCGTGATCGCGGCGGCCTGATGCGTTTCCAGGGGGTCTTTGGCTCGATGCGCCGTCGGGCAGCGGCGGTAACGCGGAACAGAAGGCCGAGCCTATCACAAAAATTACCGTGTCTCACTCGAATGCTTGGCGCGAAACGCAGCTTCAGCCCGTACCCGTCTCGGCCGCGAGAGCTGCAACGAGGCGATCGACTTCTTCCTCGGTCGTATAGAGCGCGGGGCTGACACGAATGCACTGCCCCTTGGCTACGCCATCGCGGCGCACGGTGAGAACCTTGTGCTTGTCGCGCAAGGCGGCAACCAGCGCATTGTTGTCCTCGCGCGATCCCTTGTTCTTGACCCGGAACGAGGTGATTCCTGCAGCCAGGCCCGGCTCGTCCGGCGTCAGCACCTCGATGTTCGGCAACGCGCGCGCCTTTACGACCCAGCGGTCGCGCAGATAGCGCAGGCGTGCGGCCTTGGCGGGCGTGCCGATGGCCTCGTGCAGCTTCAACGCCAGCGGAAGCGTCAGGACGGTCGCAAAGTTCGCGGTTCCGGTATGAACGCGGGTGCGGATGTCGTTCGGATCGTAACTGCCGTCGCCATAGTGCCGGTCGATCGCGTCCAGCCGTCCCTTCCGGATATAGAGGAAGCCGATGCCGACCGGCGCCCCGATCCATTTGTGCAGATTGAAGCCGATGAAATCGACGCCGAGATCGGCGATTTGAAAATCGATCTGGCCCCATGAATGCGCGGCGTCGAGAATGACGTCGATGTTCTTCTCCCGCGCCATCGCGGCGATTTCCTTGACCGGGATGATCAATCCTGTGCGATGGCTCAGATGGGTGAGCAGGATCATCTTCAGCTTCGGCGTTTCGCGGATGGCTTTGGCGTAGGCATCGAGAATGGTCTGCCTGGTGGCGGGTTCCGGTAGCGCGATCTTGAAAACGCCGACGCCGCGCCGGTCTTTCAGCCACTCCATCGCGAACTGCATCGAGTCATAGTCGAGATCGGCGTAGAGCACGGAATCGCCGGGCTGGAGGCGGTTATAGTTGACGATGAGATTCTGCATCGCCTCGGTCGCACCGCGGGTAATGGCGATCTCATCCGGGTCGACGCCGGCAGTACGTGCGAGCGCGCTGACGACCGCGTCGGAATCCGCACCGAATTTCGTGCGGGCATAGGCGGTGTTCTGTTGGTTGATCCTCTCCGTCTGGCTGATGTATTCGGCAAGAACCGGCTTGGCCATGATGCCCCAATAGCCATTCTCCAGATTGGCCATGCTGCGATCGACGTCGTAGAGCGACGCGACTTGCTGCCAAAACGCCCGGTCCTGCGCGATGCTGTCGCCAGTCCTTGCGAACGACGGGATAGGCGATGAGCCAGTTTGCGCGCTGGCGCTGCTGGCCATGATGACGGTCGCCGCTGTGCCAGTTAGCATGTTGCGTCGGGAAAATTGCGGGGTGCGGTTCATGATAGCTTCCTTCGGATCAGGAGTGCTTCATCTCAATTCGAGACGACGTGTTCATGACATGATGCTCTCCTGGTGCGGCAACGATCGTCCTCACCTCTTCTCCGGCCGGAAAGCGATCCCGGATGGGTTAAGTGCACTGTTGTCGCATATCTTACCGCGCGATCGGGAGTAAGGTCCGCGGCCAGCTCCCGGGCGTGATTGCCGGGGTGTAACCGCTGACTCGCATCCTCTTGTATTTGGTATTTCGGCGTCCAAACCGCGGCATGCGACTTTCGTTTAATCAGTGCAGTCATGCCAATGTCGCGTTTTCGTGTCGCCACTTCCGTGTTAAAGCCCCGCCTGCCAGAGCGCCCCGGAAGCCGTCAAATTCGCCCACCGGAGGAAATGCTCGCTGGAATCCGGGAAACGCCCCTCAAGGAGATGTCTTAAATGAAGCGTCGTGATTTTCTGAAAGTTTCTGCGGCGGGTGCTGCCGCGACGGCCGTTGCCTCGCCGGCGATCGCGCAATCCTCGCCCGAAATCAAATGGCGCTTGACGTCGAGTTTCCCGAAATCGCTCGACACCATCTATGGCGGTGCTGAACAGGTGGCGAAATACGTCGCCGAGATGACCGACAACAAGTTCCAGATCCAGGTGTTCGCGGCCGGCGAAATCGTCCCTGGCCTGCAGGCGCTGGATGCGACCTCTAACAACACCGTCGAGATGAGCCATACCGTCTCATACTACTACGTTGGCAAGGACCCGACCTTTGCGATCTACTCGTCGGTGCCGTTCGGCCTCAATGCACGCCAGCAGAATTCCTGGTGGTACCAGGGCGGCGGCATGGAGCTCGGCAACGAATTCTTCCAGAAGTTCGGCGTGATCGGCTTCCCCTGCGGCAACACCGGCACCCAGATGGGCGGCTGGTTCCGCAAGGAGATCAAGACGGTCGCCGATCTGTCCGGCCTCAAATTCCGCATCGGCGGCATCGCCGGGCAGGTGCTGCAGAAGGTCGGCGTGGTGCCGCAACAGCTCGCCGGCGGCGATATCTATCCGGCGCTCGAGAAGGGCACCATCGACGCCGCCGAGTGGGTCGGCCCCTATGACGACGAGAAGCTCGGCTTCCAGAAGGTTGCGAAGTACTACTACTATCCGGGCTTCTGGGAAGGCGGCCCGACCGTGCACGCCTTCGTGCAACCTCGAGAAGTGGAACGCACTGCCGAAGAACTACCAGGCGATCCTGACCAACGCGACCGCGAACGCCAACAGCTGGATGGCCGCACGTTACGACATGCAGAATCCGTCGGCGCTGAAGCGGCTGGTTGCCGGCGGCACCCAGCTTCGTCCCTTCACCAACGAGGTGCTGGAAGCGTGCCTGAAGGCGACCAACGAGCTGTGGGGCGAGATCTCGGCGAAGAACCCCGACTTCAAGAAGTCGATCGACGCGATGCAGGCCTACCGCTCCGACCAGTATCTGTGGTGGCAGGTTGCCGAATACACCTTCGACAGCTTCATGATCCGCTCGCGCACCCGCGGCTGATCAAACCCAGCCTCTACGCCTTAAGTCGTAGAGCGAAAGCCCGGTCTCCGTGAGGAGGCCGGGCTTTTTGCGTATGGCAATCGGGCAGGGGATGTTCCATGCTCGACCGCAGGCCTCGACACGAAGGCTGATCACACGATCATGAGGGTAGGAAACAATGAAGCGAAGGGATTTCATCAAGGTCACGGGCTTGGGCGCCGTGGGTGCCGCCACCATCGCAGCGCCAGCGATCGCGCAGTCGATGCCCGAGATCAAGTGGCGCATGACGACGAGCTGGCCGAAGTCGCTCGACACGCTGCACGGCGGCGCCGAGATGATGGCCAAGGTGGTCGGCGAAGCCACCGACAACAAATTCCAGATCCAGACCTTTGCCGCCGGCGAAATCGTTCCGGGTCTGCAGGTGCTCGACGCCGTGCAGAACGGCACCGTCGAGATGGGACATACCGCCTCCTATTATTATTTCGGCAAGGACCCGACCTTCACCTTCGGCTCGTCGATCCCGTTCGGACCGAACATGCGCATCAACCAGGCCTGGTACATGCTGGGCGGCGGCAAGGAACTGCTCAACGAGTTCTACAAGGGCTACAACGTCACCTCGCTGCTCGCCGGCAACACCGGCTGCCAGATGGGTGGCTTCTTCCGCAAGGAGATCAACACCGTCGCGGATCTCAACGGCCTCAAATTCCGCATCGGCGGCTTTGCCGGGCGCGTGATGCAGAAGCTCGGTTGCGTGCCGCAGCAATTGGCCGGCGGCGACATCTATCCGGCGCTGGAAAAAGGCACCATCGATGCGGCCGAATGGGTCGGTCCCTATGACGACGAAAAACTCGGCCTCCACAAGGTCGCGCCGCATTACTACTATCCCGGCTGGTGGGAAGGCGGCCCGATGCTGCTCGCCATGATCAACCTGGACAAGTGGAACGCGCTGCCGAAATATTATCAAAGCGTGCTCGAGCAGGCCGGGCATCTCGCCAACAACTGGATGATGGCAAAGTACGACACGGTCAATCCGATGGCGCTGCGCAAATTGCTCGCCGCCGGCACCAAGCTGCATGCATTCTCGCCGCCGATCATGGAAGCCTCCTTCAAGGCAGCGAAGGAACTGCACAGCGAAGTCTCCGCGACCAACGCGAACTTCAAGAAGGTCTATGAGTCGCTGACCAACTACTCGAACAACGGCTATTCCTGGTTCCAGGTTGCCGAAGTCGGCTACGACAACTTCATGGCGCGTCACTCGCAGAGCTGACGCGTTCGAGTTGGCCGTTCGGTCAAATGCAAACCCCGGAGCGAGAGCTTCGGGGTTTTGTTTTCAGGTTTGCCGGCGAGGACCTATTTGGACTCGGTCATCCGCACTACGGCCTCGCTACGCATCGCGCATTCGCGCCAGACCAATGTCGTACATCCCGCAGGCCAGCCGCCACCGAGCGCCATGAAAAGGGCCGCGGTGTCGGCGAGCCGTGTTGCCTGCGCCTCGACGCGGGTGATGGCGGCGTTCAGATCGGCCTGCTGGGCGTTGAGCACCGTGACCTGGTTGATCTGCCCGAGCACGAGCTGCTTCTGCACGATCTCGAGCGTGGCTTGGCGGCGGTTTCGGCCTTGATGGCGGCCTGCACGGCGCGCGCGTCCGCCTGCAAGCTTCGCAACGCATCGGCGACGTTCTGCAGCGCCGTGATCACGGCCTGACGATACAGTGCGCCCGCTTGATCAAGCGCGGCTTCGGCCGCCTTCTGCCGGTGGTACAGCGTGAAGCCGTCGAACACCGTGGCCGATGCGCTTCCGACGACCGTGTAGAACAGGGTCCCCGGCGTGAACAATTGACCGAGCGTGGTGGCGGTGGTGCCGGGATTGCCGCTGATGTTGAGGTTCGGCAGCCTTGCTGCGATAGCAACGCCGACGAGCGCGCTCGCCGAATGCAGGTTCGCCTCGGCCGCCCGGACGTCGGGCCGCTGCGCCACCAGCGTGCTCGGCAGGCTGACCGGCAGATTGGTCGGGAGCGTGAGATTCCGCAGATCGAATTTCTGCAGCACCTCGTCGGCGGAGAATTGTCGTAAGCGCGGTGAGGAGGTTGCGCTGCACCGCGAGGTGCTTCTGCAGCGGCGGCAGCGTCTGCTCAGCCTGTGCGAGCGCGGTTTCCTGGGTCAGCACGTCGACCTGCGCCGCCTGACCGGCAGCGAACTGGTTCTTGAGGATCCCCAATATGTCGCGCTCGATCTTGACGATGCGCTCGGTGGCCTCGATCTGGCCGCGCAGCGATGCCTCCTGGATCGCCGCGGTGACGACGTTCGCCGTGAGCGCCAGATAGGCCGCCTCGAGCTGGAATTGCGCCTGCTCGGTGAGGGCGTCCAGGCTTTCGACGGCGCCGATATTCTGCCCCCAGATATCAGGCACGAAGCTGATATTGAGCTGGGCGGTCTGCAGCGTGTATCGCAGCTGCGATGGATTCCCGGGGCCGTTCTGGGTCACAGGGTTGGAGAACTGCTGGTCGGATGCGCTGTAGTTGGCGCCCAGTTGCGGCAAGAACAGGCCGCGCTGCGCCAGCGCGTTGAAATTCGCCACCTTGATCGCCGCTTCAGCCGATTGCAGCGAGGGATTGTGCTCGACCGAGAGCCGGATCAGGTCGTTGAGCGGCGTCGATCGAAAAACCGCCCACCACCGTGCCGAGATTTCGGCCCCGGTCACGAAGTGCTGCTGTGCCACGCGCGGGCCATCGGAATCCGTGCGCGGCGATTTCAGCGGCTCCGGCGTGTAGCCGCTGACTTCAGGCACGGGCGGTGAAACGAAGTCCGGGCCGACTGCACAGCTTGCCAGCACCAGTCCGGTGACTCCCGCACACAGTGCCCGCAGTCGCGCAGCGCCAGGCCCGCGAAAGGGTGCGGCAAGGGTGACGAAGAGGAAGTTACGCATCACAAACATCGCCTCAATGCACCGGTTCCGGCGGGGCCGCGGCGGCTGCGTCGTCATCGGGGACGGTGTTCTCCCGGGACAGGAATATTTTTCGCAAGGCGGGCGCCACGATCAAAAGCAGCAACGGCCCGATGAACATGCCGCCAACCACCACGGTAGCGAGCGGCCGCTGCACCTGGCTGCCGATGCCGTGCGACAGCGCCGCCGGGAACAGTCCGACACCTGCGGACAACGCAGTCATCAGCATCGGCCGCATCCGCTGCTCCGCGCCGGAAAACACGGCTTCCGCGATGCTCAGGCCCGAGGCGTGCAATTCGCGGAAGTAGGTGATGTTGAGGATGCCGTCCATGACCGCGACGCCGAACAGCGAGATGAAGCCGATGGCCGCCGAAATGCTGAAATCGAGATCGGCGAGGTACAGCGCGATCAACCCGCCGCCGACGGCAAAGGGAATGCCGGCCAGCGTTGCGGTCGAGAACCTCGCGAGCGGAGGGGCACAGTTCACCCTGCGCTTCAAGCTGGCCGGCGGGCCCGAACAGCCCCTGCTTGCTTAGGAACGCTCTGACCCCGACCAGGCACGGACTGAAGGGAAGAGGTCGTCAGACCGGCGGGTTGCGGAACTTGACCGTGCTTTCTTTCGCGAAGCGGTTTCAGGAACAGAGGGTCTGGCCGCCTCGGCATGTGCAATTGCCAGACATGATGGCTCGAACGCGGCTGCGCTTCTCGTTTCGCGGTCGACTGCAACGCGTCATTGGATTTGTTGGTTCCAACCGAAATACCACTGGCTTTGTGCGCCACGCCGCAGCTACCTTGAAGCTTCGTCCAGAATTCTCGAAGGGCGCTCAACAATAGAAAAACGGGAGCGAATGCCATGGATGACATAGAGAAGCGCGCAATCGGCAAGGTGATGCGGCGTTTGATACCGTTTCTCATCCTGTGTTACTTCGTTGCCTATCTCGATCGCGTCAATGTCAGCTTCGCAAAGCTTCATATGAACCAGGCGCTTGGTTTCAGCGAGGCGGCCTTCGGGTTGGGAGCAGGATTGTTCTTCATCGCGTATTTCCTGTTTGAGGTCCCTTCCAATCTCTTTCTCGAACGGGTCGGCGCGCGGGTTTGGATCGCCCGGATCATGATCTCCTGGGGCATCGTCTCCGCAGCATTCGCTTTCATCCCTTCGATAGCGGGCGCGACCGGGCTCTCCAACAATGCAGTGTTCTATACGCTTCGCTTGCTCCTCGGGGCTTGTGAGGCCGGCTTCTTCCCCGGCATCATTTTTTATCTGACCTTGTGGTTTCCCGCAGTGTACCGCGCCCGGGTCATCAGCTTCTTCATGCTGGCGATCCCGATCTCGTCGATCGTCGGGGCACCGATCTCCGGCCTCTTGCTGAACGTCACCGGCCTTGGACTGGAAGGCTGGCAGTGGCTCTTCATCCTCGAGGCCTTGCCGTCCGTTCTGGTTGGCTTCGGCGTATTGTTCTGTCTGACCGACCTTCCGCGCCAGGCCCGCTGGCTGCAGCAGGACGAAATTGCGTGGCTCGAGGGCGTGCAGGCAGCCGAGAAGCGAAACAAGGAAAAGGTCGAACACCTCTCGCTGTTTCAGGCACTCACGGATATCCGCATTCTGCTCTGTGCGCTGGTCTACTTCTGTCTGAACGCGGCGAGCTACGGCGTTGCCTTCTTCCTGCCGACCATCATCAAGGGCTTTGGCGTTAGCGACACCCAGACCGGATTTCTTGCCGCGTTGCCGTTTGTCTTCGGTGGCATAGGCATGGTGTTGTTGGGCCGGCATTCCGATCGAACGATGGAGCGAAAAGGTCACGTCGCCGCTGCGCTGTTGATGTCGGCGATCGGTATCGGTGTGTCGGGGCTCGTTTCCAATCCCGTCATCGTCATGGCGTTGCTCTGCTTTGCCCAGATCGGCGTCTCTTCGGTACCGCCGATGTTCTGGCCGCTGCCGGCGAGTTTCCTGACCGGAGCCTCGGCCGCCGCCGGAATCGCGGCGATCAATTCGCTCGGCAACCTGTCCGGTTTCGCCGGACCCTATGCCATGGGCTATCTGAAGGATCTGACCGGCAACTTCACGGTCGGGCTGCTGCTGCTCGCAGGGTGTGCCGTGCTGGGTGCAGTCGTCGTTGCGACCCTGCGCATTGACGCCAGGCGAGAACAGTCATCTGGAGAAGTCGTACTGGCGCACTAGGGCAAGATGACCTTTCGTTGAAACGTCATCTCGCATCATGTTTTTGTTTGAGCATGATGTTTCCGGAAAAGCGGTAACCGCTTTTCCGGATCGCGCGCCAGGTCTCTCGAGGGAAGACGGGATGCGCGCGCTACTGCTTCGCCGGTGGCCCGAAATCCAGCGGCGGCAGTTCGATCTGCGGCACCTCGATCTTGACCTTGTTGAGGTCGACGTTGAGCGGCTTGTCGAGCAGGCCGGTGACGGTGACCGGGAAGGCGATCACCAGGATGACCATGATCGCCTGCAATCCGATCCAGGGCATGGCACCCCAGTAGATGTCGGAGCTCTTCACTTCCTTCGGCGCCACGCCGCGCAGGTAGAACAGCGCGAAGCCGAACGGCGGATGCAGGAACGAGGTCTGCATGTTGACGCAGAGCATGACGCCGAACCAGATCAGCGCCGCATCCGGCCCGACGACCGGCGCCAGCACTTTCTGCGCAATGGGCGCGATCATCGGCAGGATGATGAAGGCGATCTCGAAGAAGTCGAGGAAGAACGCCAGGAAGAAGATGAAGAGGTTGATGAAGATCAGGAAGCCCCAGACGCCGCCGGGCAGCGACGTCAACAGATGCTCCAGCCACACGCCGCCGGAGACGCCGAGGAACACCACCGAGAAGCAGGTCGAGCCGATCAGGATGAAGGTGACCATGGTGGTGATGCGCATGGTCGTCTCGTAGCCCTGCTTGATCAGGTCACGCAGCGCGGGAATCCGAACGGCTTCGAGGCAAATCCAGACCACCGCGGCGTAGGTGATGGCGAAGGCGATCTTGAAGATCAGATTCTCGGTCATCAACATGGCGACGATGGTGCCGATGCCGCAGGAGATGACGCCGATGATCAGAACCTTGCGGCCGGTCGAGCTGAAGTCCTTGCTGTGGATCGCGGCCAACACGATTGCGCCAACGGCGCCCATGGCGCCTGCCTCGGTCGGCGTCGCAAGCCCCATCATCATGGTGCCAAGCACCACGAAGATCAGCACGGCAGACGGGATGATGCCGAGCAGGCATTTTTTCCAGAGCGGCCATCCGGTCAGCGTCAGCGCGGTCTTCGGCACTGCCGGGACGTGGTCCGGTTTGACGATGCTGAGGATGAACGTGTAGCCGGCGAACAGCAGGATCTGGAACACCGACGGTCCCCAGGCGCCGAGATACATGTCGCCAACCGATTTGCCGAGCTGGTCGGCCAGCACGATCAAGACCAGCGACGGCGGCACCAGTTGCGTGATGGTGCCCGAGGCCGCCAGCACGCCGGTGATGTAGCGAATGTTGTAGCCGTAGCGGATCATCACCGGCATCGAGATCAGCGCCATGGCGATGACCTGCGCCGCCACCGTGCCGGTGATGGCGCCCAGGATGAAGCCGACGATGATGACGGAATAGCCGAGGCCGCCGCGGATCGGACCGAACAGCTGGCCCATCGAATCCAGCATGTCTTCGGCCAGCCCGCATCGCTCCAGGATCGCGCCCATGAAGGTGAAGAAGGGGATTGCGAGCAAGAGTTCATTCGACAGCACGCTTCCGAACACGCGGCCCGGAATGGCCTGCAGGAAGTTCATGTCGAAGAAGCCGAGATGGATCGAGAGGAAGCCGAAACAGAGCCCGACCGCGGCGAGCGTAAACGCCACCGGGAAACCGATCAGCATCGCGACGACCAGGCCGCCGAACATCAGCGGCGGCATCATCTGAAGCGTAATCATTGGGTCGGCCTCTCGTATTTTGCGTCGATCGTCACATAGCCCTGCAGCGCGGCGATCCGCTTGATCACCTCTGAGACGCCTTGCAACGCCAGCATCACGAAGCCGGATGGAATCACGAATTTGATCGGCCAGCGGATCAGGCCGCCGGCGTTACCCGACATCTCGCCGACCGCGTAGGCCTGGTGGAAGAACGGCCAGGACAGATAGGAGAGCAGCAGGCAGGAGGGGATGAGGAAGAACAGCGTGCCGATCATGTCGAGCCAGAGCTGGCCGCGTTCGGACAGGAACAGATAGAAGATCTCGACCCGGACATGCTCGTTGCGCTTGAAGGTATAGGAGGCGCCGAACATCACGAGAATCGCGAACATGTACCACTGCGCTTCGAGCCAGCCGTTGCTGCTGTAGCCGAAGGCGTAGCGGATCATGGCGTTGCCGGCGCTGACGATGCAGGCGAACAGCACCAGGAGATTGCAGACGTAGCCGATCTTTTCGTTGAGCTTGTCGATGGCTTGGCTGAGTGCCAACAAAGGGCGCATCATGTTCTCCGCGGCGGCGCCTTCCGCGCGCCGAATGTTTCAACTGATATCGCTACGCCACCACGCGAAAACGCGTGGAGCCAGATCGCGTCGAGCCTGATCGCATCAAGGCGTGGCTCGTCAGCTGAAGCGATTGCAACGATCGTCCTCCCCCAATTTTTAAGCTTTTGCCGTCTTGGCTGCGCCGGTCAGGGCGCAGCGGCCTGTCCGGCCGCGCTGGCATAAAAGCAGGCCGCACCATTTCAGCGCAAAGCTACGCCGTCAATTGGAAAAAGGGCAAATTGACGGGGAATAAGCCGTTGCGCGGGCTTGGTAAATCAACCGCCGGTGACGCTCATGTGCCGGCTCACGCTCGGGCGGTTGTGGCGGCGATCGATGATGAAATCGTGCCCCTTCGGCTTCAACCCGATGGCGCGATCGATCGCAGCCGACAGCAGGTCGTTGTCGGCGGAGGCGCGTAGCGGCTTGCGCAAGTCGGAGGCGTCCTCATGGCCGAGGCAGGTGTGCAGCGTGCCGGTGCAGGTGATCCGTACGCGGTTGCAGGACTCGCAGAAATTATGGGTCATCGGCGTGATGAAGCCGAGCTTGCCGCCGGTCTCGCTGACTGAGACATAGCGGGCGGGGCCGCCGGTATCGTCGCTGAGGTCGGTCAGCGTGTAGCGTTTCTCGAGCCGCGCGCGCAGCAGCGACAGCGGCACGTACTGGTCGATGCGGCCTTCGCCGATATCGCCCATCGGCATCACCTCGATCAGCGTCAGCGCCATGCCCTTGCCATGCGCCCATTGCATCAGCGAGGGGATTTCCTCCTCGTTCAGGTTCTTCAGCGCCACCGCGTTGATCTTCACCGCGAGACCTGCGGCGCGCGCCGCCTCGATCCCGGCCAACACCTTGTCGATGTCGCCCCAGCGGGTGATGGCGCGGAATTTCGCCGGGTCCAGCGTATCCAGCGAGACGTTGACGCGGCGCACGCCGCAATCGGCGAGCTCAGTGCGCGAAGCGCGCGAGTTGCGAGCCGTTGGTGGTCAGCGTCATCTCGTCGAGCGCGCCTGACCCAAGATGGCGCGACAGCGATCGTACCAGCGACATCACGTTGCGGCGCACCAGCGGTTCGCCGCCGGTCAGGCGGATCTTGCGCACGCCCTTGGCGATGAAGGCCGAGCAGAGCCGGTCGAGTTCCTCGAGCGTCAGCAGATCTGCTTTCGGCAGGAATGTCATGTCCTCGGACATGCAGTAGAAGCAGCGCAGATCGCAGCGATCCGTCACCGACACGCGCAGATAGCTGATCGTCCGGCCGAACGGGTCGGTCATCGGCCGGAACAAAAGATCGGATGGACTGGATCCGTTCATTCAAATTGCCTTGCAAATTGCCTTGCAAACGCGGCTTGCGCGCGGGGGCTGCGACATACGTCCCCGCTAGCACAATCTAGGCACGTTGCCACGCTGTCACAATGCGCAATGGCACTGTGTGCAGTGCAAGCCAATCAGCGGGCTGGCTGCGCGGCGGGCGGCGGAGGAGCCGCGGCCGGCGCCGCCGCAGGGGCCGGGAACGGCGTGCCCGCGTCAGGCGCGGGGGCCGCAGCGCCTTTCGGCTTCTTCGGCTTTTTCGGCCGCATCGGCTTGCGCGCGGCTCGCGGCGGCGGGCCGGCCGGCTTCAGCTCGGCGACGACAGGATTGGGATTGATCACGGTGGAGTCGGCCGTGAGGAGGTCGCCGGGGTTGCGCTGCACCTGCACCGGAATGGTGACAGGCTGGAACTTCGGCGTGTTGAAGGTCACCGTGAAGCCGGCATCCGGCGCGTTCACTGCGACGGAGCAGGGCGTCTTGCAGCCCGGCCCGATCGAAGTCAGCGCATCGGCACCCGAAGGGACCGATTCAAGCTGCAGCTGGATCGGCGGCGGTGTCGGCTTGAAGCTATCAAGGGAATACGAGGAACAGCCCGCGAGGCTTGCCCCGGCGACGGCAATCGCGATGACACGATGCATGATCAATCCACTTTACTGCGGCCAACTGCCGCAATCCCCGCCGGCGACCATAGGGGCGTCACTCGGGAGGTGCAACCGCACCGGCCTCAAGCGTTAAATAATGGTTAATGTCGAAATTGGATCGTGTGAATATCATATGTAAATCAATATCTTATAATAATTTAGGAGCGCCAGCGAGGCTGCCAACTGCTGCCGGCAAATCGCTGAAATGGCCGATCAGCCGATCTGGCCTAAGTTCCGCGATTGGAACATCGGTATAACCGAATTCCACCCCGATCACGGGAATGCCGGCCCGCCGCGCGACCCCGACGTCAGGGCCGGCGTCGCCGACCATGATCGCGCCCGAGAGCGTGGCGCCGGCGCGGGCTACCGTCTGCTGCAGGATCGCCGGATCAGGCTTTGCGACGCCAAAGGTGTCGGCACCGCAGATCGCGGAGAACCGCGGGCTTAAGCCGAGCGCGTCGAGCAGCCGCTTCGACAGCCACTCCAGCTTGTTGGTGCACACCGCGAAACGATAGCCCTGCGCCTGCAACTCATCGAGGGCTGCTTCCAGTCCGTCGAACGGCCGTGACGCGTCGGCGATGTGGGCGGCGTAATAATCGATGAAATCCCGCGTCAGCCGATCGATATCGGCAACACTCATGGCGCGGCCCTCGATCTCGAGGCCGCGCTCGATCAGCTTGCGCGCGCCGGCACCGATCATGGTGCGCGCGGATTGCGCGGGCACCGGCGGCAGCCCTTCGCTATCCAGCACGTGGTTCAGCGCGCTGATCAGGTCGGGCGCGGTGTCCACCAGCGTCCCGTCGAGATCGAATACGACAATGCGGGTCATGGGCCCTTCGCTATCGGTCCCGGCGCCGTCATGCAAGGGCTGATAAGTGGTCCGAATCCGGCTTATATCGCTATTCCCCGACCCAAAACGACGCTAGATATGCGCCCGCCGGGCGCAGGCTGCGCGACCGGCACGCCAATCAAAAAGGGGCATCGTCGTTACGTGGATATGGAAGCGCTGAAACGGCAGGCGGCGGCGCGCGCGCTCGAGCATGTCCGCGATGGCATGAAGCTCGGGCTCGGCACCGGCTCGACTGCGAAACATTTTGTCGATCTGCTGGGCGAAAAGGTCGCCGCCGGCATCAAGGTGGTGGGCGTGCCGACCTCGGAGGCGACGCGCGCGCAGGCCGAGGCCTGGAAAATTCCGCTGACCACGCTGGACGAGATCGACCATCTCGACCTCACCATCGACGGCGCCGATGAGATCGATGGCGCGCTCAATCTGATCAAGGGCGGCGGCGGTGCGCTGTTGCGGGAGAAGATCGTGGCGGCGGCATCCGATCGCATGATCGTGATCGCCGACGAGAGCAAATGGGTCGAGGCGCTCGGCCGCTTTCCGCTGCCGGTCGAGGTGATCCCGTTCGGGCTGGCGGCAACGCAGGCCGCTATATCAAGGGCATTTGCGCAGAGCGGCGTTTCCGGGCAAATGGTGCTGCGAAAGGGCAAGGACGGTCACGTTTTCGTCACCGATGGCGGCCACTGGATTGTCGATGCCCATCTGGGGCGCATCAATGATGCGCCGCGGCTTGCAGGCAAGCTCAGCCTGATCCCGGGTGTTGTCGAGCATGGGCTGTTCATCGGGCTCGCCACCACCGTGGTGCTGGCGGGCGCGCAGGGAATTCGCGTCGTTGAGCGGCGCACGGCATGATCCGGAAAAGTGGGTACCGGTTTTTCGAAAGGATCATGCCTGTACAAGAGACTGAGCATGATCCGGAAAAGTGGGTACCGGTTTTCCGAAAGGATCATGCTCAAACAGAAGAATGAGCGTGATGGCGATCATCACGCTCAATGCCGATAATCAGGGATAATCAGGAGAGTGGAATGAAGCGTTTTTCGGGAATTCTGTCGGCTGCGGGCTTGGCCCTCACGCTGGCCTTCGCGGTCACGCCGGCCGTCGCGCAGCAGCCGGCGCCGGCGGCCAAGCCGGCCTCTGCCGGGGCGATCGCGGCGGCAAAGGAAATCCTGGCTATGAAGAACGTAGCCGCGATGTACGCCTCCGCCGTTCCCGCCATCGTCGAGCAGACCAAGACCTCGCTGCTGCAGAGCAACCTCAACTATCAGAAGGATCTCAACGAGGTCGCGGTCATCGTCGCCCAGAACCTGGCCGGCCGCGAAAAGGAAATCGGTGACGGCATGGCGCAGATCTACGCCACCGAATTCTCCGAGCAGGAACTGAAGGACCTCGTCACCTTCTACAAGTCGCCGTTGGGCCAGAAGCTGCTCACCAACGAGCCCCGTGCGATCCAGTCCAGCATGGCCTATATGAATCAGTGGGCGCGGCAGTTCGGCGAGTTCGTGAACGGCCAGTTCCGCGCCGAGATGCGCAAGCGCGGCAAGGAAATCTGATCGCGCTTTTTTCTTACCTCGCTCGCTTGCGGGGTGAGGTCGAAATTCAAGCGCAGCTTGGATTTCGGGTGAGGGGGACTCTCCGCGAGCGCAGTCTCGCGGGGCGTCTAACAGGCAGGGATAGCCATGGCTGAGTTCGACGTCGATCTTTTCGTCATCGGTGGCGGTTCGGGTGGCGTCCGCGCCGCCCGCATCGCATCCGGCTACGGTGCCAAGGTGATGGTGGCCGAAGAATACCGGATGGGCGGCACCTGCGTTATCCGCGGCTGCGTGCCGAAAAAGCTGTTCGTGATCGGCAGCCACGTCCACGACGAGATCGAGGACGCCGCGGGCTTCGGCTGGACCATCTCGAACGTCTCCTTCGACTGGGCAAAGCTCGTCGCCAACAAGGACAAGGAGATCGCGCGCCTCGAGGGCATCTACACCACCAATGTCGAGAAATCGGGCGCCAAGGTTGTGAAGACCCGCGCGGTGTTCGAGGACGCCCACACGCTGCGGCTGGCGACAGGCGAGGCGGTGAGGGCAAAGCACGTGCTGATCGCGACCGGCGGTGCGCCCAATCACGGGCCCACGATTCCCGGCATCGAGCATGTGATCTCGTCGAACGAGGCGTTTCATCTCACCGAACTGCCGCGGCGCATCGTGATCCAGGGCGGCGGCTACATCGCGCTCGAATTCGCCTGCATCTTCGCCGGCTTCGGCTCCGACGTGACCGTCGTCTATCGCGGCGACAACATTTTGCGCGGCTTCGACGAGGATGTCCGCCAGCACACGCGCACTGAAATGGAAAAGCGCGGCATCACGATTCTGACCGGCTGCACCGATCAAAAAGGTCGACAAGCACGGCCACGAATTCACCACGCATCTGTCGAACGGCTCCAGCATCGCCTCGGAGAAGGTGATGTTCGCGATCGGCCGCCATCCGAACATTGCCAACCTCGGGCTGGAGAAAGCCGGCGTCGCCATCAACCCGAACAATGGCGGCGTCCAGGTCGATGCCTGGTCGAAGACGTCAGTGCCGCACATCTACGCCATCGGCGACGTCACCCACCGCCACAACCTGACCCCGGTCGCGATCCGCGAGGGCCACGCCTTCGCCGACACCGTGTTCGGCAAGCGCCCGGTGCAAGTCGATCACACCAACATCCCGACCGCCGTGTTCTCACAGCCCGAGATCGGCACCGTTGGGCTGACGGAGCAGGAAGCGCGCGCGCAGTTCTCCCACGTCGACATCTACAAGGCCGATTTCCGCCCGATCAAGGCAACGATGTCCGGCCGCGACACCCGCATCCTGATGAAGCTCGTGGTCGATGGCACGAGCGACCGCGTGCTCGGCTGCCACGTCGTCGGAGATGCCGCCGCCGAGATCGTCCAGGCGGTCGCGATCGCCGTGAAGATGAAAGCGACCAAAGCCGATTTCGACGCGACGTTTGCACTGCATCCGACGGCTGCGGAGGAGTTGGTGACGATGCGGACGCCGACGGCACGGTATGTGCGGGAAGCGGCGGCGGAGTAGGGGGCGAGGGACCAAACCATCGTCACATCTCCGAAGGCACGAAGCGGCGGTCTCGAAGGACGATCACGCGGTCTGCAATGCCCTTCATAACTAGAACGGCAATTGTTAGCCAAACAAGGTCCGCGTTTCGATCTCGCCGCTGGAAAACCGCCTTACAAGATTGCGGCAATGTGGCTCGCCGACCTGCCGGGCCCAAGCTTCCGACTCGGCAATTTCGGGCTCAAGAGCTTCGAGTGCTGCTGCCTGCCAATGCGCCCTCATCTTACCAAGCGGCAATGCTTCCGTCTCGGAATCGATGGCAACGAACGGCACAAGATCGGCGTCCCACTCATCAAGTTTCGATACTGCTATGGCGACGACAATTCTTCGAGCGCCTTCGATATACGAGAGCTTTCCCGCCAACATGTTTCGAGCGGCCTCATATATCGTAAGGCGCGCCGTCAGAATTTTGGATTCATTCCAGCTCATGGCTGCGTCTGTTTCGATCCTGTCGCGCGAGGCGGCGCGTTGGGTGGATTAGCAAGCGTAGCCAGGATAACCAAGCGACACCCAGATATTTCATTGGCTTTGATCTCTGCGCATGCGGACTAGTTGCTCACCCCTCCCAATGTGCGAGGCGCCAATGGCGCCTTTTCTCTGGCGCCTTAGACGCCAATGGCGTACCTTACGAAGGTGGCTCGGCGACTCATCACAGTGGCGGAAACGCCTCTCTTCATCCGGCAATCCCTGGACGTCTGGGGCGATGGCGAGCGGGTGGCTTTCATCGATTTCATCGCGCGCAACCCCGAGGAAGGGGACCTGATCCCGGAAACTGGCGGCGTGCGGAAGATACGATGGGCGCGACCCGGAAGCGGCAAGCGCGGCGGCGCGCGGGTGATTTACTTTTATTATAGCAGTGACCGCCCACTGTATTTGCTGATGGTCTACGCCAAGGCGCGTCAGGAGAACCTGACCGCAGAAGAGAAGAAGGCTGTTCGAAAGCTGGCGGGGATCTTGAAAAGCTGAGCGGTCGGGCAAAAAGATGGAGCAAGAATTATGGGCAAGTTTGGCAAGGAACTGATCGAGAGCATGCAACAGGCGGCAAAGCATGCCGCCGGTAAGAAAATGCGTGGACTGCGTGTGTCCAAGGTCGAGTTGCCGGACGTGAAAGCTATCCGTCTTTCGTTGCGGATGTCGCAGCATCACTTCGCCGCCGCGTATCGTATTCCGCTTCCCACGCTGAAAAACTGGGAGCAGGGACGACGGATGCCGGATGCTCCTGCGGCCGCCTATCTGCTGGCGATCAAGCGGCGTCCGAAGGAGATCATGGAAGCCGTCGCACGGCCATGAGGAGCCTGAGCCCGTAGGCGGATTGGAGTGTGGCGTGTCCGCCGTTCACTTGAGAAGCCAAGAGCGGCGTTTCGCCTTCGGCGAACCCGTCCTACGGACCGGAGCCGCCCGCCGCAACCGCGTGCGTACAGTCAAAGCCCCGCCGTGATGGTCGCTTCGCCTCGCGTCCCGGTATGTATACACCGAAAAAAGCCCTTGCCTTCCTGTCGCGTGACGACAATCATTCAATGCCGCAACCTAGGGTATTCGCCCCGGTTGGCAGGCTACACTGGGCACAATGGAAGGGACGCCATGTCAGACCAGGGTTTGATGACGCGAAAGTCGGTAGCATCCATTATCAAGGAGGCGGGGGAGCATACGCTTAGCAAGACGCTCGGGCCGTGGAGCATTACGGCGCTCGGTATCGGCTGCATCATCGGCGCCGGTATCTTCGTTCTCACCGGCACGGCGGCGGCACACTATGCCGGCCCCGGCATCATGCTCTCCTTCGTCGTGGGCGGCATAGCCTGTGCCTTCGTCGGCTTGTGCTACGCCGAACTCGCCGCGCTTCTGCCGGTCTCCGGCAGCACCTACACCTATACCTATGCGACCTTGGGCGAGATCTTCGCCTGGATCATCGGTTGGGACCTGATCCTCGAATACGCCATGGGCGCCTCCACCGTCGCCGTCGGCTGGTCAGGCTATATTCTCTCGCTCTTGCATAATTTCGGCATCAACATTCCACCGCAATATGCCGCGGCACCTGGAACGGTTTTCAAGCTGCCGGATGGCTCGTCCGTGGCTGGCATCGTCAACGTGCCGGCGGCGTTGATTATCCTCCTGCTCACGGCCATGCTGATCGGCGGAACCAAGGAATCGGCCCGGCTCAACAACATCATGGTCGCCATCAAGCTCTTCGTGGTAGTCGCCTTCATCCTACTCGGCGCCGGCTACGTCACACCAGCGAATTGGCACCCCTTCGTCCCGGATAATACCGGCACATTCGGCCAATTCGGCTGGACCGGCGTCATGCGCGGCGCCTCCGTCGTGTTCTTCGCTTTCATCGGCTTCGACGCCGTATCGACCGCGGCTCAGGAAACAAAGAACCCGCAGACCGATATGCCGATCGGCATTCTCGGCTCGCTGTTGATCTGCACCATCCTCTATGTCTTGGTCTCCGGTGTACTCACAGGCCTCGTGCCCTACACCGAACTCGGCGTGCCCGATCCGATCGCCAAGGCTGTCGATGTCATCGGGCTGACCTGGTTCTCGGTGCTGATCAAGATCGGAGCGCTCTGCGGCCTCACCACGGTGATCCTGGTGCTGCTCTATGGCCAGAGCCGCATCTTCTTCCAGATCGCCAAGGATGGCCTGCTGCCCAAATTGTTCTCCGATGTGCATCCCACGCTCGGGACGCCCCACAAGAGCCAGCTTATGATCGGTATCATCGTGGCCGTCGTCGCGGCGCTGACCCCGATCGACATCCTCGGTGAAATGGTCAGCATCGGCACGCTGTTCGCCTTCGTGTTGGTCTGCGGCGCGGTGCTCTATCTGCGCAAGAGCGACGCGGCGGTCGCCCGTCCGTTCCGCACGCCCGGCGTGCCGGTGGTACCGGTCCTCGGCATCGCCTTCTCGCTCCTGCTGATGGTGTTCCTGCCTTGGGAGACCTGGCTGCGTCTCATCGTCTGGCTGGTGATCGGCCTCGCCGTCTACTTCGCTTATGGCCGCAGCCACTCGGTCCTGCTCAACGGTCCGGGGCGACGGTAGGGGAGCGAGCGTAACATCAAAAGAGGTGGGTTGCGCCTTCGGCGAACCCGCCCTGCGGGCTGATGAAGCTGGCGATCGCCGTGAAGATGAAGGCGACCAAAGCCGACTTTGACGCGACTCTTGCGCTGCATCCGACTGTGGCTGAAGAGCTGGTCACGATGCGGACGGCCACGGTACGGTACGTGCGGGAGGCGGCGGAGTAGGGGGTAGTGAGTTCGAACGGCGCGCGACTAGGTCGACCAGCCCTTGTTTATGCCAAACCCAACATAGTAACGCCTGTGAAAGGCGTCCATCGCCGCCGCAGTTTGACTGAGGATAAGAACGACGTCACTGTTTTGCGGCAAGTCGTCCTCGTTCAACTCGTCGAGGTAACCACGGTTGGGCTCTTCCTGTAAGAGTTCATGAATGGATTTCAAAAGCCGATTGACCATCTTCACCTTTGTTTTCCCAACTTGACCGTCTTGTTTTTTCTTTGAGAGTTCCTGAAACTCCTTGTACATCGCCTCTAGCAACGGGTTGAGCGTTTTATAAGCCTCTACATTGGCAGACGTAGTTTTCGCTTTTGGTGGAACAGCCATCAACGTACCCCTTTTGGCGCAGTAGCGACGATGTCGGTAGTCGCTCCCGCTACCTGCCAATACCACACGCCGTTGAAGGAACGCTTGATGTTTTGAGCTTTTACTTTTTCGGAACACTCGACGAACTGGGTTACGACAAAGCTCAGTGAGCTGCACCCGGTTCCGAAGACACCGAGTTAGGTGTTTTATGGAACAGGAGGTGCGTCATGGAGAGAAGGCAGTTTACGCGAGAGTTCAAGCTTGAGGCGGTCCGACTGATCAAGCAGCGCGGTGTGTCGTATGTGCAGGCGTCAAAAGACCTTGGGGTTCATCCGACGCAGCTGCGCAATTGGGTGAAGCAGCTTGCGGACGATCCGCAGCATGCGTTTCCTGGCCACGGTCAAATGAAGCCGGAGCAATTGGAGATCGCGCAGCTCAAGCGCGAAGTCGCCAAGCTGAGGGCCGAACGGGACATCCTAAAAAAAGCCGCGGCCTACTTCGCGAAGGAATCGACGTGAAGTTCGGTTTCATTGCGAAGCACCGGGGGATCTGGCCGGCGGAATGGTTGTGCGAGGCGCTCGGTGTCTCGCGGGGTGGTTTCTATGCCTGGCTGACACGGCCGCGCAGTCAACGCAGCCGGAGTGATGAGGACGTTGGCGCGAAGGTTCGTGCCAGCTTCCTCGCCAGCGATCGAACCTACGGGGCCAGGCGTGTCTGGCACGATCTGCTTGCCGAAGGGGCGAGGTGTGGGCTGCACCGGATCGAACGATTGATGCGGCTGCAGGCCCTCAAAGCACGCCCGCGACGGCGGCGTCTGCCGCCGGATCTGGGTGCGCGGCAGGCCGCCGCCGTCGCTCCCAATGTGCTCGACCGCTCCTTCGAAGCAGTTGCTCCCAACCGCAAATGGATTGCCGACTTTACCTATGTCTGGACGGCCGAGGGATGGCTCTATGTGTCTGCCGTCATCGATCTGTTCTCGCGGCGCGTGGTCGGCTGGTCGATGCAAACCGCCATGACGGCACAGCTCGTCACCGACGCGCTGGTGATGGCAATCTGGCGACGGGGCAAACCTGACACTCTGCTGCATCATTCCGATCGCGGCAGCCAATATACCAGTGAGCAGTTCCAGCGGTTGATGGCCGATCACGGCGTCGTCTGCTCGATGAGCAGGTCAGGCAACGTCTGGGACAATGCGGCGATGGAAAGCTTCTTCTCGTCATTGAAGATCGAGCGAACAGCGCGCAAAATCTACCGAACAAGGGACGAGGCCAAGGCCGACGTCTTCGATTATATTGAGCGCTTCTACAATCCGAACCGCCGGCACTCGACGATCGGATATTTGAGCCCTATGGAGTTCGAGCGGAAGGCTGGATTAGCTTAAGCGGGTGTCAACAGAACCGGGTGCAGCTCATGCCTAGTTCCATAGTCGTTGAAGATGTCTCGGAGAAAATCGACATCTCGGTTCATGTAAAAGATGAGATCTCTAATTTGAGCGCCACTAACTGTTCTAACCTGGTCGTCGGCGTAGTCGAGAAGCGGGTAAAACATGTTCGCTAGCAATTCAACAACCGAGTCCTCGTACTTTTTGTCTGCGTTGTCGTCCTTGCCGCTAGGAAGCTTTCTGATTGTCGTTAGCTTTCGCTTCGCCGATATCAATGGAATTTGATTAAACAGCGGATCGACCGAGCAGTCGGCTGCAGTGCGCTCCTTAAGCCCGACGTACTGCTGGACTACGCCGTAATTGTCCCTATTGAAGTTTAGAAGTGCGACCCGATCCCAAACGACGGAATTGTGCTGGTCGTCTTTTGGAATGTAGTTCTTGAAATAATCGTCAAATCCGATCCACGGGGTATGACGAAGCCATCGTTTGGGGACCAGCAAAATTGGAGAGCTGCTCGCTGGATCAGTTGGTAGTTCGATATCATCGATAGCGTGCAATTGATGAGATTGATGATCGTAAACGCTCGCTAATCGAGTCTTCGAACGCGGGATTTTTAGTTTATCGCATTGTTCAATCGTATAATCGATGAGGAATGATTTTAGGAGGTTACAGGCGATGTCGCTGACTCGATCCTTGGAAATGCCGTCGACGAATAGTTGAATTTCTTCAAAATGCGTGAAACCCGCCGAATACAGCGGAATTGTTCGAAACAGATCAAGTATCTGTTGCGCCACCGGCGCGCCAATTCGTTTGCCTTTCTTGCTTGCGGCGCCTCCTAACCCGACTTCTTCGCATTCGGACATTTGTTGTATAATCCGAACCGCTTGCTCACCGGTACCCTGCTTAGATAATCCGCCCAATCGGTTGAAAGCAGCTATCATGGCTCCATGCAACGACTGATCCTGCAGCGACGGCGACTTCCAAAGGAGGAAGGGGTCAACGTAAAGCGGCAAATCTTCGTCGAGAAAAGGGATCGCAAAGTCGACACTTGCCTGGGAAACACCGAGGCCGTGAAACTCGGTTAGGCGGGGGCGGATCAGGGGCATATCGTACTGGCAAACTCGAAATGGCGAGTGCAGCATAAGGGGCGGCTTCTGCTCAGCGTAATCCGGCATTTGACATCGACAAAGAGGCGAATTGCGCCTTAATCTAGTTATCCCGCAGCGCCGTCACCTTTCCTCATCTCGATGCACCCACTTATACGGCGTGATCTCGCGCTTCTCCGTCAACTTGATCATGTGCACCGGCGGCGCGGTGCGGCCCTTGCGGCAGGAGCGGCATTTCAGCGAGGCTTCCAGTTTCCACAGCGGCGTGTCGCGCGGGCGGCGGATGGCGTCGAGCGGCAGGCTTGCGCGGGTGTTACAGCTGACGCATTCGACTTCCAGCCAGCCATAACCGCCGTTGAGGCATTGGCCGATTGTGGGCGAGGGCTGCGCCGGGCCGCCAAGACCTTCCATCCGGATCGACCAGGCTTCTGCCTCGGCGCGGTCGGCCGCGCGCACAGCCTTTTTGGCTTCCTCGCGCGCGCCTTCGGCACGCATCTTCGCGCCCATGACGCGGCCCCAGATGACCTCGCGGGACTTGGTGCTCATGGTCTGGGATTACAGCGTCCTTTGCGGGGTGAGGCAACGCCACTAGGATTAGAGGCGGGCAACGGCCCAACCACACCATGGCTTTGCCAATGTGCAATTTGTATTCGATCACGACGAATCAGGAGGCCATTTCCCGGCTATTCCGGGTCACCAACCAATACGTCGGCAACCTGCCGCCGATGCCCGGCGTATTTCCCGACTATCCGGCGCCGGTCGTGCGCAACGCCGGCGATGAACGCGAGATGGTGTTGATGCGCTGGGGCATGCCGCCGCCGCCGAGGACAGGCGGCCCGCCGGTGACCAACATCCGCAACACTTCGTCGCCACACTGGCGCGGGTGGCTGAAGCCCGAACATCGCTGTCTCGTTCCCCTCAACAGCTTTGCGGAATACGCGTCGGAGCCGAACCCGGACACGAAGAAGAAAGACGTGGTCTGGTTCGCGCTGTCAGACGATCGCCCGCTCTGCGCCTTCGCAGGTCTGTGGGCCGAGTTCAGGGGCGACCGCGGCACGAAATCGAAGCCAATCCCTGGCCCGCACCTCGTCTATGGTTTCCTGACGACAGCACCGAATGCGATCGTCGAACCTGTCCATTCCAAGGCGATGCCGGTGATCCTGAGATCCGACGAAGAGCGCGACGTCTGGCTGCGCGCGCCTTGGGACGAAGCCAAGGCACTGCAGCGGCCATTGCCGGATGATGCGCTGAAGATCGTCGCGCGCGGGGCGGACAAGGAAGATCAAGCGGCAGGGGTTAGCGCAGCGTAATCCGCCATTCTATCGCTGCGCTCACGCTCGCTACTTGCTTCGCTTCCGTTCAAGAATTCCTCTCACGTCAGCGGCAACAAATTCTCGGGGATCACGATCGGATCGGCCGGCACCAGCGTCGCGACCGAGACATGCGGCCAGGTGAGGCCGAAGAAGTTCAGCATCACCTTTTGCGTGTACTGGATCTGCGTGGTGACGACCGTCACCTTGCCGCCGGCAAAGCCCTTGCCGGGAACGTAGGGGATTGATGCCACGAAGGTCGGCTGCACCGGACTGTTCGAGGTCGGATTCAATGTCACCGGTGGCGCGCCCGCAAGCATCGGCGGCACGTTGACCTCGTAGCTGACGGTTTCGATCCAGAAGATCGCGTCCATCTGCACGGTCTGCGCGTTCGGCCCCTGGCCGCTCGGCGGTGGATTGGGGATGCCTTCCAGGAACGCGATATTGGCCGGGCCGCCGCCAAAGTTTGGCGGAATCGGCGGCGGCGGGGTGCCGTCGCGCAATGGACCGCCGGATAGCGGCGCGCCCGGACTGGTCGAAATGCCGATCACGACGGTATGAGTGATGTTCTGGTTCACGATATGGTTTCGCAACACCGTGTTCGGATCGTCCAGGATCGCCTGCGTGATGGTACCTGCGGCAATGAAGGACGTCAGGTCCTGCGGGATGCGTGGCGTCGTGTTGTCGGCCGCGGTCTGGCTCGCAAACCTGATCTTGTTGCCGGGATTGCCGCCGGGGAAGGGCGTGATGTCGACCGGGTCGATCCTCGGGCCGCCATTGACCGAGGCAACCTGGACGCCTTGGGCGACGATCGTGGTGCCGTGCGGGATCGATGCCATGCGCGTCACCGTGAACGGCTCGTTCGGATTGGTGGTCGGGGGCACGGCCAGCCACAGGCCCGGCTCGAAATGGATGCCGGTGGGCGGCAGCGTGGTGACGTCGTTGATGGTCTGCAGATAGGGAATGCCGTTGAGGAAGGCGTCGGCCTGCGGTCCGGATCCACGATTGGGAATCGAGCCGAGGCTGCTGGAGAAAGACAGCGTCTCCTCGGTCAGGTTCAGTTCGAGAACGTTATCCGAGCCGATGATCGGCGGATCGAAGACCGTCGGTGTTGCCGCGCTGTCGGGCCGGAAGATGGTGTTGAAACCCTTGCCGGTCCAGTTGCCGGTGAACGCCGCAAGCGGCCCGAGGTTCGGGGCGGGGGGAGGCGCGGCGCCGGGCGCGGCCAGGATCTGCGGCCCCGCTGACGGATTGCGTACCTGGTGGATCTTGAAACCGGCTCGGGTGGAAAGCGCGGTGGAGAGCGGTGTGTCGTCGGCCATCTGCTGTTTCCCTTTTTTTGAAGTGACGGGGTCGTATCTTCTTAAAGGCGCGCCAACCTGGACGCGACGCGCAGCCACCGCTCCGCCGACTTCACGGTTGCGTGCGCGGCGACGTGATGTGATGTGATGGATCAGTTCAATCCAGCTCAGGAATTTTCTGTCCCGCGATGGATCGAGGGCGATGTGTTAGCTCGTTCCAGGACTGGTCGGCGACTGCGAGGCGAAAAATTCTGGTGCAAGGAAAAGCTAAGAGAAACAATCCGGATGCAATGCGATCCTGTGGTCGAAGGCAGCTTCATCGGCACCCTCCACATCAATGCAATGTAAAATTGTAGCATGCATGCGGGTAGAAGCAAGTCGGGGAACGGGCATTCTATCTTTGCGTGTGGGGCGAATTGGCGCAGGAGCGCCCGCGCGTTCCAGCAGTCGCCGTGATCACCACTTCGCCTCGCAATCAGAGCAGAAATGCATCCCGCGTTTGACGCCGGGGTAGTCGTACCAGCAAGTCCGGATAAGCGTGCGATATCCGGGGCTCTCCTTCATTCCCGCATATCGCTGCGCATTGGTGCGCCAAGAACAACTATCCGCGGCTCCCGCCTAACGACAAACCTGCTGCCAACGGCAATTGCCAGAACTGTCGCACACCTGCGCCTGCTGACACTGCGACGTGCCGAGCGGGGGAAGGGTGAGCGGATTGAGCGGCGCGATCGAAGGCGGGGTGAGTGGACAGATTGTCGGAGGACAGAGCGGCGGCATGTCCATCGAGCTCGCGCACAGTGATTGCATCTGCCCGTCGACGCACTGACAGGTGCAGCCGGCATTCGCGGTAGCGCTGCCAAGCAGCAGCAACGTGAATGCGAATATGACGGAGCGCATGCTGATCTCTCCCGCGAGCGCCTGTGTTACGTTGTGCACAGACACGGCGCTTGTCGTTCGGTTAGCGTGAAGCATTGTCAAATAGAACCGATACTTGCGATCAGCCCGGCGTCACAGCCGGGCTTTTCGTTGGCGTCCATGCATTCTTGCCAGTTGGCGAAACCGGTAAATTCCAATCCAATGTCCTAACAAGACCTTTACGCGATCCCCGTTATTCTGATGGCCGCCTGTTAGAGCGTTTTCGAGCGAAGCGGGTACCGGTTCGCGTGAAGAAAACGCGTCAAAACAAGAATCTAGATCTTCGGTTCTGATTCAATCAGAACCGAAGGTCTAGTCCAACAACGGATGATCATCATGCCTGCCGATGGGCCGCGGCGCAAAGTACAGCGCGAACCGCGCCGGCAACTGAACGGAAAGCCGGCCTGGCTGACGCTCGGCGACGAGATGACGAGGACCGATTGCTTCGTGCTCGACGTTTCGCCCGGCGGCGCCAGGATCGAAACCGAAGCCGAGATCGATGTCGCCGACAGGTTCAATCTCGCGCTGGTGCCCGATCATCCGAAGCGCCAGCCCTGCGAAGTCGTCTGGCGCCGCGGCAAGACATTCGGCATCAAATTCGTACGCTGATCTCTAAGGTCTTCCTCGCATCTCTCTCGTCATGGCCGGGCTTGTCCCGGCCATCCACGTCTTCTTCGCATCGACGCCAAGACGTGGATGCCCGGGACAAGCCCGGGCATGACGGAGAATAACTCAAAGTTTGAGCCTAAATAGCCGCCGCGGGCAGTGCGCGCAGGAAGAGAATTACTGAGCCGGTTCAACGTGATTTGCCCTGTCCAGCCTTGCGCGAAAAAACATTCCGCTTAACCCGTCGGGCAAATCAGCGCTATCACTTCGCCCGTCTCACCCGACAAGGGGCGGCTCGCGATCGTCACGAACGCGCGGTGGGATGCGGTGGACGCGGATGTGCTGACGACGAACGGCACGTGACGTGGACGGCGAAGTCGTGTGGTCCCGACGCCCCGACGCTGGCGTCAAGTCCTTTGAGAAGCAAACGCTTCTCCCGAGCGAACGCAAATGCGTTCGTCCGGGGATGATGGTGGCAAGAAAGCCCGGTCGCCAAGGAGAGCGCGAAGGAAACCGTAACACCACCGCGCAGGGAAGGCCGGGATGCCTCCGCTGAACCTGTATGCTCGTGTGCGCACTTCTCTGTGCACATTGCGCACGAGACCGCGGGTGCAGCGCGCACCCGGCTTTCCCTGCGCCCTCTTAGTCTGAAGGGGTGCGAACGATCTTGCAAACCTCGGGCGATCGGCGGCCGCGAGAATGCGGAGTCATATCTGATGCAATGGAAATGCGCCACACCCCCAGTCGTCATCGCCCGCGCATGCGGGTGATGCAGTATCCCAGAGACGTCAGCGATGGAATCGAAAAGCCGCGGCGTACTGGATGCCCCGCATGCGCGGGGCATGACGGCTGTGTGTGGCGAAGCACTTTCCACGTCATTGCGAGCGAAGATAGCCGGCAAAGCCCTTGTAGATCTTGCGGGGGGACCGCGGTCGCCGAATTGATCAATACCGCATGGCGCTTGGCGCCGCGGGGCAAGAACAGCGTCGCGCCGAGCAGGTAGCCATCGCCAGCGGGAAAGGTGATGTCGTCGACAAAAACGCCGTCCAACCCAGCCTCAGCCACCGCGGTTTTCCTCCGGCCTTCACCCATCACATTAACAAATCCGAATTAGGCTTTGGCGGCAGGGGCTTGACGGGATGTCTGGAATTCCTCCTAGCGGCGGGCGGGTAGCCTGTGTATAAGGCGACCCTTCCGCAAAGTGATGATAAGTAGCGGTTTTTGTTCAGGAGTTAACGCCCATGTCCGAGCGCTGGACACCCGATAGCTGGCGCGCCAAGCCGGTGCTGCAGGTCCCCGATTATCCCGACGCCAAGGCGTTGGCCGATGTCGAGGCGCAGTTGGCGACGTTTCCGCCGCTGGTGTTCGCCGGCGAGGCGCGCAACCTGAAAAAGGCGCTGGCCCGCGTCGCTGCCGGCGAAGCCTTCCTGCTGCAGGGTGGCGATTGCGCCGAGAGCTTTGCCGAGCATGGCGCCAACAACATCCGCGACTTCTTCCGCGTGCTGCTGCAGATGGCGGTTGTCCTGACCTACGCCGGCGCGCTGCCGGTGGTGAAGGTTGGCCGCATTGCCGGACAGTTTGCAAAACCGCGCTCGTCGCCGACGGAAAAGATCGATGGCGTCGAATTGCCGAGCTATCGCGGCGACATCGTCAACGATATCGCTTTCACCAGGGAAGCGCGCACGCCCGATCCGCAGCGCCAGTTGAACGCCTACCGGCAGTCGGCTGCGACGCTGAACCTGCTGCGCGCGTTTGCGACCGGAGGCTTTGCCAATCTCGGCAGCGTGCATCAGTGGATGCTGGGTTTCCTCAAGGATTCCCCGCAGTCCCGCCGCTACAAGGAACTGGCCGATCGCATTTCCGACGCGCTGAATTTCATGCGCGCGTGTGGCCTCGATCTGGAGAGCCATCCCGAGTTGCGTGCCACCGATTTCTACACCAGCCACGAGGCGCTGCTGCTGGGTTACGAACAGGCCTTCACCCGGGTCAATTCGACATCCGGCGACTGGTACGCGACTTCGGGCCACATGATCTGGATCGGCGATCGCACCCGCCAGCTCGACCACGGCCATGTCGAATATTTCCGCGGCATCAAGAATCCGATCGGGCTGAAATGCGGCCCGTCGCTGAAGCCGGACGAATTGTTGAAGCTGATCGACGTGCTCAACCCCGACAACGAGCCGGGACGGCTGACGCTGATCAACCGCTTCGGCGCCGACAAGGTCGCCGACCATCTGCCGGGCTTGATCCGCGCGGTGCAGCGGGAAGGGCGCGTGGTGGTCTGGTCGTGCGATCCGATGCACGGCAACACCATCACCTCGACGTCTGGCTACAAGACCCGGCCGTTCGACCGGGTGCTGTCGGAAGTGAAATCGTTCTTCACCATCCACCAGGCCGAAGGCACCCACGCGGGCGGCGTGCATCTGGAGATGACCGGGCAGGACGTCACCGAATGCATCGGCGGCGCGCGCGCCATCACCGATGAGGATCTTAACGACCGCTACCACACGGTCTGCGATCCACGTTTGAACGCCGAACAGTCGATCGACATGGCTTTCCTGATCGCGGAGCTGCTGAAGCAGGAACGCGCCGGCAAGGCCAAGCCGATGCCGGCCGCCGCGGGGCTCTGATTTGATCAGGTTCTGGCGGGCTACGATCAACTCACGCAACGGCCTCGCTTTCGCGATCCGTTCGGAGCAGGCTATACGCGAGGAAGTGGTGGCGCTGGCGCTCTCGCTGCCGCTGGCGTGGCTGTGTGGCGCCACCCTGATGCGCCGCGTCGAGCTGGTTGCCGCCGTTGGGCTGGTGCTCGTGATCGAGCTGTTGAATACCGCGATCGAAAAACTCGCCGATCGCCTCACCACCGACCATGATCCGCAGATCGGGCGGGTCAAGGACATGGGCTCGGCCGCGGTTGGCGTCACCCTGATCATGACCGGGCTGTTCTGGCTGTTTGCCATCGCCGAACGCATGGGCGGGATCTGAAGCCAGTCATTGAAGTTTAGGCGTGTGCAGGGCACCATCGGCATATGAGCGAACCGCAGTTCACCATTACCCTGGCTCAATTGAACCCAACCGTCGGCGACGTCGCGGGCAACGCCGCCAAGGCGCGCGCCGCACGCGAGAAGGCGAAGGCGGCCGGCGCCGATCTCGTCGTGCTGTCCGAACTCTTCATCGCCGGCTATCCGCCGGAAGATCTGGTGCTGAAACCGGCGTTCCAGGCGGCTTGCCGTGCGGCGGTCGAGGAACTGGCGCGAGAGACCGCTGA
The DNA here is from genome assembly GCA_963774775.1 of uncultured Alphaproteobacteria bacterium. Classification (GTDB taxonomy): domain Bacteria; phylum Pseudomonadota; class Alphaproteobacteria; order Rhizobiales; family Xanthobacteraceae; genus Bradyrhizobium. The sequence goes on from CAVZGZ010000010.1 coordinate 89,440, forward strand.
TGGTGGCCCGGCCATGCTGATTGGCACCCCCTGGGTCGAGGACGGCAAGCTCTACAACGCGGTCGCATTGCTGGACGAGGGCCGGATCGCTGCGCGGCGCTTCAAGGCGAATTTGCCGAATTACGGTGTGTTCGACGAGAAGCGCCTGTTCGCGCGCGGACCCGCGTCCGGGCCGGTGACGGTGAAGGGCGTGCAGGTCGGTGTCCCCATCTGCGAAGACATCTGGCTGGAAGAATCAGAGGAATACGAAAACGTCGTCGAGTGCCTGGCTGAGACCGGCGCGGAAATCCTGGTGGTGCCGAACGGCTCGCCTTACGCGCGCGACAAGAACGATCTGCGGCTGTCGATCGCGGTAGCGCGGGTGACCGAAAGCGGGCTGCCGCTGATCTATCTGAACGAGGTCGGCGGGCAGGACGAATTGATCTTCGACGGCGCCTCGTTTGCACTGAACGCCGACCTTTCGGTCGCGGCGCAGTTGCCGGCGTTCGAAGAGAGCATCACGACCTTGCGCTGGATCAAGGGCGCCGACGGCTGGCGCAGCAGCGGGCCGATCGTGCCGCTGCTCGAGGGCGACAAGGCGGATTACGCCGCATGTGTGCTGGGCCTGCGCGATTACGTTCGCAAGACCGGCTTTCCGGGCGTGCTGCTCGGTGTCTCCGGCGGGATCGATTCCGCGCTATGCGCGGCGATTGCGGTCGATGCGCTGGGTGCTGACGCCGTGCGCGGGGTGATGCTGCCATTTCGCTTCACCGCGCAGGAATCGCTCGATGATGCGGCCAAGCTCGCGAAAGCACTCGGCATCCGCTACGAGGTGCTGCCGATCGCGGACGCCGTCAACGGGTTCGAGAAAATCTTGTCCGAGACTTTCAAGGGCCTGCCGCGCGACATCACGGAAGAAAATCTGCAGGCGCGCACCCGCGGCACGCTGTTGATGGCAATCTCCAACAAGACCGGCGCGATGGTGGTCACGACCGGCAACAAGTCGGAAATGTCGGTCGGCTACGCTACGCTCTATGGCGACATGAACGGCGGCTTCAATCCGATCAAGGACATCTACAAGACTGAGGTGTTCCGGCTGTCGAGCCTGCGCAATGAATGGAAACCGGACGGCGCGCTCGGTCCATCCGGCGAGGTCATTCCGGTCAACATCATCACGCGGCCACCCACGGCGGAATTGCGCGAGAACCAGACCGACCAGGATTCGCTGCCGCCCTACGATGTGCTGGATGCGATCCTGGAGCGCCTGGTCGAGCGCGAGGAGCCGCTGGCTGCGATCATCGCCGCCGGCTTCGACCGCGAGGTGGTGGCGAGAATCGATCGCCTGCTCAACATCGCCGAATACAAGCGCCGCCAGGCCGCCCCCGGCGTCAAGGTCACACAGAAGAACTTTGGCCGCGACCGCCGCTATCCCATCACCAACCGCTTTCGCGATTCCGGTAGCGCGCTGCCCGAGCCTGACGAGACCTTGGTGACGCGCGGGGCTCACGCGTCAGCCGAAGCGTACAACGATTAGCAGCTACTGCTTCGGCGGGATGAAGGTCGGGCCCACCGTCCGGATTTGCCGGTCGCCGGCCGGCGCTGCGGCCACTGGCGCCGAGGAGGCATCGGGTGCCACGGCAGGCGCTGCACCAGATGTCGCCGCGCCCTTCTTGCCGGCCGTTTGTTTTGTCGCCGGCTGCTGCGCACGCTGCTGCATCTTCTTGGCGCTCTCCTCGGTGACGATGATATCGCCCTGCTGCTCGACGGCGGCCTTGTCGTCGACCGATTTCAGCGCGTCCGACCAGGTCTGCCCGGCCGCCTTGCAGGCGCAGGACGGATTGAACTCGGTGCGGAATTTGAATGCGTTCGGCAGCGCCGTGTACGGCTGTCCGCTGACCGAGACCGCCTGGTTGATGTCCTCGCCCGGATTGCGATAGGCGAACAGGCTTGCTTCCGTCGCCGGGCAGAGCGCCTTGCAGGTCCTCTCGTCGTCGGCGAAGCGCGCTTGCACCGTGGCGAAGGAGACCGGGAAATAGGCGCCGTCGCAGGTGCGCACGCACACAGTACGGAAGGTGCCGGATTGCGGGCCGAGATCGCCGCCGGGCATGGGCGGCGGATTATTGTTATTGTTGCCGAACAGATTGTCGATGAAGTTGCCAGGTCCGCGGACGGCGTTGGCGTATTGCGGGCCGCAATTGTTCTGTGCCAGCGCTGTCAGCACCGAGCGGCGCTGGTTTTCGCGATCGGCGCCGCCAAGTCCGCCGGAGCGCAGCCGTTCGAGGTTGGCGGTGATCTGGTCGAGATTGCCGCGCATCTGCTGGATCTGGTTGTTGACCGGGCCGCACTGCGCCGAGTTGTTGTTGAACAGCGAGAAGAAGCCGGAGCTGTCGCAGCCCATCCGCTTGGCCTGCTGCGTGACGCGGTCAAGCTCGGCCTGCTGCTTGCTGGCTGCCTCCTGGTAGCGGCGAATCTGCTCATCCTTGGCCGGATCGCCGCTGCCGCCGCCGCGGTCGATGGTGGCGAGCTGGCCTTCCAGGCGGACGCAGATCGGACTGGCTTGCGCACCCGGTGGCGGGGGCGGAGCGCCCGGGGGCGTCTGCGCAAGCGCGGCTGTGCCGGGCAAGGCAAGGCTGAGCAGCAGGGCGCAGGTCAGAACTCCACCGCGAGGAGGAAGAGGTCAGGTTGTCAGGCATATCCAGCCGTTAAAAACGATGCCGCGCGGCGAGAGAGCCCAAAGGCGCAGCCAAGGCCGCTTGCAATACCCGTTTCTCGGGGCAGCGTCACGTCGTTTCCGGGGCGCCGATGTGGCAAAAAGTCCGGCTCGATCGGTGGCTTAGGGCCGTCTCAGCGCTGGCAGGTGATGGCGACGTATTCGCCGCAGCCACTGCCGGTGCAGTGCTCGTTGGCTCCCTTGGGAACCGCGCCAGTGATCTCGTCGGGATCGACGCGGCGGTAAGAAGTTGCCTGTGCAAAATCGCGTGATTGGCAATAGGAGCGGGCGGCATGCGCGCCGCATTTGTCGCCCCGGGCAAGACACTGGTCGACACCGTAAGCGTCGGCCTGGTTGGCAATGATGAAGATGCGGCTGTCGGCGGAAGCAGCCGACGCGGCGAGAATGAAGGCGCAGGCAAGGAATGCTGACAATGACCGCATGGTGCACCGGTGAATTGAGAAAATCCGCAGTTCACCGGATAAGCCCAAATCGTTAATAATGATTAACCATGGGCGGTTTGGGACGATTTTAGCAGCCAAATCGGCCTCAAAACAGGCGCAGACACCCCTTGACGGCGCGACCCGGCCTGAGACATGGTGGAACCATGAACGGTCACCTCGCCATCTGCAGCATTTGCCGCGAGATTATTAGCTAGCGATTCGCTGGCTGAGGCCGTCTTTTCTCAAAAATGAGATCACTGGACGCCCGGCCGTAACGGATGGGTTTTCCATGCAATTGCGTCTCTACGATACCTTGACAAAGGAGAAGCGGCCGTTCACGCCGCTCGATCCCTCAAACGTCCGCATGTATGTCTGTGGACCGACGGTCTACGACTTCGCCCATATCGGCAACGCGCGACCGGTGATCGTGTTCGATGTGCTGTTCCGCCTGCTGCGGCACCTCTATGGCGCTGAGCACGTCAAATATGTTCGCAACATCACCGACGTCGACGACAAGATCAACGCGCGGGCGGCGCGGGATTTTCCCGGGTTGCCGCTGAACGAGGCGATCCGCAAGGTCACCGAGCTGACGGAGCGCCAGTTCCACGAGGATGTCGATGCGCTCGGCAGCCTGCGGCCGACCGTCGAGCCGCGCGCGACCGAACATATCGCGGAGATGCGCGCGATGATCGAGAAGCTGGTTGCCGGCGGCTTTGCCTATGTCGAGCAGGATCACGTGCTGTTCTCGCCGCAGGCGATGAATGCGGCCAATTCCGTGCTGCCGCGCTACGGCGCGCTGTCGAAGCGCTCGCTGGATGAAATGATCGCCGGTGCCCGCGTCGATGTCGCGCCCTACAAGCACGACGACACCGATTTCGTGCTGTGGAAGCCGGCCAAACCCGGCGAGCCGTCATGGCCGTCGCCGGCGGGTATCAAGGTCGAGGGCCGTCCGGGCTGGCACATCGAATGCTCGGCGATGGCGTGGAAGCATCTCGGCGAACAGTTCGACATCCATGGCGGCGGCATCGATCTGGTGTTTCCGCACCATGAGAACGAACTCGCCCAAAGCGCCTGCGCCTTTCATGCCGATCGCATGGCGAGCGTCTGGATGCACAACGGATTCCTGCAGGTCGAGAGCGAGAAGATGTCGAAGAGCCTCGGCAACTTCATCACGATCCGGGAGTCGCTGGCGGATTGGCCGGGCGAAGTGCTGCGGCTGAACATGCTGAAGACGCATTACCGATCGCCGATCGACTGGACGGAGAAGGCGCTCGAAGAGAGCGCGAGAACGCTCGACGATTGGTATGCTTTCGCTGCCGACGCCGACGGTGATCGGCCGTCTGCGGCCGTGATCGAGGCGTTGTCGGATGACCTCAACACGCCGCAGATGATCGCGGCGCTGCACGGCTTGCGGAGTTCGGCCTCGGCAAGCGAACAGGGCCGCGAGGAATTTGCGGCTACGCTGCGCCTGCTCGGATTCTTGTCCGAGAGCGCCGCCGACTGGAAGGGGCGCAAGCAGAAGGCAAGCGGCATCGACCCGAAGCAAATCGAGCGTTTGATTTCAGATCGCACGGCCGCCCGAGCGCGAAAAGACTTCAAGGAGTCAGACCGCATTCGTGACGAACTCGCCGCGATGGGTGTCGTGATCAAGGATTCCAAGGACGGAACCACCTGGGAGATCGCGCGATGACGGTTGGGCACAAACTGTTCGGAGCATGCTGACGCGATGGGACAGGCACTACCGAAATTTGCACTGCGGCCGTTCCTGCCGGCGGATACGCCGTTGTTGGCCGCGATCTTCGCTGCGTCGATCCTCGAATTGACGGGGGATGATTACAGCGAGGTGCAGCAGGAGGCCTGGGCTGCGACATCAGAGGACGAAGAGGCGTTCGGCAAGCGGCTCGCTGGACAGTTGACGCTGATCGCGACATTGCAGAATTCGCCGGTTGGCTTTGCCTCGCTGAGGGGCGCCGACCATATCGACCTGATCTACGTGCACCCGAGCGTTGCGGGGCAGGGCGTCGGCGCGATGCTGTGTGACGCGCTGGAGAAGCTCGCCGGCGGCCGCGGCACCAAGAAGCTCACCGTCGATGCCAGCGACACCGCGGTGGAATTCTTTGGCAAGCGCGGCTACGTCGCGACGCAGCGCAATACCGTGACCGTCAACGGCGAATGGCTCGCCAACACCACGATGCAGAAGGCGCTGGACAATTCCGGCACGCCTGGAGTTCCGACATGAGCCGCGAACGCCTTTATCTTTTTGACACAACGCTGCGCGACGGCGCGCAGACCAACGGCGTCGACTTCACGCTGCATGACAAGCAGATCATCGCGCGGATGCTCGACGAACTCGGCATCGACTATGTCGAGGGCGGCTATCCCGGCGCCAACCCGACCGACACCGAGTTCTTCGCCACCAAGCCGAAGCTCGAGCATGCAAAGTTCACAGCGTTTGGCATGACGCGGCGGCCGGGCCGCTCGGCCTCCAACGATCCCGGGCTGGCCGGCATCCTGGAAGCCAAGGCCGACGCGATCTGCTTTGTCGCAAAGTCCTCTGCCTATCAGGTGAGGGTCGCGCTCGAGACCACGAACGAGGAAAATCTCGCCTCGATCCGCGACAGCGTCAGCGCGGCGAAGGCGGCGGGACGCGAGGTGATGGTCGATTGCGAGCATTTCTTCGACGGCTACAAAGAAAGCCGCGAGTTCGCGCTCGCCTGCGCCAAGGCGGCCTATGACTTCGGCGCGCGCTGGGTTGTCTTGTGCGACACCAATGGTGGCACCATGCCGCATGAGGTGGAAACCATCGTCGGCGATGTCGTGAAACACGTTCCCGGCGCCAATGTCGGCATCCACGCCCATAACGACACCGAGCAGGCGGTCGCCAATTCGCTCGCCGCGGTGCGCGCCGGCGCGCGGCAGATCCAGGGCACGCTGAACGGTCTCGGTGAGCGCTGCGGCAACGCCAATCTCTGTTCGCTGATCCCGACGCTGCGGCTGAAGAGCGAATTTTCCGACGCGTTCGAGATCGGCGTGACGCCGGAGAAGATGGCGACCCTGATGAAGGTGTCGCGGACGCTCGACGACATGCTCAACCGCGCGCCCAACCGCCACGCGGCTTATGTCGGCGAAAGTGCCTTCGTCACCAAGACTGGCATCCATGCCTCGGCCATCATGAAGGACCCACACAGCTACGAACACGTATTGCCTGAAACGGTCGGCAATCATCGCAAGGTGCTGGTGTCCGATCAGGCCGGCCGCTCCAATGTGATCGCCGAGCTGGACCGGGCCGGCATTGCCTACGACAAAGGCGATCCAAAACTGGCGCGTCTCGTCGACGAGTTGAAGGAGCGCGAAGCGGCCGGTTACGCCTATGAATCCGCCAACGCGTCGTTCGACCTGCTGGCGCGGCGCACGCTTGGAAAAGTGCCGGAATATTTTCGGGTCGAGCAGTTCGACGTCAATGTCGAACAGCGCTACAACGCCAACGGCCAGCGCGTCACGGTGGCGCTCGCGGTGGTAAAAGTCGATGTCGCCGGCGAGCGGCTGATTTCAGCGGCCGAAGGCAACGGCCCGGTCAACGCGCTCGACGTCGCGCTTCGAAAAGACCTCGGCAAGTACCAGAAATATATCGAGGGCCTGAAGCTGATCGATTACCGCGTGCGTATCCTCAATGGCGGCACGGAGGCGGTGACGCGGGTATTGATCGAAAGCGAGGACGAGAACGGCGAAAGCTGGACCACGATTGGTGTCTCACCGAACATCATCGACGCCTCGTTCCAGGCGCTGATGGATTCGGTGATCTACAAGCTGGTGAAATCAGGCGCGCCGGCATGAACGCGGACGTCATTCCGGGGCGGTCCGAAGGACCGAACCCGGAATTTGAAGATTCCGGGTCTGGTCCTTCGGACCATCCCGGAATGACAGGGATAGAGCGGGGGCCCTTCCATGATCGACCACATCTCCGTCGGCGTCAGCGATCTCGAACGCGCAGCGCGCTTCTATGAGGCAACGCTGGCGCCGCTCGGCCTCGCGCGTCTGGTGACGCGCCCGGCGACCGTTGGTTTCGGTAAAACCTATCCTGAATTCTGG
>CAVZGZ010000011.1:0-202217 GCA_963774775.1 uncultured Alphaproteobacteria bacterium
ACCGCAATGGCGTAGACGCTGCGTTCGTCGATACCCATGAGCTGCGCAATCTGCGGATTGTCGGCGGTCGCGCGAAATGCCCGGCCGAGCGAAGTCCGATAGAAGATCAATTGCATCAGCGCGACCGCGACGATCGCCGTGAGCAGGGCCGTCAGCGGCGCCAGGCCGATGCTCAATCCCGGCGCAAGCGCAATGGACGTCGACTCGAACGCACCGGCCTGAAGCCTGCGGCTGTCGGCGCCGTAAGCCAGCAGCAAACCATTCTGAATGACGATGGACAGTCCAAACGTGACCAGCAGCGGCGGCAGGATGTCGTCACCGAGGACGCGTTCGAGCACCAGCCGCTGCAGGGCAAAACCCACCGCAAACATCACCACGACGACCAACAGCGTCGACGCGACCAGCGGAACGCCGAGTGCCGTGGTCACGCTCAGCACCAGATAGGCCGCGAGCAGGATCAGGTCGCCATGGGCAAGATTGACGAGCCGCATGATGCCGAAGATCAGCGACAATCCGAGCGCAAACAGCGCGTAGACGCCCCCGAGCAGCACGCCTTCGATCACCGTATCGAATCCGCTCATTGCTACCTCACATCCCGAAATAAGCTGAGCGGATCGCCTGCTGATCCACATCCGCCGGCGCTCCTGCGAGCGTTACCCGGCCTTCCTGCAGACAGTAGAAGCGGTCGGTACTTCGCAACGCGCGCGCGATATCCTGCTCGACGACAATGATGCCGGTGCCGTTGTCGCGAATCTTCTGCAGCATCCGGTAGATGTCCTCCACGACGATGGGAGCCAGACCGAGACTGATTTCGTCGCAGAGCAGGACGGACGGATTGGACATCAGCGCCCGGCCGATCGCGACCATTTGCTGCTGCCCGCCCGACAGCACGGTGACGGTGCTGCGACGCCGCTCCTGCAGGACCGGAAACATCCGGTAAACCGATTGCAGATCCCATGGCGAGGTCCGATCGCCGCCATAGGCCCCGATCAGCAGGTTTTCTTCCACGCTCAGCGAAGGAAACAACTGGCGCCCTTCCGGCACCAGCGCGAGCCCCAGCCGCACAACCTTCGCCGCGGCGCTATCGCCAATCTCCCGGCCAGCCAGGCGAATGGCATCCGGTCGGTTTCGAACGAGCCCTGCCAGCGACTTCAGAAATGTCGATTTGCCGGCGCCGTTCGCACCGATCACGGCCACCGCTTCGCCCTGTTCCAGCTCAAAATCGATTCCGAACAGGGCCTGGAAGTCGCCGTAGAAGGCATCGAGCGCGGATACGCTGAGCAACGTCGTCATGCGGGCACTCCCATGTAGATCGCCTGCACTTCCTTCGAGCGCATCACGTCGGCGGGCGCGCCTTGCATCGCGATCTTGCCGAAATCGAGCGCGATCAACCGATCCACCACCGCAAGCAGCGCGTGGACGACATGCTCGATCCAGATGATGGCGACGCCGCCCTTTCGAATCTCCCGAATGGTCTCCACGAGCAGATGGCATTCCGCGTCCGTCAGGCCGCCTGCGATTTCATCGAGGAGCAGGATGCGCGGACGGGTCGCGAGCGCCCGCGCCAACTCCAACCGCTTGCGATCGAGCAGCGGCAGGCTTCCGGCAAGCGCATTGGCCTTCGACTCGAGACCGGTAAGCGCCAGAATTTCGCCGCAGAGCTGAACGGCTTCCGCCTCGGATACTCTCGCGCCGAACAGCGCCGCGACGGAAAGATTCTCGAATACCGTGAGGTAGGTAAAGGGGAGCGGGATCTGGAACGAGCGTCCGAGGCCGGCACGACAGCGCGCCTCCGGCTTCATCCGCGTGATGTCGTCACCCTCCAGAATGATGCAGCCCTGGTCGGGCCGCAGCATGCCGGTGATCAGGTTGAACAGCGTCGATTTTCCGGCGCCATTCGGCCCGATCACGCCAAGGGCCTCGCCACGCGACAAGGTGAGGTCGATGTCGCTGGCGACGACGATCGCACCGAACGCTTTGGAGATGCCCTTGAGTTCAAGCATGATTGCGGTCCGCCATCATCGGATTTGGTTGTGGGCCTAGCTCAGCGCCTGCATCTGGCCGCCCAGTGGAATCTGCTGCGCCTGTCCGTTCTCCGTGATCACCATTTCGTACTTCTCGCCGTTGAGCCGCCACTGCCCACCGACGAGAGGCGTTTTCGCGATGTTCTTTGCGGCGAACGGCGGCACCTTGTCGGAGCCGAACTCGACCCGGCCAACGATGGTGTCGAGCTTCGTTGCACCGATGGCCTTCGCGACGGCGGCGCCGTCAGTCGGATCGCCAGACCGCTTCAGCGCATCGATTGCGACCTCGAACAGCGAATGCACGAAACCGATGGGTTGGGTCCATTGCTTGCCGGAGGCCTGCTCGTAGCCGTTGGCAAGATCGGCCGCGGAGGTGCCAGTGAGACTCGATTTGTACGGATGGTTCGGCGTCCACCACACTTCGGTGGAGATGTTGTGGCCATTCTTGCCCAGCGCCTTCACGGTGCTCGGAAACAGCAGCGCCTTCGCCACCGATACCACTTTCGGCTTGTACCCCTTCTGCTGCGACTGGTTCCAGAACGTAGTGAAATCGGGCGGGATCACCACGCCGGTGACGATCTCCGCTTCGGCGCCACGGAAGGCTGCGATCTGCGCGCTGAAGTCGTCCGTGAGATTCTGGAAGCGGCCAGTGTCGGTCAGCTTGTATCCCTTCTGGCTCAAGACCGGCGGGAAGCCGACCACCTTGTCGCCCCAGGCATTGCCGTCCCCATCGTTGGGGAACAGCGCGCCGACGGACTTGTTGCTCGCGACCTGGCCCCACATGCCGGTGAAAACGCCAATGACATCCTCAAGGCCCCAGAAGTAATGGAACGTGGTGTCGAACGGCTTCCAGCTCTTGGGATCGGCGGGGTTGGCCTGGCGCGCGATGAAATTGGTCTGCCATGGCGCCACCGACGAGATGCAGGGGAATCTGCTCCAGCTCGCACTGGGTCGCCACCGGATTGTTGGTCTCCGGCGTCGCACCGACCAGAACGAGACCGACGTTATCGCGGGTGATCAACTCCTTGGCGACTTCGGCGGCACGGTTCGGATTGGATTGACTGTCCTTTTCGATCACCTCGATCTGGTACGTCTCCGATCCGATCTTGAGCACCGTTTTTGATCGTCGCTCTGAACTGGCCGAGAATGAAATCATCGGCCTCCGCGAATGCGGCAAGCGGGCCACTCTTCGGCGAGACGTAGCCGATCCTGATCGGTTTGGCGGCGCGAACCGACGGTCCAAACAACGTCATCGCACCGGTCGCCGCGACGCCTCCGGCGAGCCCGCGCAGAATGCGACGACGATCGTAACCTGAATTCTTGCTGCTGATGTTCTGGCTCATGGTTCCCTCCTCCATCGAATGCCGGTTCGTTGCCGGCTTGGTCAAATTGACCAACTAATTGCGCAAGTGATTTCGGATCATTCCGCGGCTGCCGCCGTCAGTGGCTGCGGGACGTGGCCTGTGCCTGGCCTCACGCGAAACTCGTAGCTCATCGTGTACCAGGGTCCGGTCGCGCGGCTGCCGTCCGGCATGATCGGATCGTCGTGACGCTCGACCTTCGAGACGAGTTCGTCCTTGACGCCGAAAACGGCGTCGGAGTTCAGATACTCGTCGCCCTCGACGAACACGTGGGTGACCAACGGCTCGAATCCGGCGGCGTTAACGAGGAAATGCACATGCGCCGGCCGCATCGCATGGCGGTTGGTCGCCGCGAGCAGTTGCCCGACCGGACCATCGGTCGGGACGGGATAGCTGCACGGCAGAATAGTGCGGAACGAGAACCGGCCGTCGGAGCCGGTGATGAAGCGGGCTCTGAGCGAAGCGCCCTGCGTCTCATAGGACGGCTTCTGGAAATCGTAGAAGCCATCATCGTCGGCGTGCCAGACATCCACCGGCACGTTCGCAAGCGGCTCGTTGAGACCCGTCACGCGCGCGTTGACAAACATCGGCTCGCCCGAAATCCCGACCGAGATGTCGCTTCCGTGCGGCATCGGCTTGTGCTCGCCGACATAAAACGGGCCCAGCACCGTCGTCTCGGTCGCGTCATCACGTGAGCCGTGGTTGACGGCGTCGACCAGCATCGAGACGCCGAGCACGTCCGACAGCAGGATGAATTCCTGCCGCGTGGCCGTACACTTCTGTCCGGTGCGCGTCAGGAAATCGATCGCGAAATCCCACTCCTCGAACGTCAGGTTGGTCTTGCGAACGAATTCGTGCAGGGAGAGCACGAGTTCGCTGACAAGCGTCTTGCGGCGCGGATCGGGCGTATTCGCAAAGCTTTCCAGAACCTGTTGGGTGAGAGCGAGATCATTGAACTGCGACATGTCAGGCCTTCCAGCGAATGTTGAAGCTTCAAGTCAGGGCAAGGGGACTTCGCCGCGCCAAGCGCGCGCCAGCAGCTCACGTAGCGCGGCCCGGTCGAGGCCGCGGGGATTGGCGTAAGCGTTGCGGGTCGCAAGTTCGGCCGCGAGATCGATGCCGTCTTCCGGCATGCCGATGTCCGCGAGCGAGACAGGAATTTTCAGTCGGCGCTGCAGGCCGAACAGCCCGAGCGTGGCGTCCGGCGTGCCGAGCGCCCGTGCTACCCGGCGCATGGCCTCCGGAGCGGCGTCCGCATTGTAGGCGACGACGTGCGGCAGAACGATCGCATGGGTCTCTGCATGTGGCAGATCGAACGAGCCACCGAGCACGTGGCAGAGCTTGTGATGCAAGGACATGCTGACTGCACCGAGGCACGTTCCGCATAACCAGGCGCCGAGCAGCGCATCACCCCGCGCAGCGCGATCTGACGGCGTCGCGACGATGCGGGGCAGCGCCCGGCCGAGTGACGCGATGGCTTCCTCCGCCATCAACGAGATGATCGGGTTGGCTTCCGGCGCGTACAGCGCCTCGACGGCGTGGGCCATTGCGTTGAGTCCGCTGGTCGCCGAGATCGCGGCGGGCAGGCTCATCGTCAGATCGACATCGTAGATCACGGTGTCGGGCAGGATGTCGCGGCTGCGCTGGGTGGTCTTGATGCCATCGCGGGTCTCGCCCAGGATCGGCGTCATCTCCGATCCGGCGTATGTGGTGGGCAGTACAAGCTGAGGAAGCCCGCTGCGCAGCGACAGCGCCTTGGCAAGCCCGATCACCGATCCACCGCCGAGCGCAATGAGGCCGTCGATATCAGTGGCTTCGATCACGCCCATCGCGCGTTCGGTCACGGCAACGGGCGTATGCATGACCGCTTCGTGAAATTCCGCCGCGAGCCGATGGCCCAGAACGCTGCCGAGCTTGCTTCCGTCGGCATGCTGCTGAGGTGTGCTCAGGACCAGCGCCCGCTTGATGCCGAGCCGGTCCGCCTCGTCGGCTGCGTGCGCCAAGGTGCCTTCACCGAACACCACGCGGTAAGGCAGGGCCTCATAGGCAAATGCGGCCTGTGGCGCCGTCGAATTCGGCGTGCGATCAACTAGCCCGATCGGTTCGTTGGCCAGAAGGCTCAAAGATTCCTCTCCCAGTCACAGGACCGTTCAACATGGTCCACCGCTATTATCGGGAGAGACTAGTCGCTGCGCGCGACCCACGGCCTGCACGAAATCCGCAAGGTTCTGCACGAAATCGAAAAAAGCAGCGGTTGAGATTCTAGATGCTGGCGCGTCGGTAGCGGCCCGGCGCGACGCCGGTAAAGCGCCGGAACATCCGGCTCAAATGCTCCTGATGGGAGAAGCCGCAACGCAACGCGACCTCCGCCAGGCTGCAGGTCTCGTCGGACAGCAACGTCTTGGCCCGCTCGACGCGGAGATTCAGGAGATATTGATAGGGCGACACGCCGACGGCGTTCTTGAACATCCTCAGGAAATAATCCGGGCTGACGCCGCAAGCGCCGGCCATCGCACCGAGCCTTACATCGGATTCGATGTTCTGATCGATGAATTCGCGAACGCGCCGAAGTTGACGTTCCGTGAGGCGGTAGTCGCGGCGAACCGGCCCTGCAGACGGCTTCTTGAAATTGATGTCAATGAAACGGTTGGCCAGCGCCTGGGCGATCGGATCGACCGACAGCGACGGTGCGGATTCCGCGGCGATCTCGCCGACCGCGCTGGCCAGATGCTCCAGCACGGAATCGCGCTCGCCAAAAATCGGTGCAAGGCCAGTCACGGCGGCCGGCGGCGCGCTTTCGGCTTCGAACAGATGCGCGCGCAGATAAATATGGGTCGTTTCGAGCGGGCCGCGCAAATGGACGTTGCATCCGTGCCCCGCCGGCAGGAAGAAAATGCCGCCCTTGGGAATATGCCGGGAAACCGACCGGCCGCCCGTGTTGTAGACAACGTCAATAGGGCCGCCCCGATGTAGCACCATGAGGCAGTCGGACAGCTCGTGAAAGCACCCCTCGAACGGCTGCTCGCGCTGCGTCGAGGCAAATGCGGACGTCCAGCCAAGCCCTTCGCTCGATGCGCCAATCCTCGCGCCGAACTGTTGCAGGATGCCGTGCGTTTCGCTGGTTCCGAAAACCGATCTCGCGTGAGTCATGGCTTGTCCGACCGCGATGAGGAGCAAACGGTGGACACCAAGTGAACCCCAAAGACAAGGGCAATTCAATCGCCGCTTGGCAACGGACGGGGGTTTTTGCGCTGCAACAAAATCACGCCGGCAGGCACGCCGGGTCAATAGTGTTCTGCCTGGCCCGGTGATAACCGGCCGGCGCCGTTCCTACCTCGCCCATTGGGCGCCGCTGCACAACATGACCGTGCAGGAGGCGACCACGAAATTCCCGCGGGAAGCAGGCATCGCACACTACGGCGAGCCAGAGGAGATCGCCGAACTGATGGCCTTTTTTGGCATCGCCGGGCGCCCGCTGGATGACGGGCTCGACGCTGCGGGTGGATGGCGGCGAGGTCAAATCGGTTTGAGGCTTGGAATACCTGTATCTATTATTAAGGTGAGAACGTGCAGCGTCAGCTTTGCGCCAACAGCCGTCATTCAGCGAAAGTCGCTTACGGCAGCTTTGGGACACGCTGACCGGTTGAGCCGGCAGGGAAAGACCGGAATTGGCGGCGCGTTGGCATCGTTAGCGATCGTGTCCAGCGCCGCGCGTGGCAGATAGAAAGCAAGACAGTGATAGGGCTTGTGGATGAGTGCGGCGGGATCTCGCTTCAGGTCATGGAAAGTACTCTCTCCAATCCGCTGGTCGCACACCGATGCTCGTCGGCCACCCTCCCAATATTCGCAATTGGGAGAATCGCGAAGGTACAAGGAGACGAGAAAAGCATCTTCCTGCTGAATCGGATCGCTCATTTGCGCCAGCGGATTGTCACATCGAATCTCCGTGACTGCCATATCAGCTGTACGCAATGCCCGGGTAACGATCGCTGGTGCGTTTTCGACTCGCAATACCTCGCCAAGCCGTTGTCCATAAGCCTCGGTCATCACTCAATCAATAGTTCGAAGGACCAAACTGTTGCTCGTTGGATTTGACGTCACGACTGGCACCGGAAACGGTCATCGTCGATGAGGCTGTCCCATCGCATGAGCCTCAATTGTCAGTCCGACGGCGACGATCCCAGAGTTGCTCAAGTAATTCTTGAACGGACGTGATCCCAACTGTCTGCCTGTGCTCTTTTGGGGCGCGGACTCATTAGCGCGCAGCCAAATGCGAATGGATGCGAGCTAGTACAGCATCGAAGCACCCGCGAGGCAGCGCAACGTGATGGCTGGTCAACTCTGCGCAAGAGATGATTCGGGGCTTGTCATGGGTCGATCGGCGCATTGCTTGTGCGGCATAAAAGTCGGGATTCTGGAATGCCGCAAGGCGAATCAGGCGCGCGATCAGCGACGGTGGCAGCGCGTGACGCGGGAGATAGAGGATACACCTGCGCAGGCTGAGAACATGAAGCTCCGCTCGACGTTGATCATGGCATTGAAGGATCATATCGCCCGAACAGGGCTAAGCCAGTCGGAGGCGGCTAACTTGCTTGGTGTTACCCAGCCGGGCATCTCTGACCTCATGCGCGGCAAGATTGAGCTATTTGGTCTCGATACCTTGGTCAATATGATCGGAGCTACCGGCTTGCATGTTGAAATGCGCATCTCGAACGCAGCCTGATCAACGGCCAGCCCCTTGCTCTGTTTTCGGCCATCGCTCGGAGATTCTCACGCAGCGCGCTCCCCGTGCATTTTACAAGGACGCTGGATCAAACGCTCGCTTTTCTCAGGGCACGCATTCCGAGACTGGACGGTAAGCCGGATGCGGTCTCCCTGGGCTGTGCACCATCAAATTACTGACGTTCGAATTGTGTCAGGGGAGAGACGCCGATCCTGCCGTGATTTCGCACGCAGTACGACGGCTCGTTGGGCCGAACTCGTGTCTCGAAGCGTTCCGAATTGAACTGCACTTCGAAAGCTGCGGCTATTGGGGAAAACCCTTGGCTACGCCGCGGGTGAAAGAGCGCACCCTTGCGGCCCAAGATGATAACGCGCTCGGCATCTGCTTCAGGTCAGATACGAATCCAATCGTTTGGAATTCGATCTCATCGTGGCTTGGCCGCACACGGACGCCATTTCCACTCGCTCCCGTAGGCAGACGTCACCCGCCGGATGTGATCTCAACTCGACGCTTCTGAGACGATCGCGCTTAGCGCCGATTGCCCGCCAGACGCAGCAGCATCATGAACAGGTTGATGAAGTCGAGGTACAGTGATAGCGCGCCCATCACGGCCTTGCGACCCGCGGCAGCGGCGTCATCGCCACTGTCGTACATTCCCTTGATGCGTTGGGTGTCGTAGGCAGTGAGGCCTGCGAAGACGCCGACGCCGATGATGGAAATCATCCAGTCTAGTCCGCTCGATCTCATGAAGAGATTAACCAGACTCGCGATTACGATGCCGACCACGCCCATGAACAGGAAAGTCCCGAATCCCGATAGGTCGCGCGAGGTCGTATACCCCCAGAAGCTGAGTGCTCCGAAGGTCGCGGCCGAGATGAAGAACACGCGCGTTATCGAGGAGCCGGTGTAGATATGGAAAATTGTCGACAGCGATAATCCCACCACCGCCGCATAGATGAAGAACAATCGCCGCGCGGCTTCCGCTGAAAGCGTGTTGATACGGGAACTGATATAGAATACCAGCGCCAGAGGCGCCAACATAAACACCCACATTAGCGGACTCTGAAGCAGCGCAGGGCCCATGAACTGATAAGTTAGAAACGCGACAAGGCCGGTAAGGCCAACACCGGCGGCCATGTAATTATAAACGCGCAGCATGTAAGCGCGCAGGCCGGCGTCCACCGCGGTCGCATCGGTGGCGGAGATACCGCGGCCGGCTGCATTTCCATCATAATTTGCCATAGTTCGTATCCTCCCAGTACCGCTCCTATTGGCCGCCCTTAGGCTCGCAAGAATATGGGCTCGTCTGGCGTTTCGAATGATCCGTATCGCTCCAACGCGACCAGAAGGTCATGGCGACGCCAACCAGAAACACCACGGCCAAAATCAAAAAGAGCGCGGATTGCTTGACCCACGAGATCGACGGAACTGCCAGCGCCATAGCCGCGCCAAGAAAGCAGATTCGCAGCGACAGAAGATTGAGCCCCGCGAGAAAGGTGCCAAGCGCCAGCAGTATCAGAAGTACAAGACTGGTAGCCGCCGCCGGCAAAAGTTGCTGAACGCGGGACAGCAGCATGATGTTCATGGCAGCCAAAACTGCAACCCAATGGAGCGCCTGCGTCCACATCAACCGAAAGCGAGCCTGCTTGTCATCAAGCCCTCCCCATTCCGTGGCAACACACACAACACCCATCGCAATCGCCAAAAACTCCCAATAGCCGACGAGAGGCCGATGCGACATATTCGTGTAAGCCACGCCTGCAATTGCCAGCGTGAGTATGGCGAGGAACGGTAGCTGCGCGCGCAAGAAGTGGAGCCTGCTGAAGCTGTGATCATCAGCGGCCTGACGTGGCGAAAAATCCAGTTCACTCATGGACAACCCAACCGCGATCCTTGCCTGGCTGCCCTGACGGTCAGCCAATATCCGGCAAGCCACGCTCTACCGCCTGCGCAGCGGACGGATCCGCATGACACACTTCACTTTGTGTGCGCGAACAGTGCCCTTCTGCCGCACCTCAAGATATCAGTTGATCCCCTTGGTGGGAACACGGAATCACCCTGAGGGACAAACGCTCAGGCCCGTGATCACCTTTCCGGGGTCAAGGTCAGTAGGGCTGACAGATTGACGATCTTTTTCCGAATACCTCCGGTCTAACCCGGACTGACAACGCGTTGACGGCAACCTGGAAACGAACCGCTTTCCGTAAAATTTGCGCATGCGTCAGCAAATCTCGGCTCGATCGAGTCCCGCGGGTCTAAATAATATCATGTCACCCTCACCGAATTGATCCGATCGGAAACTCTCTCCCGGTGCACTGATCGCGCTTGATTGATGATTGGCTCGGGCATCTTTGCTCTGCCTTCGCCTTCGGCCGCGCCATCCGGGCCCTCGGTACCTTGATTGCGAGTAGTAGCTTTCCTCGGCTTGTACAACCTCACGTCCGACACCATTTCGGTCCAGCAAGTTGCGAGCTACAATTGACCAATCCGGCTTGGGGAGAAACAGACGTCAATCCAACAGGAGGTTTCCATGTCTGATCTAGTTGTTATCGTGTATCCGTCCGAGGCGAAGGCCGAAGAAGTCCGTCAACGTCTCTTCAAATTGCAGAAGGAATATCTAATCACGCTCAGCGACGCGGTGATCGCAGTTAAGACCGAGGCGGGCGCCGTCAAGCTTAACCAGCTTGTCAATACGACCGCCATGGGAGCGGCATCGGGAAGCTTTTGGGACTCTTGATCAGGAAGTCCTATTCCTGAATCCGATCATAGTCGTCGCGTTGGGCGCCGCGTCGGGAGCGCTCGGTGGCGCGCTGACGGATTTTGGCATCAATGATGCCTTCATGAAGGAACTCGCGGCGAGTATCCAACCCGGCAATGCCGCTCTGTTTGTTCTCATCAAGAACATGACTGCAGACAAAGTACTGAAGGAAATCAAGGATGCCGGAGGCGTCGTTCTGAAAACATCTCTCGACGAGACGAAGGAACAGCTATTGCGCGACGCCCTCGCTAAAACAGCGACCAGCGAAACGCCGCCGGAGACGGCAAAGTCGGTCTAACCGAATATAGTGAAATCGCGCCCGGCCACCGGTACGACGCCTCGAATGAGCGTTTTGAGGGTAGCCGGCGAACCCGAAAGGGTGATAAGGCGACGTTTAGCTGTCGATCCTGGGTTGGGCGCCTACGACGATCCGCTCAGGAGTCAGCAAGCCGAACCGTCCGCCATCCTGTTTCGCTAAAGTGTGGATGTAGAAGTAGGTATCGGCGTCGTCAATCGCTTCCATCACCGGAGACGGCGCCGACACGATCGAAAGCTCGGCACACTTTCCGATCCTGTCAATGTGCCGGTGCCCGTGCATCAGCACTGCCCTGCCCCAGGGAGCTCATTGCCCAACAAATGAGTGCCAAAAGCATTCCGGTCATGGCGCTCTCAGCCGGTGAGCGCGGATTGCTAAACATCAGCGGGAGTGGTCTAACCGGCCAACTCGCTGCCTGGAACTACTTCCAGTCGTGAGTCGGCGGGAAACGACGCTCAGGGCGATTTCAACGACAGGACAAGACCCAGATCGAGGAGGCGACCTTCATCGGCTTCCGGATGTGGGCGCAGGCCGTCAGCCAGGCCGGCACAACCGATTTCAATGTGGTCCGTCAAGCCATGTAGGCAGGCGCGAGCGGTTTTGAGGTTGTCATGAACACCAATCATCATCTCTCCAAGCCGACCATGATCGGCAAGCTCGATGCTTCCGGATCCTTCGATGTAGTCTGCCGGTCGGTTAGCCCCATCAAGGCTTCGGATCTGGAGCAGATATCTTCCCGAGAGCCCCGAACGCGTCACCGATTGGACATTTCCCCGGGGTTTGCGGCGGGTGTACCGAGCCGACATTCAAGGATTGGTGATAGGATAGTTTCAATCAGTATGTGACCGACCGGACACTGAAGGATACCGCTGCACAAGCCCTGTCGATCATGACGCAATACAGCTAGACTGGAGAGGGTACCGAGATGATCACAATTCCTCAATTGACTGCGCAAGCCCTTGGCTCATTTCTTACGCGGGAAACTGAAGGCCGATTCCGCTCCTCGCATTCCGATTTGACGAAACTGCTGCCCTTTGCCGCCAGGCTGACACTGGAGTGCATCGGTAACAGTGATGCACTCTATCACGATATCGAACACACCATGCTGGTGACCCTGGTCGGGCACGATATCCTGGCCGGAAGGGCGCTGCGGCGAACCACCACGGCCGACGACTACGCGAACTTCATTCTGGCCTGCCTTGCCCACGACATCGGATACGTCCGCGGCATCGTCGAGGGCGACGAGGATGACGCGTATGTCGCAGATCTCAGCGGCCGGAACGTCCAGTTGCCGGTTGGATCGTCCGACGCCGCGCTGGCGCCCTACCATGTCGACCGCTCAAAACTGTTCGTGATTGAGCGGCTCGATGCCGTGGAGGAAGTCGATGCGGCCGAATTGCCCGGGCGATCGAGTATACCCGCTTCCCCTATGCGACGACACCAAAGACCGACATTGACGATCTCAACGAGGAGGAAGGGTTGCTGTTGCGCGCCGCCGATCTGATCGGCCAGCTCGGCGATCCCAATTACATGCGGAAGTCGAATGCGCTTTTCTACGAGTTCGAGGAAATCGGGCTGAACAAGACGCTGGGCTACGCGACACCCGCCGACATCGTTTACAAATTCCCGCAATTCTACTGGACCAATGTGGCGCCGCAGATCCAGCTTGCGATCCGCTATCTCAATGTCACCTCCAGCGGCCGGCAGTGGATCGCCAACCTTCACAGCAACGTCTTCCGGGCTGAACGCGAGGTGAATCTGTCGGGTCCGCAGAGATAGAAGGTCGGGGCAACTGCAGCAACAACACCATCAGCCAGCAACCGTTCCGCCATCCCGGCATGACCGCGATCATCCATCATCGCCTCGCCTATCTCCTGCATCGCCTGGACGCTCGGCTGGTCGCCCGGCTGATGGCGGAGATTGTGCATGCCAGAACCGGCATCGATATCCATCCCGGCGCCGCCATCGGGTCGGGCTTCTTCATTGATCACGGCACCGGCGTCGTCATCGGCGACAATGTGCGGATCTACCAAGCGGTCACGCTCGGCGCGCGGGCATTTCCCGACCGACGATGAGGGCAGCGTGATCAGGGGCGACGCCCGCCACCCCATCGTGGAGGACGACGTCGTCATCTACGCTGGCGCCACGATTATCGGCCGGATCACGATCGGCCACGGGTCGACGATCGGCGGCAATGTCTGGCTCACAAAGATGTGGCGCCGAACAGCGTGGTGACACGGACTACGGCGCGGAATATCCCTGCCGCGCCGTGATCGTTCTCCCCTGCATTATGCTGTCGCCGGCGCCTTCCAGCGCGTGAAGCTCTGTTCCAATGCCTCAAGGATGGCGTTGAACGTCAGCCCGATGACGGTGATGCCCAGGATGCCGAAGTACATTTGCGGGATCAGGAAGCTGTACTGGCTGTTGATGATGAGATAGCCGAGGCCCGCCTTGGCGCCGACCATTTCGGAAGCGACCAGCACCAGCATGGCCGAGGCGCTGGCCAGACGAATACCGACAAAGATGGTGGGAAGCGAAGCCGGCAAGATCACCTTGCGGAACAACTGCTGCGGGGTTGCGCCCATGGTCCGCGCCGACTTGATCAGCAGCGGATCGACCTGCTTGACCGCCGCAATGGTGTTGAGCAACAGCGGCCAGGCGCAGCTATAGACCACCATCGTGATCTTTGACAGTTCGCCGATCCCGAGCAGCAGGATGAACACCGGCAGCAACGCAAGCGGCGCGGTGTTCCGGCAGATCTCGATGAACTGATTCAGGAGATTGCCGAGCCGGGCATACCAGCCGACCGCGAGGCCAAGCGGAACAATCAGGACGACCGATATCAGAAATCCACTCAAGGCGCGCAGCAGGCTGGCGGTGACGTCATCGTAGAGCTCGCCGGTTTGCGCAAGCTGCCAACCGGCCGCGATGACCTCCGAAAACGGTGGCAGGAACACAGCATCGATCAACCCCAGCCTGGGAGCAGCCTCCCATGCCGACAACAACGCGATCAGCAACAGGGACCGATGCCCGACGGCCGCCAGATGGCGGGCCGCAGCGCGGACGAAATCGAGCGTCGATGAAGGTTTCGCTTCTGACCCGGTCAGCAAATCCGGCCGTCCCTGCGAGAGTTCAAGAAGCATCAGCATCTCAAGGCTAGACATGTGCAACATCCTCCAAAGCGCGGGTGGCGCCAGCGCCGCCAGCCAGTTGTTGGCCCTTCAGCACTTCCTCACGCAGGAGCGACCAGACTTCGTGTCGCACGGGGCCGAAGTCAGGGAGCGAGCGAACGTCCTCTTCCTCGCTGCGCAGCGCTTCCGGAATCTCGACAACATGCTTGATGCGGCCGGGTCGCGACGTCATCACGGCGACCCGCTGGCCGAGCACGACCGCCTCGTCGATCCCGTGCGTGATGAAGAGAATGGTCTTTCCGGTCGCACGCCAGATGCGCAGCAGCTCACCTTGCAGCGTCTCCCGAGTCTGCGCGTCGAGTGCCGCGAACGGCTCATCCATCAGCAGGACCTCCGGATCGTACGCCAGGCTGCGGGCGATCGCGACGCGCTGCTTCATGCCGCCGGAAAGCTCGTGCGGATAGCGGTCGGCGAAGGCCGTAAGGCCGACCAGATCGAGATAGTGCCGCGCGATCGCGCGGCGCTGCTTGGCCTTCAGCCCCGCGATATCAAGCCCGAATTCGATATTCTGGGCGGCGGTACGCCAGGGAAACAGCGCGTATTGCTGAAACACGATGCCGCGGTCCCGCGCCGGCCCTACGATCGGCCGTCCGTCGAGCAGGATACGGCCGCTGGTCGGCGCCGTTAAGCCGCCCAACAGATCGAGCAGCGTCGACTTCCCGCAGCCGCTCGGGCCGACAAGGGCCAGGAACTCACCGGGCCGCACGTCGAGCGTGATATCCTCCAGCGCGGTGAAACGGCGCGCCGGACCGGCTCCCTCGCCGCGAACGACAAACTCTTTGCGGACTTGCTGGAAGCTGATCTTGATCGAGGTCATCGGACCTCCGCCGTCTTGCCCGGACGATAGTAGTTGAACTCATTGGTGTAGACGTCGGAGGCCTTGATCTGGCCCGGCTTGAGCAGGCCATCCTTCTCCAGCCAGTCGATCCATACCTGGATCTCGCCATCGCTGATCACGCCGCCCTTGGCGGCAACTCCAGTACTTTTCCAGTACTTGATCGATGAAGCGTCCTCGTTGCGCTTGCGCTCGGCGATGATCTTGTCGAACCTGGCCCGCACCTCTTCTGGCGGGGTCGCCTGCGCCCACTGAATCGCGCGCGAAATCCCCTCGGTCAGCTTGCGGGAGGCATTCGGATTGTCCCTGATGAATTTTTCGCGCAGCACATAAGCGCCGCCGGTGAACTGGCCGAACAGGTCGGTGTCGTTGAACAAGGAACGAATTCCGCCGCGTTCGAGCGCTTTGTCGCGCAGGACGCCGCTGAGCGCGCTCACCTCGACCTGACCCTGGCGCAGCGCCTGTTCGCCCGAGACCGGCGGGATCGCTACAAGCGTTACCTGCTTTGCTTCAGCAACGCTGAGGCTGTTTCGCGCAAGGTATTCGCGCAGCACGAACTCCAGATGCGCGCCCAGCGTATTAACCGCGACCTTCTTGCCAATCAGGTCGCGCGCCGTCTTGATCGGGCTGTCCTCCTTCACGTAGTAGCCGTAGTAGGTGTTGGCGTCGGACCCGTAATAGCCGACCACCGCCTTGATCGGGGCCTTGGCCGCGATCAGCTTGAGGATCGCGCCATAGAAGGCGCCGCCGACATCGATATCGCCCGTGACCACGGTCTGGATGTCCTGCGGCCCGCTGATGGTGTTGCCGACCCATTTGAGCTTGAGCGGCGCCAGATAGCCAAGGTCCTCGGCAAGCTCGGTAAATGTCACCTGCCCGGCCCAGCCCTGGTAGCGGATCTCGGTCTTCTCCAACGGCTCGGCAAGAGCCTGGCCGGCGAAGCCGAAGGCCAACGCCGAGCCCCACAAAAGGCGCAGCGCCTTTCGCGCGGCACTCATTTGTGAACGGACGCACACCGGACGGAGTGATCGAAACAGAGACGTCATGGATAAATTCCTCGGTGTGAGATCTGGCACTAGGCGGCTTTGGCCGCCTGTGGCTTTGTGGCCTTGATGCGGGTCGTACTGCGGCGTCCGTCGATGCTGACTGGTACGTCACCGTCGATGGTGGCGCGGCGAACCACGCGGTGCTGGTCGCCGTAATCGTTGACCGCGTAATGCTGGGTGGCGCGGTTGTCCCAGATCGCGACGTCGCCGGCCTGCCAGTTCCAGCGCACGGTATTCTCGGGCGCGGTGATGTGCGCCTGGAATAGGTCGAATAGCTTCTGGCCGTCATATTTCGGCAAACCGACAAAGCGCTGGACGAAATTGCCGAGTACCAACGTGCGCTCGCCGGTTTCGGGGTGGACGCGGACGACAGGGTGTTCGGTCTCGTAGATCGTTCCGGTGAAGACCTCGTCGAAATATTTTCGATCGGCGTCTGTGGCGCGCGACTTCACCGCATAGTCGTACGCGTTGCTGTGGACGGCCCAAAGCTCGTCGGCGAGCCGCTGCAAGGGCGCAGGCAGATCGAGATAGGCCGCGGCCGTATTCGACCAGACGGTGTCGCCACCGAACGGCGGGATCACGACGCCACGCAGCACCGATATCTTCGGATAGGCGTCAACAAAAGTGACGTCGGTATGCCACTGGTCGGCGCGTCCGCCACCCCTGCCGGAATCGAGTTCCAGGATCGACGACGTGCCCTTGATCGCGCCGACGGTCGGATGCGGCACCAGTTTGCCCAGCCGGATAGCGAAACGTTCCTGCTCGGAGTCATCGAGATGGTTCTGGTCGCGAAAGAAGACGACCTTGTGCTCGAGCAGCACCTTGTTGATGGCACGGATGGTCTCGTCCGAAAGATCGCCCGATAGTTTGATGTTCCTGATCTCGGCGCCAAGCCTCGCCGCACGCTTGACGATGTCCGCGCGCGGAATGACGTTATCAATGGTTGTCGTCTTGCTCATGATCGTGTTCTCGTCACTGCGATCCCCTGGACCAAGCTCCGCCATGCGCCGATCGCAAGAGCGCCGGCGGAGATAAACGAAATCATTTCAGGCTGCGAGCCCTACTCGGCCGCAACGTGCTCCGACAAACGGCCGGAGCCGCAACATCGATCACCGGGATCCGATTGGAGCATGATGAACGCCCTCGCTTTGAGGCCTTGAATGGTAAAAGCGATCAGCCGCCAGTCAATGAAACGAAACCAGCTTTGTTTTCGAAGACGAGCAACGAACGCTTCGCCGTCGATGCCTACGCTGAAACATTTGCAATGATGACGGCTCGCCCGGCTGCAAGAGGAACGAAATTTGACGCGACGCAACGCACTTCTCGTCCGGACAGGCGATAACATCGCCGCAGCCGCCGCCGTTTCTCGTCACGGCGAATGCCCTCGTCTTCGATTGGCGCTCTGCTCGCAAGCTTCATGCTTGCATCCAACCCAATAACGCAAACTCATTTCATCGACATCAACGCGACCGAGGACGTAGAGTTCTGACGACTGCAGCTCACCGGACGAGCACGCAGAAGCAATGACGAACCGCCGAACATACTATTCCCAGGCGTCTTCCTCCTCCACCAATGCACGCGGGTCCTACATATGAGCGAACGACGGCAGCTTTCCCTCAACTTCTTCATTTATCCGGACGGTCATCACGAGGCCGCCTGGCGTCACAGGGCTTCGGCAGCCAACCGTATCCTCGACGTCACGTATTATCAGGAGCTGGCGCAGCGCGCCGAAGCGCACAAGTTTGATGCGGTGTTCTTTGCCGACGGCCCGGCGCTGGCCGACAACGTCCGCTACGCCCAGCGTTTCCGGCTCGAGCCGATCACCTTGCTCACGGCAATCGCTTCCGCCACCAGGCGCATCGGTTTGATCGCAACTGCATCGACGACCTATACCGAACCGTACAATCTGGCACGCCTGTTCGCTTCGCTGGATCACATCAGCGGCGGTCGCGCCGGCTGGAACATCGTCACCACAAGCACACCGCAGGCGGCGCAGAACTTCGGCTTGCCCGAGCATCCACCACATGGCGAACGCTACGAGCGCGCCCGGGAGTATCTGGATGTCATCACGCGACTGTGGGATAGCTGGGAGGATGACGCTCTCGTCAACGATCCCAGGTCGGGGGTATTTGCCGACACCAGCAAGATCCATACGATCGATCACGTCGGAAAGCATTTTCGGGTTCGCGGACCGCTGAACATCTCGCGGACACCGCAAGGAAGGCCGGTCTATGTCCAGGCCGGCTCGTCCGATGACGGGCGTGCTTTCGCGGCGCGCTTCGCCGAAGCGATCTTTACGGCGCATCAGACGCTTGCCAGCGCGCAGGAGTTCTATGCCGACATCAAGCGTCAGGCCAAAGCCTTCGACCGCCATCCTGACCAGATCAAGATCCTGCCGGGCATCAGCCCGTTTATCGCGAGCACGCAGGTCGAAGCCGATCGGTTGCAGGACGAGTTCAACGAATTGATTCAGCCGGAATATTCGTTGACCCAGCTCCGTCAGATGATCGGGCTCGATCTCTCAGGCTTCGATCTCGACGGCCCTTTCCCGCGGCACCTGATCGATACGGAGGGCGCCCGCGGCGTCGCCAGCCGCTTCAAGCTGGTGGTCGACATCGTCGATCGCGAGAAACCGACCATCCGCCAACTGGTGCAGCGCCTGGCCGGCGCCCGCGGGCATTGGGTGATCGCCGGACCGCCGGAAAAGATCGCGGACAACATCCAGACCTGGTTCGAGAACGGCGCCGCCGACGGCTTCAATGTCATGCCGCCCTGGCTGCCGGGCGGGTTCGACGTTTTCGCTGAACAGGTCGTGCCGATCCTGCGCAAGCGCGGCCTGTTCCGCGAGGAGTACGCCGGAAAGACCTTGCGCGACCATTACGGCCTGACGAGACCTGCCAGCGTCTTCTCCAACACCATCCGGGCGATCGCGTGATCGCCGGCTCCCCTAACGTCGGCCGACGGCCGCGACATTCCTCGGCGGTTATGTCGACGCGTGGGTCTGCGAATTGTGACGTGAATCGTCGCTCACCGAACCCGGCTGAAAACTACGCATCGCGTCAGGACGGAACGGCAATGCGTCAGGGCGATTTGATCTTTTCCATCGCGAAGCGCGAGGTCACATTCTTCAGCGCGTCCGAGCCGATCGCTCCTGTAAAAGATATCGTAGCTCCGCATGTCGGCGACGACGACGCGCAGCATGTAGTCGACGTCTCCGACCTGTGGTAGAACTCAATGACTTCAGGCATGGCACTGACGGCTTGCGCGAAATTTCTTCGCCACGCATCGGAGTGGTCGCTGCTCTCGCCGACACGAACACCGACAGTCCAAGACCGATCTTGTTCTGGTCGACCAGCGCGACCTTGCCGGTGATGATGCCTTCGTTCTCCATACGCTGGACCCGCTCCGCACGGCGTGGACGAAAGGCCAACCCGCTCGCTGATCTCGGCCACGGATAGCGATGCATCTCCTGAAGCACCTTGAGGCTTTGCGCCGATGCGACGCGTCGATGCGACCGGTTAGCCAGTGGCCCAATCAGAGGATCGGTAAACTGATACGCCACCTCGCGGTCAGATCGCGAAGTCGCTCACTTTGGACCTATAGGCCGTAGAACCTTTCGGCGTTCGAGGCCCAAACCTTCTGTTGGTCGGCGCGCGTCATGTGCTTGAGAGCCCCATCCACGACATCGACCCACCTGCTGTAGTCGGCGACCAGATTGACCACGGGCCAGTCGCTTCCGAAGACGAGGCGGTCTGGCCCGAAGATATCGATGACCGTTTCCAGATAGGGCTGCACCCGCTCGGGCGTCCATTCCGGACCGTCTTCGGTCAAGATACCGGAGAGCTTGCAATGGACGTGATCGAGTTGACGGAACTGCTCCATGTCACGGGCCCAGGACGAGAGTTCGCCCTGGTTGATCATGGGTTTCGCCATATGGTCGATGATGACCGGGAGGTCGGGATAGCGCTCCACAAAGCGGACCGTGTTGATGATGTGCCGCGGTTTGATCAGGGCGTCGAAACGCAGGCCGAGCCCGCACAGCCGTCGAACGACCGCATCGAGTTCGGGACGCAGGATCCAATCATCCTCGGGGAGGTCCTGCAGGTAGGGCCGAATACCCTTCAGCACGGGCGAACGAGCCCATTGCTCGAGATCTCGGACCGCGTCAGCAGCCAACATATCCACCCACCCGACGACGCCGCGGATGAAGTCGTGTCCGTCAGCAAGACCGAGGAGGTACCCCATCTCCTCGACGGTGGACGCGGCCGCGACCAGTACGCAACCTTCGACGCCGTTCGCTTTCATCAGCGGTCGGGCGTCACGGGGACCGTAGTCTCGGTAAAGAACCTTCAGTTCGGGCGTCATCCAGAGCGAGTAGGATCGCTCCATCGCCAGGGTCCAGAAATGCATGTGGGTATCGATGCGACGCATGCCTATTCTCCGTCCTTAACGCCTAGAAAATCCGGAGGCCCGCCAGGAGGCCGCCATCAGCGGTGAATTGCGCGCCCGTGCAGAACCCCGACCTCGGGCTTGCCAGAAAGGCCGCGAGTTCGGCGATCTCCCAGGAATGACCGAGGCGTCCAAGGGGCACCGGTTTCGGCCTTCGAACTCGCGCTCTACTGGTAGAAGCTCCATCATCCTTCCCTCCGGCACTAGCAGGACTGAGCGAATGCCGCCACCGCCTGGTCGGTCAGCGTGCACCCTGCCCCGGGCATCTGCGGCCGGACATAGTGGCCGTCCTCGACCTTAATGGGCTCGACAAAACAGTCCTTGATCCATGGGATGTATTCCAGCATCGAGGTCGCCGGATGCCAGTATGAAAGGTGGACATGCACCTGCCCCATGTCGCCCACGTGAGCGACGACCGGCAAGCGGTGCGAGTGCGCGTTGTGCGCGACCTGGATGTACTCGGTGATACCCGCGACGCGTGTGACGTCAGGCTGCACATATTGCACCGCGCCGGCGTCGATGAAGGTGTTGAACGCGTCGGCGGTATAAAGCTGCTCGCCGAGAGCCACGGGGATCGACGTCGATCGCGCAAGCGTGGCGTGAGACCGCACATCGTCGTACCACATGGGCTCCTCGAACCAGAACACGTCGAGCGGTTCGGCTTGAGCGCAGAACCGCTGACAGGTGGGCAGATCCCATTTGCCGTTTGCATCGATTGCGATTGTGACGTTGGGACCGACGGCCTTCCGCACGGCCGCGAAACGGTCGATATCGATCATTGGATCCGCATGGCCGACTTTGATCTTCAGACGGCGAAATCCATCGTGCTCGATCGCTCGCTTGCAGCCATCGACCAGCTTGTCCTTGGCAACGGAGAGCCAGCCGATATCGGTGTTGTAGGCTTCTAATCGCTCGGTCGTGGCACCGCCCAGGAGCTTCCAGAGCGGCAGTCCGGCGGCCTTGCCGCGGAGATCCCACAAAGCAATGTCGATCGCCGCCAACGCGATATGGGTGATGCCGGCCCTGCCTACCCACTGGACCGCAGGGAAGCGCGCCAGCTTCAGCCACAGCCGATCTCCGTCGAGTGCATCCTCATCCATCAGCAGCGGCCCGTAGGATTTGGCGATGCAGGAGGTCACGAGCCGGTCAGACTCGAGGTGCGCATGGGTGCCAGTATAGCCGTACCCGAAGAGACCGTCGTCCGTGCCGATCTTGACCCCGACAATTCCCCAGTGGGTGATCGTATGGGTTGAGTCCGAGATCGATGGGACGTTCACCGGGGCGTGCAGGATGAAGGGCTCGACGGAAGTGATTTTCATGTGGTGACCTAGCAGATGGATTGCTTGCTGAGCTGGCGAACCAGCTCGACGTTTTGGCGATCGACAATCGCAGCACCGGCGTCCAAAGATGACGGCATACGCGTGACAACGGCCCTTCGCGATGCGAGGCCCGCCTCAATTCTTGCTGCGCGTTGTTCCGGTGCCCCCACCCCGTCGTCATGCATCGCGACGATGACGTGTTCGCCATCGGCACTTGCTTCAGCAATAACGCCTGCCAGGGCGGTCGAGAGGATCTTCGAGGCGATCGCCGCCGGCAATGCGACAGCCGCCGGAAAGTCGATGAGGCAGCATCTGGACGGGGTGCTGAGCGCCTTCATCAAGGGCTCTTCCCCGAAGTAGCGACGGGCGCTTGCCAAATTCCACCGTCAATTCGGTAGTCGGCCTCAGTGCTTTCGTTCCTCACGAAACGGCCGTTGGGAAGGTCGACCTCCTCCAACTTGCGGGCGATTTCTTCGGGCGGCAGAGCGTAGCTTTGCCAGCGGGAAGTGAGACGCTGGCGGAGGATCCGCTCCGGGACATCGACCATCACCGTTAGGTCGAAGTGCGGTCTCAGCGCGTCCCAAGGTGGCTCACGCAGCAGCAAGTAGTTGCCCTCGACGACCACGATGTCGACCGACGCCGGGATCAGGCGGGCGCCAGCGCGCGCGATCTCAAGATCGCGGTCGAACACCGGAACGACGACCGCATCCTCAACGTTATCACGCAGGCGGATCAGCATATGGCGCAGGCCAAGTACGTCGAAAGTGTCGGGCGCGCCCTTGCGGGCAAGTCGGCCGAATTGCCCAAGCAGCATGTTATCATAGTGGTAGCCATCCATCGGCAGCACCGCCGCGCATCCCGGCGTGGCTTGGTTCAACTGCGCCACCAGCGCCTCGGCTACCGTTGATTTGCCGGAGCCGGGCGCGCCCGCAATGGCAACGAGGATCCGCGTGGCTTTGGGGCGCGTCGTCAACAGATCGAAGAGAGCCGGAATCTCGATAGTCTTCATTCATTACGCCATCTGGAAGTCGCCGCTCAAACACAAGATAGAGCGAGAAGGCGATTCGAAGAAACGTCATCTCGTTCCAGGATCATACATGCCCCGATTGGAGGTGAAAATCACCTGGATGCGTTCTGATCCGCCGCGAGACAGTTCTCAATCGAGAGCATCAAGCGCGCGGCGGATGGTTGCAAACACCACTGCTTAATCGATGACAAACCGGTGGGCATCAGCCGACGTTTCGAAAATATGCGGGGCAACGTCGCGACGCGACAAGGCGTCGCCGAGCTTCAGGCGCATAAAGGCGCTGGTAGTGTAGCGCGAGGCATGCAGGTAGCAGGTTCGCTCGACGTCAGCAGCCATCGAAAACCACTTGTCCGCCATGTGGGACGCGATATCAGACGAATCGTAGTTGATAACAGCGATAAACCGCCGGCCCGCGCGATGGAAGATTTCGAGGACAGCAGCACGAATGGCCTCAACGTCGGCTTCAGTATGGACGCGATAACCGTCGAGACCGAGAAACAGCGTGTTGCGCTCCGCATCGTAGGACAACCGTTCCGCCAGCGGCCGGTTGAGAAGCCTGTCGTCAAGCCGCATCAAAGCTTCGCTGAACAACGACGCATCCATGGTTGTCGGCGACCGGACGATGGGCCGAAAGCCCATCAGCGCCAGAATGTCCCGCTCGATATCAATACCGGGAGCGACTTCGATCAGTTCGAGACCTTCCGCAACCAGCCTGAACACGCATCGCTCGGTCACATAAAGAACCGGCTGCTTGTTGGTCGCGGCGAGCCTACCCGAAAAGGTAATCTGATCGACCTTGCCGATGAATTTTGACGACTTGCCTTCACTCAGGATCTTCAGTTCGCCATCCACCACGGCAGCATTGAAGCCGCCGGCGGTGAACGTACCTGCGAAGATCAGCCGGCGTGCATTCTGGGAGATGTTGATAAAACCTCCGGCCCCGGCAAGGCGGCCGTTGAAAAGGCTGACATTGACATCGCCGCGGCCATCGACCTGCGCCATGCCAAGGCAGGCCAGATCCAGACCGCCACCGTCGTAGAAATCGAACATCTGGTTCTGGTCGATGATCGATTCGGCGTTGATAGCTGCGCCAAAATCAAGGCCTCCTTGCGGAATGCCGCCGATGATTCCAGGCTCGGCCGTCAGGGTTACGAAGTCGAACAGCTTCTCTTCCGCGGCAACGGAGGCAATGCCCTCCGGCATGCCGATCCCGAGGTTGACAACCCCGCCCATCGGCAATTCCAGCGCGCAGCGGCGCGCAATGATCTTGCGGCAATCCAGCGGCATCGGAACATTGCGATCGTCGGGCGCGCGCAATTCGCCCGAGAATGCGCCGTTGTAGCCGGTGGCATAGGTCTGCACATGGTTTTCAGGCTGGGCAACGACGACGCAATCGATCAGCACACTGGGAATCTTGACGTGACGCGGGTTGAGCGAACCTGACGCTGCAATGCGTTCGACCTGCGCAATGACAAACCCCTTGCAGTTCTTGGCGGCCGTTGCCAGCGCCAGATTGTCGAGCGTCAAGGCCTCCTTCTCCATCGAGATGTTGCCGTTGTGGTCGGCGGTGGTACCCCTGATGATCGCAACGTTGATCGGAAATGCCTTGTAGAACAGCCACGGCTCGCCGTCGATTTCGATCAGCCGCACCAGCTCTTCAGTGGTACGCGCATTCAGCTTGCCACCGCCATTGACCGGGTCGACGAAAGTTCCGAGCCCGACCTTGGAGAGAAGACCGGCCTTGCGCCCCGCGATCTCGCGAAACAGATGCGACACGCATCCGAGCGGCAGATTGTAAGCCTCGACATGGTTGTCGACTGCCATCCGGGCCAGCTTCGGCACCAGTCCGAAATGCCCGCCGACCAGTCGCTTGATGAGGCCGGGATGCGCGAGGCGATTGAGGCCGCGATCGCCGCCGTCCCCCGGCGCCGCCGCAAACACCAGCGACAGATCCCGAGGCTCGCCGGTTTCGATGAAGCGACGCTCCAGCGCCTTAATGATCTCGTCTGGCGTCCCCACACCGACGAAGCCGGACGAGGCGACGGTGTCGCCGGAGCGGATGATGGCCACCGCTTCCGCGGCATCGACGATCTTGTTGCGCATCAGGCCTCACTACCAGTCGTGCCATCGCGGGCGACCAGCCAATCGGTGATGCTCTGGCTGAGCTTGCCCTGCGACTTGCTCGAAACGAAAAGGCCGACATGACCGCCAGGCAAAGGGATCTCGGTATAATCCTGGCTTCCAATCTTCGCGCCAAGCGCACGCGAGCAGTCCGGCGGAATGATGTGGTCGTCCAGTGCGAAGACGTTGAGGACGGGAGCCGTGATGGACTTCAGGTCCACCCGACGGCCGGACAGTTCAAAGCTCCCATCGACGAGCCGGTTCTCCTGATACAGTTCCTTGAGCCACTGCTTGGCGGCCTCGCCCGGATGATGGGGGCGGTCAGCGAGCCACTTCTCCATGCGAAGGAAGTTCATGAACTTGGCCTCGTCATCGACGACGTCGATGAGGTCGACATTGTACTTTGTCAACGAGCGCATCGGCGTCATCATCGAGAACACCGAGCTCATGAATTCGCCGGGAACGACGCCGTAGGTATCAACGAGATTGTCGATATCCTCGGGGTCGAGACTGCGGGTCCAGATGTTGAGAAAGCCGTGATGGGCGGCCTTGTCCTTGACGTCGGCGTGAAAATCGATCGGTGTGATCGTGATGACCAGGTTTTTCACCTTCTCCGGATGCAGCGCTGCGTAACACGTCGTGAATACGCCGCCCTCGCAGATGCCAAGCAGCGTGATCTTATCGTGCCCGGTCTCCTGCGCGATGCGGTCGACGGCGGCATCGATGTAATCGTCCACGTAGTCGTCGATGGTAAGCCAACGTTCGGTGCGTCCTGGCTGGCCCCAATCGATCAGCCAGAGATCGAGCCCCTTCGACAGCAGGCTGCGCACCAGCGAACGGTCCGGCTGAAGGTCGGCCATGGTGTATCGCCCGATCAAGCCATAGGCCAGAAGCACTGGCGTCTTGGCGGTTGCTTCCGCCATCGGCTCGTAATGGAACAGCTCGACTTTGTCGCGGCGCATCACAAGGTGCTTCGGCGTCGTGCCGATCGCTACATCCTCGTCCTTGGTCTGGCCGAACAGCTGTGTCGCCTTCACCATCTTTTCGGTGTTGGCGACCATGTCGCGGAAGAACCGAGCGGCCCGATCATCCTCTGTCATGTCAGGTCTCTCACTGGGTGTTCGGCTGGCTCTCGGAGCTTGCGACGGGATCGTCGGCTCTCGGACGCGCCGAGCGAGAACCCCGCTGCTGCGCGTTGACCTGATGGCTGAGCGCGCGAACCTCTCGCCGAAGTTCGGTCAATTGTCGCGTTACCTCGTCAAAATCCTTACGGCCCGGGATGCCGAACATTGTAGCAGCGGCTTCGCCGACGTCGTCCTGCCGGCCGCGCAGCTTCAGCCCTGACTGCAACAGCTCCTTCTGTGCCCGGAGAAAGCCATCGCTGCGCTGATTTCGGATCAATTCCTCGTTGGAGATTTCGCTCCACTTCGCAAACGCTTCGCGCCATTCCGGAGGCGGCTTTTTCCCGTTGTCGGTCGCCGCCGACATCGCTTCCATGAATCGCTTGGTGGCTTCCGTCCATGGCGCCGCCGTCACGGCGTTGTAGCTCGCCAGCTTCTGGCGCATGTCCATCCAGGCGCCGAAAACCAGCGCCATCTTCCGATCGATGTCCCACACGTCGGCCAATCGCGGACCCTGCGCCATTTTCTCGATGGCTTCCGACATCTCGTTGCCGGCAGCAAATCCTTGCGGGTGTTCCAGCAGGCGGGTGAGCATGAACGGGGCCATCGAGCTCGACCATGCGTCTGCCATCTGTTTGGAAGAGTCCGAGAACGACTGCCAAAGGTCAGCCCACCCCGGAGTTCGGTCGGAAGGAGCCGCATTCTGATCGCTTTTTTCGCTCATCACATTCCTCGTAGCACCGGGTATCGATACGGCTTCCCCCCGATCAAGCGGCGGCTCTGTTTCCAAATGCTTCCGTGTAGATCGCCAGCGCGTCCTCGAATTTCACTTCGCGGGGATTGTTGACGAGAAGCCGCGTCTGCTTCATCGCATCCTCGGCGAGCTTCTTCAGGTCGCTCCTTGCTATGCCGACATCGGCGAGCGACGCCGGCACGTTGCAGTCCCTGCAGATCGAGGCGACCGCATCCACAAAGAGCCGCGCCCGCTGGCTGACGCCCATTCCCTGCGACTTGGGGTCGAAGATCGGCGCAAGCTCCGCATAGAGCCCTTCCGCTTCCGGCAAATTGAATCGCAGCACCTGCGTCAGTACCAAAGCGTTCGACAAACCGTGTGGCACGTGAAAGATCGCGCCGATCGGATAGGCCAGTGCATGAACCGCAGCGACCGGCGAATTGGCGAACGCCATGCCAGCCAGCATCGATCCCAGCAGCATCTGGGATCGCGCTTCGAGGTCTGAGCCGTCCGCGCAGACCGTGCGCACATTCGCCGACAACAGCGCGAGCGCCTGCCGCGCCAGTTGATCCGACATCGGGTTCTTCCTGTGCCGGCTGGTGTAGGCTTCGATCGCATGCACCATGGCGTCGATGCCGGTCGCCGCCGTGACGTGGGCGGGCAAACCTAGCGTCAACTCCGGATCGAGGATCGCCCAGTCCGGCAGCAACCGGGGCGAGACGACGCCCTTCTTTTCCGTCGTCGGCGTCGTGACGATCGCAATCGGCGTCACCTCCGAGCCGGTCCCGGCGGTGGTCGGCGCAAGCAACAGCGGAAGACGCTCGCCCTTGGCCAGACCAACGCCATAGATATCGTCGAGACGGTCCGGGGTCTTTGCGAGATAGGCCACGAGCTTTGCGGTATCGAGCGCGCTACCACCTCCGATCGAGGCGACTAGCTCGATGTCTTTGTCGCGGCACAGCGCGACCGCCCGCTCGATGATATGTGACGGCGGATCCGCCTCTACGTCATCGAACACGGTCAGGTCGCAACCGCCGGCGACCAGGCCTGCCTCGGCATTGCCGGTCAGGCCCGCATTCCGCACGCCCTTGTCGGTGACGAGAAGGACGCGCTTTGCTCCGTATCCCGAGACCAGCTCGGCCAGCTTCTTCGATGCACCTGCCTCGAACAGAATGTTCGGCGGTGCCTGGAATGTGAAAGGCTTCATCGGATATCACTCCTGATCTGATGGGACGGCAATGCTGCCAGCGCGGCGGCGAGTTGTTCGGTCACCGCATCGATCGGCTGCAGGCCATCGACGACGTTGAGGAGTCCCCGTGACCGGTAGTACTCGGTGACCGGCGCGGTTTGTTCACGATAGACGTGCAGCCGGGTCTTGAAGACCTCGGGATTATCGTCGCGGCGCACCGGCTCGCCTCTGCTGGCCGCCTCCTCGGCGCGGCCCCTGATACGGTCGAGCAGCGCGTCTTCGTCGACTTCCAGCTCAAGAACCGCGTCCAGCCTGATACCCCTGGTGGCAAGTTCCTGATCGAGCGCTTCGGCCTGCGCAACCGTCCGCGGAAACCCGTCGAGGATGAAGCCGTTCGCCGCGTCCGAATGATCGATGCGGCTGGCGATAACGGAAATCACGACATCATCGGGCACGAGTTCGCCACGATCCATGATGTGCTTGACACGCAACCCCGAAGCCGTGCCTTCCGCGACCGCTTCGCGCAGCATCTCCCCGGTCGACAATTGCGGAATGGAAAAGCGGTCGACAATTCTCGTCGCCTGGGTGCCCTTGCCGGCGCCCGGCGGTCCCAACAGAACCAGTCTCATCAACCCTGCCCTCCTGCCTTGCGAGTCTCATTTTTGGCGCGCGCGATCGCCTCAGCGATGAGCCGGCGCTTCCTCTCCGCGACACAACATTACAACCAGCAGGCAGGCGCCACGCGGACGCTGCCTGCTCTTAGCCAGGTGCCCCTGCCGCGCCGCAGATTCCTACTTGTTCAGATCGACCGGTGCCGGCTTGCTCATCAGGCTTCCGAGCTCCCGGAACTGCGCATTCATTTTTTCCATTTGCTCTTTCAAATGGCCTTGATAAACGGCACCCATCTCTTGCGGGTCTTTCGCCTGCAGCAGCCGTTGCGCGAGTTCGAAACCGGCGGCTACATTTGCCTCGGCAAACGCGACCGCCTTTTCATTCATCTCTTTGACGCTTGAATAGGATGCCCGAACACCGGCATCGGCTTTCTCGCGCATCTTCTGGGACTCAGCCATGTACTGCGATACGGCATCCCTTGCCTTATCGAGCGTAGCCTGTGCCATTTCGCGCATCTTGTCGGCCTGTTCGTTTACTTTATCACTCATGGCGCTCTCCACTGGTTGCAGTTGCGTGGTCGTCTTCCTTCCATGCCGGATTCGAGATTCACTCCGCCGGCTCAGTGACTGTCTTCAGCTTCTCGCGGAGTTCATCGATCAGCACGCGGGTGTTCTCGGTGTAATCGATGGGAACGGCGACCAGGTGCACGCCGCCGCTCTTGAACGCGCGTTCGAGCGTCGGGATCAGGTCGGCGGTGCTTTCGACCCGTGAGCCCTTTGCGCCGTAACTCTCGGCGTATTTGATGAAGTCCGGATTGCCGAACGTCAGCCCGAAATCGGGGAAATGATCCACCGCCTGCTTCCAGCGGATCATGCCGTACGCCGAATCCTCCAGAATCAGCACGACGAGGTTCAGCTTCAGGCGAACCGCGGTTTCCATTTCCTGCGAATTCATCATGAAACCGCCATCGCCACAGACCGCCAGCACCCTGCGGTCCGGGTACAGCATGGCCGCCATCATCGCGGACGGCAGGCCCGCGCCCATGGTCGCGAGCGCGTTATCCAGTAGCAGCGTGTTCGCCACGTAGGTTCGATAGTTTCGTGCGAACCAGATCTTGTACATGCCGTTATCAAGCGCGACGATGCCGTTCTCGGGAATGACTTTTCGCACGTCGTGCACGATGCGCTGCGGAGTGGGCGGCCAGCGATCTTCCGTGGCGCGATCGGTGATGCGGCTCAAAATGCCTTCGCGAAGGCTCAGCAAGGCGCCGGCGTTGTGCAGCCGCCCTTCGACACGGTCGGCCAGCAATTCAAGGCTCGGCCCGACATCTCCGACCACCTCGCATTGTGGAAAGTAGACCAGTTCGACGTTGGCCGGCGTATAGCTGACGTGGATCACCTGCGGGCCCTTCGGGCCCATGATGAAGGGCGGCTTCTCGATGGTGTCGTGCCCGATGGCAATGATCAGGTCGGCGCGGTCGACCGCCTCGTGCACGTAGTCGCGTTCGCTGAGCGCGGCCGTGCCCATGTATAGATTGCTGCCGCCGGGAACGGTTCCCTTGCCCATCTGGGTCGTGAAATATGGAATTTTGGTGCGGCGCACGAAGCCCCCGATTCCGGCCGTGCTGCGAGGACGCGACGCGGCAGCACCGAGCATGATCAACGGCCGCTTGGCTTTCAGGATCAACTCCGCGGCACGGTCGAGCGCTGCGCGGTGCGCGACCGGGATCTCGATTGGATGCTGCGGTACGATCGCGACATCATCACACTCCTCGCCTGCCACGTCCTCAGGCAGTTCCAGCAGAACCGGACCCGGCCGCTCTTCCATTGCGATCCTGAAGGCATCACGCACCAGGGTCGGAATGCTGCTGGTGCTGACGATCTGGCGCGACAGCTTGGTCAAGGGCTTGAACGCCGTGACGACATCCACGATCTGGAATCGCGCCTGCCGGCTGCTCATGATGCCCTTCTGTCCGGTGAGCATGATCATGGGCATGGCACCGAGCAGGGCATAGGCTGCTCCCGTCGTCAGGTTCAGCGCGCCCGGACCAAGCGTGGTGATGCACACACCAGGCTTACCGGTCAGCCGCCCATAAGTCGCCGCCATGAAGGCCGCGCCCTGCTCATGGCGCGTCAAGATCAGCTTGATCGAGGAGTTACGCAGACTTTCCACGACATCCAAATTCTCCTCGCCGGGAACTCCGAAGATCCGATCGACGCCCTCGTTCTCGAGCGCCGCAACCAACAAATCTGATCCCTTCGGCATTTCGTCCTCCTGATCTTCCGTTTAGGCGTCGATAACTGAACTCTGTTTCGCAGTGTTGTCGGTCCACGGTCTTTGACATCATGACGGCAGCGCAGGAAAAAGGTTCATGAGTAGCACCATGCCCAAACCGACAAGCGCGACAATAGACTGGATTACCGATATCGTCTTGGTGGCTTCGCCCATCGTCATACCAAAGGACTCCTTCACCAGCCAGAATCCGGCATGATTGGCGTAGTTGAAGAATAGCGACCCCGAGCCGATGGCGAGCGCAAGCAGCGGCAGATTGAGCGACGGGTCGGCGGTTGCCAGCGGCGCCAGCAATCCAGCCGCACCGACAATGCCAACGGTCGCCGACCCCGTGGAAACAGACAGCAACATGGCGATCAGCCAACCGAGCAGCAGCGGCGGCAGCGCGAAATGCTGCGTGAGATGCACGATGGCATCGCCGACCTTGGCCTTTACCAATACCTGTTGAAACGCTCCGCCGCCGGCAATGATCAACAGGATGCCGGCAATCGGCTTGAGACTGGCGCCGAGCGCTTCGCGCAGCTTTTCGGTGCTGCCGCCGCGCAGATAGACCAGGGTGATGGAGGCGAAGAGAACTCCGGCGAGCATGGCAATCATGGGATCGCCCAGAAACCCGGTGACCTTGGCGCCCCGGGAACCCTTGGGAAGGAGCGTCTCGCCAAGGGTATTGGCCAACATCAGGATTGCCGGCATCAGCACCGCGAGAACGCCGACCCCGATCGGAGGATTCTTCGTTGCTTTCGTCTCGCTTCCCGAGCCAGTATCCGCGCTCGAAGCGGTGAACTGGTCGAGCAGTGCCTGATCAGGACGCACCGACATTCCCGGCGCAATCAACCGCGCATAAAGCGGGCCGGCGAGGACGATCGCGGGGATAGCAGAAATGAAGCCGTAGACCATGGTCGGCCCGACGCTGGTCTTCAAGGTGCCGATCGCGGTCAGCGGGCCCGGGTGCGGCGGCACCATGCCGTGCAGCGACGCGAGAGACGCGATCACCGGAACGCCTATCAGAACGTAGGCTGAGCCCTTGACGGTGCCCTTTTCTTCCAGCTTGCGCGCGACGCTGAAGATCAGCGGCAGCAGGACGACCAATCCGACCTCGAAAAACATCGGGATGCCGACGACGAATGCCGCAAAGGCCATGGCCCAAGGCAGCATTTTGTCGGACGAGCGGCGGAGGATCGAGTCGGCAATCGCCTCGGTGACCCCGGAATCGGCGAGGATCTTGCCGAGCATCGCGCCAAGCGCAATGACGACTCCCACGACCCCCAAGGTGCGTCCGGCGCCGTCTACGGTGGCTCCGGCGATCGAACCGATATCCATCCCGGCGGCGATGCCGACGGCGAGGGATACCACCAGCAATGCGATCAATGGATGCAACCGAATGCGGGTGACGATGAGCGCCACCAGCAGCGCCACACCGCCGAGCGCGGTCAGCAGCAGTTGGATATCCGCTTCGGACACTTCGTCTCCCTTCGATCCGCCCTTGTCGTCTACTGATTGATCCGACGGATAATGCTTTGCGTGAAGTCGGTGGTAGTTGCCTTGCCACCGAGATCCGGCGTGCGGACCCCATCCTTACGCAAAACCTGATCGATCGCTGCTCTGAGGCGGTTGGCTAGTTCCGGCCGATCAATATGCTCCAGCATCAGGCCAACGGCCAGCAACAATGCGAGCGGATTGGCGATGCCCTTGCCGGCAATATCCGGCGCCGAGCCGTGCACGGCTTCGAAAATCGCTGCATCCGGGCCGATGTTAGCCCCGGGGGCCATACCAAGCCCGCCCACGAGTCCAGCCAGTTGGTCGGACAGGATATCGCCGAACAGATTGGTGGTGACGATGACGTCGAATTGCCAGGGGTTCATGACCAGCTGCATCGCGGTCGCATCGACGATGCGGTCGTCCATCTTGACCCTGCCCTCGTATTTCTTCGCGATCTCGTGGCCGACCTCGAGGAACACGCCCGTCAATGCCTTCAGGACGTTGGCCTTGTGAACGACAGTAACCTTCTTGCGTCCGTTCTTGAGCGCATAGTCGAATGCGAATTCGATGATCTTGCGCGATCCCTCGCGGGTGTTGACGCCGGTCGAAATCGCAACCGCGTGCGGATCATCTCCGATCGGAATATAGTGCTCGAAGGCGACATAAAGTCCTCCGAGATTTTCGCGCACCAGCACGATGTCGATATCATCGAATCGTCCTCCGGGAACCATGCTGCGAACCGGACGCACATTGGCATAAAGCCCGAATTCCTCGCGCAGGCGAACATTGATCGATCGAAACCCGCCGCCGACGGGCGTCGTCAGCGGACCCTTCAAGGCCAGCCGCGTGCGCCGGATGCTGTCGAGCGTCGACTGCGGCAGTGGATCATGGCTTTCCTCGATAGCCGCCAACCCGCCCTGGTGGATTTCCCATTCGAACGGGGAGCCTAGCGCTTCGAGGATATCGACAGCCGATTTCACGATCTCGGGGCCGATACCGTCGCCTGGAATGAGCGTCGCGGGAAGTTTTTTGTCAGTGGTCATGGATGCTCTCTCGATGAAATGATCGGGTGATCGTCAGGCTGCAAGCTGACGCAGGACATATTGAAGGATTCCGCCGTTGCGGAAGTATTCGAGCTCGTCGAGCGTATCGATGCGGCAGATCAGCGGAACGACGGCCTTGCTGATGCTGCGACCGTCTTCGTTGCGCAACATGTTCTCGATGATGACCTTCAGAGCGAACGGCAGCCGGCTGTTGAGATATTTGGCTGTCATAACAACAATCCTTTTACATGCGGCCCGCAAGGCCGGAACATTCCCGGATATGAAGGGATAGATGACGATTTGGATTCAGACTGGCTAAGTGACGCGCGACAGTATGATCAGCACGACTGTCACAGTGATGGCGCCCCCGATTCGCGTCGCGATCTGCGCGAACGGCATGAGCTGCATCCGGTTCGCTGCCGTCAGAATGGCGACATCGCCGGTACCGCCCTGTCCGCTGTGACAGGCATTCACGATCGCCACGTCGATCGGATACATGTTCAGGAAGCGCGCAATCACGAAGCCAGTCCCCATCAATGTCGTCACCGTGGCAACGATGGTGATGAGATTCGGAAGGTTGAAAGCTGCGACCAGCTTGTCCCACGGCGTCAACGCGACGCCGATGGCAAACAGCAAGGGATAGGTGACCGCCGTCGAGAAGAATTTATAGACGACAAACGCGCCCTGCTGCAGTCGCGGCGAGATTGCACTCGTCAGTTTGACGAGAACCGCGATGAAGAGCATCGCGACCGGGGCAGGAAGCCCAAACAGGCCGTGACACATCACGCCGACGAGATATAGCGAGACGGCGACAATGCCCGCGGCCGCTATTGTGCTGACATCCATGTTGCCGGCGATCTCTTCCTGAGCCGGCTGCATGTCGTCATGCTCGCCGGGCTGCAAACGGCCTTCGCCGGTAAGGTGGGGATAGCGCTTTCCGATGAAGTTCAGCGTTCCGGCGAAAAGGATCGCGGTCAGGCTGCCGAGCATGACCGGCGGAAGAACCTGCGCGAAGAGCTCCCCATGCGGCAGATGCATGATTTCCGCGTAGCCAACTGACAGCGGAATTGCACCCTCGCCGACGCCTCCCGCCATGATCGGAACGACGATGAAGAAAAAGGTATGGTAAGCCCCCAGTCCCAGCATCACGCCGACGGCCGTGCCAACGGCCCCTGCGACGATTGAACCGATCGCAAGGGGCACGAATATCTTGAGAAAACCCTTGATGAGGACCTGGCGGTCCATGCTCAGGATGCTGCCGACGATAATAGACGCGA
Source organism: uncultured Alphaproteobacteria bacterium (assembly GCA_963774775.1). Taxonomy (GTDB): domain Bacteria; phylum Pseudomonadota; class Alphaproteobacteria; order Rhizobiales; family Xanthobacteraceae; genus Bradyrhizobium. Next base: position 34,917 of record CAVZGZ010000011.1, read on the forward strand.
TAAACAGGTACAGGAAGTTGGTAAACTTGGTGAAGTCGACGACAAGCTTCAGGATCGGCTCGGGAAGCCAGTGATAGTAGGCAAGCGCCGATGGAATGAACGTCGCGAAGATGGCCGCTGCTCCGACGTTGCGGAGGATCGGAAGTCGCTTCCCGATTTCGGCGCAGGTGTACCCGCCAACCGCAAGGACGGCGATGAACATCGAGACTTCCGACGGCACCGTGCCTTGGAGGGCAAAACCGGCAATCAGAATGACAAGCAGTACGTAGACCGGAACCGGAATAATCCCAATTCGAAGATCCAACAATTTCCACCAGCCTTTCGGCCAAAAGCCGTCAACAGGTGCACTGTCGGCGCGGACGGGCCCTTCGACGACGCCTGCTTGTCCGGTTACGCTTGGTTGCATGCCGTCCTCCCTTTTTGTCGTTATGATTTTTCGTCTTTTTTCACCCGTCTTGCAGGTGTTTCAAACTTGATCGCATCCGGAGCAAACGGCACGTTGGCCGCAGTCATCCGTATCCGAAACGCATCCCGATCGAAGCCAATTGAAGAGATGTCGCGGTTTGCGCGACAGTGGCAACGCCCACACGCTAGCGCAAGATGCGTTGCCGTTCACCGTATATCGGTTGACCTGTCATCAACCTGTCGTAGCGACAGCATCTGCCGGCTCATTTCGAAATGAAACGTCAGGCGTCCGCGGCGATCAGGTCGATCTCGAGCCGCATGGATTTCTCCGAGAATTCAGCCTTGACAGTCGTGAAACCCGAATTCCGCAGGATTTCTATCTGTCTTGCAACGCACGGCGCCACTCCTTCAGAAAGCTCGCCCGCTTCGATTGATCGAGATAGGTAAGCAATTCTGGCCCAATATGGATCGGTTTTACTGCATCAGCGCGGTCTGCCGGTATGACGCCATCCGCGCCGAGGCCAAGCCGAACAGGACCGACCGATCGCGCCAGGAGAAATTTCTGGCCACGTTCCGAGAGCAGATAATCGAGAAACAGCTTTGCAGATTCCGGATGCTGCGCCGCGGTGGGGATGAAGGCGATACGCGACATCAGGATGATGTAGTCGGCAGGAAAGACGACGCCGATGGAGGGATCTTCCTTGGCCCGTTCGATCGCATAGGACCCGATCATATTGTAGGCGATCAGATGTTCTCCGGATGCGATCCGGTCAAGAACCGTTCCGGTCGTCGAATAGAGCTTGATACCGGCTCCGCCAAACGAGCGAACCATATCCCACGTCGTCTTGGTGACCCGGGCGTCGCGCGTAAGAAACAGGAATCCGGACCCGCTCTGCTCCGGATCGTATGACGCTATCTTTCCTCGATAGATGTCCGGTTTCTTGCGAAGCAGATCTGTCAGCTCCACGCGGGACCGGGGAATATCTGACTCCGCAACGAGATTCCTGTTGTAGACGATAACGATCGGCTCCGCGGTGATGGCGTAAGCTTCGTCCTTCCAGATCGCCCAGTCCGGGATATGTGCGATTTCCTTGGACACATAGGGCTGCGCGTAGCCGTCGTTGACCAGCTTGACCTGCAAATCCATCGCCGAACTCCAGATGACGTCACCAGGGGCCGCGCTGGAGGAATTGGGATCGATGATTTGATTGTAGATGTCGTTCGAATTCACCTTTGAATAGACAGTCTCGATACCGGGATTGCGGGCCCGAAAGTCAGCCAGCAAGTCAGCCACCTCCGACGCATCGGTCGTCGAGATGATATTGAGCTGCTCCCTGGATTCGACTGCAGCGGCCACGCGATCCTTGGGAGCAGTAACTTCCCGCAGTTGGGCCACGGCCGGCATTGCCAGCAGGATTCCCACGCACAAGACCACGGCGTTCGTAGCCCTCATCGCAACGTTTCCTCACCTGTGAGCCGCTTTTTCGTGCTTCACGGGCTCAACTAGAACTTTCACCGTCGCGCTTGGCAAGCGGAAAGCTCACCGAGACCAGGAGACCCCGTCCGTCCGTGCCCGGCGACAACACGATTTGAGCGCCAAGACGGTCTGACAGTGCCTTCACGATCGCCAGTCCCAGGCCGCTGCCGTCAGGTCCGTTCGACATGGGAACACGGTAAAAGCGCTCGAAGACGCGCGCCAGATGGGCGGCTGGAATTCCCGGGCCGGTGTCCTCGACTTCGACGCGTGCAGCGGTCAGGTCAACGACCGTACGAACCAGCACCATGCCGCCGGCGCGGTTATAGCGGATGGCATTATCGATGAGGTTTGCCAGCAATTCACCAATCAGCACGCTGTTGCCGGGGATCAGGGCCGGTTTGTCACACCGATCGAACTGGACGTCGATGTCGCGCGTGAAGGCCTGTGGCGCACGTTCCGACAAGACGTTGAAGGCAATGTCGTTCAAGTCAACGTTCTCGACGGCTGGTTGCGCGATGTTTTGTTCGTCGGCCCGGGCCAGCGTGACGAGTTGCTTGAGAAGCCTTTCAAGGCGGTTGATCGCGCTATCCACCTCGTTAAGGGCAGATTGGCCCGCAGGGGTCTCCGATCCCAGGCGCCGCACGAGATCGAGGTGCGTCCGCAATATCGCCAACGGCGTGCGCATTTGGTGGGACGCATCGGCAGTGAATCTGCGCACCAGTTCAATTGCCAGATCCAGCCGCTGCAGCAGGGAGTTCACCGCGATCGCCGGCGCCAGGGCTTCCTGCGGCACCCGCGATAGGTCGAGCGGACTGAGATTTGGACCGCCTTGAATACCGCGCGCGTCGATTTCCTGTTTGAGTTCGCCAAGCGGCCTCAGGCCTCGTTCGACGGCGTACCAACCGAGGAGGGCAATCAGGCCGATCAATCCGGCCTCGAGAACCGCAAGCCCCGTAAGCATTTCTCGCTCGACGGCACGGCGCGCCTGGATTGTTTCGGCGACAGCGACGAGGACCAGACCCGGCCTGCCATAAACCTGCCGCGCCTGCGCGCCAATGCGAACCGGCTTGCCGCGGTATTCGCCGTCGCGATGCCCTGTTTCACCGGCCTTCAGTTGATCGAATCCGTACAGCGGAAGGTCCTTGTAGCCGGTGACTAATTCGCCAAGGTAAGTCACGCTGTAATAGATGCTGTCGTGAGACTGGCTCTCCAGCATTCCCAGCGCGACCTGGGGCAAATCGACCGTCAGTTCCCCGTCTTCGACGCCGACGCGTTCGGCGATGGCGAGGACCGATCCATCGAGCAGGCGATCATGAGTCGTCTCCACCACCCTGTGGATCAACACCATGCCGCCGATTCCAAGTACAACCGCGAGAACGATGGCCGGCGCCACCAAATTCGTCAGGAGGGTTCGTCGCAACGACGGCCGCCAGGTGGCGATCACAAGGCCTCCAGTAGATAGCCGAGGCCACGAACAGTCCGAATCCGCGGTCCGTCAGGCCCGAGCTTTTGCCGAACGCGACCAACATAGAGTTCAGCAGCGTTTGGCGCCACCGGTTCGTCGAAGCCAAACACCTCCGCGATCAGCCTTTCCTTCGACACGAGTTTGCCGACTCGGGTCATCAGCACGACTAGCACGGCAAGTTCGCGCCGCCGCAATTCGAGCGGCCTGCCGCTCAGCGTAATCGTGCCGGCAGCGCGGTCGAACGCGAGCGGACCACAGATCAGGGTCGGATTGGGCAGCCCTTGTCCTCTTCTCACAAGAGCGCGAACGCGAGCATCAAATTCAGAGACGTCAAAGGGCTTGGAGAGATAATCGTCTGCGCCCAGATCGAGCCCGCTGACCTTGTCGTCAATCGCATAACGGGCCGTCAGGATCATGACGGGAACGGTCGATGCGGCTTGCCGTATCTTGTGCAGAACTTCAAAGCCGGACACGTTTGGAAGGTTGATATCCAGAATGATGAGGCTGTAGGGCTCGAGCAACGCGGTCTCCGCGGCCGAAGCGCCGTCGGATTCGATGTCGACAGCAAACCCGGACAGCTTGAGCCGCTCGGCAAGGCCCCGTGCCATGGCGGCATCGTCCTCGACAATCAGAATTCTCAATGAGCAAGCCTTCGTGGTCGCGTCGTTCCCGTTACAAATCGTCAGCCCTTTTTCTGGAGCTTGCTCCTTTTTCGGACGAACAACATATCGTGTCAATCTCGGGGTTAATGCATTCGAGGCATCGTCCTGACGACGCCAGCTAAGAGCTGTATCGCAGCACGCCCGATACCGCGAATACGGGGGTTATCGGAGATCTTTTCCGAGATCATACTTCAGATCAGCGGCTCTCCATCACGCGCAGGAATTTGTTGCGATATGTATCCAGAATGACGGCCAGCACGATCACGGTGCCGATTACAATCGGCTTCACGTTGTCTTCCGCTCCCAGAAGCTGGAGGCCGGTCGAGAGCACCTGGAGAATACAGGCGCCGACGGTGGCAGATCGCCATCAATTCGGGAAGATCGGACGAGACTACCGGGATGCCCCTGCCAGCCGCCGCGAGATTACCGAGCAGTTCATAGATTTCAGCTTTAGCGCCGACATCGGTGCCGCGCGTCGGCTCGTTGAAGATCAATGCCTTGGGCCCCCGGAACAACCATTTCAATCTTTTTCAATGTGAGCTCGTCAAGCGAGAGTCCCCAGCGGCGCCCCTGCTGGAGCCGGCCATGATCAACCAGTCTGGATAATTGAAAAGCTAGCCAATGCGCTGCGCTCGGATACTATTTTGTCAGGCTCAGTGTCGGCGCGGCCCACTAGGCCATTGGCAAAAAGTTGGACCCATGACAGGATCGCGCTCGGGCCTTGCGATTGCGGTGATCATCGTTCGGAAACGTGATGGGACGTTTGCTTTCAGTCAATGTCGGCCTGCCGCGCGACATCACCTGGCAAGGCAAGACGGTTCATACCGGCATTTGGAAAGCGCCGGTCAAGGGGCCGCGCATGGCGCGCCGGCTCAACATAGACGGCGACGGACAAGGAGACTTGACCGGCCACGGCGGCGAGCGCCGGGCCGTATATGTCTATCAGATAGACTCCTATCGGTTTTGGCAGGACCAATTGGGACGAAACGACTTCACCTACGGGCAGTTCGGAGAGAATTTCACCGTCGATGGTCTATCAGATAAAGAGGTGTGTATCGGAGACCACTACAGGATCGGCGGAGCCTTGTTCGAGGTGACGCAGCCGCGCGTCACCTGTTACCGACTAGGCATCCGTATGAACGAGCCGGAAATAGCCGCGCTGCTGGTCAAGCACGGGAGACCTGGCTTTTATTTCCGTGTGCTGGAGGAAGGAGAAGTGGAGGCCGGCGACGAGATCACGCGGGTCGCCTGCGGGCCCGAGCGCATGAGCGTGTCCGAGATTGACGCGCTGCTTTACATGCCGGGTCACTCCCGCGATCAGCTGGAGCGTGCGCTGCGCATCCCGACGCTGAGCTCGGGGTGGCGTCACTCCTTCGAGGCGCTGCTCGCCCAGGAGCGCAAGGACGGCGTGACGACGGGAAACGCCGGGCTCGGTGCAGCGCCCGGCCCGCCTCCGGCGTGGCGTGGATTCCGCCCTCTTCGTATCTCGCGCAAGGTGCGCGAGAGCAGCACCGTGACTTCGCTGCTGCTCGAGCCTGCGGATGGGCGGCCGGTTGCCGCCGCTCTCCCCGGTCAGTTTGTCGTGCTGCGGCTCGGGCCGACATCTGCGCCTTCGCTGATGCGGAGCTATTCGCTGTCGGGGGAGCCCAGCGCCGTGCACTATCGCGTGAGCATCAAGCGGGAAGCCCACGGCGCGGCCAGCGCCTACGTCGACGACGCGCTACAGGTTGGCGACATCGTGCACGCAAGCGCGGCGCGCGGCAGCTTCACTCTACAGCCGGGCGACGCACCTGTTGTTTTGTTGAGTGCCGGGATTGGCGTGACGCCGGTGCTCGCGATGCTTCACGCGCTGGCAGCCGGAGCATCGACGAGAGAAATCTGGTGGCTATATGGAACCCGTAACGGCCGCGAACATCCGTTTGCCGCCGAGACACGTGGACTGCTCAAAGCGCTTACCCACCATCACAGCCAGATTTGCTACAGCTCACCCGGCCCCGAGGATCGGCCCGGCGTCGATTTCGACGTTGCCAGGCGGCTAGATGTGAAAGTGCTCCAGCAACTCGACTTGCCACATAACGGTGATTTCTACGTTTGCGGGCCATCGACCTTCATGAGCGAGCTGACTGCCGGCCTTACGGCGTTAGGCGTCGCGCGAGATCACATCCACACCGAGATGTTCGGCGCCGGTCCGTCCATTACCCCGGGCATTGCCGCTTCGCCGCGTCGGCCGCCTCATTTGCCCGTGGGGGTTCCTGGCTCAGGACCGCTGGTTTCGTTCGCCCGCAGCGGTCTCGATGTGCGGTGGGAGCCAACGTTCCATAGCTTGCTCGAGCTGGCCGAGGCTTGCGACGTGCCCGTGCGATGGGCATGTCGAACAGGGGTCTGCCACACCTGTGAGACCGGACTTGTGGCAGGGACGATCGGCTACCGCCCGGACCCGGTCGACGCACCGGCGGAGGGGAATGTGCTGATCTGCTGCTCGCAACCCGCAGGCGACGTCGTAATCGATTTGTGACGGTGTGAGGCCTGCTCGCTTGCGCTTACCAAAACTATGGAGGACTTCAAATGCGATCCGACATGGTGCCGGGAGCTATTTTCCCCGACTATGAGCTTGGTGATCATACCGGGAAGCATCGGAAGCTCTCCGAGTTGCAAGGGCAGGATCCCATGGTGCTCGTCCTTAGCCGTGGCGCGTTCTGCCCAAAAGATCGCCGTCAGGCCGAAGGTTTGCTGCAACTCCATCGTGAAATGGAGGTTGGCTACTGCCGGCTGGTGACGATCACTACCGACAATATCATCCAGACCAACGAAAATCGCAGCGGAATAGGCGCTCACTGGCCCTTTCTCTCCGATCCGCGGCGCATTGTTCAGAAGGATCTCGACATCGCCGAATACACCGATCCCGTCAACAATCCCATGATTCCGCACGTGATTGTGCTGGAGCCGGGCCTTGTCATTTACAAGATCTACAATGGCTACTGGTTCTTCGGACGACCCACGAAAGAAGATCTCCGCCAGGACCTGCGTTCCGTTAGCCGGAAATGCCGACCGGACTGGGATATCACAACGCCCGAACTTAAAACTGCTTGGCACCAGGGCCGCAAGGAGCTCTTCTATCCATACGGCAAAACCTATGTTCAAACTCTTGGCGAACAGGACTAAGAGCGGACGCTGATCCGCTCCAATCTGCTGCTGGTTTTCGCGCCGCCGAATTCAGCTCCCCGGGGCCCTGGGAATAAATCCGGGAACACCAGTCTCCACCACCGCGTTGAACCGGACGCTTGTTGTGATGCGGTCCCGAATCTCCCGCATGGCGTCTTCAGGGAGAGCTGAAATATCAAAGTTCTCCTGGATGCGCTTAGGTTTCGTCGAGGTGGTCAGGAAAGCGGTGCCGCGCTGTACGGCCCAGGCCAGGACCACTTGAGCCGGTGTCTTGTGCACCCGCTGTGCGATGGCTGTAATCACCGGGTCGTCGATTAGTTTTGGCTCAAGGGCATGTCCCACCGCTGCAAACGCCTGCAGCACGATCCCGTGCTCCCGGCAGAAGTCGAGCAGCTCCCATTCGGGGAGATACGGATGGGATTCCACCTGTACCACTGAGGGCTTGATCCGCGCAGCCGAAACGATCTCCCGCAATTTTTCCAACGTAATATCCGATAAGCCGATCGACCTGCAGTGCCCCTCGTCCGCGAGGCGCTCCAGCGCCCGCCATGTCTCCAGTAACGTAACGCCTGAATCGTAAACTACCCGACCCTGCTCGTCCCTCGGATCCTGCTCGTCGCCGGGTTTGAAGGCAAAGGGGGTATGGATAATATAGCAATCGATATAGTCGACCTTTAGTCGCCGACGACTAGCGTCGAAGGCCGGCTTGACCCGTTCCGGACGATGATTTGAGTTCCATAGCTTCGTGGTAACGAACACGTCCTCCCGCCGAACCGTGCCCGCCTTGAACACTTCCTGCATCGCATCGCCAACTGCTTCTTCATTGCGGTAGCGCTCCGCGCAATCGAAATGTCGAAATCCCACTTCCAATGCAGCCTTGGTAGCTTGTTTGGTCGCGAGAGGATCAGGGATCAGGGTGCCAAACCCCGCGGCGGGCATCAAAACAGATCCATGGTTGAGGCGAATACTCGTATTGCGAAGCGTATCGGATGTTGTCATGCTCATACTCCCTTGCGACGTCATTTCACAGCTCCCAACGTGTTAATTGGTCGGCCGCGGCTTACGGAGAAAAACCACAAGCGGGCTCACGATCAGCATGGCGAACATCAAGATTTTGAACTGGTCGATGACCGCGACGAAGGCCGCCTGCTGGGTAACCATGCCGTTGAGCGCAGCAAGCCCCGGCTTGGTGATTGAACCAGCGACATGAGCAACCGTGTGGTAGGGCGTGAGGTTCTTGGCGAGCGCGAGGTGCATCGCCTGAGTGTTGTTGTAGAAGAACATCTGGACCACCGCGATGCCGATCGTGCTTCCATAGACACGCGAAAGGTTGAAGAGTGCGGTGCCTTCAGGGCGGAATTTTGGATCGAGCGTCCCGAACGCCGCCTTGGAGAGCGCCGGAAGCAACGTGCCGAGACCAGCCCCCTGGAGCAGCATCGCCGCGACGACCAGCCGCCAATCCATCGCCGGTCGATAGCCAAGCATGACCGAATTGGCATAGACAACCACCGCCATGCCTCCGATTACGAGCAGCCGGTTGTCGATCCGTGCCGGAGCGAGGCTCATCGGCACCACGACGCCCACGAGCGTGACACCGCGTGCGAGGGTCATGTAACCGGTGGTATCGACCGGATAATCGAGCAATTCCTCCAGCATTGGCGAGGTCAAAGCCAAGGTCGGCAGCAGGACGAAGCCGACCGCGAAGAACATGATAAGGTACAAACAAGGTAGAAGGCTCGCGGGGCGGCCGTTGTCGCAAGCACCCTCCCCGGCTACGCGATGAGGATAGCACGTACATTTTCGTTCTTGCTCCGTAAAAGGCTGGCGCTATCCTGCAAGCGACTGGCGTGCGCGGCCATACAACCCTCGGCGGAAGCCGATCATATCAAGGTATGAGCGCACATCACGAGGCGACGCCTGGCGCGATCGGCAACGGCGCCAACGTCTCAGAATGGCGTACAGCTCATTGAATTCAGCGATCCCAAAATAATAGCCGGAATCGCAGTTGGGAGATTAAGATGGATGATCGAACCGTGCGGGTGGCGCTGGAGCGCCATTGGGTTGCTTCGGACGTGAGCGATTTCAAGGTCGAACATGAAATCTACCGCGAGGATGCTGTGCTTGATTATCCGCAATCGGGCGAGCAGATCCGCGGCCGGAAAAACATTCAAGAGAGCCGGTCCGTTCAGCCAAACAAGAAGCGCTTTACGGTCCGGCGAATTATCGGCAGCGGCGATCTCTGGGTCACCGAATTCATACTTACCTATGACGACATACCATCTTACGTGGTGAGCATCATGGAATTCCGTGGAGCACTGGTGGCCCACGAAACACAATATTTCGCCGACCGATTTGACCCCGCGCCCTCGCGTGCGCATCTTGTTGAGCGAGTGGGCGAAATCAAGTCATGAGCTGCTGCCGGCTTGATGATGGCCGGCTCGTCAAGCTAGGAGCTTGCCCCTCCCGACAGGCGCTGGCCTCGATTGCCGCCGAGACTGAGAGATCGTCGTCGGACGATGAGAAAGGCAATGCCCAAAAGCGCGACGACTGCTGCAGCTGCCATGCCCGCGCGGGCGAGCGCGAGCAGTGGCGAGGAAGGGCCGCCCCGGCGCACCTCGGCGACCTGTTGTTCGGTGATGGTGGTGTCGACTGATCCGTAGTGGGTGAGCACGTAGTTGCCCAGCGCCACAATGTCGCGATCGCTGAGCGGATTGGCATCGGTCGTGTGACCGCCGAAGCCGGGCATGAAGGCCTGTCCCCGCGATGTCGTGCGATTCACGCCGTACAGGATGGTAGCAATGAGGTTAGTCGCGTTCTTCGCGCCTGTGGCCGAGTTCCAGAACAGGCTCGGATAGTAGCCGTCCTTGCTGCCCTGACCTTCAGCCGAATGGCAGGAGGCGCAATTGCCTTGAAACAGGGCTGCGCCGCTGGCATCGGATCCGCTATCGGACCTGATGCCGTCGCGTCCGCGCAACCCTGCGAGCCCGGAGAACTTCTTTCCGGCCGAGAAGCGGGAAACCTGGTCGGCAGGGTCATGGACGGCCGGAACATTCTTGATGTACGTCGCGATGGCGTCGAGGTCCGCGTCCGCAAGGTGCTGGAAACTGTATTCGACCGCTTCGCCCATGCTTCCGGCCGCCTGCGCCTTGCCGGACAAGTGTCCCGTGCGCAGATACGACGCGAGTTCTTCCTTGGTCCAGCGCCCAATGCCGCTGATCGGATCCGACGTGATGTTCGGCGCGTACCACGGCCCAACCTGCGCGCCCGACAAGGCGCGGCTGGCTTCCTCCTGCATCAGAAAGCCGCGCGGCGTGTGACAGGTGCCGCAATGCGCGGCGCCCTGCACGAGATAGGCGCCCCGATTCCATTCTGCCGATTGATGCGGGTCCGGCACGAAGGCTGCGGAGTCCAGGAACAACAGGTTCCAGCCCATCATCGACGCGCGAATGTTCATTGGAAACGGAAGCTCGGTCGCCGGCGGGCGCTGCTCGACGGGCTTCACCGCCTGCGTGAAGTACAGATAGAGCGCATGTGCGTCCTCTTCGGTGAACTTCGCATAGGATGTGTACGGCATCGCGGGATAGAGATTGGCGCCATCGCGCCTGACACCGCGGCGGAGCGCCCGCGAAAATTCTTCCTCCGTGTAGCGCCCTATCCCGAAATCCGCCGATGGCGTGATATTGGTCGAATAAATGGTGCCGAGCGGCGTGCCGAGCGGCAGCCCGCCGGCAAAGGGTTTGCCGCCTGGCGCCGTGTGGCAGGCGCCGCAGTCAGCGGCCGTTGCGAGATATTCCCCGCGCTTGATCACGGCAGCCGTTTGACCCGGCGGATCGGCCGCCTGACAAAGGCCGGCCGCCGCGGTTGCGGCGAAACAGATGAGCAGCGCGCTGAGGTGGTGACTGGAGTTGCTCATGATCAGCCATGCTTGAGTTGATCGGTGATCGCGTCAGCCGCCTTCAGCGCCAGCGCCGACATGGTGAGCGTGCTGTTCGAGGCCGTTCCGCTCGGCATCGCGCCACCGCCAGGCAAGAACAGGTTGTGGTGATCGTGCGCGCGACAGTCGGGGTCTACCACCGCCGTCGCCGGCTCGGTCCCCATGATGCAGCCGCCCATGATGTGGTCGCTGTTGAGAAACTCGGGCGACAACTGGAACTTGGTGGCGCCGAGTTCGGCCGCCAATCGCTGCAGCCGCGGCACGGTGTATTCCTTGGCGCTTTGACGGACGTAATCGCCGACGTCGTAATAGATATTTGGTTTGTTGATGCCGAGCCAATCCTTCTGGCTGGACAGCGTCAGACGGTTATTGGCCGAAGGCAGGATCTCGTGCTCCACGGTCAACCGTGCCGTACAAGCGGAAAGCCGCCGGATCTCAGCGTCCAGCGCCTTGCCGACCAGACCTTTTTTCAACGCGGCGGCAGCACCTAGCGGGCTGCGGGCGAAGTTTTCCATCCGGAACATCGCGCCGGCATAGCGGCTACGGAATTCGCCCTGCGAGGTGTTGAGAATGCTGCTGCTCTGCACCGGCCCGACGCCTGTCCATAGCGGTTCTGTGAGCTCCAGCTCCGCGGTGAGCTTTGGCTGATCCATCATGTTGCGTCCGACCTGATCGGAGCTGTTCGCCACGCCGTTGGGATTGCGGTCATCCTTTGACAGCAACAACAGCTTTGGCGTTTCGATGCCGTTGCAGGCAATCACGAAGATCTTGCCGGTGACCCTGTGCGAGCGCTTGTCCGGATCGAAGAAGTGAACCGCCTGAACCGAATTCTTCTCGCCAGTCTCGATGCGATAGACCACCGCGTTGGCCAGGATCTTGCCGCCCTTGGCCTCGATCTTCGGCAACGCCGTCGCCGCATCATATTTGGCGGCGATCGGGCATACCGGAAAACAGTTATTGTTGCCGCAACATGGCGGCCGGCCGTCATAGGAGACGCCGCTGTTGCGCGCCTGCGGCGCCGGCAAGTTGATCATGCCGATTTTCGCAGCGGCCTCGGTGAAACGATGCTCGCCGGGACCGAAGGGAATGGGCCCCATCGCGTAGGGTTTCGAGCGTTTCCCATTGGTCGGCCATTGCAGCGCGGGGTCGGATGGACCGCACACGCCGATCGCGTATTCCGCGCGCGTGTAATAGGGCTCGATCACATCATGGCTGAAGGGCCAGTCGCGGCCGACCCCATAAAGGCTCTTCAGCCGCATGTCCTCGGGCGTGATGCGCCAGCAGATTCCGGCCCAGTGCCAGGTCGCGCCCCCCGCATAGCGGACGTAGCCCTGGAGATAGGCGCGGGCATTCGGCCCTTCCAGTTGCAGGTATTGCTCCTGCTCTTTGGGCATGCGCGTTTCGAGATGCGGCGCCCACGGCTTCGGCGGATAGGCCGCATTCCAGTGAAACAGCCGTATGCTGGGCGGAAGGTTGCGAAAATTCTCGACCACCCGCCAGCGGTCGACGCGAGGACCGGCCTCGAGCATCAGCACCGACAAGCCAGCGTCCAGGGCCTGCTGCGCGATCAGGCAACCGACCACCCCGGTTCCCACGACAACGACGTCTGCACTCTCATCGCTCGCCATCTGTTCTGTTCCCGTTGGTTCGAGAGCACCTTGTTCAGAATTCAGGCATGTTGCTCAGTGGAGGAGCCTCAGCCGTCCATCCATTCGGCCCGGAGATCGCGTACGAGGGAATGGTCATGACGTCCCTCGTCGGCTGGTACATCAGCGCATACTCGTAGGCGAACACCTCGGCGTCCGGAGCGTCGGTTACGACGCCCAGATACCAAGCCGAAATGATCGAGAGCGCGGTCTCTTTGAGCGGACCATCCGGCACGTCGGCGAAGAAATCCTCGACGACGCGTGCGTTCTTTTCTCGTGCGATGGAAAGGAGCGCTTCAATTTGCTGCGACAGCGACGGATTCAACGCGCCCATCGCAGCCCCCATGCGCCTCCCGACCTCCTCGTTCAGGCGATGGGGAACCAGCAGCAACGAAATTTCCATAAACCGCGCCGCGGATTGATCCGACCACGAGGACGGCGCCGCAATCGCCGGCAGCGTTGGCAGCGCGGCAATCCCGCCAACTATGAGCCCACCTACCAATACCTTGCGGCGAGCGAGATTGAATGCCGTAGGAGAATCGTCGGGGTACTGGTCAAACATATCCGCACACCTCGCTGCCAAAGCTGTAGCCGGCTCACTGATGGACCTTACTTCAGTTCACGTGCATTTGTCATCGATCAGGTTTGAAATTGCCGGAGCATCGAACGATTTCGGTTCGCCGTTGATAGTTAATGTGGCCGTGGGAGCACCCGATATGTGAAGCTACTACGACTTGTGAACTATTGGAACGCAACAGTGGTCATCTCAGGCCGCCAGCGCTGCTGTAGATTTAATCAACCCGTCGGATGCCTCACCAACGATTCGATTGATCAAATCGCCTCCCTTTGGAATATCGTGAAACAGCCCAATGGTCCCGCCGACATCAGGGGACAGAACCCACATTCCTCGGGCCCAGCCGCGAAAACTTTGATGGCGACTCTGAAGCAAAAGGCCAAATCGGCTGCGACCCGTCGGGCTTCTTAGATCGACGATCTGTCGAGCGACTGCTTATTTGTGATTCGGCCTAAGTATCATCTCATCGCTACCGAAGCGGCCGTTCACCCAGAGGCGCTATTTCTACGGTCAGACAAAAAAACAAAAGGCCACGCGGTCTCTACACCGCATGGCCTTTGCGAGACTGTTCCCCAGGCCCTCCAGAGATTCCGTCTCGGGGCGCATAGTGTGCGGGTGGAGGTGCCTGTCTAGGGTGTGATGGAATTACCCACAGTTCAAAACGAACGAACACGCCTCAGCCAACCCGTCTGCCTCACACCGCGTCTTTAGCAACCTTCAGGGGCGACGCCTTGACCGACTTACTGGCTGGCTTGGCCGCGAACTCCATAGGTTCTTTCGTGAAAGGATTTACACCGCTGCGGGCTTCAGTAGCAGGCTTGTGCACGACCGACATTTTGGCGAAGCCAGGAATGACGAACTCGCCGGATTCATTCAATTCCTTATAGCCTACAATCGCCATCTGCTCGATGACGGCCTTTACGTCTCCCTTGGAAACCTGCGTTCCCTCTGCAATTGCATCAATCAACTGATTTTTGGTCATCTTGGCCATGATGGTTTCCTTTGTGGAGGCTCAGAAACATTTTAAAGCGCATGTGCTACGCACGGCGCGTCACTCCGTTTGAAACGCGGCAAAGCCACGCAGCTCGCTTCTCGTTCATGCCTATGGTCATGAAGTCCCCGGGCTTAAAACCTATCGAGGCCCAAAACGCAAGGAGCAGTTCGGCGTGTGTTCCCGCGCTCGGACACCGCCCTGCTCGCCTTGATATCTCAAGCGAATTTTTCCCAACTGAGTCAAAACCCGCCCCTTAGATCAATAGCTTACAGCGAAAATCCAACTATCAGCGCGCTAGCGTTGGCGGATCGATGTAACCGAGGCGTCGCGGCGATCGCTGGCTGCGTGGCAGGCTGAGTCGTTAGCCCGCCTCGCGAACGCTGGCGCCTGCTGGCTCGATTGCCCTTTCTCGTGTGCAAGTGACATCCTCGGTTGCATATGAACCGATCGCTATGAGTACAGCGTTCGACACGAATCTGCCCGCTATGCTCCCTCGAGGATCACTTCGACGCGAGCTTTTCCGCCGCCAGACCAGAACCGGCGGCGGCGATATCGCGCAATTTGGCGGCAAGATCCATGCTCACAATCCGGAGAAGGTCGGCACGGAGTTCTGGTCTACTTGCTGCAAACTCTCTCATGTGCCGCAGGTCCCACTTTGCGAGAGTCCCGGGACCGCGAGCCACTACGACCGCTGGACTGGCCAAGCCAGGCACGGGCCAGCTCGGACAGCAATAGGCCGCGAGAGCAGCTGACGATGTCAGCAGTGTCGACGGGAATATCCGAGCTACGGCGGATCGGTCACCCGATCTTTGCGAGTGTCCCGCCAGCAGAGATGAGGTGACCATAGCATCGCTTCGTGCAATATATCGTTGGGTTACACGGCCGATCCGTTGGAGTGGTTCAAGCACCACCAGCACGGCGATCTACGCTGATCGCACGGAAGAGGTCGACGTAGGGGCAGACTCAGAGCATTGACAACTCGGCGCCGATCGATTGGCCGCGAACTCCCGAGTAGAGCCGTTTTCCACCTCAAACTCCCCTGCCATCCTGTTTGCCGATCACGCAGCGCCATGCCGCCAGGCGCTCGGCGGGATGTTGCTTCATCCACTCCGCGAGCTGTGGCGCGCCTATCAGGCAGGATTGCATTGAGACCTCAGCGAAGTCCGAGGTGGTGACGGTCTGCTCGCGGCAATTTGCCGGTGAGGAAAGACTGCAGAGCACGGCGATGATCTTGATCACGACAGGAGAACCCCGTCACTACGACGGGCATCAGCGGCGCCAATCATATGACTAATTGATGCCTTGTTCTGCTTTTCGCTGACTGGATCAGCTGACGGGAAGATACTGTCGTATATCGCGCGCGCCTCTCGAATTAGCCGGGCTCGCTCGCGCTCAGACTTTGGGATAAATTGAATAATCTCGCCCATTTTCGCTCCAAACACTGGTTAGAGAAGCAGTCCGCAGTTAGGGAAGAAGTTCGCCATAAGATGACGCTAATCATTTCATCTCTCGATATGGGATATCAGCCCCCACTTTGAAGCTCTGCGGGCGGTAACGGAGGGATAAAAAGCTCGTGACCGGGCCACGCGCCAGGCATCTCAACGTTCACCACGCGTTTCTTCAGCAGGTTGGGCTGTGATGCTGACGATGGTCACGTACGCCACTCGCCTTCAGCGTTAGCAGTCGATCGAGCGAATGCTTTGCCCGCCACTTCCACAACGGGTCAGACTCGGCTGTGCCCGATCGGAATGTAAATGCATCATTTTGCGCGACAGTTTAAGCAATCCGCCGGGGTGACGCCGAATGTCTACCTCACGCAAAAGCGAATCGAACGCGCCCAGATGCCGTCGCTCCGCGGCGGACGCGATTTCGACCGAGCAAGCCGATTCGTGATCGCCATGGCGCGCGATCCGCCAGCGACCGCTTCCGTGGGTATGCTGCTGGTTCCGATGATTGTGAATTATGTCATCTGAGACAAACCAAACGCGCCTAACGCACACACTCGGCCAGGAAAGCCACCAAAACCAGGGCACGCCATCAACGATAGCGCCGCGCGGTGTCGGTTCCCAAAAGTGGCCACGGCTTCTCTCTTCGCCCGGAACAGAGCCGCGTGAGGTCGTCAGGTCAGGCTACCGGGCAGGAAACAGCGGATCGATGTGCCTAGCGAGTTCTTGATGGGCCACACCATAGCTCGACCGGCGCGGTTAGGCTCGGTTATGACGGCATCATCGGGAACGAGGATCCATTCGCCGTCCAGGCGAACACGATAATGCCCCTCCTTGGATTCCCAATCGGGATCCGCAATAGCGACTCCGTCCGCGTCGGAGCAGCAGAGCCCTTTTCCGCTTTTGAGACCCTCGAACCATCGCTTGAGAGGAGAGCCACTATATCGGCCATCATCACGCGCTATTGCATTCCCGAACAGGAATACAATCCCGATGGCCGTGAGGAGCGAAGTCTTCAACGCATTCGATCGGCTCATGCTCGTCACCGACGACCTGACAGCCCTGCCCGAAACTATAAATCACCAACTCACTTTAAGGTTCCCCCAGGCGATCCGGCCGTCCAGTACTTTTTCTCCATCCATCGAACGTAAATCCATTCCGCCCTTTTTTTCTTGCAAGGTCGTATCGATTGCCGGCAGTTCGCCGGCCGCCTCCATAAATGGCTCCAGCAGGGCCGGGTCCGGTTGATCACCCATGATCTAACCGCCGCGTAGTTTCATCATTGTCTCCGTGAGAGATAATTTGTCATTACGAGAAGCGCGACGGGGCGAACGGCCCGAGATCGGCAACCGGCGCCTTCCCGCTGACGATATCCGCGACCATCCGACCAGTGATGGGTCCGGCCGCCAGTCCAACGTGACCGTGGCCGAAGGCATGGATGACGTCCGACGTGGCTGCAGCCCGCCCGATCACCGGCAGGCCATCCGTTGTCGAAGGACGGTGGCCGATCCAGCGGTCGACCTTGAGGTCCTCGCATCGGCCAAGCGTAGGATACGTAGCCTTGGCGTGACGTAAGAGAATATCCGCGCGTCGCCAGTTTGGCTCGGCGTCGACGCTTGCCAGCTCGACCTGGCCGGAGATGCGCAATCCCGCGCGCGTGGTCGTGTTCGCCATCCGGCCGTCGCTCGGCATGATAGGGGTCCGCAGTTCCACCGTTGGATTGGAGATGACACAATTATAGCCGCGCTCGCTCTCCAGCGGGATCCGGTCGCCTGCCGCGCGCGCCAGGGCTTTCGAGCGGATACCGGCACAGATCACCGCACGCTCGCAAACGATCAGTCCATCCGAGGTGACGACACCGCGCAAGCGGCCGTCTTCGATCTTGAAGCCTCGCGCGGCAGCACGTCTGAGCTTGGCACCGTTACCGACGCCGTGCGCGACCAATGCGGCGACATAGGCTCCGGGATCGGTGCAGTGTGCGCCCGCCTCCACAAGCGCGCCAAAAGTGTAGCGTCGATCCAGCGCCGGTTCCCGCCGACGCAGTTCTTCGGAATCAAGCTCGATCCAGCGCACGCCATTGTCGCGACGCAAGCGCCAGGCCAGTTCCTCTGCCGCGAAGGCATTGCGATCAGGATAAACATAGAGCAAACCAGCGCGCCGAATAAGATCGGGCTGGTCGATCTCCGCGGCCAGAGCCGCGTGACGATCAGGCGCGTCGTGTAGTAGCGACGACAGGGCGCGTGCCGTGCGCTCGACCTTCGCAACGGTAGCGCCCGCGATGAGGAAGCGCAGCAACCATGGTGTGAGGCGCGGCAGCATCGACCAGTGGATCGTGAGCGCGCCTGCTCGATCCAGCAGATAGCCCGGCACCTTGCGCCACAGTCCGGGCATCGACATCGGCACGACCGAGGCGGGACTAAGCCAGGCGCCATTGCCATAGCTTGCCGCTTGCGGGCCGCCAGGTTCGCCCGGCTCGAGAATAGTGACCTCGTGGCCCTCCTTCACGAGCTCCCAAGCGGTAGCTGCGCCGACAATGCCAGCTCCGATGACGACGACGTGCAAGGCCATCCTCCCTCAATCCTTTCGGCGGGTTGGGATCAGCTCGGTCAGCGCTCGGCAAGAACGCGGCCGTTTGCCCGCACCGACTGTTCGCTGACCCGGATGCCAAGGCCAGGTCCGTCTGGCACGACGACATGCCCGGCTTGATTGACCACCTTCTCTTCCAGCACATCCTCGGTAAGGACGTGGTGCGGCATGTAGAATTCGCAACCAAGTGAAATGCCCGGCGTCGCCGCGATCAACTGCGTGCCGGCCGCAAGCGCTACACCGCCTTCCCATAGGGTGCCGCCGTAGCCGGGGATCCCCACCGCATCGGCGATCGCCTGGATCGCTTGCGCCTTGAACAAGCCGCCCGCCTTCATCAGCTTGATCGAGATTGCGTCGGCCGCCTTGAGATGGATGATCTCCATGAGGTCCCGGCTGTCGAAGCAGCTTTCGTCGGCCAGTATGGGCGTATCCAGGGCCGCCACGAAGGAGGCCATTGCGGCAAGGTGGTCGCGCCGCACCGGCTGCTCGATGAAGGTCGGCGAAAAGCTCTCGACATCCCGCAGGATCTTGAGCGCACCGAAGGGCTCGAGAGCCTGATTGTAGTCGAGCCGCAGATCGATCGCGTCGCCGAACTCAGAGCGGATCGCCTCCAGATGGGCGAGATCCTCGCGATGAGACTTCACCCCCGTCTTGACCTTGTAGATGCGGTTGCCGTCGGAGACCATTCGGCGCATCCGATCCATGTCGGCAGCGAAGTCCGGATCGGCGATCGAAAAGGAGAGAGGGATCGTGTCGCGCACACGCCCGCCGAGCAGATCAGCGATGGAAAGGTCCGTTGACTTGCCAACGATGTCGAGCATCGCAGTTTCGATAGCAACCTTTGCCTCGCAATGACCAACCAGCACCTTGTCGAGGTCCCGCATCAAGGAACGGATTCGCCGCACCGGCTTGCCGAGGACGACGGGCCGCAAATAGACGTCAAGCGCAGCGAATGCCGCCTCGGCGGTACCAGTGAACACCTCCCAGGGTGCCCCCTCGCCCCAGCCCACGATGCCGTCGCTCGCCGTAAGCTCCACAAGGACGCGCTTGACCGTGCCCTTGACATTTCCAACGCCTTGCAGCCGCGCCATCTTGATGGGACTTTCGATCAGGAAAATCCGCAAGCGCTCAATCACTGCCCCAATCACGGTACTCCTCCATTAGTGTGCCATTTCTGGCCTTGCTCGCCGCCCGATCAGCTGCTTGCGGTGACTGGCGCCGGTAGACCGCTGCGATGGAAATGACTTAGGAAGGCCCGTGTTGCCGGCTCTCGTGGCTCGTCGATGACCTGCCGCGCTACCCCCTCCTCCACCACGACGCCGTCGCGCATAAAGACGACCGCGTCGGCAACCTCGCGAGCAAATGCCATTTCATGGGTCACGAGCACCATGGTCATTCCCTCGGTGGCGAGCTGGCGGACCACCGCGAGAACCTCACCAACCAGTTCCGGGTCAAGCGCGGACGTTGCCTCGTCGAACAGCATGACTTGCGGCTTCATTGCCAAGGCGCGAGCGATCGCCACGCGTTGCTTCTGGCCGCCGGACAGCTTGTCAGGACTCACATCGGCCTTGTCCTTCAATCCCACCTTGTCCAGCAGCTCAACCGCTGTCGCGCGCGCTGCGTCCGGCGGGACCTTCAAAACCGTGACCGGCCCTTCCATTACGTTCTGGATGGTCGACATATGCGGAAAAAGATTGAAGTTCTGAAATACCATGCCGGTGCGGGCGCGGAATGCCGCGAGATCCTTGTCACGCGGCAGCTTGTGGCCGTTGGTGAAATCCATCGTACTTGTGCCGACGCGGATGAAGCCGCTTTCCGGGATAGTCAACAGATTGAGACATCTCAGCAGCGTGGATTTGCCCGATCCGCTCGGTCCGATCAGCGCGATCACGCCGCCGCGGGGCACGCGCAGCGATATGTCCTTCAAGACGCTGAGCGCTCCGAAGGATTTCTTGACATTGATCATCTCGATCATCGCGGCATCAGACACCGAACCATTCCCTTCTTTGGTTGACATCATTGTGCCTTACCGTGCCAGCCGTGTTTCGAGTGCATGGGCGAAACGGGTCATCGGGAAAAGGATGATGAAATAGATGACCGCGATCATGGTGTAGGTTTCCAGCGGCCGATACGTCGCTGACGTGATGAGCTGCCCCTGGTAAAGCAGGTCGGGCACCGCAAGCACCGAGAGCAGCGACGTGTTCTTGAGTTGAAGCACGGCCTGATTGACCAGCGGAGGGATCATCCGCTTCAAGGCCTGCGGCATGACGATGCGCTTCATCAAGTCGAAGCGGCGCATACCCAGAGCGCGACCGGCATCCCACTGTCCCAAATCGATCGAGGCGATCCCGCCGCGAATGATCTCCGAATAGAAAGCGCCCCCATAAAAGCTGAGTGCAATGAAAGCCGCCACTGCGGGCGAGAGCTCGACACCAATCAGGACCGGAAGAGCGTAGTAGATCCAGACCAGCTGCACCAGCACCGGCGTGCAGCGAAAGATTTCGACCAGCATGACCAGCGGTGTCGAAACGAACCTGGCTTTTGCGAGCTGCGCGATCGCGACCACGCAACCGATCAGAAATCCGGACACCGCGGTAATGATTGTGAACCCGATCGTATAGGCGGCGCCGACGGCGATCAGCCTGCTGTATTGCAGGAGGAAGGTGAAACTCCAATCATACGACATCGCTCCTACCTCGTGCTGATCGGTCGGGTTGTCCTCGGGTCATCGGATACCGATCGGTCCGACGTTTGAAACGTGTCCTTGATACAAGCCTGCCCGCGCAAAGGCGCGGGCAGTCTGCAGGCTTAGGTGGCTAGAACTGAAGCCCCGGCGGGATGTCCTGCTCCTGAATGCCGACGAGCCCCAGGCTCGAGATAATCCACTCGCGCAAAGCGCCAAGGGAGCGATTGTATTCCAGCCAGTTGTCGACATAGGTCCGGAAGCGGGAATCGGCGTCGACGCGAACACCGCAGCAAGTCGGTTGGGCCGCAACCGGCGTTGGGATGATGACCTTGCCCACTTTCGTATTCTTCTTGACGGTGACCAGGGACAGCATCGCCACCTGAATCAGGCAATCTGCCCGTCCCGACTGCACCGCAAGCACGGCATCGTCTGGAGACTTGAGAGCGACGAGCGTTGCCTTGGGAAGTGTGCGCCGTGCGTAGAGATCATGGGAGGAGCCGATGTCCACGGCGACCCTCACCTCCGGCTTGTTGAGATCTTCCCATAACTTTGGTTCGAAACCGGACTTGGCAATGATCGTGAAGGTGTTGTTCATGATCGGGCGCGAGAATTCGATGATCAAGGCGCGCGAAGGTATTGGACTGAGTCCGTACATGATGTCGATCTTGTTGGCCTGGAGATCGAGGACCGAGTTGCCCCAGGTCGATTCGATGATTTCGAGTTCTGCCTCAAGCGACTTGGCGAGGTCCGTGGCCATGCTGACGCAAAAGCCAGACCATTGTCCCGTGGCGATATCCTTGTGGTAGTAGGGCTCTGTCCCGACGACCCCGGCGATACGGAGCTTCTTGGTCCGGCGGATTTGAGCGAAGGTGCTTTCGCCGGATGCTGGCGCTGCCGAAGGCGCCGTTTGAGCAACGGCCCGAGATCCAGCCGAATCGGCGATCATTGCGGCGGCGGCGCCAAGACCGACCAACGATCCGATTTCACGACGAGTAACCATATTGAACTCCCCCTTTTCCAATTGAACGCGCTAAAACCCGCCCTGATCTTGCTATTCGGTTTCAGCGAGCAGTGCTAGACGGCTCTCTTGCTCGCCAGTCCTGCAGCAAGATCGCTAGTCTCGGAATTACGGGCCTCGTTGGCAAGCCGGCTGCCTGCCCGCGTCGACAGAAAGTCGGACAGGCTCCCGGGCGGTCGAGGGGAGAAATCGGCGAGGCGTGTGCATAGTCATTCCGTTTTAGAATGATCTCCTGAGCAAACATTGTTTGAAATAGGTGCGCCTGCAAGCTTAATCTGCAAACATCATAACGATATCGCATGACCGCGTGCTGCCCTGCCCCAACCTCTAGGGTCGCTCGCCCTGACAATGGTGATTCCAACGGAGGTGCACGTTCGTCCCGTCGGGTCCGCATTCGGCTTTTCCAGGCCACATCAATGACTGAGAACAGCGCTACAGCTTGAACCAAAATCAACCAGCCAAGAGGGCCTTATCGTGACCGTCGCGACCAGCAAGCAAACACTTATCAGCAAATCCCTGGCGGCCGAAACCGACGCACTGCTCGCAACGCTTGGCGTCGAGCGTATCAGCTACACGGGTGGTACGCTCGCCGCACGATCGCCGATCACGGGCGAGATCATCGCTCGCGTCAACGAGATCGGCGCCGCCGACGCGCAGGCAACGATCGATCTGGCTCATGCCGCCTTCCTTGAATGGCGTCTGGTCCCGGCTCCCAAGCGCGGGGAGTTGGTCCGGCTGCTCGGTGAGGAGTTGCGCACCAACAAGCAGGCCCTCGGCCGGCTCGTCTCGATCGAGGTCGGCAAGATTGCCGCGGAAGGCCTCGGCGAGGTCCAGGAAATGATCGACATCTGCGACTTCGCGGTGGGCCTGTCGCGCCAGCTGTACGGCCTGACCATCGCCACGGAGCGCAGCGAGCACCGGATGATGGAGACGTGGCATCCGCTCGGTGTCACCGGCATCATTTCGGCGTTCAACTTCCCCGTCGCCGTCTGGTGCTGGAATGCTGCGCTGGCCCTGGTTTGCGGCAACAGCATCGTCTGGAAACCTTCCGAGAAGACCCCGCTCACCGCCCTGACGACGCAAGCGCTGTTTGAGCGCGCTCTCAAGCGCTTCATCCAGGAGGGCGGTACAGCGCCGACAGGGCTTTCCGCGGTTCTGCTTGGTGGGCGTAACATCGCCGAGATTCTCGTCGACCACGCAAACGTTCCGCTGGTGTCGGCGACCGGCTCGACGGCGATGGGGCGCTCCGTGGGGCCGCGGCTCGCAAAGCGCTTCGCCCGCGCCATCCTCGAGCTCGGCGGCAACAATGCGGCAATCGTCACGCCGACGGCGGACCTTGACCTGACGCTGCGCGGCGTTGCCTTCGCCGCGATGGGCACGGCCGGTCAGCGCTGCACGACTCTGCGCCGCCTATTTGTTCACGAGAGCATCTACGAGACATTCGTGCCGCGTCTCAAGCGCGCCTACCAAAGCGTGCCGGTGGGCGATCCGCTGCAGGACGGCAATCTGGTTGGCCCGTTGATCGACGGTGCGGCCTATGCGTCGATGCAGAACGCGTTAGCCGAAGCTCGGGCCGTAGGCGGCGCGGTGGTCGGCGGCGACCGTGTCACCTTCGACGGAGCCGGCGACGCCTACTATGTCCGCCCGGCGCTGGTCGAGATGCCAGGACAGACCGGCCCGGTCGTGCACGAGACGTTTGCGCCCATCCTCTACGTCATCAAATACAGCGACTTCGATGCGGCGCTCGATTTGCACAATGCCGTTCCGCAAGGCCTCTCCTCCTCGATCTTCACCAATGACCTGCGGGAGGCGGAGGCCTTTTTGTCGGCAAGCGGCTCGGATTGCGGCATTGCCAACGTCAATATCGGCCCCTCGGGCGCCGAGATTGGCGGCGCCTTCGGCGGCGAGAAGGAGACCGGCGGCGGGCGTGAGTCCGGTTCGGACGCGTGGAAGGCTTACATGCGGCGCGCGACCAACACGGTCAATTTTGGCCGGACGCTGCCGCTCGCCCAAGGCATCAAGTTCGACCTGCCCGAGGGAAAGCAGCGATGAATACACCCGCGCGTTCTGCCGCTTCCTGCTGGAAGGTTGCCGTGGTGCCCGGAAGCTGTTTCGGCCTTGCGCCGTTCTTCCGCCTGTCCTACGCCGCTTCGGAACAAAAGCTGAGCTAAGCCGTCCGACGCATCGCCAATGCCTGCAAGGAACTTTCGTGACCACACCGAACAGCAACGCCCGCAATGGCGGCCAAATCCTCATCGACCAACTCGTCGCGCAAGGCGTGGAGCGCGTCACCTGCGTGCCGGGCGAAAGCTATCTGGCAGCGCTCGACGCCCTGCACGACAGCCCCATCGACGTCATGATCTGTCGCGCCGAAGGGGGCGCTGCGATGATGGCAGAAGCCTACGGCAAGCTGACTGGACGGCCCGGCGTCTGTTTCGTCACCCGCGGCCCCGGTTCGACTAATGCGAGCCACGGCGTACATATTGCCATGCAGGATTCAACGCCGATGATCCTGTTCATCGGCCAGGTCGACACCGGCATGCGCGAACGCGAGGCGTTTCAGGAACTCGATTACAAGGCGGTATTCGGAACGATGGCGAAATGGGCGGTCGAGATCGATCGGCCCGACCGCATTCCGGAGCTGGTCGCACGTGCATTTCGCATCGCCATGCAAGGCCGCCCCGGGCCGGTGGTGATCGCGCTGCCTGAAAACATGCTGATGGAAACGGCTGATGTCGCCGATGCGCCGCGGGTCGAGCCGGTAGCGAGTTGGCCCGCGCCGGCCGACATCGAGCGCCTTGGCGCTATGCTTGCCAGTGCCAAGGCTCCGATCGTTGTTCTCGGCGGCTCCGGATGGACCGCCGCTGCTACCACGGATATCGCGCGCTTCGCTGAGCGTTTCGATTTGCCGGTTGCGACCTCGTTCCGCCGCGCCTCGCTGTTTGACGCCGACCATTCGCATTATGCCGGCGACCTCGGCATCAGTCCCGACCCACGGCTGAAGGCGCGCATCACCGGCGCCGACCTGATCCTTCTGATCGGTGGCCGCATGTCGGAAATGCCGTCCTCGTCCTACACGCTGCTCGACATTCCACTGCCGAACCAAACCCTCGTCCACGTGCATCCTGGTGCCGAAGAGCTCGGACGCGTCTACCAGCCCGCGCTCGCCATCCAGGCTGGTCCGGCGGCCTTCGCCACTGCGATCGGTGCGTTGCGGCCCGTCGCCGTTCCATCCTGGAAGGGTGAAGCGGCCAAAGCCCACGCGGATTATATCGAGTGGTCCGGGGTCCCGCGCGAACTGCCGGGCACTTTCCAGTATGGCAAGGTCGTCACATGGCTGCGCGACCGCCTGCCGAAGGATGCGATCATCTGCAACGGGGCCGGCAACTATGCCGGCTGGCTGCATCGTCACCACCGCTTTCATACCTTTGCCGCGCAGCTCGCGCCGACCTCCGGCTCGATGGGATACGGCGTTCCGGCGGCGGTCCTTGCCAAGCGACAATATCCGCAGCGGATCGTCATAGCTTTCGCCGGCGATGGCTGCTTCCTGATGAACGGACAGGAATTCGCGACCGCCGTGCAGTACGACGCCGCGATCATCGTCATTGTGATCGACAACGCGCAATACGGCACGATCCGCATGCATCAGGAGCGCGAGTTTCCCGGCCGCATCGTCGGCACGCAGCTGAAGAATCCTGACTTCGCACTTTACGCACGGGCCTTCGGTGGCCATGGCGAACGGGTCGAGCGGACGGAGGAGTTCGCACCGGCCTTCGAGCGTGCCCTCACCTCGGGCAAGCCGTCGATCCTGCACTGCCTGATCGATCCGCGCGCCTTGTCCGTTGGCAAGGATTTCGTGCCACAGGACAACGCTTGATCACGAGCGGACAGACACTCCGACACTCCCATGTCGGAACGTTGCACTGGGGCCTCTCGATCAAAGCTCGCGGAGAACGTCGTGAGTGCGTATCGCCTTCGGCTGAAGCAGTTCAACAATCACGTTTGCGCCCGCCATGCTTTCGCGACAACACAACATAAAGCGAGACCTCAGCTCTGGGGAAGAACTGAGGCCTCTACGCGGCTCCTTGGGCTTTGCTCCAGACGCTTCAGGGCGATGTCCGGGAGCATCTGAAATGATGACGAGAGTTCTGCGTTCCCGCAATAAACATTCTGAAACGCTAGAACTTCTTTGGGGGTAGCCCAAAAGAGCTTCGCTTCCGTTGCTTGCCTGTCGCTGACGCCTGAGGATTCTGCGACCGGGTACAAAGAAGCAGGTCGCTCGCGCTCGCATCGCCGCGAGTCCCCCACTCGTAACACCAAAAAGGACTACTCCGGGTGCGCCACATCCGAGTGAGTACGATCGTGTGTTACAGTTTCATTTTTTAGAACACTGAATTGACTGCAGCCTGGACTGGCCCAATGAAGCCCAATCTTTCGATTGGTGTTCGCGTTCGAATGAGCCCACTGGGTGCATCACGCTGTGCGCGCCTCGCCAAGAAGACAGGCACAGTCGTAGGAGGGAGCGTCTACGTTAACAGCGTCAGCGTCTTGTTCGATGGAAATAAGTCACCGACTACGATTTATCGTGAATATGTGGAGGTGCTGCTGCCAGGCCTGGACACGCCATGGGGCAGCCTGGCCGAGCGGCGCCGATAATTCCGGATCGGATGCGACCACAACGTCAACTTGACCGATTGGTCGCACCGCTCGCGCTCGCGATTCATTCAGTAGCCGCGCTACAGGCGTACGACCTCGCCGCTCCGCACGCTCTCGTCGGCGGCAAACACGATGCTTAGCGAGTTGATCGCGGCCTCGTGATGCTCGGTCAGGTCGATCTCGCCGCGGATCGCTCTGAGGAACAGCCGCTGCTCCCGCTCGCAGAGGTCCTGATGCCCGGGTTCGTCTTCGGTCGAGATGAGCTCATCCGGCTTCGCGAAGCGACCATCCGCGCCCAGAGCCGCGTGATGGATGCGAAGTGCGTTCGTGTGCGTATGCGCCTCATGGTCCGCGGAACTCGCGTTCGCGTCCGGGCCCTCTTTCGCGACAATCGACACGCTGCCGTTCGGCCCGATCATGTCCTTCACAAAATAAGCGGTCTCGCTCATCATCGGCCCCCAACCGGCCTCGTACCATCCGACCGATCCGTCGTCGAACACGATGTGAAGGTGGCCGTAATTGTACATGGCCGGCGCGATCTCGCTGGTGAGCCGCGCGCCGACCGCGTGCACCGCGACGGGACGCGCGCGTGTCACCTGGCACATGATGTCGACGTAGTGGACGCCGCAATCGACGATAGGCGAAGTCGACTGCATGAGCTTCTTGTGAACCTCCCAGAACGAGCCAGCCGACTGCTGGTTGAGGTTCATGCGCATCACCAGCGGCTTTCCCAGCGTTCGGCCCAACTCGACGAAGCGCGACCATGACGGGTGGACGCGCAGAATATAGCCGATCAGCAGCGCCTTTCCGGTCGTGCCCGCAGCGCTGACGATGCGCCTGGCCGCCTCCAGCGTATCGGCCAGCGGCTTCTCGCAGAAAACATGCGCCCCTGCCGCAAGGGCCTGCAAGGCCATGGCGGCATGATGCTCGGTATAGGTGCAAACCGCGACGGCGTCGGGACGCAGGGCCACGAGCGCCTCGTCGAAATTTTCGAAACGCGGCAGACCGGGAAACTCGGCTTCGAGGTCGTGTCGGTCCGCCGCGCGAGAGGTGCAGAGACCGACGAGCTCAAACTCTGCGATCGCTCGGTAGGCACGGGCGTGGCTGGTTCCCATGGTGCCTAGGCCAACCACAAGAACCCGGATGCGTTGCGCGGTCGAAGTAGATAGAGAAGACATGGCTGGATCGCATCCCCCGGGTCAACCAACGCCCGCCAGATCATTGCGGTGGGAGCCGTCGGCGGTCGGCCGGCCCTCGATCCAGGTTTCGAGCACCCGCAGTTCGTCGTCGAGATGTACAAGGCTCGCGAGATGGCCCGGCGCGATGCGGCCAAGTTCGTTGTCGCGCCGGAGAAAAGTCGCCGGAACGCGCGATGCCATCGCCAGCGCGTCGCCGAGATCGAGCCCGACGACGTTAACGACGTAACGCACGGCTTCGTCCATTGTCAGAACGGAGCCCGCGAGCGTTCCATCTTCGAGCCGCAGGCAGCCATTTGCGTGCGTTACGCGGCGACCCTGCAGATCGAAATGATCGGGTCCGCCGGCCGCCGGCGGCATCGCATCTGAAATCAGCATGAAACGGTCGTGCCGCTTGGCCGCGAGGGCGATGCGCAGGTTCGCCTCATGCACGTGGTGGCCATCGGCGATAATGCCTACGAATGCGTGGGCAAGATCGAGCGCGGCGCCGACCATGCCCGGCTCGCGTCCGACCGACGCGCTCATTGCATTGAACAGATGGGTGAACGCGCGCGCTCCCGCCTGGATGGCGGCGCGCGCTTCCTCGTAGCTCGCCTCTGAATGGCCAAGCGAGACGAGCACGCCACGTCGGGCGAGTTCGGCGATGCTGTCCACTGCGACGCGATTGGGTGCGAGCGTCACCATGATCGCTCCGCAATCCGCGCCGACGATGGTCTCGACGTCGCCTGGCGCAAGATCGCGGACGTATTTCAGTTCATGCGCGCCCCTGCGGCGCGGGTCCAGGAAGGGCCCTTCCAGGTGGAGGCCGAGTGTCGCGGGGGTCCGACGCCGCGCCTCGCGCGTCGCAGCGATGGCAGCGGCCATCACCTGCGGCGCGTCGGTCACGAGCGTCGGTAGCAGACCGACGGTGCCGTGTTTGCGATGCGCGGCGGCGATACGGGCGATGGCCTCCGGTGTCGGGTCATCGTTGAACAGGACGCCGCCGCCGCCGTTGACCTGCACGTCGATATACCCGGGCGCAAGCAGGCCGCCGGCAAGATCCTGCGCGGGGCCGTGAGGTCTCTCGGCATAAGGGACGATCGCTGCAACGCGCTCGCCTTCGACAACGAGCGCGTGGTCGTCGAGAAACCTTTCGCCGTCGAAGATTTGCGCGCCGGAAAGAACGATCATCAGACGGTCTCCGTCACTTTGCGCAGGTTGCGCGGGCGGTCAGGATCGCGCCCGAGCCGAAGCGCGAGCGCCTCGGCAAGGCGATAGAAACGGTGGATCATGACGACGGGCTCCAGAAGCGTCGCCTCGACCTTTGCCGCAGCGAGACGATGCGCGTCGTCCGCGCCGCCCGCCTCGATCGCGATCACGGTCGCGCCCGCTTCGGCAAGCCGCGCGAGCGTCGCCAGCATGCCCTCGCGCGCCGCGTCGGACGGCAGGAAGGCGATGACGGGAAAGCCTGAAATCACAAGCTCGGCCGGGCCATGCAGCACCTCGGCCGCGGAATAGGCTTCGGCATGGATCGCGCAGGTCTCCTTTAGCTTCAGCGCAGCCTCGGCGGCGATCGCGAGCGTCGCACCGCGGCCGAGCACGAAGGCGCTGCGGGCGCTCGCGAGCCTCTCCAGCATCACCGCGGGCGGCGGCGCGGTTTGCCCCCGCAAGATGTCCGGGAGGCTGGTGATGGCGTCTGCGAGCGGTCGATCCTCGCGCCAAGCCGCGACCAGACTCGCGCCGGCAACGAGCCCAGCGATCATCGATTTGGTCGCGGCGACGGAGCGTTCGGGACCCGCGCACAGGGGCAGTAGTGCCTCGGCCTCCTTGGCGAGCGGCGAAGCTACTTCGTTGACGAGTGCTATGGCCAGCGCGCCGCCGCGTCGCGCAGCGCGCTGCATCTCGACGATATCAGGGCTGCGTCCGGATTGTGAGATCGCGACGGAAACGGCGCCCTGCAGCCGCATCGGCACGCGATAAAGCGTCGCGATGGAGGGGCCGATGGAGGCGCAGGGCGTGCCCGAAACAATCTCGACAAGATATTTCAAATGGAGCGCGCAGCAATCCGACGAGCCGCGCGCGATGGTCGCGACAAGTGGCGGATCCAGGGCCCGCAGACGCGTTCCAAGTTCGGCGAGCAGCCCCGCATTATGGCCAAGCTGACGCGCGACCGCGTCACCTGCCTCGCCGATTTCCTGAAGCATGAGGCTCGTCATCGGCGCGCCTTTCGGACCGGCGGCGACAACGCGAGTTCGGAGACGAAGTCGTAGGCGTCGGCGCGGTACAGGGATTTCGTGAATTCGACACAATATCCGTCGGGTAGATAGGCGATGCGCTGAATGTACAGGGCCGGACTGTTGCGCGCGACGCCGAGCAGTTCAGCATCCGCGTCCGAGACGAGGGTCGCGCGCAAGCGCTGCAGGCCGCGCGTCGGCTTGAAGCCTCGCGCCGAGAGCGCCTCGTAGAGCGACGCGCCGACCGAGGCCAATTCCGGCAGATAGCGCAGCGGCACGGCGGCACGCTCGATCGCCATGGGCGAACCGTCAGCTAACCGCAACCGGCCGAGCCGGAACACGCGTTCGTTCGGCCCCGCGCCGAGCATCATCGCCTCTTCCGGCGTCGGCAGGAACACGCCGCGCTCGAGTTCGCGCGAGCTCGCCTCCAAACCGCGCAGCTGCATGTCCTCCGTAAAACTCGTCAGGCGCGACGAGGGCTGATCGACGCGCGGCCTCGCGCGATGAATGAAAGTGCCGGCGCCGTGGCGATGAAGCAGTACCCCTTCGGCAACAAGGTCGGCGATCGCCTTGCGCAATGTCGTGCGCGACACGTCGAGCAGCTCGCATAACACGCGCTCGGCCGGCAGCAATTGCGTTTCCGCGAAGCGTCCGGTCTCGATCTCGTGCCGAAGCGCGTCGACGACCGCGCGATAGAGCTTCTGGCCTGGCGCGGCCTCGACCATCATGGTCATGGCGAGCCCTCCGCTTCGTCGAGCGTACCGCCCGCGAGCAGGATCGCACCGTCCACCGCGTCGCGCCGGGACCGCACGAGGCGCTTGGCGACATCTGGCGGCAGATAGGGGCGCAAGGGCTCACCGAAGCCGCCGACGAGCGCGATGCGCTCGGCGCCGAGCGCATTCAGCGCGTTCGCGAGCGCCGCGATCGCCTTGGCCGCTTCGCCGGCGATCTCGCGCGCACGCGCATCGCCGGACCTGGCGATATCCAGAATTTGGGGCGCGAAGGCACCGTAATCCCCTGGCTTCGCTTCCGCCGCCCAGCGCGCCATCCGTAACGGATCGTCGCCGAAATGGCGCCCGAGCGCGCGCGCGAGTTCGCTCATCGGCTCGAGTCTGTCGAGGGCGCGCAGCGTCGCGCGCAGCGCCGCTTCGCCGAGGCGCGCGGCCGACCCGTCGTCGCCGAGCAGAAAGCCGCGGCCGCCAATGATGGTAGTCGTGGCCCCAACGCGCGCGATACCCGCCGAGCCCGTGCCGGCGATGATAAGGCCGCCATCGCCGAGGCCATTGGCGCCGACGCAGGCCGCGACTGCATCATTGACCACGGCCACGCGCGCAAAGTCTGGCAAGGCGGCCGCGATCCGCTCCGCCTCCTTGTCTTCCGAAACTCCGGCCAGACCGAGGCCGACCGCGATCTCTCGCCTTGCCGCGCCCGCGGGGACTACGGAATTGATGGTTTCACGTACGACCCGCATGGCAGCGTCGAAATCGACGTAAACGTTCGAAGCCGGCCCGACGCTGTGACCCACTTCGCGGCCCGACGAGTCGCGCAGCCTTGCGCGGCAGCGCGTCGCGCCGCCGTCCACGCCAAGGAAGAACCGTGCCGTCGCCAAGGGGCCTCCTAAAAATTTCTTAACGCCACTAGACAAGTGGTATGTCATCTGCCTAAAACAAATACAAGAGGTATCTACCACTGGTATTCGCAATGCGGACGCAGCTGAACTCGGAGACGGAAGGGCGGACGCGGCGTGAAGCGGGCGGCGACCAGCCGATCGACGAAACCCTGTTCGCTGACGCGCTGCTCGCATCCTACCGGCGAGCAATCGAGTCCGTCGCTGCAGCCCGTGACGACATCCGGGCCGCGGCGCTCCACCTCGCCGCGATCTGGCGTGCAGGCGGGCGGCTGGTCTATGTGGGCGCAGGTTCCTCCGGCCTTGCGGCGGCGGCGGACGCGGCCGAGCTTCCCGGCACCTTCGGCCTCGACGAAAGCCGCCTCGCGATCGTCCTCGCCGGCGGGATCACCAAACCGTTCCGTATCGACGCCGCCGCGGAGGACGGCGCCGCGGCCGGCGAGCAGGCGATAGTCGCGTTTGGCGATCTCGGCAACGACGCCGTGATCGCCGTGTCGGCCAGCGGCTCGACCCCCTTCACCGTCGCCGCCGCAGCGGAGGCGCGCCGTCGCGGCGCCTTTGTGATCGCCATGGCGCATCGCCCAGGTTCGCCTTTGCTGTCCGACGCCGATGCCCCGATTTTCCTCGCGAGCGGCGAAGAGGCCCTGCGCGGCTCGACACGGCTGGCGGCCGGCACCGCGCAAAAGGCCGCGCTCGGCATGCTCTCGTCGTTGATGGGGTTCGAACTCGGCCACGTCCATCGGGGCTTGATGGTCAATCTGAAAGCCGACAATGCGAAATTGCGCGACCGCGCGCTCGAAATCATTGCCGTGATCGCCGGCGTCAGCGAAGCCAAGGCGGAAGCCGCGCTTCGCGAGGCCGGCGGCGAGGTCAAACCGGCGATTCTGATCGCCCGCGGCGGCGCCAACATGAGCGAAGCCGTGGCAAGGCTCGCCGCGACCGAAGGACGGATTGATGACGCGTTGCGCTTCTCGCGCGGCACACAGCGATAAGGCGGATCAACCAAGGGCGAAGGCCCGAGCAAGGGAGCTAAGCATGAAACGAACATTCAAAGGTGCAGTTGGAGCCGGATGTCGCCGCGGTGGGGTTGCTCGCAGGACTAGCGGCGGCTGAGGCAGGCTCGCTGAAGATCGAAAGCTGGCGCAACGACGACGCCGACATCTGGAACTCGAAGATCATCCCCGCCTTCAACAAACGTTATCCCGACATCAAGATCGAATTCGCGCCCTCGGCGCCGAAGGAATACAACGCCGCCCTCAACGCACGTCTGGACGGCGGAACCGCCGGCGACCTCATCACCTGCCGTCCGTTCGACGCCTCGCTCGCGCTCTATCAGAAGCACCAGCTCGACGGCGTCGATGACATCAAGGGCATGGACAATTTCTCTGACGTCGCCAAGGCGGCATGGCAGACCGACGATGGCAAGACGACGTTCTGCGTCCCGATCGCCTCCGTCATAGCCGGCTTCATCTACAACAAGGAAGCCTTCGCCAAGGTCGGCGTCTCCGAGCCGAAGACGCTCGATGAATTCCACGCCGTGCTCGAGAAATTTAAGAAGGACGGAACCTACGTCCCGCTCGTGATGGGCACGGCAGACCAATGGGAAGCCGCAACCATGGGCTTCCAGAACATCGGCCCTGATTACTGGAAGGGCGAGACCGGCCGCGCCAATCTGATCTCGGGCAAGGAGAAGCTCACCGATCCGCAATATGTCGCAGTGTTCAAGGAAATCGCAACCTGGGCCCCTTATCTGGGATCGGGCTTCCAGGCGCAGACCTATCCCGATAGTCAGAACCTGTTCTCGCTGGGCAAGGGCGCGATCTATGCGGCCGGCTCGTGGGACATCTCGACTTTCCGCGGCCAGGCGAAATTCGCCATGGGCGCGTTCCCGCCGCCGGCGCCCGCCGGTGCGAGCGGCTGCTACATCTCTGATCACACCGACATCGCGATGGGCGTCAACTCGGCCTCGAAGAACAAGGAAGACGCGAAGAAGTTTCTCGAATGGCTGACGACGCCGGAATTCGCGACGATCTACGCCAACGCGCTTCCCGGCTTCTTCTCGCTCGCCAAGACACCGGTGAAGATCGACGACGATCTCGCGGCGACGATGGTCGGATGGCGCCAGAACTGCAAGTCGACGATCCGCAATTCGTATCAAATCCTTTCGCGCGGAACGCCGAATCTGGAGAACGAGCTTTGGAACGTGTCCGCGCAGGTCGTAAACGGCAAGCTGACGCCCGACGCCGCCGCAAAGCAACTGCAGGACGGCCTCGACAAGTGGTACAAGCCCGCGAAATGACGCCAGCTCTCTCTTCGCGCTTTGCGGGGAGAGGGTCAGGAGTCTTTCTTAGGGGGAGGCCTTACCTTCTCCGACAACTGCCGCGCCACAGCCTCCCCTCACCTCAGCCCTCTCCCCGCAATCGGGGAGAGGGAAAACACGGCGCCGAATTTCCAATATGTCTGAACCTGTCTCCCAGATCGTCGCCCAGATGCCACGCGGAAAACGCCTGGGCCTCTTGCTGCTGTTTCTCGGACCGGCGGTCGCGATCTACACGTTGTTCTCGATCTACCCGCTCATCGCGACGATGGCGCTATCGACCTACACGAGCGAATCGTCCGGAGCCCGGCATTTCGTCGGGCTCGCTAATTTCGAAGCATTGCTTGGCGACTCGCTGTGGTCGAAACCGTTCTGGAACGCCTTCGGCAACAATCTGATCTTCTTTGCCGTGCACATGTGCGTGCAGAATCCGATTGGCATCGCGCTGGCAGGATTGCTGAGCCTGCCGGGCCTGAAGCTGAAGGGCCTCTATCGCACCGTCATGTTCCTGCCGACGATGCTCTCGGTTGTCATCGTTGGATTCTCCTGGAACTTGATCCTCTCTCCGCTGTGGGGCGTAGCCGCGGGCGCCCTGAAGGCCGTGGGGTTGGGTTCGCTGTTCGCCCCGTGGCTCGGCCTCGAATCGAGCGCGCTCATAACGCTGTCCCTGATTTCGGTCTGGCAATTCGTCGGCATTCCGATGATGCTGATCTATGCCGCGCTGCTCAACATCCCCGAAGAATTGATCGATGCGGCGCGCGTCGACGGGCTCGGGCATTTCCGCATTTTCTTCCACATCAAACTTCCGCTCGTCCTGCCGACGATCGGCCTGGTCTCGGTGCTGACCTTCGTTGCCAATTTCAACGCCTTCGATCTGATCTATTCGGTCAAGGGCGCGCTCGCGGGGCCCAATTTCGCCACCGACATTCTCGGCACGTTCTTCTACCGCACCTTCTTCGGCAACCAGCTGCAACTCGGCAATCCGACGATGGGCGCGGCGGTCGCGACCGTGATGTTCTTCATCATTCTCGTCGGCGTCTGCCTTTATCTGTTTCTCGTGCAGCGGCGCATCCGCCGTTACGCCTTTTGACGGGGCCGACATGACGATCGAACAGCGCGCCAAGGGCATCGGCGTCCATCTCGTCCTGATCGCCTATAGCGCGCTTGCAGTCGGGCCGCTGCTGCTCGTCGTGATGAATTCGTTCAAGGCGCGCAACGCCATCTTCGGCGCGCCGCTCGCCCTGCCGGACGCCTCGACGTTCAGCCTCATCGGCTACGAGAAGGTTTTTCGCGCGTCCAACATCCTGACCTACTTTTCGAATTCGCTGATCGTGACCCTCGTCAGCATGGCGCTCGTGCTGTTGTTCGGCGCGATGGCGGCCTGGGCGCTGACCGAATATCGCTTTCGCGGCTCGACGGCGCTCGCGCTCTTCCTGTCGATCGGCATCATGGTGCCGATACGGCTCGGCTCCGTCGCGATCCTCAACATGATGCGGTCTGCCGGCCTGAACGACACGTTGACGGCCCTGATCCTCATCTATGTCGCGCAAGGCCTGCCGATGTCGATCTTCATATTGAGCGAGTTCATCCAGCAAATCCCCAAGGACTTGCGCGACGCCGCGCGCTGCGACGGCGTGCCGGAAACCCGCATCTTCCTCGAAGTGATCGCGCCGTTGCTGCGCCCCGCCATCGCGACTGTCGCCGTCTTCACCATCGTGCCGATCTGGAACGACCTTTGGTTTCCGCTGATCCTGACGTCCAGCGACAAGACACATACGGTCACGCTCGGCGTGCAGCAGTTTCTGGGCCAATACATCACCGACTGGAACTCCGTGCTCGCGGCGCTTTCGATGGCGATCCTGCCGGTCGTCGCGATCTACGTGATCCTCTCACGCCAACTCATCGCCGGCCTCACCTCCGGCGCGGTCAAATAGGTTTTCACAGATGGCCAATCTGCGCATCGAGCACCTCAACAAGCGCTACGGCGCGGCGACGGTGCTCAACGACGTGAACCTGAGCATCGAGGCCGGCGAATTCGTCGTGCTCGTCGGCCCTTCCGGCTGCGGCAAGTCGACGCTTCTGCGCATGATCGCCGGGCTCGACGGCGCGTCGAGCGGCGACATCCATATCGCCGGCAGGCTCGTCAACACGCTTGCGCCCGCCGAGCGTGGAATCGCCATGGTGTTCCAGTCCTACGCGCTCTATCCGCACATGGACGTGCGCAAGAACATGACATTCGGACTGAAATTCACCGGCGTGCCGCCGGCCGAACGCAAGCGGCGCGTCGCGGAGGCCGCACGCATGCTGCGGCTCGAGGAATTGCTCGAGCGCTATCCGCGCGATCTCTCGGGTGGCCAGCGTCAGCGCGTCGCGATCGGCCGCGCGATCGTGCGCGAGCCCGCAGTTTTCCTGTTCGACGAACCGCTCTCCAATCTCGACGCGGCGTTACGCGTCTCGACGCGCGTCGAGATCGCGAGACTGCATAGAATGCTGAAGGCAACGATCGTCTATGTCACGCACGATCAGGTCGAGGCGATGACGCTTGCCGACCGCATCGTCGTGATGAACAAGGGCCGCCTCGAGCAGGTCGGCAAGCCGCTCGACCTCTATTATTCGCCCGCCAACCTGTTCGTCGCCGGCTTCATCGGCTCGCCTGCGATGAATTTCTTCGAAGCCAAGGTCGAAAGGCGTCGAGGGCGGACGCGCGCGCGTGGCCGGCGCCGGCATCCGCAACCTCGATCTGCCGGCGACGTCGCTGAAGGTCGGCGACGCGGTGACGGTCGGCGTCCGTCCGGAACATCTTGCCCGAGGCACAAATGGTCCTTTCGTCGCCGAAGGCGTCGTCGAACTCGTCGAACGGCTTGGCGAATCCTCCTTCGCCCATGTGCGTCGCGTCGACGACAGGCTGTTCGTTGCCGAGGTCCGCGGTCGAGAAACGCCGACGCCCGGCGAGAGGATGACGCTCATGGCCGCGGCTCAGGATGTGCACGTCTTCGACGCCTCCGGCTTGCGCATCTCGAGCTGAACAATTCTTAGAGGCTTCGCCCGATCGCTATCAGCGAGCAGCAGACGGAAGAAGCGCCGCCGGTAGTGGTTTGCGACCGAGGATGGCATCGGACGCCTTCTCCGCGACCATTATGGTCGGTGCGTTCGTATTGCTCGACGGGACAAGCGGCATCACCGAGGCGTCGACCACACGCAGACCATCCATTCCTCTGACTTTCAGATCGAGCGTCGTGACGGCATTCTCGCCCGAGCCCATCGCGCAAGTGCCGACAGGATGATGATCGGTTTTGCAGGACCGGTAGGCGTATTGCATCAGGTCTTCCTCGCTCTTGATGCCGTCGCCCGGCAGCCGTTCGGCGAGCACGAATGGTCGCAGCGCAGGCCGGCTGAGGATGTCGCGGGCAAGCTGCAGGCCCTTCAACGAGCACTCCCGGTCGTATGGATCCGACCAGTAATTGGGATCGATGAGCGGCGCAGCCGCGGGATCTGCGCTTGCCAGCCGCACCGTGCCGCGGGAGCGCGGGCGCAGGAACGCCGAGTTCAGCGTAACGCCGGGATTACGCATCGCCGCGACGCCTGCCTCGATGCCCGATCCGAGCCCGAGATGGAATTGAATATCCGGCGAACGCGCTTGCCTGTCGGCGTACCAGAACCCGCCCGTCTCGAACAATGTCGACGTGACGGGGCCGGTCTTGAACAGCAGATATTGCAGCCCCGCCCAGACAGTGCGATGCGGCTGCGCCACGCGATCATAGGTGTGATCGCCGGTGCACTCGCAAATTGTGTAGAGATCGAGATGATCCTGCATATTGGCGCCAACGCCTGGCAGATCATGAACGACCGCGACCCCGGCGGCCGCCAGAGCGTCGGCGGGCCCAATCCCGGAGAGCTGCAACAACCTTGGTGAGCCGATGGCGCCGCTGGAAAGAATGACCTCACGTTCTGCCTGAACTGTCTCAACACGGCCGGAGTTGCCAACCTCCACGCCGACTGCACGGCGGTTTTCGACGAGTATTCTCAGTGTAGGCGTATTCAGTCTTACCGTGAGGTTCGGTCGCGAGCGTACCGGTCCGAGATAGGCGCTCGCCGTCGAAGACCGTTCCGCATTGCGCGTCGTCAACTGGTAATGACCGATGCCGTCCTGCACCGCGCCATTGAAGTCGTCATTGAACGGAATGCCGGCTTCCTGCGCAGCGCGCAAGAATGCGAAGCTGATCGGCGGGGGATTGACCGGATAGGAAACGCCCAACGGTCCGCCGTAGCCGTGGTAGTCATTGACGAGCCTCTGGTTATCCTCGGAACGCTTGAAATAGGGCAAGACGTCGCGATAGGACCATCCCTCGCAGCCCGCTTCGGTCTTCCAGGCGTCGTAGTCCTTTGCGTTGCCACGCGTATAGAGCTGGGCGTTGATGGACGAACCGCCGCCGACGACCTTGGCCTGCGTATACCAGATGACGCGCCCATTCAGATGTTTCTGGGGCACGGTGCTCCAACCCCAACTGGCAACGCCCTTGGTCATCTTGGCGAAACCGGCCGGCATGCGAAACAGCATGTTTGTGTCGGGACCACCTGCCTCGATGAGCAGAACTTTAATGGACGGATCCTCGCTCAGCCGATTGGCGAGCACGCAACCGGCGGAGCCGCCGCCGACGATGATATAGTCGTAGGCCATCGGATCCTCCGGTCAAAGGTCGTTGCTGGCAATGTGGTTTGCGACGCGAAGCGCCTGCGCCGCGATGGTCAGCGCCGGGTTGACCGCCGCCGACGTCGGCAGGAACGAGGCGTCGACCACGAAAAGATTTGGATGGTCGTGGGCACGGCAAAAGGGATCGAGCGGCGCCGCCTCCGGGTCCACGCCGATCCGCACCGTGCCGCATTGGTGCGAAGGCGTGCGGCGATCGAACGCGCGCGCGAGCACGATCGGGTAACCCGCGGCACGAAGCCGCTCGCGCAATTTCGCGACCAGCGCAAGGTGCGAGGCCCAGTTGCTCCGTTTCCAATCGAGCCGGATGCCTGCGCCGTCTAGCGTGACGCGGCTATCGGGATTGGGCAGATCCTCGCTCATCGCGTAGAAATCGACGGCGTGTCGACTGAGCCAGTTCAATGCGAATTCAGGTACCTGGCGCAGATTGGCTTTGAGGATCTGACCGGTTACCCGACCGAGCAGCTGGATGTTGCCGAGCGGCGGACCGCCTGCGCCGTCGTCGAGATAGAAATCGTTGATACCGAACGTCTTCTGATGAATGGAATCATTGACCGTTCGCGGATCGACCGCCAATACGGCCGACGAGTTGTGGTTCATGAAGTGACGGCCGACCTTGTCGCTTCTGTTGGCAACGCCGCGCTCAGAGGACCGCAGCAGCAGCGCGGCCGAATTAACCGCGCCGGCGGACAGCACGATCAGCCTCGCCTTCAGCACGTGCTGCTCGCCGCCAATGTCGTATTCGACACCTTCAACACGTTTGCCATCCGGCGCCATGATCAAGCGCTGGACTTTCACCCCTGTTTGCAGAGTGACGTTGGGATGGGCCAGCGCGGCGGCAAGACCGCACGTCTCGGCGTCCATTTTCCCGGTCCGCGCATCAGGAAACGCGTCCCAGGGCGTGGCCGCGCGTTTCATCCAGGTACTGATGTCAACACCAAGCGGAAGTGACGCCGGGTGCAACCCCGTTCTCCGCAATCGCTCCCGGGCTATCGCGATCGCCGGTTCGTCAGGGATGGCCGGCAATGGATACGTTGCGGAATGGGGTGGTTCCGTGGGGTCGTCGCCGAGTTCGCCGCAGACGCGATACAAACTCTCGGCCTTTGTGTACCAAGGCTCCAACTCGTCGTAGTCGAACGGCCAGCCTGGGGTTGTCCCTTCCGCGTGTGCGATCGGCCGGAAGTCGCATGCGCGGTATCGGATCAGGACCGCACCGTAAAACTTGCTGTTTCCCCCCACATAATAATAGTTGCCGGGGTTGAACGGTTGACCCGTTCCGTCTGTCCACGTCTCGGTCGGGCGATAAAATCCACGTTGGAAGATGGCCCGCGCATCGCGCGTTTCGGGCGTATCTTTCAGCTGTTCGCCGCGTTCGAGAATGACGATGCGAGCGCCCGTCGGCGCGAGCCCGGCGGCGAGCGTCGCGCCACCCATGCCCGATCCGACAATGATCACGTCGGGGCTTGAGGCATGGCTCAATACGGTTGGCTCAGACAAGGGAACCTCGCGACAAGGCGTTCGTGGCAGAGACCAACCGCTCTCCTGCCCGGTCAGGCAAAAGCGAGGCCGGCGGCGGCAAATGGTTTAAATTCGATGCGTCGTTTCCGGGTCGAACAAGATTGCCTTGTCGAGATCCAGAGCAAATACTTGGCTTTGCCCGACACGAATGTCGGAATCCGCCCGCACCCGCGCGGTGACCTCCTTGCCGGCGATCGAGGTGACAACGAACGTGTCCGATCCGGCTGGCTCAACAATCTCGACCTGGCTTGTGAACGTCGTGATGCTCTTCGACTTCCCGTTCGCAGTTTCGAGGTCGCTGACAGCTTCAGGACGAATGCCGAAGATGACCTTTGCACCATCGCTCAGCGATTCCACGTTCGCGCTCGTAGGAACAGGAAACGCGATCGGGTCGGTTCCCGCGCGCTCGATGACGACCGAGGCGGCGCCGTTCGATCGGGAGACTCTGCCTTCCAGCAAATTCATGGACGGCGAGCCCATGAAATCGGCGACGAATAGATTTTCGGGCCTGTTGTAGACCTCGTAGGGCGTGCCGACTTGCTGAAGCTCACCGTCCTTCAGGACGGCGATGCGCGTCGCAAGCGTCATGGCCTCGATCTGATCGTGCGTGACATAGACAATTGTAGCACCCGTGCGTTGGTGCAGGCGCTTGATTTCAACACGCATATCGACGCGCAGCTTTGCGTCGAGATTGGAGAGCGGCTCGTCGAACAGGAAGACGCGGGGCTCGCGAACCAATGCGCGCCCCATTGCGACGCGCTGGCGCTGCCCCCCCGAAAGCTGGCTCGGACGGCGCTTGAGAAGATGCCCCAATTGGAGGGTCTTCGCGACCTCGGCGACGGCCTTTTCGCGTTCGGGCTTCGCCACGCCGCGCATTTCCATGCCGAACGCCATGTTCTCGGCGACTGTCATATTGGGATAAAGCGCGTAGGACTGAAATACCATCGCGATATCGCGCTTCGACGGGTGCAGATCATTGATCCGCTGGCCTTCAATGCGAATGTCGCCAGCACTGATCGTCTCCAGACCCGCAATGGTGCTGAGGAGAGTCGACTTGCCGCAACCCGAAGGGCCGATCAGCACGAGGAAGCCGCCTTTGTCCAGGGTCAGATCGATACCCTTCAGGACCTCCAGCGTGCCAAAGCGCTTGCGGAGCCCGCTGATCTCAAGGAACGCCATGTTCTATCCTTTCACTGCGCCTGCCATCAGCCCGCGCACGAAGTAGCGCCCTGCGACGACATAGACGAACAAGGTGGGCGCGGCGGCGATGATGGCCGCAGCCATGTTGACGTTGTATTCGACGACCCCCGTCGAGGTATTGACGAGGTTGTTCAGTGCGACCGTCATTGGCGACTGGTCACCGGCGGCGAAGGTCGATCCGAACAGGAAGTCGTTCCAGATGTTTGTGAACTGGTAGATCACCGTGACGATGATGATCGGGGTCGAGTTCGGCAACAGGACACGCCGGAATATCTGGAAGAAGCCGGCACCGTCGATCATGGCCGCCTTCACGAGCTCTGTCGGAAACGCCTCATAATAATTCCGGAAGAACAACGTCGTGAAGCCGAGGCCATAGACGACGTGGCAAATCACCAGGTTGACCGTCGGATTGCCGAAACCGAATGAAAAGCCGGTGGCGTCAATGAGCTGATTGCCGATCTGGCCCAGCAGTCCCAGGATCACCGCCATCGGAATGATGACGGATTGGAACGGGATGAAGCAGGCGAACAGCATCATGCCGAACACGAGCTTGTGGCCGGGGAAGCGCCATTTGGTGAGGACATAGCCGTTCAATGCACCGAGCAGCGTCGAGATCAGAACCGCCGGCACGACCATCTTGATCGAATTCATGAAATAGCCGCTGATCCCGGCCGTGTCGGAGACGCCGATGGCGGCTTCTCCCCAGGCCCTGGTCCATGGGGCGAACGTCGGCGATTTCGGCAGCGCAAACATATTGCCGCCGGTGACTTCGCCGAGCGGCTTCAACGACGTCATCACCATCACGATGAGCGGCACCAGATAGATGACCGCGAAAAAGAACAATAGCCCGTAGATCACAACCCGGGTGATAACGGATTGGCCTGAGCGGGGTCGAGGCGGCGGAGCCACGACAAGATCTGCGGCGCTCATTGGCTCTTCTCCCGCAGTTCCGAGTAGAGGTAAGGAATCATGATCGCGGCGATCGTCATCAACATGATGACCGCGCTGGTGGAGCCTACCCCCATCTGATTGCGCGTGAACGTGTAGGAATACATGAACGTCGAAGGCAGCTCGGCGGCCCCGCCCGGGTTCTTGCCGGTGACGGACAATACGAGGTCGTATGATTTGATCGCCATGTGGGCGAGCACGATGATGGCGGAAAGAAAGACTGGCCGCATGATCGGGATCACGATCCGCCGATAGGTCGCATAGGCGGAGGCGCCGTCAATTTGCGCCGCCTTCAGGATCTCACCGTCCACTCCCCGAAGGCCCGCGAGAAACATCGCCATCACAAAGCCGGACGACTGCCAGATACCCGCAATCGCGACGCAATAGATCATCATGCGGGGATTGACGACCCAATCGAACTTGAAACTCGTCCAGCCCCAATCGTGGACCGCCTTTTCGAGCCCGATGCCCGGATCGAGAAAAAGCTTCCAGGCCGTGCCGGTGACGATGAACGACAGCGCAAGCGGATAGAGATAGATCGGGCGGAGAATGCCCTCGCCCCGGATCCTCTGATCGAGCAGGATCGCCAGTGTCAGGCCAAGCGCGAGACAGAAGACGATATAGAGTCCGCCGAAAATGCCGATGTTGACAATCGCGGTGTACCAGCTTGACGGCGGGTCGGTCTCGAACGTCCAATTCCAAAGCTTTTCGTAGTTGGCAAAGCCGATCAGCTTGGTACTCGCGAACGCCCTTGAATTCGTGAAGGACAAAAACACCGTCCAAAGATTGAAGCCGTATACGAAAATCAGGACGAGCAGGAACGACGGCGCGAGAACGAGCTTCGGCACGAGACCCTGCATACGTGCGCGCAGTGTGACGCTCGGCCGGCGATCGGTCACGGCGACTGGAGCGATTGTTACAGACATGGAGATCTCCCGTCGGCTCACGGCGCGGATCACGCTCGCCGTAGTACCGTTGCCTCGGAGGGTAATTTTCGGATCGGATGCATCGCACCGACCAAGAAAACCAGTTACCCATGCCTCTCTCCGATGACGGAGAGAGGCATGAGCAAGATTGCGCTATTTGGCGTTGTTCAACGCCTTGACGAGTTCGGTCACGGCGGCATCAGACGTCTTGATCTCACCATGGAAGAACTTGGTGACGACATCGTCATATGCTGCAGCAACCGCCGGGGGCTGGGCGTAATTCTGCGCCAGCGATCCGACGAAGTTGCCGTTGGCGTTCGCAGCCTTGACGTCGGCTATGCCCTTCTTGCCGCACATGTCGAAGTCGGTATCAGGCACGTCCATGCGGGCCGGTACCGAGCCCTTGATGACGTTGAAGGCAGATTGGAAGCTCTTGCTCATGGTCGCTTCCGCCATGGCGGTTTGTGCTGCCTTGCGATCGGCAGGCACATTGAAGATGGCGAACATGTCTGAGTTGTAGATCACCGCGCCGTCGGTACCCGGAAAGCGGTAGCAGATGAAGTCCTTGCCGGCTTCCTTGTTGGCCGCCCGGAATTCGCCCTTGGCCCAGTCGCCCATTACCTGCACGAGCGCGTCACCCTTGATCACCATTGCGGTGGCAAGGTTCCAGTCGCGGCCGGCGTAGTTCGGGTCGGTGTAAGAACGAAGTTTGGCGAGGTTGTCGAAGGACTTCTTCATGGTGTCCGACTTCAGGGCAGATTCATCGAGATTGATGATCGCCTTCTTGTAGAACTCGATACCGCCGGTGGAAGCGATAACCGAGTCGAACATGGTGGCTTCCTGCCAGGGCTGACCGCCAAGCGCCAGCGGAACGACGCCCGCCGCCTTCGCCTTGTCGAGCAGAGCTACGAAATCGTCGAAGGTCTTGGGCTCCGTGCCGCCGATCTTCTCCATCACGGCCTTGTTGAGCCATATCCAGTTGACGGAGTGGATATTGACCGGGACAGCATCCCACTTGCCGTTCGTGGTCGTGAACTTCTGTAACGCCGTCGGGACGAGCTTGTCCCAGCCTTCCTTGGTCGCGAGCGCCGTGATGTCGCCGAGCTTGCCGGCTTCCGCGTAGTCGAGCGCGAAATAGCCCAAAATCTGT
The DNA here is from genome assembly GCA_963774775.1 of uncultured Alphaproteobacteria bacterium. Classification (GTDB taxonomy): domain Bacteria; phylum Pseudomonadota; class Alphaproteobacteria; order Rhizobiales; family Xanthobacteraceae; genus Bradyrhizobium. The sequence continues at coordinate 79,430 of CAVZGZ010000011.1, forward strand.
GACGCGGTCGGCGGATTGCCGGCGGCGACCATCGCCTTCAGCGTCGTCATGGCACCTGCACCGCCGCCACCGGCAACGGGCACGTCTTTCCAGGTATATCCTTCCTTGATGAGGTCTTGCTTCAGGACGTTCAGCGCAGCGGCCTCGCCGCCTGAGGTCCACCAGTGCAACATCTGCACTTCCTTGGTGTCGGCTGCGTTTGCGGCCGTGGCAAAGCCGAGGACCGAAGCGGCCATCGCGCTCGTCAATAACAGACTACGAAGTTTCATGTTCTACCCTTCCAGGGCGTACTCTCCCACCGGATTCGGTCCGGCGCCGTTTCTAGAAGCCTTGAGTTGACTTCCGATCTCTTTGGTTCAGGTCAGGTCCGTGGGAGCCACCAGCTCGTGTACAAACCTTTATGAACGTGGAACGTCTTTCCCTCTGTATAGGCGGCGATGGCGCCCTGTCCGAGCGCAACCTGCACGGTCCGGTCATTGAGCAATATTGAAGAGAATGCGCTCACGGCTCAAGGTCTTTCAAGTGTTTCGGAACGTCGGCGCACGCTTGGCGCGAAACGCCGCGACGCCTTCGGCCAGGTCTTGTGTCATCGCCGTCAGCCCCCCTGCGAGCCCCTCGATCGGTGCATCCAGGTCCTCGCCTTCAGCAAAGTTTATCATCGCCTTGACGATCTGGACGGCGACAGGACCGCGCCTGGCGATATCGGCAGCCACGGCTTCCGCGCGGGCCAATCCTTGACCCGGTTCTGTGAGCTCATCGATCAGGCCGAGCGCAAGCGCGGCGTCGCCCTCGAATTCCTGTCCGGCCAGTGCCATGCGGCGAACGACCGATGCGCCGAAACGACGGACCAGCCGCTGCGATCCCGACCAGCCAGGCGCCATACCGAGGCCCGTCTCGGGCAAACCCAATTTGACGCCGCGCTCGGCAATGCGAAAATCGCCAGCGGCCGCCAGCTCCAGGCCGCCACCGAAAGCGTGACCCGTCAGCGCAACGACCAAAGGCGTACGTAGCCGCGCAAGTGCTTCAAACGCGCGATGACCGGCACGTGTCCAGCTTCGCCACATGTCCAGCGGCGGCAGGGCACCCCAGGCGCCGATGTCGCCGCCAGCGCAGAACGCCTTGCCTTCGCCACTCAAGATCGTGACACGCACTTCGTCCGTCTCGTCGATGCTACGCGCCGCATCGGCAAGCGCGTGGACCATGGCCTGATCGAGCGCATTGAGCTTCTCGCCGCGCTTCAGCGTCAATCGCGCCAACGGGCCATCGAACGAGAGTTGGACGAACGGGCTCATTGCACCGCCCCCATTGCCGGACGCAGCTTCAGCCGGATTGGCTCGGGATGGAACAGGTTTGCATCCATCGTTTTCAACTGCGGAGACACCAGCAGCGGAAATTCGGACTGCGCCAGCACGTCGCGCTCGAGATTGATGCCTGGAGCGATCTCCAGGACGGTCAGCCCCGCAGACTCGAGCCTCATCACGCAACGTTCGGTGACATACACGATCTCCTGCCCCTGCTGAACAGCCCGAGGGCCTGAGAAAGAGATCTGTTCGACGGCTTCGACAAGCTTCTTGACCTTGCCTTCGCGCCTGATGTGAAGCCGGCCGTCCTGGATTTCGAGCGCGGCGCCGGCGGTGAAAAAGCCCGAGAAGACAATTCTCTTCGCCCGCGCCGTGATATCGACAAAGCCGCCGGCCCCGGCGGTCACGTGAGGACGAGCTCCAAGCTTGGAGACGTTCACGCAGCCCTGGCGATCGATCTGCAGGAAGGACAACAACGACATATCGAAGCCGCCGCCCTGGAAATAAGTGAATTGCGCAGGTGACGGCACGATCGCTTCCGCATTTGAGGCGCAGCCGAACTGGAAATCCAGCAGAGGAATACCTCCGACAGCGCCCTGTTCGATCATCCAGGTCACAGCACCGTGGTGGCCCTCTTCAATCAGGATACGCGGCACATTGGCGGAGATACCGAAGCCGATATTGACTGCGTCTCCGTCCCGCAGTTCCTGAGCAACACGACGCGCTATCGTCTTGCCAACGCCAAACGCAGGCGCCTCGAAAGTCGACAACGGGCGGAAAATTTCGCCCGATATCGCGGGATCATAGGGCGTGTTGGTGGTCTGCTTCTGATCGGGAGCGACGACGATGACATCCACGAGGACTCCCGGGACGATGACCTCATGCGGCCGCAAGGAACCGGCGGCGGCGAGGCGTTTTACCTGTGCGATCACCAGGCCGCCGTTGTTGCGCACGCTCAGCGCCTGATCGAGCGGGCCGAGAATACCTCCCTCGTGCTCATAGGAGAGGTTGCCGCGCTCGTCGGCCGTGGTGGCGCGGATGATGGCGACGCTGGGGACGATCGTCGGAAAGAACAGCCAGTCGTCGCCGGCAAAATTCACGCGGCTGACGATTGGGGCGCCTCGCGCCTTTGCGTTCATTGCACACCCCTCATGATTGGGGTCGACGAACGTATCCATCCCGACTTTGGTCAATACGCCGGGCCGCTTCGCCGCCGCCTCGCGATGGATGTCGAATAGAATTCCAGAAGGTACATTGTAACAAGGGATCGCGTCGTCGCTGACCATCTTCCAGATCGCAGGCGGCTCTGCTGAAGACGGCCCCGAAGGATAGGAGCCAGCGAGAACGCGCGCGAGGCAGCCGGTCTTTGCAATGTGATCGATGCCTTTGACACCCCACATGTCGCCAGCAGCGATCGGATGCAGCGTCGTCAAATTGCGTGGATGACCGTGCGTGTCGAAGCGCGCGCCGATCGCAGCCAGAACCGCGTCGGGACAACCCAGACCGGATGAGGACGAGACCGTGACAGTGGCGCCGTCCGGAATGAGTTCGGCTGCGTCGCTGGCGCTAAGTACTCTCGGCTTTGCCATTGATCAGCCCTGGCTCGCTATGGAGATTTCCCGGCCCGCTTTTGCGGCTTCCATCGTGGCGAGAGCGAGCGCCAACGAGCACACGCCATCGTCGCCCGTCGCGGCGGGTGCGCCGACACCCGCGGTAGCGTCCTGAAAAAGCCGGATCGAGCGCGCGTAAAGATTTTCATGCATCAGCGACAGCGGCACGGTCCGTTCGCTGGTGCGCAGCACGACCTCGCCCCTCGGCTGTTGCGTCATACAATCGGTCGCGACGAGCGATCCCTCATCGCCATGGACTTCGAAGCCCGTCGTCGCGAAGCGCGTTGTGAACGCGTCATGGAATTGCGCTAGCGTGCCGCCGGCGAAGCGGACGACGCCCATGACGCCATCTTCGAGGCCCGCTTCGCCCATGCCTGCGCGAGAGACCATCGCGCTGACGCTTTCAGGCTCATCGCCTAGCACAAAGCGCAGCGTGTCCGCGTCATGGACCGTGATATCGAGGATCACGCCGCCGCCCGCTCCAGGCGTCTTGATGCGCCAGCCCTGCAGGTGCGGCGGCAAGTAGACCGCGTGGAAGACCCGGGCGAACAGCGGCTTGCCGATGCGTCCTTCGGCTATTGCGTCGCGCATCGCCCGGTGGGTCGCGGCGTTGCGCAGATGATGGTTGGTGCCCATGACGACGCCACGGCGCTTACATTCTGCGACCATCGCCCGGGCATCGGCCAAGGTCAGCGCGAGCGGCTTCTCGCACATCACGTGCTTTCCGGCCGCCGCGGCTGCGAACACCTGGTCACGATGCAGTTCGTTGGTGGTCGAGATATAAACGGCGTCAATATCGGGGGATTCCACCAGCGCAGCGAGGTCTGTCGTGGAGCGCAAAATTCCATGGGTTTCAGCGTAGCTTCGCCCACGTGACGCATCTGAACTGAGTACCGCAACGATCTCGCCATCGTTCGCACGGATGGCGCCGATCATGTGCTCTGACGCGATGGTGCTTGCGCCGATCAACCCCCAACGCAAACTCATGACGCCCCCCTGCCCTGAAACCTGGAGCCACAGCTTTCGCGCACGATCAAACGGGCATCGCCCGCGAACGACAGGCTGGCGGGATCTTCGCGCCGGATCAGCCCGAGCAGGCCTTCGGCGCAGCGCATGCCCATTTCCCTTGTGTCGGCACTCACAGTCGTCAACGGTGGCGCATTGTGCTCGGCGTCGGCAATGTCGTCGAATCCAACTACCGCGACATCGCGGCCGACCACAACTCCGCGCAAGGCGAGCGCCCGCGTTGCACCCATCGCGACGATATCATTGTAGCAGGCGAACGCGGTTGGCGGCTGCGGGCCGTCGAGTGCCCGTTCGATGGCTGCGCGACCGCCGTCCCGGGTGGGCGGGACTTCAAAGACCAGAGAATCGTCGGCGGCAAGGCCCCAGCCGTTGAGTGCAGCGCGCCAACCGGAAACGCGCTCGCGTTGCGTCGTCATGTTGGCGTCGCCTCCGATAAAGGCGATACGGCGATGGCCGAGCTTGAGAAGGTGCTCGACCGCGTCACGCTCACCCTTCTGATTGTCGGGACCGATATAGGGCAGCGAACTGCCGATCATGCGGCGCATCGTAATGATCGCCGGGATATGGGATGGCCACTGCTGGGCCAGCGTCCATGTGTCGGTACCGCGAGCCGGGCTCATGATGATGCCGGCGACGTTGTGCTCGCGCATCGCCCGCAGCACCTGCGCCTGGCGCGCGGTATCTTCGCTGGTGTTCGCCAGGATCGGCGTAAAGCCACGTTGAAAGAGCGCGTCCTCGATCCCTGCGGTGAGCTCGGCGAAGAAGGGGTTGTTCAAGTCGCCCATGATCATCCCGACCAGATCGGATGACGCGGCACGCAGGCTGGCGGCGCCACGATGATAGACGTAGCCGAGAGCCTGCATGGCCTCGTTCACGCGCAATTTCGTTTGTTCAGCGACCAATGCGCTGCCCGACAAGACCAGGGAAACCGTCGATTTGGAGACGCCGGCGCGGCGCGCCACATCGACGATGGTCACACGACCAACGCGATCAGCAGCCCCTCCCTTAAGCGCCTCGGACATTTATTTTCCGATTTTTGGATCGTTCCAATAGTTTTATGAGAAGAGTATTTCGCCGTATTTACCCGATCAAACGAATAAATTTGTGCGACGCACACTTGTCAATTGGAACGTGACAAATTAAACCTACCGCAACGTTTTGGGGTCGTCAACAACGATCAATCAGAGGAAATGTTCGTGACGGCTTCGCCCTGCCAGTCCGTGCTCGACGCCCTGACCGATGTCGGTATGCCCAAACGCCATCCCACCCGCGCAGCGCAGGGGTCGATCGAGACTGAGGGGCTAAGGCTGCCGGTTTACGCCTGCGACGCCCTCGTACTTGGTAGCGGGGCGGCGGGCTTTCGCGCCGCCATCGAACTGAAACGGCACGGAATCGATGTCGTTGTCGCCACGCAAAATCTCTACGGCGGTACATCCGCGTGCTCCGGATCGGACAAACAGACCCTGCATACGGCTGCGACCGGCCGTCACGGTGATGATTTCATCGCCCTTGCGGCAGCCCTTGGCGCTGGCGGCGCCATGGACGAAGACACCGCCTATGTGGAAGCGGTGGGATCGCTGCGCGCACTGTCGTCTCTGCAATATCTCGGGTTACCCGTCCCGCTCGACCGGCTGGGTGCGGTGCTCAGGTATCAAACGGATCATGACGAAGCCGGGCGCGCGACGAGCTGCGGGCCCCGCACGTCCAGACTGATGGTCAAGGTACTGGCCGAGGAATCGGTACGTCTCGGCGTTCCGGTCCTGAACCGCTGTGTCGGCGCGAAGATTTTGACGGCCGGCGACGAGTCGAAGCGCGTCACGGGCCTGCTTATATTCCGCGCCGCGGATCGCGCTGCCGACAACCCGCTCGGGCTTGCCATCATCCGATGCGCCGGCCTCGTCATCGCGGCGGGCGGACCCGGCGAACTCTATCGTGACAGCGTCTACCCCAAGCATTGCTTCGGCGCCCTCGGACTTGCGCTCGAGGCGGGCGTCGAGGCGGTCAATCTGACGGAAAGTCAGTTCGGGATCGGCACACCGCGCAATGGATTTCCCTGGAATCTGTCGGGAACATACGCGCAGTGCCTGCCTTACATCCATTCCGTCGATACCGATGGCATCGAGCGCAATTTCCTGGGCGATTACTATCGAACCACGCAGGAACTCGTCTCCAATATTTTCCGCAAGGGCTATCAGTGGCCGTTTCATGCCTCGCGAATGCTCGACTTCGGGTCCAGTCTTGTCGATCTTGCGATCTATCGCGAGACCCGGATGGGACGCAAAGTTCTGATGGATTTCAATCGGAATCCGGAGCCCGTTCCTGGTGACGCGCCCTTCTCGCTCGATGACCTTGATGCCGATGTCAGGGCCTATCTCGAAAACAATGGCGCTCTCCTGGGCCTGCCGATCGAGCGGCTCGCGAGGATGAATCCTTTGTCGATCGAGCTCTATCGTCGCTACAAGAAGGACATCACCCGCGATCCGCTGGAATTTGCAGTCAACAACCAGCATATGAACGGCGGTATCGCTGTAGACATCTGGGGTCGTTCGAGCTTGGAGGGCTGCTATGCCATCGGTGAGGCGGCCGGGACCCATGGCGTTACACGCCCCGGCGGCGCCGCGCTTAACGCGGGCCAGGTGATGGGTCAGCGTTGCGCTGAACACATTCATGCCTGCAAACGGATCGCGCCGAGCGATCCTTTGCCGGCGGAAATGGTTCGCGCGGCCATCCAAGGTATTGCGTCGGGCTTGCGCGACGACGGCCTCGACTGGCGCCAAGTCGCGCGCGAAGTTCAGGCTCGCATGAGCGATGACGCCGGCTTCATGTGTTCCGCTGAAGGGGTGCGCAAAGCGTTGATGGGGGCGCGCAGGCTGAACGGCGACATCCAATCACGCGGATTGCGTCTGGACCGAGCCGACCAGGCCGAGCGATGCGTACAATGGCGGCAATTGGCCTTTGCGTCCGAGGCGGTCTTGACCGCCCTCGACGCCTATTTGTCACGCGGTGGGGGCAGTCGTGGCGCACGTGCGGTTTGCGATCCCAATGGATTGGACGTTCCCATCACGAGAACGGGGCCGCTTGAAGCGTTTCGCTTCCGCTCCGAACGAAAGCAGGACCGGGTCGAAAAGATCGTGACACGCTTCGAAAACGGAGGCTTCACGTGTTCATTTCAGCGAGTACGCCGACATGACCATTCGCAGACGGCCTATTTCGAACGTGACTGGGGCGAGTTTCTGACAGGCACCATTTACGCGCAAGGCGGTCAGTCGCGCGCTTAGAATGGCAGCCCACTCCAAAGCATGGTCATTGGCCCGATTTCGCAGGAGCATTGAAAGGGATTATAACCTGAGCGCCCCATCTAACTCCTCATTTTACATCCGTCGACGATTTGAGGATTTATCGTGTTTCGGGCCCAGAGCGCCGCTCAGGCTCTCGAGCATTTTCGAGAGACGACCCTGCGCCCGCATTTGAAAAAGAAAAGCCCGCGAGCATGAACTCGCAGGCTCACCGTTCTTCGTCATGATGGGTCATAGACGAATCCTCCGGACTTCGCCGGGCCGAAGCTCATCTGACTTCCGGCTGAGCGTTAGCCGGAGCTTTGTGAGCGTAGCAACATGACCTGCTGGGATGACCGTCACTACCGCCGCCACGGCGTTCTCTGGCGCAGCCGCCGCTGCCCAAAGTGACCTCCTACCATCGGGCGCGGTGACTTCTACCACGGGTATTTTGGTGGTGACGCTTGCCATTTTGGACTTTTGCGATGCCCTTTTGATTCGTCTGTCCATTAGCGCACTGTAAAAATACGGACCGTTGGCCCTAGCCCACTTGAGAAACCTAAATTTGTACGGTCAACTCTCGAACACGATGCCAACAGAATTACCCTCTCGCCAGATCATCCGGCATTTTCGAATTGTGCGGAAATTGTCGAACGACAGATCGAAGTCCATCGGCATGATGTTGAGCCCGTCCAGCTGGATACCCGCACCAAGGTTCGTTACGTCACGAACGCAACATGAAAACACGCCGGCCTGACCGACAAAGAACAGCAACGCGTTCCGATTGATCCGCGTCCGCCCGATCGAGCGCCGTTCAGGCACTCCGCGTTGCAGGATTTGTTGAAGCGTCGACATCGACTTTCATTTTCCAAGTCAAGTTCAACAATGCATTTGTAGATCCACTGCCGACTATCAATAGAACGAGGCTGCCGAGCGGAGTATGATCGCTCGACAGCTTCGCCACGGTGGATCCGGACCAGGGCAATGTCCGATGCCTCGACGCTAGCGCGTCTGCGGCTCTCTGCAACGAAACTCGTACGTTAAGCTTGATGTGGCCGTTTCAGCCTAATTCTGGAACTGTACACCACCTGCGCAAAGCTTCGAGTTCCTAGCCGATTGCGCCCTGCTGTTGGACGAGATCGTCATACAAACTGCTTGCACGGAGCTTTTATGGACAGCAGGTGGCGAACGCACGATTGGGGATGCTGCTGGGTTGGAATTACCGCTTAAGACCCCGCTTACACCGGAGCCATCCGAGCGCTCTGAGGCATCAGTTCGACGCGGCCGCGAGGGATCGATCGAGCGTTTGGCGTACGTCAGATCGAACTTCGATCACCACGGGGCCCTTCGCCGACATTGCTTCCGCGACGACCTCGGCCGCTTGCGCTGCGTTCGTGATCGTATAGCCCTGCGCGCCGAACGCTCGGGCAAGAGCCGCAAAGTCAGGGTTGGAGAGGTCCGTGCCCCAGGGACGTCTCGGAAAGGCCCTCTCCTGATGCGAACGGATGGTACCGTACGATTGGTTGTTGGAGATGACGATCTTGACATTGAGCTGGCGGGCAACGGCGGTTGCCAACTCATTCCCGGTCATCAGGAAACCGCCATCTCCGCAAAACGCGATAACCTGACGATCCGGATGACGAAGGCTTGCGCTCAATGCAGAAGGAACACCACTGCCCATCGCACCGCAGGCAGAGCCGAGCAGTCGGGCCGACGGCTTGAAGCGGAATATACGGTGTACCCAGGCGGCGAAGTTGCCGGAGTCGGTCGTCACAATACCATCTGCTCGAAAATGTCTTGCAATGGCCGCAACCGCATGCCCCAGGACATCAGCGCTGGGGATGCCCTGCTCAGGCCATGAGTGCACCGCTTCCCGAGCTTTCGCCACAGCTTCGATCCACCCGCCGCGCTCACGTGAGACGACCGGCAAGTCGAGCAAGGACCTCAAGAAGGGATGCGCCGACGCGACGATCGGAAGATCCGTATGGAAGTGAGTTCCGATCGCATTCGGATCGGGGTAGACGTGAACCAGGGGCTGAGACATCGGCGATTGTCGCGGAAACCGGAATCCCTGAGAAGACAAGTCGCCGAGCCGCGTTCCGATCGCAACGATCAGGTCCGCTCGCTCAAAGAGCCCGACATGCGATGGCGACGTGAAGAAGCCAAGGTGCCCAATCCAGAGCCGGTGATCGTTGGGAAACTGATCCTGCATCTTGGTGGTGACTGCGACCGGCACATTCCAGCGCTCGCTCACCGCGATCAGATCCGCGCGAAATTCCGCAGTTCGACACTCTCCTCCGACAAGCAGAATTGGCCTCTCCGCCTCGCCGATCAAGGCGGCCGCCTGCTCCACGGCGGCTCGACTGGGCTCAGGTCGCGCAACGCCGTGAACCCTAGCGGAGAGCAGACCGGCGTCCATCTCGAGCACATCTTCGGGAAGCTCGATTACAACCGGCCCTGGCGTGCCGCTAAGCGCCATGGAAAATGCGCGCGCCATCATCTCGGACACCTGAGCCGCTGAATCGATTCTAGTGGACCACTTGAGAAGGCCACTGAACGCTCGCCTCGTGTCGATCTCCTGCACGGCGTCACGATTCAGGCTCGCCGTATCGACCTGACCAACCAGCAATAAGAGGGGTATGGCTTCCTGGGAAGCTACATGGAGACCAAGCGCCGCGTTGGATGCGCCGGGACCGCGGCTTACCATCACCACGCCCGCGCGGCCGATGAGCTTGGCGTCGGCAACTGCGGCAAGACTCGCGCTTCCCTCGTGACGGCAAGTCACGAGATCAATCTCGTCGCGTTCATACAGAGCGTCGAGGAGCGCAAGAAAGCTCTCGCCGGGTACGCTAAATGCCCGGTCGACGCCGTGCGCGATCAGACTATCTACGATTAGATCGGCAACTCGAAACGTCATGTGACCATCGCGGTTAGAAGGCAACCATCGCGGATAGCGCACAGTCTCCTCTCACGCCGCAAGTTTCACCGCGTGTGCGAAATCCCAATACAGTCTCCGCGCACGCGCATAGAAGGGCCCAGGCGTGAGCTGCCGGTCGTCGATCCGGATCACCGGCGCGACCTTGGCGAAATTGCCGCTCGAAAAGATCTCGTCCGCGGCGAGGAAATCGGCATAGCGCAGCGTGGCCTCTACCACGGTAACGCCCTCGCCGCGCAAGAGTTCGATCACCCGCTGCCGGGTGATACCGTTCAGGAAGGTGCCGTTCGGCGCCGGCGTGTAGACGACACCATCCTTCGCCATGAACACGTTGGCATTTCCGAACTCGGCGACATTGCCGAGCATATCCAGCATCAGGCAGTTCTGGAAGCCGCGCGAGGCGGCCTCGATCAGCGCACGCGAACAGTTCGGGTAGAGACAGGCGGCCTTGGCATCGACCGGTGCGCATTCGGCGGTCGGTCTGCGGAACGGCGACAGCGTGATCGCGCTGCCGACAGGTTTCGGGATCGGCGCTTCGTAGATGCAAAGGCACCAGTCCATCGTTTCCGGATCGAAGAGCACGCCGCCGCCGACGCCATTCTGCGGCCAATACATCGGGCGAATGTAGAGTTCGGCATTGGCCGGAAAGCGGGCGATGCCTTCGCGCGCCAGACCCAGCCATGTGTCGAGATCGACGATCGGCTTGAGCCCGAAGTTGACCGCGGATTGATTGACGCGGGCGCAATGGCGGTCGAGGTCGGGCGTAACGCCTTCGAAGGCGCGGGCGCCATCGAACACGGTCGAGCCGAGCCAGAGCCCATGGGTGCGTGGCCCCATGATCGGCACATTGCCCTCGTGCCACTGGCCCTGGAAGAATGTCCATGTCTGCGAATGGCTGACGGATTTGCTGTTGGGAATCATGCCGGTTCTCCAATTGGCAGCAGAGTTACGGTCCATAGATCACCAGTTCGGTATCCGATAGATCGGCAAGCCGGGGACACCGCGGGCCCTTGAAGTATTTGCGGCCGCGCGGTTCGCTGTAGAGGCCAACCAGATCCTTCATGCGTCCGTTGGCGTCGAGAGCGACCGAGAGCCAGCCGCGCTGGAGGAGGAAGCGGCCGATGGCGCCGGCGCAGGCGACATAGTCGGCCACATCGGCGCAATAGATCAGCTGCATCACCGGTAGCGCGATGCGGCGGAACCGCTTCGGCTGCAGGACGAAGGGAAAGCCGCGGCCGTCGGCCGCGCGGCACACCAGGCTCAGGCAGCCGTAGACCCCGTGCCGCGCAAGCAGCGTGACGTCGGCTTCGGACAAGCCGTCGACCACATGCGCGCCCTGCTGAACCACTTCGACGCGCATACCCTTCGCCGGACGCGACAGCGCCGGAAACGAGAAGAACAAGCCGGCGCAATAGGCGCGGAATCCCTGGGCTTCAATGGTCCGCCAGGTCCAGTGCGCCGGGCTGATGTTGACGTAGGTGACGCGCTTGTGGCGCTGCGCGACACTGGTCAGCATCGGCGCGTAGTTGCGGAAGGCGGGTTCTACATACCAGCTGGAGAGATTGCAGCGGATCGAGGTCCCGCTGCCATCGTCTCGTGCGGTGTAGATCAACAACAGAACGCCGACGGGCGTCCCCTCATGGTCGAGCAAGTAGCCGAAGCGCGGGAAACCTTCGGGCACCTCGCGGACGGAAGAGCGCCGGAGCCCGTCTATCCAGTAGTCGCGCGAGCGGCGGGGAAAGCCGCGCGTCAGGAGATCGGCGATGGCATCAAGATCGGCTGATCCTATCTCGCGGCATCGGATCACGGTCCGAACTCCGTCATGTAATCCGCTCCCGCTTCCTCGTCAGCAGGTCGGCGAGCGGGGAGCCCGGCGGGCCGATCGCGGCCGTAGTTCCAGTTCTCTATGTTGCCCGCACGCATGGTCTACGCCGCAGCCCGTCCGGACCTCGTTCGATACCTTCCGTTGAAGGCCAACGGCTTTGAGCGTCCTGCTCGCTGCGACGCCATGTACAGCAGCCAGTTGCGGTATATGCGCCTGGCCGGCGGATGCCAGACGTTTCTTAGATCCTTCGCCAGTTGATCGGCCGGGAAATCGGCGAAAAGCTCCGGAGTTCTGTCCGAAAGGGCTTTCCGCCGAAAGGCAGTCAGGATTTCTTCCGCCTCCGAGTCGAAATAGCCTCTCGGTATCGTCGGACAGACTTCGCTCTCTCCTCGGAGGAAACGGCCTATGTCCCTTCTGTATTCACCCAATAGGCTGTGGGTGTCGTATTCCGGATGGCCCTGGAAATGGACGAAGAGGCTCTTCTTCTGCTGCTTGACGAAGCAGTCGACGCCGGCCTCTGCCGACTTGGTGAGAACGGAATACCCGCAACTCTCGAGAGCCTCCTCCTGCACCGCGTTCCACCGGGCGTGCGGTGTTCTGAAGGTCGCCGGAACGCCGCGCATCAAGGGACAATCCTTCATCTTCGTTTGAGCGAAGACGCCGATGCATTTGGCAGGCAGCTTGTGGCGCTCCACGCCGTCCAAGTGCAGGACGGCCCCATGGACGGCTAGACAGGAATACACCGACGACAAGGTATTCTCACTGGCCCAGTCGATGATTTCGCCGAAGGTGGCCCAATATGGTTCTTCCGTCAGGCTGGCGGCTCTCGGTTCGGCGCCGGTCACGATCACTCCGTCCAGGCTGCTGTTCAAGAGATCGTCGGTGCCGCGGTAGTATCGACGCACGTAATCGCGCCCCCAGTCCGAACGGGGCGTTGTCTCCAGCGTGTAGAAATGCAGCCTGACGAAGAGCCCTCCCGCCGCCGCGCCGAGCAGGTCGAACAGCTGGCGCTCGGTGGACATCAAGGCGGAATCCGACATGTTGTTGATCAGCCCGATATCGAGGCACTCGTCCCGGTTTCCCGGCGACGCGGCGCCGTTTCCGCTCCGCGCTCTCGAGAAGAGGTGGTGGTCGTACGAGTTTATGTCGATTAGGACAGGCATCGGGATGCCTTCATGGTTGACCCGCATTCAATCGTGGCATGGAGCGCCTGATCGAGGTCGGCGATGATGTCGTCAACATGCTCGATACCGACGCTCAGCCTGATCATCTCGGGCCGCACGCCGGCCCTTTCCTGCTCTTCGGGCGACATTTGCCGGTGCGTGGTCGATGCGGGGTGGCAGGCGAGCGATTTCGCGTCCCCAATGTTGACCAGCCGCTTGAACAGTTTCAGCGCGTCGTAGAACCGCTTGCTGGCCTCGAACCCTCCAGCCACGCCGAAGGTCAGCAGCGAACACGCGCGGCCGCCCAGATACTTGTGCGTCAGCGCGTGATAGGGGCTATCGGGGAAGCCCGCGTAGTTGACCCATCCGACGCGGCGGTCGTCGCGCAGAAACCGCGCGACCTTCTCGGCATTCTCGACGTGCCGCTCGATCCGCACCGCGACGGTCTCGATGCCCTGGAGCAGCAGAAAGGCGTTAAAGGGCGCCAGGATGGAGCCGGTGGTCCTCTGGGAGACGGCGCGGCAGCGCGCGATGTAGGCGGCGGGCCCATAACGCTCGGTGAAGACCAGCCCGTGGTACGATTTCTCCGGCTCGTTCATCATCGGAAAGCGCCGGCGATGCTCCGCCCATGGAAACTTGCCGCTATCGACGATGATTCCGCCGAGCGTGGTGCCGTGCCCGCCCATGAACTTCGTCAGTGACTCTACGACGATGTCCGCGCCGTATTCGATCGGTCTGAGCAAGATCGGGGTCGGCACGGTGTTGTCGACGATCAGCGGCACGCCGTGCCTGTGGGCAACCTCGGCGATCGCTTCGATGTCGCAGACGTTTCCGGCTGGATTTCCGACGCTCTCGCAGAACACCGCGCGCGTATCGTCGTCGATCAGTCTTTCCATGCTCTCCGGCCGGTCGTCCTCCGAGAACCGGACCGTGATGCCCTGCCTCGGCAGGATGTGCGCGAACAGCGTATGCGTGGTGCCATAGAGCTGCGGGACCGAGACGATGTTGGTGCCCATCTCCGCGACGTTGATCACCGAATAGTTCACCGCGGCCTGGCCGCACGCCACACTCATCGCCTCGATGCCTCCTTCCAGGGCGGCGACCCGCTTCTCCAGCACCGCGTTGGTTGGATTGCCTATCCGGGTGTAGCGGAAGCCATCGACTTCAAGATTGAAGAGGGCGGCTCCATGGTCGGCGCTGTCGAAGGCGTACGAGGCCGTCTGGTAGATCGGCACGGCGACGGCCTTGGTGGTCGGTTCGACTTCGTAGCCGCCGTGGACAGCGAGAGTCTCTCTTCTCATGGAAGCTGGCCCTTCGGCTCTTCGGTCCCGGGCGACCTCTGGATTTCCTTGGCGCATCGAAGTTCCTCGAATGCTCACGCCGTCTACCGGTCGTCCCGCGGGAAGCCGAGCAGGTCCCGCACTGCGGTCGGCCATCTGGTGACGTCTCTGCCGTGGGTATGGAACATGGCGACGGCGAGACGGTCCATTCCGAAGGCCACACAAGCGGTATGGGCCGGCTCACCGGCCGCGTCCGCGATGCCCCAGGCGGTGCCGAAGTGATCGCGGTGGTAGTTGAAGCTCATGCATGCGGTCGGTTGCTCCTCGGAGCGCAGAGGCACCAGCAACTCGAATTTCAGTGACTGCTGCTTTTGGCTCACCGCCATCATCTGCCCGACCCGGCCGAAGAACGGATCGCTGGCGTAGTCGACGCTGAAGGTCAGCCCGAGATCGCAAGCGATCTCCTGGGCGAGCACCATCCAGCGCTCCCGGAACGCCGAGACGTGGTCGGGACTGCCGATGCAGACGTATTCGCGCATCCTGAAAGACTGCAGCCGGTCGAGATGGCGCGAGGGCTCGCGACGGAAGCAATCGGCGGCCACGTCGAAGCACCAGCCGCCCGCCGGCACGGGACCGCGGCTTGCCGCGATCGGATAGACCGGATAGCAGGCGGCAGGCGACAGCACGAGGTCGGCTGGTGAAAGTGACATGGTCCAGTCGCCGCCGGCATCGAAGCAGCTGACCGCCGCGTCGATCTCGCTTTCCGTGCCGTGCAGGCCGCAGACGCAGCCAAGCAAGTTCGGAAAGCTCTTCAGATAGCCCGACCTCTCAAGCTGCGTGCGGTTCATGACGGGCGGAAAGCGCATCACCTCGGCGTCCACTTCGCGATGCCGCGTGATCAGCGCCGCAAGCCGCTCCACGACATCTTCATAAAGCGCGGTGCGACCATAGACCCCCGGAGAACCCATCTTATGGAACAGCACATCTGCAAGATAGTCGAGCGGATCAGCCGAAGCGGGTTCCGAAGGTGCAGCAAAAACGGCCACGTTCATATCAAGCCTCATTTCCTTCAAGGAGAAACATCAATCGCGCAGGGACGCCGGGACCGCGCTCATCAACGTGGCGGTACCCATGCTGGCTAGGATCCGGTCGTTGTTGATCATGATCGGAGCCGAAAGCACGTCGCGGAGGTGACGGCCGACGCTGACGTCGCTGTCGTTGCGGTAGCCGGACAGGCCGCAGGCACGCATCGCATGCATGACGGCCGCGACCGCGAGCTCGGAAGCCTCCACCTTGAGAAGGTTGATCGAGGACTGGAAGTCGATGGACGAGAGCGCGCGCTCGTCGCTTTCACGGGCCGCAAAGGACTCGAGGTTCGCGGCGATGATGGCGCGCAGTTTCGTCAGAGTCATCTTGGCGGCGGTGAAATGCGCCGCGCCGGGAGGCAAATTGCCGCCAGACCCGCGGGCGGCCTTGCGGATGAAGAGCTGCGCCCGGTCCACCGCAGCGGCCGCGATTCCCGCCCAGACCGACGACCAGCACAGATGTGCGACGGGCGTCATCGTCTGCGCATGGATCTTGTCGTACGTCACGGGGAATATCTGTTCCGCGGAGCCCTTGAAGTTCAGCTTGAAGCCGGCGCTGCAGGTGCCACGCATGCCGAGCGTCTCCCATGCGAGCGTTTGCTCCAGGGTGTAGTCGTCCCGGGTGATCGCCAACATCACCTGATCGGATCCGGCGGCGTCGTCGGCGCGGCGGGCAATGGTGACGATGCCGTCCGCCTCGGCGCCGTAGGAAATCACCGTCGCGTCGCGCTCCAGCGAGATCTCGGCACCCTCATGCTCCACCGCGGCCGAACTGAAGCGTATGTTTCCGCCATTTTGGCCTTCCGTGGTCGACGACGCCAAGAGCAGCTGTTCGGTCGCCACGCGGCGCATGAGCCTTTCGTGCCAGCCGCTGCCCGCGCCGTGGCGGATCAGACACGCGACCTTGGTCTGATGCATCGCGAAGATCATCCCGGCCGAGGCGCAGGCGCGCCCGAGCGCGTAGCACATGTCGGCCATGTCGGAAATCGACGCACCGTCGCCGCCGAACTCGATCGGGATCTGGGCGCCCAGAAGCCTCTCCCTGCGCGCCGCGTCGATGGCCTTCAGCGGGAAACGTGCCTCACGGTCTACCGCTTCGGCCTCCGTCGCCGCAGCCTCCGCGACGGCGGCCACCCGCTGCTGGAACGAGGCGCGATCGGGAGATAATGGTACTCGGCTGCTTTCCCTGGCGAGGCTGCGGAACTTGACTTCCTGCACGTTCATGGCCCAACGCCTCCGTTTGATGGTCGGACGACCCGAACCGGGTCGAGATGAATTTCGCGCGAATTCGACGGCGACAATCTAACCGACAGCACTTGCGGAGTCGGCGGCGCAAAGGTGGATGTCCGAAGGGCATGCGCTCCCAAACGGGGTACCCCCGAAGAAGAACTACTGACCTGAACTGTGGTCAGGTATCGTCGCGTCCATCATGATTGTGCCATGTCACGCGATGGGTGGAGTTGAAATGCAAGACCTTGCCGCCAGCATCCAAGACCGTGTTCTTTCCGTCGTCAGGAACGTCCTCCGGGAGAACGCGATCATCGCGGATGTCCACCCGGAATCCCGGCTGGTAGATATCGGACTGGACTCGATGGACATGGTCGCGCTGATGCTCAAGGTCGAAGCCGAGTTCGATCTTACCCTTCCCCAGCCTGAGATCACGCCCGAGAACTTCCAATCGGTGAAGACGCTGGAGGTAATGATCCTCAACCAACTCGGTCCCGGGGCGGGATGAAGAATTTGAACAGAGATGCTTCCTCGGCGACCGAGCGAAACCGGATCGACAATGATCGCAAGGTCGCGCCCGGCCCGGTGCGCCGCGTCGCTCCTTCCGCCGCAGCTTTACCGCCTCGGGAGCTAGTCGGCGCGGACATCGATCGAAATCATCTGCATGGTCAGATCATGAAAGCAGGCGTGATTCAGCGGGCGACCGGAAGCGGCGCTCCGCAGCGCAGGGCCTCCGCCGCCAAAGCCTGGCTGAAGGCCATCGAACTGACATCGCGGATCGAAGCCGAGCCGCAACGGCTATTCGCTGACGTCGTGGAAGAATGGGCGAAACGGCAGCCCGGACGCCCCGCATTGCTCTCGGACCGCCAATCCTTCACCTACGGGGAGCTCAGCGCCCGGATCAGTCAATATGCGCGTTGGGCACGAGGCCTGGGCGTCCGTATCGGCTGCACCGTCTGCTTGCTGATGCCGAACCGGCCGGACTACGTTGCCTGCTGGCTCGGCATCAGCAGCGTTGGCGGCACGGTGGCGCTGATCAACACCCGGCTGGTCGGCCAGTCCCTCGCCCATTGTATCGACGTTGCGCGTGCCGACCACATTGTTCTTGCCGCCGATTGCGTGGATGCGTTCGAAACCGCACGTCCGCACCTGGATCGCGTGCCCAAAATCTGGAGACTCGGTCCCGGCAGCGCTGGTGCCGATCTTGATGCGGCGCTCGCCGCCACGGATCCGCGCCCGCTATCCTCCGCCGAGCGGGGCGACGTCACGATCGATGGACGCGCCCTACTCATCTACACCTCGGGCACCACGGGGCTGCCGAAGGCTGTAAACGTCAGTCATCGCCGCATTCTCAGTTGGGGCGGATGGTTTGCCGGACTGGCAGACGCTTCCGTCCACGACCGCCTTTACGATTGTCTTCCGCTCTATCATTCAGTGGGCGGTGTCGTCGCTCCTTGCAGCATGCTCCGCGCCGGCGGTTCAGTCGTGATCGCGGAGAAATTCTCCGCGGAAGACTTCTGGGACGACATCATGTATTTCGATTGCACCGTCTTCCAATATATCGGTGAACTCTGCCGCTACCTTCTGAACGCGCCGGCGTCCGGGCTAGAGGTCGTACACGGGCTGCGGCTGGCCGTCGGCAACGGATTGCGCGGCGACATATGGGAGGCGTTCGCGAAGCGGTTCGCGATTCCGCAGATCCTCGAATTCTACGCCGCGACGGAAGGCAATTTTTCGCTATTCAACGTCGAAGGAAGACCCGGCGCGATCGGCCGGATCCCGCCGCTGCTGGCGCATCGCTTTCCCGCCTCGATCGTGAAGGTCGATGCCGACAGCGGCAGCCCGGTCCGCGGCGACGACGGACTCTGCATCGCCTCCGACTCCGGCGAGGTCGGCGAGGCGGTCGGTCGCATCGGCACCGCGGATCGAGCCGGCGGCGTTTTCGAGGGCTACACCGACCCGGCCGAGACCGAGAAGAAGATTTTGCGCGACGTTTTTGCCGTAGGCGATGCCTTTTTCCGCACCGGCGATCTGATGCTGCGCGACGAGCAGGGTTACTTCCATTTCGTCGACCGGATCGGCGAAACCTTCCGATGGAAGGGCGAGAACGTTGCGACCAGCGAGGTGAACGACGCGATAAGGGATTGCCCCGGCGTTCTCGATGCCGCGACCTACGGGGTCGCCGTCCCCGGCGCCGACGGTCGCGCCGGCATGGCGGCTTTAGTGGTGGATCACGGTTTCGATTTCGGGATCTTCGCGGAACACCTGTCGCGCCGGCTCCCGGTCTATGCGCTTCCGGTCTTCGTCAGGTTCTGCCGGGCGCTCAACACCACCGACACCTTCAAGCAACAGAAGCAGCGGCTGATCCGTGAGGGATTCGATCCATCGGTCGTGGGCGACCCGCTGTTCCTGCGCGATCCCGCGGCCGGCGACTATCGTCCGATCGACCGGGCCGTCTACGCGCGCGTCGTGGAGGGCGGAATCAGGTTCTAGCATCGGTTCGAAAAGCCGCTTTCTTGAGAGATGAGGTGTTCCATGTCGGTAAGGTCGAGGATTTTCTCGGCGATGCAGCAGATCGCCGAAGAACAGAAGGTCACGCTTCCGCCGCTGCAGGACGATCTGTCGCTGCACGAAACCGGGTTCGACTCGCTGGCGTTCGCAATTCTCGTCGCGCGGCTGGAGGACGATCTCGGCGTTGATCCGTTCACTATCGCTGAGGACGCCGCCTTCCCGTCGACCGTCGGCGAATTCATCAGAGCATACGAGAATGTCCCCGCCTGAAATCTTCGCGCTGCGTGGATATCTCGGCCCGGAGCTGAAGGGCCGCACGATTTCCGATGCCCGGCACGGCGTATCGCTGACCGACATTCTCCGGCACAGCTGCCTGATCGGCAGATCCCGCGAGCTGTCCGGCCGTTCGGTGCTGCTTGCGACGTCGGGACAGCTGCTGTCCGCGCTCGCGATGATCGAGCTCGACGGCATCGCCCGCCGTATGCTTCTGTGCCCGCCCGATCTCGATCCGGATCGCATCCAGGCCCTGCTTGCGGATGCCGAGATCGACGCCATCGTCACCGATCAGTCGCTGCACCGATGCGATGCCGGCGCGTACCTCGTCGTCGGCGCCGGCCTGCCGGAACGGGCGGCCGTAGGATGGAAGACCGAACGCGCGACCGAGTGGCTGATGCTGACCTCGGGGACGTCCGGGCTTCCGAAGATCGTCGGACATACGCTCGATGGGCTGGCCGGCGCGATCATCGCCGACGGGCCTGCGCGCCACCCGAACGCGACCTGGGCGACGTTCTACGACATCCGCCGTTACGGCGGCCTGCAGATCTTCCTGCGCGCAGTGATTGGCGGCGGATCGATGGTGCTGTCGGAGCCTGGGGAAGCCATCGCGAACCACGTGTCACGGCTGCGGTCGGGCCGCGTCACCCACATTTCCGGGACGCCGTCGCACTGGCGCAAGCTCCTGATGAGCGGCGCGGCCGCGAATTTCTCGCCGCGCTATGTCCGCCTGTCCGGCGAAATCTCCGACCAAGCGGTGCTCGACGGCCTGGCCCGAGCGTTTCCGCATGCGTCGATCGGCCACGCCTATGCTTCGACCGAGGCCGGCGTCGGTTTCGCGGTAGACGACGGGCGCGAGGGTTTCCCCGCCGACCTGATCGGACGGAATCGCGACGGCGTCGAGATGAAGGTCGTCGACGGTTCGCTCCGGATCCGCTCCCACCGCGCGGCGCGCGCCTATATCGGAGTCGATGCGCCGCCGCTCGCCGATGCCGAGGGCTTCGTCGACACCGGCGACATGATCGAGCTGCGCGGCGAGCGCTACTACTTCGTAGGCCGCCGCGGCGGCATCATCAACATCGGCGGGCTGAAGGTCCATCCCGAGGAGATCGAGGCCGCGATCAACCAGCACGAGTCCGTCCGGATGTCGCGCGCGCGGTCGCGCAAGAGCCCGATCACCGGCGCCATCGTGGTCGCCGACGTCGTCCTCGCCGACGGCACCGATGCGGGTCGCCACGAGACGATCCGCAGGGAGATTCTCGTCCGGTGCAAAGACTCGCTAGCGGCACACAAGGTGCCTGCGGTGATCCGCTTCGTCGAGCAGCTCGACGTCACGGCAGCAGGGAAACTGGTGCGCGCCGATGCGTAACGTCCTCGTCACCGGCGGCAGCCGCGGCATCGGGCTTGCGATTGCGCGCAGGCTTGCCGCATCCGGCGATTACAACGTGGTCGCGGTTGCGCGCCGAGAGAGCGAGGATCTGGGACAAGCCATCCGCGAAACCGGAGCGGACCGCTTTCACTTCAGGGCGTTCGATCTCGGCCGGACCGACGAGATTCCCGCCTTCGTGAAGGAGCTGCGCGACACCTTCGGCGCGATCTACGGCCTCGTCAACAATGCCGGGATCGGCACCGAGGGGCTGCTGGCCACCATGCGCAATTCCGAGATCGAGGCGTTGATCCGTCTCAACGTACTGTCGCCGATCGTCCTGACCAAATACGTAGTGCGCCACATGATGGCCGACGGCGCCGGGCGTATCGTCAACATCTCCTCCATCATCGCCTCGACCGGCTACAACGGCCTGTCCGTCTATGCCGCATCCAAGGCCGCGGCCACCGGCTTCACACGTTCGCTGGCCCGCGAAGTCGGCAGGCTCGGCATCACCGTGAACGCGATCGCGCCCGGCTTTGTCGACACCGAACTGACCAGGTCCTTAGACGACGACAGCCGCCGACGCATCGTCGGCCGCAGCGCGTTGCGCCGCCTGCCCGAGGTCGACGACGTCGCTTCCATGGTCGAGTATCTTCTCGGCGAAGGCGGCCGGAACGTCACCGGCACCGTGCTGACGGTGGACGCCGGCAACACGGCCTGACCGCCGCGACGGCGTTCACCATTGCATCAATCACCCTCGTTCGTCGGATAGGTGCCCGCTTTTTTATCGCTCTCGTAGCGTTTCCTGCTTGTATCTCGCCAGCGGCGAGAGAAGGTAGCTGATGATCCTGCGCACGCCAGTCTTGATCTCGACCGTCACCGCCATGCCGGGACCGAGCCTGACGAGCTTGTCCTCCACCTGCATGTGCGTACGGTCGAGTGAAATGCGCGCGGCATATTGCAGTTCCTGACCTCTCGGCTCACTGCCGCTCTCCGCTGAGCCCACCGCCCGGTCATTCGAGCCGCCTTGTGGCCGGTCGCGCGTGATGGCGTCCGACGACACGCTGAGCACGTCGCCGTGAAGGAGCCCGTAGCGCGTGAAGTTGAAGGTATCGACCTTGATCTCCGCCTTCTGTCCCGGATGAACGAATCCGATGTCGCGGTTGGAGAGCATGGCCTCGATTTCGAGTTGGCTCTCGCTCGGCACCACCACGGCCAATGCCTGCGCAGGCGTCACCACGCCTCCCACCGTATGAACGGCTAGTTGCTGCACGACGCCATCGACCGGCGCGGTCAAATGCTGGAGCTTCGTGCGCCGCTCCGCCTTGATCACCTCCTGCTGAGCACTCGCAGCCTTCTGCTCGGCTTTCGCTAGCGCGTCGTAGGTGGCACGCCTATACTCGGCAGCGGTCCTGTCCTTCGTTTCCTTCAGCAGGGCGATGGCCGCATCGGCTTCGCGCAGCCGACTCTGCTGCAGGAGGAGATCCTGCTGAAGGCCGACCAGATCCTGATACTCGGACAGATAGACGACCTTCGAGGCCAGTGCCTTGTCGACGAGAGTCTTGCGAATGTCGACCCGCTCCTGCAACACCGGTATCGTCGCCTGCAGCTTCGCGACGCTCGCCGACGTGGTCGCCCGCTCCGCCTCCTTCTGGCCTTGCTGGCGCTCGATCTCGGAGAGTTTGGCGTTCTGCTCGGCGCGCTGGCTGATCAGGAACTGACGATGCATCTCGATTTCGGCAGCGCCCGCGCTCTGCGGCGGCCTGAAGGCGGCAAGCGGATCCTCCGCGAGCGCCGCGCGCAGCCGCGCGACGTCGAGTTCGGCCGCCACGAGATCGCTCCTCTGGTGCTCCTGGTCAGCATCCGTCATCGTCGGGTCGAGCTCGATCAGGACGTCGCCGGCCTTGACGCTCTGCCCGTCGCGCACGTGGATGGCGCGGACAATGCCCGTCTCGAACGGCTGGATCAGCTTGGTGCGTCCGCCCGGCACGATCTTGCCCGTCGCGGTCGCGACGATATCGACGCTGCCGAATGTCGCCCACGCCAGCGCGACGCAGAAAACCGCGATGATGCAGGCCGCGATCGCGCGTCCGATCGGCGACGGCGGCGATTCCGTGATTTCGAGCGCCGCCGGCAGGAACGCAATTTCGTTCCCGCGGCGGCGAACCTCGGTTCGCGGAAATACGATAATGTTTCGGCTAGCGGACGTCATGGATGCCGGCCTGCAGATAGTGGAGGTTTGCGTAACGTCCGTTCGATCGGATCAGCTCCTCATGGCTGCCGTCCTCGACGATGCGGCCATGCTCGATCGTGATGATCCGGTTGGCGTGGCGCACGGTCGAGAGCCGGTGAGCGATGACGAAGACGGTCCGGCCGCTGGAAATTCGTTTCATGTTCTGCTGAATGGCGCGCTCACTTTCGTAATCCAGTGCGCTGGTCGCCTCGTCGAAGATGAGGATGCGTGGATCGGTAATGAGTGCGCGAGCGATCGCAACACGCTGGCGCTGCCCGCCGGAAAGGCTGCTGCCGCGTTCGCCCACAATGGTATCATAGCCCTCGGGCAGCTCCAGGATGAAGTCGTGAGCGCCGGCGAGCGTTGCCGCCTCAATAACGCGCTCCATGGGCAAAGCCGGATCGGCGAGCGCGATGTTCTCGCGAATCGAGCGGTTGAACAGCACGTTCTCCTGCAGGACAACGCCGATCTGGCGTCGAAGCCAGGCCAGATCGACCATCGCGAGGTCGACGCCGTCGACCAGCACGCGTCCGCTCTCCGGCACATAGAGACGTTGTATCAGCTTGGCGATGGTACTCTTGCCCGAGCCGGAGGAACCCACGATGCCGACGACCTGACCGGGCTCGACGCTGAACGACACATCGTGCAGCACCTCGGGGCCGTCGATGCGGTAGCGGAACGTCGCATGCTCGAATGTGACGCGCCCGCGGATCGGCGGCAGCGCGGCGCGGCCTGGACTGAAGCTCGGCTCGGGCATGGTGTTGAGGATGTCGCCGAGGCGATCGATTGACAGGCGGGCCTGATGGAAGTCCTGCCAGATCTGCGCCAGTCGCAGCACCGGCATACTGACGCGCGCGGCCAGCATGTTGAATGCGACGAGCTCGCCGACGGTGAGATCGCCGCCGATCACGAGCCGGGCGCCGAAGTAAAGCGTCGTGGCGACGACCAGCTTGTTGATCATCTGGACCGCCTGGCTCGCCGTATTGTTCAGGCTGAGCACGCGGAAGCTGGCGCCCACATAGGCCGCAAGCTGCTCCTCCCAACGGAGTTGCATCTGGGGCTCGACCGCCATAGCCTTCAGCGTTTCGACGCCCGTCACGCTCTCGACCAGAAAGGCCTGGTTCTCGGAACCTCGATTGAACTTCTCATCAAGCCGCCGGCGAAACAGCGGCGCGGCTCCCGCAGAGATTCCAATGTAGAACGGGAACGACGCCATAACGATCAGCGTCAGCGTCGTCGAGTAATAGAACATCACCGCAAGGAAGACGACGGTGAACAGGAGATCGATCACGAGCGTGAGCGCCGAGCTCGTCAGGAACTGACGGATATTCTCGAGCTCGCGGACGCGTGCAACCGAATCTCCTACACGGCGTGTCTGGAAATAGGCGATCGGCAACGCCATCAGGTGACGAAACAGCCGGGCGCCAAGCTCGACGTCGATACGGTTCGTCGTGTGTGCGAACAGATAGACGCGCAGCGTGTCGAGGACGGTCTCGAACACGGTCAGGGCGACAAGGCCGATGACCAGAACATCGAGCGTGCTCATGCTTCGATGCACGAGTACCTTGTCGATGACCACCTGGAAGAACAGCGGTGAGATGACGGCAAAGACCTGGAGGAAGAACGATGCGACCAGCACTTCGCCGAGAAGGCGGCGATACTTGTGGACCGCGCCGACAAACCAGCCGATATCGAATCGCCGCGAGAGATCCGTCAGTGCCGCGCGCCGGGTCATCAGGATGATGTTGCCGTCCCAGATGGCCTCGAGTTCGGCCTGCGTCATTGTTTCGGGTCGGGGAGACAGTGGACGCTGAACGAGGAGAGTGTCGTCGATGACCTTGCCCAGGATCAGGAAGCCGCCGTCGCGCAACAGGGCGATCCCCGGAAGCGGGGTAACCGCAAGCCTGTTCCAGCTCGTTCTTTGGGCACGGGCCTTGAGCCCGAAATCCTTGGCACAGCGCAGGATTTCAGCAACACCGACGCGCGCGGCGCCCATCCGATGACGGATCTGGTCTGGGTCGGCCGCGACGCCATGGCAACGCAGCAGGATCGCCACGGCCATGAGTCCGGATTCGTCAGCTTCGGTGCTTGTCACCTGGAATTCGGCGCTCGCCGCCTGGACGGAAGCATCGCCCTGATCGGCAGAATACGCGCGCATCAACGTGTCGCGTGCACGCATCATTGTATCGCGTGCACGCATCACGGCATCGACGGCGCGCTGCGCCAGATCGCGTACGGGTACGCTCATGCCGGCAAGGGCATGAAGCACCCAACTGGCCGCGCTTTGTGATCCGGACAGGATCAAGCCGCCGTCCCAGATCGCTTCAAATTCCGCCCGCGTCATCGTGTTCGGATGCGACGAGGTTGGATGCAGCACAAGCGCCGCCTTGTCGTCGACCTTTCCGAGCAGCACGAAACCACCATCGCGGAGCGAAGCGATTCCGGGCAGCTGGATGCTCGCAAGCCCCGTCCAATGTGTCGTGCGCGAACGGACCTTGACCCCAAGGTCGTGGGCGCACCGAAGCATTGCGCGGATGCCGATCTCGCTGCCCCCGCAGCGATCGCGGAGCTGATCGGGCTCAGCTTTCACGCCATGAAGGCGCAGGAACAGAGACAGGGCTCGAAGCCCCAGATCTGCGGCGTGGGCATTTCCATTCTGGATCGCCATTTTTTAGCTCAACCCTTCGCGGCTGTAGGTCCGCGTTCGATGTTCCTTTTCAAGCAAAACTGATGGTGGCGCACCCGGGCGCCGAGCGCCCGGGTACGGAAGCGGATCAATGTTGCGGTCTGGTGAGGAACGTGGCTTGCCCCCAGCCGGTGCCAATCGACGCGGCCGCAACGATCTGACCCGGATCGACCCGGCCGGCGTTGCCGGCCAGATACTGGTTCAGCAGCGCAAAGCTCTGGCTTGCAAGCGACGCTGTGCTCGTGCCGGTCGCAGGCGCAGGATCCGCCACGGTGATCGGATGCGGCACGGAGGTTGCAACGCCGCCGTTGGCGACTAGATCCCTGATCTGGCTAAACAGCGCAGGGCCCTGGTTCGCCGGAGGCGCCGTGGACGCAGGCGCAGGATCCGTCACGGTAATCGGCTTCGGCACGATGGTCGCCACGGTGCTGGAGACACGGTCCGTGGACTGGCCGGCAGCGAGCCCCGAGCTCGTCGAAGTCGGATGATTCGTCACGGCAGTGGTATGCGGCGACGTTGTGGTCGTCGTGGCCGTGGGTGGTGGATCGGTCACCGTGATGGTCTGTGGCGCGGCTTTCTTCACGGCGCCGGTGACCGGGTCCTTCGCGCTTGCGGTCAGCGTGAGTTTTGCGACCGGATGCCCCTCGCCACCGTAGTACGAGTGCAGCACCAGCCCGCTGTCGACCTCCGCGGCCGTCAAGGTGATGTTATTTCCCTTGAACGTCTTGCCATCGAGCTTGTCGGTGATCGTCTCGTACGTCGGCAGGCCCGTGATGTTCACGGTCACCCGATCGTTGTGGTCGGTCGTTGTCACCCTGGTTCCCAAGCCGACCTTACCGCCTCTCCCGGTCACCGAGAGCGTGTGATCCGCGACAGTGAGGACCGGCCTGGTCACGTACGATGTCGGATCGGTCACCGTGATGGTCTGTGGCGCGGCTTTCTTCACGGCGCCGGTGACCGGGTCCTTCGCGCTTGCGGTCAGTGTGAGCTTTGCGCCCGGATGACCCTTGCCACGGTAGTACGAGTGCAGCACCAGCCCGCTGTCGACCTGCGCGGCCGTCAAGGTGATGTTCTTTCCCTTGAACGTTTGACCATCGAGCTTGTCGGTGATCGTCTCGTACTCGGCAGGCCCGTGATGTTCACGGTCACCCGATCGTTGTGGTCGGTCGTTGTCACCCTGGTCCCCAAGCCGACCTTGCCGCCTCTCCCGGTCACCGAGAGCGTGTGATCCGCGACAGTGAGGACCGGCCTGGTCACGTACGATGTCGGATCGGTCACCGTGATGGTCTGTGGCGCGGCTTTCTTCACGGCGCCGGTGACCGGGTCCTTCGCGCTTGCGGTCAGTGTGAGCTTTGCGCCCGGATGACCCTTGCCACGGTAGTACGAGTGCAGCACCAGCCCGCTGTCGACCTGCGCGGCCGTCAAGGTGATGTTATTTCCCTTGAACGTGTGACCATCGAGCTTGTCGGTGATCGTCTCGTACGTCGGCAGGCCCGTGATGTTCACGGTCACCCGATCGTTGTGGTCGGTCGTTGTCACCCTGGTTCCCAAGCCGACCTTACCGCCTCTCCCGGTCACCGAGAGCGTGTGATCCGCGACAGTGAGGACCGGCCTGGTCACGTACGATGTCGGATCGGTCACCGTGATGGTCTGTGGCGCGGCTTTCTTCACGGCGCCGGTGACCGGGTCCTTCGCGCTTGCGGTCAGTGTGAGCTTTGCGCCCGGATGACCCTTGCCACGGTAGTACGAGTGCAGCACCAGCCCGCTGTCGACCTGCGCGGCCGTCAAGGTGATGTTATTTCCCTTGAACGTCTTGCCATCGAGCTTGTCGGTGATCGTCTCGTAGCTCGGCAGGCCCGTGATGTTCACGGTCACCCGATCGTTGTGGTCGGTCGTTGTCACCCTGGTCCCCAAGCCGACCTTGCCGCCTCTCCCGGCCACCGAGAGCGTGTGATCCGCGATAGTGAGGACCGGCTTCGTCACGGACGGTTTCGACGGTGTGGTCGTCGTGCCCGCAGGTCGCGGATCGGTCACGGTGATGGTCTGTGGCGCGGCTTTCGCCACGGCACCGGTGACCGGGTCCTTCGCGTTTGCGGTCAGCGTGAGTGTTGCGACCGGATGACCCCCGCCACGATAGTACGAATGCACCACCAGTCCGCTGTCGACCTCCGCAGCCGTCAAGGTGATGTTATTTCCCTGGAACGTCTTGCCATCGAGCTTGTCGGTGATGGTCTCGTACTTCGGCAGGCCCGTGATGTTTACGGTCACCAGATCGTTGGAGTCGGTCGTCGTCACCCTGGCCCCCAAGTCGACCGTGCCGCCTCTTCCGCCCACCGAGAGCGAGTGATCCGCGATAGTGAGGACCGGCTTGGTCACGGACGGTGTCGACGGCGATGACGGTGTCGATGGTGAGGACGGTGCCGATGGTGAGGACGGTGAGGATGGTGAAGTTCCTGAAGAAGTCGACGAGGATGACGTCGGATCAATCTGAAGACCGCTGAACGTCTTCACCGCGCCCGAGAGGTTCGCCGCAAGCACCGGAACCATCCTTGATGCTTGCGCCGGTCGGAAGATTGACCGCGGTGATGGCAAGGGCCGAGGTGTTCGTGTCCGTCGACGCGACCGTGGTACGGAAGGTGAGCGAGTTCGTACCCGAGCCACTGACATAGGTGGCCGTTCCGCCGTCATTGAGCTTCAGCGTAGGCGTGCCAGTGACGGTCACGGCCTCGTTGAAGCCGAGCGTCAATGTGATGGTATTGCCGACGTGCTCGATTCCGGTCCCCGGTGAAGCGGAGACCTGCGTCACGGACGGCGCGACGTTCGGCGCAATCGGCTGCGTGGGTGTGATGGGCGTGCTCGGTGTCGTGGGGGCCGATGCCGCCCCGGTCGTGATTTGCAGGTTTGAATAATCCGCCGCAATCGCGTTCGTGGCTCCTGGCGCGCGATAGATGCCTTCCTTCCAGTAATAATAATCGCCGCTCCCACCTCCTAGCGGTCCCGTATAGTTGACGATCGCCACCCCATCCCGCCATACCTTCAAAGTTCCGTTTCCGTTACTGCCAAAGGTGACTTGGATATTCATTTGGTATTGATGACCCCGCTGAATGGGGTTCGGGTCCTTATAGACATCGTTCTCCGCATTGGAGGGGCCGCGTGCGATAATGGTCATATGCTCGCCGTACAGGCCGACGGCGAATGGAGGGTTACCGCCGGTGAGACCGTGGAGTTGGCCGAGGATCGTCCATGAAGCGGTATTTGTCGCTCCTGGCTCCAGGGTAAAGCCGTAGGATATGTTGATCTGGGTGTCCGGCTGATAGTGCTTCGAGAATTCTATCTCGGAGCGCTCGGCCCCGCCGTCCATTGTCACGTCGTTCCAGGTGGAATCAATGAAATGATCCCCCGGGTGAAGCTCGAACCTGAGCGTGTCGCTATCAGGTTTTGTTAGGCTATAGCTTCGGTTTGCGTTTTCGACCAGGGCGTTCAGCCCATCGACTGTTACCGTTGCGCTATTTGCACCCGAGAACGAGGTGATGTTCGGCTGTGTAGTAGCCATTCCGTCATCCTTCTTGAAATTGAAGACGCTGAATTCCACTGTCGCGCATCATGAAGACGCGCGACATACCCCATGCGCGCGGCCTGGCGCCGGCGAGCACATTTCGAAGCAGTGGGTATTTGGAAGCTGGCCCCCCGACTGCTGAACCGGTGGGTTAATAATCAAACATGGCGAAAAAACTTTCAAAATGTGATTTATACACATGTATATAGCGGCCGAAACGCTACGCTATATCCACGTATATTTGCGGACTTGTGCTCGATTCGCCGGTCAAGGCCCGCGCCCGATTTTTGCATCAAATTGGGTCCACAACTGTCTCTGGATCGGCGTCCACTTCTGCCCTGCTGAGGCGACGAGTTTTGCGGTACCCGCTTGCGACGTCGGAACTGCGGAGAGATCAGGAGCGCGACAAGACGATCGCGCGGCGCGCGTCAACTTGGCGTCTGTGAAACGCGCGGCCGGATCACCGAGTTCGAGTGCTCTATCGCGGCATCGTCGTCTGTGCAGTGTGGTGAGCTTTTTCCAGTCGCGCAGCGGTACGACAACGATCGAGCCGTTTATTCCGGTTCGGCGCGACTTCTCTGGCGTCGAACGTTGGGCAGGTCGTTGGGATTCTTCGCGCGCCTAGGCCGTCTCGAAGGGCACCGACGAGGAAGGCGATCGTTTGCAGGATAGTCTGACCACGATCCTCAACCACCCGCAGTGCACGCCGCTTGAGTAGAAACAAGCTCAGGCATTGGGTTTGGTCACCTGAAATAGCGCGCTGACATTTGATACCGTGAAGTTTTCAAAATCGGAAGATTTGGAGATAAAGCACGAGGGATATGCCCTGATCAGGTCCAGATGGGACAAATTCAAGCGTTCAAAATACTGAATAGGCTTGAGATCGTTCGAGTATTTTTTCCAGAGGTCTCTGTAGTTGCGCAAGGCAAGGTGATTGACATGATTCCAGTCAATCTCCGTAAGCCCATGAGTCTTGGTAAACCTCTCCATCGCGTCACGGGTGAAAAGGAACTGGCAGTACGGTACTTTGACTGCATCGTACGCATGCTCACCCCAGGGAGAATAATAGAGTGGCCCGAACTCCAGATAGATGTGCCCGTTCGGCTTAGCCACTCGTATTGCCTGCTGCAATACGGCTTCCGGATTTGCGAAATGCTCAAACGCATCGTAGGAGAAGACAAAATCGAATGAATTGTCCTCGAAGGTCAGCGAGGCTGCGTCCATACCGACCAGGATCGTACCAGCCTCTGTTGCGCGATCATCGAACCCATCCGACTGCGCATCTATCGCTACCGTCTTTTTCCCTCGCTTACTGATTGCGGCGCTGACCATTCCGTCCCAGCAGGCCAACTCCAAAAACGTGGAAGCGGCGCTAGCAGCGGGAAGCCGCAAAATCTGCCTCGCGCGCTCAACGCCGCGGCTTTCGAGGAGGTCCGGGCTGTAGCCATACGCGGGCCGTTGGGGATATTGCTCCTGCAGGCGAACGAGATCCTCATATTCAAGGTACGCAGGTCTCGGCGACGCCTTTTGCAATATTTCGCGGGTACGCGATCGTTCTGAGGTCTTGGGCAGCGCGGTCGCCAAGTAGAGGGCCTGCTCAATCGCACTCTGAGGGAAAATCCTCCTCACCGCGGACTTGAAATTGATCACGCCATCCCTCCTACCGAATTAACGTCGGGTCGTTTGACGAACGTTCAATCTCAAGTCTGCAGCAACCAGCACTTGGGGGCAATATCCAGATAGGCCTTCCAAGCGTCACGCTGAGTGCAAATCTGTAGGGGTACTTCGGAAGGATCGCTTTGACGAGCTGAGCCCCATCGCCTCAGCGACCTCCTCTTGTGCGCCGCGGCGCCGGCCAGGAAGAAGCCGCACCGGAATCGTGCTGGTGCCGAGTTCCCGGTAGACGGCGATGTCGAGGTTCGGGCCTATCTCGGCCTCTCAGTCGGACGACTTGACGGTATGCTCTATGGAGTCCCGCAAGGTGCCTTAACGCAGCAGCAGCTCGTTGGCCGGATAAGCTTCTCGCCGACACCGTGCGGCTCTTCGCGAATTTCGTTGAGCCTTACGCTGGTGTCTTGCAGCTCGCGGAGCAAGTCGAGCCTCCGTTGGTTATCGACCGTCTCGTGAGCTCGTTCTGTTGCTTCTTGACCTGAATTAGTTGCGCACTTGCCTGCAGCTTCCGAGTTGATGAGAGCAGCACCGCTCGACGGATGCCGATCGCTTGGCTTCCGCGGCGATCGCGGATCTGGTGGACTCAGAGTTGATGTTACGGGCTTACGTAGACGGCAGCGATCGGGAATTGGTGCATAGCCGGAGTACTCACAATTGGGTAGCCACTCAGCCCCACGGGGAAGTCGATCGAAGCGCTTCTATTCTCAACCTTTTTGCTTACACTTGCTCAAAGTGACGTCGGCACGCCCAAGACTATTGTAACAGGGGGAAAGTGATGAGTGCATTTCGATTCCCCTACCCGCCGCCGTTTCTAAATATCTGAAAGGTACGTTCGTCTGAGACACCCGCGCTTTGCCAAAATCGCAGATGCTCGAAGGGTTGGAAATGATTGGACAAAACCCGAAATTGCCGATCATCTTTGTTTCAACGGATGGTGCCGGTGCGGTCTTGATTGCCGAAGAAGCTGTTACATTGCCGCAGTTGTTTTTGCTTACGGAGCTGCGATCAGACAGTCCACGCAGCTCCGACAAATTACCGATACATGCGCCGTGCAAGCAGCTCCGGGTGTCGTGTCCCCAAGCGATATTGCTCAGCACGAGCGGCGCTCAGTTTCCTGTGATCGAGGACAGCGAAAGAAGTGACGTCGCGAGAACTCCCTATCGCGATCTCATGGGCCAGGCCGTGCGGAGATCTCAACAGACTGAGGGGCATGTCCAAGCTATTCTCGCGGCCGACTTGCATGCGCCGAAACGGTTCACGAATTGGTTTCCGCTCGCGTTGCCAGCGAACTCACTGAATGAGACTCCTGCCGCCGAGGATGGCCCGAAATGAACGAGATTCTGAAAAGTTGCCTGTTCTACGGCGCTGGTCGCGTTGGACAACTGCCAGGCATCCGCACACTCTTCGCTGGTAGAGCGGCCATTCTAGCGTTTCATGAGATTCAGCGGGATTGTCAGTCGGAATTGATGACCGGAACTTCAGTTTCGCTCTTTGAATATTCACTCAATTGGCTGCAACGAGAAGGATGGTCAATCGTCAGCCAGGATGAATGTCTTCAGAAACTGGCAAGGAATGATCAATCGCGCCGTTATGCGGTTCTGACTTTCGACGACGGCTACCGCGACAATGTCTCGGTAGCGCTTCCCATCTTGGAGCGGAATAACGCGCCATTCACGATGTACGTCCCCACTGGCGCCCCAACACGATCCATGCAGTCGTGGTGGTTGGGTTTGCGTAAACTATTTCTCTTGAGGGACAAGGTTACAATCGATGCATTAGGCCGCCAGTTCCATTGTTTCGACATTCGAAGCAAGATAGCAGCATTCACCGAGGTGACCCGGTGGGTTCACCAGGATTACCGGCGTGGCGCAACGCTCGCGCCAACGTTTAAGCAGAATGGGATTTCGCTAGCGGCATTGAATGACGCTTATTTCCTGGACGAGGACGAGCTTCGTACTCTTGCGCGTCATCCGCTCGCGTCGATCGGCGGCCACACGGCCTCGCACGCAGCGCTTTCGACCCTTGACAGGCCCTCAGCGCGAGCCGAATTAGCCGATAACCGCAGCTATCTTGAGAATTTGCTCCAATTGTCCGTTCGGCACGTTGCATTTCCGTATGGGACCCCCCGAGCGTGTGGTCTTCGTGAACAGGATCTGGCGAACGAAGTGGGTTTTCAAACTGCAGTAACAACACGACAAGGGCAATTGTAC
Source organism: uncultured Alphaproteobacteria bacterium (assembly GCA_963774775.1). Taxonomy (GTDB): domain Bacteria; phylum Pseudomonadota; class Alphaproteobacteria; order Rhizobiales; family Xanthobacteraceae; genus Bradyrhizobium. Next base: position 112,666 of record CAVZGZ010000011.1, read on the forward strand.
GATCACAAGGTGGATCCCTTTGCACTTCCTAGAATCGGCGTTTACACTCGTTCGGCCTTCAGGGCTCGAATGAGCGGCATCGTCGAGGCGGCGCAGGCGCTGCGTTAATCGCGAAGCAGCGCGTGGCCTCAGGCGTCCGGTAGCCGATAATGATCACTGCTGGGGTAGCGCCGATGGCAGGGCAGTTACCACCAGATCATCGGACGCAGTCCCGCGGGTTTCGGGTCTCGATAAGCCGCCACCTCGGTGGAGGGCACATCGCTGATTCCACCGATCATTATCGTTGAGTCATTCGAGCCGGTGATCGGTATCAGCCGCAATATCCATCGCAGCGAAGCTGTGAGCGCCTACTGAAGACGTGCCGCTCAGAGGGGGGCCAGCTGCCCCCGCTGTTGCTGTCACCAAGCCTGGGAGCACGAAGAATTCTCACAAGGTTAGCACTATTAGTGGCAGCAGCCTACGCTGTCTGATTAGCCTCGTTGACCGCTGTGACTGGCGTGACCGCATTCGGTTGTCCCGCGTAGCCATCCAAGACGTCGATGTGTTGCTTGATCTGTTTGATATGGTGTTTGCTCGAAGCACCGAAAACAATGGATTGGATTTTTCTCTGTCGGCAAACATACTCGATGGCTTCACGCGGCCCGATCGCTCCGGAAGCCAGGACGGACATCGCCACCGGTCTGAACTTGCGCGACGCAATGAGTTTCTCATATAGTTCGATACCGCCGCACATCCGAAAGCCCAGTTTATTTATATTCGCGCATACGATCGGATTCTCTATGCCGACTTCCTCCAGAACATCGAGCAGACGCGGCATATTCATCGTTATAAAGCCCGGCTCGGCGTCGTAGCGCTCCCGCACGTGGTCGGCAAAAATGCGAAATGCATCCTTAATCCCCATCCCAAGCAATAGGTCGGTCACCACGTTCTGGAGAAAGATAACCGGTGTCCTCAGTCCGCTGAACATCTTCATCTCAGCGTCGATCAGGAGCCGCGCCATGCCCTCCACATCACGCGTCGCCACCGATAGACCACCCCTCACCAAGGCAGAGAGGGCGCCCTCCGCGGGCAAGAAGCGCTTCAACGCCTCGATCATTCCGTGCTCGGTCATGGCATTTGCGTATTTATGGGCGTACGGCATGCAGGGATAAAATTCGAGCTTCGAGTATCGCTCCGGGTGCGAACGGACGTGCGCGCAGATCTCAGCGATTCGATCATGCGTCGTGCACATGAAGACGTGGATGCCACTGTCATAGGCGTCGTCCAGCAAATCAATGATTTGTCTGGATATCCGCAAAGCGAATCGCCTGCGCCCGCGCCTTTTCCTCGGACATGTGATTGATGCCGAAGAACTGATTATCGCCGAATAGTACTCGATCCATCAGAGCCTCTCGCTCTTCTTTAGTGGGAGACCAATTCTACGTCAGCGCGCCCTTGACCAAGGACAATAAGCCTCCAGACCCCGTCCGGTTCTGAGCTTGGTTCCTGGACCCGAAATCCGCTCGTCGCCACGCGTCTCCCGCATTCTCCAACATCATGGACACGACGCAATCCGTTTGCACCGCAGACGCGAAAGATGAAATATTCTCCCGTCGACCTTCCACGATGCACCGGAAGAAGTAGTCGAGCTGCGCAGAATATTCTTCGCCCCGCAGGTAATACCAGACGTCGGGGTGAAAGTCGGTTGTATGACGAACGTCCCAACCCTCTTTTGCCACAGCAGCGCTTCCCGCCGCGGCCCGAATGAATGTCTTCACTTCCTGACGGTCGACGACCATACGACCATTCGTGCCCCAGAGCGTGACCTGCGTCGACATTCTGCGAAGACTGTCGTCGCTCCAATTGGCGGCAATCATACCCGTCATGCCATCGGCAAAATGCATCGTCGCGTAAACTTCATCGTCCACATCCCGGGAAAAGATCCTGTTGAGCACGGTCCCGGACACGGCATCGGGCTTGCCAACGAGATAATTCACGATGTCGATTGCGTGGCACGCGTAGTCATAGAGGCAGCCCCCGCCCTCGCTGCTCTTCGCACGCCATGTCGCCCCTTTGGACCGCAACACTACCGGGCCATAGGCTTCAACCCTGACGTGATGAAGCCGGCCAAGCGCTCGCGCGTCGAGTAGACGCTTGGCCTCGTTGAACGAGCCGACGAAGCGGTAGTGATATCCCACCTGATTTACAACGCCCTTCCGGTGAGCCAACTCAGCCAGTTCGATTCCGTCCGCCACGTCGAGGCAAAATGGCTTTTCGCAGAACACGTGCAGGCCTCTGAGGAGGGCCTCACGGACTATTTCACCGTGAAATCGCGAAGGCGTCGCAATGATAACCGCATCGAGCGACTTCTTATCGAGCATCTCCCGATAATTGGAAAAGACTTCGATGCCTGTATATTTGTGCAGGACGCTGCACAAATAGCTCGCGGTGTCGCAAACACCGACCAGCTTGGCCGCAGGATGCGTGTTGACAATTGCAAGATGGGATAGTCCCATCTTACCGAGCCCAATCAAACCAACGTTGACCATCGAGGTCTCCCCAGCATAGAGAACGGCTCTCAATCGACCAAAAATTGTCGCACCCGCGTAAGAAACGGCTCCGGTGCAAAACTCGTGAACTCGGCACCGGCAATACTTCCGCCCGTCATGGCCTTGGAGATCGCAACCTCGAGCTCTTCGTCCGACATGGCAGCGTAAACGCCCGGCCTCTCGCGAAGCCATTTGAGTGTGTGGAGCTGGTGGTCCGTCGTGTGTTCCCGATTCACTGCGCGCCGCGGCAGCATCACGATAGGTTTGCGCAGTTCAGCGGCGACGAAGTAGCTACCCATTCCGGCATGGGCGACCATAATCGCCGCATCGCGGACGGCTTCCTGAAATTTGCCCGGCGAAAGCATCCGCGTCCAGCGCATGTGGCTTGGCCGGTAAGTGCCGTCGCCAATCTGGGCCATGACGTCGCTCTCGGCATGCGCCGACGCCCATTTGTCCATGGAAAGGATCAGGCGGTCGAACGCCATCATCGAGCCAACAGTCACAAAAATCATAGGACCGCTCCCCAACAATCGGGACCGCCGGTCCGGCTTAGGTGTGGCCACTGGGTGAGCCATACATCGCAAAAACGTTTCGCCCGTGTCCCTGAGAGCGATATTTGTTCGCAATTGGCAATGCTGTCGATCCACATCGTCCTGGCGCGTAACAGGCATTTTGCAAGTGCCAAGGCGATCATGCCGGGACCCGACCCCGTCGTGACGACCACGCGCGGACGCTCACGCATCAGGATAAACGTCAGCTGAGCGACCAGTATCGCTAACCCAATTCGGTCCCATCGCGTTACATCGCGGACGGCATAGAACCGATGGCCGGAGACCTCCTCGGCATAGGCCGAACGAACACCTACAAACGCTACATCCAATCCATCGAATGCCGGTTGTAGCCGGCGCATCTGAATCCAGTGCCCCCCTCCGGATGCCACGACGAGTACTTTGTTAGCCACGATGGCACTCCAAGCGCTGACATAAAGCCGCGCGATCGCTGCCGACTTATCCGCAAGCCATCACAGCCATGCCCGGTACGTCGTCAGCGGAAGGCGCACCCTCGATTTTCCTCCGCCGATGCCATCTCCGAGACACCGAGAGCTGAAAATCAGGGTCCCACTAGAGTATCGCTAAACTCCCGACGTGGGCCTGCTAATCAGGATTACCCAATTCGGTCACGCCCATGTTTCGTGTTTGCTGGACGCGCCGTCGTCAACACGGGGCATAAATTAGGCTCAGGACATGGTGCCGGCAGATCTGCGTATCTGCGGGACAGACGCCCAATGGGCGAAGATGGAGCCACATTGTCTGGGCAAGCCAACGGACCCGGACGCAGTGGAAGCGAAAACCGCCGCTTCGTCGAAGCGGTCCTTTGGATCGTACGGACGGGAAGCCTGTGGCGGGATCTTCCGCCGCTCTTCGGCAATTGGAACACTGTTTTCAAGTGCTATCACGACTGGGTTACCGCGGACGCTTTCACCAGGCTTTTCGAGGCCTGCTCCGACACGCCAGACATGGAATACGCCAATGGTCGACGCCACGATCGTCAAAGTCCATCGCCACGGACAGGCGCAAAAGGAGCCTCAGAGCCAGGCCATCGGCCATTCCAAAGGCGGCATGACGACCAAAGTTCTGGCGCCGACCCACGCATTGGGCAAACTCGTGCGCTTCGTTCTCCCGCCCGGGGTTGCTCCGCTCATCGACGGTCTTACCTTTGAGGGCTTCATCGCCGACCTCAACGAACGCGGCGCCAAGATCGTCATCTCGCAGCATCCAGGGCGCGCTTCGCCTCAGTCGATCGACACGGAAATCTACAGGTGGAGCCACCTGATCGAAGACTTCTTCTGCAAGCCATGAACAGTCAGTCGATCCTTCGACCTAAGTACATCCCGGCGTCCGCCCAAGAACGATCGAACCGGCCGCTGTGAACATGCACGACGTATGGAATCTTGAAATATCGCGTCAGCCGATCAATTCCTCCTCGGCCATCTTCAACTTAAACGCGAAATTCCTATAGCGTGAGCAATCGATGCTTTGTGAGTGCATGCCGAGATCGTTGCATTCAAGACAGCGACGTCTCGGACGTGACGCGTGAGCAATCTGCCGCGACAGAAGCTTCTTCCGTCCGCTTTGGTCCGGGTGCAATGTCGCTCATTTTCCATTCGCAACCACTGCATCAGCGTGCCTCGCCAGGAGAAGGTGGGCTCAAAACGACGCCTATTGCGCAAGCCCTGCTCATGGCGAACGCACAGGCCGAGCGCTTTGCGAGCTGAGCCATACGAGCCCAGCTTGTCGGTCACCACCACTTGCCGGAGAAAGCCTTGCCGCTTGAGACGCTCTCGCACGAGCCTCTCGGTAGCGGCCTTGTCAGCACGCCAAACCGTTCGTCTGGACCAAAGCCCCTGTTCGCCAACAGCGCTTCAAGGGGCGCTGTACCAGCGAATTGTGAGCTGGGTAATGGTAATAGTGTGCCCATCGCCTCATCACTGCGGTGATGGACACCCGCCCTCCTTAACGAGCAAACCGGTCCACTAGATTGCCCCAGCCCATCTTTCTCCCAAGCTCGACCGATCCAGCCGAGCTGAGGTGATGGCCGTCGCGATAGAGCATCGTTCCGTTCAGCCGTGTCTGACACCGTTCGACCCCGCACAATTGCTCGTCGAGATCGAGAAGCGGCGCCGCATCTTGCGCTTTCACTTGGTCCAAGAAGCTCAGAACTTCGCCGCGGAGCTCGCGGTATTCCTCTAAAGCGAATGTACAATCCGAATGGCCGGTGACCGTCGGCTTGCCCTCGGCGATTCGCTCGAGACAACGCCCAATATCGAACGGGCCCGCAGGAGGCGGAGCCGCTAGGATGACCCGCTTCCCGAGGCGGCGGATCTCGGAGACGGTGGTGACTAAGGCTTTGAGCAGCAACGCAGTGCTCTGCGGCCGCTCGCTGAATCCGTCCGGCGTTTTCACTAGATACTGCCAGTCCAGATCTTCCGCACCCGGTACATACTGAGTAAGAGCACTGGAGAGTACTACGGTGTCGATCTCCGGGTGCTTAGCCAAATAGTCGAACACCAACTCGTTGAACCTGGCACAACTCTCACTCCAACGTCGATTGTGCGCGCAATTCAGCGGTGTCAAACCGAGGAGGGGTCCACATACGCTCCTCGTAGCCTGAATAATTCCCTGCGGAGAAGACGCCGCTAGGCCTGGCGCTAACGCCATGGCAAAGGAGTCGCCCCAAAGCAGCGTTCGCGAATTAACTCTGCTCATACAACTAGGAATCGGCGCGAACTGATCCCTGTATTCGCATGCTGGCGCCAGACCGAATCCGCCAGCTCGCACTTGCGTGTCGACGGTGCTCATCGAACTAGCAAGCATGAAGCTCGCCCCGGTCAGAATGATCGGCAGAAGCAGGAGAATCGCGACGCTCCGCCTCGTGATCAGGAACCTACGGAAGCGGTGCTCTACGAAGCGGTACTGCAGCTCGGTCCAGATAGCCGCGATGCCGAGTAGCGCGATGTTCACCCGGGCGGGCACCGGGGTCAAGAAAACGTTGCTCGCGAAAGCGAACAGCGGCCAATGCACTAGGTACAACGAATAGGACCGATCGCCAACGGCGGTAAGCGGCCACAGCGCGGACTCGGCTCTACCGAGGTTTGCGCCAGGGACGAGGAGCACTGCAGTCGCGAGGCATACAACCGCAGCGGCTACGCCCGGGTGCCCTCGCTCGTCCGCGATTACGGGGACGACTAGGAGGACCGCTACGCACGCCCAGCGTAGCGCTGGAATCGAGATTGGTGCGATGATGTTCCGCCGCAGCATCAGGGCAACCACGGATCCGCCCCCCAGCTCCCACGCCCTGCTCGGCAGATAATAGAAGGCTGCCGAGACGTTCCGCGATATGAACGCCTCGCAGATCGCTACGCTTATGATTACGCCCGCGATGCTGAGAAATAGCCGAAAGCGACGTGGGCATAGGTACAGCGCGATGGGAAGACCGAGATAGTACTGTTCCTCGAGCGATAGCGACCATACGTGGAGCAGCGGCTTCGTCACCGCCTCAGTTCCGAAGTAGTCCGTCTGATGCAAAAGCACGAAGTTTGCGGTAAAGGTGAACGCGCCAGCCAGCTGCGCGGCGAAGCTTCGGAGCTCGGTCGCGTCGAGAAGCAGCGGTGCCGCGATGGCCGTGAGCGTGAAAGTCGCGTAAGCTGCCGGCAATAGGCGACGAGCCCTACGCGCATAGAAGCCACTGAAGGTGAAGCTGCCATTGTCGAGAGCTTCGTCGATCAGCCCAGTCATCAAGTAGCCAGATATGACGAAGAAGATATCTACTCCGAGAAAGCCTCCCGGAAGATAGGGAAGCCGTGCGTGATTGAGGACGACTACGAGAACCGCCCATGCTCTGAGCAGCTGGATGTCCGGGCGGAGGAGCTTTGCTCTGGTTTGAACCACCTCTTCGGAGCGGCGGACAGCCTCATCGACAACCAAAGAAGGAGCTAACGTTCGTTGGTGGAGCATCAGCTGTGCCTAAGCCTCGCCAGAAAGCCAAAGAGCCTCGCGCAAACTGTTGGCAATCGGTCGCGAACGGTGCCTCGCCGTTCGACCAACATCGCCGTCGATTTGCGCAACTAGGTTCGCCTAGGATCGGTGTTTTCGGATAGGCGGTCACTTTATCTTGCGGTGTACTCAGAAATGAATGACGTCAGAAAGACGCCAAATCGTGCACTGCGCCCTACCCCTTTATGGGTACTTATAAATCCCCCATTTCCGGTGAGATTGCGTTGACGCGGAGAGAGTTGAACGTCACGCGCCATGCCCTGCTCGTAGCGCGCCAAAAGTCGCCAGTACCGTGAAGCGAGCAGAAAATACTCGATCCGCTGCAATCTCTCCAGCTGGTATGTGGAGTCTGCGTTCCGCAACTACGTTCCGATGCTTGTCCGAAACGGCCCGGGCGCGAGCTGCGGTCGTCGATCCGGATCACCGGAGCGACCTTGGCGAACTTACCGGTCGAAAAGATCTCGTCCGCGGCGACGAAATCGGCATAGCGGAGCGTAGCCTCTTCGATCTGCAAATCAATCTGCTCGCGCTTTTCGCCAGGGAGGTCTGCACGAATGCTTATTGAAACGTTGAAAGGCCAAACCCCCGTCAGCCGATAGAGCAACAACGAAGGCGATGCAATTCGCAGATGCTTGTTGTCTCGCTGGCAGGTCCGCCCGAGTTTGGTGGTCGAAGGTCTATCTGACGCAACAATCGGTCGATCCCTCGTTGCATCGTAGTGGCGAAGCACGGGGTAATCCGAAAGGGTCGCACCTTGGGTGAATTTTGCGCTAGCACACGTGCTTGTGGCCGGGGCATCTTGGATCATCCGCCCACGGTTTGCCAGGGCGATCCCGCGGCGCACGTTGGGTGCGACAACTGGCAGAGCAATATTTCTCGACGCGGACTATCGAGCAAATCGTGATCGTGCTGTGCGGATTGCCAGAGCCAAGGCCTCGACCCGGCTCTCTTTTTGCGACCGGCTTAGTGGATAGTGGTGAGGAATTGGAGTTAGCGGCGGGGAAGATAATGTTTTTTCGAGAGATTACGGAGGCGCGGCGAGACGAGTTCGTTAACAAGGGAGTTAAGGCGCGATATTTTTTTCCGCATCGCCTGTACTATCTCCCCAAATGTGGACCCGATGGATTCGTATCGGCCGAACAACTGTTTCCGGACGCTGTCCCCAATCAGCTTTGGCAAGTCGTTCTCTACGCCGCACCGAGTGCCATCGCGGACTTGCCGCCCGAGTTGTTTTTTGATGACGATATTATCTGGCATCAGCAGCACTTGGGCAGAGTTGGGCTTGTTGCAACTGCAAACCTCGTGCTCCGCGGCGATACGCTCTACACCAACAATCACCTTTCGGATTTAGTACAGCGCATCTCACGGCGGCGCGAACTCAAAACCCGGATCGAGAATCGGTTCAAGGGTTGGAACCACATGCTGCTCAATGGCATTCTGAATTTTGCCGTCGAGCGCAATTTGAAGCGCATCTTGATACCAACGGCGGAACTGGTCATCTCGATGACGGACCCCAAGCGTCGACAAACGCTCAATCGTGAGCTCTTCGACCGCATCTATGACCATCATGTATGCGCGTATTTTAGAGCAGAGCGCGCGGGTCTATGGTGGGTTATTGATGTACCTCAACATCGAGACCGGCTGGTTGAGCCTGTAAAGAACCAAGCGGGCAGCACGACCAAGGCAAGGACGATCTGCATCTATCATGACGTGGAAAGAGGCATCGGTCATGCGGGCATCGACCCGCAACTCAAATCGTACGCAAACGCAAACGCGGCGCAGGCGCTCGAGGAGATGCTTATCTGTCGAACGCCGATTCGGTATTCGTGCCACGTATAATGCCGTTGGTTTATTTTTGCCGGATGTCCGGGCAAGCATAGCCCAGGATGGTCATTGCATTGCTTTTCACTCGTTTGACCATCGCCCCGGATCGGGCGCCGCACATCGGTTTGAACAGTTCTTGGCGAGTCGCGCACTTGGTGGCAGGCGCCGGTACGCCCGCGTGATGCGAAAGGCAATGCGTCGGCTTCTGCCTTCACCCCTGCGAGGGGCAGTACCACAACTCGAAGCATGCCGACGGATAGATTACCGCATCAAAGGATATCACCCTGGCCAATCCGCACTCACCCCTGAATTGATAGACGCCAATTTGTGTTATCACAATTTTGAATGGCTGGCGATTCCGGCGGAGCGGGTCGGCAGCCAAACGCCTCATGTAGAAAACCGCGTTGTAAAAATCCCGGTGCGGTTTGATGATTTTGGCTTGCACCATCATGGAGTTGAATACCAAAATTGGGAACAGCGTGCGCTAAAGACGATTGAGGAAAATGAATTGGTTGTCTTTGGCTTGCATGATTGTTATTCCCAATACTGGCTGCCCGGGTATTGCAAGATGCTCGAACGCATCTGCCAATGGGGAACCTTCAAGACATTGGACCAACTTGCGGCAGAGACATTCTTGGCGAGCGCGGAATAGATAGCCAGTATCGCATCTGGTATCCTGTTGCGCACAGCGGGATTTCCGGCACGAGCTGATGACGGGTACATCGGTTGAGAATGATCACCGTTGGGTCGATGCCGATCCCGTCGTTATCTGCAGGTTACTATAGTTCGCCGCAATCGTGTTCGTGGCTCCTGGCGCGCGATAGATGCCTTGCTTCCAGTAATAGTAATCGCCGCTCCCACCTCCTAGCGGTCCCGCATAGTTGACGATCGCCACCCCATCCCGCCATACCTTCAGAGTTCCGTTTCCGTCACTGCCAAACGTGGCTTGGATATTCATTTGGTATTGATGACCCCGCTGAATGGGTTTCGGGTCCTTATAGACATCGTTCTCCGCATTGGAGGGGCCGCGTGCGATAATGGTCATATGCTCGCCGTACATGGCGACGGCGAATGGAGGGTTACCGCCGGTGAGACCGTGGATTTGGCCGAGAACCATCCATGAAGCTGTATTTGTCGCTCCTGGCTCCAGGGTAAAACCGTAGGATATGTTGATTTGAGTATCCGGGAGATAGTGCGTGAACATCTCTATCTCAGAACGTTCGGCACCGCCGCCCATTGTCACGTCGTTCCAGCTGGAACCAATGAAATGATCCCCCGGATGAACCTCGAACCTGAGCGTGCTGCTATTAGGCTTGGCTAGGCTCCAACTCTGGTTTGCGTTCTCGACGGCGGCCTTGAGTTCCGCCGATCATTATTGTTGAGTCATTGGCACCAGAGAACGAGGTGATGTCCGTTTCCGTTGCGCCCCCCTCGGTCGGGGTCGGCGGTGCCTGGGCGCCGTCCGCAATATTCATCGGCGGAAAGCTGCGACCACCTACCGAGGATGCGCTGCCTAAAAGGGCCCAGCTGCTCTCATTGTTTGCTGCCGCCAAGCCGGGGAGAGCTAAGAATCCCGACAGGATTGGCACTAATGGTGATGACAATCTAAGTGACTGGCGTAACCGCATTGCCTTCTCCCGCATAACCGTCCAAGGCGTCGATTGCCTTATCTTTGATGTGGCGTTTGCTTTGCGTGAGCCTCTCGCCGTTAAGTACCATCGCCACACGAAGATCGCATACTTCAACATTTGGCCGCCCTTCGCCAGGTCGAAACCAGCCGTGTGATATAGCCGCCGATCTCATACCGCTCGGCATAGTCGCAGCGAGCAGCGTCGGCCAGATTTCGCCGCAACTCCCCATTCTCGAGCAATCGATGCAGCGCGCCGGCGAGCGCCTCCACATCTCCAACTGGAACCAACAGGCCGTTGCGCCCATCGGTGATGACTTCGGGTACCGCACCTACCGGCGTTGCAACCACGGCTAGGCCATAGGCAAAGCCTTCTATCACCACCATTGGGAGATTTTCCACGAAAGACGGAAGCACCAAGATGTCGGTGCTGCGGAGCAGCGCCGCTGTTTCGTGGGGGCTAAGCCACCCCGGTATATCCACTCGATCGGCAATTCCCAATCGCCGGGCATGGGAGCGACTTTGATCCAATTCGCCATTTCCAGCTATCGTCGCCGACCAGTCGGCGCGGGCTGATAGTCTTCCGAGAGCCTCGATGAGCTGCGGAACGCCCTTCTCGGGTTGCACATGACCCAGGAAGGTAATTTGGATTCGATCGCCGTTCGAGCGTAATTGATGCGGCCCACTCGGTGCGGCGGTCGTGTTTGGAAGAACGGTCAGCTTGTCCTTCACATCTGGCAGCCGATCGAGGACGAGGCGAGCCCAACATTGCCCGAGAACGATGATCGCCGCACTATCCATGAACAGTCGGTCGATCCTTCGAGCCAGATACTTTCCGGCGTCCGCCCAAGAACGATCGAAGCGGCCGCTGTGAAGATGCACAACGTAGGGAACCCTCAAATATCGCGCGATCGCCGCGATCATGAGCTTACGGTATATGCTGCCGCCCCACGCGAGTTGAATGTGTACCAGGTCAACGTCACGCCGCGCTATCGCAATCCCTAGTTGACACAGTGCGCTTGCAAAAACGAGCGGCCACCATCCCTTTTCTCCCCTGGTCACCAGTCGCTCCACCCCAACCCCGAGATCCTTGCGTCGACCGATGGTCTCAACGATGAGATCCGTCAGCCGATCAATTCCCCCTCGGCCAAACTGGCCGAGGGGTGTCGCGACCAACACGCGAAGCACATCCCGCTCGATGGACATGTCGAGACTGCTTTTATCGGCCTGACTGCGGTCCTCCATAGCGTGTGCATTCGGCGCTTTACAAGCGCGTGCGGAGATCGTTGGATTGAAGACGGCGACGTCTCGGACGTGCAACATGAGCGATCTGTCGCGACTTAAGCTTTCTTCCGCCGCTTTGGTCCGGGTGCAATTTCGGTCATCTTCCCTTCGCAACCACTGCTTCAGTATGTTCATGACGCCGATCCCAAGAAGTCAAAACAAGCGGATCACGAGCTCCCGGTCGCAAAATGCAAAGGGCATGTCATCCTCCCCGATCAACGCGTTAACCAAATGGCCACGTTGCGAGGCCAAGACCACGATTTAGGTATCATGCTCAATGCCACCTCTCGCTCGTCCGGCCGTAGCGGGCGCAACAGGAGAATGGTGCCGATCATTGCGGCAACACATCCAGCGGCGACGACCAACGCTACGCGGTCCGAGGGTGCTCCGATCAGCTTCTCTGATAGCCAAACCCGCCACGATCGCAACGAAACTTATCAAGGCGAACTCAAACATTCGCACGAGGTCGATGGCGCGACCCACGACGTCTTTTCGATAAACAACTAGAAAGATGCAAAACCGAGCAGCGTTCTCTATCAGGGGAAACGCAAGTACGCTCGAAATGCCGTACCTTCCTATGGTCAGATAGATCGCACCGGCCGACGCCAATCCCAATGGCGACAGGAGCAGAAACACCTTCTGATTGAAATTAAGATTCGCTACAATTTCAAAGATCCTGTAGGCCGTGTTGATGGCCATCATCCCCGCAAGCACCGGCAACACGAAGGAATATTCGGCATATGCCGGCGTTGCGAGAATCCGGACGATCGCTCCGCCGGCGACCGAAGTGGCTGTCACGAGTGCAAGGCTGCAAACGAGATCGAGCTTGTAGACAAGCGACAGCGGGGCGAACAGCTTTTCGCGCGATACTCCCCGCGCCATGTTGGCCATGATCACCGGTTCCAATGCCGGCAGCACCAGGGTGCCTGGAAGGCCACGCTGCAGCGATCCCAGCAGGCTTTGTGCAAAGGAAAACCCGGCAAGAGCCAGCACGTCGAGCCCGGTGGCCGCTACTAGCCGCACCACGGAAGGGTTCGACACAACCCAGGCAAAGAGGGCCAGATAAATCGTCGCCGCAAAGCGTGGCGCCTGCTTGACGTCGACAGGCGTACCAGTGTCGACCGCGACCTGGCTTCGCCACAATGCGGTAACTGTCGGCACGAGAAGGACGACAATGGTCGCCAACGCCAGCACGGCAGTCGCGGCGCTGATCACAACAACCAACTCGGCGGTCGCCGCGTGGCCCGTCGCGAGAAGCAGCACGATCGTGGCAAAGCGGACGACGACTTCCAGGGTCGTCGCGATTGCCAATCGGGAATGAGCAACCCACGTCTGCGCCAGCGCATCGGCATCACCGAACATACTGGTTGCAATGTACCAAACGGCGAATGCGACGCGAGTGGTAGTAGTAAGCTTTTCAGACGTGAACCAGTCGAGGACGCCGTATTGGATAGCGATGAGGAACAGCGCAATCCCGGCAATACGCGCCACCCCGATCCCAAGGCCCAGCGCGAGCAACGCGTCGCGCTCTCTGCGCAACGTCAGATCGGGCACAAACCGGTACACCGTCCTGTCGATGCCGAACGATAATAAACTCTGCGCCGAGCATCAGTGCGGCAAGAAGGACGGCATAGGTCGCGTAATCCCCGACCGGCAGCCTCTTGACGACGAGGACCTGAAATCCGAATGCGAGGATCAAATTCAGGGTTCTGGCGGTGATATGAACGCCAAGCGCACGCCTGAGTCGAGGCCAGACGTAAATCCCATCTTGTCGTCCGGAGACCATGCTCCCGCCGGCGCTTACTTGAGTTTGGCTATACATGGTCAACGCTCCTGGCGGAAAGCGGCGGTCCGTGCGCTGAGCTCTCGAACTTCAAGCTTTGCTCTTGTTGCAAGGCCCGCCGCCAGTGCAAGCAGTACAACTGCGTAATTGCTCTCGGTTATCAGGAACGATTCGATGCAGTTTGCGCCAAGCACGTATATGACGATAGTGAAGGGAAACCCGCTCAGATGGCCGAGGTGAGCGGGCGGCGCGACAACAAGCCGCCCGGTTGCCCTCAAGAGCCATATTATGACAGCTAAGCAGATCCCAAGCCCGAGATAGCCGAAGGCTATCAGCACCTCAAGATACCCGTTGTGGCAGTGCGCATATGCGAATCCCGTTGCGGCCACAACGCTGGGTTGGACCACGTAGACGAAGCCGGCGGCGTATCCGTATCCAAGGAGGGGTTGCTGCCCGGCCAAGATCAGCAGCGTATCCCACAAGGGGATACGACCCGATAGATCCGGTTGCTTATGGAGAACGGCAAGCCCCACCGAAAGTAGTTTGGGGGCAAGTACCATCACAGGCACGACGGTGACGAGCATCAAGACGAGGATCGCGCTGCGATGAGCCGGTTTTACTCTGATCAACGCTTGCGTGACCAGCAGTGCGAAGGGAACGAAGGTTGCCGTTAGGAAGCCGCCACCGGAGTCGGCTCCGATGATGCAAGCAACCGAAAGAGCCACGGTCAGATAACGAAAAGGACGGGACGACCATATGAGGCTGCCATAGGCGATTAACAAGGCCAACGTAAGACCCGCAACGTGGCCCAAATTAGTCCGATGGACAAAAACCCCGCGCCACTCCCCAGCTAACGCTGCCCCTGCAAAATCTGACGAATTATGTAGTCCATAATACGGGAAAAGATACACACAGACGACGCTGAACAAGGTTGCGAGCGACAGGACGCGGCCTAACAGGCGAATGGCGTCTTTCGTACTCAACACAGACGCGACCAAAAACCCGACCAGCACCGTTGCAAAAAAGGGGACGCTCTTTCGAGCCGTGAACTCGGCATCCGGAGACCAAAACATCGACATAAACGCCAAGGCCGGCATCACGAAGATGGGCCAGGTGCCGAGTACCATATCGATCGCACGACGTGAGCAAAGGAGAAGTGCGCCACCTGCAACAATGATCGATGCAGTCAGGATCTGGACGATTATGGATGGTGTTGCCACATCGACTCGGGAGACCGGGATCCATTCCAGACAATTGCCTTCGGAACGCACCGAACTCGAACAGCAGACAGGCTGCAAGAAAGACGATGAGAAATTTATTGGCGGCCGGACTCGCTACACGGCGTGACGCGTCCCCAGCGCGGGTTGGGCGCGCGCTCTCGCGGACACCGACAGTGATGGTTGGACCTGCGAGCGTCACCGTGGCGCCACCCGAATGAGCTCCGAGTATACGGAGCTGACCAGCTCGGCATGAAGGGCGTACGATCGGTGTGTAGCGATCCAAGGCGGACCGCGCATAGCCATGGATTCCGCGGCGGTTCTGTCGGAAAGCAGCATGGCGATTGCCTCGGCGAAACCTTCGGGAGAAAAGTCGGTAATCAATCCTGCTCCACTTGCCTCCAAGATTTCGCGCTGGTCGGGATGATCGTTCGCGACCACCGGCCGGCCCATGGCGAGATACTCCACCAGCTTGGTCGGGGTCCCGACGACGAACAGCGGGTCGGAGGGGCACGGGGAAAGGCAAACATCTGCGCGCCGAACATAGCCGAGCGCCTGTGCAAGGGGGAGATGGCCGGTGAAGATCAGGCGATCGGCCACCTCCTCCTCATTCGCTATGTGAAGCAACGAGTCCCGATCAATCGGTCGCGTGTCGCCGAGCAGCACGAGAACGGCGTCATGGCCTTTCCGCACCACCGCGCCGAGCGCCCGAACGATGACATCGATCCGGCGGCTCGGTACGCTCGTCCCCATGTAGACGAGGACAGTCCGCCCGCCCAGGCGCCGGTCATCGGACGGTGCGACGTTCGACGGGTTGAATTGATCAACCGAGACTGCCATCGGAACCGGCGTTATCTTTTGCGCCGCGACTCCCCGCTGAACAAGCGCTGCTTTCATTCGCTCGCTCTGGGCAAAAACGTGATCCGCGGCT
Organism: uncultured Alphaproteobacteria bacterium; assembly: GCA_963774775.1. Taxonomy (GTDB): domain Bacteria; phylum Pseudomonadota; class Alphaproteobacteria; order Rhizobiales; family Xanthobacteraceae; genus Bradyrhizobium. The sequence continues at coordinate 128,413 of CAVZGZ010000011.1, forward strand.
TTCAGAACGACCCGGTACAGGACAGGTCTTCCCACGGTCACGTAGGCCTGCATCGCCAAGCGACGCCAGGTCGGGATCGCTTCCCTCGGGTCGCGAGCACGTTCGAGGGTCGCCTCGAGAATTGGAAACGACATCCAGTACACAAACGGTCGACCGGCCAATCTGGCCAACACGAGAAATAGAAGGGATGATGTCGATCGGTCGCGAGCCTGCACAATGTCGTACTCACCGCGCAGAATGGCGACGGCGATCCTTCCGATGAGGCGCAGACCTGCGAGTTGGGCGCGGATCGATCCAGTCCCGACTACGAAAGTGCGTTCCTCGGGCGAAGCAATCACAACCTCCGACGGACCGGGGTCAGCTCTCGCCATTAACCAGTCGATGCGATATCCCGCGCCTACCAGCCACCGTGAAAACAGCTCGGTCATGTCCACTCGATATGTGGGGTAACGGTCCCTGGCGGAACAGAATAATCGGTGGCTCGACCCGGATGCTGCGTGATCGGACACGGCAATGGAGGACGACGCGCCGGCTTTATGGGCGGTTCGTTTCGACACGGTTTTGAGCGCCATCCCGAGATTGGCAAATCGGCCTTCATCGAGATGATGCGCGCCATACTCCTTCTTGGTACATAGATTCATCGAACAGCACTTGCCTTTGCAGTTTTTGCGCCAGACGAGCAGAACGCCTCGCACCTTCCGACATGCGCTTACCTACCCGCTGCGCCTATACACCAGCGTACTTTGCTTTATTGAGTACGATGCCGATGACATTTTCTTGTCGAATAACATCGAGACCACGCTTTACGACATCGATGTTCGTGCGACCTGCTTCCATTACAAAGATAAACGAATCTAACGCACACATCCCGGCCCGCACATCCGCAACCGGCGCCACCGCTGGCAGATCGACAATGATGTATTCGTAAGCTTCGCGAAGATTTTGAAATACTCTGTCGAGCATCTCCGATACCAGAACTTCACTCGCGTAAGGTCGAGAGTTGTTGCCAACTGGTAGAAAGGCCAACTGTGTCGTTGGCTCGATCCATGTAGCTTCGCGCGCTGAAGCCGAGCCAGACATGATATCCAAAACACCAAACTCTGCGGCCGGAGCCAATGCAGCCGAGAGCGATCGATTTCGCAAGTTGCAGTCCACCAGAATAACCCTGGCTCCAGTTTGTGCCATCAGTAACGCCAAGGCCGCTGCAACGGTTGACTTTCCCTCGTCGGGTTGCGCTGAGGTAATCCCAATAACCTGATTTCGCTTACCCTTCAGGTTCATGGAATCGATGGCTAGCTTGATGTCGAGAAACGACTCGGTAAATCGAGACTGTGGTGCTTCTGTAATAGTCCAGATTGGATTCTCGGTGCGCACGATGCTTCTCGATCTGGCGGTAGATAATGCACACTCGTGTTGAGGCGCGCTATCCGCGAACAGCGCGCCAAGCCTTGCGCCGGCGGACTTGACCCCTGGGACAACTGCGATGCAGGCTATTTGAAGCTCCTTCCAGACCTGCCCGCTGGTGCGGATGCCTCGATCTGACAAATCGCGCAGCATTCCGATAGCGAGACCAAGAAGCACCCCTCCAACTGTCGATATTCCAAGCACGATTCCGATCTTCGGCGAACTGGCCCTCAAGGGAGGGGCAGCTTCGGTGAGCAGATGCGCCTCTAACATCGGCGAGGACTGCTGTTGCGCCTCCATGTAACGCAGCATACGGAGAAAATTATCGTAATTCCTTGCGGCGGATTCCGCTGCGGCTTCCAGTTCACGAACCTCACCCTGCATCCTCGCTGTCAATTGCGATGGAGATGTCCCTGCATCGCCAGGCTCTGCGGAACCCCCGATATTGTTCCTGTTCTTATGATAATTCGCCACTGCATTTTGAGCATTCGTTGCCCGGCTGTTCAATTCGTTCAGCCGATCCTTAACCCATTTCTCACCTCGCAAAGCCGATGTGAATTTTGCGTCCATTTGTCCCGCAATATATGTCTCCAAGATGGTGTTTAAGATCTGCGCCGCTCGGTCGGGGTCGCTGGACTCAAAGGTAACATCGACAATGTATGTAAGGCCGACGCGCTTAGCCGAAAACTTACGGTCGAACGATTCCACGGCGTATCGCATCGCGCTAGATTGTGTTTCTGGTTTACTCCAGCCTAGCAGCCGGGATATCGACCTGACCATGCCCCGCACGGCGCTCCCGTGGCCGGCAAATTCCGGATCCTCTGCCAGACCTAATTTTCCTATCACGGTACGAGCGATACTCTCAGACTTTATGATCGCGATCTGACTTTCCACGATCGTTGATACCGACGTAGCGTCTCCTGGAGCAGCTTTCGAATCTATGACGACTTCCGCGTCGGCGGTAAACGACGGTACTGCAGTTATGAGGTAGAGGATGGCAATGCCAAGCATTATCAAAGACGTCAACGATACGATCAAGAGGTGTCGTCGTATGAATGCCATTCCAGCTGCCAGAGACTCGGTCGGCAAACGAAATTCCGGCGGCATGGTGTCCGGATCTACCGAATTTTCCGTTCTATTGGTCTGCAGCATTTTCTTGTACCAGCGCTAATAGTTGAACTTCTGAGGCTCCGCACATCATATGAAAACAAAGCGCCTGGAGGTCCAAGTCCAATACGCCCTGAGATTCTCTAAGTTAAGGGTCGTTTAGCAGAAGATGCAGCAGACGGAGTCGCGTTAATAAGCATTCCAGTACACCTTTCTGGAAAAGAAGGTCATGACTATGATTTTGAGATCGAGAAGGAGTGACCAGTTGTCGATATAGTACAGATCATGCTCCACACGGCGCCGCATCTTCTCGAGGGTGTCGGTGTCACCACGGTAACCGTTGACCTGAGCCCAGCCCGTAATGCCGGGCTTGACGTTGTGGCGACGGAAGAATGACAAAATCAGCTCAGCGAACGACTCGTTTTGCGAGGTTGCATGTGGACGGGGCCCGACGATCGACATGTCGCCGACCAGAACATTGAACAACTGCGGAAGCTCATCGATATTGGTGCGGCGCAAGATGCGTCCCAAGCGGGTCACACGTGGATCGTGTCGGATGACTGGTCTGAAATTGTCACCATCCTCCATCACGGTCATCGTTCGGAATTTCAGCACGCGAATGGGCTCGTTGTTGTAGCCGTGCCGGGTCTGGCGAAATAGCACCGGCCCACGGGAATCTGCTTTGATTGCGAGCGCAACGAGGACGAAGAAGGGGCTAAGCAAAATAAGGCCAACGATTGCAGCGGCGACGTCGAATGCTCGTTTAATTGCTCGGTTGAAAGGAGTAAGGGGAGACTGGAAGATCCGCATCGTCACCATGTTGCCGAACTGAGTAATCCGCGACACGGCCATCAGATCGACAGATCCCTCCGGGACGATGTGAACGTCAACTGGCAGTTCTGATAGGGCGCTGGCAAGCGCGAGGGCAGACGGAACGTCCTGTTGCGAAATCAAAATGATAATGTCATCCGCCCGGACGGGCCGGCAAGCCGCGACCAGTTGGCGGGCATCAAGTCGCGCTTGGACGGCGCCGAGGCGCGCGGGTACCGAGGAGTGGGCGTGAACCGTCGGAAATTCGAACGAGCAGATGGTCCGAATTCCGGTGGCCATCGCCCGAGCGGAGAAATGCACGCACTGACGCGGGTCGCCTATGAGAATGACGCGCCTGGCATCGACCAGGCCCGACGCAATGGCGGACCGCAGCAATGAGAACCATATTGTCCGCGTGCAGAGTACCGCGAGGCTGACACTCACGGCTTGAACCATGACGGTAACGCGCGAGTAGTCTTCGGAGATTTTCAGAAGGAATATCGTCGAGAGGAAGAAGGAGAAGACGAGGAAGACGCTGCTTGCGCCGTTCCATAGGAACACGTGGCGGGGCTGTGTCTGAATCCGGGAATATTGCCGGAGCCCAATGGAAACGAGCAAATCCAATGTGGAAATCAGAAGGGATTCCGGAATGTACTTGCCGGGGTCCGGCGGTTGCAGCAGGACCAACCGATGATAGAGGACGGCTGCGAAATAGGCCGCAACGGCTACGAGTAGGAATTCGGTACCTGCTGCCAGTACCAGCAGCGCAGCCAATCGGCCCCTACCGACGCGTGCTGGAACTGCCCTGCCGACATCGACCGAATGTGCTGGAAACTTGGTAGAGGCCGGCAAATTGGTAAAGGAGGCATAATTCATGGCACTCTCTAGCACTCTGCACTGTGCACTGTGCACTCTGCCTCAGGCACTCACCCGGTCACTGCGTCTCCCAGCCAAGTCAGTAGCATTCGGGTCACTGGCTGGGAATTGGCAATAAATGGGTACGGTGTGAGGGGTAACTACGATGGGTCATTGCGCCGTGGCAGTGCGGGATTAAAATTGTTGCTGAAGCAATCCGCTCGAAGCAACAACAAATCAAGCAACACCAAATCGAAGCGACACCGAGGAGCAATCCGCTCGAAGTGCCCATCCTAATGTGTCTGATGGGAATGCGACTCAATAGAAGACCGATCAATCGAAGATAGCCAGGATGGCATTGAGCAGCCTGGCGCGAACGTATGAACAGCCCGGTGGTTTGCGGATCGCGCCGCCGTATGGACGGTTGCTCGGACGGTAGCCAGGTCGAAGCGCCGCGGGCTGCCTTCTGCGGACAGGTTTGAAGGATTTCACCCGGTGACCACATCCGCACAGGAAGCTGCCGCCATGCCGAATTCCAAGCTGCGCAACTGTTTCGATATCGATGTCTTTGGCAGTAATCTGGGTCGTTGCATCAAGTGCGGCTTGGTAGCTGTTGGCCTGATAATTTCCGTCACCCAAGCAAAGGCCGAATATCAAGTAAACGTCGGAGATGTACTCGAGGTTGCGGTGGCGGGCGTGCCCGAGCTACGGCATCGTGCTCCCGTCCAAATAGATGGGAACATTTCGTTGCCGCTGATCGGAGTGGTTCCAGTGGCCGGCTTGCCCTTATCGCAGATCCGAACCCAAATCCGGGGCGCACTGGCGAGCAAGGTGTTTCGACAGAGGACTCCGGATGGCCGTGAGATCGTCGTCGTGATAGACGCAGATGAGGTCACGACGATCGTGGCGGAGTACAGGCCGATATACGTAAATGGGGACGTGTCGAAGCCGGGTGAGTACCCTTATCGTCCAGCCACCACCGCACGCCAGGTCATCGCTGTGGCGGGCGGCTACGACATCATGCATATCAGAATGAATAACCCGTATCTCGAATCAGCAGATTTGAGAAGCGAGTATGGATCGCTTTGGACACAGTTCGCCAAAGAACAGGCGCGTATGTGGCGCATCAAGAATGAGCTCGGAGAGGGGACGCCAATCAGTCCACACGGTCTGAGGGACGTGCCTATAGCTCCATCGGCGATTTCGGAAATCGTCAATGCAGAAACCGAATATTTGAAGACCAAACAGAGCGATTATCAGCGGGAGAAGGCGTTCCTCCAGCGCGGCGTTCGAAACGGAGACGACGAGGTCGGCGTACTGTCGTGCAGCAGAAGAAAGAAGAAGAGGGACTTCAGTCAGACCTCGAAGAACTGCAGAAAGCAAACGATCTCTTCGCCAAGGGTTCCTTGACCAGCCCTCGCGTTACGGATGCGCGTCGCGCGGTGCTGCTGTCATCAACTCGGAAGCTGCAGTCCAATGCGCAACTGATGCAGGTCAAGAAGCAACAGGACGAGCTCGCCAGAAAGCTGGAAAAGCTCGACGACCAGCGGAGGCTCGACTTGCTCCGTGAGCTGCAGGACACCAGTGTAAAGCTCAACGAAATTCGCGAAAGGCTGCAGAGCGTCGGCGAGAAGCTTCAGTACACTGCGATGGTTCGATCACAACTCGTACGGGGAGCCGGCAATAAAGCCGAGATTGCCATCATCAGAAAAGGCGAGAAAGGGCCGGAACGGATTATCGCAAGCGAGGATACCGAGTTGCAGCCGGGTGACACCGTCGAGGTCACCCTGGGATATCAGGACGGTCCTGACGCGCCTGTCCGTAGGCTAAGCAGTTCAAATGCCGCAGAGAAAGGCCGGACCGACGCGACCAGTGACGATCCGCAGCGCGTCGGAAGGAGATGACGAAGGGGTCGGCAGCACGTCGCCTGCACGGCGGGTTATACCCAGGCCGCCGCCGAGCGCGAATAGACTCAGCTTTCCGCGTTCTGGCGCGCATGAGGCTCGACATCCTGCAAAACCGCCTGACCGCCTCGCGTGACGGGTCACCTGATACGGAAGCGACGAGGGTCTTTTCGGCCGCAACAAATTACTGCCCTATGACGAGTCTGACAGTATCATTGTCCCGGTATCTGCGATTACTGCGATAGACACTCCGCGGAATACCACCATGATCCAATGAATGCCGTGCAAGATTCGCTCTCTTACGAGTTACGAGTTGCCTCATTTTGGCCCCCACCGCCACGGTCGTACCAGATACTGCCACATCGGCTTTGCGATCGGATTTGAACGGGACAACAAGCCGCCGCCCTGCGCGATCGGCGCCCCCTGTTCCGATTTGCATGCTTGACCCACGCGAGCACGCCGGCGAGCGCCATATCTGAATTTGAACGGCCCAATCCGGATTATTCGTGCGACGCCTCGGATCGCAAGGCGCGACCATGCCATAAGGAACGGCAGCGGATCATCCCAACTGAACCAGGCGAACTCCCTGCGTCCTTTGAATGAATGCAACCAGGCAGAGGCCGACAGTTCACCTCGCCAGAAATAGTTCACACTGGTACGGAGATCGTACGGCTCTACGACAAAGACGCGCCCGTCGATCTGTCTGGAGCGTCGCACCATCTGTCCAGAGAGGTCGCGGTAGAACGCCCTCGCGACATCGAGGCCATTGTCGTCCACTAGCAGGCGAAACTGCGCTCCGATGCGTGGATTGAAGTCCAGAAGCTTGTATTGTCCATCTCGCTTGTCGAAGCGATAATCAATGTCCATTACGCCTGCATAGGATATTGCCTTGAGCAACGTCTCGGCCTGATGGAGCAGAACGTCATTGGTTACGGATCTGCCCAACGTCGTGATGCCGGTGTGTGGAGGAAACGATCGCAACTTCATTCCTGTGAAACCAGCCAAGCAGTCCGATGCGCCGTTGCAGTAGCCATGGAAGAACCAGTCGTCTCCATGGGGAATGTATTCCTGGATTAGCAGGTTCGGATTCTTCGAACCCTCGACCCGTCGCCAGACGTCGATAAGCTCCCGTTCTGAGTGAGCAATCGATACCTTCAGCTTCGGACTGAGCCACGCCGCCGCCGCTTTGACAACGACCGGGAACCCCACGGATTCAGCAAATTCGTGCACATCCGACATCGAGATGGCGAGCATCGCCTTCGGACAGGGCACACCTATTTGACTGCAGAGCTCTTGTAGCATCCATTTGTTCGCAAGAGTCCGCGGCAGGCCGGCGGATATATCGGGATACACGAACCACTCCCGCAACGTCGCGGCTTCTTCCGCGGCCAAGATCGCACCCAGATCATCCGGTGGGAATGAGAATCGTCGGCTTCTTGAGATTTCGGCCTATCTTCGATAACGCTTCAAGCATCTGCGGCCTTGGCAGATCGCCTGGGTTCCAGACAAAGCTCCCTGTCAGGTATCTGGAAGCAACCGCCGGGGTCAGGTGATCCTCAGTCACCGTGTAGACGGGTACGCCCAGCCTCCCCAGGCTCCGGATGATGCCAAGCCCGCCATGATGAATGGCATAGCGCCCGGTCTTCAGGATGAGGACCGGGGGATGCGCGCCACCTTTGGTCATGTTCGGCGATGCTTTCATGAGATATTCGCGTTGCGCCCGGAGGTGAGTCCCCCAACAGTCGAGCAGGAGGGCACCCGTCGTCTGGCAATATGGCGGCAGATGCGCTCGGCCGTGTATTGAGTTCCACATATGAAGCGCATCACCGGACCAAAGTTGTAGGCACTCGCTACGCCGGTGAAATAGAGGCCAGGAATTGAGGACTCGAAGCTGGTAGACAGCAACGGCACCTGCTCGACGCAGCGCAGATCGCGCAGCAATGGTTCGCGGAAGAACGGCAGCGAACCGGCACTGAATCGATAGCCTGTCGCAGCAATGATGTGGTCGGTAGCGAGATCGCGTGACCTTCCATCTGGTCCATTGACGCGGAGAACTGCCTTCCCGCCTCTCGCCGCCACTCCTTGCAGGGATTGGCCCAGCAGGATTGGAACGCGGCCGACGACCCGCTCCCGAAGCCACCACGCGCCGGAGGGACCCAGTACCTGTCCGTGTCCCCTGCCACCCCGCACCATGTCGAGGCGTATTCCTTGAGGTAGGTGGTAAAACATCATTGGGGCATTAGCACAGAACCAGGTTTCAAGCCCGGATCCCAGAGCCGAAGCTGGCCGGCGCGCCCGTTGCCAGAGTGATCGCTGATCAAGTGAGGGAGGTTCAGGCCAAATAATCGATGACCCACGTACGAACACGCTTGCCCTTGCCTGCGCTTCATTCAACAGAGCTGCAGTCTCAAGGGCCGACTGCCCTGCGCCGACGACGACGACGTCGCGACCTTTGAACTGGCTCAGGTCGCGGTGGGCGCTGCTGTGTGACCGCAACTCCCCGGGCAACTCCGCCAGGTTCGTCGGAATAAATTCGGCGTGTGACAAGCCCGTCGCGATCACAACACTTTTGACCCTGATGCCTTCCCCGTTCGCAAGCCTCAGTTCAAACCCGTCTGACCTCCTTTCGAGCGCTGTCACCAATGCATCTTCAACCATGGGGACCAGACGCCGCTGAAAAGACAATGCATATTCGGTGAACGCGTCGAGCGGAACTGGACCAGATCCAAAGGGTAGCCCTGCCTCCGCACAGAATTGCTGCAGAGTGTAGCGCCCGGCCGGATCGGCAAGGCTCGAGGCGCCCCATTCAGACTTCAGAAACATGCCCATCGGCATTTGCGCCCGCCACCGGTGCATGGGCGAACCAAAGATCCGAAATGGCACGCCACACGACCGCAAATGCGCCGCGACGGAGAGGCCGAATGGCCCTGCCCCAACGATCGCTACCGGCAGATCCGACAGACTAGCCATTATCGCCCCCAATCATGATCTCCGGCGCAGCATGTGCGAAGGATCAGGACAAATGCCTCCGCGACCTAGACAGACCGTCTGCAAAAGGCCGAAGATCGCATGATCACACGCACGTGTACGGAACGATTCCCAACGTCGACACAGCGCTTCCAACCGCCGTTATGCGGCAGAGAGAATGAAGAGAGACTATATCTGCAATTCGCTCGAGGTGCTGACCTTTCGGATTACCTACGACAGCTTGCGTTGCCCGCGCAGTCACTCCACTACGAGCAACGTAGGGTCGGAATGATGCAGCAGATCTCAGCGGCAAGTAGGGAGGATGGTTCCTTCGACGGTGAGGGCGACGATCCGTTTGATCGCGGCGTCATCCCCATCTCGGAATTGGCCGGCGCTAGTCATTTTGGGACCAGTTCCGGGTAGGGTACTGGTCATCGGGCATCGCTTCGAGTGTGGCGTCAATCCAATGGATGACACGAGAGCGCGCGGGGAATCCCTCCCGCGAGGGTTCCAGGTAGAGTTATCCTCCCATGCGTCACGGATGTCTGCACGATGAACCCGCGGCTTGGCCCGGTCGTCTTAAGGACGACCGATCCTATGCGGCCGCTGTCAATTTTTTTCCCAGTCGTGCGCATGCTCAATCATTGTTGGTAAATCGTTCAGTTCTGGTTCCCATCCTAGTTTCACGAGTTGATCGCTATCTGCTACAATTGAGGCGGGATCTCCCGCTCGACGGGGCGCTTGACGAACCTCGAAATCAACTCCCGTGACGCTCCTTACTGCGTCAACAACTTCTCTCACTGAATACCCTCGCCCATAACCGCAATTGAACCGTCGGGATTCTCCGCTGGACCGCAGATGAGCGGATCGGCTACCGATTCCGGAACGACTATTTTGGCCGCAAAATGCAAGATAGCGTCAATCTCGTGATTTTTTACGAGGCTCAATACTAACTCCGTATCCCGGACGTCACCGGCAAAGAAGGGGACGCCTGCCGGAACTGCCGCCCTGTTGCCAGTCGACAGATCATCCAACACAACTGGAATCTCGCCCCGATCGAGGAGAGCAAGAACTGCATGACCTCCGATGAACCCAGCGCCGCCTGTAACCAATATCGTCATGCAGTAACTCCTCTCGACACTTCACAATCCTAAACAGCGAAATCTTGGGGCCGCGCTCATGCGAGCGCATTCAATTTTTCGACAGACTTCTCTCTTGCCGGTCTCCAAGGGACTCATACGGGCTCCCGCACGCACTGCTAAGTAGAGCGCGACACGATGCTAACGCAGAAAATCGTTTTGAGTATACGCGTCGATCAGCGTTCGGACCAGTTGCACGCCGCCGCGATCTTGCGTCGCACGGTATCAAGGCCGGTCAATCTGAACGTCGTTTCATGCGGAGGCGCTTTTCCATCGTACACTTTGACGAGAAGCTGACCGTTATCCGGCATTGAACGCAGCAAGCGAACGACGTCACCTGGAAAGGCGAGACTCTTCCCAGTCTCCGCCGGTTTCCAGTTTTGTTCAACCGATGGCTCCTGGTTGATCCGGTATACGACCTTCACGTCACCGCCTGTGGCCGATTTCCAGGAACCCATCGTGGAGATCATCAGCTCGGTGTGCTGGGCACGACAACGAATGGCGAGCGAGGACGGAGCGTCTCGCGTGGACGCACGCGCCGCCGTCGAGGCAGCGATCTGCGGCTTATAATCCACGGGCGAGGTCGTCTCGCTGATGATCCAATTCGGACCTTGTGGCTGCGCGGGCTCGGGTGCCACCTCCTGCAAGAGCTCGTCGACGCACTTCAACCGCTCCATGCCTTCAAACTCTGAGCATGCCTTCAGGCGATCGACGGCGTCACCGGCTTGAGCACATACCACCTGGCTTAGGCTTGAGAGCACCGTCAAAGCAATCCCCTTCATCGTGACTGCCCCGCGGTTGCGGTCTGCGGACGATCAAGCCATTCCTGCGCTGGCCGGAACCGCTCGAGACTCGGCACACTGGCGCGCAGGTTGACATCCTTCCACTTCGGATCGAAGCCCGGTGCCTGCAATCTGTCGAGGCGACCGAACAGTTGATCGATGAGGCGCGCCACGCGCCGGTATCGATCCGACTGTTGAGGCCAGTTGTAGGCCGCAAGGACGGTGGGGACAGCGATCGTCGCGATCCGCTCTCCTTTCGGCACCAGGCTGGGATAGTCGGTCGCGTCGATCGACGACGGAAGGTAGTAATCCTCGAATTTGGAATCGTATTCGACGGGGAGAAACTTGAAGCCTGGATCCCAGCGCCCCTTTAGAAAGGCATCAACGGGCTTTGAGGTAATGAACACGACGGCCGACATTTCGCCGCGCTTCATTTGCTCCAGCGCCACCTGGTGGGGGATGAACATCTTCTCCACGTTCAAACCCAGCCGGCTGAAGATCAGTGGACCTGAATAGGCCGCCGCCGTGCCTTGCGTGTTGAAGTTGACCTTTTTGCCTTTGAGGTCGTCGAGCGACCGGATCTCGGGACGGACGAAGATGTGTAGTTCGGCCGGAAAGAGGTTCAGAATGTAGACGATACGCCGTTCGATAAACGGCACCTGAGCCTTGTACTCGTCAAGGACATCCAAGTTGATGATGGCCGCGTCCACGCCCCTGAGATACAGCAGCGAGTTGACATTCTCGGTTGCACCGCGCGTCACGATCGGAATGACGTGAAGCTTATCCTCCTCATTCGCGACGCGAGCGATCTCAGCCGCGAGACGAAGCGGGGCACCCTCGATGAGTCCGCCGGCAAGACCGACAGTCCATGCGTTGATACGTTCTTTCGCGGCTGTATCGGCCTTCTGCGGCAACGCCGCAGCGCTCGGGACTTCGCGCTTCGGGCGCGATTGCGCATCGGCGGGCAACTGGAGGCCCAGCATGGCCAAAGTCATCGCGACCAACGTCAGCTTAGAAAACTTCACGGGTGACATGGACATCTTCATTCTCCAGATGACTACCGCGCTGATCGACCCTGTGCGCCGATCGCTATTTCAATGCTTCAATCCGCTCCTTCGCATACTCGATGCCACCAGCCTGCGCCTGTTCATATAGTTCGCGAGCCTTGGCAACATCACCGGATATTCCCTGCACGCGCCACGATTGCAATACGCGCGTATCGTAAGTTTCGGCCAGCATGAAAGCGGCACGCGCGCTGCCATGCTCAAGCGCGTGTTCAAGCAACGGGCGGGCGCCGCTGATGTCCGATTGCCGAAGCAATGTGTTTGCGCGAGAAAGCAGCCTCTGTTCGTCCACGGGGGTGTTCGGAACGACTCTCACCGACGAAGCTCGCTCCGTCGTCATGGCGATTTTTGAATCCGATTCCGACGGGGCTTCGCGAGCGGTCGACGGCGCCTTCGGACGTGGCAGCTCCGAACCGGACGACCGTCCAGAGGTCGAAGCGACGGCTTCGACCGAAATCTGTTCCGGTGAGCGCCCCTTTGCGTCGATCGTCCTCGACGAGGACTCAGCCGTCCGTTTCGGTGAGCTATCCGCGACTGAGACGCGCGAGGGCGAAGCACGAGGAGCCCTCAAGGCAGCGATCTCCTGCTTGTTGGCTTCGAGTTCGTTCTTGACCGAGGTAAGCTCGCGCGCAAGCGCATCGGCGCGATCGCGCTCGTTGGCGAGAGCCAATTTGTGCTCTGCCGCGATGGTGCTATTTGTTTCGGTCACGCGCAACTCCTCGGCGTGCGCGGCAGCGAGACGTGCGGAACGCTCCTCGGCCTCTTTCCGCGCCGAGGCAAGCTCGTGGGAGAGCGTCTCGACTTTTTCGCGTTCCTTCTTAAGTGCCTTCTGTTGCTCGATCTTCGCCGCCTCAGCGGTTAGCGCGGTCTCCAGGTGCGCGGCACGTGCCGTATCGAGCTCTGCCCGGAGGGAGGTTAGTTCACGTGCAAGGGGCTCTCTTTTGTCTCGTTCCTGTCTGAGCGCTTGTTCGAGCGTCTGCTTTTGCTTGCTCTCCGTTTCGGCAGCCTGCGAACCTGCGGCCTGCGCCGCAGCGAGTTCGCCTTTGAGCGAGGTCAGTTCGCGTGTCAGGCCATCTCGCTCCTGTTCGAGTGTCTGTTTCTGCTTGCTCTCCGCCTCCACGGCTTGCGAACCTGCAGCCCGCACCGTATCGAGCTCTGCCTGGAGGGAGGTTAGCTCACGCGCGAGGGCCTCTCTTTTGTCTCGTTCCTGTCCGAGCGCCTGCTTTTGTTTGCTCTCCGTCTCGGCAGCCTGCGAACCTGTGGCCTGCGCCGCAGCGAGTTCGCCTTTGAGCGAGGTCAGTTCGCGTGCCAGGCCATCTCGCTCCTGTTCGAGCGCGCGCCTTTGCTTGCTCTCGGCCTCGGCGGCTTGCGCGGCTTGCGGGCCTGCGGCCCGCACCGCGCTGAGTTCGGTCTTGAGAGCGACCAGTTCGCGCGCGAGACCATCTGCTCTGCCCCGCTCCTGTTCGAGTGTCTGTTTCTGCTTGCTCTCCGCCTCCACGGCTTGCGAACCTGCAGCCCGCACCGTATCGAGCTCTGCCTGGAGGGAGGTTAGCTCACGCGCGAGGGCCTCTCTTTTGTCTCGTTCCTGCCCGAGCGCCTGTTCGAGCGTCTGCTTTTGCTTGCTCTCCGTCTCGGCAGCCTGCGAACCTGCGGCCTGCGCCGCAGCGAGTTCGCCTTTGAGCGAGGTCAGTTCGCGTGCCAAGCCATCTCGCTCCTGTTCGAGCGCGCGCCTTTGCTTGTTCTCGGCCTCGGCGGCTTGCGTGGCTTCCGGGCCTGCGGCCCGCACCGCGCCGAGTTCGGTCTGGAGAGCGGCCAGTTCGCGTGCGAGGCCATCTGCTCTGCCCCGCTCCTGTTCGAGTGTCTGTTTCTGCTTGCTCTCCGCCTCCACGGCTTGCGAACCTGCAGTCCGCACCGTATCGAGTTCTGCCTGGAGGGAGGTTAGCTCACGCGCGAGGGCCTCTCTTTTGTCTCGTTCCTGTCCGAGCGCCTGTTCGAGCTTTTGCTTGCTCTCCGTCTCGGCAGCCTGCGAACCTGCGACCTGCGCCGCAGCGAGTTCGCCTCTGAGCGAGGTCAGTTCGCGTGCCAGGCCATCTCGCTCCTGTTCGAGTATCTGTTTCTGCTTGCTCTCCGCCTCCGCGGCTTGCGAACCTGCAGCCCGCACCGTACCGAATTCTGCCTGGAGGGAGATTAGCTCACGCGCGAGGGCGTCTGCCCTGCCCCGCTCCTGCTCGAGTGCTTGCTCCGCCTCGGCAGCTCGCACGGCTTCCAGGCCCACAAGCCGCGCCGCATCGAGTTCCGCCCAGAGCGAGCTAAGTTCACGCGCAAGCGCGTTCGCCCTGTCTCGTTCTTGATCAAGCGCCTCCTTTTGCTCGATCCTCGCCACTTCAGCTGCTGACCGTACCGCATCGAGCTCTTCTCGGAGAGACGACGTAAGCGCACATCCAAAGACTTCACCCTTGCCCCACTCCTGTCCGAATTGAAGCGGCTGCTTTCGCTCCCACGCCGGGGCGGATCGCGGGGCTTGCGCCGCCTTGCCATGCGCTGCATCTGAACGTTGAATGGAGATCGGCCGATCCGCAAGATTGTCGATTTTCTCACCGCCACGTTCGAGCATCTGCTTCTGCTCGACGACCGTCGTCTCAACAGCCGGCGAGACCAGCGAGGATTTATCCTGCATCGCGTCGGCCGGCGCGATCTTGTTTGCCTTTTCGGCTGGTGCAACGAAAGCGCTGGCGCGGCCATTGCTTTCACCGCATAGCCCTTTGTCCCACACAGCCCCAATGAAAAGCCACAGAACACACGCCCCTGCAGCAACAGATGCACGTGCAACGAGGCTGCCTGATCCGCGTGAGCCCTCGACCGATTTGGATCCCGGTCGCCAATTGGTGGAGGAAACAGCGATCGGCACACCCTCCCTTTGAAGCGCAACGCCATGGCGCACTACCCAATGGACAGTCGTCGTGTCACCGGTATCTTGGTCCAGAGGGAAAACCGGGTTTCCGTCCTTGGGTGCCGCCTCAATTGCGTGCAAGCCCATCGTGATGACTCAGGTTAGGTCTTAGGGCGTGGCTATTTTTCATGACACAGCCTTCATCGCTGGTTTGTCGATGTAGCAATGTAGGTAGTCAGAAGGGAGTAGCTGCACCAATCTCCGCATTTAAGTAGATCCCGTAAGTAGATCACGCGCTCTGTTTGATGTAACGTTCTTGACCGCTCGACATGAACAGCGCATCCGACGTATTTGCGCGGCGAATCCATTCGTGGACGGACCGAATGCACTCCGAGGTCGCAGAGGATCTACGCCCTTAGCTCTACTTGGCGCCATTGGTTCGACCGCGCGAGGTCGGAATTCGGCACCTCGGCGCCGGATAGACTGGTCGGCGCACCGGTCGACCCGTCGTGAAGGTATCCGCCGTTCACACTTCGCTGTCTAACGAAGACATCAGGTCCATATAGGTGACAACTGCCACCATGAAGAGCGCGACGGCCGCACTACTGCCGAGCGCAATATAGAGAGCGATTTCCATAGCTCGACCCTCCATCCTGGGGGCCACCCGCCGCCCAAGCAGAGCACGTTCACTCGGCGGCATTGCGCTGCCGAGCCCCTTATTTTCTCGGCCGTTTAGTATGGAACGCAAACGGCAAATTTCAAACGCAGCAAAAGAAGTAAGCCGAAATAGCCTTATGGGCTGAAGGAGCGCTACAGCGCTCTCGCACCACTGCGCTACCTCATCCGGGACCGTCGACAAGGCTGGTCGTTGCTTTCCCTTTAGCGAACGCTTGTACATAAAGCGAAGGATCCCGGAACGCCAACGGTGGTGAACATCACGATCACCGGCACCAACGATGCGCCGGTCGTGAACGCGAATAATGACCCGCTGTCCTATACCGAGAACCAGGCGGCGACGGCGATCGCCACGGCACTGTGGACAGCAAGGCGCCGCCATGGTGGTCGTCAATCTGGACGGTGAGGCTGTCCGCAAGATCTTTATCTATCACCATCCTCCCTGCGGCTGATCCCAGCCAACCCAGATGCCATAAAGCTCCTCCGGCGCGTTCGGTCAGAAGCTTAAGCTCCCGCCGTTCCATCGCTTCCTTGATCACTCGGGCCAATCGAATCCGGCGGGGCCAGGATCTGCATCTGAAGATGTCGGTGCTTCGCTATTTCTAACTACCCTCAATGACACTTTCAGAAGGTGGGCCTTTACTGCGAGGGCTGAAGGACCACGGCCCAACTGCGCTGCAATAGCATTGCGCGGATGTTTACCGGCCAATTGCCTTAGCTTGGTAACGTCGTCCGCGGTCCAGCGGCGGCGGATGGATCTTGCCATCTTCCAACCTCCTCAATCCAAGACACCTGAAATCCAAGACACCTGAAATCTCCAAGACACCTGGCCCAGCCAGCCGACGCGCTAACGACGTTGCCGAAAGATACTCCCCGGGTCTATTCATCCTATCGGGGTACCTCCGACTTATTGTCTGTTGCGCTGACTACAAGTGCGCCCATTCGACAATCATCGGCGCCGATCGCTGGGCTCGGTCACGTTCGGCTGTCCAGGATTGCGTCTCGAGGCCGCTGTTCGGCTGCCTAGGCAGCGGATCGGCACAAGCATAGACACCGAGTGTCCCCGTGGAAATACGGCTCCCTTACCGGGAGCACGACGAGCGCTTTGAGTGTATATTCAGCAGATCGATTCACACAGTCGGCTCGATGCTCACGATGATCCTTACAATGCTGGTGATCGGGGTGGTGCCAACCGCGGTCATCAATCTTTGAGATCATCGCGCACAGAGATTTGCGCAGACTGCGCTAAGATTTGCTTCCGTGCGCAGCCAACAAAAAGCCCGGCACACTCGCCGGACGAAGTGAGAGGGCGCACGATCGCCCCCACAGTCCGGCCCGCGACGTCGGTAACTTAACTCGGATGAACAAGAGCCTGCCCCAGCTTTAGGTGGCAAAAGCTGGGGCCGCGACTCCTTCGAGCTGCCGTGGCAACAGCAAACGAGATACCTCGGCCCTGATTGATCGTCTTGCCGCCCTCCGGTTCCGTCAATTGACCCTTCCGGATTACCTCTACAGCGCGATATGGTTTTCACTCGCCGCACTAATGACTGGACCAAGGCGTCAGGTGCGACATCCCTTCTACAAGGGCCTGCGCAGCACGAACCGTGGAGCGTCTGTTGGCCGTGCTTGATAGGGGTCGACGTTGTCGTGAATGCACTCGAAAGAAAAAATCGTCGCAGAACGATACGGCCGGTCGAGTGACGAACGGAACAAAGCCCGCCGGCATGAACCGGTGAGCGATGATTTCCATCGCGGACCAGGCCTTATTTGCGCATAATTCTCAAATTCGAGAGACGCAGCATGACCTTCCAACTGGCGATACTTAACGTCTTAGCCAAATGGCCCGAGAGGCGTATCGAACTTCATGACGTCAAGCGCGAAGTCGAACTCATTATCGCAAGCGAGGATCAAGCCTGGCAGCTGGAACTCCCTTCCACGCTTGGCGATGTCGACATCTTTCAATCCGGATTGGTTTCGAGAAATGATGCCGGCTTGCAGATCACCGATGCAGGTCTATCGCTACTGCGATCGCTTGAAAGCTCCCGCGCAACTTCCCGAGAAACTTCTTCGGCTCTCATATCGCCGGCGCTAGGGATGATCGATACCCGAACGGATACGATCGAATCTCCTCAGGTCGCCCGTGAGGAGGCCCCTGCCTTCTTGCAGCGGGCCTTTGGTTCCAAGATTCACGAGCCAAGCCGGAACTCTTCTCAGCTATCAAATTTCTTCGCTTTCATTGCCGCCACAATACAAACCATGCCCGCCCTTTTGCGACGACATTTTGCCAGGGAGGCCTCAAATCAAGAGGCTCAACGTCTTGCTGGAGGGACGACAACTGCTGCATTTGCATTCCTCAGCCTAATAGCGGTCGTTACCGGCATCGGCGCCGCAATTGCCCTTGGTCAGATCAAATCCTTGAAGTCTGAGATCGCCGTGCTCCATCGCGAACTCCTTCCGCTCAGGGAACGTCTCGGAAAACTTGAGCAAATCGAAAACACGAAAAGAGACTCGAACCAGCAAGAGGAGGCGCAAAACAAGCCTGACATGGAAAAGAACAGGGCCGGTGGGGAGACCCGCACCGAGCAAGCCGCCCTGAACCTTTCGAGAGAAGAGATCCAGTTGATAAGGGACTACATCAAGCCAGCCACCTCCGCCGGCTCCGGCGCATCCCCGATCAATGTGGGTGATCCCGTCAGCGGCGCGATGATCCCCTTGCCGTCGCCAATTACCGAGAAATTGCCCAAACTGGTGGGAGCCAGCTTCATGACCCGTAACGGCGCGATTATCATCAGTACGAAGAACAGTCGCCGAGCCGATGCTGTGTTAGCTCCCAATTAAACTTCGACAGGCGATCGACGCAGCGCATCAAGATAATTGTAAAGTCCGCAGGATGAATGTGCAGATCAACGCGGCGGCGACGGAAGGCGCGAACGGAATGCGCCGACGACCGCCTTCGGTTGTCTGGCTCGGGGCCCAGCCAAGCTTGGCGGCGATGCCGTGCGCAGCGCAAAACAGCGCGAGCAGAATCGCGAATGGCAGCGCGCCGGACAGGCCGGTCCAGAGAAACGCGCCCCGGCCATTGTGAAGGACCGTAGCCACAAGACTTTGAAATAGCTGCCAAAAATTGGGTTCGTTTGGCGAAAATGGTGTTATACTATCTGAGATTGATGTATATTTTATCGTCTACTTATAGTTATATTCCGGATCGCTTTGTCGCGTCGCGCGGCAGCTCGAGATTCATAGCGATCAAGCTTGATCAGCTCCGGCAGCGCGCGCCGTACGGCTTCGGCGGTGCGTTCCAGCTCCTCAGATGGCATCGTTGCCGATTGGTCGACACGTTCCGGCAAGGTCGGCGTTTTTTCGCGAACCGAATTGAACAACGGCGGGGTCTCCAGTGTTCCAAGTGCGGCCGCCCGTTCAATCAGAGCAACCCTGACCCGCCTCGCCCGCGCGAGATCGAACGTCGCTTGCGCAATATCCCGGGCGTGCTCGAGGACGATCGCATCCTTGGTCTTGCCGGCAATTTTGCGAACGAGTTTTTCGACCTGTTTGGCGACGGCCGCGCTCGAGATCGGGCTCGTGGTGAGGCCGTGTTGGTAGGCGTTGTGACGGGCGCGCATTTTTCCGACGCGCGAGCGGGGGCCGGTACTCTTGGCGGCGTTGCGCCGGTTGGCCGCGATCTGCCGCTCACTTGCCATTTCAAGCCGATCTCTGGCCGGCTATATTTTTTCCGAGCCGAAGAATGGGCCCTGACTCGATAATCCGGTCTGAAACTTCCCGCACCCGCTCGGCAAAATTCTTACGATACTCGGCAATGCCTCGAATGGCCCGCTCGCGGCGAACTTCAAGTGAGCTCAGCATCCTGTCGAGCACCTCGAGCTCCGGCGCCAAGCTTCTAATGGCTTCGGCCTCAATGGCGGTTTCGTCGAGATCGAATTTGCCCAGGATCTCCGCGACGTCCTGCTTGGCCTTGGGATCCGTAAACCATTCGAACGCCAGAAGTTCACACCCTTGGAGGGAAGCTGTTTCGTTGGCGTCCTTCCAGAACTGAAACATCAGTCGCCTCAATGCGTCGCGGAACGCCGTATTGATTAGGGCTGCCTTGCAGCGACGATATCGAAGGGTCTCAGAAACGATGGCTGCGATATCAGCCACAAACAAATCCTCGATCACGTCGCGTGGCTTGAGCGCCTGCTGAAGGGCCGAAACCAGAGCATCATGATCTTTCACCGATTCGGTCATGATCAAGGCTGGCTTGGAAATCATCGCCAGCGCTCCGCCTCCCGATTTTTGGGGCATGAGGCTTCTCCATTTTGAATTTTGGGCCTGGTTAAGAGGTTTCCGAAATTCGCTCCCTCCGGGGCCGCAAATTATGTTCAAAAATTGATCGAGTTCAGTTAAATGAGCCTCCCGAGGCTGCGGCACAGCTTGCGCCCAAGCCACAGCAGCAGCCTCCTCTGCTTGTTGTTTGCCAAGATCGGGGCGCCGTCCAAGCTAACGCGTCAACGTGGGACCGGCTGGGAGCGCCCAATGAATCGTCGCACTAATGGCTGCTTCAAAATTCACCGCGGCGAGTTTTAAAAGTCAGTCGGCACGGTTGCAGTAGCTTGGGCCGAGTGACCTATGTCGGGCGCGGAGAGCAATCAAAATAACCGAAAACCCGGAAAACATGAGCGCTACCGAGATAAGAAGGGTGAACGCTGCTCCAATGCCGCCACAAACAATCGTCGCGACGCCCCTGCATCGCTTCGAATTGCCGCAAAACCATAGCAGCTGTATCCAAAACAAGTCGCAAAGCTACAACATAGATATTGCCTGCCATATCGCAATATGTTCGCTCATTTTTGGCGGGGCTTTTCTTTTCCTGATTTTCGAAGACGTGCGCCCGGGCCACCGCCGTTCTCGTCGATGAAGTCGACGCCCGCGGCTTCCAGTGAGCGGCGAACGGCGAGGTCGTTAGCGGCCGTCATGGATGTCTCGCTGTCGGTTAGTTCGGCGCGGCGGTTGGTCGAGCCCAACCGCAGACGCCGTGCGAGATCTTCCGCGCTCTCGATCCCTCCCGTGATCCCCCTGGGCTTTATATTGCGGCATTTGAGATGCTGGCAGACATCTGGGGTCAACTTCGCAGGTTCCGATCGAGCTGCCGGCAGGACGAGTTCCTGACGGACCTGACCGCTCACCTCGAAAACCAGTTCGTCGTCGCCGGCCTCGTTCTGGCCATCCAGGTCGAAATCCTGTCCAGCGCTTGAGTCCTTTGTCCCATTTGACTGGAGATGCCCATGCAGCGCGCAAGCGAGACCATCAGCAAAATCGCCGGAGCCTTGGCCAAGGCGCAAGCTGAACTTCAAAACCCGGAGAAGTCCCTGGTCGCTACGATTTCCTCGCCCTTTCCGCGCGAGGAAAGTCGTACCTTTCGCTATGCGTCCCTTGCAAGCGGGCTTGAGATCGTGCGCAAGTGCCTCACCAGACAGGAGATCGCAACGGTTCAGGCAACCGCCGTCGACCGTGACACCGGCCTGATCAAGCTTACGACCACCCTCCTCCACACCTCGGGTGAATGGATCGCTTCGGACTGGCCGGTGTGTCCGGTCGCCGAAACCGCTGCGCCTCATCGGATGGGCGCGGCCCTCACCTATGCCCGGCGCTATTCATTGTTCACGCTGGTTGGAATTGCAGGGGAAGATGACCTTGATGCGCCCGACCTTGCCGGCCAGGCCATTGTTGTTGATCCCTCGAACGGCCCTGCAGGCCGTCGAGGCGGCCCCAACGGAAAGGCATTCCAGGTCAAAAAGGATGAGCGGCCCAGCGCTTCCGCCCTTCCGATTGAGGCCTCAGCGAGCTTGCGGAATCAGCTCCTAGCCGAACTCGAAAGCCTCAATCGCGAACCGGACCTGGACGCCTGGGCCCTGCGCATCTGGCGACAGGCAAACACGCTGACAGCCGCCGACGAGGAGCGGGTCAAGGGGGCGTTTCAAGCGCGGCTGGCGGCCCTTGAAATATCCGAAGCAACAGAAAAAATAGCCAAGGAAGCGGACCGGGAAATCGGTGGACCAGAGCCGAAGGCTCGGATCGACAAGAGCCTACTTGTCTTTGGAGAGCTCCGCCGACTGCGCGACAAGCAGCACCTGCGCTTTGTTGCCAGGCAGCCCTGCCTGGTCTGCGGGCGGCGAGCCCTGCGATCCCCATCACCTTCGCTTTGCCCAGCCCCGCGGGCTGGCGCAGAAGGTCAGCGATGAATTCACCGTGCCGCTCTGCCGCGCCCACCACCGCGAGCTGCACCGCGCCGGCAAGGAAGTGGATTGGTGGTCGAAGCAGGGGATGGAGCCCCTAGGTTTTGCTCGAAAGCTCTGGTCGATTACTCACCCGCTTTCATCGTACGCATCCGGCGGCGGCTCCGGCGACAGTGGACTGGAGGCGGATCGGGAAATGGACGCAGGTCATGCCTTTGAAGGAGAGCGCTCCCCATAACCGGGCGGCCCGCCCTGGTCGGTCCTCCGGCCGGTGTCGCGGCTACCTCTTTGCTAGCCAGCCGCTTGAATGTAGCAACGTATCTACATAAGATCTGGTGGGCCGATGCAGCTTTGAGGTGAGGCGCAAAATGACGGTGACCACCCTAACCAGCCGAGAGTTCAATCAGGATACCAGCGGCGCCAAAAAAGCGGCGTCGCAGGGGCCGGTCTTTATTACAGACCGCGGCCGGCCTGCCCATGTCCTGCTGACGATCGAGGACTATCTGCGTCTGACCGGCGGGCACATGAGCCTTGCCGAAGCCCTCGCGCAGCCCGGCGCGGACTTTGATTTCAATCCGCCGCGCGTCGGCAACGGGATCTTCAAGCCGGCCGATCTCGGCTGATGTTTCTGCTCGACACCAATGTTATTTCCGAACTGAGACGACCGGACAAAGCTGATCGCAATGTCGCCGCTTGGGCGAACGCGCTCCCCGCGGCGAGCTTCTTTATCTCCGCGATCTCGATTCTCGAAGTCGAACTTGGCGCGCTGCTGATCGCGCGTAAGGACGTAGCGCAAGGTGCTGTCCTGCGCGCTTGGATCGACCACCAGATTCTCGCTCGGTTCGAAGGTCGTGTCCTGGCGATCGATACGGCCGTGGCGCAGCGTTGTGCGCGACTTCACGTTCCCGACCCGCGGGCCGAACGCGACGCCCTGATCGCAGCGACCGCATTGGTTCATGGCTTGACGGTCGTTACTCGTAACGTCGCGGACTTCGAACCCATGGGCGTCGTGCTAATTAACCCGTGGGAGCCCCAACAAGCGGGCGAAGAAGGTTGACGCGTTGAGGCGGATATCGAGGGGAAGCCGGGCGTCGTTCTGCGGATCGCTGAAAGCGACTGAGCAGGAATTGCGGTGAGGTTGCGCGTTCCAGCCGATCGTGATCACCCATTCCAGAGCATCGTGATCACCTTTCCAGTCGATCGTGATCGCTGTTCGATCTTCGCTCTTCAAGAACCTCATCAGCCTCGCGGTTCCCGTCCGGGTAGAGCAATGAGTATGCTGGCATTTGAACCGGCACAAAGTTCGTGAGTTCAGTCCGAATCGGAAAGACCCCCACTGGGGCAAGCGCTAGATAGCTGAAGCGCGATCAATGAAGCGTGGCGGCTCGGACCTGGCCCGCGCACGCTACCAGCGTCAAAAACGAGGCTAATGCTCCTCGAGCTCGGGAACATCCCATAACGAGAACGCCATAACGATGAGCCCTGGGGTCCAGGCTAGCATGGCTCCAAATGCAATGGCCTGCACTGTTGTCATGATCCACTCCGGGGTTGTCCCTACCCTTAAGTCAGGTAACTTAACGCGCTGGCGCTGGATAGCGGCGTCGTGAAATTGACCACAGAAAATGTCCTTGAGATGAAATCTCTTGCCTGAAGTCCGCCATGATCAAACGCCGGACGCGTCACCCTTGAAGTCAAAATCGCTTCGAGGGCCAGCCGAACAATTGTAATGTTACGAGTGGGACACACGGAGTATCGGTATCTGTCTTTGTCGGCTCTTTGGAAAGGATTTGCTCGGCGAGACTCGACAAATTTTCCGCTAACTTCGCGCTCCTTCATCGCGTTCGTGCAAAAGCTTTCTACTACTACGACCACAATTGGAACGGCCAGCGCCGCTACCGCAGGGCTTGATGGCGAACTCTCCATAGAAATCTAGTCTGCCGTCTATTAGACCGCGAGTGTGCGAGGTGGTCAACGGCCTGATGGCTGGGCTGATCACGTCCGGCTGTCCGATCTCGAAGCCGAAATTCACCCATAAAGGCGGGACCGTTTCCGCGTTGGTCGCTTCATTCTCAATGACAGCTTCAACGTGCGGGCCTTCGCGGAAACCGCGCCCATGGTGCGGCCTAGTTGTCTAGCTATAGTGGTGGCCGGGTATTTCTGAGCGAGCTCCCGCAGCTTTACGATGTCGTCCTCAGCCCACGGTCTGTTAGAGCGATACATATCCATCAAGGCGGGAGCCACTGGGATGGTTCCGCGCGCTCTACCGCGCAAGAAAAACCCGCCGGCGTGAATCGTCGGAGTGCGTCCCGAGAAAAACGACCCCGACGCGGCGACGCGTCGAGGTCACCATTCCTAGCTCCCGGCATTTGGCAAGCATCTTGCGATGGATGACCAAAGCGCAGTTGGAGCCGATCCAATGTGCCGAAACAGGTCATCTTTGGAGGAATGCCAGTGAACAATCTGCGTCATTCTGAGACTGCGCTAAAGCATGCCGCGGTGATCAGGTCCATGATCGACGATCTTGAGCGAAAGATCCAGATCCTGCATATCGACATTTGCACCGAGGAGGAGCGCGTTCGCGTCTTCGATAAGGCTGACCCGCAGTACTCGGTGCTGGCAAGATCGCTCGGGGCCCGTAGCGACAATCTTAAGACGACGATCGCCGATCTCAAACAGCGTCTCACGGCTCATCGAGCGAGCGCAATGTTGGCTTGCGGATGAGGATTTAGCTCATGGATAGCCCGCAGCATTGTCGAGATCAGGCGGACGAATGTGTTCGCCTAATGAGTAAAGCGCCCACTGAAGCGCAAACCCAGGTTCTGAAAAATCTCTCCCAGAGCTGGTCGAGGCTTGCTGGCCAGATTGACCGATACAACGCGCTCGTGCGCGAACAAAGCCGCCGCACAGAACGGAAGTAAGGCGGCGTCAGTTGGCAGGCGGCGGCCTCTTTCATTTTAGCGAGCCTTAGAGAAGCGGCCCCGGCAGGGGCTGGGCGCCTTAGCCGGGACCGCCCCCTTTCAGCCGCCAGCAACCCGGAAAACAAGCGGCCAACGGCCAGCCAAATTACCGCAACTCGGTTGATCGCTCCGAACTAGTTTGGAGTACCTCAGTTGGCGGGCCTCTTCGCGAGCTGGCGCGTCCTTACGGCGAAGCTGGCGACATAACTTATCCGCAGCATATCCACAGGCTGGAAACAGAAACTCCTGCTGGGGTGCCAACGACTTGCTGCGCACGAACTCACAGGCAAGAAAAACCCGCCGGCGTGAACCGGCGGGCTTTGAGCTTAGCTAATCATAGGAAGGGCCACCCCGACGTAGCCCCAGCACCCCGACGCCTCTTCCGGGCTTAGTGTGTCGGGTGCGATACAGACATAGCCTTGCCGCGCTGCCAAAATAGCCGAGCGCTGTCCCTGGGGTAGGTGAATGAGACGGCACCCGGCTACTCGGGCCGCATGCAGTTGCGGCCCGAGTAGCAACTCACCAAGATCTTGGCGGCTTCTTGGCGAGCTGCACGGGTCGTGAATTTGTAATGTACGCAAGGCAACAGAAGATCACGATCGGGGAAATGCGGGCTTCGGGTCCGAGCCGGCTGTTGATCTATTGCCAGGACTATCGCTGCGCCCATTCGGTCACGATCGACGCCGGCCAGTGGCCAGATGACGTCCGCCTATCCGATCTCGAGCCGAAGTTCACCTGTCGGGCCTGCGGGCAACGCGGCGCCGACGTTCGTCCCTGCTTTGAACAAACCCACCCCGTGAACCAATACCCGCACCACCAAACTCACCGATGAAAGCGTCCCGTTCGGTGTCCCTAGTTTGAAAACGTGGGTGGCTTGTTTTAAATTAGTGGCGCATAAAGTGGCATGTCAGAATCACACCACCGATCCTGTCAGTGCGGAGCGGTTTACAACCGCACGGAATCTGATGGCCCCGGAACGGCAAATCAGCCGCTTCGAATGCGCGGTATGCGACGCCACCATGGAAACATGGAACACGGCCTGGGTGCCATCCTATCAGTTGGTTGCCGGTCCTGTTAGGGGCGTAGAAGCCGCCCTTAATGGCGCGTAGCCGATCGTAAAGAGCAGCGCCCCTCCAAGGGAGCGGTCTCACTTCCGAAAAGCGTCGAGCGCGTGGGCGACAAGGATGCCAACGCTGAGAACTACAAAAAATGCTACAATAGCGTCAACCATGCGGGCTCCCGCGCGATGGCCCTAGTAAAGATTTCGGCTCGTTGCACAGTCAAAATGATTCGACGGTAGGCGCTGAGGTTCTGTTGTTGCTGGTGTTTATCGGCAACGGTTTCGCTGACAGAGTGGCGCTCATGGCGGTCCATCCGGCCGGAAGCAGTAAAACTGGGCACAAGAAATGGTCAGTTTGCGCCTCGCTGTACCTCTAGTTCTAGTCGCCGGTGCGCTGGCTGGGTGGTTCACTTATCTCGTTGCTCCGCCAGCGCGGGTCGACGATCACCAACCACCATCGACCGTGCCCAATTTGGCAGGCCCTGGCACCAGTGTGTCGACAAGTCCCGATCTGTCCCAAACTGCAAAAGAGAAAGCAGCCGAGGCCTACCGGCAAGCTGCCGAGGAGATCCTAAGGCGATTACCGAATTTGCAAGCGTCGGTCGGACCCGATGAGCAACCAATCACTGGGCGTATCCCGTTGCCAAAAAGGCGTCCGATCGCGGCTCCATGACTGGGCGGCATTGGCCATCCCGCGACGAAACCATTTTCCAAGCCCACGAAGCCGGCGCGAAACAAACCCGGCCTAGCCTTCCCCTCATTAGAGACCAGAGGGGATTGGCCATGTCGGACGACCTTCATTTTGACGATTTAGCAGACGTTTTGAAAGACGCTCACCTTCGGCGATCCGCTGATCTGGGCAGGTGGTTGAGAGAGTTCTTGCAGAGCCGGCGCGAGGAAAGAATGGCCCGCGCCGACCAGCGAGCACGCGCCTTGCCGCAAACACAGCGAGGGCTGGCGACATAGCTTAATCGCAGCAAAGAAAGACCCGCCGGCGTGAACCGGCGGGCCGTCTGCGGATGTCGGGCTTAGCCCATTCGTCCCTGATGACAATCCTCGGTACCGACTTGCTCCAGCAAGCCCTCGCGGTCACCGATGCCAGACTCGGCAGGGTCAGCCTCCCGATCGGTTCTCCCGCCGCTGGCCCAGGCGCGTTGATCGTTGAAGCCGAGCCCGAGCGGGCTGCCGAGTGTCAGATACGAGGACCGACAGCGATAAAAATAGGTCGTGGAATTGGTCAAAATAAACGGCCCCCAACGCCAGGGCAGTCGCACTGGGGCCAATCTGAGATTGATCTAGCTCAAGGGATTTGGGCCGCGAGAACACCAAGTGAACTTTTCGCGAGGGCCTTGGCCCTATGAATTGCCCCGATCTGTATTTCCGCCTATCGCTGGTCTGGCTCATTCTGATGGCCAGTGGCGTCGTCTTGACCTTCCTCATGTTTCTCTGAGGGCCTCAGTTGGCGGCCTCCCCAGCACGAAAAAAGCCGCCGCTGGGTTGAGATCAGCGACGGCTCTCATTCAGTACACGGGTGACCACCAGAAGGTCACCGTTACCCTGGGGGCCCGTGGTTAATTTCTCATTACCGCCGCAGCCTTCTGGCGTGAACCGCCAGCCGCTTCCGGTGCAAAAGTCGAACTGGCGCTTCCCGAATCAGCAAAAGGTGTTTGGGATGAAACCGGGGCCTATCTTCGAGGTCGAAGAAATGAGCCAGCTCTCTTTTGTGCTTCTCATTGCCACGGGATTGTTCTTCACCGCCTATTTCGGAACGGCAGCATGGCGTCTCTCGGACGACAGCCATGTAGATGTAACTGGCCAAATTGGGCTGACAACAAAATGACGATGTTCGAAGCGCCTGGTTGGGACGAATTAACCAGGGCTGAACAGCGCGCATTAATTAAGTTGTTCGGCGGCGGCAGTTTGCGAAAGGACGATCCTGCGGTCGTCGGAAGGTTACGTGCGAATGGTTTCGTGGATGAGAACGACGCACTTTCCATGCCTGGATTGCTGGTTCTCACACTTGCAATGCGGCGGCAGCAAGCCGTTGAACGATTGCGCGCGGGTCTAACGTCTTAGCGGTCGATCACGCGATTCCGGCGCCACGCGTCACCTGTGTGAGATTAACCACCGTTGTTATCGACTTGCGAATCGCCGAGAGATTGCGTGACCTTTGCTGCAAGCCGCATGTTTGAACCCAATCCAAGTGGACCAGCAAATGATCGCATCGGTGAAAACGGGCAAGAAGAGCGACAGGCATTGGACGCCTGAAGAGGACCAGCATCTGCTCGATCTGGTCGACGCAGAAGCTACCTGGCCGTTGATTGCCATAACTCTCGGACGGAGCGTGCAAGCCGTCCAAGAGCGAGCGCAAAAACTCGGTCGCCCCCTGGTCGAGCTCGGGCGGAAGGCGAAGGGAAAATAATGGCGCCGCGGCCAGCTCACATTCCGCACAGTGCCGAGCGCACCGCGCTGCAAAAGATGAGCCCCACTCGGGGGCTAACCGCCGAACGGCTATACCCGACGGGCAGTCAAACGATTGCAGGCATGGTGGCGAAGGGCTGGATCGAAAAACAACCAGACGGCCAGACCTATTGCATCACGCCGGCAGGCGATTCGGCATTGAGGGCCATTATTCCGGTCAAGAGATAGCCGCGGAAAGGGCCGACCGCCGGGCGGTTAAAGATCCATCCCCTTTCGGGGGCGCTTTGCGCGCCTTATTCGCGCTGCGAATCGGGATTGCATTTTGCCGTGCAGGGGGGCCGATCTGATGACGAGTCAAGGGCACTGACGCGGCCTTCGACGCCGGACGAAGAGGACCGGCTCCGGATTTTATTGGATGCAGAAGACCGCGGCGGAAGTTGCCATCGAGTTAGATCGCACGCGTCACGCTATTTACGGACGCGTTCAACGCTTCTACAGAAAACGAGCGGCCGAAAAACTGGCAGGAAGGCGCACATTCCCGTTACGCGCGGACTGAAGGGGAAGGGCAAATGACGGACGCCGTCTCAGCGATGGAATATCCGCATTGGCTGATGATAGCCGGAGCCGTCATGGTGGTGATCGGATTTATCGGGTTTGCGTTTAGCCGCAACAGGAACTTGAAGCCCGATCATGAGCCGGAGAAATGAAGCCGTTCCGAAGGTGAAAAATGAGCAATTCCGCCAAAATAATCGAACGCAGTCAAAAGCAAAGTGAAGCGGTGGAAATGGGTCGGGAATTTACGGATTCAAATCGGCATCATCGCCGCTCTGATCTTCATTATCTGGATCGTCTTGCAGCGGCAGTATTATTGAATGCGCGGCGGCTGGTCGAACTCGGGCTGAAAGCGAAGGGGAAGTGACCAACAGCGAAGGGCCAGCAACCGGTCCCGATACGCACGTCAATTTCGATGCGCCGGCCATCCTTCGGAAATGGCCTTCACTCAACAATCAGCGGCGCACCGAGGGCGCCGGCCCCTATCTGCTGCTCGACGGGACGCTGGACGAGTGCATCCGGGAGTTCATGGCCAAGCCGGCTCCCTTGCGGCACCTATATGAGATTTATACTTCACCACAGCCTCCGTTGGTGGGGGCCGTGTTAAATGAAGAGATCATCGCCGAATTTGCGCGGCTACGAGATTTTCTCTGATGATCTTCCTGCTCTCCCCGCTAATCACCGGGTTTGCTGCGGTGCAGGTCGACTGGCTTTAAAAATCCATCCCTTTCGGGGGCGCGCCCGCGCGGTGAAGATGAAAAGGGCCGCCAACTGAAACGGCCCTTCATGCAAACGGGGCTTACGTTTTGCGATGCCGGCCTGACACTAGAGTTCTCTTGATCTTGGAGAACACCCGCAATGCGAAGCCAAACAGGACCGGCTGGTTCATCCGCAAGAACGCTAGCTTTTTCACGCGGCTCTCGACAAGCCATTTGGCGTGGGCGCCGTCCATAAAACAAATAACGTCGCCGGGACCGTAGCGGGTCGGACTCATTGTATCGTTTTCAAGGACGACCGAGCCCTCGAGGATCAGGAGCGTTTCCTCGAGATCGTAGTACCAGTTGAATTTACCTTCGCTGCACTCCCAGACTATGATTCTGTGCCAAGCCGTCTGCGCTTTTTGAAAGAACGTCAAAATGAGACGACTTCATCGATGCTCCAAGGCGATGGTTCGCTAATAACGAGATGGAATTTAGAAAGTGGGACCTAAAGCTCCCGTGAAACTCTAAGGCCCAAATATTCATCAAATTGAATTCCAAATTTCAAACTGAGACACCACCGAACACCGCGGCGCGGATGTTCGACCGTTGTTCGCGGTAGACAAGCCCGCCTCAGGGTATCCCGCCCACGGTTGAGGTGCGCGCGGGCTGTTTCGACCCCTCCTAAGTCTACTAGCTACTTTGGTGGCTGCAATTCCGGCGACGTAAGCCATTTGCTTGTGTGCGTGGTCTCGCCTGCCCGCCGGGTTTTCCCTCGGGCCATCTTGAGCAGGGTGTCACGCTCTTCGCCGGGCGGCAGATTTTCCGCTTTCGCTCGAAGACGCTGGCTGCAAGACGATCGAGGCTGACAGCAGATATTTGAAGCGACGGCGCTGCATGGTTTGGCTCCCATGTCTGGCCTGCCCAGATTAGAAAACGCTCTAATACTTGCGTCGGTTCCCGTTCAAATTTGGCTGTTAAGCAGCTGAATTTGCAAGCAGATATGTCAATTGAGCCGTACACAATAAAACTGTCATATACGGATGTTAGCCGGGGGCTGTCGTGGCGCCGGAAACCGTCATGGCGACTTAACCCCGCTCGCGGTTCGAGCGGGGTATTTTTTGTTGGCCACCTCAGCCGGTAGCAAAGCGCATCAATAAAAACAAAAACCCGCCGGGGTTGGAGTTGGCGGGTTTCCGTATTCTCGCGGGTCGCACAATACCACGATTGGTAGGGATACTACGGGTCAGTAGTTAATGGCGCGTCAAAGGCCGTCGCACCGGTTGGTGGGGTTGGCATTGCGTGACGCAAGTACCCTACCTACGTTTTCGGGCGAACCTTGGAATGTCAGTTGGATCTCGTAACAAGGGGATGCCAAGATGCGAGTGTTCTCGACTGCTTTGATCGCCCTGGTCTCGTTAGCCCAAGCCCAAGCCGAAGAACCGACCGATTCTAAAAAACCCGGTATTATTTGCGGCTATACCATCAAGGGACATTATTACGAGGTGCCGCCCGGCGAGACTCTTTGTTGGCGCTCGCCGCCGCCTTATGGCGCGGAGTACGCGCTGTTACACTGCTACCCGCCATTTCAGGAAGGCATCTTAGTGAAACGCGGCGATTCCCGCTGCGGTGGCAGATACGAGGATCGAGAGCGATAAAAATAAGTCGTGGCGGGATTGGTCAAAAGAAACGGCCCCAACGCCAGGGCAGTCGCATGGCTTGAATCCGGGCGCCGTACCCGCCGGGGTGAACCCGCGGGCCTCGATCGCGGCCCTGGTCCGTTAGCCGATTCTCAAATTTTCTGCGGACGTCTTGCCCCGGTTTTCCTTCTCTTCGTAGCTCACCTTAGCGCCTTCGTTGAGAGTGCTCTGGCCGGCTCTTTCGACGGCTGAGATATGCACGAATACGTCCTTGCCGCCGTTGTCGGGTTGAATAAATCCGAAGCCCTTAACCGGGTTGAACCACTTCACAGTACCTGTCGCCACGTCCGCACTCCCTTTTGAAGCAATGCGACAAACCTAGATCGGTTGTGGCGCGCACTGCAAGAAATTATGCGACCGCGGAAGGTCGCATCCGGTCCCGCGCCCGACGACGCGAGCCGCGCCGGTTTACGGCAACTAGCCGTATCGGGGGCGATGCCGGCGACGGCACCGGCGTAGCAACGGCTTCCGGAGCTTGATCGCTGTGGGCCATCGCCGGGACAGGCTTTTCGATGGCCGCGAGCAACGCTCGACCGGCATCAGTGATTTGCCAGCCCTCACCGTCCCGCAGAATCAATGATTGACTGAAGATATCGAGGCCTGGGGCGCGTGCGGCCAGGCGTTTCGTCCGGTCGGTCCAGTCTGGTCCGCTGGATATTAGGATGGCTACCGCGCGCCTGACGTCGGCAAGCGAGGCGCGGCCACCCGGATGACCGGCCAAAACCTTCAAGACTGTAATCTGAAAACTCACCACACGCCCCGAGACGCAACGGAAGTTCGTTAAAAGCAAAGCTATCTCGCTCTCTTGCGTTAGAGTCTGTCGAGTCGTGAACAGACATTCGATGGTGAACACTTTTTGAGGCGGGTGTGCTAAACGCGCAACACCCCCGGCGCTGGACGGTTGCCCGGCCGCCCTGAGGCCATCCGCCGCCTGGTCCGAGATCGGGCTCAAAGCTAAGGCGAAATGAGCGCTTCAAGACCAGCAACGCGGCGTTGGACTCCAGACGAGGATCGCAAACTCGACGAACTACTGAATGCCGGTAAGGACGCCGCTGAGATAGCCGTTATGCTCAATAGATCGCGCCAAGCTATTTATGCGCGGCTGCAGCGGCTTTACAGAAAACAAGCAAGGCTACCTGTCTTGTCGAACCGGAGCTAAAGGCGAAGGGGAAATGAACGACTTGGAGCCCTGCAATGGTGGTAGCCTTCACCCCCGGCTCACTTCGAATTCGCTTTGAACGGAGGCACTCACATGACCGCCGAACACAATTATCCTGTCGTTGATCCTGACAACGTTCCAGAGACTATTTGCTTGGGAAATCTTAACGTCGCCATTGGGCCAAGCGGCGCCTTCTGCAGGTTTCTGACCATTTATCGGAGTTGATAGGTTTCCCAATCTCCAAGGTCCTTCCCTACGTATTGCGTCTGTCTTGAACTGAGGTCCCTTCCTCCACCGGAGTTACCCGGCTTCAGCGGTACTACGAACCTCTCCGCCACCCCAAGGCGCCCAGCCTGTCCCTCGCGGGCTTCCGGTTGGTCATTACCGACCACGCCATGGGGCTTCCCGTGTTGCGTACGCTTTCCTTGTGTACATGCTGTCGCCACTACCCCGGCGCAGCGGCTGGGCGTATTCTTCGCTCTGCTCACCCAGCGGTATCAGCCTTCCCCGAAAGGGTTGTCGGGTCGGCCTGCGCATTGTCCTTTTCGAGGATTGCTCAGCGTTCACTCGCGTTACGGCCTGCACACTCGCGCTGTCACCTATTCGTGACACGCTAATCGAAGGCTTCAGCCACTTCGTTACCTCCATGACTGCTCCGATTGCTTCCGGCTGGAGCGGTTGCCGGGTGGGGTTCGCACCCACTGGAAAGCGCCGCCTTGTCACGGCGCACACCCTACGCGGACATGACCGCCTCGCCGCGCGTTCAGCCCTCCGGTACCCCAGCCACGCGCAGAGGCAAGCCCTTCGCAACTGCGATGTCGTTGTGAGCATGCGGTATGTCGCGCGCCTTCGATGCGCGGCAGTTGGAATTCCCTTTTCAACGTTAGAGAGAATCAGAGAGAAACAACTCTGAAACTTCAACGTCAGAGAGAAACAACTCTGTAACTCGATGGAGGCCTGAAATTGGCTACTACCGGCACGATTACGACGTTTTCGGCTACGCCGCGAAACGCAGCTTTGCTTATCGATGGCGTCAGCTACGAAATCGAGACGGCGGGCCGGAGCTATACGCCTAAGCATCTCCCGACGCCACAAGACTCTGCGCTTCGAAATTGAACCTGCTGATCATGCCTGGTTCGATTCTGGATCTGTTGATCGTGCCGAAGTTGAACGTCAAATTACGCACCGCGATTCACGGTCGGCTGACGTCCTATGTAACATAAGCTATCGAGTACTTGTACGTCGGCAGCCACACAGGGAACTCGACAGCAATGGCGAATATCACCTCGTTCTCATCGACAAACAACTCCACGCATAACGGTCGACAACAGCAGCTACTGGGTCGAAAACGCCAACCACAGCTGGAGTCTAACCGAGGCCGATGCCGACACGCTTCGGTTCGAGTTGCGGGCGGGGGATCATTGGACTTGCTTCCAGCTGGAGCGATCCGAGTACTTCTCAGCGCGATGAAATTTCCGCGTCAATGCACGATATGCGGCGGGCACTCAGATCAACCTCTCCTACGATTTTATGGTCGAACCGGGAGCGACAGATACTGCAAATGGTCCGGGAAGTGGACGATCCTCGGTCAAATGCATGAATACAACGTTTCCGAGCTCCCCTCCGTTCGCGGTCGAGTTGGTGAACGGTGACCATATGGCGATCAATATCGGGCCCAACACTCTGCAAGGATCTTTATATCGACCCGAATCCAATTCAGCGCGGCCACTACTATTCGATGAACATCCAGGTCAAGTTCGACGCCAATGGCAATGGATTTCTGAAGGTCTGGCGGGACGGCGTTCAAATCGTCAACTATCACGGCTCAATCGGGACCGGCGCCGCAACCTATTGGAAGGAAGGAATCTATCGCTCGCCGGCCTCGGAAACGATGGCGGTGGATTATAGAAACCTGCACATAACGACCGGGGCGGCATCGGCCCCCACGACACCGACCACGACCGACTACGCCGAACGTCGCGCCGTCGGTGACGCAGGTCTCCGCTTCACCGGGGACCGGAATCGAGCACGCCGGCAATACGGTCACGTTGACGCTCGGCTTCAACGAGGCCGTGACCGTCACGGGCACGCCTACGCTGAAGCTCAATGACGGCGGAACGGCCACCTATGTCAGTGGCTCGGGTACCGAGCTCGCTCATCTTCCGCACCACGGTCGCGTCGACGGACACGAACACCTCGGCGCTCGCCATCACCGCGGTTAATCTTCCGACCGGCGCGAGCATCAAGGATGGTTCCGGCCTTGCGGCGGACCTCTCGGGCGCGGTGAAGACGTTCACCGGTCTCCAGATCGATCCGATCTTGCCGGCGGTGACGCAGGCCACAGCCTCTCCGGGGACCGGCACTGCGCTCGTGGGAGACACGGTCACGCTGACGCTCGGCTTCAACGAGGCCGTGACGGTGTCGGGCACGCCGACGCTGTCGCTCAATGACGGCAATGTCGCCACCTATGTGAGCGGCTCCGGTACCAGTGCGCTCACCTTCCGCACCACGGTGGCGTCGACCGACACCACGACCTCGGCGCTCGCCATCACCGCGGTCAACCTTCCGACCGGCGCAAGCATCAAGGATGCGTTCCGGCCTTGCGGCGAACCTCTCGGGCGCGGTGAAGACGTTCAGCGGTCTCCAGATCGATCCGATCTTGCCGGCGGTGACGCAGGCCACAGCCTCTCCGGGGACCGGCACCGCGCTCGTCGGAGACACGGTCACGCTGACGCTCGGCTTCAACGAGGCCGTGACGGTGTCGGGCACGCCGACGCTGTCGCTCAATGACGGCAATGTCGCCACCTATGTGAGCGGCTCCGGTACCAGTGCGCTCACCTTCCGCACCACGGTGGCGTCGACCGACACCACGACCTCGGCGCTCGCCATCACCGCGGTCAACCTTCCGACCGGCGCAAGCATCAAGGATGCGTCCGGCCTTGCGGCGGACCTCTCGGGCGCGGTGAAGACGTTCAGCGGTCTCCAGATCGATCCGATCTTGCCGGCGGTGACGCAGGCCACAGCCTCTCCGGGGACCGGCACTGCGCTCGTCGGAGACACGGTCACGCTGACGCTCGGCTTCAACGAGGCCGTGACGGTGTCGGGCACGCCGACGCTGTCGCTCAATGACGGCAATGTCGCCACCTATGTCGAGCGGCTCCGGTACCAGTGCGCTCACCTTCCGCACCACGGTGGCGTCGACCGACACCACGACCTCGGCGCTCGCCATCACCGCGGTCAACCTTCCGACCGGCGCAAGCATCAAGGATGCGTTCCGGCCTTGCGGCGAACCTCTCGGGCGCGGTGAAGACGTTCAGCGGTCTCCAGATCGATCCGATCTTGCCGGCGGTGACGCAGGCCACAGCCTCTCCGGGGACCGGCACCGCGCTCGTGGGAGACACGGTCACGCTGACGCTCGGCTTCAACGAGGCCGTGACGGTGTCGGGCACGCCGACGCTGTCGCTCAATGACGGCAATGTCGCCACCTATGTGAGCGGCTCCGGTACCGGTGCGCTGACCTTCCGCACCACGGTGGCGTCGACCGACACCACGACCTCGGCGCTCGCCATCACCGCGGTCAACCTTCCGACCGGCGCAAGCATCAAGGATGCGTCCGGCCTTGCGGCGGACCTCTCGGGCGCGGTGAAGACGTTCACCGGTCTCCAGATCGATCCGATCTTGCCGGCGGTGACGCAGGCCACAGCCTCTCCGGGGACCGGCACTGCGCTCGTGGGAGACACGGTCACGCTGACGCTCGGCTTCAACGAGGCCGTGACGGTGTCGGGCACGCCGACGCTGTCGCTCAATGACGGCAATGTCGCCACCTATGTGAGCGGCTCCGGTACCAGCGCGCTCACCTTCCGCACCACGGTGGCGTCGACCGACACCACGACCTCGGCGCTCGCCATCACCGCGGTCAACCTTCCGACCGGCGCAAGCATCAAGGATGCGTCCGGCCTTGCGGCGGACCTCTCGGGCGCGGTGAAGACGTTCAGCGGTCTCCAGATCGATCCGATCTTGCCGGCGGTGACGCAGGCCACAGCCTCTCCGGGGACCGGCACTGCGCTCGTGGGAGACACGGTCACGCTGACGCTCGGCTTCAACGAGGCCGTGACGGTGTCGGGCACGCCGACGCTGTCGCTCAATGACGGCAATGTCGCCACCTATGTGAGCGGCTCCGGTACCAGTGCGCTCACCTTCCGCACCACGGTGGCGTCGACCGACACCACGACCTCGGCGCTCGCCATCACCGCGGTCAACCTTCCGACCGGCGCAAGCATCAAGGATGCGTCCGGCCTTGCGGCGGACCTCTCGGGCGCGGTGAAGACGTTCAGCGGTCTCCAGATCGATCCGATCTTGCCGGCGGTGACGCAGGCCACAGCCTCTCCGGGGACCGGCACTGCGCTCGTCGGAGACACGGTCACGCTGACGCTCGGCTTCAACGAGGCCGTGACGGTGTCGGGCACGCCGACGCTGTCGCTCAATGACGGCAATGTCGCCACCTATGTCGGCGGCTCGGGCACCGGCACGCTGACCTTCCGCACCACGGTGGCGTCGACCGACACCACGACCTCGGCGCTCGCCATCACCGCGGTCAATCTTCCGACCGGCGCAAGCATCAAGGATGGTTCCGGCCTTGCGGCGGACCTCTCGGGCGCGGTGAAGACGTTCAGCGGTCTCCAGATCGATCCGATCTTGCCGGCGGTGACGCAGGCCACAGCCTCTCCGGGGACCGGCACCGCGCTCGTGGGAGACACGGTCACGCTGACGCTCGGCTTCAACGAGGCCGTGACGGTGTCGGGCACGCCGACGCTGTCGCTCAATGACGGCAATGTCGCCACCTATGTGAGCGGCTCCGGTACCGGTACGCTCACCTTCCGCACCACGGTGGCGTCGACCGACACCACGACCTCGGCGCTCGCCATCACCGCGGTCAACCTTCCGACCGGCGCAAGCATCAAGGATGGTTCCGGCCTTGCGGCGAACCTCTCGGGCGCGGTGAAGACGTTCACCGGTCTCCAGATCGATCCGATCTTGCCGGCGGTGACGCAGGCCACAGCCTCTCCGGGGACCGGCACCGCGCTCGTGGGAGACACGGTCACGCTGACGCTCGGCTTCAACGAGGCCGTGACGGTGTCGGGCACGCCGACGCTGTCGCTCAATGACGGCAATGTCGCCACCTATGTGAGCGGCTCCGGTACCAGTGCGCTCACCTTCCGCACCACGGTGGCGTCGACCGACACCACGACCTCGGCGCTCGCCATCACCGCGGTCAACCTTCCGACCGGCGCGAGCATCAAGGATGCGTTCCGGCCTTGCGGCGGACCTCTCGGGCGCGGTGAAGACGTTCACCGGTCTCCAGATCGATCCGATCTTGCCGGCGGTGACGCAGGCCACAGCCTCTCCGGGGACCGGCACCGCGCTCGTGGGAGACACGGTCACGCTGACGCTCGGCTTCAACGAGGCCGTGACGGTGTCGGGCACACCGACGCTGTCGCTCAATGACGGCAATGTCGCCACCTATGTGAGCGGCTCCGGTACCAGTGCGCTCACCTTCCGCACCACGGTGGCGTCGACCGACACCACGACCTCGGCGCTCGCCATCACCGCGGTCAATCTTCCGACCGGCGCAAGCATCAAGGATGCGTCCGGCCTTGCGGCGAACCTCTCGGGCGCGGTGAAGACGTTCACCGGTCTGCGATCGATCCGCCATCATCAACCCCCGTAACCCCGCCATCCTCACCGTCGACACCGTCATCGCCGTCGACACCGTCCGTGACCAAGCCGGTCCTCACTATCGCGGATCACTCGCTCTCGGTGGGCGGAAGAGGCGGCACGGTCGACTTGGGGGCCAGGGTGACAACGACCGACTCCAACGATCTGGTGACCGTAAACATCACGGGCCTGCCGAAGTACGAGACCATCACCGACAAGCTCGATGGCAAGACGTTCCAGGGAAATAACATCACCTTGACGGCTGCGGAGGTCGACAGCGGACTGGTGGTGCATTCGTACTATCGTGGCGGGGGTCATCCGGTCGCAACACTCACGCTGACCGCAAACGCGAAGGACCCGGTCACCGGTGCCGTGGCGAAAGCCGCGCCACAGACCATCACCGTGACCGATCCGCGACCTGCGGGCACGACGACCACACCGTCGAAACCGTCCGTGGCGAAGCCGGCCCTCACTGTCGCGGATCACACGCTCTCGGTGGCCGGGAGAGGCGGCAAGGTCGGCTTGGGGACCAGGGTGACAACGACCGACCACAACGATCGGGTGACCGTGAACATCACGGGCCTGCCGAGCTACGAGACGATCACCGACAAGCTCGATGGCAAGAC
This sequence comes from uncultured Alphaproteobacteria bacterium, assembly GCA_963774775.1. Classification (GTDB taxonomy): domain Bacteria; phylum Pseudomonadota; class Alphaproteobacteria; order Rhizobiales; family Xanthobacteraceae; genus Bradyrhizobium. The sequence goes on from CAVZGZ010000011.1 coordinate 167,128, forward strand.
GTTCAAGGGAAATAACATCACCTTGACGGCCGCGCAGGTCGACAGCGGGCTGGTGCTGCACTCGTACTACCGTGGCAAGGGTCATCCTGGCGCAAAGCTCACACTGACCGCAAGCGCGAAGGACCCGGTCACCGGCGCCGTGAAGAAAGCCGCGCCACAGACCATCACGGTGACCGATCCGACATCGTACGTGACCAGGCCGGTCCTCACTGTCGCGGATCACACGCTCTCGGTGACCGGGAGAGGCGGCAAGGTCGGCTTGGGAACCAGGGTGACAACGACCGACCACAACGATCGGGTGACGGTGAACATCACGGGCCTGCCGAGCTACGAGACGATCACCGACAAGCTCGATGGCAAGACGTTCAAGGGAAATAACATCACCTTGACGGCCGCGGAGGTCGACAGCGGGCTGGTGCTGCACTCGTACTACGGTGGCAAGGGTCATCCGGTCGCAAAACTCACGCTGACCGCAAGCGCGAAGGACCCGGTCACCGGCGCCGTGAAGAAAGCCGCGCCACAGACCATCACGGTGACCGATCCGCCACCTGCGGCCACGACGACCACAACGTCGCCGCGCACCACCACCGTGACGAAACATCAGTCTTCGACTTCGACGAGCACCGTGGTGGCGGCCACCGTGCCGAAGCCGATCACCGTGACGGACCCTGCGCCTGCGGCCCCGACGACCGCGGCGTCTCCGGCGCACCAGGGCTCTGCGCTGTTTAGCCAGATCAGGGATCTGGTCGCCAACAGCGGCGTTGCGACCTCCGCGCCGCAGCACGTCACCGTGGTGGATCTTGCGCCTGCGACCGGCACGACCACAGCTTCGCTGGCAAGCCAAAGCTTTGCGCTGCTGAACCAGTATCTGGCCGGTAACACCGGCCGGGTCAATCCCGGTCAGATCGTTGCGGCCGTGTCGAACGGCGCCGGCTTTGGTCAGGACTCGTTCCTGACCAAACCGCAACATTGATCCGCTGCCGTACCCGGGCGCTCGACGCCCGGGTACGGCACATCAGTTTTGGGAATGCATAAGGAACATCGAACGCGGACGTGTATCCGCCCGGCAGTCCCGCGGAGAGGATCCCCGAGGGACACGTCACTACCCGCGCCTCTGCCCAGCCGAATAGAAGGCCAGGAAGGTGGCAACGCCCAATAGTGCAGCCCATACAAAGAAATGTTCAGCGATCATGCCGATCTCTTTCCCTGAGATCGTGACCGCCCATGCCGCTGATCCCGAGGAAAGCCGCGCAGACGGGGACGACGTCGAAGGAAGCCCGCCATTCGCGACGGGCTCAAGGCTAGGGAGAAAGCGCCCATGAAAGACGCGCTCGAAGTCTATGACGAGTCGCGCCCGTGCGGTGTTGCGGGATCAGCACTGTGGACAACAAAGTAGCTCCTAACCACCGGGGCCGGTGTTGGGAGCATCACAACGGGATGACGCAGCACGACCATGGCGACCTATCCTCCGAAAAATGCGCGGTAGAAGGTCGAGCGCGGCCCCGCGGTTACAGCCGTGCGCCTTGGATCAGTGGACGGTAAACCTGCCGTGCACGCGCGGCGCTAGAGGCTGGGTTTCAATGGTGCCGGAAACGCTATCGGAGACCTCGGACGAGTCGCCCAAGAACTCCAGCACCAAATGTCGCGCATAGTCGAGAACCAGCAACGCCTCGGCCGTATTGTCGGGCAGCTGGCTTGCGATCACCACAGCTTGGAACCGCAGATGAATGTGTTCTTTTGATTCGGACATCGACAACTTCTTCCATCAGCCCCCAGCGGGTATGGCCCTAGTGTTTCCAACCGGAGCCGTGCTCTGGGTGTACCTGACTATCCGGATGAGAGCCTCGGTACACCCAGCCATCTAAACTCAAGACCAAGTTAGGGACAATTGTACGGGAGTACAGTGTCCTGATTTCAATTTTGGGATGTCATGCTGACCTATCAACCCAAGATCACATTGGCCGACATGCGCGCTTCCAGCGTGCGCGGCGTCCCGATCCATTGCGCCTATAGGTGCAGCCACTCGATCGCGATCAGTGCAGATCGCTGGCCAGATGACGTCTGCCTGAGAATTAAAGAGTTTTCATCACTCGTTCCCGTCTCTGCGTTCTTGGCTACGGATCATTCCCGTAAAATTACGGAATTATGACGGCAAGGGAGACGGCCTTTGTCATAAGACTCTTAAATAGGTTTGGTTGTGTACGTTGGCCGGTTATGGCCGCCGACGGCGTCGCCACACACCGATCGTCATACCCGCGCATGCGGGTATCCAGTACGCCGCAGCTTCTCGATTCCATCGCTGGCGTCTCTGGAATACTGGATCACCCGCATGCGCGGGCGATGACGACTGAGGAGGATGGCGCGAACGAAGTGTCATGCACACAGTTTCTCCTTCCCGCGGCGTGCTTCGCCCGGGCTTTGCAAATCGTTTCGCCCAAAAAGGAGGGCGCAGGGAATGCCGGGTGCACGCTGCACCCGCGGTCTCGTGTGCAAAGTTGTGCGAAGAAACGCACACGAGCATACAGGTTCAGCGGAGGCAATCCGGCATTCCCCGCGCAATGGCTTTACGGCTTATGCCGTGATCTCCCCGGCGACGAATTCGTCTTGTCACCGTCATCGACGAATTGGCGGCTTTGCGAGACCCGGTTGGGCTTGCAATAACCTCCGCCGATTTGACACCAGCAACGGGTGCCAGAACCACACGGTTTTGCCGTACGCCGCAACGTCGCTCGTCCTACGCAGGAAGCAATCGCTCACAGCCGAAGCCGCCCTACGATCACTCTCGCGCGCTACGCTGCCGCGTCCACCGCATCCCGCACTCCACGTATCGTGACGACGCGTACGCCCCTCTTCGATGAGGCGGGATGGCGCGGAGGAAGACACTGTTTGCGGAGAGTGAAAAGCCGATTATTTTTCACTTGCGATCTGGACGACCCAAATCACGTTAAATCGGCTCGCGAAATTCGTTTCTGTGCGCGAGGTCTTTCGCTGGATTTTGGAAGACTGAGAGCGAGACCGTCCCCCAAAATGCTTACTGATTTGCCCGGCGGGCAGAACTTGTAGAATGGGTAGAGCGCAGCGAAACCCATCAATGGCTTGCGCTGAAGCTGATGGGTTTCGCAAGAGCTCTACCGATCCTACATTGCTGACGTCCGGAAGCGCGTCTATTGATTTGCCCGACGGTTTAAGTGGAAAATCTGCACCGATCGCTAAAATGTGTTGCTTGTCACGTCGGGCAAATCAACTTGTAGTCGACAGAAAATCGCGCGAGCACGCGAACTGTTAAGTGTGCACTCGATTGAAACGTTGCGGCTTCGTGAGCTTCACCGGCAAGTTAAGTGCACTGCACCGCAACTCTGTTCCAGGACGTGCCGTGATCGCGAAAGGTGAGGGATAGCCGAGATGAAATTCCACATGATCGCCGGGGGGCCAAAGCCCGTCGCACCCTTCAGCCACGCGGTCGAAACCGACGGCTTTGTGTTTGTCACTGGCCAGATGCCGGACAGCCCCGCAGCGCCCGGTGTGCTGCCGGAAGGCATCGTCGCGCAGACCAAAGCGGTGATGGAAAACCTGCGGATCGTGCTGGAGGGCCTCGACATCGGCCTTGGGCACGTCGTGATGACACGGATCTACCTCACCCGCTTCAAGCAGGACTACGCCGCGATGAACGAGACTTACCGCAGCTTCTTCCCACCCGATCGCCTGCCGGCGCGGACCTGCGTTGGCGTCACGGGGCTTGCCTATGACGCGCTGGTCGAGATCGATCTGGTCTGCCGGCGAGGCTGAGGGCCGTCACTCCGCGACGAACGACGTCGCCTTGGTGCCGGGGCCATAACGCAGGACGGTGTAGAAAGCGCTCTTGCCTAGTCAGCGCGTAGCTCCATGCGAGATGGCGGGTTAAAGAGAACCCGCCCTACGTAGCTGCATTGCTGCCGTTCTGATTCGAGAAGTTCGTCGTTGATTGTCAAAATTCATCCTCTTAATCACGGTTGTAACGCTGTCATCACGCACCAATTTGAGAAACCTATGCAGCAGCGAACTTCGACGTTGCCTTGGTATGAGCAAGGCCAGATCGCTCAAAATCTGCATGGGTTAGCTGCGACGGAAGAAGATGTCCGTCTGTTGAGGTCACGTCTCCACGAAAGCCTCGTGCCGGACTGGCTTGTGAGTTTCCTAAGAGCACATAGGTTGGCGGGCGTATGTTTTTCGCTAAGCAAACATGATGATAAATCGAGTCTTGGTGCTGATGTCATTTGGCTGACGCCCGCTCAGATTGTTTCGGAGGCGACTGAATGTCAGCCGGGGATCTCCGTGCTGCCCTTGGGTACATTCCTGTCGGTGGTTGTGCTGAGGGGGCTGGCGATCCGTATTTTCTGGACCTGCGAGAGAAAACCATTGATCCCCCCGTGGTGAGAGTCCCGCACGATTTTGCGGGCCAAGGCCCATATCCATTGGATCGAGTTGAGCTGGTTGCCGAGTCCTTGAGTAGTTTTCTCAGCAAGGCAACGTTTTGAACGGGATTGCGGCGCGCCCTACACGCTGAACGCGTTGCCGATGCGTATTGAGGCATCTACATCCGATCGATGCGATCGGTCCGCAAACCCCTGATGCCTCTGAGGATGAGATCGATCCCGGCGAGAAAATCCATACGGTCGTCGTGAGTGCGCAACTGTGCGGCTACGCTGCGTGTGAACGGGTACTCATCCGGATCGAGCTGAGACCAGGCGGTCGCCACCGCCTCCAGAAAGTTGGATCTGTCGATGCCTCGCGTCCGGGCGAGCTGCCCGTTGGCCGCGTTCTGCCCACCGACGCCCAGGATGTAGTTCAGCAGCGCCCCCACCGTGGCCCACTGTTCTTCGTCCGGCACGCCAAGCGCGCGAACCTGCTGTCCCATGCGTTCGAGAATGCGCACCATGGGCAACTGCCCGGGGGCACGTGTGAGCGCCGAGCCAACCCAGGGATGCGCGTCGATCGCGTCGAACATGCCCAGCGCGAGGGCGCGGATGATTGCTTCGGGCGTCGCGCCAACCAAAGGCGCGTTCATCGTGCGGGCGATGATGGCGTCGCAGGCCGCGGTCAGCAGCTCGCTCTTGTTGGGGATGTGCCAATAAATGGCACCAGGACCCGTGGCGAGCCGTTCTGACAGGGTGCGGAACGTCAGACCGTCTTCTCCGCTGCTGTCCAGGATCGCGATCGACGCTTCAATGATGCGATCCCGTGAGAGCGAGTCTTCACGTCGTTGGATGCTGCGTGCTTTTTTGACCATGCCTTATCTTGACACATATGGAACGATGTTCCAATACTATGGAATGACGTTCCATAGCTGCCCTGGGGAGTTCCCTGCGGCAGCGTCCGGCGAAGGTATCAAGATGAACATTCATGTGGCGATCGTCGGTGCGGGGCTCGGTGGGCTGACACTTGCCCGAGTCCTCCATGTTCACGGTATTGCAGCGACAATCTACGAAGCGGAAGCTTCGGCGAACGCGCGCGCGCAGGGAGGCTTGCTCGATATTCACGAATACAATGGGCAGCTCGCCCTCAAGGCGGCGGGACTCTTCGAAGAGTTCCTCGAGATCATCATCGCTGGAGCTGATGCCAAGCGGATACGCGACAAGGACGGCAACCTGTTGCTTGGATAGGCCCGACAAGGGCAACGGCAGTCGACCAGAGGTAGACCGAGGAGAGCTTCGTCGGATTCTGCTCGACTCACTTCCTGCCGACACGGTCCGCTGGGCACACAAGGTGACAGCGGTGTCTCCGCTCGGCGGCGGGCGGCACGTATTGACCTTCGCTCATGGGGCGACGGTGAATACCGATCTCCTCGTGGGTGCCGACGGCGCTTGGTCAAGAGTTCGCCCGCTTGTTTCCGAAGCGAAGCCCGCCTATGTCGGCACTTCATTCATCGAGACGTTTCTTTTCGACAGCGACGTCAGCCACAAGGCCAGCGCGGAGGCCGTTGGCGGAGGCACGCTGATGGCGGTTGCGCCGGGTAAAGGAATCTTTGCACACCGCCATGCCAATGGAACGCTGCAAGCGTACGTGGCCTTGAACAAGCCGGAGGACTGGATTGCCCGCATCGACTTCTCCGACCCGGTGACTGCCATGGCCCGCGTCGCCGAGGAATTCGACGGCTGGGCTCCAGAGCTGACAGCGCTCATCACCAACAGTGAGACTGACCCTGTGCTTCGCCCTATCCATGCGCTCCCGGTCGAGCACACATGGAATCGCGTAGCCGGGGTGACACTGCTCGGCGATGCAGCGCACCTGATGTCGCCGTTCTCCGGCGAAGGGGCCAACCTCGCAATGTACGACGGCGCTGAACTCGGGAGGGCCATTGCCGCCAACCCCGGTGACGTCCAGGCTGCGCTGATCGCCTATGAAAAGGATCTCTTTCCCCGCAGTGCGTCCGTTGCCGCGGAGACGGACCGGAACCTCAAGCTGTTCTTCGCCGGCAACGCGCCTCAGAGCCTGGTTGACTTCTTCACCAGCTAGGAACCGGCTCGCGTAGGGCGGGTTCTCTTTAACCCGCCGTTCGATGCGAGATGGCGGGTTAAAGAGAACCCGCCCTACGGGCTCTCATCGCACTTCCGATTCAGCGAGAGCAGACGCCGCTCTCACGAGATCGGCGACGTCCTCTGCCGTGGTCGAGAACGAGGTCACGAGCCGGACGACGCCGGGCTCCCATCGGTCGTGATAAAAGCCAAACCCCATATCGAGCAGACCGCGAATGAGCGGCATGGGCAAACGGCAAAAGAGGATGTTCGCCTGGGGCGGCTGCTGAATCTCGACACCCGGAATTGACGCAAGCGCCGTCGCCAGCGCCTTCGCCATGTCGTTCGCGTGCGCTGCGTTACGGAGCCACAGCCCGTCTCGCAGATAGGCATCCATCTGGGCGGACATGAAGCGCATCTTGGAGCTCAACTGCCCGGCGCGCTTGCGGCGAAAGGCGAGTGCGCTCGCAATGTCCTTGCGGAACGAGACGACCGCATCGACACCAAAGGTCCCGTTCTTCGTCGCGCCAAACGACACCAGATCCACGCCAGCCTTCCATGTCATCTCCGCAGGCGAGCAGCCCAGCGTGACCAGGGCGTTGGCGAAACGAGCGCCGTCCATGTGGAGCGGGAGCTTGGCGGACCGGCAGACCTCGCTGATCGCGCCGATCTCGCCCTGCGTGTAAACCGAACCGACTTCCGTCGCCTGCGATATGCTGACGCTGGAGGGCTGGACGGAATGAACGTCACCCACAAAGCGGGTGGCGTTCGCGGCGAGGGCGGTGAGGTCGATTTTGGCGGCCTCACCAGGGAGCTGAACGAGCTTGGCGCCGGCGGTGTAGAACTCCGGAGCGCCGCATTCGTCGCGGTTGATGTGGGCATCAGCGTGCGAAAGGACGCTGCCCCAGGGCGGGGTGACGGCCGCCAGCGCAAGGGCATTCGCGGCCGATCCGGTCGAGACCAGAAAGACGTCCACCTCGTGCTCGAACACTTCCGCGAGCCGGCGCTCGACCGAGGACGTCAGATCGTCGTTGCCATAGGGCCGAGCCTGCCCCGCATTGCAGGCCGCCACGGCGGCGATGATCTCCGGGGATGCTCCGGCAATATTGTCGCTCCAGAAGCCACGGAGACGACTGGAGTTGCTTGCAAGATCGCTGTTCGGGTTCATTTTTTCGACGCTTTTGCTGTTGTGATGTTCGAGCGCCAGGATTAGCCGATCGGACCCCTGGTTTATTGAACGATATTCAAGCGTTCAGGTAGCGGGCGGGGGTCACCCCCAGGATCGCCTTGAAGTGCCGGGTGAGGTGGCTCTGATCGGCGAAGCCAACGGCGGCCGCGACGTCCGCAATATCAAGACCTCGCCTGAGCAGCCGCCGCGCCGCGTCGATCCGCACCTGGATGAGATAGCGATTTGGCGGAACCCCGAAATGCAGCTTGAAGCCCTCGATCAGCGCGGCCTTCGAGCAACCCGCGATGATGGCGAGCGTATCCAACTGGACCGGTTCATCGAAATGCGCGTGGATGAAGTCTCGTACGTTCCTGAATTTCGGCGGCACGGGCTTTTGCCGCGGCACGTTCAGCTTGCTCGCCTGCGCGATGAACCGCGGCAGGAATCCAATGAGATGTTCCTCAATCTCCAGCGACGAGCTGTAACTGTCTTCCAAGAGGCGCCCAAGAATATTGAGCCCGCGCGCGGCGTGTTCGCTTCTTTGGAACGGGCTCTTGAAGTCGAGAGTGCCCAGCGCCGCGGTGCCACTGTCTTCGAGGACGTGCCGGATCAGGCGTTCGGGCAGGTAGAATATCTTCTGGCTCCAGCCCAACTCGGCACCGGCGCCGCCAAAGTGCGGCTCACCCGGCGCGAACGACGCAATGGCACCCACCCCGGCGTGCCAGAGTTCACCGCGACACCAGACGTCGTGGACGCCGCGCTCGATCAGGCCAATGAGGTATTCCTCATGGACATGTTTAGGAAAATCCTGCTTCCGATAATTTGCGGTTAGATAGTCCAGGCCGCCCAGATAGCCGACATGTTTCATCACCGCCCGGTTCTGCGGAGGTCGACCGCGAGGCTCAGCGGTATCAGCTGATTCCCTTGAACTGTGCGTGGCATCTCCCGGCATGTTCGGTAGACTGGCTCCCGAGACTGCGCATCATGTATGCGCGGTATATATTCTTTGCAGGGGTGTTTCCAAGCGCGATAGGCTCTCAGGCGGCCTCAGGTCCGGAAGCGGCGTCGCGACGCTACCTTCCGATATCGTTCAGTCCAGCGCGCCGTATGAGCTCTTCGGCGTTGAAGCCTTGGCCTGGTAGAGGCCCACGAAAGCGTTCGATAGGCTCGGCCAACTCGTCGCCATACAAGTTGGTTTGCTTCAAAGATTCTAGCAGATTGTCACCGTAACAGGTCTTTCCCGCCTGGATCGCATCTCAGAATCGATCGGGCCACCGGCGTGCGCCGTGATACACACGAATGATTTGGAGCGTGCCTCGCTCCACGCGATAGGGGACGATATATGGAGTGCGGGGAATGACGAACTCACGCGTGCCAGACACCCGACCAGGACGACCCATTTGCGGGTTGTCCGCCAATAGCTCCTCAAGATTGCGAACGATATGCAGAGCTATGCGCTGTGCAGCGGCAGGATTGTCTTCGGCGATGTACGCTCGCAGTGAGATCAGGTCATCGATCGCTTCTGGCGACCAGATGATCTTCATGCGCGAGAACGTTTGGGGGCCTGACGCTCGCGTTTGCGGCCCCACGAGTTAACCCACTCTTTGACATCCTCGTGCGGGATACCCGCGCCGCGATCAAGCGAGGCGACGGCCTTCTTGACTCCTTCGACCTGCCATTCATTCACGTCGAGGTATTCATTCAGCGCCTCGGCCGCGAGATATGAGCGGCTGCGGCCAGTGCTCTTCGCAAGCTTCTCCAGGCGCTTCTTCACACCCGGCTCGATGCGGACGGTAAAGGTTGTTGAGGACATGGATTCCATACGAAGTGCTTGAATGTGTACAGAATAGCACAGATGCCTATGTATGCAATGACCGTAACACGACCTCACCGGAAAGTACCCGCGAGTTGGCGGCGCGAAAGGCCCCGGGGCGCTAATTGCTCTCGATCACATCACTGAACAGCACGTAGCGCTCGCCGTTGAAGCGGACCAGCCGCATCTGCTTGATCGGGCGCAGGTCGGCGGGCGTGGTCCTCAGCCGGATCCCGGGCAGCAGCAAGGGCAGGGGCATGTCGAGATGGGAAGCCTGCTTCATGATGTTTTCGCGCGTGAGGTCATCGCCGCACTGCTTGAGCAACTGCACGATGGCGTAGCCGATGTTGTAGCCATAGGGCGCGTAGTAATCGCTCTTGCTGATGCGCGGATTGTATTTATCCATCCACGCGTTCCAGGCCTTCATGTCCGGATCGTCGCGCCATTGCGGGTCGGCCGGATCCTTTTGATAGGCCGCCGAGATGATGCCCTTGGCGGCTTCGAAGCCGGCCGGCTTGATCGCACCCGCGATCGACGAACCGACGCTGACCACGATTTCCTGCGGATGCCAGTCGATATCGTAGGCCTTGCGGATGGCCTGGGCGGAGAATTTCGGGATCGTGACGATGAAGAACACGTCCGCGCCAGCGGCCTTCAGCGAGACCACCTGGGAATCGACGGTCGGGTCGGTGGTGTTGTAGGCCTGCGTCGATACGATCATCGACGCGGCCTTGTCGCCGAGCCCGCGCTTGAAGCCCATGAGATAGTCGCGGCCGAGGTCGTCGTTCTGCGCCAGGATGCCGATCTTGGCGTCTGGCCTGGTTGACAGAATGTAGTGGGCGTAGATTTCGCCTTCCGACGCGTAGTGCGGCGTCCAGCTCATCGACCACGGATAATGCTCGGGGTCGTTGAAGACGGTGGCGCCCGAGCCGATGAAGAGATGCGGCACGCCCTTCTGGTTGATGTATTTGACGACAGACATGTTGGTCGCGGTACCGACCGGATTGACCAGGAACAGCACTTCGTCGCTTTCGATCAGGCGCCGGATCTGCTCCACCGTCTTGGGCGGGCTGTAGGCATCGTCGAGACTGATGTAATTGATCTTGCGGCCGTTGACGCCGCCCTGTTCGTTGATCATCGCAAAATAGGCGGTCGCGGAAATCGAACCCGCCGAATAGGCCGAAGCCGGACCGCTATAGGGCGTCGTCGTCCCGATCTTGATCTCGGTATCGGTGACGCCGGGACCGTAATGCTTCTGCGCAAGAGCCGGGATCGCGGCAAGGGCCAGCACGAGCGCGGCCAATGCCGTGGTCGTCGAACATTTCCTCCAGCTCATTGACGTCCTCCCCGTTTCTTGTTGGGAGGCCGGCGGGACGCGCGGTGCGTCAGTTCTTCAGTACGATACGCCCCACGACTTTTCCGGCCCGCAACTCGTCGATCCATTTCTGGACGTCGGCCATCGGCTCTTCCTTCATCGGCGTCGGCTTGATCTTGCCAGCACGCGCCAGCGTCATCAACTCCTGCGCCTCCGCCAGCGTTCCCACCATGAAACCTTCGATGGTCATGCGCTTGTAGACCCATTGCACCATTGGCAGGCTGAAATTGCCGCCCATCAGGCCGGACACCACGATCTTGCCGCCGCGCGCCACCGTCGAGACGGCGAACGCCATGGATTTTTCGTTGCCGGCAAAATCGACAACGCCGTCAAAACCGCCTTCGGTTTCCTTGATCATGCGCTTCACCACATCAGGCTCGGCCGGATCGTAGGCCATCGCGGCGCCGTTCTTCAGCGCGGTCTCGCGCGCGGCCGGGCTCAAATCGGCGACCGCGATGTTCTGCTTGAACATCGCCTGCGCGAAGGAAAGCCCCATCATGCCGACGCCGCCAAGGCCGATGAGCAGCAGGTTGCGTTGCCGTGGGCGATCGACCAGCCGCTTCAACGCACCATAGGCGGTCACGCCCGAGCACATCAGCGTTGCGGCCTGGTTGACCGGCAGCGGATCGTAATCCAGCAGGTATTTTGCGTCCGGCACCAGTACGTGGCTGGCAAAGCCGCCGTCGATGGCGACGCCGAGGAAGCGCTGCTTGACGCAGAGGTTCTCGTCGCCGTTCCGGCAGTCGCGGCACTGCCCGCAGCCGATCCAGGGGAAGACCGCTTTCTTTGTCCCGATCAAATCCCGCGATGCGTCCGGGCCGGTTTCCTCGACTACGCCGGCGATCTCATGCCCGAGCGTGAAGGGCAGCGCCATGCCGCGCGTGGTGTCGAGCTTCTTGCCGCCGCCGAGATCGGCGTAGCCGTCCTGGATGTGCAAATCGGAATGACAGAGACCGCAGCGCTCGATGCGGACGAGGACTTCGTTGCCTTGGGGCTTGGGCGTATCGATGATGGTTTCGCACAGCGGCGCATCGAACTTGACGAGGGATTGGCGAACCATGCGCGCCATTACGTTCTCTCCTTGGACGGCTATTTATTTTGTAGATCGTATATCCGCCAATTCCCGCGCCATGGCAACAAACCCCGACACCGGTATGGTTTCGGCGCGCCTGGTAGCATCGACCTTCGCCGCCGCCGCCAGCCTGTTAGGATCGACGGCCAGCGATTTGAGGCTTTGGCGCAGCATCTTGCGGCGCTGGCCGAAGGCGGCCGCCGCCACCTGTTCGAGCGCGCGGCGCTCGCACGGTTCAGGCGCTGCGCGCGGCACCAATCGCACTACGGAAGAGGTGACCTTCGGTTGCGGCACGAAGGCCGCGGGCGAAATATCGAACAGGATCTTGGTCTCTGTACGCCAGTTGGACAGCACGGCCAGCCGTCCATAGGCCTCGTCGTCCTCACGCGCGACGATGCGCTCGGCGACCTCGCGCTGGAACATCAAAACCATCATGTCGTACCAGGGGGGCCATGGTTCGATCGACAGCCAGTCGACCAGCAGGGCGGTCGCGATGTTGTAGGGCAGGTTGGCGACGATTTTCGCCTTCTCGCTCCCAAGCATGGCGCGCGGATCAAAACGCTGTGCGTCGCCGTGGACGATATCGAGGCGGCCGGGGTAGCGCTTTGAAATATATTCCAGCACCGGCAGTGCCCGCTCGTCGCGCTCGATGGCGATGACGCGCCGGGCGCCGAGCGCGAGCAGGGCCCGCGTCAGGCCGCCGGGACCAGGGCCGACCTCGACCACGGTCGTATCCTCCAGCGGACCGGCGGCGCGTGCGATGCGGGCGGTGAGGTTGAGGTCGAGCAGAAAATTCTGACCGAGCGATTTGCGTGCCGAGAGCGAATGTTCGCGAATGATGTCGCGTAGCGGCGGCAGATCGTCGATCGCGCTCATTTACGGCTGGGCCGCGGCCATGCGCGCGGCGAGCCGCAGAGCGGCGATCAGGCTCGACGGATTGGCCTTGCCGGTGCCGGCGATGTCGAACGCCGTGCCGTGATCCGGCGAGGTCCGTACGAACGGCAGGCCCAGCGTGACGTTGACGGCGTCCTCGAAGGCGATGGTCTTGATCGGGATCAGCGCCTGGTCGTGATACATGCAGATCGCGCAGTCATAGGTCTTGCGCGCCGCCGGGTGGAACATGGTGTCCGCCGGCAGCGGACCTTTCACCGCAAAACCTTCGCCACGCAGCGTTTCGACCGCTGACGCGACGATCTCGATATCTTCTCTTCCGAGCGATCCGTCTTCACCGGCATGCGGATTGAGGCCGGAGATCGCAAGGCGAGGCTGGTCGAGGCCGAGGCGCGCCTTCATGTCCGTAACCACGATGCGGGCGGTCGTGACGATCAGCTCGCGCGTGAGCTGATCGAGCGCCTCGCGCAGCGAAAGATGGATCGTCACCGGCACCACGGCGAGCGCCGGCGACCACAGCATCATCACCGGCTGCGGTGGCGTGCCGCCATTGGCCGCAAGCTCGGCGAGGAATTCGGTATGGCCGGGATGGCGGAAGCCGGCGCGGTAGAGCACGTTTTTCGCAATCGGGTTGGTGACGACAGCGCTGGCCTTGCCGGTGGCGACGTCGGCGACGGCCTGGCGGATCGAGGCAAGCGCCGCGTCGGCGCTGGTTGCATCCGGCCGGCCCGGTGCGGCGGTGGCCGCCTTGCCGGTTGCGACCACGGGCATCGCGCGCACGAACGCCGTGACCGCTTCCTGCGGATCGACTTCGGCGAAGTCGACCTTGAGCCCGAGAATCCGGGCGCGGTCGGCAAGTGCTGCGCGATCGCCGAGCAGATAGAAGGGCGGCAATCTCAGCTCGTCGCGCCGCAGCCAGGCGGCGATGGCGATGTCAGGCCCGATGCCCGCGGGCTCGCCGGATGTCAGCGCGAGCGGCTTCGACATCAGCGATATTCGATCATGGCGGCTTTGCGGGTTTCCTGCAGATAAGCCTTGGACTTTGCCTCATACTTCTGGGCGTACATCTTCTCCCTGATTTCCCTTTTCTTCGGGGTATCGATCGTGGTCGCCTTTCTGCCGCACAGCGCGACCATTTCCACGCCCTGTTTGGTGACCTCGGGCGGGGTCAGATGACCGATTGGAGTCTTGTCGAGCAGCTCGCGAAGCGGGCCTGGAATATCGGCCGAAGTTCTGGTCACGCTCTCCTTGATCACGGCTCTCTGCATCGACCGGAAGTAGGAGTTGGCCTCCTCGCAGGTCTGGACGCGTTCGCGTAGTGCCTCGGCTTCCTTTTTGCGCGCTTCGGTCGCGGCTGCCCCGGCGTCGCGCGGAACGATCAGGATGATCGGCTGCATCTGGTACTCAAACGCTTCGGCCTCGGTCTTTTCGCCGCCCTCCTGGGCTGCTGTGTTGACGTCCTTTTCGCCGACCTGCAGGCTCTCCTTGAAGCGGCCGCGAACCAGGCTGGTCCAAACCATATCGGCCTTGAGGCGGGACTTCAGCGTGTCCGACCGGATGCCCTGGCTCTCCAGCGATTTGGTGAGCTGGTCGGGCGTGATCCGCATCCGCGAAGCCATCGAGCCGAAGGATTGGTCGACATCGGCGGAGGTGGGATCGACCCCGAATTTCTTGGCTTCCTTGATCTTCACCTTCTCGTCGATCAGCTCGTTGACCACTTCATCCCGGGACATCGTCTTGTGCGTGGTCAGGAAGTTCAGCTTGGTGCGCTGTTCGATGTCGTAATTGGTGATTGGCTCACCGTTGACCAGCACCGCGACGGTCTGCGCCTGCAGCGGCGCGTGGCCGCCGATCAACAGCGCCAGGGCCAACGCGCAGGGCGGCAGGAGCGAGCAAAGGCGATGCAATAACGTCGTCATGATCATGTCAGCCGTGTCAACCAATCGAATCTGCCCCGCAATACGCTGATAATCCGGCGGCAATGCGGAGTTCTGCGCTACTGGAAGCCGCCACTCGAGCCGCTGCTCGTGGCCGAATTTGCGATGGTCCGCAACCCGATCTGGAGCATGAACGCGTGGCTGAGGACCGGCGGCGTGGTGCCGGCGGAGTAGGAATATGATGTGACATAATTGGCCGCCAGCACGAAGCAATCGTCCACATAACCCGCGCCGACGACGTATTGGTTGATCTTGTTGGCCTCAAGATCCCAGCGTGCCGAGCCCGATACCACCCAGTTCGCAGCCACCTTTACCGAGGCCGAGCCGAGGAGGCCCTCGCGGCGCGTCAAATAGCCAAGCTGCGGCTGCTCGGCGTAATTTCCGTACATCAGGCTGACCGACCAGCGGTCGAAGGCCGCGCGGCCCTCGGCCTCGAAGCGATTGATGTTCCAGGTCGCTTCATCCATGCGCGAGCGCACGCTGAACGTATAGGTGCGGTTGGGCGAATAACTGACGCTGCCGACATAGTCTGATTTGGAGTTCTGCAGGCCGGAGTCGAGGCCGGTATTGGTGGCATCCGCCACCGCGAACGAATTCAGGCCGAACAGCTGGTAGGACTGCCCGAACAGCACCTTGACGGCGCCGCCGCGGTCGAACTGCGTGGTCGTCTGCACGCCGACATTGGCGCGGCCGCCGCCCTCGACGCGGTCGTAGCCGGAGAACTTGTCGACGGAGAACAGGTTGCTGGCGTCGAACACCAGGCTCTGCGCGTCCTCGTTGGGAAGCTTGCCGGCGTAGGTCTCGTTCGGGCGGATGATGACCTGCGCGATCGGCTCGACGGTCGTGGTGCCCCACGGCTGCACGTCGATGAAGGGGTAGCGGTATTCGAGGCCGACGGTCGGCATCACGCGCAACGCCTGCGTGTCGCCGACGGGAAGGAAGTTCGACACGCCCGGCTGATTTGAAACCGAGGATTCGATGGCGTCGGCGCGGAGAATCGCGAACGGCGTCCAGATCTCGCCGAAGGGATCGGTGAACGATTTCCGCCACTGCGCTTCGACGGAGGCGCGCGTGTAGGTGCCGGGGAAGCCGCGCAACAGACATTGGGACGGCGTCCGCGCCAGCGGATCGGCCGAAGTCGTGGTGCACAGGCTGTTGGTATTGGCGAGCGTGGTGATCGGATCGAACACGGCGGTTTCGCGCGTCAGGCTGGTGAAATTCGTCTTGTAGCTGAACTCACCGCCGAAGATCGGGCTGTTGATCACGTTGCTGTAGTCGATGACCGGATGGATCACCGGAACATTTTGCTGGTTACCGGAGAAGCTCAGATAATAGATCGTGCGGGCGTCAAAGAAACTGCGGTTGCCGACGCCGGTCAGATAGAGCTGCGAGATCGCTTCCGTCGGCAGGTTCAGGAACGATCCGAGCGGATCCTTGTACTGTGCCAGCCGGTAGTCCGAGAAGAAGTAGTAATCCGACAGCAGAACGCCGTCCCAACCCCAGGTCCATTTGTCGTTCAGCGCGAACTGGCCCTTGGTGTCGATGCCGCCGCGGAACTGACGGTCGCCGGGCTGGCCGGCGAACGCGCCAGGGTCGAGCTGGTCGATGCCGTAGGCGCGGATCTGGTACGAACCGTCGAGCAGACGCTGGCGGAATTCACCTTGGAGCAGCACGCCCTGCCTAGTGGTGAAGCGCGGACTGAAGGTCGCGTCATAGTTCGGCGCGAGCGCGAAATAATAGGGCGTTTCGACCCCGTAGCCGTAGGTCGAATACGTGGTGTAGGCCGGCATCAGGAAGCCGCTCTTGCGCTTCACGGTCGGGTCGGGCGTCGAGAAAAACGGCAGGTAGGCCATCGGAACGCCGAAGAATTCGAGCTGCGCGTTCTCGAAATAGAGCATCTTCTCGGATTCATTGTGGATGATGCGCGCGCCCTTGACCTGCCACAGCGGCGGCTTCTTCGGATCGTCCCTGCAGGGCGCGCAGGCGGTGTAAACGCCGTTCTCGAACACGGTGTAATTGCCGCTGGTGCGGTCGGCGCGGGTCGCGGCCATCCGCGTCGCATCTTCGGTATCGACACGCAGCGAATCGACGAAACCGTCGCGGTAGTCGTCGCTGAGATCCATGATGTTGGCGTAGGTGATCTTACCTTCCGCGTCGGTGAGGCGGATATTGCCCTCGGCATGCAGGCGCTTGGTCTTCTGGTCGTAGATGACCTTGTCAGCCTCGACACTGGTGCCGTTATAGAACATCTGCACGTTGCCGACCGCCGACACGCGCTGATTGTTGTAGTCGTAATCGACCTCGGTGGCCTGCACGAGCATCTGGCCGTCGCTCTTGGCAGGCGGCGGCGTCGGCCTGGGCGGACGTGGATTGTAGGTGAAGCCTTGCGCGGCAGCCGGTGCCATCAGCGCAAGCTCAAGCCCGCCGGCAAGCGCGAAGGCAAGCAGCAGGGCCAACAGGGGGGCCCGGACGACGGCCGTGCAGGTTCGATAACGGCGCAGACCACTGCGCCGCCTGAATGCAGGCGACCTCAACTGGCGGGCGGCGACAACGGCCACTACCCGTCCTCCTGGTACAGCAAGGCCAAAAAGCCGGTGAGGCCGCCCACACATACGGGCAACCACGCCGCAGCTATGGGATGCATCAACTCAGCCTTGCTCAAATCTTCAGTTACTTTCGACAGAACGTAGAGCAGAAAGCCCGCACCCACGCCACTCAAAACCATCTTTTGCACGCCGCCCATCCGGAAGAACCGGAGGCTCACGGAAGCCGCCAGCATCACCATCGCAGCCAGCAAAAACGGCTGTGCGATGAGCTTGTGATACTGCAGCCGGTAACCGGCTGTCGCGAAGCCGGAGCTCTCCGATGAGCGGATGTAGCTCGGTAGTTGCCAAAATGACACGGTTTCGGGGGTGGAGAAACTGTTGCGGACCTGAGCCGGGGTGAGGGTGGTGGCCAGGTAGTAGTTGTCCTGGTCGACCGGGGGCTTGTCGAGGGAGTGCCGGCGTACTCCTTTGAACACCCAGCGCCCCTCTTCGAGCGACGCTTCACGCGCCTCGATTCGTTCCTTGAACTGCAGATCTGTGTCGAATCGGAACACGGTCAGTCCGGTCAGCCGGACACCCTGCTGCTCGCTGCGGGCGGCGTTGATGATCGCCTGGCCGTCGCTGTTGACCTGGTTGAGCCAGAAGCCCGCGGCGTCCTGGACGCCGCCACCGGGGGCGGAGCCGAACAGCTCGGCCTCCATCCGCTTGGAAAGTTCGCGCAAATTCGCCGATATCGGATTGTAGGCGGTGGTGGCGGCCACGCCGAGCAGGATGGCGCTGGCCAGCGCCGGCGCGATGAACTGCCAGGCCGAGACGCCGGCGGCGCGCGCCACCACGAGTTCGAGCCGCCGCGACAGCGCCAGATAGCAGGTCATGGCGCCGATCAGCACGCAGAATGGCATCATCTTTTCGAGCAGTTGCGGCACGCGGAACAGCGAGGTTTCCGCCACCGTGACGGCGGAAGCCCCCACCAGGCCCGACGTCTTGCGCACCATCTCGATGTAATCGACCAGCACCAGCAGCACGAAGATGCTCGCGAATACGCCCACCGCCGAGATCACGAAGCGTCCGGCAAAATAGCGCCCGAGCGTGTTGGTCATCATGCTCATGCGGCGGCCGGCCTTCCAAACAGGCGAAGGATGCGCTCGTTCGACCTGTTGATGGCCTCCATCAGTGCGGCCGGCGGCTCGACCACGATGCCGCTGAGAATCATCCAGACACCGCCGGTGATCGCGGCGAACAGCATGAAGTACTGGACCAGCGCCGCCAGCGGCGACTTCACCGTCATGACCGAGCAGGCGAATCCCACCATGCGCAGCCCGAAGACGGCGAAGATCGAGCCGCCGATCGAGAAGTTGCGGCTCTGGCGCGTGGTGCGCGGCGTGCCGAGGAACGCAAACGTCAGCGCAGCGAAGGCGAACGGATAGACCGGTGCCATGAAGCGATCATGCAATTCGGCGCGGAACTGGCCGGACAATTGCTGGTAGATCGGATCGTCGTCCGCGGGCCACAGCAGCTCCCACAGATAGCGCTCGCGAATCCCGAGCGCGACGTCGTGGCCCTGATTGGCGAATTTCGACATGTCGAAGGCGTGACGGCTGAACTCGACCAGCACCGGATCGCGTTTGCCCTCTTCCAGGCGCTCCAGATTGCCGTCCTCGAGCACCAGGTACGAGCCGTTCTCGTTCTTCAGCACCGTGCCATGATCCGCGACGATGGTAACGCGTTCCTTCGGATCGCGGCGATCATCGACGAAGATGCCGCCGAGCACGCCGCCGGGCCGGCGTTCGCGGATTCGCACCGTCAGGTTCTGGTCGAGCTGGGCGAACCGGCCGGGCTGCAGGATGTTGGTCATCACGTCGGCGGTGATCTCGGCGTCCCACTGCTTGATTCGCCGCATGCCGTCGGGGGCGAGATAGGCGCCGATGAAGGCGACCATCGCGGCCACCACGCAGGTGGCGTAGAAGAACGGGCGGAACAGCCGGAACGGCGAGAAGCCCGCGGCATTCATCACGATGATCTCGGAATCGGTCGCGAGCTTGTTCAAGGTGTGTGAGATCGCGATCATCAGCGCGATCGGCGCGATGATCAGCACCAGCGCCGGAATGACAAGGCTCGTAATGCCGAGGAAGGTGACGATGGTCTGGCCCTGGCTCGTCATCAGGTCGATGCCGCGCAACGCCTGCGTAATCCAGATCACGCCGGTGAGGCTGACCAGGACAAGCGCAAACGACGCAAGCGTCGTGCGGAAAATATACTTGTCGATCGACCCCATCGCCTACCGCACGATCCCACCTGTCGCACCCAAATGTGTGGCTTTCGACCAATCCCGATAACGGGTTCCCCTTTAAGGTCGCGCCGCCTAACCACCGTCTATAATCTCACTACCATCCCTTTGATCCGTCAACAAAATGGCTGCCGCAAGGCGCCCTTTATTTATGGTTAATAATTCATCCTTGTGGCATTGCGGCCACGGAGGCGCTTGGCAGGGCGGCGGCGGACAGGCCATAGTGCCGGCAAGCCCGTTATGGGCCATCATCGAAACCAACGCGCTGAGCATCCAACGGCCGGCTCCCGGCCCAAAGCTCCCCGAATTCTGGAGGATTTGCCCCATGTCCGACGCCGTCAAGGTCGGCTTCGTCCCGCTTTCCGCTGCCGCCCGCGGCATGTTGGTCGCCTTTTGCGACGAGCATTTGAAATTCGGCGCGGCGACCCAGAAGGCGCTGGGGGCGGCGGCCGACACCGTCAAGCGGGCGGCGGCGGCCAACCGCTTCAAGGGCAAGAGCGGCTCGACCCTGGACATCCTGGCCCCCGAGGGAATCAAGGCACCGCGTCTGATCGTGGTCGGCACCGGCAAACCGTCGGATCTGAAGGCGAAGGATTTTCTCAAATTCGGCGGCATCATTGCAGGCAAACTGAATGCCGGTAGCGATATCGTGACCGTAATCGCCGAACTGCCCGATGCCGCCATGAAATCCGATGCGGCGGCGGAGATCGCCTCGGGCATCCGCCTCCGGGCCTACAAATTCGACCGCTACAAGACCAGGAAGAAAGACGGCGAGAACGAATCCGTGAAGGCCGACGTTGCGCTCGCCGTTGATGATGTCGCGGCCGCGAAGAAGGCGTTCGCGCCGGAGACGCACATCGTTGACGGCGTGATCATGGCGCGCGAACTGGTGAACGAACCGCCGAATGTGCTGTACCCCGAGGAGTTCGCGCGCCGCGCCAGCCAGCTGCGCAAGGTCGGCGTCGATGTTCAGGTGCTCGACGTCAAGGCGATGACCAAGCTCGGCATGGGGGCGCTGCTCGGCGTTGCCCAGGGTTCGGTCCGCCCTGGCCGCACCGTGATCATGCGCTGGAACGGCGGCAAAAAAGGCGAGTCTCCGGTCGCCTTCGTCGGCAAGGGGGTCTGCTTCGACACCGGCGGCATTTCCATCAAGGGCGCTGCCGGCATGGAGGACATGAAGGGCGATATGGGCGGGGCCGCCTGCGTGGTCGGGCTCATGCATGCGCTCGCCGCGCGCAAGGCAAAAGTCAACGTGGTCGGCGCCATCGGCCTCGTCGAGAACATGCCCGACGGCAATGCGCAGCGGCCCGGCGACATCGTCACCTCGATGTCGGGACAGACGATCGAGATCATCAACACCGACGCCGAGGGCCGTCTGGTGCTGGCGGATGTGCTCTGGTACGTGACGAAAAAGTTCAAACCGAAATTCATGGTCGATCTGGCGACGCTCACCGGTGCGATCATGGTCGCGCTCGGCACCGAATATGCGGGGATGTTCTCCAACAACGACGAATTGTCGGAACGCCTGACCAAGGTCGGGTTGGAAACCGGCGAGCGGGTGTGGCGGATGCCGCTCGGTCCCGAATACGACAAGCAGATCAACTCGCAATTCGCCGACATGAAGAACACCGGCACCCGCAACGGCGGCTCGATTACCGCGGCCCAGTTCCTGCAGCGCTTCGTCGACAACACGCCGTGGGCGCATCTCGACATCGCGGGGACGGCGATGGGCGCGCCGAAGACCGACATCAATCACAGTTGGGGTTCGGGCTATGGCGTGCGCCTGCTGGAACGGCTGGTCGCCGAATATTACGAGGGCAAGAAATAGCTTCAGGAAATAACCGGACCAATGATCGGATGACCGAGGTTCTGTTCTACCATCTGCAGAACATGTCGCTGGAAAACGTGCTGCCGCCGCTCCTGGAAAAATCCCTGGAGCGCGGCTGGCGGGTGGTTGTGCAGTCGACATCGCAGGAGCGCACCGAGGCCCTCGACGCGCATTTGTGGACCTACAGCGACAATTCGTTCCTGCCGCATGCCGTCTGGAGCGTCGGCGATGCGCCGGATCAGCCCATCATCCTCGCGGTCGAGGAAACCAATCCGAACCGCGCCAATGTCAGGTTCCTGATCGACAACGCCGCACTTCCGGCCGATAGCGACAGCTACGACCGCGTGGTGCTGGTCTTCAACGGCGACGATGCCGAGGCGCTGACTGCTGCCCGCGAGAACTGGACGGCCTGCAAGGCGAGGGGGTTCGAGGTTACGTACTGGCAGGCCGACGAGCGCGGCCGGTGGCAGCGGCGGCAATAGCTATGTTAACAGATATTAGGCAAATTAATGATAATCTGCGGTTTCTGCAGCCAGCATTGCGGCTAGCCACGGTCATGCCGCAAAGTGATGTTGGGACAAGCGCTTAGGGGTAGAAGCGGGAGTTTTATTGATCGTGCGAGACGGAACTATCGGGCGAAGACCACTGCTGGCGTTGCTTGCGATAGCCCCCCTCGTCGCGGGCTGCTCGAGTGCGTCCGACCTGTTTTCGAGGGACGCCGACTGGTTCCAGCGCTCCGGCCGCGTGTTCGTCCGTAACGTGTCGATTGAAACCCCGCCGCTCACGCCCGACAAGCCGGTCACATCAGATGATCTCGTCAGCGCCGACGGCGGTTGTCCGGGCATGGCACCGCCGCCGGGAGCGGCGGATGCCAACGCGCTTGCTAACGGGGCCGCCGGCGCGCCGCCACCGCAAACCGGCGGAACGGTCGCGCTCGGCCATACCGAATGCGACGTGGTGCGCGGCATCGGCGCGCCCGACAACGTCAATCTCTCCAATAATCAACGAGGCGACCGGGTTGCCGTCGTCACCTACACGCGGGGACAGCGCGCCGGCATCTATACCTTCACCGGCGGACGCCTGTCGTCGGTCGAGCGCGGCGCCGATCCGGTGCCGGAGCCGAAGGTGGCGAAGAAGCCCAAGGCGAAGAAGAAGCCGGCGGTGCCGACTTAATCAGCTCGCCGCCTCGTCATATTGCGAACTGGCTTCCAGCCACGCTTCCTCGGCGCGTTGCAGCGCGCTTTCGGCACCGGCGCGCGCCTTGCTGAGCTGCGCCGCCTGCTTCGGATCACGCGTAAAGATATCCGGCAGCGCCAGCGCGGTGTCGATCTTGGCGATGATGCCGTTGATGCGCGCGATTTCGGCTTCGGCTGCCGCGATCTGCTGCTTCAGCGGGCTGCGCTTTTCGCCGCGTGCGCGCTCTGGCTTGCCGTTCTCCTTGGTGCTCTCCCTGACGCGTTCGCGCGAAACCGGCCGCGCGTCGTTACCCGACAACACTGTCCTGCGGTATTCGTCGAGGTCGCCGTCATAGTTCGTCACGGTCTGGTTGGCGACGACCCACAATTGGTCGGCGCAGGCCTCGATCAGATAGCGGTCGTGCGAGACCATGATGATGGCGCCGGGAAAGTCATTGATCGCTTCCGCCAGTGCCGCCCGGCTGTCGATGTCGAGATGGTTGGTCGGCTCGTCCAGGATGATCATGTTGGGGCCGAAGAAGGTGGCGAGCCCCAACAGCAGCCGCGCTTTTTCGCCGCCTGACAGGCTCCTGACCAGCGTATCGCCGGCCTTGCCGGAAAAGCCGATCGCGCCGACGCGGGCGCGGACCTTGCTCTCGGGTGTGTCAGGCATCAGCTTGCGGATGTGGTCGTAAGGCGAGCCGTCGAGATTGAGTTCGTCGACCTGATGCTGCGCGAAATAGCCGACCGATAATTTTTCCGCGCGCACGATCCGGCCCGAATACGGCGCCAGCTTGCCGGCGAGCAGTTTCACCAGCGTCGACTTGCCGTTGCCGTTGGCGCCGAGCAACGCGATACGGTCGTCGGTGTCGATCCGCAGCGTCACGCGGTTGAGCACCGGCTTCTTCGGATCGTAACCGACCGAGACGTCATCGACCGCGATGATCGGCGGCGACAGCGTCTTCTCGGGGATCGGAAACGAAATCTCGCGCACGTCCTGCGTCACCAGCGCGGTGACCGGCTTCATCCGCTCCAGCATTTTCACGCGAGACTGTGCCTGACGGGCCTTGGAAGCCTTGGCCTTGAAACGATCGACGAAGGCCTGCAGCCGCTTGCGCTCGTCGGCCTGGCGCTTGGCATGCTTGGCATCGAGCATTTCGCGCGTGGCACGCTGTTCCTCGAACGAGGAGTAGGTGCCTTTATAGAGCGTCAGCTTGCCGCGATCGAGATGCAGGATCTGGTCGACCGAGGTGTCGAGCAGGTCGCGGTCGTGGCTGATGACGATGACGGTGCGCGGGTAGTTGGCCAGATGATCTTCCAGCCATAGCGTGCCTTCGAGGTCGAGATAGTTGGTGGGCTCGTCGAGCAGCAAGAGGTCCGGCGCCGAGAACAGCGTTGCCGCCAGCGCAACGCGCATGCGCCAGCCGCCGGAGAATTCCGAACAGGGCCGCGCCTGATCCGCGGTGGAAAACCCGAGGCCGGAGAGGATCGCAGCCGCGCGCGCCGGCGCGGAGTGAGCGTCGATGTCGACCAGCCGGGTCTGGATTTCGGCGATCCGGTGCGGATCATGCGCGGTCTCGGCCTCGTGCAGCAGCGCATCGCGTTCGATGTCGGCCTTGAGCACGACGTCGACCAGGGCTTCCGGCCCGTCCGGGGCCTCCTGCGCGAGGCTGCCAATCCGCCAGCGTGGCGGAAGCGCGATGCTGCCGGTTTCGGTCGGGAGGTCGCCGCGGATCGCGTGAAACAGCGTCGATTTGCCGACGCCGTTGCGGCCGACAAAGCCGACGCGTGCACCGGGCACGATCTGCACCGAGCTTTGATCGATCAAAAGCCGGCCCGCGATCCGGATCGAGATGTCTGTCAGTGAAAGCATGCGGCCTTGTCACCGGAGCCGCCGCCAAACGCAACCCATCCACGGTTAAAAATGTGCCTTGATGTCGATCACATTTCAGGCCGCATGGCGGCCGGTTCGGCCATCACTGGCGCTCATTCTCGCGCTGTCGCAGTTCATCCATCAGACGCTGCAGACGCGACGACAGCGGAGCACCACGGTTGGCGCGCCGTCACGGAAGGCGTTCCGCGCCGCGCATTCACGATCTCGACGGCGACCAGCACGATACTGAGGGCGATGGCGGCCTCGATGGGTGGACCGGGCACGCTGACGAAACCAAGCGTGGCTGCCGCAAGCGTCAGGCTGTGCGCTACGGTAAACGCGGTTACCGTCAGCACGACGCGGCGCCATTCACCAACCAGAATGACCAGCGCCAGCACAAACAGCAGATGATCGAAACCGAACAGGATGTGCTCGATACCGAGACGCAGATAGGTGGCCGCGACGTCGCCGGCGCCCGGAATGGCCTGAACGACGAACGACGTTCGGGTCGGCGCCAGCCGCTCCGTCTGCACCGCGCCACCCAGCGTTTCAATGCGCGCCAACACGTCGGTCGACGTTGCTGAAAGCCCCTGGATGGTGACGGTGCGTCCCGCCAGCCCGCCATCGCGCCGGATGCTGCGGCGTTCGATATAAGCTCCGTTGCTGAAGGCCGCGCGCGGTGGCGCCGTGTCATACGTGCCTTCCGGCAGCGCCAGATAAATTCCCAGCCTGAGGTCGTCGCCCAACGCCGGAATCTTGAACAGCAGATTGAAGTTGTCGGGCGCGGTCTGGCGAATTTCCAGATAGCCCGGCCGCAGCTCATCCGATCGCGCCGGACCCGCCAGCAGCGCGCCCAGGATCGACAGAATGATGAGCACCCGCGTCATGGTTGCGCGGCCGCCGTTCGCGGCGCGGCCGGCTCCACGGTGATTTCATATCGATCCCGCAGCGTGCGATAGAGCTTCTGCTCCGCCTCGCTTCGACGCGCATCAGCCCATTGCCGAACGACCGCGGGCCTGATCGCGTCGAGCGGCGGCAGGCTTCCTTTCGTTCGTTCACGGATGAAGATGAAATGCTTTCCATAAGTCGAGGCGATCGGACCTTGCCATCGTCCTTGTTCGGCGGCAAAAGCCTGCCGGGCGAAGCTGTCGCCGAAAATGGTCGCGGTGTCGTGCAGCGAAACCGCGCGAAACTCCTCGCCGAGCAGGAACGGATCGCCAAGGCCTTGTCCGGCCGTTGCGATATCGGCACGGGAAAGTGCGACGCGGACCTGCTCCAGATCGCGATCGATGGTATCGCCACGCCGCGCGGGGCTGAGATACAATTGCTGGAATGTCAGGCGGTCGTCGGTGCGAAAGTGTTCCGGATTGGCGGCGAGAAAGGCCGCCAATTGCTCGTCAGTGGGGTCGGGGGCGGAAATATCTTCGGCGAGGAATTCCATCTTCTGGCGTACGCGGCGGCGGATGATGACATCATCGCGGTCAAGCCCGGCGGCCCTGCCGGCGCGATAATAGACCTCATCGCGGATATAGTCCTCGATCAGCCCCTGCAGTTCCTCGGTGCTCGGCGGCCGCTGCCACGTTCGCGCAAATCCATCCGCGAGGTTGGGGATCCGCGAAGCGGAAACCACAATCTTTTCAGGCGGCTCGGCGCGTTGCTTGTCGACAAGGCCGTAGAGGGCGAACAGGATCGCACCGAGCGCCAGGAATTGCAGCAGCGGTTCCCGCAGCAATCTGGCGATCAAGGCGTGTACCAGATCGGCGAGGTGTACGCGCGTTCAGTGGTCGTCATCGGGACTTCCGCCGGCATTTTGATCCCGAAGTATTTCGCGTCGTAGGCGGTCCAGCGCGGTGTCGGGATTTCGATGACGCGCACATAGTAGAACGCGCGCAGTGCCGGATCGAACTCAGGATCCTTCCAGACCGTGATCATTTCGCCCGCACCGATCGTGTTGGTCCAGGTCGCATTCGCGACATCGACGGTGCTGCCGACCGATGTTCGGCTGCGGCCGTCGGCGTCGATCTTGCGCCCTCCCGAAACCACGACGTCGTAGATTCGCTCCTGCGTCTGGCCATCCTTTCCGAGCCAGCCCTTGATCACCTGGATGCGATCGAGATTTGCACCGATCGGATCTTTCAGTGCCGCGACAAGGAAAGTGGCGGACTTGCCCTGTGGCGCGCTGCTCAAATCGCCGCCCATCGGCACACCCTTGGTGTATCCGACGCGCGCCGGCATGCGGTTGTTGGCGTCGTCAGCTTCGAAATCCCACCCGCCGAAGAAGCGAACCACCATGCGCGGACCTGTCGTGGCATAGGTCTCGCGCCGCTTCATGGCGTCGAAAATCGCTTCGCGGGTATTCTCCGCGGCCCATACCGCAGCATAGCCAGACGCCGTCGTCTCCCAGCCCATGATGACGGCCTTGTCGGTTTTGACGAATGGATGCGTCGCCCGTTCGGGGCTTGGCTCGGAGGAGGACGTCTTGCCGAAGAAATTGTCCTCTTCGACCGCGGCGAGGCCGGTATGCGCGTCGGTGCTGCCGACGAGGCCGAACTTGTAGGGATTGACGCCGAGTTCGGCCTCCATTTTCAGGCCGTTCTTCAGAGCTGAACGGGTGTACTCAAACTCAAGCATCTCCGGCTTCTTCACCTCGGTCAGGTCGAGGTTGCCCTTGTCCCAGTGTTCGAAATTCGCAAATTCGTCGTTGGGCGAAAGAAACGGGTGGGTCTCGCCATCGCCCTTGATCTGGGTGGTTTCGTAAAGCGGCTCCCAACGCATGCGGTTCTCGGCATATTCGCGGTCGATGGGCTTGCCGGTGAACGACTCGATGATCGGAAACATCCGCCCATTGCTCAGATTGCCATTATGCGCCAGCGCCAGAACCTCGGCGCCGGTTTTCTCCTCGCACATCGCCATCCACTTCCAGAGGTCGCGGGGATTGGGGCTGCCGAGCGGCGGCTGCGTGGTGAAGGGCTCGACGAGGCTCGCCTTGGCGCCGTTGTCGCGCCAGATGACGTTGCGGTGAAGATTGTTGCCGGCGACGTTCGAGGTCCACTCGTAGCCGATGAAAGCCGTGAAGCGGCCCGGTTCATTGGCCTCGTCCGCCGCCTTGATCGTTTCGCGCCAGGCGCTGCGATAGGCTGGCGTACCCGGCGTCGGAAAACCCTTCGGCAATTGGCCCTTGCCGAAGCTGCGTGATCTTGATGCACGTTCGGGTCAAAGATTTTCGACCCGGGGCTTCTCTGAATGGTCTCGATCTACGGTGATGTTAGGCGTTCTCTGAACTGGTTGGAACCCCTGACGCGAAGTCCGCACGGGTTCGCAACGCATCAAATCCGCACTGGCCCGCAACGCGTCGGTTTAAGCCAATGCTGAGTTCGTCCGGATTCCGGATGTGGTGGATCGCAAGTCGAGGCGCTGTGCAACCAGCGTGTCAGTTCTGGATCATTATCAAGGGTGCGCGGTTCACGTTCTCACGGGACCGCGGCCGCAGCGCGTGGGTCTGCCCGCAGGAGACATCAACAACATCTCATCACGACGAATAAAGCTGGACGAACTAAGCTGAATAATCGGTCCTCGACGACTTCGGCCCGACCTCACTTTCCTGTCGGCGCAGTTGATCCACCAGCCGCAGTAGGAGCGGGGACAGTGGAGTTTCGGGGCGCATGCGCTCCTGCAGCCGCTCGCCAACGGCATTGCAGATCGAGCGGCAAGTCCTGTGATCGATTTCTTCGTAGTCGCTATTGATTCGGGGATCCATGGCACTTCTTTCGGCAAGTTCCGTTGTCGCGCTCGATGCGAAAACCTTGCCGAGTCAAGTCGCCAGGCCTGATTTTGTTTCCGCCGCACCCGCAGGTCGCCGGTCGGAACAAAAAAAGCGCCCCGGCATGGAGCCGGGGCGTTCAAGTCAGGGGAGGTCAGGTCAAAATCAGTAGCAGCGGTTGATCAGCCGCCAGCGCGGGCCCCAGGGGGTTGCGACCAGGCGGCGCACGTAGCAGCCGCCATAGCCGCCGCCATATCCGTAATAGGCGGGGCCACCGACGACGATGCGCGGGCCACCCCAGCCACCCCAACCGTGATGCCAGCCACCATGCCAGCCGCCCCAGGCAGAGGCGGAAGTCGGCGCCAGCGCTGCGGCACCGAGCGAAACGGCGGCAACTGCAACAAGCGAGAGTTTGCGTAACATGATCGTCTCCTCAAGGTTTCAGCGCCGTTGAGCGCTATCGGTGATATCTCTCCCGTGGCGCCGGCAAGTCCCGTGGGAAGGGGGCTTGCAAAGCGTCCGATGGTGACAGCCTAAGCCCCGCAACGTGAACGCAGGCGGCACGGCGGTTTCAGAGAGGGTTCACCTTCGTGAAATTGTTGTAATTCGGAAGCTGCCGCAGCGTTTTATCGGCGAAGTCAGCCTCGTGCGCCGATCGGCGGCCGGACAGCCGGTCTGTCCGAACAAAACCATCAAAACCAAAGGTGAGGGGGCACCGGGTCGCTTGCCGTCTTGGAACAGCGTCGATATAAGCCCGGCAACTCTCAACCAGCGTTTTGTAAGGACGAAAACATGGCGATTGAACGCACTTTCTCGATCATCAAGCCCGACGCGACCGAGCGCAATCTGACCGGCGCGGTCAATGCGCTGATCGAGAAGGCGGGGTTGCGGATCGTGGCCCAGAAGCGCATTCGCATGACCCGCGAGCAGGCCGAAACCTTCTATGCCGTCCACAAGGCGCGTCCATTCTTCGGCGAACTGGTCGACTTCATGACCTCAGGGCCCGTCGTGGTCCAGGTGCTGGAGGGCGAGGGCGCCGTGCTGAAGCACCGCGACGTGATGGGCGCCACCGATCCCTCCAAGGCGGCCGAAGGCACGATCCGCAAGCTCCACGCCAAGTCGATCGGCGAAAACTCGGTGCATGGCTCGGACGCGACCGAGACCGCCGCGATCGAGATCGCGCAATTCTTCTCGGGCAATGAGATCGTCGGCTGATTTTGACCTGAGGCGGCGCACGATAGCCGCGGGAAGTGGCCGCAAGGCCGAAAAGGAAGTGCTGTGAATTCGCTGTGGCAGATCCTTGATCCCGCGACGATCGCGGCCTTCTTTATCCAATTCAAGAACGAGATGGCGACGACGGCGTTTTGGGTCGCCGTCGGCAAGATCATCTGGATCAATGTGCTGCTCTCCGGCGACAACGCGCTGGTGATCGCGCTCGCCTGCCGCGGACTGGCGCCGCGGCAGCGGCTGTGGGGCATGATCTTCGGCGCCGGCGCCGCCGTTATTCTGCGCATCGTCTTCACCGGCATCGTCGTGAGCCTGATGGAGCTGCCTTACCTGAAGCTGGTAGGCGGGCTGGCGCTGATCGTGATTGCGGCAAAACTGCTGGTGCCGGAAGAGGAGGACGAGGACAGCGTTCGCGCGGCCGCGCACCTGTGGAACGCGGTTCAGATCGTCGTGGTCGCCGACATCGTCATGAGCCTCGACAACGTGATTGCGGTCGCGGCCGCCGCCAATGGCAGCGTACCGCTGCTGGTTCTCAGCCTTGCGATCAGCGTGCCCCTGATTGTCGCAGGTGCCGCGCTGATCATGGCGCTGCTCAACAAGCTGCCGATCCTGGTCTGGGCCGGTGCTGCGCTGCTCGGCTGGATCGCAGGCGAGGTGATCGCGACCGACCCGGCGTTCCATCCGAAACTGAACGCGCTGTTCGCCAGCCCCTTTGGCGGCAAGCTCGATTCGTTGCTGGGGTCGGTTGGTATAGTGCCGCAGTTTGCCAATGGCGGCGGCGGCGGCGAGATTGTGCTGGCGGTGCTTGGCGTCATCATCGTGCTGGTGGTGGGAACGATCTGGCGCCGGCGCGCGCTGCAAAAACACGCCGAGCAGTCCGCCAAGGCGGCGTGAACCGTTCGGCTACCGCCGCACGATCGATCCGGAGCGTCCGACCAGCCGCGCCAGTTGCTTGAACCGGCTGCCGACGCGGTCGGCGACGAGATCGACCATCCGGTGTTCGAACACCAGCATCAGCTTGCGGCCCTGGCTGCGGAAATGGGTTGCGGGCAACACGCCGGGGCGCGCCGCCGAGATCAGATGAGCGACGCGGAACGCAGCACCGAGCAAACGGGCGCGTTCGACCATCGCCGGCGGCACCAATCCGCGGACCAGCGCCGGCGGCTCGTTTTCCTCGCTGAGGCCGGCATAGCGATAGAACACCGATAGCGCGACGAAGGCGCGGCCCTGGTGGCTGATCGAGCCGAAATTGCCGTTGGTGATCAGGCTCAGCGTCTCTTCGCCGCGGTGGTCCGGATGCACCCGCCAGCCGATGTCGGAGAGCAGGCAGGCGACGTGGCGCAGCCTTTTGTCTTCCTCGGTTTCGCGCAGCTTCACCACGCGGACCAGCCGGTCGGTCCAGGCGGACAGTTCCTCGGCGTGGCGCGCCGATCGCGACAGCAATTTGTTGAGGTCCTGGGCTGCGCAGATCAGGCCATCCTTGGCGCGCTCGGTCGGCGGCAGCATCTCGTGCAGCAGGCCTTCGCGCACGCCGAAGGTCGAGAACACGATGGTCTTGGGTTTGGCGACGCGGATGATGTGTTCGAGCACCAAGCGCCGCATAGGTGAGCAGTGGCCGCCGCGCGTCGGCGACGGCTTCGATATTGGCGAGCATGTTGGCGGCTGCCAGCCGCCGCAGCCGCATCGCGAAGTCGAGCGCTTCAGCGGCCGGAATGGAATAGCCGTGCATCACCTTGAGCGGATAGCCGCTCTGGATGATGTGGATGCGCGCCAGCGCGCGCCAGGTGCCGCCGACAGCATAGAAGGTTCTGGTGCGGCCGGCGGTGAGCTGGGCGACCCCGGTCAGTTCGTTGCGGACGATGCGTTCGGCGCGTTTTAAGGATTTGTGCGACAGATCCTGCAGCGCGAGGCTGCCGAGCGGCAGCGTCACGCCGCTGCGGACGCGATGGCCACGCACGTCGATCAGCTCGAGCGAACCGCCGCCGAGATCGCCGACGATGCCGTCCGGATTGTGCACGCCGGACATGACGCCGAGCGCCGACAGCTTGGCTTCACGCGGACCGGAGAGGATTTCGATCCGGGCGCGGCAAATCTGCTCCGCCTTGGCGATGAAGTCCGGACCGTTCTTGGCGTCGCGGCAGGCGGCCGTCGCAATCGCATAGACGCGGCCGACCTGCTGAATCCGGCACAGCGCGCGAAAGCGCCGCAGCGCGGTCAGGGCCTTGTTGACGGCGTCATCCGCCAGCAGGCCGGTGGTCTGGACCTCGCGGCCCAGTCCGCACAGCGCCTTTTCGTTGAAGATGGTGACAAGGCTGCGCGACATCGTCGCGTACACGACGAGGCGCACCGAGTTCGAACCGATGTCGATGACAGCGACGCTGGAAGCGCGCTTCCGCGGTCGCTTCACCGGGGCAATCCTTTATGGCGACGATTGACGTTCGTTGCGGCGTGTGAGGCGGCGCGGCGAAGATTCCTTGAGAGACTTTCCAC
This sequence comes from uncultured Alphaproteobacteria bacterium, assembly GCA_963774775.1. Classification (GTDB taxonomy): domain Bacteria; phylum Pseudomonadota; class Alphaproteobacteria; order Rhizobiales; family Xanthobacteraceae; genus Bradyrhizobium. The sequence continues at coordinate 199,061 of CAVZGZ010000011.1, forward strand.
GGCCTGACAGACTCGGATTCGTCATGAAGTAATTGTGCAAATTGAAAGGCTCTTCGCCTTTCGCGGCTTTCATACGCGTTGACGACCCGTCGGGCAACAACTGCCAGCTCTGCTCGGTATCCTTCAAATTCGCGACCATGATCTGTTCGAGAACCTGCTGATGCACCGTGGGATTTTGCAGCGGACAGAGCACTTCGACGCGGCGGTCGAGGTTGCGCGGCATCATGTCGGCGGACGAGATATACACAGCAGCTTTTGCGCTGGGCAGGCCCTGGCCCATGCCGAAACAATAAATTCGGCCGTGTTCCAGGAAACGGCCGATGATGGATTTGACGCGGATGTTCTCGGAAAGTCCGGGTAGCCCGGGCCGCAGGCAGCAGATGCCGCGCACCACCAGCTCGATCGACACGCCGGCTTGCGAAGCTTCATACAGCGCGTCGATGATATCGGGGTCGACCAGCGAGTTCATCTTGAGCCAGATCGCGCCCGGCTTGCCGTGGCGCGCATAATTGGTCTCGCCCTTGATGTGTTCGATCATGCGTTTGCGCAGGGTGAGCGGCGATACCGCCATCTTCTCGATGTCGCTCGGCTCGGCATAGCCGGTGATGTAGTTGAACACCCGTGCCGCATCGCGCCCGATGGTCGGGTCCGAGGTGAAATAAGAGAGGTCGGTGTAGATGCGCGCCGTTACCGGATGATAGTTGCCGGTGCCGGTGTGGACATAGGTCGTGAGGTTGCCGCCCTCGCGGCGCACCACCATGGAAAGCTTGGCGTGGGTCTTGAGTTCGATGAAGCCGTAGACCACCTGCACGCCGGCGCGTTCGAGGTCGCGTGCCCAGCGGATATTGGCTTCCTCGTCGAAGCGCGCCTTGAGCTCGATCAGTGCGGTGACCGACTTGCCGGCTTCGGCGGCTTCCGCCAGCGCCCGCACGATCGGCGAGTTGTTCGAGGTGCGGTACAGCGTCTGCTTGATGGCGACGACGTCGGGATCGCGCGCTGCCTGCTGCAGGAACTGCACCACGACATCGAAGGATTCGTAGGGGTGATGGACGATCAGGTCCTTTTGCCGGATCGCGGCAAAGATATCGCCGCCATGGTCGCGTACCCGCTCGGGGTGGCGCGGCACGTAGGGGGTGAATTCCAGATCGGGCCGGTTGAGCCGTGTGAGTTGGGAGAGCTCGTTCATCGCCAACACGCCATCGACCAGGAACACCTCGTCGTCGGCGGCGGACAGCGCGTGCTGCACGAAGCTGCGCAGTTCCTCCGGCATCTTGGCTTCTATCTCGAGCCGGATCACCGATCCGCGCCGCCGCCGCTTCAACGCGGTCTCGAACAGGCGGACCAGATCTTCCGCCTCTTCCTCGATTTCGAGTTCGGAGTTGCGGATGATCCGGAACGCGCCCTGGCCCTTCACGGTATAGCCGGGGAACAGGCGGCCGATGAACAGGCCGGTGGCCTGTTCCAGCGTGATCAGGCGCACCACGCCGTCCTTGCCGGCCGGGATGCGGATGAAGCGGTCGATCTTGCCGGGCATGCGAATGAGCGCGTTCATCGGCTTGCCGTCGGAGACCCGCGCCAGATGCAGCGCGATGGTGAAGCCAAGGCTCGGAATGAACGGGAAGGGATGCGCCGGGTCGATCGCCAGTGGCGTCAGCAGCGGGAAGATGTTGTGGAGGAAATGATCCTCGATCCAGGTCCGCTCGGTCTTGCTGACGTCGCGGCCGTCGACGAGTAGGATGCCGACCTCGGCCAGCACGCTGCGCAAGTCGCGCCAGATCGCCTGCTGGTCGCTGGCGAGTTCCGAAACCGACTTGTTGATGACCACGAGCTGCTCGCCCGGGCTCAGTCCATCCGGGCTGCGTTCCGGGATACCTTCACGGATTTGCGCCTTGATACCGGCGACGCGGACCATGAAGAACTCATCAAGGTTATTTGCCGATATCGACAGAAACCTCACCCGCTCGAGCGCGGGGTGGCCGTGATTGACGGATTCCTCAAGCACCCGGCGATTGAAGTGCAGCCACGAAAGCTCGCGATTGATGAACCGTTCGGGGCTGGTGGCGATCGCGGGCGGCGCCGAGACCTCGACCTCTTTTTCTTTTATTTCAATGGCTTGTGCTGAGTCCATGAAGTTTTAATCCACCCGGGGCGAGAGGCGCGCGGCTATCTAGAACCAATGCCGCGCAAACCATGTGATAAGGCGATGACGTTTCGATGACATTGATGTTCCGCTTGGCCCCGCCGTCAAGCCGGGCGCGCGGCCGCCGCGATCAGGCGTCGCGCAAGAGTTCGGCGGCCAGCGCCCTGGTGACGGGGCGGCCGAGCCGCAGCGCTTCGGTGTCCAGCAGGGCGACCGCGGCCCGCGCGGCGGTGTAGGAGCGCTCGATCCGGGTGATGAGGTAGCTCACCACGGCCTCATCCACACTCAGTTGGCGGTCGGCGCAGAATTTGACGATCAGGCCGCGAAACAAGAGATCGTCGGGCGGCAGCAGTGTCACGACAGGCACCGCGCGCAGCCGCGAGCGCAGGTCGCGCAGCTCGATCTCGAAGGCCGAGGGCGGGATCTGCGCCGTGACCAGCACGTAGGCTTCGTCCTGGCGCGCCAGATTGAGCAGATGGAACATGGCCCGTTCGTCGAAGTCGCCGGCCCTGAGATCCTCGACCACGAGCGCGCCGGTCGTAAGCGCCGCCGGCACGGCGTCAGCGGTCAGCGCATGCGCGGCGATGGCGCGCGCGCCCGATTGTTCGGCCCAGATCGAGGCGAGGTGGCTTTTGCCGGACCCCTGCGGTCCGACCAGCAGCATGGTGCGGTTCGGCCAGTCCGGCCAGCTGTCGATCAGCGCCAGCCCGGCCTCATTGGCGGGCCCTTCCAGGAAGTCGTCCCGCGTCAGGCTCTCTTGGTGCGGCAGCGCCAATGCAAGCTGACGGGGATGGCTGGCCACGCAAATCTCCGGGTCAATTTCGCGCGAAGAAAGCGCGTCAAAACAGATGCTTCCGCGCTCTGCTTTAATTCAGAACGCGAAAAGCTTCTAGCTGGCTTCGATCGTGCTCATGTGCCGCACCCACTCCACGAGGTAGAACGACACCGAAACCAGCGTGAAGACGGTGACAAACCCCATCAGGATCAAGTCGTAGGGCCGCGGCTGGAAGCCGAAGC
>CAVZGZ010000012.1:0-263479 GCA_963774775.1 uncultured Alphaproteobacteria bacterium
ATGCCAAATTGTGGCCGTACTGGTTGCATTGCGGACTTGCCCCCGCGAACCTAGAGTAGTCCTCCAATGTTCGAAGCCCATTTCCAGACATTCGAAGAACCCGAAGGCGGCGTGGCGCTGACAGCGCGGCTGGCCGCCTTGCGCGAGGAGCTGGCGCGGCGCAAGCTGATGGGATTCGTCGTTCCCCGCGCCGATCAGCAGCAAAATGAGTATGTCGCGCCGTCCGAAGAGCGGCTGGCGTGGCTGACCGGCTTCACGGGATCGGCGGGGCTGGCGATCGTGCTGGCCAAGGAAGCCGCCATATTCGTCGATGGCCGCTACACGTTGCAGGCGGCAAAGCAGGTCGACCGCAAGGCCTGGCAGATCGAGCCGCTGGTCGATCCGCCGCCGGAGCACTGGCTGACGAGGCACCTCGCAACCGGCGACCGCCTCGGATTTGACCCGTGGTTGCACACTTCTGCGGCAGCGGAACGGCTGGCTGCCGCCTGCGCCAAAGCCGGAGCCGAACTGGTCGCGGTCGACAGCAACCCCGTCGAATTCGATCTGGCATGAACGCCCCGCCCCGCCGCTCGGCCCGGTCGCCATCCATGGCACGCAGTTTTCGGGCGAAATCGAAGCCGAGAAGCTCAAGCGCATCCGGCTGGAAATTGCCAAGCTCGGCGTCGAGGCGCTGGTGCTGTCGGATAGCCACGCGGTAGCCTGGACCTTCAACATCCGCGGCGCCGACGTATCGCACACGCCGCTTCCCCTGTCCTACGCGCTGGTGCCGAAGGACGGCCGGCCGACGGTGTTCGTCGATCACCGCAAGCTTTCGAACTCCGTGCGCGACCATCTCGAGCAATCCGCCGATGTCGCGGAGCCGGACGCGCTGACGCCCAAGCTCACCGAACTCGCCAAGCGCGGCGCCTCGATTGCGCTCGACAGCGCGACCGCCGCCGACGCGCTGAGCCGCCTGATCGCGGCCAGTGGCGGAAAGCCGGTGCGCGGCAGCGATCCCGTGAGCCTGTTGAAGGCGGTGAAGAACATCACCGAGATCGAAGGCACGAGAACGGCGCATCAGCGCGACGCGGTGGCGCTGGTGCGCTTCCTCGCCTGGATCGACCGCGAAGCGCCATCCGGCGGGCTGACCGAGATCGACACCGTCGAGGCCCTGGAAACCTTCCGCCGCCAGACCTGCGCGTTGAAGGACGTCTCGTTTCCAACGATTGCCGGTACCGGGCCGAACGGCGCTATCGTGCATTACCGCGTCACCCGCAAGAGCAACCGGCGGATTTCGTCCGGCGATCTCCTGCTGATCGATTCCGGCGCGCAATATGAGGACGGCACCACCGACGTCACCCGCACCATCGCGATCGGTGAACCGACCGATGAAATGCGCGACCGCTTCACCCGCGTGCTGCGCGGGCACATCGCGATCGCGCGCGCGATCTTCCCCGACGGCACCACCGGCGCGCAGCTCGATACGCTGGCGCGGCAATTTCTGTGGCAGGCCGGCGTCGATTTCGAGCACGGCACCGGCCACGGCGTCGGCAGCTATCTTTCGGTGCATGAGGGCCCGGCACGAATCTCGAAGCTCGGCACCACGCCGCTGAAGCGCGGCATGATCCTCTCGAACGAACCCGGCTATTACAAGACCGATGAATTTGGCATCCGGATCGAGAACCTCGAGCTCGTCATCGGCACCGACATATCGGGCGCCGAGAAGCCGGTGAACGCGTTCGAGACGCTGACGCTGGCACCGATCGATCGCCGCCTGATCGAGCTAACCATGCTGAGCCCGACCGAACTGAAATGGCTGAACGATTACCATGACCGCGTCAATCGCGAGGTGCGCCCGCATCTCGACGACAACGCGACGAGGCTGTGGCTCGACGAGGCGACGGCGGCGATGTTGCCGCTTTGACTTCCCCGGTGGCGGACAGCGACCGTCATTGCGAGCGAAGCGACGCAATCCATCTCACGGCCTGCGGAGGCATGGATTGCTTCGCTTCGCTCGCAATGACGGGGTCAGATCTATTCAAATTTCAAACAACCGAGGGGACGTGAGTCCGCATTCTCGCGACGCGATGCGCCCGAGGTTGCTCGATACATTGGCCCTCATCGAGAACAGAGGGCGCAGGGAAGACCGGGTGCGCGCTGCACCCGCGGTCTCGTGTGCAAGCTGCACATAGAAAAACGCACACGAGCATACAGGTTCAGCGGAAACACTCCGGCCTTCCCCGCGCAATGGTTTTACGGCTTATAACGCGCTCTCCTTGGCGACCGGCTTTCTTGCCACCATCGCCCCTGACAAGCGTTTGCTTCTCAAAGGACTTGACGCCAGCATCGGGGCGTCGGGACCACACGATTTCGCCGTCCGCATCACGTGCCGTTCGTCGTCAGCACATCCGCGTCCACCGCATCCCACCGCACGTTCGTGACGATCGCGAGCCGCCCCTCATTGGGTGAGACGCGCGGAGTTATGCCACTGATTTGCCCGACGGGATGCAGCGAAATATTTTCGTCAGAAGGGCTGGACAGGCTTTCGAGTGATTTGCCCGTCGGGCCGGCGAAGAGCTGGGAAGCCAGAGGTCCGCACTCGCCGTCATCGCCCGCGCATGCGGGCGATCCAGTACGCCGCGGCTTCTCGATCCTAACACCACCGCCTCTGGAATACTGGATCACCCGCATGCGCGGGTGATGACAGCGTCCTTGTTGCGCGAGACGAAACACGATCCCGACGCCTCCCGAAATCGGAATAGCCGCATGCCGAAACGGCCGTATCCGCAGGTCAAACGATCCCGCTACAGTCCGGTCCACCAAAAGGAAACGGATCGGAATGCACGGCGTAGTAGGCAAGCCATCAGACGCGGCGACGGACAGCGGCGGCATCGCGAGCTCGAAGCTCATGCTGCTGTTGCTCGTCCTGATGACGGGCGTCGCGCCGATCTCGCTCTATCTGTTGGTGCCGGCGCTGCCGGTGCTCGCGACCACGTTCGGCCGCGACATCTCGGTCGCACAGATGACGGTGTCGCTCTACATGGTCGGCATCGCCTGTTCGCAGATCATCATGGGGCCGCTGTCGGACAAGTTCGGACGCCGCCCGGTGCTGCTCGCGGGCCTCGGCCTCATGGTCGTGGCCAGCGTCAGCTGCATCTTCGCGGAGAACCTACCGCAACTGATCGCGGCGCGGTTTTTCCAGGCACTGGGCGGGGCCACCGGCATGGTGGTGAGCCGCGCCATCATCCGCGACCTCTATAGCCGCGACCGCATCAGCTCCATGATCAGCCTCGTCATCGCTGTCATGATGATCGCGCAGATGCTGAGCCCGCTGACCGGCGGCCTGCTGGAAACCGCGTTCGGCTGGCGCGCGATCTTCTATCTCATCACCGCGGCGGCGCTGACCATCACCGTCGGCATCGCGCTCGCGCTGCCGGAGACGCGCCGCGCGCGAGCCGAGGGCAGCGGATTTCGCGGCGATGTCGGCAACCTCTTCAGGAGCCGCGCCTTCATCGGCTATATGCTGTGCCAAGTGCTGGCCTCCCAGATCATCTTCACCTTCGCCGGCGGCGGGCCCTACATCGTGGTGACGCAGATGGGCCGCAACAGCGCCGAATACGGCGCGTGGTTTGCGACCACGGCATTTGCGTATCTGGTCGGCAATCTCTGCTGCGTGCGCTTCGCACCGCGCCATCAGCTGGAGAAGCTGATCTGGTTCGGGCTCGCGCTGCAACTTTTCGGCAGCTTCCTGAATCTGGGTTGGAGCATCATTGGGTTCAATCAAGCGCCGTCGTTCCTGTTCGGCACCCAGATGATCGTGATGGTGGGCAACGCCTTCGTGATGTCGAACTCGGCGGCCGGCGCCATTAGCGTCCGGCCCGAAGCCGCCGGCACCGCCTCCGGCGCCATGGGATTCCTGCAGATGGGGATCGGCTCGCTGGTCTCGCAATTCGGCGCCTATCTCGGCGGCCACTCCGCGACCACGCTGCCGCTGACGGCAGCGGTTTTTGCGATATCCGTTCTCTGCGCGTCGACGATGGTATTCATCGTGCCGCGGCGAACGGTCGTTGTCAGCGAGGAGCTGATCGAGCAGGCCGAGGAGGAAGAGTCAGGGATGTTGTAGGGATTGAGAGACCCTACTGACCGTCGTCGCCCGCGAAAGCGGGCGATCCAGTACGCCGCGGCAAGTGCGTCGAGATTTGTCCGAGTGTTGAGCCGGCCGGCGTCTCGGATACCAAGTCCGAAGACATCACCGGCGGCATCTTCGAACTGGTACGTAGCGGCACGACAGGGCGTGGAGAGATATCGCGACGGTAGTCGCGGAGTGACGGTGCTTTCGCGCCTGCAACTCGATACGGAAGTGCTCGAGCGACTGGGTCAGAAATCGGCGTCGGTTTCCGCGCCCGTCGAGTCGCCGGACTTCGCATTTTACACCGGCTGCAATGTGCTCAAGACCCCACACATTGCCTTGCTTGCCCTCGATATTATGGATGCGCTCAGCCTCAACTACCAGGTGATGGGCCGGCCGAGCCACTGTTGCGGACGAGTTGGAGAAGCCGGCGGCGGCCGGCAAGAGTGGAACGCCGCTTCCCGGCAACCATTCTCCGCTGTTCGCGCCGGTGCCGAAGCCGACCATCGTGACGCGATTGACCCAACTCGGACATCCTTTGATCTGGATCAACACCCGGAAGTGGGCCACTCCGTCTCTGTACGCCTCAATCATCAAGCCATGTCGGCTTCAGGGGCATCCCAAGAAGGGGATGACAGTAACGATAGGATTCCGGAAAAGCCTGAGATGAACACGGACCAATCGGCAGCCGCGATCTCGGCCGTCGGATTGACGACCCCTGCAGAAGCATACAACCAGCCACGGCGCCGGCATTCGCAGCCCAGCGGTTTTTGGCAATCAAAAGTTGTGATAAGGTTTGCGATCGTCGCGCACAAGAAGTGCGTGCCGCCAAGGACGGAGAACATTCGAACGCGAGCATCAAAAAAGGAGAAAACAATGGAACGGATAGTGGAACGTCGGACTGTTCTTAAGGGAGGCGCAGCTGCTGTTGGTATGTTGGGGAGCGGCGCGTCCGCTGCAGTGGTGGCGGGCGTACAACAGGCATCCGCCGAGATGCCGCCATCATCAGTTCCGGATCAAATTCTAGCTGCGTTTCAACGTTTCCGTGAAACCATTCCAGCGAACTTCGATCATGAGTACGTCGAGAAGGCCGTCAAACCGTTTTTCCTGACGAGCTTTTACGAAGGCGAGCGTCCAATGCTACCGGTGATCGACGTCACCTTCAGCAAGGAAAACGCACTGCCTTACGACCTATGGGGACTCATTACCCGGGACTGGCGACCGACTCCTGAAGACGGCGTTACGGTCTTCTTGCAGGGTCTTGAGAAACGTGGCCCCAATAATCTCCGTAAGAGGATTTACTTCTCGGGGGTGACGCCGGACCTTTACAAGCCAATGTATAGTGCGAAGGTCGTCGCCTTCTTCGACAAACTCATGGACAAGCAGTTCTCCAATAAGCCGTTCATGCGGCATTACCTCGATTATTATTTCGACCTCTATTGGGACATTCACCTTGGAGTGACCGGGGACGCCATTCCCTTCGAGGTACGGCAGATTGGTGAAGCATTCAACACTGTTCTCGCATACAGGAATCCTCTTCTGCCCATCACGTATGATAACTACATGATAGTTCGTGAACGCCTCGACTTTCTGAAATCATGGATCGACGATCGACTCACCGACATTGAAAGTGGCAAGACCAAGAATCCCGAAAAGACGATGGCTTGGTACTGGTTGAAAAACGCCGGCGACGGCCGTCACTTTGCGAAGAAGGACGTCGTCTTCGAGTGTTTCCACAATTTCGTGGCACTCAGCCAATGGGGCAACTCGATCTTCGGGATTATGTCGCGCTTATCCGAAGATGGCGGCGATCCGGCCGTGCGAGCATCTTTTCAGAAGACCATGAGCGGAACTTTCGATAACGCCAACGGCGCTCCCTTCTCACCACTGGAATTATTCGTCATGGAATTATTCCGCGTGATATCGCCAAACGGCGGGAGCATCTCGGCTATCCAGGATGCCAGGACAAGCGCCTATGGCGCATCTCCGCAGCAAAGATTTGGCCTACCTATGGAACGCCATAGCTACATCAGCACACCCCACACGAGTACCAGCCTGGACCCAGTCCACTGGAAGGACCCGAATGCTTTCGATCCATCACGGTACCTTGGCGTTCCCACCAGCGCCCAGATTAATGAAGATAAATGCCAGCAGATCGGCCTCGCGCGATGCCCATTTGAAATCACAAATTTCGAGGTCAAGGATGGACGCAAGGCAAACATGACGAATAGTGGTTTTGGGACGGTTTTCGGTGTTGTCGACGGGAAGAGCATGCCGGTTTGTGACTATGCCGGCTTCGCACCATTCGGCTTCGGATACCGACGGTGTCCAGGCGAGCAGTTGACGATTCAGGTCTTCGAAGATTTTCTCCGCAAGGTCTGGCGCGACAAGATCGTCTTCCGCAAACTCGATCTAGCCAACTCAGGTCGCGTGCCGGTCGGGCCCAACGCTGTGATCGAAGACGATCTTGGATTCACCAGGTCGGCCTAAGCTATCGTCACGGCAATCCGGTTCATACGTGCTGCATCGGCATGTGCGCCGATGCAGCAACGGTAGGCAGTGAAAGATTGCCTTTCAGCCTTTCTCCACCTGCACTAGCGCCGCTCAGGGTCATGCGTCTTTCCAAATTGACTCGTTATAATCCGGACAGAGTCAATGTCTCTTCCTGGCACTTTTCGGAAGTGCCGTGATGTCCGACTTGCGTCCGAAATGCGGACCAAAGCGGACGCCCGCCGACCACTCTGAATTTATGAGTTTACGCCCTGAGTAGCCGGAGCCTGTCATCCAAATGGCCGGACCGGTTGGCGGGTGACGACGATGTTGGCCGCGGTAGAGTCCTCACTCCCCGATCAGCTTCAGCCACTCGTCTTCGGTCAGCACCGTCACGCCGTGCTTTTTGGCGTCCGTCAGCTTCGAGCCCGCGCCGGGACCTGCGACGAGATAGTCCGTCTTTTTCGACACCGAACTGGCCGCCTTGGCACCAAGTCGCTCCGCGTTGGCCTTGGCTTCGTCCCGGGTCATCTTCTCCAACGATCCGCTGAACACCACCGTCTTGCCGGAGACGGCCGAATTGCTCTTTGGCTTTTCCGCATCAATGATCTCATCGAGTTCGCTGACCAGCCGTTCGACGATGCCACGATTGTGGCTCTCGCCGAAATAGGCGCCGACGCTCTTGATCACGGTGTCGCCGATCTGGTCGAGCGCATCCATCTCGGCGATCGTCTCCTCGTCACCCTTGGCGACCGCGAGACCGGCGTCATGGAACGCCTGCCACGATCCATAGCCGCGCGCCAGCGCCAGCGCGGTGGTTTCGCCGACATGGCGCATGCCGAGCGCATAGATGAAACGCTCGAGCGAAATCCGGCGCCGCCCGTCGATCGACGCAAACAGGTTGCGCACGGACGTCTCGCCGTAGCCTTCGATGTCCTCCAGTTTCAGCTCGGCGTTGCGTTTGGGCAGCGTAAAGATATCGGCGGGCTCCTTCACCCATCCTTCGTCGAAGAAAAACTGGATTTGCTTCTCGCCGAGCCCGTCGATATCGAAGGCGCGGCGCGAGACGAACAGCCTCAGATGCTCGATTTTCTGGTAGGGACAGGCGAACTCGCCGCTGCAGCGGGCACGCGAGCCCTCCTCGCCGGTCGCGGTCTCCTCGCGCACCACGTCGGTGTGCAGCGGGCACGGACATTTCTTCGGGAAATGAAACTCTTTTGCGCCTTTCGGCCGCTTGTCGATCACGACGTCCACGACTTGCGGAATCACGTCGCCGGCGCGCTGGATCACGACGGTGTCGCCGATTCTGATATCGCGTCCCTCGCGAAGCTGTTCACCGTCGCCGCCGATGCCGTTGATGTAGTCCTCGTTGTGCAGCGAGACGTTCTGCACGATAACGCCGCCGACGCCGATTGGCTCGAGCTTGCCGACCGGCGTGAACGAGCCGGTGCGCCCGACCTGGATCTCGATATCGCGCAGCACGGTCATGGCGCGTTCGGCCGGGAATTTGTGCGCGATCGCCCAGCGTGGCGTGCGCGAGACGAAACCGAGCCGCTGCTGCCAGTCGAGCCGGTCGACCTTGTAGACCACGCCGTCGATGTCGTAGTCGAGCTCGGCGCGCTGCTCCTCGATCTTGCGATGGAACGCGATCAATTGCTCGACCGAATGGCACAATTTGGTCAGCGGATTGGTTTTGAAGCCGCAGCGCTCGAACCAGTGGATCATGCCAGTCTGCGTCTCTTCCGGCATCGCGCTCATCTCGCCCCAGGCATAGGCGAAGAAGCCGAGCGGACGCGAGGCGGTAATGGTCGGATCCTTCTGCCGTAGAGAGCCGGCCGCGGAATTGCGCGGATTGGCGAAGATGGTGTCGCCGGCCGCCTTCTGCCGCTCGTTGAGCGCGAGGAAGGCCTTCTTCGTCATATAGACTTCGCCGCGCACCTCGCAGATGTCGGGCACGTTGCGGCCCTTCAGCTTTTGCGGCACGTCCTGCAGCGTCCGGATATTGGCGGTGACGTCCTCGCCCTCGGCGCCGTCGCCGCGGGTGGCGGCGGTGACGAGCTCGCCGCCCTCGTAGCGCAGCGACATCGAGAGGCCGTCGATCTTCGGCTCGGCGGAAAAATCGATCTTGTCGTCTTCACCAAGCTTGAGGAAGCGCGCGATGCGGCCAACGAAATCAATCACGTCCTGTTCGGCAAAGGCGTTGTCGAGCGACAACATCGGCACTGCGTGGCGGACTTTTTTGAAGCGTCCAGACGGCGCGGCGCCGACCTTTTGCGATGGCGAGTCAGTGGTGACGAATTCGGGAAAGCGCTTCTCGATGGCGTTATAGCGCTGCCGCAACGCGTCATATTCCGCGTCCGTGACGCTGGGCGCATCGTCCTGATAGTAGCGCCTGTCGTGCCCTTCGAGCTCCAGCGCCAGCCGCATGTGCTCGACCTTGGCCTGGGCCTTGGTAAGCTTGTCGATGTCGACGAGGGCTTTCTTCGCTTTCGCAGCCATGTTTGCGCGCCGTCGTTACGCCGTCGCCGCGCGCAGCAGCTGGTCCGCAGCCGCCCTTGCCTCGGCCGTGATCTCCGCACCGGCCAGCATGCGGGCGATTTCCTCGCGGCGATGGTCGGCGGCGAGCGCGTTGACGCGGGTGGCGACGCGCTTGCCCTTGTCGAGCGCGTCCTTGGAAATCAGGAGATGCTGGTCGGCGCGGGCGGCGACCTGCGGCGCATGCGTCACCGCCATCACCTGCACCTGGCCCGCGAGCCGCGCAAGCCGCGCGCCGATCGCATCCGCGACCGCGCCGCCCACGCCGGTGTCGATTTCGTCGAACACCAGCGTCGGCGCCGAGCCGCGATCGGACAACACGACCTTCAGCGCCAGCAGGAAGCGCGACAGCTCGCCGCCGGAGGCGACCTTCATCAATGGTCCCGGTTTGGTGCCCGGATTGGTCTGCACCCAGAACTCGATGCGATCGATGCCTTGCGGCCCCGGCGATCTGGCATCGGTATCGACCTGCGTCATGAACTTCGCGCGCTCGAGCTTGAGCGGCGCGAGCTCGGCATTGACGGCCTTGTTCAGTTTTTCGGCCGATTTGATCCGCACCGCCGACAGCCTGGTCGCGGCAGCGCCGTAGCGCTTGTCGGCCTCCGTCGCAGCCGCTTCCAGTTTCTTCAATTGTTCGGCGCCGGCGTCGATCAGCGCGACATCCGACGCATATTTCGCGGCCAGTGCCGCAAGCCCGTCGACCGGCGTCGAATATTTGCGCGCGGCCGCGCGCAGCGCAAACAACCGCTCCTCAATGCGCTCGAGCTCCGCGGGGTCGAAATCGGCGGCGATCAGCGCCGCGTTGAGATGCTGGTCCGCTTCCTCCAGCGCATTGATGGCGACGTCGATCGCCCTCACCGCCGGTTCGACCAGCGCCGGCGAACTCGCCGCGCGGCGTTCGAGGCGGCGCACCGCCGCCGAAAGCGCTGCTACCGGCGAGTGCGGGCCAGAGATCGCCTCCTGCGCCTCGCGGAGGTCGCTTGCGATCTTCTCGCCCTGCATCATGGTGGTGCGGCGTCCGGCGAGCGAGGCCTCCTCGCCGTCCTTTGGCGCCAGCGTCTTCAATTCCTGCGAGGCGTGGCGAAGGTAGTCGGCCTCGCGGGCGGCGCGCTCCATGCCGGCGCGATGCTCGTCCAGCGCCGCGTTGGCGGTGCGCCGTGCTTCCCACAGCGCTTCCAGCGCCGTGACGTCCTTCTCCAATCCCGCAAACGCGTCGAGCAATCGACGATGGGTCGACGCATCGACCAGCGCGCGCTCGTCGTGCTGGCCGTGGATTTCGACCAGCGCGGAGCCGACCGCCTTGAGGGTCTGCACGCTGATCGACTGGTCGTTGATGAAAGCCCGGGTACGGCCGTCGGAAAGCTGCACCCGGCGCAGGATCATCTCGCCGGTATCATCGAGGCCGTTTTCGGAAAGGATCTTTGTGGCCGGATGGCCCTTGGGCACGTCGAAGCTGGCGGTGACCTGCCCCTGCTCCACGCCGTTGCGGACGAGGCCCGCGTCGCCGCGGCCGCCGAGCGCCAGCGCGAAGGCATCGAGCAGGATGGATTTCCCCGCGCCGGTCTCGCCGGTCAGCACCGCAAGGCCACGGGAGAATTCGATATCGAGCCGTTCGATCAGGACGATGTCACGGATCGACAGACGCGCCAGCATGCGAAGTAAATTCCTAGCCGAGACCCAGTTTCTTGAAGGCCCTGGAGATATAGGAACCCTTGTTCTCGCTCGGCTCGAGACCGCCGGACTTTACTAGATTATAGGCGTCCTTGTACCAGACGCTGTCAGGAAAGTTGTGGCCAAGCACGGCGGCGGCGGTCTGTGCCTCGCCGACGACGCCGATCGCCATATAGGCTTCGGTCAGCCGGGCCAGCGCTTCCTCGACATGGCGGGTGGTCTGATACTGGGTCACCACCGTCTTGAAGCGGTTGATGGCACCGGTGTAATTGCGCTTATCGAGATTGTAGCGCCCGACATCCATTTCCTTGCCGGCGAGCTGATCGCGCGCGCCTTCCAGCTTGGCCTTGGCGGTGGTGGCATATTCCGATGTCGGATATTTGCGGACCACTTCCTCGAGCGCCGCGATCGCCTTCTCGGTACGGCCCTGATCGCGGCTGATGTCCGGAATCTGGTCGTAATGCGAGGCTGCGATCAGATACTGCGCATAGGCCGCGTCCGGGCTGCCGGGATGCAGCGTGACGTAACGGGTCGCGGCGCCAATGCAGCTGTCGTAGTCGCCGGCCTGATAGAACGAATAGGCCGACATCAGGACCGATTTACGCGCCCATTCGGAATAAGGATGCTGGCGGTCGACTTCCTCGAATTTCTTCGACGCCCCCTTCATGTCCTTGCGCTGGTTCATGAGGTACAGGCCCTCATTGTAGAGCTTGTCCGCGGGCTCTTCGACGAAGGTGTCGTCCTTGGCGAAGAACTTGTCCCACAGCGGGCCGGTGCCGCAACCGCTCAAGGGGACCGCGAGCACGATCAGGCCGCCCGCAAGCCGCAACAGACCGGCCGAGCCGGCGAAGGCCTGAGACGTCAGATGATTTGCGTGGTTCGAGCGTCATACGCGGTGCCGACATGAATATAAAACCTGACGCCTTTGAAGCGGTTAACGGCGAAGTCGACCCGTCCATCAACGGCGGTCACGGACGCAAAGCTGATGGACGCAAAATTCCCCGTGCCAGTGGCGCCGTGTCGTGCAGCCGCAGGCCTGTGTAGCCGAAAAACGATCGTCAACCAACCGAATACGCAGGCATTTCGCCCGGATTAAGGCGACTGGACACGATGCTTACCCGATTGTGGTTACTACGGAAATTGAAACGTGGACAAATTGGGAGGTCGATCGCGTCTGCCAACGATCAGGACACGTCCGGACCATAGGCCGGTGCGATCATGCCGCCAACCATTCCGCTGCCTGCTTCGACGGGGGCGCGGGATCGACGCCCGGTCTCCAATTCGACCACTCGCCAAGCGCTGCGGTCGGCCATCAGGGCCGTCAGCACCGCGTAGTTGAGCTTGTGGCCACCGCGTACCGAACGATAGGCGCCGAGCAGTGGCAGGCCGGCCAGCGCGAGATCGCCGACCACGTCCAACACCTTGTGACGGGCGCATTCGTCGCGGTAACGGAGGCCCTCGGTGTTGAGCAGACGGGTATCGTCGAACACCACCGTATTCTCAAAGGACGCGCCGCGCGCAAAGCCCCCGCTCCAGAGCCGCGCCACGTCGTTCATGCAACCGAAGGTGCGGGCACGCGCGACCTCGCGGCGGAAGCTTTCCGGGCTGAGATCGAGCGAATAGCTCTGGCGGCCGATCACGGGATTGGTGAAGTCGATTTCGACTTCGGCACGGAACCCGCCCGCAGAGGGACGCAGCTCGCCGAAGCTATTACCGATCGCAACCTGTACCGGCTTCAACACCTGGATGAAACGGCGGGTGGCGGGTTGGGTAACGATGCCGGCCTGATCAATCGCGGCGACGAACGCGGCGGCACTGCCGTCCATGATCGGAACTTCGGGACCATCGACTTCGATGATGGCGTTGTCGACGCCCATGCCCCGCAACGCAGCAAGCACATGCTCGGCGGTGGAGACCAGCGGCCCTTCGCGGTCGCCCAGCACGGTCGCGAACTCGGTTGCGATCACGGCGTCAACGCTGGCCTGAACTTCGCGGTCGGCACCATCGAGACCGGTGCGGACAAAAATAAAACCTGCATCAACAGGTGCAGGTCCGATCGTGAGACTGGCGGTTAAATTGGAATGAACGCCGACGCCCGTCACGGTGGCTTGCGACCGAAGCGTTGTCTGACGGTTCAATTTCATTCGATAATCGCCCACTACCGACTTCACCTAAAGCCAACCGGCAAAATTCCCCAGCCGATTCGCCTTTGGTATCCCCAAGTCACGGCAGACCATAGTCACTGCCCCAAAGGGCGCCAACTCACGCTTTTTTACCGATTGTTACCCTATCTCTGCCGCATTCGCGCCAAGGGGTAACCAAATTACGGCACGGTTCCGGGCTCGTTCGGCCGCAGCATCTGACCACGGAATACATAATTAATCATTTAATATCAGGTGCTTGCTCACCAGACTGTGACCACGCGCCGCACCAAAGAGAAAGGTCCCGGCCAGTGTGGCCGGGACCTTTTTCATCGCCAGAATTGTAACAAACTTCAGGTTGCCTGCCGGCGCAGGAAGGCGGGGATATCAAGATGGTCGTCGCCCTGTGGCGCCGCTGCAACAGGGGCGGGACGGCCATGAACGTCGAGACCTTGCGGCGCCGGGCGCTTGGCGTACTCGGATACCGGCGGCTCGCTTGCCGCGATCTGCTGCGCAACCGAACGCGCCGGCTTGCGCTCCGGGAGCGGCGGTAGCGGCGCCATCGCGGGGCCGGAGGCGCGGGCCGCGATCGGCGGCTCGCTCTCTTCGTCGCGGCGGCCGAGGCCGACATTGGCGAGCCGCTGCAACAGCGACAGCCGGGTCTTCTGCGGGTGATCCTCGTCGCCCTCGCCGCGGGCCTGACGGATCTCGGCCTGCGCCGGCATCGGAAGGTCTTCGAACTTCGGCATCCGGGGCGCGCGGACCGGGGCACGCTCGGCCGCCTGGGGGATGAAGGTTTCAGGCGTCGCCGGCTCTGAGATCTCGAGCTTGGCGGCGTCATGATCCGGGAACAGCGACGGCTTTTGCGCGATCGGGCGCACGGTGACATCGCCATAGGAAGCCGGCTGCAACGGCGCGGCCTGCTGCGGGGCTTCGGGTGCGACGGCGGCGGCAATCGCGGCCAGCGCCGCACGTTCGACGCTGCCGGCCTGGCGCTGCGGCGCCGCGGCGAGCCGGAGCCGCAACCGGCGCGTCAAGCTTCTGGGCACGCTCGGCGAGGCGCTGATTGTCGGCGCGCAACCGGGCGGTCAGGTCGGCCAGCCGGTTATCCGGCGTAGCCGCCGCCGCGGCGGCTGCAGCAGCCGGCGCCGCAGCGTTGCGGGCGATGATCGCCTGTTCGATGCCGGTGGCGACGACGGAGACGCGGATGACGCCATCCAGATTCTCGTCGAAGGTCGCACCGACGATGATGTTGGCGTCCTGATCGACTTCCTCGCGAATCCGGGTGGCGGCTTCGTCGACTTCGAACAGCGTCAGGTCCTTGCCGCCGGTGATCGAGATCAGAAGGCCGCGGGCGCCCTTCATCGATGAGTCGTCGATCAGCGGATTGGCGATCGCGGCTTCGGCGGCGGTCAGCGCACGCTTCTCGCCGGTTGCTTCACCGGTACCCATCATCGCCTTGCCCATTTCACGCATCACGGCGCGGACGTCGGCGAAGTCGAGATTGATCAGGCCTTCCTTGACCATCAGATCGGTGATGCAGGCGACGCCCGAATAGAGCACCTGGTCGGCCATCGCAAAGGCGTCGGCGAAGGTGGTCTTCTCGTTGGCGACCCGGAACAGGTTCTGGTTCGGGATGATCAAGAGCGTATCGACCACCTTGTGCAGTTCGGCGATGCCGAACTCGGCGGTGCGCATGCGGCGCGCGCCTTCGAAGTGGAACGGCTTGGTCACCACACCGACGGTGAGGATGCCCATCTCGCGCGCGGTCTTGGCGATCACGGGCGCTGCACCGGTGCCGGTGCCGCCGCCCATGCCGGCGGTGACGAACACCATGTTGGCGCCCGAGAGATGATCGCGAAGCTCGTCGATCACTTCCTGCGCTGCGGCTGCGCCGACGTCGGGCTGCGAGCCGGCGCC
This sequence comes from uncultured Alphaproteobacteria bacterium, assembly GCA_963774775.1. Lineage (GTDB taxonomy): Bacteria > Pseudomonadota > Alphaproteobacteria > Rhizobiales > Xanthobacteraceae > Bradyrhizobium. The sequence goes on from CAVZGZ010000012.1 coordinate 14,866, forward strand.
GAGGCCCTGGGTGACCTGGGTGCCCATCTGCACGATGCGCTGGGCCTTCGACATGGTCAGCGCCTGCGCGTCGGTGTTGGCGACGACGAAATCGACCCCCTGCAACCCGGCAGTGATCATGTTGTTGACGGCGTTGCCGCCAGCGCCACCGACGCCGAAGACGGTAATCCGTGGTTTCAGCTCGCTGATGTCAGGGGGGGTCAGATTGAGTGCCATGGTTGCCTCTCGATTACGCGCGCGTTGGTTGGCCCCGGCCGGCGGCCGCGGGAGTTGGTGAAAATCGTATGGGCCGGAGACCGGTCATCAGAAGCCCTCGCGAAGCCATCGTCCGACCTTTCCGAAGTAACCGTCAGTCCCTGTCCTGAGCTGCCGCGTATGCCGCGGTTCGACATGTTCAAGATGAGCGTATTGCGGATAGACCAGCAGGCCCGCGGGCACCGCGAATGACGGGCCCTTCGCCTCGTTCGGCATGCGGCCGAAGCCGAGCGGGCGGCCGATCCGGACCGGCCGGTTGAGAATGCGGGTGGCGAGTTCAACGGTGCCGGTGAGCTGGGAGGCGCCGCCGCTCAACACAATTCGCGCCCTCGGCTCTGCCGCAAAGGGGGAATCCGCGAGGCGGTCCCGGACCATTTCAAAAATCTCCTCGGCGCGATGCCGGACGATGTTGGCGATCGTGGCGCGGGAGATGATCTGCGGAGCATCCCGCTCGTCGTCGCCTGCGGTTGGAACGGACATCAGCTCGCGCGCATCCGAGCCGCCGGTCAGCACGGTTCCGTATAAAGTCTTGATTCGCTCGGCATCCGCAATGCATGAGCCGATGCCGCGTGCAAGATCCATCGTGATGTGTTGCCCGCCGACCGCAAATCCGCTCGCGTGCACGAAGCGTCCGCCCGAATAGGTCGCGATCGTCGTCGTGCCGGCGCCCATCTCGATCACGGCGGCGCCGAGATCGGCTTCGTCGTCGGTCAGCACGGACAGACCCGCCACATAGGGGCTCGCCGCCATGGCCTCGACGTTGAGATGGCAGCGCTCGACCACCAGCATCAGGTTCTTGGCAACGGTCGCGTCAGCGGTAACGACATTCATGTCGACGCCGAATTGCCGCGCCACCATGCCGCGCGGATCGCGAATGCCCTTGACGCCGTCGAGCGCGTAGCCAACCGGCAACGCGTGCAGAACGGTACGGCCCTCGCCGGTGGCGTGGCGCATGCCGGCCGAAGTGATCCGGGTGACGTCGTCTGATGTGACCGAGCCGCCGCGGATATCGGCGGCGGCCTCGACCAGCTGGCCGGAGAGCCGGCCGCCGGAGACCGAAAGCAAAACGGATTCGACACGGACCTTGGCCATGCGTTCGGCGAGCGCCACGGTCTGGCGCACCGCCTGTTCGCATTCGGCGAGATCGACCACCGCGCCGGCCTTGACGCCGCGCGACTGGATCTGGCTGTAGCCGATCAGCTCGACCGCATGGCTGCGGCCGCGCAACGCATCGTTCGGCGGCGACGGCTTCAACCGCGCGATCATGCAGGCGATCTTGCTGGTGCCCACATCAAGCGAAGCCACCAGCGCGGTGCGCTTGTGGTCCATCGGACGCGTCTTCGGGGTCTGGTTGCGGTCGAGACCGGTCATGCGTCACCGGCCTTTTTCTTGGTCTTCTTGTCCTTGAACAGCTCTTCGCGCGCTTTCGCGGCGTCCTCGGACAATTGCACCGTCAGCCGATCGGGCAAGCGCATATCGACGGCCGCGATGTCGCGCGAGAACAGCTTTTCTTCCTTGTCGAGCCTGCTTAAGGCAGCCAGCGCATTACCGACGTCGTTCTCCGGCAGCCGAATATCGAGACCGTCCTTGAGGCGCAGGTTCCAGCGCCGCTGGCCGACGTAGATCGCAGCCTTGGTCACCGAGCGCACCTGCGGATAGCGATCGAGCAGTGCCAGGAAATCCTTCGCCTGGGTATCGGCGCCCTTGCCCACCACCAGCGGCAGCGTGACGAAGCGGCGCGAGACATAGGGCTCCAGCACCGCTCCGTCATCGGCGATAACGGCGAGGCGGCCGTCCTGCTGCCACAGCGCGAACGCCTTGCGCTCGACGATGTCGATCTGGAGCTGGCCGGGATAGAGCTTGAGGATAGTAGCGTCGGCGATCCAGGGATTGGCTTTCAGCTTGTCGCGCACGGTGGCGGCATCGAGGAACAGCAGCGACGAGCGGCCATTGACGCCACCGACCGCAAGCACTTCATCCTGGCTCAGCTGCTTGCGCCCGTTGATGACGACCGTCGTAATGCGGAAACCGGCGGAATTGGCCAGCGCGTTGCGGGTATCGCTAAGGGCTGCGACGAAATGCGTCGAGATGGCCGCCCTTGACGACGCCGAAGCCGGCGCTGCCGAGCAGGATCAGGACGGTCGCGGTAATGCCGACACGTCGCGGAAGGTAGCGCTCGACCCACAGGATGAAGCGATTGGGCGGCTCGCGATCGATCACCGGCTTGGCGCGTCGGCGACCAAGATACTCGCGCAGCAGCACGACCGCTCCGATAGCGGCTGCTTTCAGGTCAGCTTGGGGCCTCAGCGATCGCAGTGATCGGGCGAGGCGTCCTGCACCATCCATTGCACGAGCTCGTCAAACGTTGTGCCCGCAACAAGCTTGCGGGCTCTGGCACAGATGACGTCTCGGTCATGCCGGCTGGGGTGTCGGCCTCAAGGCAAATAGAGACCTGTTCCCACGTTGCGATCATCGAAGCGGAAATCCGCGACAGCTCACGCCCCGGCAGCCAAGCGCCACATGCGCCGCCAGCGTTAACCTTCGGGCTTCCTGGTAAACAAAGGGTAAATCCGGCTCGCCGGGAGCGTGTTTTGATCAACACTGTGAGTACTTTGCCGCGAAATCGTTAGGATTTTAGCAACGGAAAAGTTCCATCGGTCGATTACGCCGCGATTTTGCCACAGAGCCTACTTCTGCGTGCGCTTGATGGCGAGTTCGATCTGATCGTGCAGAAAATCGGCGAAGGCGATCCCCTGCGCCTTCAGCGCCTTGGGATAGAGCGAGGCTGCGGTCAGGCCCGGCAGCGTATTGGTTTCGAGGTAGATCGGCCCTTTCGGCGAGACGATGAAGTCGGTGCGGGAATAGCCGCTGCATGACAGTGCCCGGTGCGCGCGCAGCGCCTGGTCCATCAACGAGGCGGTGATCTCAGGCGAAAAGCGGCCCGGACAGATCTCCTGGGTCGACTTGAGCAGATATTTAGCCGTGTAGTCGAAGGCGCCTTCCCCCGGAATGATCTCGATCGGCGGGAGCGAGATGGCCGTGCCGTCGGCCCGCTCCAACACGCCGCAGGTGGCTTCGGTGCCGGAGACGAACGGCTCGATCAGATATTCTTCCGTTTTGGCGGCGTTGCGAACCGCGACCAGGTCCTGCTTCGCGTTGACGAAGATCAGGCCGTAGCTCGATCCATCCTTCACGGGCTTTGCAATCAGCTTGCCGTATTCGGCGAACGCGGCCTCGATATCTTCCAGCGCGATGCCTGTCGGTGCTTGCACGCCCGCGAGCGCGGCAAAGCGCTTGGCTGCCGCCTTGTCGAAAGCGAGATGCGACGAGGCCGAACCGGATCCGGTGAAGGGAATCCGGCGCATTTCGCACATCGCCTGCAATTCGCCGTTCTCCGCCCGGCCACCGTGCAGGCCGAGCACCAGCACGCGGTCTTCCGCCTTGGCTTGATCCAGCGCCTGATCGAACGCAACACCGCGCGCAGCCGGCTTGAATTCATCCTCGAACGGCCGCGCGTGACCGAGCAGGTCCTGCGAGCGGACCTCGTGCACGGTGTCGGCAACATCCCAGAACCAGAGGTCCGCCTCCGGCAACGCCCGATGCAGCGCCTGCGCGCTCGCCACCGAGACCAGCCGTTCCTTGTTGGTGCCGCCGAAGAGAATGGTGATCTGCATTGATCCGATCCGTTGGCTCAGCTCTCTCGTCATTCCGGGATGGTCCGAAGGACCAGACCCGGAATCTCCTTAATCTATACTTCTAGATTCCGGGTTCGCGCTGCGCGCGCCCCGGAATGACGACTACGACGAAATCCCGATCCGCTTGATTTCCCAGTGTAGATCTATACCGGAATTTTCCTTCACCCGTTGGCGCACGGTCTCGCCGAGGGTTTCGATATCATGCCCGGTCGCATCGCCGGTATTGATCAGGAAATTGCAGTGCAGCTCCGAGACCTGCGCGCCGCCGACGCGCAAGGCCGCGGCAGCCGGCGGCGTCGATCAGTCTCCAGGCGCTGTTGCCGGGCGGGTTCTTGAAGGTCGATCCCCCGGTCTTTTCGCGGATCGGCTGTGCCGTCTCGCGGTGGGTCTGCACCTCGTTCATGCGGGCGCGGATCGCTTCCGGCGGTGTGATAAGCCCACGAAACCGCGCCGAGGTGAAAATGATCGAGGGATCGACGCCGCTGTTGCGATAGACGAACTTCATGTCGGCATTGCCAAACAGATGCTTCGCGCCGTCGCGGCCAATGCCGGTGGCCTCGATCAGCACGTCCTTGGTCTCGCTGCCGTTGGCGCCGGCATTCATGCGCAACGCGCCGCCGATGGTGCCGGGAATGCCGAACAGGAATTCCAGGCCGCCAATATTGGCCGCCGCCGCCGTCTCCGCCACGCGCTTGTCGAGCGCGGCGCTACCGGCAGTGACGATGTCGCCTTCGGCTTTGGTTTCGCCGAACGCGCGCGGCGACAGGCGGATCACCACACCTAGCATGCCGCCGTCGCGCACGATCAAATTGGAGCCGACGCCGACCACGTAGACCGGCAATTCCTTCGACAGATGTTGCAGGAAATAAGCGAGATCGTCTTCGTCCGATGGTGTGAACAGCACCTGGGCCGGGCCGCCGACCCGAAACCAGGTCAGCTCCGCCAGCGACTGGTTCGCCAGCAGCCGCCCGCGCAACTGCGGCATCGCGGCTTTGAGTTCAGGCGTGATGTCGGGAAATGCCGCCACCTCTCACCCCAGCGCCTTCAATTCGCCGGGCAGCGCGTAGGCCCATTGCGTGATGTTGCCGGCGCCGAGACAGACGACGAGATCGCCGCTGGCGGCGATGCCGCGAACCAGTTTTGCAAGTTCGGCAGCATTTGGCAGCGGAATCACTTCGCGATGGCCGTGCGCGCGCAGGCCGAGCACGAAATGATCGCGATCGATGCCCGGGATCGGCGCCTCGCCGGCCGGATAGACCTCCGCCACCACCACCGCATCGGCATCGTTGAAGCAGGTGCAGAATTCCTCGAACAGCGATTGCAGCCGGGTGAAGCGATGCGGCTGCACCACGGCGATGACCTTGCCGTTGGTGGATTCCCGCGCGGCCTTGAGCACGGCTGCGATCTCGACGGGGTGGTGGCCATAGTCGTCGATGACGGTGACGCCGTTCCACTCGCCGGTCTTGGTGAAGCGGCGCTTCACGCCGCCGAAATCTGCCATCGCCTTGCGGATCGCATCATCGGAAAGGCCGAGCTCATGCGCCACCGCAATTGCCGCCGTGGCGTTCGACGCATTGTGGCGCCCGGGCATCGGCAGCATGATGTCTGATATCTCGTGCGTCGCGCCGGTCTTGCGGTCGCGGAACACGACCTTGAACTTCGAGCCGCCGCCCATCGGCGTGAGATCGACCAGCCGCGCGTCGGCCTGCGGATTTTCGCCATAGGTGATGATACGGCGATCCTCGATCTTGCCGACCATTGTTTGTACGACTGGATGATCGGTGCACATCACGGCAAAGCCGTAGAACGGCACGTTCTCGACGAAATTGCGGAACGCATCCTGGATCGCCTCGAACGTCTTGAAGTGATCGAGATGCTCAGGGTCGATGTTGGTGACGATCACGACATCCGACGGCAGCTTCAGGAACGTGCCGTCGCTCTCGTCGGCTTCGACCACCATCCAGTCGCCCGCGCCGAGCCGCGCGTTGGAGCCATAGGCATTGATGATGCCGCCGTTGATCACGGTCGGGTCAAGACCGCCGGCATCGAGCAATGTCGCCACCATCGTCGTCGTGGTGGTCTTGCCATGGGTGCCGGCAATCGCGACGCAGCTTTTCAGCCGCATCAGCTCGGCGAGCATTTCCGCACGGCGCACCACCGGAATGCGCTCGGCGCGCGCCGCCATCAATTCGGGATTGTCGCGCTTGATCGCGGTCGACACCACGACCACGTCGGCGCCTTCGACATTCTCCGCCTTGTGGCCGACCGAGACCCTCACGCCCTTCTCACGCAGCCGCGTGACGTTGCCGCTCTCGGAGGCGTCAGAGCCCTGCACGGTGTAGCCGAGATTGCTCAGCACTTCGGCGATGCCGCTCATGCCGATGCCGCCGATCCCGACGAAGTGAATAGGTCCGATCTCGCGCGGCAGTCTCATGGTTTGGTCTCGTCTGTTCCCGTCGCCCGAGCTTCCCCGGCATCCACGAATCTACGCCACTTCATGCAAGACGTGGCTGGCCGGGACAAGCCCGGCCATGACGTAAAATTACCCAGGCCGGGCTATTTGGCCTGAATTCCGGCAACTTTCGTCACCAGATCGGCCAGCCGCTCGGCGGCGTCCAGCCGGCCGACGGTGCGTGCGGCGGCCGCCATCGCGGTCAGTTTTGCGGGGTCGGCGGCAAGGGCGGAGATTTCCGCCGCCAGCCGGTCGGGAGTAAATTCGGCCTGCGGAATCCGCAAGCCACCGTTTGCCTGCGACAACACGCCGGCGTTGGCGAACTGGTCCTGATCGATTGCTCCCGGCAGCGGCACCAGGATCGAGGGCCGGCCGATCGCCGCGAGTTCAGCGACGGTGCCGGCACCGGAACGCGAGACCACCAGATGGCTCGATGCCAGCTTGGCCGGCAGGTCGCCGAAGAACGGCGCCAATTCGGCGCTGATTTTGAGGCGGTCATAGACCGCACGCACCCGCGTCATGTCCTCTTCGCGCACCTGTTGCGTCAGCACCAGCCGGCTCCACAGCGCCGGTTCGAGCTTTTCGATCGCGGGCGGCACGATGTCGCTCATCACCCGCGCGCCCTGGCTGCCGCCGACCACCAGCACGCGCAGCGGCCCGTTCGGCTCAGGCGATGCAAACGGCACCGCAGCCGCAGCCAGGATCGTCGGACGCATCGGCGTGCCGACGGTCGTGGTCTTGGCGGCGAGCGCCGGATCGCGATCGAGCACGCCGGGCAGCGAAGTTGCGATCGCGTTGACGCGGCCGGAGAGGAAACGGTTGGCGCGGCCGAGCACCGCGTTGGCGTCGTGGATGATGCCGGGCACGCCGAGCAGACGTGCGGCCAGCAGCGGCGGCACGGTCGGATAACCGCCGAAGCCGACGACGGCGGCGGGCTTCAGCCGCCGTACCAGTTTGGCCGCCACCGCAGTGCCATAGCCGAGCATCAGCACGGTGCGTGCGAGCGACAGCGGATTACGGCTGCGCATGGTCTCGCTCGGCACCACGTCGATATTGTCCCTGGAGAACAGACCGCTGTAGCGCAACGCGCGCGCGTCGGTGGCAAGGCGGACACGCAGGCCGCGCCGGATCAGCTCGACGCCGAGTGCTTCGGCGGGAAACAGATGGCCACCGGTGCCGCCAGCGGCCAGCAGAATCAGGGGCGCTTTGTCCATGACCTCAAATAGCCGACGGCGCGCAGTGCGTCACGCGTAACCGCGTGCCGCACTGGCGTTGTTACTCGATTCCACTTCGGTGCGCGGACGTTGCCGGGTCAATGCCAGCATCATGCCGACGCCATAGGCCAGCGAGACAATCGACGAACCGCCATAGGAGATGAACGGCAGCGTCATGCCCTTGGCCGGGATCAGTTGCAGGTTGACGGCCATGTTGATCGCGGCCTGCACGCCGAACAGGATCGCCAGTCCCGATGCCGCGAAGCGCGCGAACATGTCCTCGGTGGAGTAAGCGCGCAAGAGCGTGCGGATCACGACGAAGGCGAACAGCGCGACCAGCGCCAGGCACAGGATGATGCCGAATTCTTCCGCCGCGACTGCAAAGACGAAGTCGGTATGGCTGTCCGGCAGGCTTCGCTTGGCAATGCCTTCGCCGGGGCCGAGGCCGAACCAGCCGCCGTTCCAGAAGGCTTCCATCGCGGTGTCGACCTGGAAGGTGTCGCCCGAGGCCGGGTTCATGAAGCGCTTGATACGGCCGGCGACGTGGGGCACCAGCAGATAAGCGCCGAACAGCCCGGCGGAGGCGGCGCCCGCAAGCCCCGCTACCCAGATCATCCGCATGCCCGCGATGAAGAACAGCGCGCCCCACACCATCAGGATCAGCATGGTCTGGCCGAAGTCGGGTTCCATCACCAGAAGCGACACCAGCGTCATCAGCAGCACCAGCGCCATCGAGGTCGCCGGCATCTCCGGCCGCTTGGTCGATTCCGCAAACAGCCACGCCGCCATCACCACGAAAGCGGGCTTTGCGGATTCGGAGGCCTGGATGTTGACGCCGATCAGCGTGATCCAGCGCCGCGAACCCTTCACCTCCGGACCGATCAGGAGCGTCGCCACGATCAGCGCGATGCTGACGGCAAATACCAGCAGCGCCGATCGGCGAATTTGCCGCGGCGACAGGAACGACACCGCGATCAGCACGATGAAGGACGGCAGCAGAAACATCACGTGCCGGTTGAAGAAATGGAAGGGATCGAGCCCGATCCGGGTTGCCACCGGCGGACTCGCCGCCAGCGACAGGATGACGCCGCCCAGCATCAGCGCGATGATTGCCGCGAGCAGCAGCTTGTCGACGGTCCACCACCAGTCCGAAAACGGGGAGCGTTGATCACGGGCAAGCATGGGCGTCCCCAAATGGCAGAGGTAACGCCCATTGGTGGATCAGGATGGTTTCCAAGGGGTTAATGAGATGCGTAATCTTTTGAGATGGTTTAAACTGCGCCCCACATGAATCCGTCATACCCCGCGAATGCGGGGTATCCAGTACGCCGCGGCTTCTCGGTCCGAACATCGCCGTCTCTGGGATACTGGGTCACCCGCCGGAGCCTGTCATCGGGCGGCCATTCGGCCGACCCGTTGGCGGGTGACGACAACCGAGGATGTCACACCACCGGCTTCACGCCCGGCATCGCCGTCGACGAGATCGCGGAACGCGGCGCCGCGGATTTCGAAATTGCGGTACTGGTCGAACGAGGCGCAGGCGGGTGACAGCAGCACCACGGGGTCAGTGAGCCCGGACGCTTCCGCATCGCGCGCAGCGTTGGCAACCGCCACGTCCAACGTCTGCGAAATCTCGTGCGGCACGCGCTCGCCGAGGGTTTCGGAAAATTCCTGCGCCGCCTCCCCGATCAAATAGGCTTTTCGGATGCGCGGGAAATATTCTGCGAGGCCGGTGATGCCGCCCGCCTTCGGCTTGCCACCGGCAATCCAGAAGATTTCACCGAAGGAGGACAGCGCATGCGCCGCGGCATCCGCGTTGGTGCCCTTGGAGTCGTTGACGAACAGCACATTGCCGCGGCGGCCGACCTGCTCCATGCGGTGAGCGAGCCCGGGAAAACTGCGCAAGCCGTTCTGCAGCACCTCCGCAGAGATGCCCATCGCAAGCGCCGAGGCCGCGGCGCACGCCGCATTCTGCGCATTGTGCAGACCGCGCAACGATCCGATGCCGCCAAGCCTGGCGATCTCGCTGCGGGCGGCGCCGGAGGCGCGCACGATGGTTTCGCGCTCGACATAGATGCCGTCGGGCAGCGGATTCCTCACGGAAATCCGCACCACGCGTTTTCCCGCCTGATCGAGCCGGTCGGCCACGTTACGACACCAGATGTCATCGACGCCGACGATCGCAGTGCCCTGCTTCTGCACGCCGGCAACCAGGCGCTCTTTCACCGCGGCATAATTCTGAAGCGTGCCGTGGCGATCGATATGGTCTTCGCTGACGTTCAAGAGAATGCCGATCGACGGATCGAGCGAGGGACAAAGATCAATCTGGTAGGACGACATCTCGATCACGTGCACGCGGCCCATCCGCGGCGGCTCCAGCGACAGGATCGCGGTGCCGATATTGCCGCCCATCTGGGTGTCGTAGCCTGCGACCTTCATCAGATGCGCGATCAGGGCTGTGGTGGTCGATTTGCCGTTGGTGCCGGTGATCGCGACGAACGGCGCATCCGGCGCGTGACGCCGCCGCTCGCGGCAGAACAATTCGATGTCGCCGATCACCTCACAGCCGGCCTGGCGCGCCATCAGCACGCTCCAGTGCGGCGCGGGGTGTGTCAGCGGCGCGCCCGGCGTCAGGATCAGCGCGGCGAAATTCGTCCACGACACCTGGCGCAAATCGGCGGTGGTGAAGCCCGCTTGCGCGGCCTTGGCGACGTTGTCGGCACTGTCGTCGCCGGCGATCACCTCCGCCCCACCCGCCCTCAGCGCGTGACAGCTCGCGAGCCCGGAGCCACCGAGGCCGAAGACGGCGACGGTCTTGCCTGCGAAGGAGGTGACGGGGATCATCGTCTGCAACCGGTCATTCCGGAGGCGTGCGAAGCACGAACCCGGTAATCTCGAGATTCTCCGATGCGCAATTGCGCATCGTAGTTCGATGCTGACGCATCGCCCCGGAATGACGGTTGAACATCGGCATAACCTTCACCGCAGCTTCAGCGTGGACAGGCCGGCCAGCGCCAGCATCACCGAGATGATCCAGAACCGGATCACGATCTGCGGTTCGGTCCAGCCTTTCTGCTCGAAATGGTGGTGCAGCGGCGCCATCCGGAACACGCGCTTTCCGGTCAGCTTGAACGACACCACCTGCACGATCACCGAGACCGCTTCCAGCACGAACAACCCGCCGATCACCGCCAGCACGATCTCGTGTTTGACCGCGACAGCGGTTGCACCCAGCATGCCGCCGAGCGCGAGCGAGCCGGTATCGCCCATGAAGATCGAGGCCGGCGGCGCGTTGAACCAGAGAAATCCCAGTCCGGCGCCGAGCACCGCGCCGCACAGCACGGCGAGTTCGCCGGTGCCCGCGACGTAGTTGATCTGCAGATAGTCCGAGAACACGGCATTACCCGTGAGATAGGCGATCATGCCAAAACTCGCCGCCGCGATCATGACCGGCACGATCGCGAGGCCGTCGAGGCCATCAGTGAGATTGACCGCGTTGCCGGCGCCGACCATGACGAAGGCGCCGAAGATCACGAAGAACCAGCCGAAATTGAAGATCATGTCCTTGAAGAACGGAATCGCCAGCGACGTCGAGGAGACGTCGCGTCCGAGCCGGACCAGCGCGTAGCAGGCGGCCAGCGCGATCGCCGCTTCGATCACCAGGCGAAACTTGCCGGCGAACCCGCTGTGGCTCTGCTTGGTCACCTTCAGATAGTCGTCATAGAAGCCGACGAAGCCGAAACCGAGCGTCACCGCGAGCACGATCCAGACGTAGGGGTTGAGCGGATTGGCCCACAACAAGGTCGACACCACCAACCCCGAGAGGATCATCAGCCCGCCCATCGTCGGCGTGCCCTTCTTGGAGATCAGGTGCGATTGCGGACCGTCGGTGCGGATCGGCTGGCCCTTGCCCTGGCGCAGCCGCAGATGGTCGATGATCCAGGGGCCGAACAGGAACACGAACAGCGCGCCCGTCACCATCGCCCCGCCGGTGCGGAAGGTGATGTAGCGAAACACGTTGAGCGGGGTGCGGAACATCCCGAAACCCGGGACGGTGTTGGATAGCTCGATCAGCCAGTAAAACATTCAATATGCCTATACCGCTTCTTCGTGCGCGGCTTTGCCGGGAAAGCGCTTTTCCAGCGCATTGATAATCACTTTCATCTTCGAACCCAGCGACCCCTTCACCATGATGGCGTCGCCGGCACGGATCGCACCGACCGCCTGAACCTCCAGGCTTGTCGAATTGTCCGCATAGCCTCCCCGCTTGCCGGCGGAAAGAGCATCCCACAGATTCCGCATCAAGGGGCCACAACAATATACGAGATCGATATTATTGGCCTTGACGGCCTCGATCAGGCCACGATGCAGCGCGGGCCCGGTCGGGCCGAGCTCGAGCATGTCGCCGATGATCGCGATGCGGCGGCCATGTGGGCCGATCGGGGCCTGGCCGAGCACATTCAGAGCCGCCCCCATCGATGCCGGGTTGGCATTGTAGCTCTCGTCAATCAGCGTCGCTTCGCCGTTACCAACCTCCAGCATGCGTCGCACGCCCCGCCCCGCGGGCGCCTCGAGCTGCGACAGCGACAGCGCCGCGCGGGCAAGATCAGCCCCGAGCAGCGATGCGCCTGCCAACACGGCGAGCGAATTCATCGCCATGTGGCGGCCGGGCATGCTGATCTTGTAGGTGATGTCGTGGTCGAGAATATTGGCATGCACCGCCGAACAGGTGGCGTGCAATGACAGATCGAGCAGCCGCGCGTCGGATGATGCATCGCTGCCGAACGAAACGATGCTGTTGATGCCGAGTTCCCTGGCGCGCGCCGCCAGTCGCGCAAATTGCGAATTGTCGCGGTTGAGCACCACCGCGCCGCCGGGCTCGACGCCAAGAAATATCTCCGCCTTGGCGTCGGCGATCGCCTCGATGCCCTGAGAAGAATTCCAGATGCACTGGCTCGACGGTGGTAATCACGGCAACATGCGGCCGCACCATCTTCACCAGCGGCGTGATTTCGCCCGCGTGGTTCATGCCGATCTCGAAGATCGCAAAACGCACGTCAGCCGGGCAACGCGCCAGCGACAACGGCACGCCCCAATGATTGTTGAACGAGGCCGCCGAAGCATGCGTCTCGCCCTGGGCGCCAAGCACGCGCCGCAGCGCCTCTTTGGTCGAGGTCTTGCCGACGGAGCCCGTGACCGCGATGATTTGCGCGCCGAGCCGTGCGCGCGACGCGTGCGCGAGATCGACCAGTCCGGCAAGCACGTCGTCGACGACCAGCAACGGCGCGTCAGCCGCGAATTTGCCGCGCTGCGCAGCCTCCACCACCGCAAGCCCCGCGCCCGCCTTCAGCGCGGCTTCGACAAAGCTGTGTCCGTCGTGCACGTCGCCCTTGATGGCGAAATAGGCTTCGCCCGGCGCGATGGTGCGGCTGTCGATGGAGAGGCCGGTGATCCCTTGGGGAAGCGCGCCCTGCGTCGAAGCACGCATCGCCTCGGCCATTGCCGCCGATGTCCATAACGGCGCCGTGCTCATGCAACCCTCGCGGAAAGCGCGGCCGCAACCGCGTCGTGATCACTGAATGGCAACGTCTTGTCGCCGATGATCTGTCCAATCTCATGGCCCTTGCCGGCGATCAACAGCGCATCGCCCGGCTGCAGCCCGGCGATCCCGGTCCGGATCGCCTCCGCACGATCGCCAATCTCGTCCGCGCCCTTCGCGGCAGCGAGGATCGCCGCGCGGATGGTTTCCGGCTTCTCGCTGCGCGGATTGTCATCGGTGACGATAATGTGATCGGCATTCTCGGCTGCGATCGCGCCCATCAGAGGCCGCTTGCCGGCATCGCGGTCGCCGCCGGCGCCGAAGATGACGACCAGCTTGCGTTTGGCGTAGGGCCGCAGCGCCTGCAGCGCCTTTGCCAGCGCGTCCGGCTTGTGCGCGTAATCGACAAATATGGGCGCGCCATTATGCTCGCCGACGCGTTCGAGCCGGCCCTTGGCGCCTTCGAGATGTTCGAGGCAAGCAAACACGGCGTTCGCGTCACTGCCGGTGCCGATCGCAAGGCCCGCCGCGACCAGGGCGTTCTCGATCTGGAATTCGCCGACCAGCGGCAGCTTGATCCTATGCGTGCGTCCGCGATGTTCAAACGTTAATCGCTGCGCAAAACCTTCGATCGAAGCGTCCGTCAGGCGAATGCCCTCGCCTGCACCATCAGCCTCGCGCCCGACCGCGATGATGCGCAAGCCGCGCGAATAGGCCGCCTCGATCACCTGCCCCGAACAATCATGATCGGCCGAAACCACGGCCGCGCCGCCCGCCACCACGAGGTCGCGGAACAGCCGCAGTTTGGCAGCGAGGTAGTGCGCGACATCAGGGTGATAGTCCATGTGATCGCGCGACAAATTCGTAAAGCCGCCGGCGGCAACGCGCACGCCGTCGAGCCGGTACTGGTCGAGCCCGTGCGATGACGCCTCGAACGCCAGATGCGTGACGCCATCATTCGCGATCTCGTCGAGCTGCCGGTGCAGCGCAATCGGATCGGGCGTCGTCAGCGAGCCGTAGATGGTGCGCTTCGGCGACACCAGCCCGATGGTGCCGATGCTGGCGGAGGCATGACCTAGCCGCTGCCAGATCTGCCGCGTGAAGGCCGCGACCGAGGTCTTGCCGCTGGTCCCGGTAACCGCCGCGATGGTCTCAGGTTGCCGCGGATAGAATTTCGCGGCCGCCAGCGCCAGCGCCCGGCGCGGATTTGGTGTCACGACAAAGGGCACGCGGTGCTCGCCTGACGGCGGATGATCGCCCGCGATGGCAACTGCGCCGGAGGCAATCGCAGCATCAATGAAACGCGACCCGTCAGTCTTGCTGCCTGCGAGCGCAAAGAATAAGTCGCCCGGCTTTACCGCGCGGCTGTCGACAGCAAGTCCCCGAACGACGAGGGCTTCCGCTTTCGGATCGATCGTGGCGTCATCGCTGAAGAGGTCGCGAAGTCTCATGATCTTCCAGTCTGGCCGGCCGGCAAATCAGCGGCGTTTTAATAGGATAACGCCTTACTGGGTTGTCTTCGATGCCGCAAGAATAAGGCGGTCGGACGGCGGCAGATCGAACCGCGGCTCGACCCCCAAAAGCGGCGCGATTCGGGCAATCACATCGCCGCCGGTCGGCACCGCGTTCCAGCCGGAGGTGATGAAGCCGTAGGTTTCCTTCAACGGCTGCGGCTCGTCCAGCATGACAGGATCTGATACTGCGGGTTGTCGGCGGGCATGATCGCGGTGAAAGGAGTTGAGCACGCGCTTCTTGGCATAACGGCCGTTGATGACCTTTTCGGACGTGCCGGTTTTGCCGCCGACATAATAGCCCTTGACGTCGGCGTTCTTGGCGGTGCCGATTTCGGCATTCAGCCGCATCAGATACCGCATCTTGTCGGAGGTTTCCGGCTTGATCACCCGCTTGGCCATCGCCATCGCCTCCTGCTTCGCTGCGCTTCAGGAAGGTCGGCGGAATCAGATAGGCCGCCGTTCATCAGCGCATTGATGCCCATCACCGCCTGCAGCGGCGCTACCGACAGGCCCTGGCCGAACGCGATGGTCACGGTGTTCAATTCGCCCCAGCGCTTCGGCACCAGCGGCGATGCGCTTTCCGGCAATTCGGTTCGCAGCCGCTGCAACTGGCCCATCTTGGCGCAGGAACGCCTTGTGCGCCTCCACGCCCTGGACGAGCGCGATCCGCGCCGCGCCGATATTGGACGAATAAGTGAAGACTTCCTTGGTGTTGATCATGCGCCCAGCGCATGGCTGTCATGGATCGTGAACTTGCCGTAAGTGCAGCGTCCCGCGCGCATCCCACATCGAGTTGAGGTCTGATCTTGCCGGAATCGAGCGCCATCGCCAGCGTGAAGGCCTTGAAGGTCGATCCCATTTCGTAGACGCCGGTGGTCAGGCGGTTGATGCGGTCGGGGTCGTGCGCTTCCTTCGGATTGTTGGGATCGAAATCCGGCAGCGAGACCATCGCGACGATTTCGCCGGTCTTGACGTTGGAGATGAGGCCGGACGCGGCCTTGGCCTTGAATTTCTCCTTGGCCTTCATGAGTTCGTCGCGCAGCGCGTGCTCGACGCGAAGATCGACCGACAATTCCACCGGCTTCTGCAGCCGGTCGGTGGCAAAGCCCGCGCGATGCAGATCGGCCAGACCATTGGTGTCGAGCCACTTCTCCATTCCGGCGATGCCCTGGTTGTCGATATTGACGAGGCCAATCAGGTGCGCGACTTCGGCGCCGGTCGGATAGACCCGCTTGTTCTCGCGCAGGAAGCCGATGCCGGGAATGCCGAGGCGGTGGATATCCGTCTGCTGCTTCGGCGTGATTTCGCGCTTCAGCCAGACGAAGCCCTTCTTCGACGACAGGCGGTCGCGCACCTCGCCGGTGTCGAGGTCGGGCAGCGTCGCGGTCAGGAGTTCGATCGCTTCGTCCTTGTCGATGATGCGGCGCGGCTCGCCGAACAGGCTCGGCGCCTTGACGTCGGTCGCAAGGATTTCGCCGTTGCGGTCGACGATATCAGGGCGTGCGGTCGCAATCGCGTCCTGCGAGGCGGTGCGGCGCGCGCCATGGCTGTCGGCGCCGACCGCAAACATCACCAGACGTCCGGCAAGCACCGCATAGATCGCGGCAAAGGCGAGAATCGCAAAGCCGACGCGGGCGCGCGCTTTCGCGGCGCGATCGACATTGCGCCCGTACAGCAGGCTGCGGATCAGCCGCTGCCGCCACGGCTCGGCGGGCTTTGCCGCAGGCCGGGAGGTCGCGGGCAAATGATCGCTCATTGCTGATCCTCCGGCGCAGGCGCGGGCTCGGGCGCGGGCGTCTGCACCGAACCCGTCACGGTCTCGGCATCGGTGGCAGCCTCGATGGTGTTGATCATCGCGCCGATCGGATCGGGCGCGCCGGGCCTCGCGAAATTCGGCGGACGTTCGGGCAGGTTCTTCAACTGATCGTACTGCGTGGCGTTGATCGGCTTGAGCTGCAGATGACGTTCGGCGAGACCCTGCAGCCGCAACGGCGCATCGAGCTTGGCCCATTCCGAGCGCAGCGTGGCGATGGCGTCACGCTGCTCGCGGATTTCGGCGTGCAGCCGCAGCACGCGCTCGGTGCGCGAGGTCGATTCCATCTTGATCCGGTAGACATAGGCCGCCGCGAACACCAGCATGCCGATCACGAGGAGGTGGAGGATGCGCATGGTCAGCCTCCCCTCATCACGTTGGCCAACGTCGGCCATGACGGCAGGGCGTCGGCGGCGTGCACCGGCGCTGCGGTACGCTCAGCCGCGCGCAGCTTTGCCGAACGCGCGCGCGGATTGGCTGAGATCTCGGCATCACCGGGCGTAACCGGACGCTTGGTGAGAATCTGAAAGCTCGGCGCCGCCTGCGCGACTTCGGGCAGATGCCGCGATCCGGCCGCCACCTTGCCGCGCTCGGCGAAGAAATTCTTGACGATACGGTCTTCCAGCGAGTGGAACGACACCACCACCAGCCGTCCGCCCGGCTTCAGCACACGCTCGGCCGCGGTAAGCGCCAGATGCAGCTCGTCGAGCTCCGCGTTGACGAAGATCCTCAAGCCCTGGAAAGTTCGCGTTGCGGGGTGAATCTCGTTCGGTTTGGAATGGACCACCTTGGCGACGATATCGGCCAGCGCCTTCGTCGTGGTGATCGGCGCCTCTTTCCGCGCAGCCACGATAGCGCGGGCGACGGCGCGCGAGTGACGTTCCTCGCCGAAGATATAGATGATGTTGGCAAGGTCGGCTTCGGACGCCTTCGCGATCACATCTGCCGCGGTCGGGCCGTCCCGCCCCATCCGCATATCAAGCGGTCCGGCAAGCCGGAACGAGAAGCCGCGCTCGGCCTCATCGAGTTGCATCGAGGAGACGCCGACGTCCATCACGACGCCATCGACGGCGTCGAAGCCTTGGGCGGCGCAGACCTCGTCCAGATTGGAGAAGCGCTCTTCGACCAGGGTCAGCCGACCCCCACTGCGATCGACGAGATCGAAGCCGCCTGATATCGCGGACCGGTCGCGGTCGATGCCGATGACCCGGGTTCCCTGGGTCGCCAGGATCGCGCGGCTGTAGCCGCCAGCACCAAAGGTCGCGTCGACGTAGAGGCCGCCCTCGCGGGGACCGACCATCTCCACCGCCTCACGGCCGAGCACTGAAATATGACGCGGGACAGCCGAACTCATTCGCCAGCCCCGGGCGCACTCCAGCGTGCGGAATAGAAATTGGACGCCAACAGGTCCATTGCGCCTCAAATCCCCGCGCTTCGCCAGCCTTTTCCGGCCAAAAAGCCGCTGTGAGGTACGATCGCCGTTCCCGGCCCCGGCCAGCAAACCCTCATTTCCGAACGGAATCTGCTGGCCTGCCATGGGGGTTCGAGCGTGAAAAAGGACCTCGGCCGTCCCCAAACCGGTTCGGCGCTTCACCACTTAGTAACGGCACTTAGCGTTAAGAAAGCGTTGACGATCAGGAGCAGCATTTCCCCGTCTTTTAACGATAGGGATGCGGGTGATGCCTTCCGCACACACCCGGCCCAAAAGCGATGGGAACCCCGGCCGGCCGCATTGCGCCCGGGCTAAGGTAAAGCAATAGTAAACCTATTCATTTATTAAAGTGCAGGATTGCCGTTCTCCTGCCCGGTTTGAGTTTTTTGATGTCCTTTGGTTCGTTCACGTCCGCTGGTGCGATTCGAAGCGTCAACGCGCCCTTCCCGTTCCCAGGGCCAACGCAGAGATGAAGACATTCACCCCGGATTCCTCGATCGCCTCGGACGTCATCCCGTCGCCGAATTTCGGTGAGCGCAGCAACGGCCGGCAGCCCGACATGATCGTCCTGCACTACACCGGCATGCCGGATGTCGAGGGCGCGATCGCGCAGCTCTGCACCACCGGCACCGAGGTGTCGGCACATTACATCGTGCTCGAAGACGGCCGCATCGTGCAAAGCGTACCGGAGAGCAAGCGCGCCTGGCACGCCGGCGCGTCGCGTTGGGCGGGCGAGGACGACATCAACTCCTGCTCGATCGGCGTCGAGATCATCAATCGCGGCCATGACTGGGGCTATCCGGATTTTCCGCTGCGCCAGATCGCCGCCGTGATCGCGCTGTGCCGCGGCATCATGCTCCGCCGCAAGGTGCCGTCGCACCGGGTGCTCGGCCATTCCGACGTCGCCCCCGCCCGCAAGAAGGATCCCGGCGAAAAGTTTCCCTGGCATTCGCTGGCCAATTCCGGCGTCGGCCACTGGGTGCAGCCGGCGCCGATCGTGCGCGGCGAAACGCTCAAGCTCGGCAACATCTCCGACGACGTCGCCGGAATGCAGCTGGCGTTCGCCCGCTACGGCTACGGCATCCCGACCGAAGGCAAATTTGACGGCCCCACCATGGAAGTCGTTACCGCGTTCCAGCGCCACTTCCGTCCCGCCCGCGTCGACGGCGTCGCCGATCAGTCGACCATGGCGACGTTGCACGCGCTGCTGTCGACCCTGCCGGCGGACGCGACACCGACTGCGGTGGTGGCGAAGTAATTCGCATCGTCATTGCGAGGAGCGTAGCGACGAAGCAATCCACTCTTGCTGCGGCATGGATTGCTTCGCTGCGCTCGCAATGACGGATCAGGCTGGCCATGACGCAGCTAACGATCCATCTCCGCAATCCGCCGCGCGTAAAGCCGCCGCAACGGTTCGAGCTGCGTCGCCGCCGTCGCCGCGAGATAAGCCTCCCGCGCCGCTTCGTTTCGGCCGAGCCGGCGCAGCAAATCGGCGCGCACGGCCGGCAACAATTCATAGCCCTTGAGCCCGCCGCGCGCTTCCAGCGCATCGATCAGCGCCAGCGCCCGCGCCGGTCCATCGACCATCGAGACGGCAGCGGCGTGGTTGAGCTCGATCACCGGCGACGGGCTGATCCGCAGCAGCACCTCGTAGAGGCCGGCGATTTGCGGCCAGTCGGTGTCTTTAAAGTTGGGCGCGCGCGCATGAAGCGCTGCGATGGCGGCCTGCACCGCATAGGATTGCGGCCGCCCCGGCATCCGCAGGGCTTCCTCCACGAGCCTCACACCTTCGGCGATCTGGCCGAAATCCCACAGCGAACGGTCCTGCTCTTCCAAGAGCACGATGTCGCCGCCCGCAGTCTGCCGGCCGGCGCGGCGGGAATCGTGCAGCAGCATCAAGCGCCAGCAGGCCCTTGATCTCGCCGCGGCCCGGTATCAGCGCATCGATCAGGCGCGCCAGCCGGATCGCCTCGCGCGCAAGGTCGGGCCGCATCAGGTCCTCGCCCGCGGTTGCCGCATAGCCTTCGGTGAAGACGAGATAGATCACCGCGAGCACGCCGTTGAGACGCGGCTCGAGCGCGTCACGCTCGGGCACCTCATAGGGAATGCCGGCAAGGCGGATTTTCTGCTTGGCGCGCAACAACCGCTGCGCCATCGCCTCCTCGCTCACCAGAAAGGCGCGGGCGACCTGCGCGGTGCTGAGCCCGCAGACCGTGCGCAGCGTCAGCACGACCTGGACCTCTTCTCCAAAGGACGGATGGCAGCAAGTAAAGATCAGCCGAAGCATGTCGTCGTCGAGCGTGGTATCTGTGGCCTCGCAAGACGCCGAGGCGTCGAGCAGCAATTGGTGCGTCAATTCCTGTTGCTTGCCGCGAAACAGAATGTTGCGTCTGACACGGTCGATCGCCTTGTTGCGGCCGACATTGACCAGCCACGCGCGCGGATTGACCGGCATGTCGGAAGCCGTCCAGCGTTCCAGCGCCACCGCGAAAGCGTCCTGCAAGGCATCTTGCGCGAGATCGAAATCGCCGACGAGGCGGATCAGGGTGGCCAGCGCCCGCCCCGCCTCGTCGCGGAATATTTTTTCGATCTCGCCGGAGGTCATCAGGTCCAACTTCGTCATTCCGGGGCGTCCGAAGGACGAACTCCGATGCGCAATTGCACATCGGAGAATCTCGAGGTTCTCAGATGCGCAATCGCACATCTTAGGTTCGCGCTGTCGCGCGCCCCGGAACGACGCATCAATCATAGATCATGACCGGCCTGACTTCGATCGTGCCGGTCTTGGCGCCGGGAATCCGCGCGGCGACGCCGAGCGCGGTGTCGAGATCCTTGGCTTCGACCAGATAGTAGCCGCCTAGCTGTTCGCGCGTTTCCGCGAACGGGCCATCCGTCGTCAGGATCTTGCCGTCGCGGACCCGCACGGAGGTTGCGGTCGTCGTGGGCTGCAGACCATCGCCGGCCTTGAAATGGCCGCTCTGAATGATGGACTGGGTGAACACACCGTATTCCGCCGTCATTTTCTTGCGGTCGTCTGCCGTCATGTGGCCTAGTTCTGCTTCGTTCCGATAGATCAACAGCAAATACTGCATCTCGATTACTCCTCTTGATCGGCTGGATCGCCGACATCAGGTCGAACGGGGGAAGCGCAAAACGACACGTTCAGGATAAATTATTTTCGGCCGGGCGAGAGAGGTTATCGGCTTGACCTGACCGGCCCAAACCCCCATGCCTTGGGGCGTCAGTCGGCCGGACGGCCGCTCCCGCTATGGTCGAAAGGCTGCGGGGGAGGAAAGTCCGGGCTCCATCGACATACGGTGCCGGATAACATCCGGCGGGGGCAACCCCAGGGACAGTGCCACAGAGAACGAACCGCTCCCCCACCCCTAAAGGGAGGGGGCAGCAAGGGTGAAAAGGTGCGGTAAGAGCGCACCGCGGGTCCGGTAACGGAACCGGCATGGCAAACCACACCGGGAGCAAAACCGAATAGGGACGGCAACGCGGGCTGTTCGCTTTAAGCGATAACGCCGCAGGGCAATGTCAGGCTCGCCGTCCGGGTAGGTTGCTCGAGGCCATGTGCAAACATGGTCCCAGAGGAATGGCCGTCACGTATCGCCTGCGCAAGCAGGCGGTGCCTTACAGAACCCGGCTTACAGGCCGGCTGATGCTCTAAAGATGAGGGGTTCGGCGTAACGCGCCGGACCCCTCGCCAGTTTGGCGGTGTCGCTGTCGCATCCCCGCGCTGTGACAAAGCCGGCCTCTTTGGTAAGCTGCCGGCTCGGCACTGCTCAATGCGGACAAAAGGCATGACCTATTTTGATCTCGGGCCGTACAGCCGCAAAATCACCACGTCATCGCCCGACGCCCAGCTTTGGTTCGATCGAGGGCTCAACTGGCTATTCGGGTTCAACCATGGCGAGGCGATCAAGTGCTTCCAGAAAGCGCTCCAGCACGACGTCGAATGCGCGATGGCGCATTGGGGCATCAGCTACGCTGCGGGGCCCAATTACAACCTGCCCTGGGTTCGCTATGACCCGCAAGGACGGCAGATGGCGCTCTCGGCATCTTACGATGCCATGCAGCAAGCGCTGGTGCATGCAGGGAAAGCAAGTCCGGTCGAGCAGGCGATGATCCGGGCCCTGCCCGCGCGCTATCCCCAGCGCGAGGCGATCGAGGACATGGCGCCGTGGGACAAGGCTTACACGGAAGATATGCGCAAGGTCTTCAAAGCCTTTCCCGATGATCTCGAGGTCCGGGCGGTGTTTGCCGAAGCGATCATGAACGAGACGCCGTGGCAGATGTGGGACCTGCCCTCCGGCAAACCCTTCGCCGGAGCAGGCACCGAGGAATGCAGGGCGGTGCTCGAAGACACCTTCGAAAAAATTCCGGCGGCGTGGGATCACCCGGGCCTGCTGCATCTCTATGTCCACCTGATGGAGATGTCGCCCTTCCCGCAGCGCGCGATGCGCGCCGGCGACCGGCTGCGCGAGATCGTTCCCGACAGCGGTCATTTGATCCACATGCCGACACATCTCGATGTGCTGTGCGGGCAGTACAACGACGTCCTGCTCTACAATCGGAAGGCGCTGGCGACCGACCGCAGGTTCCTCGCCTATTCGGATGATCCCGGCGTCTACCTGGTCTACGTCATCCACAACTTCCATTTCGCGATCTATGGCGCGATGTTCCTCGGCCAGTACACGCCTGCCATCGCGGCGGCCGAAGAGCTGATCGCGACGGTCCCGGAGCCGGTGTTGCGCATTCAATCACCACCGATGGCGGATTTCCTCGAAGGCTATCTGACGATGAAGCAGCACGTTCTCGTGCGCTTCGGCAAATGGCGGGAGATCATCGAACAGAAGCTGCCGGAAGATCGCGACCTCTATTGCTCTGTCACCGCCATGATCCACTACGCCAAGGCGGTCGCGCATTCGGCGCTTGGCAATGTGGCCGAGGCAGAGGTTGAGAAGGTCCAGTTCGCGGCCGCGAAGGCCCGCGTGCCGGAGAGCCGGCTTGTCCACAACAACAAGGTCGTTAACCTGCTCAACGTCGCCGACGCGATGCTGAACGGCGAGCTGGAGTACCGCAAGGGCAAGCATGACATTGCGTTCGCGCATCTGCGCAAATCGGTCGAGCTCTCGGACGCGTTGCCCTATGACGAGCCCTGGGGATGGATGCAGCCGCCCCGTCATGCGCTCGGCGCACTGCTGCTCGAGCAGGGACGGATCGAGGAAGCCGAGGCGGTCTACCGGTCCGACCTCGGTCTTGACGGCAAGCTAAGCCGGGCCTGCCAGCATCCCGATAATCTGTGGTCGCTGCACGGGCTGCACGAATGCCTGGTCCGCCGCGGCGAAAAGGTCGAGAGCGCCCTGATCAAGCAGCGGCTCGATCTTGCGCAAGCGCGCGCGGAGGTCCCGATCAGGGCATCCTGCTTCTGTCGTCGGACGGAGCTGGCGGCCGCGTAGTTGCTCGTCGCCGGCCAGCATCGAAGACCCCGTCGCCCCGCATCGGCGAAACTCAGGGTCCACTTCAGGAGGATCACGGATGGACCTGCAGAAGATCATCCAATCGGCGCGAGAGATCAGCGATCGAACCGGGTTTGTCACCTTCGAGCAACTCAATGAACTCTGCCCGATGGAATTGGGACCTGAGGACGTCGAGGCTCTCCTCGCGGCTCTGAAAGACAAAGGAATCCGGCTTGCTGACAATGAGGCGCAAACATCGGAGCCATCCTGCTCGTTCTGTGGCAAGGCACAGCCGGGGGTTCTGCAATTGATTGCCGGACCCAAAGTATTCATTTGCAATGAATGCGTCCAACTCTGCGTGCGGATGATTTCCATCGATCATCCGGAGTGGCTGTCGGACCATCGCAAGTTCGTCGATAGCTTGGCCGCCAACACCTGAATTAAGCGACGATCCATCTAGCGGCTTGCCTTGTCGAGCACGAGATCGACCGTGTGTGCGGCAATCTTCCGAAGCTCGGCCTCATCACCGAAGGCGCGTTCGAGCACAGCCAATCCGCGCGTCACGGTGGCAATGTGGAGTGCCGCGATCTCGGGAGAGCCCTTGAACTCGCCACGCGCGATGCCCTCGGACAAGGCGTCCTGAATCAGACCGGTGATGCGGGTCATCAAATTCGCAAAAGCCTGGCGCGCGTTCTCATCCAGCCCCTCCATCAACCCCCGCGTGGTCGGACATCCGCGGGGCGGCGAACCGGAACGAAAGTTCTTTATCGTCAGGTCGAAAAACGCCGTGAGACGATGGCGCAAGGTCCCCGCGCCGAGCGTCTTTTGAATCGAGTTGAGATAGTCGCTCGCATAGCGCTCGTAGGCGCAGAGAAACAGCGCTTCCTTGCTGCCAAAGGCATTATAGAGACTGCCGCGCTGGACGCCCGCGTCACGCGCGATGTCCGAGAGCGACGTTCCACGCACCCCCTTGCGCCAGAATTGATCGAACGCGATGCGCAGGACGTCGTCGTGGTCAAACTCTCGCGGCCTCACGTTCTTCTCCTCTGGACTCCGGGTCCAATCCCGCCCCACGCGCTCAAATAGTATTTGACACAGCGTCAAGAACATGTTTTTGACATCGTGTCAGAAACTATTGGGGTTGATAGCTCATTTCGTCAATGAGGTGAACCACCGGTACGGGAGCCGCCGGACCGGCGAGGACAGAATGCGAAGGAGCCGCGATGCCTCTCATTCACATCTCACTGCGCGCCGGAAAGCCGGACACCTACCGGCAGGCGATCTTCGACAGTCTTTACCGCGCGATGCGCGAAACGCTCGACGTGCCCGAAGGCGATGAGTTCATGACCATCAGCGAGCATGACGCGACGAACTTCCGCTACGGCGCTGCCTTTGGCGTCGCCCGCAGTGACGATCTCGTCTACATCCAGATCACCGTGTTCAACAGCCGCACCGCAGAACAGAAGAAGGCGCTGTTCCGGCGGATCGCGGAGCTGCTCGGTAAAAGCCCCGGCATCCGGCCGGAGGACGTGTTCGTGAACGTCATCGACGCAGCGAAAGAGAATTGGTCCGTCGGCCATGGCCTCGCGCAATTCGCCTGAGGCCGGGTGTCGGGATGGCGATGGCAAATCAACGCGCCGCGTCCGCGTTGGGTTCGCGCCTGGGCAGACCGCAGGAACTATGGGCCTCCCTCAATCACTCTCTCCAGCAGCGCCATCAGCGCTTCCGGCGCGGTGACGTTTGGCGTATGGCTGGCGTCGATCTCGTAGCAGCGCCAGCCCGCCTCGCTCTTCGCCCGCTTCGCGAACGGGCCAAAGGTGTCGGCGGGCGTGATGCGGGTGGCATAGATGTAGCTGCGCGGCAGTGTTGGCTCGCCGTTCCGCAGCTTGAGCTTTGTCTCAAAGCATTTGATCGGCATGGGAACGCGGCGCGCGGCCAGCCATTCGACGTCGGCGGGCAACGTATCCGGAGGCGACTGCATCGGGGGCACGCGCCAGCCGTCGCCGCTCTTCGCCGCTTCCTGCAAATGTTGCCGCCCGGATTCGTTGAGATCGAACAGCGATTGCCCGTCCCGCGGCACGAAGGCATCGAGATAGATCAGTTGCGCAACGCGATCGCTGATACGATCGGCGATACCGGTTGCGACCATGCCGCCATAGCTATGGCCGAGCAGCACGATGTCGCGCAGGTCTTCATATTTGATGACGTTGAGCACGTCCTCGATGTGGCTTTCCAGATCGATCGACGGGTTGGCGAGATGCGCCCGCTCGCCAAGACCGGTGTAGGACGGTGTGACCAGCCGGTGCCCGGCGGCCTGCATCAGCGGATGCATCTTCTTCCATGCCCATCCCCCCGACCAGGCACCGTGGCAGACAAGAAAGGTTTTGGGCGCAACGGAATTCATTGGAGCGCTTCCATTGCCATTATCGTTGAGGAACTGCGATTGGGAATAGTACCTGCTCACGTCGTCGTGTAAACGTTCGCCCCCCAACACACTCGTCATTCCGGGATGCGCCGTTAGGCGCAGGCCCGGAATCCATACTCCCGATCGTGGTTATGGATTCTCTGATGTGCAATAGCACATCATAGCTCGTCCTTCGGACGCCCCGGAATGACTAAGGAAGGTAGCGATGACCCCGGCCGCCTATGCGCTTCTGTTCTTCGGCGCGCTGGCCGGCGGCTTCGTGTCCGGCCTTGCCGGGTTCGGCACCGCGTTGATGGCGCTTGGCATCTGGCTCTACGTGCTGCCGCCGACGCTTGCCGTGCCGCTGGTCTTGATCTGTTCGGTGATCGCGCAGGTCTCGACGCTGCCGTCGATCTGGAAAACCATCGATTTCCGCCTGGTCTGGCCCTTCATCATTGGCGGCCTCGCCGGCGTGCCGATCGGTATCTTGCTGATCGCCCATGCCGACCCGATCGTCTTCAAGCGGACCATCGGCGTGTTCCTCGTGGTATTTCCGCTCCTGCTTTACTTCCAGCGGAAACCGATGGCGATCCGCTTCGGCGGCAAATGGGCCGATGCGGGAATCGGATTTGCCGGCGGCATCCTCGGCGGTCTTGCCGGTCTCTCCGGCCCGCTTCCGATTCTATGGGCCAGTGTGCGCGGCTGGGGCAAGGAAGAGCGTCGCGGCGTATTCCAGACCTTCAATTTCACCATCCTTGCGACCGCGCTGTGCGTGCAGGTCGCAAGCGGCCTGGTCAAGGCTGAGATCATCTGGCTCGTGCTGTGCGCGTTCCCCGGAACGCTCGCCGGCGCCTGGCTCGGCGCGCGCGTCTATCACGCGCTGAGCGACCGGAATTTCTCCGATGTCGTGCTCGCGCTGCTGGTTCTCTCCGGCCTCGGACTGTTGTGGAGCGGAATTGCTCCGAGATAGCGCGCGCATAGCGGCCATGTGCACCGAACGAATTGCTTGTCGGTCGGCCCGCTGAGCCGCTAACCACTTGCGCCATGTCCGCTCCTTCATCGCACGAACGTCTCGGTCTGCTGTTGGGCTTCGTCGGCATGGCGATCTTTGGCGGCACGCTGCCGGCGACACGCCTTGCCGTATCCGACATTGATCCGATTGCACTGACCGCGATCCGCACGGCGATTGCCGGCGTCTGTTCGCTGGTGCTGCTGCTCGTGTTGCGCCGCCCTTTCCCGCCGCGGTCGCTATGGCCGCAGCTCGCGCTCACGATGGTCTGCGTGGCCTTCCTGTTTCCGGTGCTGATGGCGATGGGCATGCAGCGCGTCGATGCCTCGCATGGCGGCGTGGTGTTCGGCGGCATGCCGATCGGAACGGCGCTGGTCGCCGTCGCCGTTACCCATGAGCGCCCGCGACCGTTGTTCTGGATCGCTTCGCTTGCAGGCGCGGCGCTGGTGGTTGCGTTTGCGCTGCGGCAAGGCGGCGGCACACTGTCGACCGGCGACCTCCTGCTGTTTGCTGCCGTCGCCGTTGCAGCCGTCGGCTACGCATTCTCCGGCAAACTGACAGCCTCGATGCCGGGCTGGGAGGTGATCAGCTGGGTGCTGGTGATCGCGCTGCCCTTGTCACTGCCGGCAGCAGCGCTGACCATGCCGGCCGATCCGCTGCACATCCCGCTCAAGCCGCTGCTCGGCCTGCTCTACGTCGCGCTGTTCTCGCAATGGATCGGCTTCTTCGCCTGGAACGCCGGCATGGCGATGGGCGGCATCGCGCGGGTCTCGCAGGTCCAGCTATTGCAGCCCTTCATCACCTTCGCGCTCGCCGCTCTCTTCAACGGCGAGACCATCACCTGGCAGATCGTGCTGTTCGCCACCGCCGTGGTGGCGACGGTGGCGATCTCTACGCGGACGCGAACGGCACCGGTGAGGACCGTCATCCCGGGTTCGGCTCTGCAAGCCGCCCCGGAATGACTTCGCATCCTCACTCCGCCGCCGAGATCCGGCCGAACTCGGTCGCCTGCCGCTCGAACAGCCCGCGATAGATGCCGCCGGCTCGCGCGGTGAGCATCGTGTGTGTTCCCTGCTCGACGATCTTGCCGTGATCGAACACCAGAATCCGGTCGAGGCTGCGCACCGTCGACAGCCGGTGTGCGATCACGATCGAGGTGCGGCCCTTCATCAACCGCTCCATCGCCTGCTGGATCAGCCCTTCCGATTCCGAATCGAGGCTTGAGGTTGCCTCGTCCAGGATCAAGACCGGCGCGTCCGCCAGGAACGCGCGCGCCAGCGCGACGCGCTGCCGCTCGCCGCCCGACAGCTTGACGCCGCGTTCGCCGACCAGCGTGCCGTAGCCTTTCGGCAGCCGCTGGATGAAGTCGTGCGCGTTGGCAAGCCGCGCCGCCTGCTCGATCGCAGCCATGCTGGCGCCGGGCCTTCCATAGGCGATGTTCTCCGCCAGCGAGCGGTGAAACAGGATCGGGTCCTGTTGCACGATCGCGATCTGGCTGCGCAGCGAATGCTGCGTCGCCTTCGCGATATCCTGACCGTCGATCAGAATCCTGCCGCCGGAGACATCGTAGAGCCGCTGCACCAGCTTGACGAACGTGGTCTTGCCGGAGCCTGAGCGGCCGACCAGGCCGACGCGCTCGCCGGCACGGATGTCGACCGACAGGCCGTCATACAGCGGCGCGCGATGCCCGCCGTAATGGAACGTCACGTCGTCGAACACGATGCGTCCGCCCTGCACGTCGATCGGCAAGGCACCCGTCGCGTCGGCAATGCCGATCGGCTCGCCATGGATCGCGACCAGTTCCTCCATGTCGTTCACCGAACGCTGCAGATTGTTGATGTGCATGCCGACGTCGCGCAAATACGCGTGGATGACGTAGTAGCTCGTCAGCACAAAGGTGACGTCGCCCGGCGAGGCGCGCCCGGCGATCCACAGCAGGATCGCGCCGCCGATCACCGAGGCGCGAAAGCACAGCAACACCGCGAGCTGCGCCATGGCGGTCGTGTTGTAGCGTAGCCAGGTCCGTTGCACGCGCGCGCGCCAGCGGGCGATGACGCCGGCCAGCCGCGCGTCCTCGCGCGCTTCCGCGCCGAACGATTTCACCACCGCGTTGCAGGTCATGGCATCCGCCAGCGTGCCGCCGACCTTGGTGTCCCAGGCGTTGGAAACACGCGCCGCAGGCGCGATGTAGCGAACCGAGAACGCCATCGTCATCGCGACATAGATCACCGAGCCGACCGCGATCACCGCACCCAACGAGGGCCAGTGCAGCCCAAGCAGGATCATCGAGCCCAACAGCACCGTCAGCGACGGCAACAGAGCCATCAGGATGGTGTCGTTGAGCAGGTCGAGCGCCCACATCCCGCGCGTCACCTTGCGCACGGTCGAGCCGGCAAAGGAGTTGGCGTGCCAGTCGGTCGAGAAACGCTGCACCCGCATGAAGGCATCGCGCGCCACGTCGGACATGGTTTTCAGCGTGAACGGCACGATCAACTGCAGGCCCGTCAGGCGCAGGACGATCGACATCCCGCCGAGCGCGACGATGCCGCCGAACGCCATCAGCGCCGCATGGCGCGCAGCCGGGTCAACAGGGCCTGATGTCAGCGCATCGACCAGATGCCCCGAGAAAACCGGCATGAACAGGTCAGCCGCGGTCGCGCCGAGAAATCCGGCAACGATGGCGGCGGCGCGCAGCGGCTGATCCAGCCAGTGACGAAACACGAACGGGATCACCAGGCGTATCGCCGCGGGACGTTTGCTATTCAGAGCGGTCATGGTGTCATCCGGCTACGCGGCTCGCGCGAGATCCGGCTCCATCTGAAATGACGCAAGGGCGGCACAGGACCGAATCCGGGCGTCGTTGAAAAATATCGATAACGTGTTGGGAAGCTTGGAAGATCGGGATCAAACCCGATCAGGGCTGGCGGTCAGCGAAGCGACCAGACATCATCCAGCGTAAACATCGGACACACGGGCATGATCTGCGAATAAGATGAAATCATGCAAATCTCCCCGGCGCGAGTGACAATGCGTTGCTTATAGATGCATCGCGGGTGATTTGCAACATGACAACCGCGTGAGAACTAATGCCCCGAGCTCCCGCCACCCGGCAATGCAGCGGGCTTCTTCAACAGCGTCACCAGGAGGCTGAGGCCGATATAGAATATCGTCAGTATGAAGAACGCGTCGCCATAGCCCATCACCACGGCCTGGCGGTGCACGATCTGCGACAATTGCTTCATCGCCATCAACGCGGCGTCGCCCATGCCCTGCATGCGCTGGGTCAACATGGTGAGCGTCTCGGTTGCGGTGGCGTTGCCCCAGTTCACCCGCTCCTGCAGGCGAACGATGTGCAGATCCGTGCGCTCGTTCAGCACCTGGTTGATGACGGCGAGCCCCACCGCGCCGCCGAGATTGCGCGTCAGGTTGAACAGCCCCGAGCCGTTCTTCACCATGTCCGGCGGCAGTGTGCCGAGCGCGATGTTGTTGGTCGGCACCATCGCGAACATCATGCCGATGCCGCGCAGGATCTGCGGAATCAAGAGCTCGTAGAAATCATAGTCGCGGGTGATCCAGGTCATCTGGTACGAGCCCATCGCGAAGATGACGAGGCCGGCCGCGATGATGTAGCGCATGTCGACCTTGGTCATCAGCCGGCCGACGATCGGCGCGGTGAGGAACATGGTGATACCAGACACGAACATGGTCTCACCGATCATCAGCGCGCTGTAGCCGCGCACCTCGGCGAGATAGCGCGGATACACGTAGGTCAGGCCGTACAGCCCGATGCCGACGCAAAACGAGATCAGACAGCCGATGGCGAAATTGCGGTTGGTGAAGGCCCTGATATCGACGATCGGCTCCCGCGCCGTCAGCACGCGCCAGAAGAACGCAATCGCAGAGAGGAAGCCTATCGCGGCGCATACGGCCACCGAGGTGTCCTGCAGCCATTCATATTGCGGGCCTTCCTCCAGCACATATTCGAGCGAGCCCAGAAAGCCCGCCATGAACAGCAGGCCCCACCAGTCGAAATGATCGAGCAGCTCGAAATGCGGCTGGTCGAAATCGACCAGCAACAGCACTCCGATGGTGATGCCGATGCCGGGAACCACGTTGATGAAGAACAGCCAGTGCCACGACATCCAGTCGGTGATGATGCCGCCGACGGTCGGGCCGACGGTCGGCGCCAGGGTCGCGACCAGGCCGATGATCGGACCGACGATATGGAATTTCGAGCGCGGAAACACCAGGTACGCGGATGCGAACACGGTCGGGATCATGCCGGCGCCCAGAAATCCCTGGATCGCCCGCCACAGGATCATCTGCTCGATCGAGGAAGCAAACCCGCACAGGAAGCTTGCGACCGTGAAGCCGAACGCGGAGATCGCAAACAGCAGCCGGGTGCCGAATGCGCGCGACAAGAATCCGGACAGGGGAATCGCGATCACTTCCGCGATCAGGTAGGCGGTCTGGACCCACGACACTTCGCTGGAGCTTGCGGAGAGCCCGGCCTGGATTTCGGACAGCGATGCCGAGACGATCTGGATGTCCAGGATCGACATGAACATCCCGAACACCATGATGAGGAACGCAAACATCCGCTTCGGCGCGATGCGCTCGGACGGCGCTGCGGCGTTCATCATGCCCGGCGGGGCAGTGGTGGCATCAGCCATGTTCTGCTCGGGTCTCCGCGTCGGGCTCAGCCCGAAGCTCGAGAGGAATCACTGCGGATGGATCATCATCGGCGAGTCGAGGTCGACATCGCTGTCTGCGTCCGCCGCACCCGCGCGGGTATCGACGGTGGTGTAGACCGACATGCCCGCGCGCAGCAGGCCCTGCCTGGCGACGCTCTTCGGCACACGGATCCGGACCGGCAGCCGCTGCACGATCTTGGTGAAATTGCCGGTGGCATTGTCCGGCGGCAGCAGCGTGAACACCGAACCGGCCGCGGGCGAAATGCTGTCGACGATACCTTCGAATTTGCGCAGGCCGTAGGCATCGACCTTGATCGTCACCGGCTGGCCCGGACGGACGCGCTTGAGCTGGGTTTCCTTGTAATTGGCGTCGATGAAGACGTCGTCGAGCGGCACCACATTGCCGAGCCGCTGTCCCTGCTGGATAAAGTCGCCGGTGTTGACGAGGCGGTTGGAGAAGGTGCCGTCGACCGGCGCCCGCACCGTGGTGAAATCGAGATCGCGTTCGGCCTTGGCGAGCGAGGTCTGCAATTCCGCCAGTTGCGCGCGAGCCTCGGCTTGCTGCGCCTTGGTGACATCGACGCTGTCGCGCGAGGCGTCATAGGCCGCCTGCGCCGATCTCACCGCCGCGACGCCTTGATCGCGTCCGGCTTCGGATACTTCGAAGGTCGCGCGCGAGGCAAATCCCTTGGTGCTCAAGGCCTGCTGGCGCTCGTAGTCGAGACCGGCACGTTTCAGTCCGGCTTCAGCGGAAACGAGCTGCGCCTTGGTCTGCTCGACCGCGCTTTCCATCGCGGTGACCTGACGGCCGATGCGGTCGATGGTTGCCTGTTGGGTGGCGATCTTGGTGCGCGCGGCGTCCACCGCGATCCGGTAATCGCCGTCGTCGATCTTGAAGATCACCTCGCCCTGATGAACGATCGCGTTGTCGCCGGGCACGATGGCCGCGACATGGCCCGACACCCGTGCGCCGAGCGTGGTGTTGTTGGCGCGGACATAGGCGTCATCGGTCGAGATGTAGAAACGTCCCACCAGCAGGTAATAGGCGGCATAGCTGATGGCGGCGAGCGCCAGCAGGCCGATGATGCCCACCATGACGAATCTACGCTTGCCCGATTTCGGCGCGGCGGGGCTTGGCGCAGCCGCCGACGGCGCAGCCGGCTGGTCGGGCGCGGGCGCTGAGGGAGTTGCCGGCGTTTCCGCGGGGCGGCGCTTGGTCTCTTCCGTGCCGGTTCGGAGCTGCTCGGCCGGGCCGGCTTCGCCCGCGGTGTCGCCTTCTGCCAGCTTCGGCTCATGACGAACGATGCGTGCGGCCTGATCTCTCGCTACGGCCATTGTCGAAACCCCATTACTATGTCGCGATGAAAGCGCGGCCAGAACCGGCCTCACGGACATCGTCATTCCCAAAACTAACATTGACCGAACGGTTCGGTCAAGGTACATTCGTTATTTGAGGCACCATAAGGTGCAAGTCGTATACCGGACATATGGCGGGTTGAAATCTTCGCCGAGAACCTAAACCAATGGTTGCAGCAACTCAAAACCCGCTTCATCTCGTCGGCGAGGAGGACTCCTCGAAGCGCCGTCAGATTCTCGATGGCGCCCGCAAGGTGTTTCTGGATCTCGGCTTCGACGGCGCCAGCATGGGCGAGATCGCACGCGCCGCCGGTGTTTCCAAGGGCACCCTCTATGTCTATTTCGCCGACAAGAACCGGCTGTTCGAGACGATCGTCGAAGAGGAATCGCTCGAACAGGGCAAGGTCGCCTTCAATTTCGATCCCGGACGCGAGGTCGAGATCACACTGCCGGAATTCGGCCGCGCCTATATCCAGCTGCTGTGCCGCCCGGGCGGCGGCTCGGCGATCCGGACCGTGATGTCGATTGCCGAGCGGATGCCGGAAGTCGGCCGGCGATTTTATGACAACGTGCTGGCCCGCACCGTCAATCGGTTCTCGGCCTATCTCGAGGCGCGGGGGCAACTCGGCGACCTCGTGATCGAGGATTACGAATTGGCCGCGTGGCAGTTCATGCAGATGTGCCAGGCGACGCTGTTTCAGGCGTTCGTCTTCCAGGCCAAGCCGGCGCCTTCGGCCGAGCAGATCGCAAAGGTGGTCGACAGCGCCACGCGGATGTTTCTAGTGGCGTACCGGGCGAAGACCGACTGAGCGCCGCAGAGTCATCAACTGCGCGCATGCCGGCCGAAGATCGGCACGAAGCGGCCCACCGCTGCTCGACGCGCAAGGCGGGTTGACCGAAGACATAGTTCGCCTCTCATCATGAAGCTCCGCTACTCTGCCCGGCGGGGCGAACCAGATGAGCGAGGGATCGCACATGATGGATCGGCGGTCGTGGATAAGGATGTTCGCGGGAGCAGCGATCATCGGCGTCGGGCATCGCGCTGTTGCGCAGAAATCGAAATCATTCGTCATCGCCTATCTGGCTCTTCTCCCGGGTGAGGATCGCATGAGCTTCGCGGTCAAGTTCGTGCGCCGCCTGAATGAGCTCGGTTACGTTGATGGGCAGAACCTGAGCGTTGCCTATCGCTCTGCGGAAGGCCGGCCCGAACTGTTGCCCGGCCTCGCATCCGACCTCGCCCGCATGAACCCCGATGTGATCGTCACCGGATTTGGCACGGTCGCGGCAAGGGCGGGCAAGGCGGCCGGCGGCAATATCCCCGTTGTGTTCATGGCTGTTGGTGATCCCGTCGGCGCGGGGATCGTTGAGAGCCTCGCACGACCGGGGGGAAACGTCACCGGACTGTCGGACCTGGCGGCTAACATGCAAGGCGGCCGGCTTCAGCTGTTGCGCGAAATCGTCCCCGCCGCCACCCTTTTTGCGGTGATCTTGAATCCGGGCACACCGTACGCCGCCCTCGCCTACAAAGAACTCGAGGCTGCCGCGCGGATCGCACAGATCCGGCTCCAGGCTTTCGAGGTGCACTCACCCGAGGAGATCGTACCGCAGCTGGAAGCCAGCAAGGCCGCAGGGGCCGGAGGCCTCGTGGTGTTGGAGGATCCACTTACGCTCAATCAGCGGAGTGAAATAGCGAGGCACGCGTCCCGCCTGCGCCTGCCCGCGATCTACGGTTACCGCGAATACGCGGAAGCCGGTGGCCTGATGTCCTACGGGACCGACCACGGCGCACAATGGCGACGCGGTGCGGAGCTTGTCGACCTGATCCTCAGGGGTGCGAAGCCCGCTGATATCCCGGTCGAACAGCCGACCAAGTTTGAACTTGTGGTCAATCTCAAGACGGCCAAATCCCTCGACCTCAACGTCCCGCCGACGATTATGGTCCGTGCCAACGACGTCATCGAATGATGTCGTCACATCGTGGCGCGCCGGCTATGCGCAGCTTCGGATGCGGTCTAGGCCTCGCGTAGCGCCGAGGCTTAGAGCACCCATCCCCCGGACACTTCGATACGCTGAGCGTTTATCCAACGATGGGACGGGGACAGCAACGCCGCGATAACAGGCCCGATATCGTCGGGCACCCCGGCGCGCCCCAGAGCTGTCTGCGACGCGATGAAAGCATTCACCTCAGGTATGTCGCGCAGCGCCCCTCCGCCGAAATCCGTTTCGATTCCGCCGGGCGCGACGACATTCACGGCTATTTTGCGCTCGCCAAGTTCCTTCGCGAGATAGCGCGTGAGCACCTCGATCGCACCCTTTAGGGCTCCATATACGGCAAAGCCGGGCAGAGCGACCCGCGCAAGACCGCTCGACAGGTTTACGATGCGACCGCCATCGGAGATGATCGGCAGGAGCTTTTGCGTCAGGAAGAACACGCCCTTGAAATGAATGCTAACAAGGCGATCAAAAAGCTCTTCCGACGTCGTCTCGAATGGGGCATCCAACCCGATGCCCGCGTTGTTGACGAGAGCGTGGATGTTCTCGTGTCCGAGCCGACCCAGCTCGCTGCGCAGAGAGGCGGCAAAAGCGTCGAAAGAACCGACGTCAGTGGTATCCAATCGTACGGCGACCGCTTTTCGGCCGAGCCCTTCAATCTCGCTCACGACCTCGGCCGCTGCATCTCTGTTGCTATGATATGTGACGATGACGTCGAAGCCGCTTCTCGCAGCTGATATCGCCGTGTTGCGGCCGAGACCACGGCCACCACCGGTCACAAGAATAATCTTGGGTGTGGAGTTTTGACTGGACATGATCGTTTTCCTTGCGGGGTAACGCGAGAAGGACGTCAGACGAGGGTCTGAAGCATGCTGAGGCTGTAAGGGGCGAGAGGAGTGCCGTTTCGGACGCGATGCGGCCAATCGGGGTTGGCGATCAGCGCTCTTCCCACCGCCACAAGGTCGAAGTCTCCGCGTTCCAGCCCTGCGAGCAGGGGAGCGAGGTTGTTTTCGGGCAAGCTGCCCTCGCCGCGCATCATCTCGGCCATCGAGTTGTCCAGCGTGATCGAGCCGACGGTAATCGTCGGCTTTCCCGTTAGCTTCTTCGTCCAGGTCGCGAGATTTGCCTCCGTGCCGAACTCGCCTTCCCAATATCTACGTTGGGACAGATGGAATGCATCGACGCCGGCCCCCGCGAGGGGGCGGACGATAGCAGCCCATTCTTCCGGGTTGGCCGCGAGCCGCGCGCTGTAATCCTGTTGCTTCCAAGTCGACAACCTCAGCACCACCGGAAAATCCGGTCCGACATTCGCGCGGATCTCAGCAATGACCTCGGCGGCGAAACGGGTTCGGCGGCCGATGTCGCCCCCATACTCGTCCTCACGCAGGTTGGTTTGATCCCAGAGAAACTGATCGATGAGGTAGCCGTGCGCGCCGTGAATTTCGACGCCGTCAAAGCCCAACGCCTTTGCGGTGCACGCAGCAGCGCCATAGGCCTCTATCGCGCCGCGGATTTCGTTGAGGGTCGCTGGCCGCCCGACCCGTTCGAAAGGTAGACCGTTCCCTCCGATGATGCCGGAAGGGCTGAAGCGGTCGTCGCTGCCGGGACCGCCGTCATAGAGACGCCCCACGCCGTCGACCTGCGGCTTGCGGACGAGCCCGACGTGCCAGAGTTGCGCGAAGATCCGGGCTCCCGCGTCGTGCACTTGCTCAACCACCCGCCGCCATCCCTTGAGAGCGTCATCGCCGTAGATGCGGGGGGCATTTTCATCGTGTCCCGCGCTGGGATGAGAGATGAACGTGCCTTCAGTAATGATGAGGCCGACGCCGCCCTCGGCTCGCCGCCGGTAATAGCGGGCGACATTCTCATCCGGCACGCCTCCGGGCGACATGGCGCGGGTCATTGGGGCCATCGCGATGCGGTTGTGCAGATCGAGACCACCGATCCGGGTCGGCTTGAACAGGATTTCGAGAGCGTCAGAGATTTCCATTTGGACGGCGGACACGTTGTGCTCCTGCAGGGCTAGGCGCGGAGGAGAAACAGCCCCTTTTAAAATGCATCCATATATGATACATTATGATCGATAAATGCAAGCATATCAGATACATTATCACAGAAATGTGCGCGCTTACGTGGCAGTCGGTGAGGTAAGCCAATGATTGATCTACGTTTTTCGACCGCGCTACAGATGGTCCTGAGCGTGGCGCTCGCGGATAAGGATGGCTTCCGGTGCACGAGTCGAACTTTGGCGGAGGGCCTGGGCACAAACGCAAGTTTTATTCGTAAGTTGCTGATCCCGTTGACCCGTGAGGGCATGATCGTGGCAGCGATCGGCAAGGGCGGCGGTCTTCACCTCGGCCGGGCGGCCGAGCAGATCACATTGCGGGACCTCTATCTTGCAGTGATGGAGGACAAGAGGATTTTTGTTGCCCGGGAGGATATTCCGATCCGATGCAGGATCAGCGCCAATATCAACGAGTTTTTTGCCGAGGTCGCGACGGACGCTGAGACTGCGATGTTAGATACTCTCGGCCGTCGGAACATCGCAGATGGCCTTGCCGAGCTTCTGCGTCTCGATGCCATCCGTATGAAGCGACTGACGATAACTGCGAACGCCGCCGAATAGCCGAAGTTGGCCGACCAGTGGCTGATGAGCATATGAGAGAGCGCTCCTTGGGCACGAGTGCCAGAGGTTTCGAAGTCAGCAACCGGGCCCCCTTCGCGACATATTGTGCCGCCGCACGATCTTGGTCGCTTTGCGAAAAAAGCGGACATGACATCATCGCGTCAGGTTAATGGGTACACGGCCTAACTAAGCCCGCGCCCGACCAAGCCGGCGCTTGCGAAAAAATCCGCCCGCAAACCTGGAGATCGCAAATGAGCTCGATGACGATCAACGGCCGCGCCGCATCCCTGCCCGACGATCCCGATGCGCTTCTCATCGATGTCGTGCGCAACGATCTCGACCTGACAGGCACCAAGCTCGTGTGCGGCGCGGGTGTCTGCGGCGCCTGCACCGTGCTGGTCGACGGCGCACCGGTGGTGAGTTGCCTGATGCCGGCGCAGGCCGTTGCCGGCAAGTCGGTGACGACAGTCGAGGGAGTCGGCGCGACGAAACTGCATCCGATCCAGAAGGCGTTCATGGCGCACGACGCCCTGCAATGCGGCTTCTGCACGCCGGGGTTCATCGTCGAGGCGGTGGCGTTTCACGACCGCTGGCGCACGGCCAGGGGAACGGCCGCGCCATCACGCGAGGAAATCGGCGCAGCGCTTTCCGGGCATCTCTGCCGTTGCGGCGCCTATGACGGCATTTTTCGCGCGGTCGCCGCGGCCTGCGCGGGTCAGTTCGACGGCGACAACAGCATTTCACCTCGCGTCGAGGCGCGGGCGAAGGTGACGGGATCGGCGAAATACACCGTCGACATCAGGCATGACGGACAGCTCGAAGGCGTCATCCTGCGCTCGGAGCTTCCGCATGCACGGATATCGGAGCTGGACCTCGCTCCGGCGCGCGCGATGCCGGGCGTCGGCGCCGTGATCTCGCTGCTCGGCGACGACAACATGGTGCGCTATGTCGGCCAGCCGATCGCGGCGGTTGCCGCGAAAGACCGCAAGACCGCACTTGCCGCCATCGGCGCGATCAGGATCGCCAGCGAACGCTTGCCGTCGGTCATTGGGCTGGACGCAGCCCGCAGCCCCGATGCGCCGATCGTGTTCGAGAAAGCAGCCCGCAAGAAGGCCGGCAACGTCTCCGAGGGCGCACCGGCGCCGGCCCCCTGGAAAGGCAATCTGCGCGGGCCCTCCTCCGCCTTCTCGCAGAAGAAAGGCAAGGCGCAGGGCTGGGTCGCCGAAGCACGCGCGGCACGCAATCCGCTGCTGGTGGACGAGACCTTTCGCACCGGTACGCAATCGCATGCGTGCCTCGAGCCGCACGCCACCGTCGCCCGCTTCGACGGCGAGAAGTTGACGGTTCATGCCTCCACACAGAATGTCTTCCACGTGATGGAGCTGCTCGCCAAGCGCTACAAGGTGAAACACGAGAACATCCGCGTGATCGCCGATCACGTCGGCGGCGGTTTTGGCTCCAAGGGCGCGCTCGGCATCGAGACCACGGCGGCGATCGACCTCGCGCGCGAAGCCAAGGCGCCGGTGCGGATCGCCTATGATCGCCACGAGGAGTTGTCCGTTAGCGGCTATCGGCCTGCGGCGGAATTGAAGATTGCATTGCTGCCCTCAGCTACAGGAGATCTCAAGGCGCTGTCGCTGGTGACCCATGCCGATACCGGAACATCGGTGAGTTCGACGATCGCCGCGCTGGCGCGGCTGATCTATCCCGCCGAGGCGAAAGAACTGACCGATTACGACGTCGTCAGCAATCTGCCGCCCGGCGCACCGTTCCGCGGCCCCGGCGGACCGCCGATGGCGTTTGCGCTGGAGCAGGCAATCGATGAGGCTGCGCTGCGCATGAAGATCGATCCGATCGCGTTGCGCAAGAAATGGGACCCCAACCCCAATCGCCAGCGGCTGTACGACTGGGCGTCTTCGCTTGATGTCTGGCGCAATGCGATGACGGCGCCACCGCAGAGCGGGCGCTATCGCCGCGGCGTCGGCGTCGCCACCGGATACTGGCTTTATCTCTGGCAACCCGGCGTAAAGGTCGAGCTCGCGGTCAAGGGCGGACACCTCGTCGCGAGCACGGCAACGCAAGACATCGGCCAGGGCAGCCGCACGGTGATCGCCAACGTGGTGGCGCATGAATTCGGGCTCGAGCCGCAGGACATTGAGGTACGGATCGGCGATTCCGATCTGCCGGTGGGACCAGGCGCCGGCGGCAGCCGCTCTACGGCGTCGGTGATCCCGCCAATCTTGCTTGCCGCGCAACAACTCAAGGCCGCGATCGAGCAGCGTGCAAAGCGCGCGCCGGTGCCAGGCTCCAACGCGCCGTGGCGGGAGCTGATCGCCGCTTCACCCGATCTCAATGTCTCCGCGATCAGGCCGGAGGACGACAAAAGAACCGCGCCGGGCATCCGTTCGCCGCTGAGGGAAGCCGGCTTCATGGGCATCATCTTCGGCTGGATGCTGCGCCGCTTCTCCAACCTCGCGGTCGGCGCCGGCGTGCCGAGTTC
This sequence comes from uncultured Alphaproteobacteria bacterium, assembly GCA_963774775.1. Taxonomy (GTDB): domain Bacteria; phylum Pseudomonadota; class Alphaproteobacteria; order Rhizobiales; family Xanthobacteraceae; genus Bradyrhizobium. Next base: position 54,826 of record CAVZGZ010000012.1, read on the forward strand.
GGTGCAGGTGATCGAGGTCGAGGTCGACACCTGGCTCGGGCATGTGCGTGTGCTGCGCGTTCACACCGGCATCGCAGTCGGCAAGGTCGCGGCGCCCGCGCTGGCACGCAGCCAGGCGACGGGGTCTGTCATTCAGGGCCTCGGCTATGCGCTCTATGAAGCGCGCGAGACCGATCCACGCAACGGCGACATTCTCTCGGGCGGCATGGAGGACTATCGCATCCCCGGGATATCGGACACGCCGGAATTCGACGTGCATTTCGACGAAGGCGGCTTTGACCATGTACTCGGCGGCAGCGTCGGCATTGGCGAGGTCGCGACGGTACCGACCTCGCCGGCGCTTGCCAACGCCATCCGCAACGCCACTGGAATCAGGCTGACGGAAATTCCGATCCGGCCCGACCGCCTGATCGCCGCACTGAAAGGGAGGGCCGCCGCATGACCTCGGTATCCATGACCATCGATGCTGCGGCCGAATTCCGCGCCGCCGGCACCGATCTTTCCGAACGGCGGCGCAGCGGCCTCTCGCGCGGACCGCTGATCGATATCACAGCGACTTCCGACGCAACAGGCGTCGATTGGCGCCCCGACGGCAGTTTGCGCATCGGCGCGTTGACGACGATCGAGGCGATCGCGTCCGACGCGCGGATCGCGGCCGCCTATCCCGGCGTCTCCGCTTCCGCGCAAGGCCTCGCCACACCGCAGATCCGTCATCTCGCCACGCTCGGCGGCAACCTCACCCAGCGCTCGCGCTGCTGGTACTTTCGCAACCCGCATATCGATTGTTTCAAGAAAGGCGGAACGGAGTGCCCGGCCCGCAGCGGCAATCATCTTTACGGCGTGGCGTTCGACCTTGGTCCTTGCGTCGCCCCGCATCCCTCGACCATGGCAGCGGCCTTGCTGAGCTATGATGCAACAATCACCACCGACATCAGGAGCGGGCTTTCGATCGGCGAACTATTGGGCGACGGCAGCAATGCGGCGGCCGACCACGCGCTCGCGTCAGGCGAGATGATCAAGAGCATCGAGCTTCCACCGCCGGTGCCAGGCGAGCGCGCGCTTTACAAACGCGCCATCAGCCGCAGCTATGCTGAATGGCCGCTGGTCGAAGTCTGTGCCCGCGCGGTGATCTCGGGCGGCGCATTCCGGTTGATCCGCCTCACCGCCGGCGGCGTCGCGCCGGTGCCGCTGCGGCTGATCGCATCCGAAGCCGCGCTGGAGGGCAAAGCGGTGAGCGCCGCCGTGATTGCCGAGGCCGCAACCCGCGCGGCTGATGGGGCGAGCCCGCTGCCGATGACCGGTTACAAGCTCGATCTGCTGCGCGGCGTGGTGCACGACCTGTTGGAGCGGCTAACAGCGTAATCGCCTTACGCCGGCGGTTTGCCGGCCTTGAGCAGTCCGGAAACCGCAGCGACAAGCTGCGACGGTCCAAATGGCTTTTGCAGCAGAACGCTGTCAGGCACTCCCTTTGTCGGCCACTCATTGGCGCCGCCACCGGTGATGTAGAGGATCGGAAATGCCGGATCGATCGCGCGGGCGCCACGCGCCACGCGCCAGCCGTCCAGCGTCCCCATCAAACTGATATCGGTTACCAGCGCGCTGTATTTGGTCCTGAAGGCCTTGAGCAGCGTAATGGCCTCCTCGCCTGAGGCTGCGATCGCAGGCTCAAAGCCGCCGTCTCTTAGCGCGTCTTCAATCACGGACTGAAGGTCTCGGTCATCCTCGATGACCAGGATAATCGGCAATTCGTTCAAAACCGCCCCCAATATTGACTACGTCAGAATTGTTCAAAAAACGCATTATAAGGACCAAAATAAGGACCAAAGACTTCGCCGTCACGTTAATACAAGCGACCTCCCGACTTCAGCAGTGCCTCTCCTTCATCTCGTCATCCGTCGGCTGGTGACGATAATTCGCCATAAGCGCGCGGAGCACAAGCCGGATTGGCGCCGTTGCCGGCCCGATTGGCACGCCCCTACTCGTCCTCGAATTCGTCTTCTTCGTTGACCCCGGCCTTGTGCCGGTGCGGGATTGCCATCCGGCCGCCGAGCGATCCCGTCACGTAGGGGTCGCGCTGCTGCTGCGCATAGGGGTTGCGCCCGCCGGCGCGTGCAGCGATCTCCTCGCCCGACACCGCTGCCGGCTCGCAGATGATGCGGCGGCTAGAGCGGCGCATCAGGTCGACGTGGATGTGATCGTAGTGAAAGCGGTTGGAGCCCGGCGCCAGCACGGTATTGAACTGCTGGCAGGCGGCGGCCTGGACGTCGCGCAAGAAGCCCTGCTCTTCTGGCATGCCTTTCCAGCCGTCCTTGACCGAGATGCGACGTCCGTCGGCAAGCGTGAAGGCCGCGATGTCGAGCGCGTTGCCGAAGGCGTGCTCGGAAATATGCGCGTTCGGATTGCCGTTCATGCCGCGACAGGAATAGGCCGATATCTGCTTGATTTCGACCACGCGGGCACCGAACCAGCGCTGGGCGGCCGGCTGCACGGAATCAGCCAGCCAACGATCCAGTACCGAAACGATCGGACAGGCCAATGTCGCCGTCGGCTTGATGGCTACCGGGCCGACCGCGTTGACGGGATCGCCGCGCGAAGGCCCGAGCCGCGGCAAGGGCTCGGCGGCGGCGGGCTGCTGCGGATAGGGCGCTGCGGAATAAGGTGCCGGGCTGCGGTCACGCGGCGGATAGGCCGGGGCGTTCATGTAACGGCCAACTTGCTCGGGCGTGCCCTCGGCCGGCAGGTCGATTTCGTCCTCCTGCGGCGGGACGCCAGGCGCGTGACAGCGAGATCGGCCCATTGGACGGCGCAGCGTAGCCGCCGCCATTGCTCCCTTGGCGCACCGCCGTATCCGAATAAGGGGCCTGCTGTGGCGGTCGGCCGACCGGCCAGCGCGGCTGGTTGCCGATACTAGCGGGCGGTCGCGGATCATCGGCAAATCCGAACGTGCCGGTGCCCTCGCCCAGCGCTGCAACCTTGAGCGGAAATTCCGCACCGCACACGCCGGGACCGGAAATCGGGTCGATCCGGACCAGTTCCGGGGTCTCCTTGACCGCACCGGATTTCAGGCATGCGACTTCGGCCTCGGCCCGCCACGGTTCGCGCTCGGCGGACTGAAAGAATCCGCGCCCGCAACCCGCAAGCGAAACAAGGACGACGGAGCCGACGAGGTACAAACGAACTCCACGCGCCATCCCCGCAACTTCGACGAATTTATTTAAGGACTCTTCAACGCGTTGATTTTACAAATTTTTAACCATGTCGCCGCGGTGCGGCATGCTGCGGTGGTGTCGGGATGGTCAGAGAGGCTGACTTTTTTCGCCGGGAACGCCTTGCTACTTTAGTCGTTAGTGCGGGCACGGCATGAACCAAGGGAGTACTCCCAATGGCCATGAGTCCATTCGTCAGCAGGCTGAGCCTTGTCACCGCGTACGTCGCGATCGCTTTCGTCGGCGCCATTGTACTCGGCGTGTTCTAGGCTTCCCGTCCACTTGGATGTTCAGAATCGAATCTCGGCGCCCGGCGATCAGATCGCCGGGCGCTTTCATGTCTAACCTGTTTTGACGCGCTTTCTTTACGCGAACCGGTATCCATCGTGACCGGATGGCATTTCAACTATCGGTCGCCGCCGATGGAGGAGCCGGTTCGAGCCGGATCGATTACAAATTGGAAACGTAAGTGAGCCGACTACGACCGCGGCTCCGGCGTCGTCTGCCGTGACGTGACCAGTCGCTCGGCCCGGCCGGCGATCCGGGTCCAGTTGTTGCCTGAGCAGTAGAAGCGCCCAAGCGCGCAGGCTTCGACGCGCAGCGTGTTGGCGCTCTTCATCTCGATCGTGCCGTAATAGCTGTCGCCGCTATCGTGGCTATAGACGTTTCCGGTCCACCGCACATCCGTCTTCGGCTTCATGTTGACCAGCACCGCCTCGCCCTTGTCGTTCAACGACGAATTCAGCACGTAGCCACAGAGCGCGTGGCCGCACTTTACGATGCGAACCGCGCCTTTGCCTTCGGTCTGCCAGTCGCCGATCGGGCCGTCGGCCACCTCGTCTTCGGCTTCGTGCGCGACACGCGAGGTTTGCGGCACAATCGCGGGCGCGGGCCTGATCGGTTCAACAGGAATGACGGCCGGTGGAGGCAAGGGCTGTGGCCGTACCGGCACCATGGCGGCCGGCTGAATCGGGCGCGGCGGCGGCAGCACGGGCGCCGGCTGCGTCGCGGCCACCGCTGGCCTGGACACGACCGATGGCGGTGGCACGGCCACGGGCCGGGCGGGAGGATTGGATACGGCTGCGGGAACGGTCACGATGGAGGATGTGGTTGCCGCCGGCACCGGCGCATTCGGTGCGCGGTCGCTGAAATCGTCGTCGCGTGTACGGCGCCAGTCTGCGACGCCGGTGATAGAGACCGAGGCGCAGGAGATCGAGCGGCAATATCGGGACGCTTCGACGTGGATACGATGCCCGCCGACCTCGAACGAGATTCCGCTGCCGGCATAAGCAGACGGACTGAGCAGCATCAGTGCAGCGAGACAACACCATCGTTTCATCGGAGCCTCCCCGTGTGGACGCTACCCTGGCTCAGAGCCACTCAACGGGATGTGATTTGAGTCACCGTGACCGGACATCGGAAGGCCGCGGTCGCATCGTGACGCCGGTCACAGAGCACGCCGCCGGACTGAACTAGGGTCCGGGCCAGTTCAGCAACCGCCCGCACATCACCAAGAGGCCCACATGAAAAAGCTCTATGTCATCGCCGCGCTGTTCATGGCCACCACCGCAGCCCACGCCGGCAGCGGAATCTCGTTCCAGATCGACGGCCAGCGCATCCACATCGAGGCGCCCCGCCATTGCGATTCACTGTCCTGCCTGCAGATCTCGGCGCCGGGCTTCAACGGCTCGCTGGGCGGCCTCAAGAACAGCTTCAAGTCCAACCACGACGATGACTACGATGCCGTCAATTCCACGCCGGCACCCTCGGCTCCCGCTCCGGTTCAGGCCACCGCGCCGCAGCCGGCCGCGCCCGTCGCAGCAGCCCCCGCACCTGCCCCGGCAACGACGATTGCCACTGCCTCGCCCGCAACCGCCGACGCGCCGCCGTCAGCTCCGGTAGCTGAGCCCGCGCCCGCGCCGCAGCCGGCCCCGGTTGCCGCCGCTCCGGCGCCCGAACCGACCACTCCGATTGGGATCTGGGCGACCGAAGAGAACAAGGGCAACGTTCGGGTCGAAGCGTGCGGCAGCAATCTTTGCGGCTACGCCGTGAAGACCAATGAAAAGATCCTGATCAGCATGAAGCCGCAGGGCTCGAAGTGGACCGGCCAGATCCACGACCCCAACTCCGGCCGCAACTACGACTCCACCATCGCGATGAAGGGCCCGAACACCATGCGCGTGCAGGGTTGCGCCTTCGGCGGCATGTTCTGCGGCGGCCAGACCTGGAAACGCGTCAGCTGAATCTTTGCTTGGTCTACAATTTCCTCGTCATTCCGGGATGCGAAGGACCAGCCTGAGATGTGCACTTGCACATCGGGGATTATCGAGATTCCCCGATGCGCAATTGCGCATCTGACATTCTCGGCGTCTGAATGTCTCAAGTCACCAACTCGGAAATCAAGTGGAACGGCGGGCAAAGAGCAACGAGGCGCCCAATCCGCACATAAGAACGCCGGAAGCCTGCCGTGCTCGCACGATCAGCGAGGGGCGGCCTGCAAGACTTGTGCGAGCTATTGCCGCGCCACAAGTGACCGCAATGTCGGCGGTAGTGTTCAACGCAACCGAGAGAAGGCCCAGGACGACAAATTGGGCAGCTACAGGCTGCGAAGGATCAACGAACTGCGGGATAAAGGCGAGGAAAAAGGCCGCAGTCTTCGGATTCAAAGCTTCAACGATGATCCCTTCGCGAAGGGCCCGACGGAAACCGGTTGATCGCGCGTCGGTCGGAAATAGAGCACGTGCTTCGCGCCACGCCTTTAAACCGAGCCATACGAGGTAAGCGGCGCCAAGAAACTTAGCCACCGTGAAGGCCTCGGCGCTCGCCATTACGAGTGCTGAAATGCCGATCGCTCCGGCAATCACATGGACGAGACCACCCAAGCCAAGTCCGATACTTGACGCTATGCCCTCAGCTCTTCCTCCAGCCAACGTGCGTGCAGCAACGTAGAAGACGCCAGGCCCTGGCGCCAAGGCGACCAGCAACGCAGCCGCAAGGAACAGCGGGAGATTGTTGACATTTGGCATGCGCGCAGCCTCCTGGAAATTAAGCCGGAGCCACGTTAGGCGAGAACGTGCAATGTCTCAAACGGGTCATGGCGCCGTCTTGATAGTCCGCCGTTGGCAAACAAGAATGATATTGATCTCGGGAAGAAAGCCCGCCGTGTCGGAGGTATGACTGCCGTGCCAGAAACGACAGACTATGACACCATCGCCGGGCGTTATTCGGCTGACATCGATGACCGCCCCTGGAATGCGCTTTACGAGCGCCAACGACATTGGCGCTCCTGCCAGCGGTCAACGATATCGATGTTCTCGATGCCGGTTGCGGTCACGGCTGGTACGCCGATTGGCTGGTGCGCCACGGAGCGCGCGTGGTCGCTGTCGACCGCAGCGCTGCAATGGTCGCCCTTGCGCAAAAGCGCATCGCGGGTCGTGCCCGAATCATCCAGGGCGACGTGAGCAATCTGCGAAGTGTCCTCTCCGACGAAACGTTTGACCTCGTGCTGTCTTCGCTTGCGCTCCATTACCTGGCGGACCTATCAACGGTCTTTGCTGAATGTGCGCGGCTGCTTCGACCCGCTGGCACGCTCGTGTTTTCGACGCATCATCCGGTTCACGATCAAGCCAGCATTCTCGATCCCGGATATTTGAATGCCGAACTGATCGAAGAGGAATGGGGATGGCTCGGGGAGAAGATGCGCTATTACCGAAGACCGCTGCGCGATCTGACCGATCCGCTTGCGGATGCCGGATTTATCATTGAACGGATATGCGAGCCGACGCCAAGCGAAGAGCTGAAGCTGAAAGACCCGAAGGGATATGATCGACTGTGCCGCCTTCCGGCCTTCATTTTCGTGCGCGCCCGGAAGGACATCTCATGACGATGCGATTGCTTGCCAAAGCCCGGTTCTGATACATCAGAAGGGATCAGGCACTCGGCCTGCCATGACAACAAGGCAATTCCGTTCATTCGGCATTCAGGCGGACAAGGCTGAATTGCCGACCTCGTCGGTTTTGCTCTCCCCCGGGAATCCATCGTGATGCGGCGCAGGCTCCCTTTCGCGCTTCTGCTGACAGCTTGCCTTACGCTGACCGTGGCCGCGGATGCCGCTGCCGCGCCCGAGCTGACGCAACTGGCGCAGGCGCAACCCGCGCCCTCTCCTGCGCCTGCAGCACAAACTCCTGCCGCACCCGCGCCTGCAGCACCGGCGGCCGATTCCCAGCAGGCCGCCGCAGAGCCGATCGGCAACGTCGCGACGCTAACCGGCAGCGCCACCGTCACCCGCAACAGCGCCACCACGCCGCTGTTGTTGCGCGACGATATCTTCGCCAACGATTTGGTCGAGACGGCGGCGAAATCGAAGCTCGGCATCACCTTCAACGATGCCACTACGTTCAACTTGTCGGCCAGCGCCAAGATCACGATCGACAGCTACGTCTACCAGGAGGGCGGCAAAGAGAACGGCGCGCTGTTCGACGTCGCCAAGGGCACGGTTGCCTTCGTCGCCGCGTCGGTGGCCAAGACCGGCGACATGCGGATCTCGACGCCGACCGCAACGCTCGGCATCCGCGGCACCACCGGCCTGATCGAGGTCCCGGAAGGCGCCACCGCCACATCCAGCAACGTCGCGATCAAACTTTATCCCGACGCTGACGGCAGGGTCGGCCGGATCGAGATCAACGATCGCAGCGGCGTACGGCTCGGCGCGCTGACGCAGGGCGCGAGCGGTTTTGCCATCCGCCCGGGCACCGGCGGCGCGCGCTTCGCGGCGGTACCGTTGACGCTTTCGCCGCAGCAGGTCGCGCGCGACCAGGGTTTTGTGCGCCAGGTTCACACCGCGCAAAATCTCGGCCGCCAAGTCGTGGAGGAACAGCGCACGTTCCGCCGCGCCAATCCCGGCCAGCCCTATCCGAACCGCGGCCAACCGGTGCAGCCGCGTCCGCAGCAGCCCAATGCCGTGCCGGGACAAAACCGCACGACGCCATCGCAGCCGGGTCAGCCCAATCGTCCGGGACAGCAGCAGCAACCCGGTCAACAAAACCGTCCCGGGCAGCCAGGCCTGCAGAACCGGCCGGGACAGCCAGCAGCAACCCGCCACGCCCAACCGGCAGGGATCGACCCAGCCGCAGCCGGGACAAGGCGCGACTACGCCGCGGCCGAACAGTCTGCCTGGGCAGCCCGGCGGCGCGCCGCTGCCGCCAAGCGGTCGACAGCAGGGTGGTCAACCACCGGCAGGCCAGCAGCAGGGCGCTCCTCAGCAAGGTGCAACGCCGCCAAGTGGTCAGCAGCAAAATCTGCAGCGGCAGGGCGTGCAGCAGCCCGGTGTCCGGCAACCCGGTGCTCAGCAACCAGGCCTGCACCCGCCGGCCGCGACCCAACCAGCCGCACCGCAGCCGGGCGTGCCACAGCAAGCTCAACCGCGTCCGCCCGGCGTTGCACCGGCCGTGCCCGGCCTGCAGCGGCCCGGACTGCAAAACCGGCCGGCGCAGCCGCCGCGCCGATTGCCGCCTCCACCCAAGGGCGGCAAGCCGCCGAAGGAAAAACGCAGCGGATAATTTCGCGGCGTTGCCGGATCAGGCCGCGCGCCGCAGCCAGTCCCTGATCTTTTGCACGAAGTTTTTGCCCGGAATTTGGACCTCGTCGTCCACGACGACGATCTCGCGCGGTTCGAACGCGACCTTGGCCGAACCGTCGGCCTCGACAACATTGTTCGCCGCCTGCAGCGCGAGCGGCCCGACATTCTCGAGGAATGTCCGCTCATGTCCGCGCGACAGCCGCTTGACCGCGCGATCGAGCGGCAGCCAGTCGACCGCCTTGACGTCACGCATCAGTTCGCGAACCGGCTCGCCGCCCGCCTCCATGCGCCAGTAGTGCACGACCTTGGAACGCCCATTCGAACTCGTAGACCAGCGTGCCCAGAAATTCGTGCACGGAAACCGCATGCCCGGTTTCTTCCATCACCTCGCGCTCGGCCGCGGCGCGCGGCGTCTCGCCGTCATCGAGCTTGCCCTTCGGCAATACCCATTCGTTGCGCTTGCGCAGGCGCACCACCGCGAACCGCGGCGGTTGCTCCTGCCGCAGCACAATGCCTCCCGCGGCCATGACAGGCGTCCGCGCCATCTTTCTTCCCTGGTTTTACGATTTCGAATCGGATTGCGTCCGTGATCATATAAGGGCGCGCAACGGCAAAATCGAGAGACCCCGAAAGCTCCCGGATGCGGGAGTGTCGGCCTGGCTGCTTGGGAAGAAGAAGCTCTACCCCGCCGGCTTCCGCAGCAACGGCTCGCCGGCGCGGATGCGCGCGCCTTCCGCGACATTGTCGCAGAATTCGAACTGATCCGGCGTCAGCACGATGATGGTCGAGCCGTGCTCGAACCAGCCGAGTTCGTCGCCTTTTCGCACCTCAGCATCGCAGGGAAAATCAACCGGTCCCCTGCTCTGCGCGTTGAGCGTGACGTCGAGGAAATGCAGGCGGATGCTGGCGACGAGGATCGCTGCCACCGGCACCAAGGTCAGCGCCTCGCCGCTCGACAATCGCGTACGCAGCACCGCGCGCTCGTTCTTGCAGAACAGACGCTCGACCCGCTTCAGCGCGATCGGATTGACGTTCCAGACGTCGCCATGGATGAACGTGACCTGCTCGATCTTGCAGTCGTACGGCGCGTGGAAGCGGTGATACATGCTCGACGTCAGCCGCAGCGTGAGGAAGCGACCGTTGCGGTGTTGTTCCACCAGCGCGGGATCGCCGAGCAGGTCGAGCAGCGAATAGGGCGCGCCCTTGATCTGGAACAGTTCGGTATCGGCGATCCGGCCGTGGGCGCCGATGATGCCGTCCGACGGGCTGGTCACCACGGCGGGATCCGGATCGACCGGGCGCAGGCCCGGGCGGAGCTCGCGGGTAAAGCAATCGTGCAGGCTCTTGAACTCGGTCTTTTTGGCCTCCGACAAGTCGAGGTCGGAAAACAGCCGCCAGCAGGCGATCGAGGCGTCGCGCACGACCGGATTCTCGATCTTGGAGAACCAGCCCATGAAGCGGGTCAGCGCCGCCCGCGGAATCCGGTTGGTCAGCAGGAAATTCAGGTCCTCCTGCTGGGTCAGACCCGAAATCAGGCCCTTGAGTGTCATGAATCTGTTAGCTGGATTAGCTAGCGCTTCTGGCATGGATTCGTCCCTTCCGATTCTGTCGCTGTCCGCCGCCGCGATTGCCGGCGCCGCCGCAGCCTTCCCCAAATTGCAGGCGCGGCTGGCGCTGTCGCGAGCAAAACACCGCTCGCTTACCGGACATTCCAAGATGTCCAAGATGGTGGCCCGCCTGGTGCCCCATTACGAATTCGATATCGATAACTTCTTCCGCTCCGACGGCGCGCCGCCTGACGTCGCGATGCAGCGGCAGGACGCCTTCTTCCGGCTCTCCGGCTTCTACGCCCAGCGCTACGCCAAGGGCCGGCAGATGACCGCCGAGGTCACCGAGCGCATCTCCGACCTGCAATTCACCGAAACCTACCGCGTGCCGTTCCAGTACAGCCGGCTGGTGCGGGAAAATCTCTCCACCAGCGCCTTCGTGCAATCGTCCTCGGGCGTCACCGTCACCGACGTCGACGGCAATGTCTCCTACGACCTGACCGGCTCCTACGGCGTCAACATCTTCGGCAACGACTTCTACAAGGAATGCATTGTCGAGGGCGAAAAGCGGGCACATGCGCTCGGACCGGTGCTCGGCCCCTATCACCCTGTTATCGCCGACAACGTCAAACGCCTCAGCGAGATTTCCGGGCTCGACGAAGTCTCGTTCCACATGTCCGGCACCGAGGCTGTGATGCAGGCGGTGCGGCTCGCGCGCTACCACACCCGCCGCAGCCATCTGGTGCGGTTTGCCGGCGCCTATCACGGCTGGTGGGGCGACGTGCAGCCCGGCGTCGGCAATCCGGTGTCGCCGCACGAGACCTATACGCTCGCCGACATGTCGGAGCGGACGCTGCATGTGCTGCGGACGCGCAAGGACATCGCCTGCGTGCTGGTCAATCCGCTGCAGGCGCTGCATCCCAACGCCAACGCGCCCGGCGATTCCGCGCTGGTCGACAGTTCCCGAAAAGGAAAATTCGACCGCGAAGCCTACACGGCGTGGCTGAAGCAGCTGCGCGAGGTCTGCACCGAGCGCGGCATCGTCCTGATTTTCGACGAAGTGTTCGTCGGCTTCCGGCTTGCCGCCGGCGGCGCGCAGGAATATTTCGGCGTCCGCGCCGACATGGTGACCTACGGCAAGAGCCTGGCCGGCGGCCTTCCGGTCGGCGTGGTCTGCGGCCGCAAGGATCTGATGCGGCGGTTCCGCGACGATCGTCCCGCCGACGTCTGCTTCGCCCGCGGCACCTTCAATTCGCATCCCTACGTCATGACGGCGATGGACGAATTTTTGAGCCGGCTCGCCAGCCCGAATTTCCGCTCGATCTATAACGGACTCGACGAGACCTGGAACGGACGTGCCCAACAATTGAACGACCGGCTCGCGGCAAAGGATCTTCCCGTCCGCGTCAGCAATCTGTCGTCGATCTGGATGGTCCATTATACCGAGCCGTCGCGCTACAACTGGATGCTTCAATATTACCTGCGGGCCGAGGGACTGGCGTTGAGCTGGGTCGGAACCGGCCGCCTGATCTTCAGTCTGAACTACAGCGATGCGGATTTTTCCGAAGTCGCCGACCGCTTCGTTACGGCCAGCGAAAAGATGAAGCGCGATAGCTGGTGGTGGCGCGATGCCTCGCTCACCAACAAGGGCATCAAGCGGCAGATCCTCAAGGAGATGTTCACGAGGAAGCGGTCGCGCTGATTGCGCTCCGTCATGGCCGGGCTTGACCCGGCCATCCACGTCTTCCTTCGCTGTGACGTCAAGACGTGGATGCCCGGCACAAGGCCGGGCATGACGAACGTTAGATCGTTGAATGGATTCGAAGCCAACACTCAAGCGTGCTTGACGTGCTTCTCGAGGCCGGGATCGATCAGTTCGCCCTTCAGAAGGAACAGCGGCGCCTTGTGATAGAGTTTGAAATCGTTGAAGGGGTCGGTGATGATCTTCGTCATCCAGACCAGGCCGGTCTCGATGTCGCGGATGAAGAACAGGTGCACCGTGCGGAACAACAGGCCGCCGATACCAACCGCGAGCCAGACTTTGGCTACCTGACGGGTGAAGTCAGCGAATGAGACCCAGGGTTTGAACAGGCCGAACAGCGTCGGATCGACATACAGCACCAGCGGCGACAGCGCCCAGATCGTCATCAGCACGATTTTGCGCTGCAAATTGTAGCCGACCTTGATCTCTTCCTTGTGCTCATGGGTGGCGTGGTTGACGTGGTCGTACCCCTTGGGCTCGAAGAAGAAGTGGCCAGCCTGGCGCGAGGTCATCGAGACCAGCCAGCCGAGCAGCGCCGACACCATCGGATCGACGAACAGCATCACATAGGCGACCAGGAAGCTCACCGAACTGACGAAGTGCAGCGACTGGTTGATGCGGCTGTGATGATAGTAGCGATGGTCGTCCCAGCGCTGGGTTCGCAACTCTTGCAGAAAATTCTTGATCATTATCTCCCCCAAATTCTTTCGGGAATGTGTGTAGCGGGATTCGATGTCCGGCATGTGACATCATCATAATGACATATGACGATGTGCAGCGAGACGGTTACGCAACTGACCGCGGCGTGCAGCCTTGACTTACGCAGCTTTGGCGACGTCGATCTTGCGGAAGCGCACCAGCGAGAAGTGGCCGAGCGGCGGCACCAGGCGACGCTCCACCAGCTCCATGCCGCGCGCACCTGCCAGCCATTTCGCGTAGCGCGACCAGGCGAACTCGGCGGTGCGGAAGCCGAGCGGACGCACCACCGGCTGCAGTTTCTGCTCGATGAAACGACGCACGCCGGCATCGGCGCTGACGCGGGTCAGGATGATGAGCTCGCCGCCGGGCCGCAGCACGCGGGCAAATTCGTCGAGCGCGGTTTCCGGATTCGGCACCGCGGTGACGACATACTGCGCCATCACGACGTCGAACGAGTTGTCAGGAAATTCGAGCTTCTCGGCGTCCATCACCGCGAGCCCCTCGACATTCTTCAGCCCGAGCTCGGCGACGCGCTTCTTGGCCTTCTGCAGCATCGCTTCCGAAATATCGGTGCCGAAGATGCGAAGGTGGGAGCCGTATTGCGGCAGCGAGATGCCGGTGCCGACGCCGACCTCGAGCACGCGACCGCCGATCTTGTTGGTCGCCTGGATCGCCGCCTTGCGGCCCTTGCTGAACACGCCGCCGAATACGAGATCGTAGACCGGCGCCCAGCGGTCGTAGGCGGTCTCGACCATTTCACGGTCGAAGTCGAGCTTGATGATTTCTGCCATGGATGTTCTGCCTTCTCGTCTCTTTCGTTCGGTAATTCTCGATCGGATTTCTGTCTTGACGCGTTTTTCTTCACGCGAACCGGTACCCACTTCGCTCGAAAACGCTTTACCCTTGCACGGCACTTCTGCTGGCGACGCGGCGGGCCGGCCGCAGCGAGCGGCTCGGCTGCAACGCCGTCAGATTGCCAATGAACTGACGCGCGCTGTTTTCCCAGGAACGCTCCAGCGCGAAATTCCGGCACGCCTCGCGCGACATCGAGAGCGCGCGCAGGCAGGCCGCTCGCAGATCCTGATCCAGCGCGCCGATCGGATGATCGGCGATGACGTCCTTGGGGCCGGTGACCGGAAACGCCGCAACCGGCGTACCGCAGGCCAGCGCCTCGAGCTGAACCACGCCGAAAGTGTCGGTCAGCGACGGGAACACGAAGACGTCGGCGGCGGCGAGATGCGAGGTCAGGTCCTGACCTTTCTTCTCGCCGAGGAAAACGGCGCGCGGATATTTCTGCTGGAGTGCCGCCTTCTGCGGGCCGTCGCCGACCACCACTTTCGTGCCCGGCAGATCGAGCGCCAGAAACGCTTCCAGATTCTTTTCAACCGCAACCCGGCCCATGGTCATGAAGATCGGCCGCGGCAGATCGAGCGCGGCCGGATCGTTGGGGCTGAACAGCTCGGTATCGACACCGCGGGTCCAGAAGCCGAGCTTGCGGAAGCCGCGTTCGGCCAGTTCCTGCCGCAGCGATGCGGTTGCGACCATTGTCATCGAAGCCGCTGCGTGAAAGTGCCGCAGCACCGCGTAGCCGATGCCGGCCGGGATCATGGTGCGGACGGCGACATATTCCGGAAAGCGCGTCGTATAGGAGGTCGTGAAAGCCAACTTGCGGCGGCGGCAATAGGCGCGCACCATCCAGCCGATCGGACCTTCGGTCGCGATGTGGATGGCGTCGGGTGCCGCCGCCTCGATCCGGCGCGCGATCTCGCGCCGGTTCGGCAACGCGACGCGCAGGCCCGGATAGGTCGGCACGCCCACGGAAGGGAATCCGTCCGGCGTCAGGAACTCGACGTCCTCACCAAGCGTCGCGGCGCTACGGGCCAGAGAGGTTAACGTCCGCACCACGCCATTGACCTGCGGATGCCAAGCATCGGTCGCAATCAATATCCGCATTTTGAGGCAATCCAAGTGTTAATGATTCTCGCTAGCATGACGTTGGGACATGGATATTTCAGGCGTATGACGTCATCGAAATGTAAGGTTCTTTTTCAGCCTCCCTCGGCGCTTTTTCGTGTAACGTGACAGTACGATGTCAGAGACCAACCAGATTCCGGCCACAACCCGCCCGAGGCGGAAGCGCAAGAACTATGCGCTGCTGATCCTCGCGGCCGGCATTTTCCTGTTCGGCCTCACCGCAGGCACCCTCTACTACGCGCTGCGTCCGGTCACGTTGCGGATCGCGGTCGGACCGCCCGGCAGCGAAGACCAGAAACTGATCCAGGCGCTGGCGCAGAACTTCGCGCGCGACGGCAGTCCTGTCAGGCTGTCGCCGATTTCGACCGAGGGCGCGGTGGAAAGCATCGCGCTGTTCGCGGCCGGCAAAGCCGACCTCGCGGTCGCGCGCGGCGATCTCAATCTGCCTGATGATGCCAACTCGGTCGCGATCCTGCGCAAGAACGTCGTGGTGTTGTGGGCGCCTTCAGGCGTGACGGCGAAGGGCGCGAAGAAGCAGCCCGCGGCGAAGATCAAGAGCCTCGACGATCTCGCCGGCCATCGCATTGGCGTCATCGGCAAGACGCAGGCGAACGTCACGCTGCTGCGGGTGATCCTGACCGAGTTCGGCGTCAACCCCGACAAGGTCGCGGTCAGCCAGTTCGGCACCAGCCAGATCGCGGAGATGGCGCGCGACACCAACGTCGACGCCTACATGGCGGTCGGCCCGCTCGACAGCAAGATCACGAGCGATGCCATCGCCGCGACGGCGGCCGCCCGAGGCGAGCCGAAATTTCTTCCGATCGACGTGTCGGAGGCGATCGCCAAGAAGCACCCGCTCTATGAAGCCGAGGAGATTCCCGGCAGCATTTTCGCTTCATCCCCGGCGCGCCCGGATGACAAGGTCGATACCGTCAGCGTCAACCATCTGATCATCGCTTCGAGAAAGCTGTCGGATGCCAACGCCGCCGCCTTCGTCCGGCAGCTGTTCACGATCCGCCAGCAGATCGCGCGCGAGGTGCCGGCGGCGGCCAAGATCGAAAAGCCCGACACCGACAAGGATGCGGCGCTGCCGGCGCATCCAGGCGCCGCGGCCTATATCGACGGCAACGAACGCACCTTCCTCGATAACTACTCCGACTATATCTGGGCCGCGGTGCTGTTGCTGTCGGGCCTGGGATCGGCGGGCGCCTGGCTGCAGCATTACTGGAAGCGCGACGAGCGCGAGCAATACCTCGCCCATCGCGACAATCTGCTCGACCTGATTGCCAAGGCGCGGCAGGCAGAGAGCGCTGAAGAGCTTTCAGACATGCAGCGCGAGGCGGACAGCGTGTTGCGCGAGGCGCTGGATTGCTATGATGACGGCGCGATCGAGGAGAGCGACCTGTCGGTGATCGGGCTGACGCTCGAGCAATTCCACCACGCCGTCGCTGACCGCCGCACCATCATCGGCGCCGGCACGACGGATATGCCGCGGATGCGCGCGCTGTAGGTACTGACCGGTCCAAGCAGCAAAGCGAACGACGAAGGACTGCGGATCAAGGTGCAGGCTCCACATCGGTTTTGACGATCCCGGGCATCTCAGGGAGTTCAAGGTCAAGGAGAGCCGAGCTCAATCCCTTGCCGTGGGCGTCGAGCGCAAGCGATCGCGTGACGCCGCCTCCAAGCGTATTTGTCAAAACGAAATTCAGCGCAGCGATCATCGGCAGCTCATAGCGCGTCACGTCGCCTCTGACGATTTCCGCGAAATGCGCCCGCACGCGGTCGGCCGTAACGTGCTCGCGCAAGAAATCATAATGCGCCTTGTCGAAGGCGATGACGGAGATGTTCGAGGTATTGCCCTTGTCTCCGGTCCGGGAATGAGCGATGTCGCGCAGTTTCATGACGGGGCTCACGATACGAATACTTGAATGCTGGGTGCGGCAAGGTCCGCGGGCAGCAGTACGGAAACAACCGCCACGATCTCGCGCGCTGATTTGAAAGCACCTCCACCACCCGCCGGACCATTCGTGTAGAGGGTTTCCACCTCGTTTCCGATCCGCACGGCTTCGGCAAGGCTATCGGTACGACCGGCGACGCGGATGCGGACTTCGTAGGGTTTGCCGCCGCCGGACAGGGCGGCACCGTGCAACGCGTCAGCACCGATCAGGTCGAAGCGGGCTTCCGTCATCTGTACGCCGGTCAATTCCAGACGCTCGCGAACGATATCGAGCGCAAGCCTGCCTCGTTCCAGCGCGCCCGGCCCGGCATACGACATCTGGCCCTCGCCGACGTAGCTGTCGACGTATCCGATCGAGGTTTTCAGATTTCCCGTCTTCGGCTTTCCGCTGCCACCCTGGATGCGCACGCGGTCGGGGCCAATCTGGGTCACCGTCACCTTCGAAAAATCGCCGATGACGTCGGGTTGCAAATACTGGGAAGGATCGTGCACCTCGTACAGCAACTGCTCCTTGCAGGTTGCTTCCGTGACGGCGCCGCCCGATCCGGATACTTTGGTGATCACCAGATCGCCGTCCTCGCTTACTTCCCCAATCGGAAAGCCCAGGCGCGCGAGCCCGGCGACGTCTTTGATACCGGGGTCTGCGAAGTATCCTCCGGTGATTTGCCCCGCGCATTCCAACAGGTGACCGACGACCGCGCCCTTGCCGAGACGATCCCAATCGTCCATCGCCCAACCGAACTCATGGATCAGCGGCGCCATGAACAGAGCGGGATCACCGACCCGGCCGGTGATCACCACGTCGGCGCCCGCGGCCAAGGCCTGCACGATTGGTCCAGCACCCAAATAGGCGTTGGCCGACAACATGCGGTTGCCAAGGTCCGCGACGCGGCCTTCGATTTCCAGGAGCGGAAAATTGCCGCGCTTGCAGGCTTCCAGCACGTCGTCGCCGACGACGGCCGCGACCTTCAATCCCTCGATCCCCAGTTGCCGCGCGATCTCGACGGTCTTTGCGGCCGCGGCGCTCGGATTTGCGGCGCCCATATTGGTGATGATCTTGATGCCCTTGGATTTGCAGATCGCCAGAACCGCGCGCATGCGTTGCTCCAGCAACGGATCGTATCCTGCCAAGGGATCCCTGAGCTTCTGTTGCTGTGCAAGCGCGATGGTACGCTCGGCGAGGCACTCAAAGCCGAGATATTGAATGTCGCCCCTCTCGGCCAGTTCCACCGCGGGCTCGATCCGGTCACCGGAATATCCGGCTCCGGAGCCAATTCTGATTGTTTTCATGATCGTGCCTCCACCCTTACAGCGGGAATACGCCGAAAATCACCGAGGCGAAAGTCATCACGACGGAGGCACCGAGCAGGAACGGAAAGGCGAATTTCTGATGATCGCCGAGGTCGATACCGGTGAGACCGACGATCAGGAACGTCGCTGGCGTCAAGGGACTGACCGGAAAACCAGTCGTCATCTGCCCAAGCAGCGCAGCCTGAGCGAATTGAACGGGCGGCACACCAAGCTGCTTGCCAACTTCGGCGACGACGGGAAGGACTCCGAAATAGAAGGAGTCGGGGTCGAACAGCAGGCTCAACGGCATTGAAATCAGACCGAGTGCGAACGGCAGGTGCTGAGCCATTTCCACCGGCACAAACGTGACCGCCGTTTGCGCCATCGCCTTGAGCATTCCTGAGCCCTGCATGATTCCAGTGAACACGCCCGCCGCCAGCAGGATGCTCGCCATCATCAACGCCGCTTTGGCGTGCGCGTCGACCCGCTTTCGCTGCATGTCGACGTTCGGGTAGTTGATCATCAGGGCGAGGCAGGTTCCAACCATGAACATGATTGCCGGCGGAATCTTTTCACCCATCGCGACCATGATGCCGAGCACGACGATGGTCAGAACAATGTTGATCCAGAAATTCCCCGGCCGACGCAGCTTTGCCTCTTCCTCGCTGAGCTCCCGCCGCGCTGCAGCCGCATCGCCTGCCAAGCCGGTCATTCCGAGCCGCTTCTCTTCGCGACGACCCAGCAGGTAAGCCGCCGTGAAAATGAAGGCCAACCCAACCGCCTGCACGCCGATCAAAGGATTGAAAATCTCCGAGATGGGGAGCTTCAGCGCTGCCGAAGCCCGAATCATCGGACCGGTCCAGGGCAGGAAATTGACGCCGGCCGCCATCGCAACGGCGCACGCGAGAATACGCTTGTCGATTCCCAGCCGGTCGTAGAGCGGCAGCATGGCCGGAATGGTAATCAGAAATGTCACCGCCCCCGAACCGTCGAGGTGGATCAGCAGCGCCAGCAGCGTCGTGCCCATCACAATACGGGTCGGCCGGGTCCCTACCGTGCGCAAAATGCGATCGATGATCGGATCAAGCATCCCGGCGTCCGTCACGACGCCAAAGAAGAGGATCGCGAAAACGAACATGCCGACGACCGGCGCCAGACTCTTCAGTCCGTCGACAACGAATTTGCTGGTCTCGAAGCCGAAGCCTCCAATCAACGATGCGATGACCGGAATCAGGATCAATGCAATAAGCGGCGACATCCTTTTGGAGATGATGACGGCCAGCAACACGACAACCGTCGTCAGGCCGAGAAGGGCCAGCATGGTTTCCTCCGAAGACTTTCTTTCTTCCCGCAAGCCGGCGCGTCGGCTTGCGAATGAACTCGTGATCGGTTCAAGGCGTTGCAAAAAGCTGCGGTGTCGAACTAGGAACATCCCCGGCAATTTTACAATTGCAATGTTCGGATGACAGCAATAGCTTTCCATTATGGATATCAATATGCGTCAGGTTCGCGCGTTCGTTTCCGTCGCGCACCTCAAAAGCTTCACGCGCGCAGCAGCGCTCCTGCACGTCTCGCAGCCTGCTCTGACAGTCCAGATACGCAAACTGGAAGAGGCCCTTGGCATTCGACTGCTGGATCGGAACAGCCGAACGGTTGATGTCACGCGGGTAGGACGCGAACTTCTTCCGGTCTTCCAGCGGGTTCTGCACGAGCTCGATTCCGTCATCATGGATACCCGGTCGCTTGCGACCCAACAGCACGGCGTCGTGCGGATCGCGGCGCTGCCTTCGTTTGCCGCGGGCCTGCTTCCCGCAATCATTTCGCGGTTTCGACGGTCAAATCCGCGAATGTCGTTTGTCGTGAGAGACGTGATTGCGAGCAGGGTCAATGCCAGCGTCCGATCCGAAGAAGTCGATATTGGCATCACCGGCGGCGAGCTTACGGACCCGGATCTCGAGATCCTTCACCTCACGCATGATCGAATGCATGTCGTTTTTCCCTCGCGGCATCCGCTCGGACGCAAGCGCAAGATCACGCTGGAAGATCTTGCCGAACTCCCGATGGTGCTGATGGATTCGGAAACGAGCGTCCGCTCGATCGTCGACGGCGCGTTCGTGGCCGCGGGACGCCTTCCGATCCCCGCCTGTGAGGCAATCTACATGATGACGGCCGTTGGCATGGTTAAGGCGGGGCTCGGTGTCGCCGTGCTTCCGGCGTCCGCGAAGGAAGTCAGGGCAGAGCCGAGTCTGAAATCTCGCATGATCGACGACGCCGCATTCGCCCGGCCGATCGCCGTCATCAAGAAGCGGAATCGCACGCTGCCGCCGGCAGCACAGCTTTTCTTCGAGCAAATCCTGGCTGCGATGGGGAGCCCACGATGACGGCAGGGTGACGCCCCGTTAACCCTCCCTCGCTCCCCGCGAAACCTTCCTGAAACAATTCCTTAAAGCCACGAAACCATTTTGGCGATTTCGTGCAAACGTCCTGAAACGGTTGATCTGTAGATAGTTCCCCAACGACGCGCCGGAAACTGGTGCGCATGGGCGCTAAAACAGGGGTCGACAATGTTTCATTCCATCAAGATGAACTCGCGTCTCGCTGCCGCCGCTTTCGGTGCACTTGCCATTGGCGCCGTTGCCTTTTCCGCTTCCGCCGCGGCCGCGCCGCTGCCGCTGTTTCCGTTCTTATTGACGCCGCCGACCCAAGCAGGTCAGCCGCCGGTCCAGGCCGCACCGCTGCAGGACGAGAGCCGCGCGATCGAACGTCCGGCCCGCTTCAAGCGCCAGGTGGTGAACTACGCCACCCGCGAGGCGCCCGGCACCATCATCATCGATACCCCGAACACCTATCTCTATTATGTGCTGGGTAACGGCCAGGCCATCCGCTACGGCATCGGCGTCGGCCGCGACGGCTTCACCTGGTCCGGCACGCAGACCATCACCAAGAAGTCGGAATGGCCGGATTGGACCCCTCCGCCGGAAATGATCGCCCGCCAGCCCTATTTGCCGCGCCAGATGGCCGGCGGCCCCGGCAACCCGCTCGGCGCCCGCGCCATGTATCTCGGCGGCACCATCTATCGCATCCACGGCACCAACGCGCCGGAGACCATCGGTACCCACGTCTCCTCGGGCTGCCTGCGCCTCGTCAATGAAGACGTCATCGACCTCTATTCCCGGGTTAATGTCGGCACCAAGGTGATCGTGATGCCGATGACCGACCGCCGCGCCGATCTCGGTTCGGCCATCCGCTAAGCCGACCGGGTAAAGAACACCCAAAGCGGCCCCGGCATTGTCCGGGGCCGTTTTGCGTTGGCGCCACGTTCCGCAATGAAGCGCCGCAAGGTGGCCACCAGTTTGCCTCACTGGCGTACCTTTCCCCTTCCCTGTAGAAGGCGTTTGGTTCAATCGGTCCGGGGGGACGATGCGTCTGCCGATGCATTTCAAGAGCATACTGATCGGGGCCGCGGTTATCGCGGCCTCATTTTTGGTCAGCCTGAAGGCAATGGACTGGCTGGCGCCACGCGCCGCCGTCCAGGCGCCGACGCTTGTCGAATTGCCACCGTTACCGCCGTCGCCACGCAGCTCGGTGGTACTGGCGCCGATCGCGGTGGCGCTGTCGGCGATCCGTGACGCCGCCGACCGCGGCGCGCCGAAGACCTTCAACGGCAAGGCCGACAACCCGGTGTCGCAGATCCTGCAGAACGCCGATATCGGCTGGAGCGCGCAGCGCGGGCCGATCACCGCGACCGGCGCACAGGACGTGCTGTCGCTGGCGACGCCGCTGACCGGCACGCTCAATGTCACCGGCTCGCTGTCGGCGAAGGCGACGGGCGCGGTCGGCGACGCGCTCGGCAGCCTGCTCGGCGGCAATGTCGCCAAGCAAATCGGCAGCGTGAACATCAAGAACATCAATGCCAATGCCGAGATCAAGGGCAACGTCACCATCACCTCGCGGCCGAAACTCGCCGCCAGCTGGCGCATCGAGCCCAACCTGGCAGCGCAGGTGAATCTGGGCGACACCAGCCTCACCGTGGCCGGCGCCCGCGTCAACGTACCCGCGCAGGTCAAGCCGCTGATCGACAAGACGGTCGCCGATCAGCTCGCCAGCGTGCAGGCGCGGATGCGCAACGATCCGACCTTCGAGCAGAACGCCAAGCTGCAATGGGCCAAGGCCTGCCGCTCGATCCCGCTGCAGGGCACCGGGTCCACCTCCTCGACGCCGCCGCTGTGGCTCGAAATGCGGCCGACCCGGGCGATCGCCGCGCAGCCGCGCGTCGATGCAACAGCGGTGACGCTGACGCTCGGCATCGAGGCCGAAACGCGCATCACGGAGACGCCGACCAATCCCGATTGCCCCTTCCCCGCAACGCTCAGCATCATCCCGCCGACGCCGGGCCGGATTTCGATCGGCATGCCGGTCGACATGTCGTTCACCGCGCTGACCAAGCTGATCGAGGCGCAGCTTGACGGCAAGACTTTCCCCGAGGACGGCTCGGGGCCGGTCGACGTCACGGTCAAGCATGCCAGCGTGGCGGCTTCCGGCGACCGCCTGCTGATCTCGCTGTTGGTGAAAGCGAAGGAGAAGAAGAGCTTCTTCGGCTTCGGCGGCGAAGCGACCGTCCATATCTGGGGCCGGCCAGCGCTCGACCAGTCGCAGCAGACGCTGCGGCTGACCGATGTCCAGTTGGCAGTCGAGTCGGAGGCGGCGTTCGGGCTGTTGGGCGCCGCGGCGCGCGCGGTGATGCCGCACCTCCAGCAGGCACTGGCCGACAAGCTGATCG
Organism: uncultured Alphaproteobacteria bacterium; assembly: GCA_963774775.1. Classification (GTDB taxonomy): domain Bacteria; phylum Pseudomonadota; class Alphaproteobacteria; order Rhizobiales; family Xanthobacteraceae; genus Bradyrhizobium. The sequence goes on from CAVZGZ010000012.1 coordinate 77,619, forward strand.
TCGATCTCAAGCCGTTCGCCAGTAACGCGCAGAAGAAGATCGCCGCCGTGATCGCCGATTTCCAGAAGAACGAGGACGGCGTGCGGGTCACCGCCGAGATCACCTCCATCCGGCTCGCCGACATCGCCTTCGATTCAAAAACGCTGCGCGTGATCGTCGAAGCCGAAGGCGCGATGAACGCCTATGTGAGCGCGCTGCCGGCGCTGTGATAGCGGGCCAGGTCGCGCTCGCGTTGTGTCCCGTCATCCCCGAGCGAACGCAAGTGCGTTCGTCCGGGGATGACGATTACAACGCCGGCCATCTTTTCGACCGATCCGGCAATTCTGCGCAGCGGCGAACCAAAGTCCGGCAGGTCGACACCGCCGGACATTCAAGGTCGATTGCAATGTCAATTGCCATCGAACGCCTTTCCGAGCCGTTCCATTTCAAGGCTGGCGCAAAACAGCGCGAACAGCGATGCGACCAGGATCACGCCACGCGATGCGACCAGCAGGACATCCGTGTCCCTGCCGAGCTCCGGAAGGTGCCTGAAGACCGCCACCGAGAATAATGCGCCGCCAAAGATAAAACCGACGCGGCCCAGAAACAGCAGCAAATGGCTCAGGATCGCGTTCGGATGCCGAAATGGAATCGGGACATGGCGCAGCCGGTACCAGAACGCGGTTTGCATCACCACGACGACACAGACCGACATGAGATCGGCACGGGTATCAGGTGGAAGTTGCGCGCCCGGATGGACGACGACCTGCCTGAATTCGGGTAATTCCTGATGGACGAAAGCGACCACGCCGGTAATCTGAATTGCCAGCAGGAACAGATAGAGCTTGATCTTGGGGGCGTCGCTGCGCGTCGTCATCGATCGCTGTCTCCGGCGCCGGGCCACCGATCCATACCCTGCGCATGCTCAAAAAGACGGCTTTGCGCGCTCCGGTCAAGCCGGATACAACAGAGCCCTCAATCAAAGCCGTCAACAACAAGAAGCCCGGGAGAAGAAACCATGAAGTCACTCGCAGCCGCGGTCGCGGCCGGTATCGCACTCGCCGCCACCAGCGGCGCGGCGAATGCCCAGATTTCCGACGACGTCGTCAAGATCGGCGTGCTCACGGACATGTCGAGCCTCTATGCGGATGCCACCGGCAAGGGCTCACTGGCCGCGGTGCAGATGGCGGTGGCCGATTACGGCGGCAAGGTGAAGGGCAAGCCGGTCGAAGTGGTCGCCGCCGACCACCAGAACAAGCCCGACGTCGGCATCAGCATCGCGCGCAACTGGTATGACAACGACAAGGTGGACGCGATCTTCGACGTGCCGACCTCCTCGGTGGCGCTGCCGATCTCCGCGCTGACACGCGAGAAGAACAAGATCAACATCAATTCCGGCGGCGGCTCTTCCGACATTACTGGCGTTGCCTGCTCGCCCAACACCGTGCACTGGACCTACGACACCTATGCGCTGTCGAACGTCGCAGGCCGAGCGATGGTCAAGCGCGGCGACGACACCTGGTTCTTCGTCACCGCCGACTACGCCTTCGGCATGGCGCTGGAGCGCGATGCCGCCAACGTCGTCAAGGAAAGCGGCGGCAAGGTGCTCGGCGACGTCCGGCATCCCCTGAACTCGTCGGACTTCTCCTCCTTCCTGCTGCAGGCGCAGGCCTCCAAGGCCAAGGTGGTGGCGCTGGCGAACGCCGGCGGCGACACCACCAACGCGCTGAAGCAGGCGGCCGAATTCGGCATCACGGATGGCGGCCAGAAGATGATCGCGCTGCTGCAGGAGATCACCGACACCCACGCGCTCGGCGTCAAGGCGACCCAGGGCCTGATCGTCACCGACGCCTTCTACTGGGACATGAACGACGAGACCCGCGCCTTCTCGAAACGCTTCAACGAGAAGGTCGGCCACATGCCGACCATGATCCAGGCCGGGCTCTATTCGGCGACCATGCATTACCTGAAGGCGATCGAGGCGATCGGCACCGACGAGGCACCAAAGGTAATGGAGCAGATGCGCGCCACCCCGATCAACGATTTCTTCGCCAAGGGTGGCAAGATCCGCATCGACGGCCGCATGGTTCATGACATGTATCTGTTCGAGGTGAAGAAGCCTGCGGAGTCGAAGAACGAGTGGGATCTCTACAAGCTGATCGCAACCGTGCCGGGCGATGAGGCGTTCCGTCCGCTCGACAAGGGCGGCTGCCCGCTGGTCACGCATTGAGATCGCCGAAATCGAAGGGTGGGCAAAGCGCAGCTGCCCACCAACGCCGAGTTCGAACAGAAATGGTGGGCACGGCGCAGGAGCGCCTTTGCCCACCCATCTGCGTGCTTCGTTGCGAAAGGACGTGGATGCCCGGCACAAGGCCGGGCATGACGATGAAATTGGCCTACGAGCCTTCGAACTTGAACGAGACTTTCATCTTGGCACGGTAGGCTTCGACCTTGCCCTTGGCGTCCAATTGCAAATCAAGCTCGACGACTTCGGCGACGCGCAGCTCGCGCAGGGTTTCTCCGGCCCTGCTGACCGCCGCCGTGGCGGCCTTTTCCCAGGACTCCTTGCTGGTACCGATCAGCTCGATCACCTTGTAGACGCTCTCAGTCATGTCGTGCTCCCGCTGTTGTCAGGCAGGACGCAGGGTGCACCTGCCGCAGCCAAAGCCTAACACCGGAATATGGGAGCCGATAGGATGCGGCGCACCATTCGGGTGGTCCTTCCGTCATTGCGAGCGAAGCGAAGCAATCCATCTCACGGCTTGCGGAGGCATGGATTGCTTCGCTTCGCTCGCAATGACGGAAACAGAAAAAAGCGCCCGGCAGAACCGGGCGCTTTTCCGTCAGGGATTCACGCGTCGTTTCAGTTCGTCGAATATTTGAACTCCGGCATCGCCTTCAGCTCATCCTTGGTCGCGTTGAACACGGCGTGATCGGGGTACCAGGGATTGGGCTTCGATGCGGTGGCCGCCGGCGAACTTGTCGCCGCACCCGTGGTCGTCGTTGACGACGTGGTTGGCGGCATCGTCTTGGCACCGCCCGCGTTCGGGTTTTCGGCGGCGCCGGCATAGACAACCGGCTCGTCGACGAACTTCACCTTGTCGAAGGCCACCGCGACCAGATGCTCACCGACGCCGAGGAAACCGCCGACACCAATCACGACGGCTTTGATGTTTCCGCTCTTGTCCATGAGCAGATCGTTGATCGAACCGACGCTCTCGTTCTTGTCGTTGTAGACGCGAAGGCCGGCCACTTTCGACGCGCGCCAGTCACCATTGAATGACGAGGTATCGGATGCGGCCGCGGGCGCCATGTTGGCGCGGTCGGTGGTGGTGGTCGACGTCTGCGCGAATGCGATACTCGTGAGCAACGCGGAACCGGCCACAGCAGCGATGGTGTATTTGGCTAACATATGAGTTCTCCCGGTTTCGAAATCCATGCTGGGAAAACCCTTCACGTCGGCAACCGTTCCAATGGAACAGTGCGGTCAGAAGCCGCCCCAATAGGGCGGCATGCCGTAGAAGCGATGCAGTTCCAACTCCTGCGAACGATCGCCCCAGTCGAAATCCTTGTCCGCGCGAAATGACGGTGCGCGCTGCAGCTCTTCATCCTCGATGTCGAGCTCATAGGCTTCGAACGTTGGATTGTAGCGAAGACGGCCCCACGGCAATGGCAGCAGATTGCTTCCCACGCCAAGGAAGCCGCCGAAACTGAGGATGGCGTAGGAGACCTTGCCGGAAATCTTGTCGATCATCAGGCGTTCGATGTGACCGATCTTGTCGCCGTTCGGCCGCCGTACCGAAGTGCCTTCGACGCGGTCGCTCGCGATCAGCTGATGGGGTTTCGTCATGACGTCGAGTGCCATCGGACCCTCCACGGATGAATGGACGGATGAATGCAGGAGACAACGCTTCATTCATCCGCAGGTTCCGCCGTCCCCCGAAAAAACGACAACCACCCTTCCCTTTCGGGAAGGATGGCTGCGACGCGCATCGCCGCGTCAGGAAGAGATCAGGCCTGGTAGTTGATCAGGAGCGCCGAGAACGACGCCGTGCTGTTGCCCGATGCACTGGTGTTGCCGGTCGAGCTGTAGGTGGTCGACGACGAGGACGACAGCGAGTCCTGCAACGATTGCAGGAACTGCTGCAGAACGTCGCTGACCGAACTCGTGCTGCTGGAGCTACTGCTCGAGGACGAATCGTCCGCCGGCGGCGGACCGCCGTGGCCGCCATGATGGCGATGATGCGCGCCACCGGCCGCGGTCGTTCCACCGCTGGCATCGGCGCTATCGGCGCCGCCGGCACCATCCGGACCATTGGCGAACGCGGCCTTGAACACACCCTGCAACTCAGTCGCCTGGTCGCTGGTCAGCTTGCCGCTGGAGACTTCGCTTTGAATGAGGTCGTCGATCTTCGATTTGAGATCGGTGGGCGATGGCTTGGTGCCGCTCGTCTGGTCGCTGGCCTGGCTCGACTGCAGCGAGGAATCGATATCCGTCAACGCAGACGACAACGCGCTTTGATCGGAGGAACTGACGGCACCTGAACTTACTTCGGACTGCAGTTCGTCCTGCAGCCGCTGGAGGGGCGACTGGTAGCTGGAGGCGGAAGCCGCCGAAATCGAGGTCATGTCTGGCTCCGGGATGGTGGTGCAAGCGCCCGGATTTAAGGTTAATGATCTTAACGAGGGGTTCCTGCGCGCACCCTCCCTGTTGCCCCATATTGCCCACGCGACTACAGAAACATCTGGAAACAAAAATCTTCGGCGGCCGCCGCGAATCCCCGACAAAAGGTTAGTATGGCTCAGACAATGCCCAACATCCTTGTCGTGGAAGACGACCGCGAGACGCGGGCGCTGATTGCGAAATATCTGCGCACCAATGGCTGCAACGTGTCGACCGCGAATGACGGCCGCGAAATGGCGCGCGCCATGATCGATCATCGCGTCGACCTGTTGATCCTCGACGTCATGCTGCCAGGCGAAGACGGCCTGAGCCTGTGCCGCAAGGTGCGCGCCGAATCCCACATCCCCATCATCATGCTGACCGCGCGCGGCGAGGACGTCGACCGCATCCTGGGGCTGGAGATGGGCGCCGACGACTATCTCGCCAAGCCGTTCAACCCGCGCGAATTGCTGGCGCGGATCAACGCCGTGCTGCGGCGTCAGACGGCCGCCCGCACGGCGAGCGAGATCGACAGCGCGTCGGTGCTGACTTTCCTCGGCTGGCGGATCGATTGCCGCTTGCGCGAACTGCGCAATCCGGACGGCGCGCGCGTCGCCATGACCAGCGCCGAATTCGATCTGCTGCGGACCTTTTGCGAGCGGCCCGGCCGCGTGCTGTCGCGCGACAGCCTGCTCGACCTCACGCAGGGCCGCAACGCCGGCTCATTCGAACGCAGCATCGACGTGCTGGTCAGCCGCATCCGCCGCAAGATCGAGCCCGATCCGCAGGAGGCGACGATGATCAAGACGGTGCGTTCCGGCGGCTACATGTTCACCCCAAGGGTTGAACCGATACAGGTTGAACCGACAGGCGTGGAAGCGGTTGCCGCGGCGGACAACTGATCATGAAGTGGACCGGCATCCTGAATCTGAGACGCATCAGCGGCCAGATTGCCGCTCTCGTCGTGGTCTCGGTCGTAGGCCTGCATCTGGTCTTCACGGCAAGCTTCCTGATCCATCGGCCTGATCAACCGGATCCCTCGATCGACCGTGGACATGCCCAGCTCGCCGTATCGGCGCAATTGCTCGGTGCGGCACCCGCGTCGGATCGGCCGCGGCTGCTCGCCGATATCGTCAGGACCTTTCCGCAACTCGGCGCTCGAAATTCTTCCGTCCAGCTTCCGTGACGGAGGCCATCGAACCAGACGACCCCGGCCTGCGCAGCCTGCATCGCCGTCTCGGCAGCAGCTATCACCTGTTCGCGCTCCCAGACAACCGCGACCCGCATCGGATCGGCATTGCGCTGCCCGACGGCACCCTGATTTCCGGCAAGGTGATGCCTAGCCAGCGAATGGCGCCGTTCTGGGCCGGGCCCTGGATGATGACGCTGCTGTTCGCCGTCATCAGCGTGACGCTGCTCGGCCTGTGGGCGGCGCGAGCGCTGACGGCGCCGCTGTCGTCGTTTGCGAAGGCCGCCGAAAATTTCAGCCTGAATGGCGGCATGGCGCCGCTTCCCGAGCGCGGCCCCGAGGAAATCCGCTCGGTGGCCAAGGCCCTCAACCGCATGCGGGAGCGGATCACCGGCCTGATCGATGACCGCACCAAGATGCTGGCCGCGATCAGCCACGACCTGCGCACGCCGATCACGCGGATGCGGCTGCGCGCGGAATTCATCGAGGATGAAACCCAGCGCGTGCGGATGCTGGGCGATCTCGACCAGATGCGTTCGATGCTGGAATCGGTGCTGTCGTTCCTGCGCAACGACCGCCGGCTCGAGCACATGACGCTGGTCGATGTGGCGAGCACGCTGCAGCTGATCGTCGACCAGTTCGCCGACATCGGCCACAAGGTCGTCTATGAAGGCCCGCCGCATGCAATGGCGACGGTCCGCCCCGACGACATGCACCGCAGCGTCACCAATCTGGTGGAGAACGCCGTGAGGTTCGGCGCGCAGGTGACGATCCGGCTCGGTGTTTCCGCCGATCGCATCACGATCGATGTCGAGGACGACGGCCCCGGCATTTCGGATGCGCACAAGGCCGACGTGCTGGAACCGTTCGTGCGCGGCGACGATGCGCGCAACATGGACGAGGCCAAGGGCTTCGGCCTCGGCCTTTCGATTGCGAACGCGATCGTGATCGCGCATGGCGGCGCGTTGTCGCTGCACGACCGGCAACCGCACGGGCTGGTGGTTCGCATCGAGTTGCCGGTGCATCAGCAGGAGCAGCGCGCCGCCGCGTGAGCGCTACCAGCCTTCTTGGACCTCAGACTTCTTGGGCCTCAGGCCGCAAGCGGTTCGTGCTGGGCCTCGTCGTAGATGGCAATGGCCTCGAAGCGATAGTCGCAGGCGCGGCAGTGCCAGAGATAGGACATGCGTCCCGGACTGCTCTCCACCCAATCGGGCCTTTGGATCGGCGCGCTACACTGAGCACAGGGATTTCCGCGAGGCAAATAGCCGGAATCGAATCGGGCCATGGCGCATCTCCCTCTGTTGATATTTTTTGATGTGTTTGAATGGGACAGGTCTGTTGCCGCAAGCACTGTCGCGATTGATCTTAGACCGTCATTGATTCATTTGCACGACAAAACATTTTTGCGAGCCGAACATTTATCGTAAGCGCCTGCAGCAAGCTGCCGTTACGAATTTAACGATTCAACTCGGCTCTTACTTCAGCTTCGGATCGGTGAACATTTTTTCGCCATCGTGTCTCGCCAAATACGGCGCTTGCCTTCCGGGAGCAACCTCCTGATAAAGCCGGGTTTTCAAAGCTGTCCGCCCGGGACCATCCTGATGAACCGTTTACACGCCTTGGCCTGGCTCGTCGCCATCACCGCGCTCTCGTTTGGCACCGATGCGCAGGCGCAGCAGCGCGCGCAATATGAAGCGCTGGTCGCGACCCACGCCAAGGCCAATCTGGTTCCGGAAACATTGGTGCATCGCGTGATCGTGCGTGAGAGCAAATATCAGCCCAATTTGCTCGGCCGCGGCGGCGCCATCGGGCTGATGCAGATCAAGCTGCCGACCGCGCGCAGCCTCGGCTACACCGGTGACGCGGCGGGATTGCGCGATCCCGAGACCAATCTCATCTACGGCATCAAATATCTCGCCGGCGCCTTTCGCGCCGCAGGCGGCGATCACGATCGCGCCGTGCACTATTATGCGAGCGGGTATTACTACGCCGCAAAGCAGCAGCGGCTGACGCACCTGAAGCAGGCCAGATCCGTCATGGCGAGTGCACCGCCGAAGGAACTGGCGAAGCCGGCTGAGGCGGCCAAAACGCCAACGGATGCCGGTACGGAGCAGGTTCCGGCTGCTCAAGCCGGTGTAGACGGCGCAAAGCCGCGTTGACACCTCCGCCCATCGGCTTACATTAGCGCTGTTCCGAGGGGAGCTCCGATGAGGAGCTGAGATACCGCAAGCTCTGGCCTGTTCCGGTTGGAGACCGCGGTGACCCTTTGAACCTGATCCGGGTCATGCCGGCGAAGGGACAGGGATGTACCAGAGTTCGAAGCTGCGGGGGGATTCCCCCGTATCCATCATCGGCGCAGGCGTTGCCGGCGCCTGGCAGGCGCTATTGTTCGCGCAAGCCGGACACGCCGTTACCCTGCACGAGCGCAGTGACGCCGCAATGACGGATGCCACCAGCCATTGGGCCGGCGGCATGCTGGCGCCGTGGTGCGAGGCGGAGGCGTCCGAGCCCGTGATCACGAGGCTCGGCATCCGCTCGCTGGCGCTGTGGCGCGCGCATTTTCCGCAGACACCGTTCAGGGGATCGCTGGTGGTGGCGCATCCGCGCGACCGCACCGATTTCGAGCGCTTTGCGAAGCTCACCAGCGGACATCAGCGGCTGGACGCGCGTGGGCTCAGCGAACTGGAGCCGTCGCTCGACGGCCGCTTTCGCGAGGGGCTGTTTTACGCCGACGAAGGCCATGTCGAACCGCGCCGCGTGCTGCCAGAACTGCACGCCGAGATCGCCAAGGCCGGCGGTATTATCCAGTTCAACAGCGAGGCGAAGGCCGATGATCTCGACGGCATCGTGATCGATTGCCGCGGGCTTGCCGCGCGCGACCGAGAGCCGCAGCTCCGCGGCGTCAAGGGCGAGATGATCATCGTCGAGACCTCAGAGGTCGAACTGTCGCGCCCGGTGCGGCTGATCCATCCGCGCTGGCCGCTCTATGTGATCCCGCGCGGCGATGGCAGATTCATGCTGGGCGCGACCTCGATCGAAGCCGAGGACACCGCTGTCAGCGTCCGCTCGGCGCTGGAATTGCTGGGCGCGGCCTATGCCGTGCATCCGGCCTTTGCCGAGGCACGCATCGTCGAATTCGGCGCCGGACTTCGTCCCGCCTTCCCCGACAACCTGCCGCGGATCGCCGTCGACAACGACAAGATCGCAGTCAACGGACTCTATCGCCACGGCTTTTTGCTGGCGCCGGCGCTGGCGGAACTGACGCTGAGTTACGTTCAGCGCGGCGAGATCGACAATGAGGTGATGCAATGCGCGTGACCGTCAACGGCGAGGCGCGGGAGATCAACGCCGTGAGTGTCGATGCGCTGCTGAGTGAACTCGAATACGAGGGCACGCATTTTGCGATCGCGCTGAATTACGACGTGCTGCCGAAGAGCCGCTGGGCGGAGACGGCGTTGAAAGGCGGCGACGAGATCGAGATCATCACGCCGCGGCAGGGAGGGTGAGGATGGACGCTGATTGGCTTGCTCGTCATTCCGGGGCGCGCGTCAGCGCGAACCTCAGATGCGCAGTGCGCATCGGGGAATCTCGCGGACACATACGCGCACACAACTTCGAGATTCCGGATCGGTCCGCTTTGCGGACCGTCCGGAATGACGGAGAACACGGATGGTAAACTTCTACAACAAAACCTTCTCCTCCCGCCTCCTGATCGGCAGCGCGCTGTATCCCTCGCCGGCGATCATGCAGTCGGCGATCCGCGCCTCCGGCGCCAACATCGTCACGGTGTCGCTGCGGCGCGAAGCCGCCGGTGGCAAGACGGGCGACGCGTTCTGGTCGCTGATCCGCGAGCTTGACGTCGCCGTGCTGCCGAACACGGCGGGATGCCGCAGCGTGCGCGAAGCGGTGACCACCGCAAAACTGGCGCGCGAATTGTTTGCGACGTCCTGGATCAAGCTGGAAGTGATCGCCGACAACGACACGCTGCAGCCCGACGTGGTCGGCCTGGTCGAAGCCGCCTCCATCCTGATCAAGGACGGCTTTGAGGTGTTCCCCTATTGCACCGAGGACCTTTCCGTCGCGATGCGGCTGGTCGATGCCGGCTGCAAGGTGGTGATGCCCTGGGCGGCGCCGATCGGCAGCGCGAAAGGCATCATCAACCGCGACGCCCTGAAACTGATGCGCGACCGCCTGCCTGATGTGACGCTGGTGGTCGATGCCGGAATCGGTGCGCCCAGCCACGCGGCGCACGCGCTCGAACTCGGCTACGACGCGGTGCTGCTCAACACGGCGATCGCCAAAGCCACGGACCCCATTGCGATGGCGAATGCGTTCCGTCTCGGCGTCGAGGCCGGCCGCGCCGCTTACGAGGCCGGGCTGATGGAAGCCCGCGACTTCGCCTCCCCTTCAACCCCTGTCATCGGGACACCCTTCTGGCATGCTGTATCCTGATCGCCACGCGTATCCTGATCGTTTTTACCCCGTCGTCGACAGCGTCGCCTGGGTCGAACGCCTGACCAAGCTCGGCGTCGGCACCATCCAGCTGCGCGCCAAGGAGCTCGATGACGGGCAGGCGCTGCAGATCGTCACCGACGCGCTCACCGTGACCAAGGGCACGCCGACGAAACTCGTGGTCAACGATTACTGGCGCGCGGCGATCGTGGCCGGCGCGCAGCATCTGCATCTCGGCCAGGAAGATTTGGTCGACGCCGACCTCAACGAGATCAGGAAAGCCGGGCTGACGCTCGGCATCTCCACCCACGATGACGAAGAGCTGGCGACCGCGCTCCGCGCCGATCCGGATTACATCGCGCTCGGACCGATCTTTCCGACCACGCTGAAATCGATGCGCTTCGCGCCGCAGGGCATTCCGAAGATCACCGAATGGAAGAAGCGCGTCGGCAACATCCCGCTGGTCGCGATCGGCGGCATCAAGTTCGAACAGGCCGCCGAGATTTTCGCCGCCGGCGCCGACTCCATCGCCGTCGTCAGCGACGTCACCCAGAACGCCGACCCCGACGCGCGGGTGCGGCAATGGCTCGGCGACAGCGCGGAGGCCGCGTGATGCAATTCGAAACCACCACAGCCGTCATTGCCTGCGACAAACGCGAAGCGTTTGCGCAAGGGAGCGCAGCGACGAAGCAATCCATTCTCACCGCTTGCTCGGTGGGATGGATTGCTTCGCTGCGCTCGCAATGACGGAGAACACCAATCAGAATTAAACCGGAGGATACAATATGAACATCCGCTCCAATCCCGACACCACGCTCCCCGCCGTCACCACCGGCCCGCTGCCGTCGTCGCGCAAAATCTTTGCCACGCCGGACACAGCGCCCGACCTGCGCGTGCCCCTGCGCGAGATCATGCTGAGCGAAGGCGCCGGTGAGCCGAACCTGCCGGTGTACGACACCTCCGGCCCCTACACCGATCCGACCGTGACCATCGACGTCAACGCCGGCCTAGCTCGCGGTCGCCTCGCCTGGGTTAGGGAGCGCGGCGGCGTCGAGGAGTATGAGGGACGCGACATCAAGCCGGAAGATAACGGCAATGTCGGCGCCTCGCATGCCGCAAAGGCCTTCACCGCGCACCACAAACCCTTACGCGGGCTCGACGGCCACAAGATCACCCAGCTCGAATTCGCCCGCGCCGGCATCATCACCAAGGAGATGATCTACGTCGCCGAGCGCGAGAACCTCGGCCGCAAAGTACAGCTCGAACGCGCCGAAGCAGCGCTCGCCGATGGCGAAAGCTTTGGCGCCGAGGTGCCGGCCTTCATCACGCCGGAGTTCGTCCGCTCCGAGATCGCGCGCGGACGGGCCATCATCCCCTGCAACATCAACCACGCCGAACTCGAGCCGATGATCATCGGCCGCAACTTCCTGACCAAGATCAACGCCAATATCGGCAACTCCGCCGTGACGTCGTCGGTCGAGGAGGAAGTCGACAAGATGGTGTGGGCGATCCGCTGGGGCGCCGACACCGTGATGGACCTCTCGACCGGCCGCAACATCCACACCACCCGCGAATGGATTCTGCGCAACGCGCCGATCCCGATCGGCACCGTTCCGATTTATCAGGCGCTGGAGAAGTGCGAAGGCGATCCGGTCAAGCTGACCTGGGAGCTCTACAAGGACACGCTGATCGAGCAGTGCGAACAGGGCGTCGACTACTTCACCATCCACGCCGGCGTGCGCCTGCCCTACATCCACCTCACCGCCAACCGCGTCACCGGCATCGTCTCGCGCGGCGGCTCGATCATGGCGAAGTGGTGCCTGGCGCATCACAAGGAGAGCTTCCTCTATACGCATTTCGACGAGATCTGCGATCTCATGCGCAAATATGACGTCTCGTTCTCGCTCGGCGACGGCCTGCGCCCCGGCTCGATCGCGGATGCCAACGACCGCGCGCAGTTCGCCGAACTGGAGACGCTCGGCGAACTGACCAAGATCGCGTGGGAAAAAGGCTGCCAGGTGATGATCGAAGGCCCCGGCCACGTGCCGATGCACAAGATCAAGATCAACATGGACAAGCAGCTCAAGGAGTGCGGCGAGGCGCCGTTCTACACGCTCGGGCCGCTGACCACCGACATCGCGCCGGGCTACGACCACATCACCTCGGGCATCGGCGCCGCCATGATCGGCTGGTTCGGCTGCGCCATGCTCTGCTACGTAACGCCGAAGGAGCATCTCGGCCTGCCCGATCGCAACGACGTCAAGGTCGGCGTCATCACCTACAAGATCGCCGCCCACGCCTCTGACTTGGCCAAGGGCCACCCCGCCGCCCAACTGCGCGACGACGCGCTCTCCCGCGCCCGCTTCGACTTCCGCTGGACCGACCAGTTCAACCTCGGCCTCGATCCCGACACCGCCAAAAGCTTCCACGACGAAACGCTGCCGAAGGAAGCCCACAAGGTCGCCCATTTCTGCTCGATGTGCGGCCCGAAATTCTGCTCGATGAAGATCACGCAGGACGTGCGGGATTACGCGGCGACGCTGAACGATCCGGCGGGGGTGGGGATGTCGGTGAGTGGGACGATCGAGGACGGCATGGCGGCGATGAGCGCCAAGTTCAAGGAGATGGGCGGGCAGGTGTATCTGGATGCGGAGAAGGTGAAGGAGAGTAATCGGGTGTTGTAAGGGGGCACTTCTCGTCATGCCCGGGTCCAGCGCGTCTTCATGACCCGGGCATCTCTGCCTTCGGAGGCAACAATGAGCGGACTTACATTCACTGAAGACACCGCACGGAAGCTGGAGAGGCTTTACCTTACAACAGATGTGGTCGCACAGCGATCGGAGACAATGAAGCAGCTCGCTCTCTCACCTGGTGAGCGCGTACTGGATGTCGGTTGCGGGCCGGGCTTTCTATGCGAAAGCATGGCGGTCAGTGTTGGCCCCGGTGGCGCCGTTACCGGCATGGATATCTCAAGCGACCTGATCGCACATTGCAGGACGCGAAATCCGCCGGAATGGCTTTCATACGCAGTTGGCGATGCTACGCAGATAGTTCAGCCCGACGCATCGTTCGACGTCGTTGCATGCACCCAGGTCGCCGAGTACGTGCCCGATGTCGATCGCGTTCTTACCGAGACGTGCCGCGTGCTGAGACCGGGTGGGCGGGCCGTGTTTGTCACGACGGATTGGGACACCGTCGTGTGGCATTCTGAAAGACCGGAACGGATGGCGTTGGTCATGAAGTCCTGGGAATCGCACTGTGCGCACCCCCGCTTGCCCAGGTCGCTCTCGCACCGTTTGGTCCGCGCAGACTTTCAACTCGATGGTGCAGTTGTCTTCCCGATCCTCAATCTTCAATGGCACGATGACGCCTACAGCAAAGGTCTTGCCGGCATGGTGCGCGATTTCGTGGGTCGCAAGAACGATCTTCCTTCCGACTACCCTGAAGAGTGGTACAATGAGTTCGCTCGACTAAGCGAATCCGGACGATATTTCTTCAGTACAAATCGCTATATCTTTCGGGCGTCAAAATCGGTCGGGTAAAAGCGCCCAGAGCGCATCCGTAACGCATGATCCGCCGCCGCTGTCTGAGAAGGCGGGTTTGTATTTCAAGGTGCCCATGCCCCAAATCCAACACTTCCCTCCCCCGCCCGGCGTCAAAGCCCCGCCACTCTCCTTCGCCGCCCGCGTCGGCGACCTCCTGTTCATCTCCGGCATCCCCGGCTTTGACGAGAACCGCGCGCTGCCCGACACCTTCGAAGGCCAGTTCGCCAACGTCGTCACCAACATCAAGCGCGTGCTCGATGAGGCCGGTGCGACCTTCCGCGATCTCGCCAAGGTCAACGTGCTGCTGACGCGCGCGTCCGACGTCGCCACGATGAATGTGCTGTATGCGGGAGCATTCGGCCCTGCGCCCTATCCCGCGCGCACCACCTGCGTGGTGGTGGCGTTGCCCGATCCGAAGATGCTGATCGAGATCGAGGGCGTGGCGTCGCTGAAGGCATAGGAATGCCGTCATTGCCGGGCATAGCCGTCCCAAGGACGGCGTCGCTTCCGCTCGCCTATGCCCGGCAATCCATCGCGCGAAGCGCTTCTTCGTTTGATGGATGCGCGGGTCATCCAGCGCGAATACGCGCTTCGCGCTTCTGCCCGCGCATGACGATTGAGAATCTCGCAGTGGACAAACTTCCCGACCAGCTGCCGTGCCAACCTCCGCCTTGTCTTCGTCGGCACCGCCGCCAGCCAGCGGTCGGCTGACGTCGGCCATTACTACGCGCATCCCGGCAATCGCTTCTGGCGCACGTTGCATCAGGTCGGCATCACGGACCGCCGCTATGAGCCGCATGAGTTTCCGACGTTGTTGAAGCTTCGCATCGGCTTTACGGATTTGTGCAAGACGGGCGCGGGCATGGACCACCAGGCGCTCGCCTTCCCGATCGACATTCCGGCGTTCCGGGACAAGATGCTGAAATACCGACCGCACACGATCGCCTTCACCAGCAAGAAGGCCGCGAGCCTGTTCTATGGGCGACCGACGACGGCGATCGCGCTGGGCCGGCAGCCGCCGCTTGCGGATTTCCCTGTCGTGTTCGTCCTCGCTTCGCCATCCGGCGCGGCGTCGGGCAGTTGGTCGATCGCGCCATGGCAGGAATTGGCGGATACGCTCAAATCATAGGGGGGGTTAGATAGCCGATCCCACGTTAACCCGTTCGCGACAAACCAACTCCGGTATGACGATTTGCCTCG
The DNA here is from genome assembly GCA_963774775.1 of uncultured Alphaproteobacteria bacterium. Taxonomy (GTDB): domain Bacteria; phylum Pseudomonadota; class Alphaproteobacteria; order Rhizobiales; family Xanthobacteraceae; genus Bradyrhizobium. The sequence continues at coordinate 92,647 of CAVZGZ010000012.1, forward strand.
GTCACGGTTTTACGTAGCTCCAACCCTTCTCCTGCAGTTCCATCACGCGCACCACGCCTGACTCTACCACCTGCGCCTGAGAGACAATCGGTATGTCCTTGTGCTCGGCTTCGTGCATTTTTTCCTGGGTGTTGCCGCAAGCCTTGAACGATACCTCCGGCGTACTCAGCGCCATTTGCTCGATTCGAGCCTTCACCGGCGAGGTGTCATCGCGAAGCATGTGAAGGCCAGGCCCGAACGTGACCACCTCGATTTTCACCGTCTCCCCGAGCTCCTTATAATGTTGCGCAACGTTCGTTGCGTTGTTCAGCGCCAGATTCATCACGGCAGGGTCATTCGTGTTGACCTGCAGGATCAAACGGTGCGTTTGGGAATCGGGGACGGCGCGGGCCATCGCAGCGAGAGGGGATCGCTTCCGCACCTGTGTGGTGGCGAACCGTTTCGTCGAGTTTCTCACGAGCCACCGCCCATGCGTGGCACGGTTCGTCTTGATCGATCCAGAATATGGGGCGGGGGTGGTCGTTATCGGTCCCGCGTATGGGGCCGGGGTCGTTATTGTCGGGTCGGAATATGGGGCGGGGTTGGCCGTTGACGGTCTCGAGTATGCGCCTGGGCTCGTCGTTTTCGGCACCCAGTATCGTCCGCCTTGCTCCGCCGCGGCAAATGGCGCGGTAAGCAGGACCGCGATGGCTCCCATCGCCGCTGCCTTCGCAATATGCTGAAACATGCTCATCGTGTTCTCCGCATGATCATCGCCGCGGCCTGCGACTGTTGGTTTGCCCGCCGCGGCAACGGATTTGGAGGTTCATCGCGGATTCGCTTGACCATCGCTTTGCGATAGTCAACTCGCAGGTGAGCACCTCGCTGTTCAGTTCCTCAGATCGCCGCGACCCCGATGTATCGCTCGACGTCGCTTGCAGAATAATGCGTCCGCCCGCACGCGATCCCTATACCTCTCATGGAGAACCCAGCTACTCTTTCGGGTTAGGCTGTGACCTGTAGGCGGGCTGGGGTATTCGCAAACCGGCGGCAACAGGCGCTCTTTTGGCGCAGCGGCTAGAAACGCGAGCGTCGGCGAATAGGCCGGCATCTCAGCCAGAATAGCGGCAGGCCTCCCTCGGCTGACGCTCTGCTTTGGACCTTGGCCGATCTTCATCGAGCCAAAAAGTCGGCTTTGCACAACGGCGGACATGTATTGGTCGGGAAGGATGTCAGTTGTACAGGCTAGAATCGTGATTTAATCGGTATCGCGCACGAAACGGGCAACCGAGATACCCAAGCGAACTGTCCAACGATCGCCATGAACGCCGAGTTTGGGCGGGCGAAAACAACCGGACCACCATGCCCTCTAGCTCCAATACCAGTATCGCCAGGAAAGCTCGCACGAAGGCCGAGGCCGATTTTGCCACTTGGCTCATGATGGCCAAGCTCGGTGGTTTCGATGACCTTCCATCAAACGCACAGAGGTTTCTGAGTAACTATCGAACCCGACTCGATACGATGAGCGAGGCCGAGTCCACGGCCCTGGCTGTTCGCGAGGTCTATAGCGCTTATTACAGCGAGCTGGGAGGCGTGGGCGCGGCCCCGGAACCAAAGGCTCGCACACCAACGAAAGAGGGCAAAGTCGTGCGGCTCCAGAGACGGCCTAAACCTCAGCCCGATTTATCGGCTACGCGCCATTCGACGAGGCCAAGGATTCGAAAATCCCTTCGGGCACTGCTGATTTTCGCGAGCATGGTGGCTCTGATCGTCGCATATAGATTTCTGACGCAGTAACATCAGCGACCTGTCCGCCGTAGCTCAAAGAGCAAAGGCGGGGAGCGTAACCCCCCTCTCGCAAGCGGAAAGACGGTGGGTTTCGCTGCGCTCTACCCACCGTACCGCCTAATTTCCAATCAGGCTATGATACTTGCTCAGGCAGAGCGCGATGAAGCGCTGGTTGATCCCCTGGGTCAAATCGACGAAGCTCTGATGCTTCTCGACAAAGGCTTCGCGGGTCTGGTTATTGGGCTCCTCGAGAAACCGGGAAGCCGCCGTCTTCATGTCGATCAACGGCGGCCAGAATTTTTCGAAGAGATCGCGCACCTCATACTCCTCGGTCGGCCCGAACAGCTTGATCAGCGCCGTTTCATCAGCCAATCCCTCCTTTGTCGCCTCGGCGTGAACGCGGTCCATATCCTTCAGAAGCTGGCGAACCGCAACCGTGCTGTTGCCTTTGATCGCCTGGCCGATCTTCTCGGTTCCGTACCTGGACTCCTGCTCGAGAAACAGAAACCGGTATTTCGACGCGAGCATGATGGCCGCCGTCATCACCGAGGTCTCCTTGTTGCCTTCCCCGGATATCGGCCGCAATGTCTCGACCAGATTGACGACGAACTCGCGCTTGCCGTTGCCGTAGAGCCGATGCATCACGAGCAGGATCCGATAGCTTTTCTCGTCCGGCGCCAGGAAGAAATGATCGTTGAGCGCTTCCGCATTGTTGGGCAGCGCGGAAACGATGACGTCGGTCATCATTGCCGTGAAATTCAATCCGCCGGTTTGTTGCAGGACGATTTCCTCGAACTCCTTCCATGTCTTCGTAACGCTGGCTTGCTCCCGCGGCACGCCGTATTTGAGAACCCCGCACGTTGTGGCTTCGAGCACCACAACGGCCTGATCGGGCAGCTTTGGACTGCCCTTTTCCCAGAACACGGAAGCATCTGTCCGAACCTCTATTCGCTTCTGCGGAAACCAGGTCGATTTGACGCGGTCCTGCAGCGTATTGAAGTAGCTGTCCGTGACCTCCCTGGCGCTTTGTTCCGCCCACTTTCGTGCGTCCTCGAAATAGCGGCCGGGGCTCGCCGGCGGGAATCGTCTTCCGACTTCCTCGCTGAGATCGCGAAAGAACGAGAAGAGATCCGAGTCTTCCAGTTTGCCTAGATCGGGACCCAGCTCGGAGCGGTGCTTTTCCTCCAGCGACACAACTCGAACGTTCTTGTAGCGCTGAAACTGGTCGGGAACTTCGTTGTTGTAGATGGCAAGAATGCGCCGCGCCTTTCCCTTTGTCGTCGCCAGAAAATATCCAAGCTCCATGCCGCACCAGGAGAAATTGCTGCGGCTTGCTCCGGGCCCAATTCCGACGAAGCAATCCGTCCGCTCCAGCGCGTTTTCAATCGTCGCCGTCAGATCGCCTCCCTCATCTATCCGCGAACTGTCCAGGAAGATGTCGAACTTGTCCCGATCGAACTTCCGAAGCGCATCCTCGATCTGCTGCGCGATCCGGTGGTTTTCGGTCGGGTAACTTATGAAAATGGCGAGCTTCTCGCCGATCGAGCGAGCCGCGGTGAAATCCGACACGCCCGGGCGCACCTCTACCAATCCGTTTGCCATGATTTTTCTCCGTTACGCAGGATAGCCGCCAGCGGAAGACCGCTAAAAAGCGGCACAAAATTCGAGAAATATTTCAGCAATTATGCGTGGCCTAATTCAGCGAAGCCTATTCCTCCTTCCGCATGAGGGCAATTACCAGTTGTATTTATCTGCGATTGTTTCACGGAGATTTGCGAGCTCTTGTTGGCCAACCGAAACGGCATCAGGGATGACCTATTCTCCCGATCCAACACCAGCACGCGACGCGTTGTGCAAACTGCTTCCCTTCACGCGCAATGGCTATCCGGGAGCAGCGGCTGCGACAAAACGACCCGACGGGAAAATCAGCAAAATGTTGTCGAGACATCACGTGAAAAATATTCCGCTTAAGGCGTCGGGCAAATCAGTGGCATAACTCCGCGCGTCTCACCCGAGAGAGGGGCGGATCGCGATCGTCACGAACGTTGCGGTGAGATGCGGTGGACGGGTTGCGCGCGAAAGACGAACGCGTGCGATGCGGACGGCGAAGTCGTGTGGTTCTGGCGCCCCGATGCTGGCGCTAAGCGACGTGGAGCAATCCGCGTCGTGACGGTGGCAAGAAAGCCGGTCACCGGGGAGAGCGCGAAATAAGCCGTAAAACCATTGCGCGGGGAAGGCCGGAGTGTTTCCGCTGAACCTGTATGCTCGTGTGCGTTTTCTTTGTGCATATTGCACACGAGACCGCGGGTGCAGCGCGCACCCGGTCTTCCCTGCGCCCTTGCTTTTCGAGGGTGGAGAACGATGCGAAAGCTCGGGCGTTTCAGCGCCGCGAGAACGCGGGCGTGTGTCCGCGTGCTGTTTGATATTTGAATCGGATGCCTAAGCTCGTCATTGCGAGCCAACGGGTCGCGCGAATGCGCGCCCGATGACAGGCTCCGCGGAGCAATCCATCGCGCCACTCGCTGAGACATGGATTGCTTCGTCGCTTCGCTCCTCGCAATGACGTGGAGAGAACACGGGGCTCACTCTATCCACGTCATGCTGAGGAGGCCGCGCAGCGGCCGTCTCGAAGCACGGCTGGCACCGGCGCGGCTGTTCATCCTTCGAGACGCGCTTCGCGCTCCTCCAGCGACAACGGCAAAGCCGTTGCGCGGTGGCATGCCACACCAAACTACCTCATCGTGATCGCAAGCCCGCTAAGATCCGCGTTCGCCATCAGGCCGTATTGATGTCCCGCCAATTCCAGCACCGCGCCCTTCTGGTTGGTCAGCACGATCGCACGCGCGCCGCGGCCGATGGCGAGGCCAGCGCCGGCGGCGCCGTAGACACCGGCGACGTCAGAGGGACGGTAGATGTTGCTGACGCGGCCGCGCAGCACCGTCTTCGAACCGCCGAACACCAGGCCGTAGTCGAGTCCGCCGGTCGAGAGCCGGTAGCTGCGGCCGTGGAAGTTCAGGACCCCGCCGCCGCCGGAGCCGCCGATGATCCATCCGGCCTTGTAGATCGTGAGCGTCACGAAGCCCTCATCGGCTTGCGAAGCGGAGGAGAGCATGGTGCCGGCGAAAGCCGTCAGCGCGAGGAGCGCGGCGCGAAGGGCGGATGACATCTTCATGGACAAGTCTCCCGGAATTTCAATGAATACGCACGGCGACACGGATCGAATCGTGCACGCCGATTGTAGCAAGCGCGGGTTGGATGGACCAACGCCGTGCCGGGCGGGACGTCCAGCCGTCTTCTTTGAACCTGAGTGAGGGGTTCGAATACTCAATCGATATCCGGGCGCTGAGCCCGTGGCCTCCGCAAATTGCGTTGCGGGGCGCATTTTAAGAATTCACACCCAGGAGACCCATCCATGCGTCGTCTATCCCTGCTTGTCGCAGCCTGCGGCATCGCCGTTTCCGCCTTCGTCGCGACCAGCCCGGCCCAGGCCGCCTATCATCTGATCCGCTGGCAGGACACCGGCTTCTGCCAGATCTGGGACGAGAACGTCCCGACCATTCCGTGGCCGGGGAACTACATCGTGATCATCGGCAGCGAAGTGCCGACCTTCGGCGACGCCCTGGTCTACAAGGACGGCCTGCTGCACAGCGGCACCTGCTCGTTCTGAGATGCGGGCGGAGGTGGGCAAAGGCGCACTTGCGCCGTGCCCACCTTATCTTTCTCATCCGCTTGTGCGATGGTGGGCATCCGCCTTCGCTCTCCGAGCTACGGCGGACGGGCGCTCTCCTCGCCTAACGGACCACACCACATGCTCACGCTCTATTCCTATCCCACGCTGTTCGGGGTCGCCGACAACAACGGCTACGGGCTGAAGGTCTATGCGTTCCTCAAGCTCGCCGGCGTGCCGTTCCAGCATGAGCACATCTTCGACGCCTCCAACGCACCTCGCGGACAGTTGCCCTATATCGTCGACGGCGATGACACCGTCGGCGATAGCGAGACCATCCTCAAATTCGTCACCGACAAATATCATCTTGCGATCGACGCCGCGCTGACACAAGCGCAGCGGACCACCAACCTGCTGATCACGCGGATGCTCGACGACCTCTATTGGGTGATGTCGTATTCGCGCTGGAAGGACGAGCGCTACTGGCATTCGTTCCGCGACGCGCTGCTCCGCGAGCATCCGGCGCTGACCGAAGAGGGCCTCGCCAAGGCACAGGCCTTCAACGCCCAGCGCTATCATTACCAGGGCATCGGCCGCTACGATCCCGATGCCGCGATGGCGCGCGGCCTCGCCGACCTCGGCGCGATCGCGGAGCTTATCCCCGCGCAGGGCTTCGTGCATGGCGACAAGCCTGGTAGCATCGATGCCGGCCTCTACGGCTTCATCGCCAACATCTATTTCTACGACATCGATACGCCGCTGAAGCAGTTCGTGGTCGCGCACGACAACATCGTGCGGCACTGCCGCGCCATTCATGCAGCGGTGAGTTGACGGCGTGAATCTCAGTGATGCTTCATCAGCGCATCGCGCGCCGCGGCCAGTTCCTGAAACTGCCGGGCGTTGCCGCCGCCGTCCGGATGCATGGTCTTGGCCGCGCGCTTGTAGGCTTCATGGATTTCCGCGCTCGCAAGATGCCGGCCGAGCGGCAGGCCCAGCACCTGGCGGTGGTGTTCCTCCGGCGTCAGCGCCCTTGGCGCGATGCCGCGCTTGCCGAACCGCGGCGCGGCGAGCGAGTGCAGGACATCGCGGAGCACGCTGATCCGCCGCCGGGCGACCTCTTTGGCGCTGCGGTCGGCCGATTTCGCGGCGGCATTGCGCAGGCCGGGCAACGCCTGGGCGGCGGCCTGCTGCAGCGATTCGTCCTTGCTGTTACCCGCGATCTCGGCCACCAGCCGTCCGATCTCGCGATAGTCGGGCGAAGCGGCCGACCAGAAGCGGTCGACGGCAAGCTTCCACTCCCTGATCTCGTGATCCATGGACGTATCCAAAATGGAATGACTGCAACGCGCGAACACCGCTTGGCGTTTCAGTTGGTTCAGTTTTGAATTAGCTTGTCTGGGACGTTCAAAAACAAACCATAGAGGAAACACCCATGGCCCTTCTCGAAAAGCATATCGCCGTCGTCACCGGTGCAGGTTCCGGCATCGGGCGCGCGATCGCGGCAGGCTATGCACGCGAGGGCGCGCGGGTGGTGGTGCTCGACGTCAATGGAACGGCGGCGGTGCAGACCGCGAAGGAAATCCGCGAGGCTGGCGGCAACGCCGAGAGTTTCGCGCTCGACGTCGCCAAACGTGACGACTGCACAGCGATGGCCAAGCAGATCGCCGACAAGGTCGGGCCGGTCTCTATCCTCGTCAACAATGCCGGCATCGCGCGCCGCAACGGCATGCTGGGCGCGGCGGAGGCCGTGATCAACGATTGGGAAGACATCATCGCGATCAACCTCACGGGCGTGTTCAACGTGACGCACGCGTTCCTCGGCCCGCTGCGCGCCAACAAGGGGCGCATCGTCAATATCGCCTCGATCCAGTCGTTCATGCACCTGCGCACGCCGAGCTCGCCGGCCTACACCGCCTCGAAACACGGCGTGCTCGGCTTCACGAGGGCGCTTGCCGCCGAACTCGGCAAGGACGGCGTGCGCGTCAACGCCATCGGCCCGGGCTTCATCGAGACACCGCTGAACGAGAAGGTGCGTGCCACCAATCCTGACCTGGTGAAGGTCTTCGTCGACCACACCCCGCTCGGCCGCGCCGGAACGGCGGAGGACATCGTGGGACCCGCGGTCTTCCTCGCGTCCGATCTCTCGGCCTATGTCAGCGGATCGATCGTGATGGTGGATGGCGGCTACCGGACAATCTGAACGGGCGGCAATCGTGGCAAATTCTGGGTATTGTTCAGGTCTTACAGGGCCCTAGGCGCCGCGTTAAGACCTTGTTAACCAACTCCGCCCACGGTCGTACCGGGTTGGGGTGGTTGGTTCTCGATGTTTCCGCTTCACGTTGGAGCGAGCGTTGATCGGGAGGTTTGCATGTCGTACGCGTCTACCCTGCCCGCGCCGGAAGCCTCCGCGCCGTCGCTGGCCCCCAATGAAATCGTTCCCCTGCTGATCGGTGCGACCGTCGGCGAAGTCGAGCGTGAGCTCGTGCTGCAAACGCTGGCGCGCTGCGACGGCAACCGCACCCGCGCCGCGCGCGTGCTCGGCCTGTCGGTCCGCACGCTCCGCAACAAGATCCGGGAATATTCGGCCGACGGAATCGACGTGCCCGCGTATTCCGATTAGCCCGGCCCACCGCTCTGGCCCGGCGCATTATGACTGTTGATCCCGTGCAAAAGCGCGGTCAGCGGAATTGAAGCCGTCATCCAACGTCTGGTAATAACGGCTTCAATTTGAGAGCGGAGCGCGCCATTGGCCGACGAACCATCCACCCGACAGGGACGAGCGGGGCCGCAGGGACCGCGCGGCGAGCCCGGACGTGCAGGACCGCAAGGGCATCCCGGACGGCCCGGACCGGAAGGTCCGCGCGGCAAGCCGGGGCCGCAAGGCAAGGCCGGTGCGCAAGGCGCCCGCGGCGAGGCCGGACCGCAGGGCAAGCCGGGCCCACAGGGCGCTGCGGGCCCGCGCGGCGAGCCCGGTCCGCCCGGGCAATTGCCATCGATCGAGCAGGTGATGCCGTGGCTGCATCTGATTTTCGACGCCTGGGAAGATCACCGGAAAATGCGCGAGCGCGAGGCCGCGGAACGCGAAGCCCAGGCGGCGGCGGAACACGAAGCGCTGGCTGCTGCTGCGGCCGCCTTTGCCGATGAACCGTTCGACGAACTCGACGAGGACGAAGATCGCAAAGGCAAGAAGAAGAAAAAACACAAGCACAAGGACAAGGACTAGGTCCCGGCTGCGCGGCATTCACGGATGCGCCGCAGCACGGCGTCTAGTGCCCGCTGCCGGAGTTGACGGAACGATCGCCGGGCGGCAGCCCGTTGATGAACTGAAACGCCCAGCGCATGGCGTGGTACCAGGCGAGCCCTGCGAAGGTGCCACAGATCGACAGGATGATGACATTCGCGCGGTCAATGATCCCGCTCGACCACAGCATCCCGCAGGTCCACAGAACCGCAAACGCGACCGAGCACAGTTTCAGCGGGATAGCCGGCTTCATGACGCCTCTCCGATGGTCAAGACAAGAATCCATCCTGAACGCGTCAGCCGCTTCGTACCGTGAGATAAATCACGGTACGCAGGCAAACATCGGCTAGCTGAATCGCAGCTTTGAGCGTTCCCGCGCCTTGTCCGCCTCGATCTCGCGGTCGCGCGACGGCGCGTGCGTGTGCAGCGAGGTCAACAGCTTTCGCGCGGCGTCGGAGACGTCGACGACGGCGCGGTTGAACGCCGCCTCGTTGGCCTGTGACGGCTTGTTGAAGCCGGAAAGCTTGCGGACGAATTGCAACGCGGAAGCGTGGATTTCCTCCTCGCTCGCGGGCGGCTCGAAATTGAACAGCGTCTTGATGTTGCGGCACATGATTTTCTCTCCTCACCTCGCGCGCGCTCCGGCTTCCCTTTCAAGGACGATCGGCCCATGCAAAATGCGACATCGTGGCCGATTTTGGCATAGAATGGGCGGTGCGTTCACCCCCTTGCCCGCCACCAGGGAGCCGAGTTCCCAGATGAGCCACATCACCTACAAGATCGTCCAGCACGACGGCGGCTGGGCCTACACCGTCAACGGCGTGTTTTCGGAACCGTTTGCGACCCATGCGGCAGCGCTCGCCGCCGCCCGGCGCGCCGCCACCGAGCAGCGCGTGCCCGGTCGTACCGAGGCGATCCAGTACGAGACCGCCGACGGCAAGTGGCTCACCGAAACCGCCGATGGCAGCGACCGGCCGGAGACCGATGTCGAGGACAGCGCGTAATATTCCCCTCGGTGGATGTTAAATTCTCAATAATTTTGGCAGCCCTCCGGCGAGGCGCCGCCCTCGGCTCGCCCCATCCGGCATGCTACGCTTTAGTCCAAGCGGCCTCGGCAAGAAGGCCCGTGCCTTGGGAGAGAGTTCATGGATTTTTTTCGCGCGGCACTATCAGCCGCAATCGTCTTGACCTCGTTCGCCGCCAGCGCTGCCGACTATCCGGCGCCGAAGCAGAGCGAGTGGATCGCCAGGGATTTCAAATTCCACACCGGCGAGACCATGCCGGAACTGAAGCTGCACTACACCACGGTCGGCGAGCCGGGCGGGCAGCCGGTGCTGGTGCTGCACGGCTCGGGTGGGTCTGCGGCCAGCATGCTGACGCCGACGTTCGCCGGCGAGTTGTTCGGTCCCGGCCAGCCTCTGGATGCCGCGAAATACTACATCATCATCCCCGACGGCATCGGCCACGGCCAATCGGCAAAGCCCTCCGACGCCATGAGGACCAGCTTCCCGAGATATGATTACGCCGACATGGTCGATGCGCAGTATCGTCTCGTCACCGAGGGCCTCGGCATCAAGCATTTGCGGCTGGTGATCGGCAATTCGATGGGTGGCATGCACACCTGGATCTGGGGCGTGCGCTACCCGCAGATGATGGACGCGCTGGTGCCGATGGCCTCGCAGCCGACCGCGATGGCGGCGCGCAACTGGATGCTGGGGCGGATGATGCTCGAGACCATCCGCAACGACCCCGATTACAACGGCGGCAATTACACCGTGCAACCGCGCATGATGAAATACGCCATCAACACCTACGGCATCGCCACCGCAGGCGGCACGCTCGGCTACCAGACGCTGGCGCCGACCGCGGCGCTGGCCGACCAGATAGTCGACGAACGGCTGGCAACGGCGATCACGTCGGATGCCAACGACTTCATCTACCAGTGGGAAGCCTCGCATGATTACGATCCGTCCGCCGGGATGGAGAAGATCGAGGCTACGCTGCTGTTGATCAACGCCGCGGACGACGAGCGCAATCCGCCCGAAACCGGCGTGACCGAGGCCGCGATCAAACGCGTCAAGAACGGCCGGATCTATCTGATCCCTGCGTCAACGGAGACGCGCGGTCATGCCACCACCGGCAATGCCAGGTTCTACGCCCAGCAATTGCGCGATCTGCTGCAGGGCGCGCCGCAGCGGAGCATGTAGGACAGCACAGCCGTTTCGCACCGCATCAATTAACGCTTCCCGGCATCGCTCATTCTTTGAGCATGCATCCCGCGCGCAGTTCGTGCCTAATCCCGGCAACAGATAAGATTCGTCGCGCGGGTTGCGCGATCCGGCGAACGACGATGCTGCAAACACCACGTGGAGGATTTTGATGCGACGGTTCGCGTCTATCGCTTTGCTTGCGTGTCTGTCGGTGCTGGGAGGCGCCGCGACAGCCTTCGACAACGGCCAGTATGAGAATGTACCGCCCGACATCCGCGCATGGTTCAAGAGCGTGATGGCGCCGAACGGCGTACCCTGCTGCGACATCTCCGACGGCCATCGCACCACCTATGATTTCCGCGCGGGTGCCTATTGGGTGCCGATCGAGGGAGAATGGATGGCAGTGCCCGAGCGCGCCATCATCCGCGACCGCGGCAATCCGGTCGGCGAGGCCGTGGTGTGGTACGTGCATCATCGCGGCAGCATCATCATCAGCTGTTTTGTCCCTGCGGACGCGGTCTAGACGGTGTCCACATGACGCCGGTAGCGGCGGATGGTAGGCTGGCGGAAACCTGACCGGAGCATTCCTCGTGACCGATCTTGCCGCCTCTGATCTCGCCTCGATCTACCCGCAACCGACCGCCCGCGTGATCGCCAAGGCGCGGCCTGAGATCGATATCCATGCGAAAAACTTCATCGCGATGTCGCCGTTCTGCGTGTTGGCAACATCAGGCTCCGACGGCAGCGTCGACGCCTCGCCGCGTGGCGGCAATCCGGGCTTTGTCCACGTTACTGGGCCGAACCTGCTGGTGATGCCCGATCGTTCCGGCAACAACCGCATCGACAGCTTTCGCAACATCGTCGAGGGCTCGGGCTTCGTGCAATTGATCTTCTTCGTGCCCGGCATTGACGAGACGTTGCGCGTCGGCGGCAGGGGGAAAGTGTCGGCTGATCCGGAGCTGATGGCCGCGATGGTGGAATTCGGCAAGCCGCCGCGCGCCGTGTTGCGCATCGACGTGACGGAAGCCTATTTCCACTGCGGCAAGGCGCTGATGCGATCGAAACTGTGGTCGGCGGATACGCGCGTCGAGCGCGAGGTATTTCCGAGCATCGCGGAGGTGATCCACGATCAGACCACGCTCGGCGAGCCGGAAAGCCAGGCCGCGGTCGAAGCGCGCTACAAGACGCAGTTGTAGTTTGCGGCCACGCACTTCGCCGTCATGGCCGGGCTTGTCCCGGCCATCCACGACTTTCTACGGCTCTAATACGTGGATGCCCGGACAAGCCCGGCATGACGAGTTCGTGAGCGCAACTTCGTCAGTCAGCTCAGTGCTCGCTCTCGAGACCGCCGACGTGCTTCTGGGTGTAGAGTTCAAGCCCGATGCGCTTGATCAGGTCGAGCTGGGTCTCGAGGAAGTCGATGTGGTGCTCCTCGTCCTTCATCAGGCTCTCGAACAGGTCGCGTGAGACATAGTCCTTGACGCCGTGGCAGTAGGTCGCCGCTTCCTGGTAGAGCGCGCGCGCGCCGATCTCGGCGGCCAGATCGCACTCGATGATTTCCTTGACGTCCTGGCCGATCCGCAAGGGATCGAGCACCTGCATGTTGGGGAAACCGTCGAGGAACAGGATGCGGTCGGTGAACTTGTCGGCGTGCTCCATCTCCTCGATGGATTCCTTGCGCCAGACCTTGGCCATCTCCAACAGGCCCCAATTGTTCAGCAGGCGATAGTGCAGCCAATACTGGCTGATAGCGGTGAGTTCGCTGCGCAGGCCCTTGTTGAGATAATCGATGACTTTGGGGTCGCCCTGCATGATGCACTCCGCTGGTTGGTGGCCGACCAAACCGGCCGGAATTGATTTAGAACGCTTCTAAATGAGAATACAAACGGGAGCAACCGCTTCCGCAAGAAGCGGGCGGAACAACGCGCAAATCAGGCAAACGGCGGGATTTTCAGGAGGCAGCCAGCGCGAACTCGGTGTGGCCGTGCGGTTCCGCCTCGATGCGGCTGTGCGGGCAACCGGAGCAGCAGGCCTTGGCGCAGGCGCCGAGCGCCTCATCGATAATGGTCTTGATGGTGCGCGCGCATCGTCCACACTCGGCGCTGCAGCCGAGGCATCCGTAAATCTGCTTGGCGTTTCGGGGGAGATTCTCCGAAGCGTTCACGGCACTACGGACGTCGTGATCGCTAAGCACGTTACAGGAACAGACAATCATAAAACCAGCGGCCCATCGATGATGCGTAGACACTTCGATATTGAACGCCGGGCGTGGATGCAAAAGGAAAAACCGGCTTTTTAAGCTATTCCAAACTGGCGTTCGGGAGTTTGGAACGGCTCTAAACAAGCGCATTAATCCAGCGCAACATCGCGAGCGGCTACGTTAGTCGCCCCCGCCGCCGCCATCGCCACCACCGTCTCCCCCGCCGCTATCGCTGCAGGATCCGCCTGATGTATCTGAGGTACCCGAGCTGGAAGCGTCTCCGCCGAACCAGCTGAAAATACCCGAGATATCGCCGCCTGAATCGTAACTGCCGGAGCTTCCAGAGCTGTCACCAGCCAACCGACGACGCTGGGTGGCACCGCGGTTCTCCGCACGCGTCATCAGGAGATAGCAGACCAGCGAGGTGCCGCTGATAGCCAGCATGAATGTCGCCATTCCCATTGCTGATCCTCCGGCGAAATCGCCCATGTTCCCGATCTGTACGTGCGCGCATAACCCGGGGGTTGCCACAGTTGGTCGTTAATTCAGGCAGCCTCGTTCATTGATCATTCAAGTGAAGTATGGAACTTTCACTGCGACAGAGCGCTTGAAAGCTGTCCTTTGCTCCCAAGGAAAAGGTGGAAGCCATGAAGAAAACGTTGATGGCACTGGCTGCCGTCGCCACTTTAGCAGTTTCGGCTGTGGCGGTGCCCGCCCCTGCCCACGCACAACGCGGTGTCGCCGCCGGCGTCGCCGCAGGATTGCTCGGCGGTGCCATCGTCGGCGGCGCGATCGCATCCCAGAACGGCTACTATTACGGTCCGGGCTATTATGGTCCCGGATATGGTGCGCCCGCCTATGTCGCCGGCCCCGGCTACTACGACGGCGGTCCGCCCTGTTACTGGCAGCGCCAGCGCTTCTGGGACGGCTACGGCTGGCGGGTTCGCAACGTCAGAGTTTGCGACTAGTCGCCGTTCACCTTCATTAAATCAGACATTGACGTCTCGGAAAACCGATGGTTTCCCGGGACGTCGTTTTTTTATGGCCAGAAAAAACCATTTTTTTCAGGCCACTAGCAGCAGCGTTTACTTTCGATTGACTGTTATGCGCTTGTTTTACGCGACGGCAGTTCGAAGCCAGCGTGCGAGTCACCTTAAACCCGGCGTCCGCTTCAAGGCGCCATCTCCAGGAGAGACCCAGAAATGAAGAAGACATTGGCTGCCTTCGTCGCGGTCGCAACGATGGCCGGCGCGTCGCTCACCGCGACTCCCGCAAGCGCGCAGCGCGGCGTGGCCGCGGGCGTCGCAGCCGGCCTGATCGGCGGCGCGATCGTCGGTGGCGCCATCGCCTCCAGCCGTCCGGCTTACGGCGGTCCGGTGTACGTGGAAGAAGGCCCGCCCTGCCGCTGGGTCCGCGAGCGTTACTGGGATGGTTACGGCTGGCGTTTCCGCCGCGTCGAGTACTGCAACTGAGCTGACCGACCGGCGCATTGTTGCGCTAAATTGGAAACCCGGCCGCAAGGCCGGGTTTTTGTTTGCCACCGGATCGTTATCGCGACGCGCTCATCGCACGCAGCACGGCTTCGCTCGGCCAGCAATCGACCTTCAGGCCGGCGGACTTCTGATAGGCACCCAGTGCCGCGCGGGTCTGCATGCCGGCCTTGCCGTCGAGCTTGTCCTTGTAGAGCCCGATGCGCGTCAGACCGCGCTGCATCGCCTCGACATCCTTGGTCCGCAACTGCGTCGAGGCCGACCACGGCGTCGCGAACGGCAGCGGGCTCGTCATGCGATCGGCGAGGTGACCGACGAACAGCACGTAGAGGTCGGAAAAATTGTATTCCTTGATCACGAAGTAATTCTGCGTGGTCAGGAAGGCCGGGCCATAGATACCTTCGGGCTGCAGTAGCGAGGCCGGCTGCGCCTGCTCTGCCGCGTTCAGTTTTTCCCCGCGCACCGGCACGAAACCTGCGCGCAGCCATTCGCCGATCGGCTTTGTGATTTCCGGCACGCCCATGGTGCAGTCGACATTGCCGGGCGCGCGCACCTCATAGGCCCAGCGCACGCCGGGTTGCCATCCCTTGTTGACGAGCTGCTGCGCGGCGGAGGCGAGCGCGTCCGGCACCGAATGCCAGATGTCGACGCGCCCGTCGCCGTCGAGATCGACGCCGTGCTTGTAATATTCCGACGGCAGGAATTGCGTCAGCCCGGTGGCACCGGCCCAGGACGAGCGCATGTCCTTGCGCGTCACCGCGCCCTCGCCCAGGATCTTCAGCGCCAGGATGAACTCGTTGCGGTACTGGTCCTTGCGGCGGCCGACATAGGCCTGCGTCGCCACCACCCGCAGCGTGTCATAGGGCAGCGAATAGCGGCCGAAGTCGGTTTCGCGGCCCCAGATCGCGAGCACGACGGTCGCCGGCACGCCAAAACGCTTTTCGATCTCGGCGAGTGCCGCGCGATGCTTCGCCATCAGCCGCTGCCCTTCCGCAGCCAGCCGCGCGATGGAGGCTTCCTTGATGTAGTCCGCCGGCACCTGCACGAACTCGGCCTGCGACGGCGCACCGGTCGCGGGCCGCCCCGGCAGGATCAGATCGGGCAGTTTGTAGTCGGGCTCGAGCCCGCGCGTCTCGGCATCGAACGTCGCGCGCGACACGCCGGCCGCCTGCGCCTCGGGCCATAGCGAAGCGATGAATTGGGTGAAGGCAGCGTCGGCGGCGCGGGCGGGCAGAGGCAGCGTCACGGCCACCGCGAGCAAGAGCCAGCTTAGCGCGCTTTCCCAACGCCCGAACAAGGAACGATATTGCATCGACGTCTCGCTTTGTATATATTGAACATATACAGAATGATCGACCTTGACCAGATCACAGGCTTTGACTGGGACGACGGCAACAGCCGCAAGAGCGCGGACAAGCATGACGTCAGTCAGGCCGAAGCGGAAGGCGTCTTCTTCAACGATCCGCTGATCGTGGTCGAGGATTCAAAGCATAGTGAAACAGAGCCGCGTTTCAATGCGTTGGGAAAAACAACGCAAAACCGCCTGCTGCATATCACTTTCACTCTCCGACAGGATGGAACCTTGATCCGGGTGATATCGGCGCGAGACATGCACCGAAAGGAGAAGAAGGCTTATGAGCAAGCTTAAATCAATTCCCGCCTTCAGGTCCGAAGCCGAGGAACGCAAATTCTGGGAAACGCATGACTCCGCCGATTACGTCGACTGGAGCAAGGCAGAACGCGCGCGCTTTCCGAACCTCAAGCCCTCGACGACAGCGATTTCAATTCGTCTGCCGCTGGGTTTGCTTGAGCAGATCAAAATCGCCGCCAACAAGCGCGACGTGCCGTATCAGTCGTTGATCAAGATGTGGTTGGCGGAGAAGGTGGGGTAACGGGAGCCTTACAGCCAACCGCCTGCGCTCGCGGCAAATCGAGGGGCTTTGGCTCCGCGAGCCAAAACAATTCCTTTACGACGCGTTGCCCCGCGCCCGAACGTTTCTCGATAAATTCGGCGATATCAGACAGCAGCTCACCGCGTCAGCTTCTTGTACTTCACCCGATGCGGGATGATGCTGTCCTGCCCCAGCCGGCGCATCTTGTCCTTTTCATAATCCTGGAAGTTGCCTTCGAACCATTCGACGTGGCTTTCGCCCTCGAAGGCCAGGATGTGGGTGGCGATGCGGTCGAGGAACCAGCGGTCATGGCTGATGATGACGGCGCAGCCGGCAAAGTCCTCCAGCGCCTCTTCCAGCGCGCGCAGCGTGTCGACGTCGAGGTCGTTGGTCGGTTCGTCGAGCAGCAGCACGTTGGCGCCGGATTTCAGCATCTTGGCCAGATGCACGCGGTTGCGCTCGCCGCCTGACAGCGCACCGACCTTCTTCTGCTGGTCGGCGCCCTTGAAATTGAACGACGAGCAATAGCCGCGCGAGTTGACTTCCTTCTTGCCGAGCAAAATCAGCTCGTTGCCGCCGGAAATCTCCTCCCACACCGTCTTCTTGCCGTCCAGATCGTCGCGCGACTGGTCGACGTAACCGAGGTGCACGCTTTCGCCGACGGTGATGATGCCTTTGTCCGGTGTCTCCTGCTTGGTGATCATCCGGAACAGCGTGGTCTTGCCGGCGCCGTTGGGGCCGATCACGCCGACGATGCCGCCCGGCGGCAGCTTGAAGGTGAGATCGTCGATCAACTCGCGATCGCCAAAGCCCTTGCTGAGGCCTTCGAAGTCGACGACGTTCTGGCCGAGCCGCTCGGCGACGGGAATCGTGATCTGCGCGGTCTGGGTCTGCTTCTCGCTGGCCTGCTTCAGCAGATCCTCGTAGCGCTGGTAGCGCGCCTTGGACTTGGCCTGACGTGCCTTCGGCGAGGACGCGATCCATTCCTGCTCGCGGATAAGCGTCTTCTGATGCGCGACGTCCTCGCGTCCCTCCTGCTCGAGCCGCTTCTGCTTCTGCACCAGCCAGGACGAGTAATTGCCTTCGTATGGGATGCCCTTGCCGCGATCGAGTTCGAGGATCCAGCTGGTGACATTGTCGAGGAAGTAGCGGTCGTGGGTCACGATCAGGATCGCGCCGGGATAGTTGCGCAAATGCCCTTCCAGCCACGACACCAATTCGGCGTCGAGATGGTTGGTCGGTTCGTCCAGCAACAACAGCTCCGGCTGATCGAGCAGCAATTTGCACAGCGCGACGCGGCGGCGCTCACCTCCCGAAAGCTTGGTGACGTCGGAATCGTCGGGCGGACAGCGCAGCGCGTCCATCGCCTGATCGACCTTGCTGTCGAGATCCCAGAGGCCGGCGGCCTCGATCTCGTCCTGCAGCTTGGTCATCTCGTCGGCGGTCTCTTCGGAATAGTTCATCGCCAGTTCGTTGTAGCGATCGAGGATCGCCTTCTGCTTGGCGACACCCAGCATCACGTTCTCGCGGACCGTCTTGGTGGCGTCGAGCTGCGGTTCCTGTTCGAGGTAACCGACCCGCGCGCCCTCGGCGACCCAGGCCTCGCCGTTATATTCCTTGTCGAGGCCGGCCATGATCCGCAGCAGCGTCGACTTGCCGGAGCCGTTGACGCCGAGCACGCCGATCTTGGCGTCCGGGTAGAAGCTCAAATGGACGTTATCGAGTACCTTTCGGGTTGGATAGCTCTTGGTCAAACCCTGCATGAAATAGACGAACTGACGAGCCATCGAATCCCCTGAAAGCGAGCGGAATTGTCGGAAATTTGCTGTCGCTGATGTAGCGGCGGAGGCCCGAAAGGGCAACCGCGGCCCCGCGTTTTCCATTCGTTCACCACGGATGAATACGGGAAACACACCATGTGTGCGCCAGATCACGCTATTTGAAACTAACTTTTAATTAATCAGGCGAAAACTCGTTTTCACGACGTCAAAGGTACGTCCAAGGCGGCAAAAGCCGCGGTGAAAACAGAGGTCTCGCGTCATGGCTACGATCACTTCAGCATCCGTTTCGCATCCGGCGACCGGCCGCGATGGACTGGCCGGGCTATCAGCCGAATTCCGCACCTTCTGGCGCCAGTTTGTCGCCAAGGCCTTCAACCCCTACCGGCCGGAACTGCACTACATGCGCGGCCCCGGCCCCGCCTGGCGCGCCAAGCACATGGCCGTGTCGCCCGCCGTCCAATCGATGGTCGTCGAAATCCGGGCCACCAGGTCGCAGCGGCAGCCGGCCCGCCGCTAACGGAGTCTTTTTGAACGGCAGCCGCTTGCACGTGCAAGCGTTGCGCGCGACCATGGCGTAACTCCTGACGGCGCGTTCCGGGCCGTCATTCTCGCCATGAATGGACCCGCCGATGAAGCGGCTGCGCTGTGCAATCCTCGACGACTACCTCAACCTGGCCCTTTCGGTCGCCGACTGGTCGGAAGTTATCCGACCGCGTCGATGTCACGGTCTTCAACCAGCCGTTCTCGAGTTCGGAGGCAGCCGCAGGCGCCTTGAAGGATTTCGAGATCATCTGCGCGATGCGCGAGCGCACGCCGTTTCCACGCGCCCTGTTCGCGGCGCTGCCCAAGTTGAAGCTCCTGATCACCTCGGGCATGCGCAATGCCGCCATCGACATGGAAGCCGCCAAGGACCACAAGGTGGTGCTGTGCGGCACGCAATGGAGCCGCGATCCCACCGCGCCCCTGACCATGGGGCTGATCCTGGAACTGACCCGCAATATCGGCCGCGAGAACGCGCGGATGCATGCCGGCGAGCCCTTGCAGAAATATGTCGGCATGGAGATCGAAGGCCGCACGCTCGGCGTGCTCGGCCTCGGCAAGCTCGGCGGCAAGGTTTCCAAGCTCGCCCAGGCCTTCGGCATGAACGTGATCGCCTGGAGCCCGAACCTGACGGCGGAACGCTGCAAGGAGGTCGGCGTCAGCTACGCCACCAAGGAAGAGCTGTTCTCGACCGCCGACATCGTCACGGTGCACATGGTGCTAAGCGAACGCTCGCGCGGCCTGGTTGGTGCAGCGGATCTGGCGCGGATGAAGCCCACCGCCTATCTCGTCAACACAGCGCGCGGGCCGATCGTCGATGAGGGCGCGCTGATCGATGCGTTACGCGCGAGGAAGATCGCGGGCGCCGCTGTCGATGTGTTCGCCGTCGAGCCATTGCCGGTCGATCATCCGTTCCGCAAGATCGACAACCTCGTGCTGACGCCGCATCTCGGCTACGTCACCGGGGACAGCTTCCGCAATCACTACCAGCAGATGCTCGAAGGCATCGAAGCCTGGTTCATGGGCGACGCGCCGCGCCGGCTGGCCTGACGACCCCGCGTCAACGAACTGGCCTGACCCCGCGTCAACGAAAAAGGCGCGCTTGCGCGCGCCCTTTGAAGATGAATTGCGAAGCGACTACCGCACCGTGACCGGTGCGGGCAGCGGCGGCACCGTGGTCGGCTGCATGCCGGGGACCGGCGGCGCCATCTGCGCGGTAGCAGGTCCGCCGGGCGGCGGTGCGGCCGAAGCAGTGGCTCCGGGCGGCGGATTGCCGGGCATCACGACCACGCGGGTGCCGACCTTGGTACGCTCGAACAGATCCGAGACGTCCTCGTTCAGCATGCCGATACAGCCCGAGGACACGTACTTGCCGATCGTCGATGGCTGGTTGGTGCCGTGGATGCGATAGACCGTATTGCCGAGATACATCGCACGCGCGCCGAGCGGATTGCCGGGGCCTCCGGCCATGAAGCGCGGCAGATAGGGCTGACGCTCGATCATTTCGGTCGGCGGATGCCAATCCGGCCACTCGGCCTTGCGGGTGATCTTCTGCACGCCGGTCCATGTAAAGCCGTCCCGGCCGACGCGGACGCCGTAGCGAATCGCACGGCCGTTACCCAGGATGTAATACAGATAGGTGTTCGGGGTATCGACAACGATCGTTCCGGCCGGTTCCTTGGTGGCAAACGCCACTTCCTGGCGGCGCAGGTTCGGCGCGAGCTGGGCCGGGCCACTTTCCGGCTGCTCGTCCGGCGGCAGCGCGGCGAGTTGCACTGGTGCGCCATCGGCGCCGACGGGAGCCTGCTGCGGCGGCACCGTTCCGGTGACTCCGACAGCCTCCGGCGGACGCGGACCGCGGCCATCATTGGGATAAACCACGCCAGCGGCCGGAACGCCGTTGTCGTTATAGGCCGGCGGTGCGCCGGGCGGGCGATCGGCATAGATCACCGGCGGCGGGCCAGCGGGGCGGCCGTAACGCGGATCGTCGGGCGACATCACCGGGCCGGTCGGGACGCGGTCGGAATAAACCGGGGCGCCCATCGGGCGGCCGTAGCGTGGATCATCCGGCGACATCACCGGACCGGGCGGCGGCAGTGCGGTCGAACGCTGCGGGCCGGGGGCGTCGTCATCGTCCAACGCGTCGAAATCCGGCACGCCGGCGCCGCGATAGGGTTCGGGAACAGCCGAATAGACCGGAGCCTGAGGTACCGGATAGCCCTGTTGCGCATGGGCAAGCGAAATTCCTGCCGCGCCGAGAGCAGCGGCGGCACAAATCGTCAGAATGCGGTTGATCATCATCGCTCTTGTATAGTCCCCAAGCCACACCGGACCGTTAACGGCCAGATGGCCGAAGATAGCGGCGCATTCAAGACAAATCCGCGAAATTCGGCCCAATTCGGTCATTTTGTGATCGCCCGTGAAGGCTGCGGCAAAGATGCCTCACCGCGGAAGAAATACTGCCCGCGGAACTACGGTCGTCTTCGTCGGCACATTTTGTGACGAACTCTGCCGAGACGTTGCGATATCCTCGAATCGGCCTGATTCGTCGTCGGCGAAACCGGCCTTCCCTGTGGTCACCGCGTTCCCTTTGGCATCAAAGACCTCCCGGCGAGGCGGAACCCCGCGCCCATGCTCCCCGGCTTTCGCTTTCTGTTCGCCGCGATCGTGCTGTCGATGTCGGTCCTGGTGTTCGGGCTTGGCGCCGCAGCGCTGCTGCGCGCCGCGCACGAACAATTCGCCAGTATCCCAGCGCGGCAGGCGCCGCGCGAGCCGGTTTTCGCGCAACAGGAAGCGCCTGCTCCGACGCTCGCCCTGCTGCGCGTCGAGCCGACGGCTGCGGAAACAGCGCCGGCCGAGTTGCCCGCGTCGTCTGAACCTGTGGCGCCTGTCACCGCCGATACGACCACGCCGCCAGCCGCTGATACGCCGGCGCCGGCCGAACCCGAAAAACTCGCCGCGCTGAAGCCGGATGAATCCCCGCCCGCCGAAGTGGCGAAGCCCAACTCGCCGACTGTGGAGACACCGGCTCTGGAGACGACCGAGGCCGCCCCGACCTCCGTCGAGACCACCCCGACCGTCGAAGCCGCTCCGGCTCCCGCCGAGGCGCCCGTTCCAGCCGCCGACGTGAAGATTGCTGCGATTCCGGACGCGCCGCAGCCGACGAACGAAGCTGCGCCTGCTCCCCCCGCGCCGACGGAGGCTCAGGCCTCGCCTGAAACGGCTGAAGCCGCAACGAAGATCGCAACCTTGGGCGGTCCCGCCATCACCGTCGGGAACCGGATCGCCGCGAAGCGGGCAGATGCAAAGTCCGCAGCCGGCGCGATCAGCAAGCGTGCGCGGGCACAGCGCGCCAAACGGCACCGGCTGGCCGCGCAACGTGCCCGGCTCGCGCGTCAGGCAGCCGTGGCGCAACAGCCCGCAAATCCGTTTGCGCCGCCGCAGCCGGCCGTCACGCGCAGGGCGCCGTAAACGCTTCCGTTCAGGAAGGACCGGTGGCGACCGGCGGCCCGTCCGCTGCGCCCCACTCGGTCCACGAGCCGTCATAGAGCGCCGGGTTCTCGACGCCGAGACGATAGAGCGCAAGCGTCAGCACCGCGGCGCTGACGCCTGAGCCGCAACTGGTCACAACAGGCGCGTCGAGCTTTAAGCCTGTGCCGAGAAACGCGGCCCGCAATTCGTCTGTCGATTTCATCGTGCCGGTCCCGGCATCGAACAGATTGTTGTAGGGCAAGCTCAGACTGCCCGGGATATGGCCGGAGCGAAGGCCCGCCCGCGGTTCGGCCACCTTGCCCTGATAGCGTTCGTTGGCGCGCGCATCGATCACCTGTTCGGCCCGGCTCGCAAGGTTTTCGATCAGCTGCTGCATGCTGCGCGTGCGCCGCGCATCGAAGGTCGCGCGGAACGTGGCTGGCTTCGGCGTCGCTTCACCCTTCTCGACCTTGCGGCCTTCCGCGATCCACTTTTTCAGGCCGCCATTGAGCACGCGCACGTTGTTGTGACCGAAGGACAGGAACATCCACCACGCGCGGGGCGCCGCGACCCACCCGCCCGCGTCATAGATCACGACCGTGTCGTCGTTGCCGATCCCGAGCCCGCCAACATCACGTCCGAATTGTTCGGCGGAAGGGAACATGTGCGGCAGCGGGTTGGAATGATCCGACACCGCGTCGACGTCGAAGAATACCGCGCCCGGAATATGCGCCGCGAGATAGTCGTCCTTCGTCAGCGGCAGCACGCCAGGCATCTTGAACGACGCGTCGATCACCCTGACGTTTGGATCGGCGATGTGGGTGGCGAGCCAGTCGGTGGAGACCAGCGGATCGTGGGTGGATGTCATGGATCTTTTTTCTCCGGCGTTGGACTCGATCGTCATGGCCGGGCTTGTCCCGGCCATCCACGTCTTCTCGCTACGCTAGCCAAGGACGTGGATGCGCGGGACAAGCCCGGGCATGACGGTGGATATGTGGTATAGCGGTCAGAACCACTAGTCTTTCTTCTTCGGCTCCCACTTCTCGATCGGCCCGCCCGCATCACGCCAGGCTGCAAAACCGCCGCCCATATGCGCGACCGGCTTCAGTCCCATGTCCTTGGCGGTCTTTGCAGCGAGCGCCGAGCGCATGCCGCCAGCGCAGTGGAAGATGAACTTCTTGTCCTCTTGGAAGATCGGCTTTGCATACGGGCTCGCCGGATCGATCCAGAACTCCAACATGCCGCGCGTGCAGGAAAATGCCCCCGGAATCTTGCCGTCACGCTCGATTTCGCGGGGATCGCGGATGTCGACGATCACGACGTCGGGGCTCTGCGCGGCTTTGATCGCATCCGCCGCGCTGACCGTCTCGATCTCCGAATTCGCTTCGTCGATCAGGGATTTGATACCGCGGTGAATGGTCTGGGGCATTTGGTGTTCCCTCTCGGTTTTCTTGACCCGTCATTCCGGGGCGATGCGAAGCATCGAACCCGGAATCTCGATCGAGTTTCATTACTTCCAGATTCCGGATCGGTCCTGCGGACCGTCCGGAATGACGAGGAAGATGCCTACCGCACCAATTCCTTCATCGCATTCTCCAGGCCCTCGATCGTGATCGGATACATGCGCTCCGAGAACAGGCGGCGGATGATGGTGGTCGATTCCGAATAGTCCCAGTGCTTCTGCGCCACCGGATTGAGCCACACCGCATGCGGATAAGTGCGCGTGATGCGATCGAGCCAGACCGAGCCGGCCTCTTCGTTGACGTGTTCGACCGAGCCGCCGGGAACCATGATCTCGTAGGGCGACATCGAGGCGTCGCCGACGAACACCACCTTGTAGTCGTGCGGATATTTATGCAGAACGTCCCAGGTCGGCGTGCGATCGGTGAAGCGCCGCTTGTTCTGCTTCCAGACGCCTTCATAGAGGCAGTTGTGGAAGTAGAAATATTCCATGTGCTTGAATTCGGTCTTGGCCGCCGAGAACAATTCCTCGACCTGCTCGATATGCGAATCCATCGAGCCGCCGATATCGAAGAACACCAATACCTTGACCGCGTTGCGCCGCTCGGGGCGCATGTGGACGTCGAGATAGCCGTGGTTGGCGGTTTCCTTGATCGTGGTATCGAGGTCGAGTTCATCGGGCGCGCCGGTGCGCGCGAACTTGCGCAGACGCCTTAGCGCGATCTTGATGTTGCGGATGCCGAGCTCGACATTGCCGTCGAGATCTTTGAACTCGCGCTTGTCCCACACCTTCACGGCGCGGTTGTTGCGGTTCTTCTCCTGCCCGATCCGCACGCCTTCGGGGTTATAGCCGTGGGCACCGAACGGCGAGGTGCCGCCGGTGCCGATCCACTTGTTGCCGCCCTGATGGCGGCCCTGCTGCTCTTTCAGGCGCTGACGAAGCGTCTCCATGAGCTTGTCCCAGCCCATCGCCTCGATCTGCTTCTTCTCTTCCTCGGTGAGGTATTTCTCGGCGAGCTTCTTCAGCCATTCGGCCGGAATGTCCGCCTTCTCCATGGCGTCCAGCAGGCTCTCCAGTCCCTTGAACACGGTGCCAAAGACGCGATCGAACTTGTCGAGGTTGCGCTCGTCCTTCACCAGGGCTGCGCGGGAAAGGTAGTAGAAATTCTCGACCGTCTGCTCGGCGAGGTCGGCGTCGAGCGCCTCCATCAGCGTCAGATATTCCCGTAGGGTGACGGGGACCTGGGCGTCGCGCAGCGATGTGAAGAATTGCAGGAACATGGGGGCTACTTTGCCCGCCGGACCGGTGCCGTCAAGGGCCCCACGGCGAACATTCCGCGAGCCGGAAACAATACGCCTGACATCTGCGCATCAACGCAGCGCGAACGGCCGCCCGCGGGCGGAATCCACGCTAGACCCGCCGGGTTTTTCAACTAGAATTGGGCCTTCGGAGCTTTCTAGCAGGGGAAATTGTATGGGTATCATCGCGGCACTCGTGATCGGCGCGGTCGCCGGCTGGCTCGCCGGCCTGATCGTTCGCGGCGCCGGCTTCGGGCTGATCGGCAACATCGTGATCGGCATCATCGGGGCGCTGGTGGCCAGCTGGCTGCTGCCGCAACTGGGCGTCAATCTTGGCGGGAGCGCCGTCCGCGACATTGTCAACGCCACCATCGGCGCGGTGATCGTGCTGGTCATCCTGTCGCTGATCAGACGCGCCTGACGGACATCCCTAAATCCCGTAAACGACCGCTGACTTGGCGGTCGTTTTGTGTTGAGACGGAAACATATTGCGCGCAAGCGCCGAGGCCACAGGATCAAACGACAAGGCAAATGGATAAATGAAATTTACCGGTACCAAGGACTATGTCGCCACCGACGACCTCAAGGTCGCGGTCAACGCTTCCATCGTGCTCGAGCGCCCGCTGCTGATCAAGGGCGAACCCGGTACCGGCAAGACCGTGCTGGCCGAGGAGGTCGCCAAAGCGCTCGGCGCGCCGCTGCTGACCTGGCACATCAAGTCCACCACCAAGGCGCAGCAGGGCCTGTACGAATACGACGCGGTGTCGCGCTTGCGCGACAGCCAGCTCGGCGATGCCAGGGTCTCGGACATCTCGAACTACATCAAGCGCGGCAAGCTGTGGGAAGCCTTCACCCACGACAAGCGCCCGGTCCTCCTGATCGACGAGATCGACAAGGCCGACATCGAATTCCCCAACGACCTCCTGCTCGAGCTCGATCGCATGGAGTTCTTCGTCTACGAGACCGGCGAGAACATCAAGGCGAGCCTGCGCCCGATCGTGATGATCACCTCGAACAACGAGAAGGAACTGCCGGACGCGTTCCTGCGCCGCTGTTTCTTCCACTACATCAAGTTCCCCGACGCCGACACCATGGGCCGGATCGTCGACGTGCACTTCCCCAACATCAAGAAGCGCCTGGTGGAAGAAGCGCTGCGGATCTTCTTCGAGGTGCGCGAAGTGCCCGGCCTGAAGAAGAAACCCTCGACCTCGGAGCTGCTCGACTGGCTCAAGCTCCTCCTGAATGAGGACATCACGCCGGAAATGCTGCGGGAGCGCGATCCGCGCAAGCTGATCCCGCCGCTGCATGGCGCGCTGCTGAAGAACGAGCAGGACGTCCATTTGTTCGAACGGCTGGCGTTCCTGAGCCGCCGCGAGGTGTAATTCGCCAGGACGGCAAGCGCCGTCAACAAACAAAAAGAAGATCAGGGAAGATGAACGTTCAAAGCCAAGTCCACAAAGTCTCGCCCGGGACATTGGAACATTTCGACGTCGTGATCGCGGGCGCCGGCATCTCCGGCGTCGGCGCGGCCTATCATTTGACCACGCAATGTCCCGGTACGACGTTCGTCGCCCTCGAAGCCCAGAACACCTTCGGCGGGACCTGGACCACGCATCGTTATCCCGGCATCCGCTCCGACAGCGACCTTCATACCTTCGGCTACCGCTTCAAGCCGTGGACGTCAGCGCCGATCGCCAGCGCCGCCGAGATCCTGAAATACATGGGCGAGGTGATCGAGGAAAACGATCTTTCCCGCCACATCCGCTATCAGCACAAGATCAGTTCAGCCAAATGGTCGAGCGAGGAAAATCTCTGGACCATCGAAGCTGTCAGGACCGACATCGGTGAGACGCGCCGCTTCACCGCCAATTTCTTCTGGATGTGCCAGGGCTATTACCGTCACACCGAAGGCTATACGCCGGAGTGGAAGGACATGGCCGAATTCAAGGGCCCGATCGTCCATCCGCAGAAATGGCCTGAGGACCTCGACTACACCAACAAGCGCGTCATCGTGATCGGCTCCGGCGCGACCGCCGCGACCCTGATCCCGGCGATGGCGAAAGACGTTGCGCATGTCACCATGCTGCAGCGTTCGCCGACCTATTTCCGCACCGGCCGCAACGCCATCGAGATCGCCGAGCAGCTGCGCCAGTTGCAGGTCGACGAGAAATGGATCCACGAAATCACGCGGCGCAAAATCCTGTTCGATCAGGGCGCCTTCACCCGCAAGACCTTTGAGGAGCCCGAGGCTGCGAAGAAGGATTTGCTGTCGGCGGTCGAAGCCTATCTCGGCAAGGACTACGACATCGCAACCCACTTCACGCCAAAATACCGGCCGTGGCGGCAGCGCATCGCCTTCATCCCCGACGGCGATTTGTTCCAGGGCATCAAGTCGGGCAAGGCCTCCGTCGTCACCGACGAGATCGACCGTTTCACCGAGAAAGGCATTCTGCTGAAATCCGGTAAGGAGCTCGAAGCCGACATCATCATCACCGCAACGGGCTTCAACCTCTCGGCCAATGGCGACATCGCATTCGAACTCGACGGCAAGCCGCTCGATTTCGCCGACACCGTGACCTATCGCGGCATGATGTTCACCGGCGTGCCGAACCTCGTCTGGGTGTTCGGCTATTTCCGCGCCAGCTGGACGCTGCGCGTCGACCTGGTCGCCGATTTCGTCTGCAAGCTGCTCAAGCACATGAAGCAAACCGGCGCTAGGAAGGTGACGGCGGAGCTGCGCCCGGAAGACCACAACATGCCGCTGTTGCCCTGGATCGATCCGGAAAATTTCAACCCCGGCTACATGATGCGCGGCATGCACCTTTTGCCGAAGCGTGGCGACAAGCCGGAATGGCAGCACAACCAGGATTACTGGGCGGAGAAGGACGAGTTTCCCGCGATCGATTTGAAGGACGCGGCGTTCGTGTACGGGTAGCGCTGCGGCCTCAAGCAAAGAACGGATGCGGCGCGCCCTGCGCGCTCTTCTCGGCCACGGTCTCAAGCGCACGCGCTAGCTCATCCTCGGCAAGCGTGAGCCCGAAGGTCCCGGCCAGAACGTCGCGATACTCGCCGCTGTCGGCGAGCATTCGCCGTTCGACCTCGCCGCTCGCATGGCGGGTGTTCAGCCTGGCATTGAACAGCGTGATCCGGGTGCGGTTAGGTCCGGGGCGCGCCGCGATCAGATGACGGCTATGCCCGGCCATGACGAATTCGCATCGAGCTCAGGCCATCTCCACGAACCTCACCGCTTCAGGCGCCGTCTTGCCGCGGATCATGTCCGACGCCTTGTCGGCGATCATCAGTGTCGATGCGTTGAGATTGGCCGAGATCATCCGCGGCATGATCGAGGCGTCGACCACGCGGAGCCCCTGCAGCCCGTGCACGCGAAGCTGGTCGTCGACGACAGCCCATGAGCTTTCCGCCGGTCCCATCCGGCAGCTGCAGCCGGGGTGGAAGGTGGTGGTGCCGCGTTCCGTTGCAGCCCCCAAAAATTCGTCGTCGCTCTGCACGTTGGGCCCGGGGAAATCCTCATAGGCGAAATAGGGCGCGAGCGGCGCGGATCCGAGCAGCCGTCGCGCCAGCTTCATGCCGGCGACCACGACGCGGCGGTCGAGCTCCTCGGTGAGATAATTGGTCTGGATGATCGGCGGTGCAAACGGATCGCTTGAGCGTATCCGGACATAGCCGCGGCTTTCGGGGCGCTGCTGCCACGACGCCACCGTCATGCCGGGCTCGTCCTCGAGCTGGCCTTGCACGCCTTCCTTGTAGCTTGCCGGCGTAAAGGTGAGCTGCAGGTCCGAACTCTCGGTGGTCTCGCCGGAGTGCCAGAAGCAATAGACCATGGTCGGCGACAGCGACAGCAGGCC
The DNA here is from genome assembly GCA_963774775.1 of uncultured Alphaproteobacteria bacterium. GTDB lineage: Bacteria > Pseudomonadota > Alphaproteobacteria > Rhizobiales > Xanthobacteraceae > Bradyrhizobium. The sequence continues at coordinate 121,532 of CAVZGZ010000012.1, forward strand.
GCGCCGCGTCGTGGCCCATTTCAGCGCCTCGACCCACAGGCTCAAGCCTCGCCTGAGTTCGTTGATGGTCTTGATGTTCTTGACGCGCGCCACCGAGCGCGGCGCGTAATGGTCCTGCAGGCCCTCGCCGACGCCTGATAGCGCGTGGCGCACCTCGATGCCGTGCGACTTCAGCAAATCCGGCGATCCGACGCCGGACAGTTGCAGCAGCTGAGGCGAATTATAGGTGCCGCCGGAGAGAATGACTTCCTTGTTGGCGCGCACCTCGACCGGCATGCCGCCCTTGCCGCCTTTGAGGTAGCGCACGCCGACGGCGCGCTTGCCCTCGAAGATGATGCCGCTCGCATGCGCATGCGTGCGCACATCGACGTTCGGCCGCTTCCGCGCCGGATGCAGGAACGCGGTCGCCGCGCTGACGCGCAGGCCGTTCTGGATCGTGCGCTGGCAGTAGGACACGCCCTCCTGGATCGCGCCATTGTAGTCGGGGTTTTTCGGAATGCCGAGACTGACGGCACCCTGCATGAAGGCTTCGCACAGCGGATCCTGCCAGTCCATGGTGGTGACGGTGAGGTTGCCGTCGCGGCCGCGATAGGTCTCATCGCCCTCGCCGACCCGCCGCTCCAGCCGCTTGAAATAGGGCAATATGTCCGGATAGCCCCAGCCGCGATTGCCGAGCTGGGCCCAGGTGTCGAAGTCCTGCCGCTGGCCGCGATTATAGATGTGGCCGTTGATCGACGACGAACCGCCGAGCGTCTTGCCGCGCGGCGCGTAGATGCTGCGGCCGCCGGTCCAGGGGCCCACCTCCTGCTGGTAGGCCCAGTTGATGCTCTTCATGTGGAAGGTCTTGATGAAGCCGGCCGGCAGATGAATGTAGGGATGCCAGTCGCTCGGACCCGCCTCGAGCACGCAAACGCTGGTGGTGCCGTCTTCGCTGAGCCGGTTGGCAAGCACGCTCCCGGCGGAGCCTGCGCCGATAATCACATAATCGAACGTTTCCATCGCTGCTTTTCTGGCACGGCCAAAACCCGTTACCGCGCCTTTTCGTTGAGTTGATAATTGAGGTGCGCCTTCACCGTGGGCCACTCGCTGGCGATAATGCTGTAGACCACCGTATCGCGCAACGTGCCGTTCGGCGCAACCTGGTGGTTGCGCAGGATGCCGTCCTGCTTGGCGCCGAGACGCTCGATGCCGCGCCGGCTCTGATGGTTGAAGAAATGCGTCCGGAACTCGACCGCGATGCAATCGAGCTTCTCGAACGCATGCGTCAGCAGCAGCAGCTTGCATTGGGTATTGAGCGCGCTGCGTTGCACGCGCGCGGCATACCAGGTCGAGCCGATCTCGACGCGGCGGTTGTTGGCGTCGACGTTCATGTAGGTCGACATGCCCGCGATCTTGCCGTCGGCGTCGAACACCGTGAACGGCAGCATCGACCCCGCCGTTTGCAGGCCGAGCCGACGGTCGATCTCCTTGCCCATGTTTTCGGGCTTCGGAATCGCCGTGTACCAGAGCTTCCAGAGCTCGCCGTCCTTCACGGCCTCCGTCAGCGCGTCACAATGCTCGTGCGACAGTGGCTCCAGCCGCGCATGCGCGCCACGAAGGGTGGTTGGTTCAAGCCAGGGCATTCAAAACTCCGTTCCCACCGCGTCATTGCGAGCGCAGCTCTTACCGCGTCATTGCGAGCGGAGCGAAGCAATCCATTCTTTCCCGCGCTGCGCGATGGATTGCTTCGCTTCGCTCGCAATGACGTGGATAGTAATCGTTCCACTATCACTTGTTCAAAAAATTCAGCGCCAGTCCAGGCCGCGCCCAGTCCATCGCAACCAGCTCGCCCCGGCCGGACAGCGTGATGTAGGCAGTCTTCAGCTCCGGCCCGCCAAAGGCGATGTTGGTGGTGACGCGGTCGCCGGTCGGCACCTGCTCCACCAGCCTGCCATCGGGCGCGATCACCGAGATGCAGCCCGAGATCAGTGTCGCGACGCAGACGTTGCCTGATGCCTCGACCGCGAGCGAGTCGAACATCTGGTAGCCGCCGAGCCCTGCGATCGGCCTTCCCCGCTCCCCACGATAGATCACGTCGCCCGGCTTCACCGTGCCGGGCGCGGCGAGATCGAACGCCCACAGCCGCGCCGTCGGCGTCTCCGCGATATAGACCGTGTTCTCGTCCGGTGACAGGCCGATGCCGTTGGCCGGCATCATGCCGAACCCGCCCTCGACGATCTCCTTCATGCCTGATTTGATGTAGTAGAACGCGCCGACATCCATGTCGCGGGCGCGGCGCTTGCCGAGATCGGAGAACCACAAGCCCCCGTGCTTGTCGAACACCAGGTCGTTCGGCCCCTTCAGCGGATGCTCGCCGCATTTGTCGACCACGGTCTCGACCTTGCCGCTCGAGAGATCGACGCGCTGGATCGAGCCCCCGATATATTCGTGCGGCTCGGGCGCGGCCGGCATCATGGTGCCGCGCGAGGGCACCCAGCTGAAGCCGCCATTGTTGCAGACATAGATCTTGCCGTCGGGCCCGAGCGCCGCGCCATTGGGGCCGCCAGGAATTTCCGCGACCACCTCTTTCCGCCCATCCGGATAAACCCGCGTCAGCCGACGCCCTCGGATTTCGACCAGCACCACGGAGCCATCAGGCATTACCACCGGCCCTTCCGGAAATTCCAGATCGGTGGCGAGAACGCGGATATTGGCCATGAAATCCTCCCGGCTTGCATGCGGCTTCCAATCGCTCCCGCACGGGCAACATGTCGTTGCGCGATGTTATGGCAAAGCCGCTATCGCTTGCCAAGCAAACACCTTACGTGATTGTGCAAGGCAGCTCGGCATTGCCGTTATTTGGCTGTTGCCCGTGCAGACCTGCTGCCGTCTTTCGTCGAGACGTGCATTCGCGATGGCGTCACCCCGATCGCCATCGCTTGGGCGAAATTCAGAAATTGCGGCCCAAGCGGAATTTGACCTGATGGCGTTCGAAGTGTGTGAGGTCGAGCGCACCTACCTCGCGCGAGGCGTGGCCGGCGACCTGGGCGTTCCACGCGGCGGAAATCCAATAGAGTTCGTTCAGCTTGGCGTAGAAAGTCGGGCCAACAAACAGCCCTTGACCCGACAGGCGATCGAGGCCCACCCCGTCATAGCTGCGGAGATAGCGTGACTCGATGCCGATCACGATACCGGGCTGAATCTGCACTGCCGCCGCTGCCGCGAATGTCAGTCCGGATTGATGGTCCCACGTGTCGCTCACGATCGAGTGCGCCGCCACCGGGCTGTAGATCAGATTGAATGCCGCGAACAGCCGGTCCGGGATCAATTCCCGATCTGCGATCATCAGCCAATCGGCTGAATAGCTGTTCACGCGCTGGCCGCTAATATCGTCGACGCGGCCCCAGAGTGGATCGAAGCCCAAGGTCAGACCAAAGGGGGCCTTGGTGCGATCGAGCAGGCGGTAGCGGGTCTCGAACGAAAGCGACTGAAAGGCGGTCTGGTGGAGGTCGTCGAGCTCGGGGACGCCCGAGACATCATGGCGCGAAAAGCTGACGCCGGGCTCGACCGTGAAATTATCAAGCGGTACGAACTTGATCCCTAGCGAGGACGATACTGCCGCATAGGAACCGCCGCTCTTGCCGAAGCGCCCGGTTGTTTCGCTCTCCGCCTCTTTTTCACCGACCTTATTGGTGTCACTGCCGAGCGTAAAGCCGAACAGGTGCGTCGTTTCGAGGTCTGTTGCAGCGAGAGGGCAAGGGAAACTGATAAGCGCTGCAAATGCCACCAGAGTTAGCTTCGCCGCCATAACGCTAACTCGTCTGTCGCTCAGCCACCAGCGAGGATGGCGCGAGTTCGCCTAGCGCGCGTCGTACGACGACGTAGGCGCCTTGCAGGCCGAGAGCCGCCATGATCGTCGCGACCACGAGATCGGGCCATCCCGCGCTCGTTCCGAAGACGCCTGCCGCAGCCAGCAGCACGGCACAATTGCCGAGTACATCGTTGCGCGTGCATATCCAGGCCGAATGCATATTGGCGTCGCCGCTCCGATGACTCCAGAGCAGCGCGAATGAAACCGCGTTGGCGAGCAGGGCGGCGGCGCCTACAGCTCCCATTGCGAGAGCCTGCGGCAGCGTCTGGTGCCAGGCGTGCCAGCCGGTCACCGACAAGATCCACAGTCCAAGCACGCCCATCGAAATGCCTTTAAGGAGCGCGGCACCAGCCCGTGCGCGCAAAGACATCCCGACGACAATCAAGCTGAGGCCGTAGTTCATGGCGTCGCCCAGAAAGTCCAGGGCGTCGGCTTGCAGCGAGGCCGAACCCGACATCAGGCCGGCGCCGATCTCAAGCGCGAACATCGCTGTATTGATTGCCAGCACGGCCCAAAGCACGCGTCTGTAATGCGACACCAAGCGATCGATTACGCTTCCGCAGCACGCGTCGGCGTTGCCGCAGGCCGCTTCGGCTCCGACCTGCGGCATGCAACCGGTATCGCCCGCGCCGCAGCACTCGTCAGCCATTATGCCTATTTCCTTTTCTGCATGGGCCCCTATCCTACAACCTCTAGCCACTAGAGGTTCAAGCCGGAAAAATGGACATTCCTATCGGAGAACTATCTCGCCGGACGGGCGTCAAGGTTCCGACCATCCGCTATTACGAGCAAGTGGAACTCCTGCCGGCGCCTCCTCGCACCGAGGGTCGCCAGCGCCGGTATGGTGAAGCCGAGATCACGCGACTCAATTTTATCCGTCACGCGCGCGACCTTGGCTTTGAAGTTGCCGCCATCCGCGAATTGCTGACGCTCAGTTCGCAACCGGATCAATCCTGCGCCAGAATAGACCGGCTCGCCCGGCACCACCTGTCGGAAATCGAGCGTCGCGTTGCCCGGCTCGAAGCATTGCGCATCGAACTGCAGCGCATGCTCGACGCATGTAGTCAGGGTCACGTCTGCGAATGCCGGGTGATCGAAGCATTGAGTAGTCCAGCGCTGCCGAGCCCGGCAAGGCGTATGCGGCGGAAAACGCCGCGCCGTTAAGGCTCCTCAGTCGGCCGTTCGGCCAGATCGGAGCGCGTCAGCCACACCGTGATCCCGACTTTGCCGAGCGTATGCGGGATTGGGGGGCTGAACTTGGAGACGCCCACGCAGATGGTCTCGATCAATGCGAAGCGTCGCAGCAGGCCGATCGCGACGGCCTCGCCGAGAGCTTCCAACGTTTGATATTTCATCTCGCCGGCAAGGCTTACAGCGGCGTCCACCACGGCATCGTAGCGGATCGATGCATCCAGCTGGTCGTCCCGGTGCGTCGGAGCCGGATTGAGTCTCGCGTCGATGTCGAAGGTGAATTTCTGGCCGAGGCGGCGCTCTTCCTCGAACAAGCCATGATATCCAAAGGTCTGCAATCCGGCGATCTGGATGGTCGTCAACATTGGGCCGCTCCTTCAGGAGAAGGTGGATCGGATTTTCCGATTGCCCAGGCGCGCGGCTTGTTTCCTCGCGCTTCCCGATGGTGCCCCATCTGCGATCGCCAGTCGCGCGAGGATGCGACCATACTGGCACGATGGACGAGGCTCAAGTGCGAGCGTGGCGTTTCGGAAGATTCTCGCGGCCCCTCAATCTCACGGTCAACGTGCAGGAGCAGCCGCAAACCTGTCCTTCCAGCAACCGCGACCGGGTCAGAGCGGTTGCCACGAAGCCGGGTTCCCGGGTTCCCGAAGGTCCGTCACCGTAAGCAGCCCCACACTTTCCATCGTCCGGCCATGCTTTGGCCAAAACAGCACTAAGTGTTTGGCAGTTGGACGACCTGGTGCAAATCCGACCGCCTCCTTCGGTATTGGAGGGGAAAAGGAGCTCCAATGAATTCCACGACGGACCCGAAAGCAATCGAACCCGACGATGCCTTGGTCGCGCGTGCGGATCAGCGGCTGGTGCACGCTTATGCCCAGATCGCGCGCGCGGATGAACAGCTGGCGCGGGTAAATGAACAGCTTTCGAAGCTGGAGCAGGATGCCGCGCACGATCCTTTGGCGGTCGTGGGCCACCGGCCGCCGCGCGGCAGGCGGGCGCTACGCGGCTTCGTCGGCTTGCTATTGGCCGCGTGCATCTTTGCCGGCGCTTTCGTTTCGCAGTCCTCCTACGGCGATGCAGCCAAGCTGATCATCGCCCGGTGGGCGCCGCAGCCCCTCTTTGCTTCATCGCTTCCGTTGGAAAAACCGGGGGTTCCCGTACAGCCGAGCCAATCTACCGTTCAGGTAGCCGCGGCGACGCCGGTACTTCCGCCACCAACACCACCGGCTGAGACGGCTTCGCAAGACGTCGCACCGGCAGCCGCCCCGATACCTCCCGAGCTGGCGCAGTTGCTCCAGACGATGGCGCGCGATCTCGCAAACGTGCAGCAAGGGGTCGAGCAGCTCAAGGCGAACCAGGAACAAGCGGCGCGCGAAAATGCGACGGCCACCGAGCAGCTCAAGGCGAGCCAGGAGGAAATGACGCGCCTCATTGCCAAAGCTTCCGAACAGAACAAGGCTTCCGAGAACAAGGCCTCCGAGCAAAACAAGGCTTCCGAACAGAACAGGGCTTCCAGGCAGAACCTGCGGCTCACATCGGCGCCTCCGCTGCGGCCGATCGCTACCCCGCCACGCAAGCCCGTTCCGACGCATCAGTCGCCGCAAGCCAGGGCGCGGCCGCAGGCCCCAACGCAATTGCAGCCCGATGACCAGTAGTTGTCCGTCGGCGCCACGACGGTGACACAGCCCTTCTCCGGTCCGCACCGACGGGAACGCACTTCACGGTAAACTGAGACTCTTAATACAACTTTGGTGCTAGCTTGTTTTAAGGGAAGTCCTCCGTTTTGTGTGTGGGGCAGAGCATGCCCGACAAACCAAGAAAGCCGAGCATCCGTTTCGGGAGCGGCCCGCTAGCTGCGCTAGCCATCGCCGCGGCGATGATGCTCGGCATTGCCGGACCTACCTCGGCGCAGTTCTTCGACTTCGGCGGATATCAGCAGCGGCCGCAGCCACAACGCGGGGGCGGCGGGTTCGGTGGCGGCTGGTTTGGCAATGACGTGTTTGGGCCGTACCAGCAGCACGCGCCCCGGCCTCGCTGGGATAGGCGGCAAGCACCATCGCCAGCGCGCGAGGATTTTTCAAAGGCGCCACCGCCCGAGAAACGCGACACGATACCGGAGCGCCACATTCTCGTGCTCGGTGACGCCATGGCGGACTGGCTGGCCTATGGTCTTGAAGACGCCTATGCGGAACAACCTGACATGGGCGTGATCCGAAGGCACAAGACCGTCTCCGGCCTGATCAAATATCAAGCGAAGGGGGATCCGGCCGATTGGGCCGCCGCTGCCAAGGGCATTATCGCTGCCGAGAAAGCAGACGCCATTGTCGTCATGCTCGGGCTCGATGACCGTGTCGCGATCCGCGAGCCGGCGGTCGACAAGTCAGACGATAAATCGTCGGACAAGAAGAAATCCACCGCGAAGCCCGATGCTGCCGGAAAGCCGGGTGACAAGGCGACGGATTCCGAATTGTCGCCTGACGATGCCGCCGACAACAGCGATCCGCCGCCGGTCATCGCATCGGAGAAAAGCGCGCGCTCGCCGAACGGCCTCTATGAGTTTCGCGAGGAACGCTGGGCCGAACTCTACAGGAAGAAAATCGAAGAGATGATCGGCGTGCTCAAGTCGAAGGGCGTGCCGGTGCTATGGGTCGGTTTGCCGGTGGTGTATGGCCCCAAGGCGACCCGCGACACGCTTTTCCTGGATTCGCTTTATCGCGATGTGGCCGGCAAGGCCGGCATCACCTATGTCGATGTCTGGGACGGCTTTGTCGACGAGGCCGGCCATTTCCTGCAAAAGGGTCCGGACTTCGAAGGTCAGATCCGGCAGCTTCGCTCTTCCGACGGCGTGTATTTTACCAAAGCCGGCGCGCGCAAGCTCGCGCATTATGTCGAGCGTGAGATCACGCGGCTGTTGGCGGCGCGTTCCGCGCCTGTTGCGTTGCCGAGCGAACCGGCGACGCCCGACGCCAATGCGCTGCCGGGCCAGCCGGCGCCGCGTCCGTTGGCCGGACCGATCGTTCCGTTGGTGGCCTCCTCCGTCGGCACCGATCAATTGCTCGGTGGCCCGGGGTCGCGGCCGGCGGCGACCGATGCGCTGGCAGCGCGGGTCCTGGTCAAAGGCGAGCCTTTGTCGGCGCCGGCCGGTCGCGCCGACGATTTTGCCTGGCCGCGCCGCGACGTCGGATTTGAACAGGCCAAGCTTGAACAGGCCAGGGCCGAGATGCCAACGGCATCGGCAGCGCCCGATGGCAGCGCCCGAGTAAGAGCGCGGCGGCGACACTAAAGTCAAAAAAGCACCGCTGCCAGAGCTGGGACCGGGCTGTCTTTTGGCGTTTTCCAGAGGGACAGCGCGCGACCTGCTTTTGCGCGCAGCTGTAACCCGGCGATAGTCTCCTGTTGGTCTTTGAGACAAGTCTACCCGCTCTGAAAAAATCCGTTCATCGGGGGAGATCGGAAGTCACCGGCTCATGGTCAAAATAGCGCGTTTGACCGGGAACGGACGTGTCATTCCGCTTATCACCGTAAATCTGGAGGTCATCTGATCGGCGTCGTAGTCCGCAATTCCATGCGGGCCTCGAAGGGCGACGGCACTTCGACCGCGCAAGGCGAGTGCGGGATGCCTCGAACGAAAATCATTTAGCCCGGGCGATGACCGAGCAAGGTTTGATAATAAGATTTGACCGTCCCGTAGCATTCGCAGACCGTTTCTTGCACGGCTTCAACATCGATGATCTGAATTTTACCTCTTGAGTATTTGATCAGCCCCGCCTGTTGAAGGGTGCGCGCGTGCAGCGTGACGCTGGTGCGCTTGACCCCAAGCATTTCGGCAAGAAATTCCTGGGTGAATTCGAGTGTATCGGTGCCGGCCAAATCTCTGGCGCGGAGCAGCCAGCGGCAAAGTCGCGCCTCTACGTGATGAGCAGCCATGCAGGCAGCTGACTGGCTCGCTTGCGCGTAAACCGTCTGCTCATGACGAACAAGCGCCGACAGTAGGGTATGGCTTTGCAGCGCCGCGCTTTTGAGCGCGTCAACGTTGCACGTCATCGCGGTTCCGGCGAGTTGGACAATTCCTCGATTGCTCGGAATGTTTCCGCCGATAGCTGCGGATGCGCCGATCACCCCATCCTTGCCGACCATTGCCGCTTCGATAAGCTCTCCAGATGAAAGGCCGACCACAAGCGAGATAATCGCGCCTGTGGGGAAGTAGATCGCCGCGACCTCCCCTCCGGCCTCGAACAATATCGTCTCATGTTCGAGATAGATGGATCTCAAGTGAGGCTGAAGTGCTGCGGCATCACTTGCCGAAAGAGAGGCGAGTAGCAGATTGCTGGAATTGGGCATGTCGTGCGCTCCGAGGAAAGGCGGGAGCGCAAAAAACTCTCAGTCAGCGGCACGCCTGGAAAGACTGCCGATAATCCAGGGACGGTAGGCTTCTGTCCGAATAAAGCGAGGCGTTTATTTTCGGCTATGTCGGGAACTTAACAGACAGGCCGTGCGAGGGGTGCCGAAATGGTTTTTGGAGGTGGTGCGATGGCGCTATATGACCCTGAGACGCTAATGGTGCTCCGCAATGCGCTCGACGAGGCATGGGCCCTTTTGCCGGAGAATCGCAAATCCACGGGCCAAAAATCCGATATGGCCCAGCGCATACTGAAGAAGGCGGCGGAAGGCATCCGCGACCCCGGCAGACTGCGAGCCTCTGCCCTCGTCGCACCGGCGACACACAACCCGAAAGAAGAACTTCAGAATGACACGTCCGACTAGGTAGCTGGGGCGCACAATGACCGGTCCATTACGTTTACCCGTAAGTCTGCTTGAGCGCCCTCGCTGCCCCGGATGCCAAATGCGCATGATGCTGGCGAGGACGGAGTACCGCAAGAATGGATCGGAAAAGCGCATCTTCGAGTGCCTGAAGTGCCACTCTGCCGAAACGAAGATTGTGGATGACCCACTAAAATCCAGTGCCCTGGCCCGGCTTGCCGATAGCGTTAGGCCGCCGAGCTAAATGCTCGTCCTGTCGTACCCTCGACCCGAGAGACGACGATGCAAGATCTGATGGCGCATTTGGAAAAGCTCCGCATTGATGCCGAGGACTGCGCGCTTATCAGCAAACTCGCTACCGACATGCAAAAGCGAGAGCTCTTCGCCAGGCTCGCCGAACACCTGGGCGCATTGGCTTCGGAAGTAGAGCGTGCGATAGCAGCGAAAATCGCTGGTGGCGACGGATAAAAGGCCGGTGTAGCCGTAGTGTCCTCGCCCAAATTTAACATTGTATAAGTTCACAAGTGAACATACCGCACAGACCTCTTCGCCTATGCCCGGATCATCCCTCTTATGCCGAAGAGATGATCCTATGGAACATAAGGGAGTAGAATACTCCGTTGTTCAATTGACCGATGGCAGTTGGCGATGGGAAGTGAAATTCGGCGACGGCAAAAACAAATCCGGTGTGACGCGAGTACGTCGAGCGTTGGCAGTCAAACTCGCCAAAAATGAAATCGACCGTGTCATAAAGGACAAGAAGTAAGGCCGCTTCAGCTGGCGCTGGCTCGTTCCATTCTGAATCAAGCGTGCAATGTCGCCGATTGGCACTTTTCGGACCTGGCGCGATGTCCGACGTGAGTCCGGAATGCGCACCATGGCGGACGTCCGGCCACTCTAAAATCGCGGTTCGATGGTCGCGCTCGTTAGCTCTTCGGCAGGTTGGCTGAAGGCGGGTCCAGCATGATCCCAGCTATATCCGCGGCGATGTCAGACTGTCGTCGGCGCGATCAGCACCGCCCTTGCCTACGATTCCAACGGCAACCCCGCGTGCGCACAAAATCGAAATCTGCTTGCGATTACAAACTGATTTGGGTCGTCCAGTCCTGCACGAAAAAACATTCCGCTTAACCCGTCGGGCAAATCAGCGCTACAAGCTCGCCCGTCTCACCCGATGAGAGGGGCGGATCGCGATCGTCACGAACGTGCGGTGGGATGCGGTGGACGCTGATGTGCTGACGACGAACGGCACGTGAGGCGGACGGCGAAGTCGTGTGGTCCCGACGCCCCGACGCTGGCGTCAAGTCTTGTGGGTCAAGGCCCGTGAGGCGATGGTGGCAAGAAAGCCCGGTCGCCAAGGAGAGCGCGATATAAGCCGTAAAACCATTGCGCGGGGAAGGCCGGAGTGTTTCCGCTGAACCTGTATGCTCGTGTGCGTTTTCTTTGCACAATTTTGCACACGAGACCGCGGGTGCAGCGCGCACCCGGTCTTCCCTGCGCCCTCTTTTTTTCGAGGGAGCGAAGTTGAGGCAAACCTCGGGTATCTCATGCCGCGAGAACGCGGGCGCATGTCCTCGAGCTGTCGTCGCCCGCGAAAGCGGGCGATCCAGTACCCCGCGGCCCCTCGACTCAGGCACAGGCTGCGCTGGGATACTGGGCGGGTTCGCCCGGTCAAGCCGGGCGACGACGAGCGAGAGTGAGATTGGATCGCGAACCCATCACGCCCCTATTCCTTCACCGGCACCCAGATTTCCAGCCCGCCATTGCCGGTCATCTGATCGAACTTCTCGTCGTAGCGCTCGAAGTTCGGTGCGTCGGCGACCTTCATGTCCGAGTGCGGCAGAAAGTGATTCCAGATCGTGTTGACGGTGCGGCGGATGGTCGAGATGTGCTCGGAATGAGTGAACACGAGATATTTCTGTTCGGGGATCCGGACGCGGCTGAATTCGCGCGGCAGGTCGGAGAAGTCGGCGACCTCGACGCCGGCGATATAGTCGAAATTGCCGGAATCATCGCCGTTGCAGCAGACGCCGTAGGCGACCTGGCCCACGCGATCGGGAATTGCTCCGAGCTTTTGATGGAGGCGTTGCCACTGATTGGGAATGGCGGCCGTGCTCGCGTCCGCGTGGTTGTAGCGTTCGCCGACGCCGGCGACGAGAAAGGCCTTGCCGGGCAAAATACGCGGCGGCTTGAGGTGATCGAGTGCGGTCGAGTCCATCATGATCGGCTCCTGCAGTTTGAGCTTGTCGAGGCACGTCGTGGCGCGGACCATCTCGGGGGTGATGCCAAAACGGTCGCGGAACGCGCGGGTGAACGCTTCGTGAGAGCCGTAATCCGCATCCAGCGCCACGTTGAGAATATCCGGCGCGCCACCGGCGAGCGCGCGGGCCGCCTCGGTCAGGCGGCGGGCCCGCACATAGCGCATGACCGAAAACCCGGTCGCGGCGGCGAACGCCCGCACCATATGAAAGCGCGAGATGCCGGCAACGCCCGATATCTCGTCGAGCGTCAGCGGCGCGCCGAGATGGCCTTCGATGTACCAGAGCGCTCTCTGGGCGGGATTCATGGACACCAGGTTCTCCTTCGAAGCATGGCCATCATACAGGTCCGCGGCGCGCGTGGTTTGATCGTCATTGCTCTCTCACCCGGGAACGCCAGGTGGTTCCGTTCCGCGGAAATTGCAACCCAGCTGTTACGCAAGGCTTCGCTGGCAAGCGCCGTTCGTTCGTGCATACTGATCTTCTGCATTGATCCGACGGCTCATTTAAGCTGCCCCCAATCAAGACTGCATGAGCCACGGCCAGCACGTCAGGGAGGACGATGATGCACCACCGAACTCTTGAGCCAAGCCCTTTTGAATCATGCCCAATCCGCAGCGCTTGCGGGAGTTCTAGCCGTTGCGCTCGCAAGTGCCGCCAACGCCCAGAAGAAATACGACCCGGGCGCGACCGATACCGAAATCAAGATCGGCAACATCATGCCCTATTCAGGCCCCGCATCTGCCTACGCCACCATCGGCAAGACCGAAGCGGCCTATTTCACCAAGCTCAACTCCGAAGGCGGCATCAACGGCCGCAAGATCAATTTCATCTCCTATGATGACGCCTACACCCCGCCGAAGACGGTCGAGCAGGCGCGCAAGCTCGTCGAATCCGACGAGGCACTGTTGATCTTCAATCCGCTGGGCACGCCGGGCAACACCGCGATCCAGAAATACATGAACGCCAAGAAGGTGCCGCAGATCTTCGTCTCGACCGGCGCAGGCAAATGGAACGATCCGAAGAACTTTCCATGGACCATGGGCTGGCAGCCCAACTACCAGACCGAAGCGCGAATCTATGCCGCCTACATCCTGAAGAACCTCCCCGGCAAGACCATCGGCGTGCTCTATCAGAACGACGATTTCGGCAAGGACTACATCATCGGGCTGCACGACGGCCTCGGCGACCAGGCCAACAAGCTGATCGTCATCGAATCCTCCTACGAGACCTCGTCGCCGACGGTGGATTCCCAGGTGGTCCAGATCAAGGGCGCCAACCCCGACATCTTCATCAATATCGCGACGCCCAAGTTCGCAGCCCAGGCGATCAAGAAGATCGCCGAACTGGACTGGCATCCGATCCACTTCCTGACCAACGTGTCGGTCTCGATCGGCAGCGTGATGAAGCCGGCCGGTTACGAGAACAGCCAGGGCATCCTGTCCACCCAGTATCTGAAGGATCCCAAGGATCCGGACTGGAAGAACGATCCGGCGATGAACGAGTGGCGCGCCTTCATGACCAAATGGTATCCGGAAGGCGATCAGGACGACGTGTCGACCGTGTTCGCCTATGGCGTTGCCAAGGGACTTGAGCAGGTGCTGCGCCAGTGCGGCGATGATCTCACCCGCGAGAACGTCATGAAGCAGGCCGCCAACCTCAATTTCGAGATCGGCATCTACCTGCCGGGCACCAGGATCAAGACCAGCCCGACGGACTTTGCCCCGCTGGAGCAACTGCAGATGACGCGTTTCAAGGGCGAGTCCTGGGAACGGTTCGGTCCGCTCATGAGCGGCGAGAAGGGCTCGTAAAATTGACGACGCTACTTACCGCCCTCCTTCGCAGCCGGCGGCGCATCCTTGGCCGCCGGCGCGTCGGCTTTCTTTTTCACATCCTCGGCCATCTTGCCCTGCGCCGCCTGCAGGTCGCTCACGAGCTTCTGCAAGGCCACGACCGCGCCCCTCAAATTCTCGATCTGGCGGTTCGCCGCATCGAGCTTCTGTTGATGGTCTGTCGAAACCTTCGTGATCGTCTTCTGCAGGAAGTCGACATTGCTCTGCAGGCAAGAGGTGCGCCGCTCCATGGTCTTCTCGACCGTGCAGATCTCGATGCCGGGAACATCCTGCGCGTAGGCATTTGCGGAAAGACAGAGTGGCAACAGCGCTGATGCAACGAAGGCAATTCGGACGATCATCAAGATCCTCATTCAATTGCAATTGTTCACAGCAATGTGCTCATGGCGCGCGAACAACGGCGGAGAGACCACACTGATACCGCATTCCGGCGCTGTGCTTGCGGCTTATTTCGGGGACTTGGGTTCAAGGACTTGGGCTCGCGGAACTCTTTGGTTTCCGCACATTGCGGTGGAGAAACAATCAGATGGCAACGCGCGAAAAGCGGATGGCGCAATTCGATGGCAGCGGCGAACCGCCGCCCGAACAGCTGGTGGAAGTGCTTTGCGAGGATCACAGCGGAACGTATCAACTGCCGTTCGCGTGCCGTTTCATCGACGGCCAATGGCGCAATCACGAGTCCGGCGGCGCGGTGGAAGCGACGGTGATCGGCTGGCGGCTGCCTCGCCTCAGGGCGAACGGCGCAGCCCGGAGCCTGTCCGGCTCGCGTTGATCGGACACCGCCCGCTGTGCCAAAATGTGACGACCGCGCGCACTTTGCTTAAGGTTCGGAACACGGACGGAACGAACCGCGTCCGAATCACTGGTCGAGCGCCGTACTCCGTTGTTCACGGCTAGATGTCGGCGCGAGTCCAAGCCAGCGCACCACATGCAGGGGCACAACGATCGGCCGCAGTCAGCCGACAACGACAAAGGTTAATTGCTCCGGCAACGACGTATCAGTCACTTCCAAGTCAGTCACTTCCACGGCGTGACCGGCGGCACCTTGTCGGCACCCGGCGGCACGTCGACCGTCTTGAAGTCGGCGGGGCTGACGATTTCCAGGTACTCCATGTCCTTCGAGTAATCGAACAGATAGTGGGTGATGCCCGGCCGCTGATGGATGACGTCGCCGGCCTCGACCAGGGTCTCCTTGTCCTCATACATGAAGCGGGCCCAGCCCTTGGTCATGATAACGATCTGAAAGTCGCACAGATGCTTGTGCCAGCCGGTGCCTTCCTCGGGCGGCAGGTCGGGGTTGGCCTTGACCAGATGGCAGATCACCTGGCCGGAGGTCGCGTCGGCGATGCCGAGATCGCGATACAGGAAGAAGTCGCGCAGACCCCCGCCCTTGAATTCCGTATCGGTCGGTTTGACGTGCGAGAATTTGCTGACGATGGCATGCTGATTCATGGAAGCCTCCACGGTTCTCGTTCACGAGATCGCGGCTCAGCTCAGCGTCCAAATTTTCGGCAGCGTCGCAGCGTCGCGTTCACGGCTCGATTGTGCCATGCGAAATTCGCGCCAACGGCGCTGCGGTGCGGTGATCCGGCCGATCGTCGCGGAAGCGCCGTGATCAAGCCTGAATCCGAGTTCGGCGGCTTTCGGCGCGCGACAGGGCACGGGCGACACGACATCCGCAACGGCACAGCTTTAAGCAAACGCTGCCCGATGCTTGAGCCGCGCAAACGGGTACATTTTCGTTACGGGTGCCTAATATTCGACCTCGAGCTCCTCGATATCGGCCGGCTCGGCCTTGGCGGCCTCGATCCATTCCACCATCTCCGGCATCGACATGATGGTATCGGCATAGGCCGCAAGCCTCGGCTCCAGCTTGACGTCATAGGTCATGAAGCGGGTCACGACCGGCGCGTACATGGCATCCGCCATGGTGCGGCGTTCGCCGAACAGGAACGGACCACCGGAATTGGCAAGGCAGTCGCGCCAGATCTGGCAGACCCGGTCGATATCGGCCTGTGCGCGCGACCAGATCTTGAAGCTAGGGAAATGACCCTTCAGGTTGACCGGCAGCGAGGCCCGCAACGTCGTGAATCCCGAGTGGATCTCGCCGCAGATCGAGCGGCAATGCGCCCGCTGCACGCGGTCGTCGGGCAACAGGCCGGCATGCGGCATCACCTCGTTGAGGTATTCCGCAATCGCCAGCGTATCCCAAACGGTGGCGCCCTCGTGCCGCAGGCACGGCACCAGGATCGACGACGACAGCAACAGGATTTCAGCCCGCGCCGAGGCATCGTCCGGGGCGGTGACCACCTCCTCGAATTCCAGTCCGGAGAACTTCGTCAACAACCAGCCGCGCAGCGACCAGGACGAGTAGTTCTTGCTGCTGATGGTCAGTGTCGCTTTCGCCATATGGCCATTTCCTCACGCCCGGACGTATTTCGCAAGACCGGCAGCGGTTACCCGTGCCCAGAGCCTGTGCGTCGGGCATTCCAATCAGCAAGCCACGTGCCAGTTTTCTGGGCGATCTAACTCCGCTTTGGCGTCGATATTGCATAGTAACCCGGGCAAGGGCGGAAGTGTATGATGACAATGATGTACCAGGCCTACCAGAACCACATGGACCTCACGGCGCCATGGCGGACGGGGGCCGCAGCGGCGCTGAAATACCTCAATCTCGTTCCCCAGGGCATATCGGACAGGGTTTTCGGTCGGCTTTCGGCTGCGCTCGAGCTGATCTCGCGCTCGAGCCTGACCTATGCCCGGCCCGCTTATGGCATCGACACCGTGATGGTCGGCAACAGCGAGCTGAAGGTCACCGAGCAAGTCGCCTATGCGACCCCGTTCGGCTCGCTGCTTCATTTCAAGAAGATCGACTCGCCCGAGCAGCCACGCCTGCTGCTGGTGGCGCCGATGTCCGGCCATTTCGCAACGCTGTTGCGCGGCACCGTAAAGACGCTGCTCCAAGACCACGACGTCTACATCACCGACTGGCACAATCCGCGCGACATTCCGCGCCATGAAGGCCGGTTCGGCCTCGAGGACTATACCGACCATCTGATCGAGTTCCTGAACCAGATCGGTCCCCGCGCACATATGGTGGCGATCTGCCAGCCCTCGGTCTCGGCGCTGGCGGCCGCGGCGGTGATGTCGGAAGAAAACCATCCGGCCCGCCCGGCGACGCTGACCCTGATGGCCGGCCCGATCGATACAAGGATCCAGCCGACCAAGGTCAATGAATTCGCCAAAAGCAAGCCGATCGAATGGTTCGAGAAGAACCTGATCAACTACGTGCCGTTCCAGTGCAAGGGCGCCTTCCGGCAGGTCTATCCCGGCTTCGTGCAGCTCACGGCCTTTGTATCGATGAACCTCGAACGCCACATCAAGCAGCACATCGATCTCGCCCAGCACATTGCCAAGGGCGAGAAGGAGAAGGCCGAGCTCATCAAGACCTTCTACGACGAATATTTCGCGGTGATGGATCTGCCGGCAGAGTTTTATATCGAGACCGTGCGCGACGTGTTCCAGGAGCATCTCCTGCCCCAGGGCAAGCTGATGCATCGCGGGCGGCCGGTGAACCCGGCTGCGATCAAGCGCATGGGGTTGATGACGGTCGAAGGCGAAAAGGACGATATCTGCTCGATCGGCCAGACACTGGCAGCCCAGGACCTCTGCACCGGCGTCCGCGCCTATCGCCGGGTGCACCACATGCAGGCCGGCGTCGGCCATTACGGCGTATTCTCCGGCAAGCGCTGGAACAACGAGATCTATCCGCTGCTGCGGGATTTCGTGCACGTCAATTCGTAAACCGCGCGGGCAGGCACTTCAGTGATAGTGGTGCGCGCCGTAGGCCAGTAACAGCACCACGGTAAGTGCCAGCACCAGAGTTGTGCATTTCCAGAACAGCACCGGGTTACGTTCGATCAGCGGCGTCGACGAGGTCGTAAGGTATTTCGTGTTGGGATGCCGCAGGTCGAACAGGAATTCGGAGAAGCTGTCGTAGCGCTTGAACGGGTTGGGATGCACGGCGCGCTCCAGCGTGCGGTCGACCCAGATCGGAATATCGTGGCCGCCGTGCGACGCCGGGCCGTAGACCAGCCTACTGAAATCTGCGCGCGTCCTGGCGCGCGCGGCCTGCCAGCGAATTGCCGGAAACACGGTAGATCCTGCTATCGCCGATGTGGAAGATGTGCGCGGTGGTCGACTTGATCACCATCGCACTCAGCGTGCAGACATATCCCTTGTCCCTGTCGTAGGAATACTGGCTGCGCCGCGTCTGGGCGTGCAGCCAGGAATTGGTCGCTTCCAGAACGCGCTGCGCCGACGTGCGCACCGACCAGGATTCCGACGTGCAATAATAATCGGTCAGGAAACCCTTGACCGCCGATTCGCTGGCGACACGGCTGACGCTGCTGGAGCTGATGCCATCCGCCAGCACGATGGCGATGCCTTTCAGGCCGAGCAGCGGCTCGGTCGGAATCAGAACGCCGTGAAAATCCTGATTGGTTTCCTTGCGGCCCTTATCAGAATGCTGCCCGACCGTTATTTTGAGTTCTCGCGGCATCGCGGCGCCAGATGAGAAGGGGCCTAACTAGACGGTTGGGCCCCTCTCAAGTCAATCGCGATCAGGCCGCGGCGCGCTTCGGCGCCGTCTTGATGTGGGTCGCGTACAGGGTCAGTCCGGTGAAAGCGAGGCCCCCGACGAGATTGCCGACCACCGTCGGAATCTCGTTCCAGATCAGATAGTCCATGATGGTGAAATGGCCGCCCAGCATCAGCCCGGACGGAAACAGGAACATGTTCACGATCGAATGTTCGAAGGTCATGTAGAAGAACAGCATGATCGGCATCCACATCGCGATCACCTTGCCGCTGACGGTGGTCGAGATCATCGCGCCGACGACGCCTGCCGAAACCATCCAGTTGCAAAGCATGCCGCGGACGAACAGCGTCAACATGCCGGCGGCGCCATGCGCGGCATAGCCAACCGTGCGGTTTTCGCCGATGGTGCCGATCACCTGGCCAACCTTGTCGGGCGGCGTTGAGAAGCCGAACGTGAAGACGATCGCCATCATGCCAACCGCCGATTGGAGCGACACCGCGAAAACGCTGGGATTTTGAGGCTGTTAGCTGCCGTTTCAGGGCTCGGCAGCCCGCGACATGCCCCGTATTTGTGCAATATGCACAGATGTCACGCATGGCCGGCCATCTCCTGGACTGACGACCGGCTACTTGGTTTGTGCCCGGATCGGCGAACCCTTCAGGTCGTTATTGTCGTAGGCCTTGCGCAGCGTGCCGTTCGTGGCGGCCTCCGTCATGAACTTCGACACGAACGCCAACGCCAGCGGATGGTTCAACGGCACCGCCACGGCTCTCGTAGTCTGCTTGAAGGTTTCATCGAGTACGCGACTTCCCGGGATCTTCTTCGCCATGTCGTCGAGTTGTTCGCGCGCCAGCGCAAACGCGTCGATCTCGCCGCGCTTGAGCAGGCCAAAGATTTCGTCATAGGTCTGATAGCCGGTCACCTCCGCGTTCTTCAGATGCGCGATCGCGCCGCGCATGGTGGTGGTGTTATTGACCGCGGCGACTTTCACGCCGGGCTGATCGAGCGTCGCAAAACTGGTCGCCATCGAACCCGCCTTGACGATGTAGGTCGCATCCGTGACGTCATAGACCGGCCCGAACGCCATCTCCTTCTCACGCTCCGGGTCCTTCGGCACGAAGGTGACGTCCCAGACGCTCTTCGAGGCGGCGTCCGTGATCTGCCCGGAGTTTTGATACGCGACGTATTCGACGGATACACCGAGTTGCGCCGCCATCGCCTTGCCGAGATCGACCGGCACGCCGGCATAGCCGCCGCCTTCCGTCTTCGTCGACCAGAACGCACCGCCGGCCGCGCTGATCGCGATCGCCACCCGCAGCTTGCCGGTCGGCGCCATCTCATCTTTCAATGCATCGGCGTGGGCGGGCACGGCCATCAACAGTGCTCCCACGACGAGGGCGGCAACGCGCGGCAATTGAACGGGCATTGGACTTTCTCCATGCCGGAATTCCTGCCCGGCTATTATTGCTACGGGGAAATTTATCCAAGCCGGCGTGCAGCGTACAGCCAAAGTCAGTTCGCCTGCGCGGCCGGCACCTTGATCTCCCTCGGCAGGATGATCGCCGCCACGATCGCCAGCAGACACAACCCCGCAAACGCGTGCAGCATGGTTGCAAAGCCGCCCTGCTCGTACAGCCACGCCACCAGACCGACCGAGGCGCCCGCCGCGGTGAAGCCGATGAAGTAGCGCACCGAGTACGCCCGCGAGCGCCACTCCTCGCTGGTGTATTTGCCGACCATGGCGTCGTTGACCGTCACCTGGCCGAATGCGCCCATCACGATGCCGATCGACACCAGGATCAGCGGCAGGTTGGACAGCGAGGCGGCCAGATAAAGGAAAGGCGCCAGCATGAACGATAGCGGCAGCGAAACCGTCTTCAGCGAATAACGGTCGAGCAGTCTTCCGATCGTATATTGCGTCATCGCGCCGAACACGTAGACGCAAGCCGCGATCACCCCGAGCAACGCGGGGCTGCTGGTCAAATCGGCGAGACGCTCGGCAAACAGTTTTGGCAGCGCTACCGTCACCGCGTTGAAGGTGGTCGATATCGCGATCACCACGATCAGCAGCGAGACGATCACCCGCCACATATCTTCCTTGGCGACGCGCGCCTGGGCTGCCGCCTGCCTGGTTCCGACGCGGCTCTCGTGCACCACGGTCAGTGCAAAGGCGATACCGACCAGGATCGTTACGATCCCAGGGACAATGAAGGCCCAGCGCCAGCCGAGATATTGCCCGATAACGCCGGTGACCAGCGCCGACGAGGCGACGCCGAGATTGCCCCAGACGCCGTTCAGCCCCATCTCGCGGCCAAGTTTTTCCGCATAGGACACGATCATGGCGGTGCCAACCGGATGGTAGATCGAGGCGAAAAGGCCGATCGAGAGCAGCGCTGCGCCGAGTTGCAAGGGCGTCTGCACGAAGCCGACCGAGATCATCGAGGCGCCGATGCCGAGAAAGAAGATCACCATCATGTGGCGGCGGCTCCAGCGGTCGCCGAGCCAGCCGGTGAGCAGCGAGCCCGCGCCAAAGGCAATGAATCCCGGCGTCGCATAAGGCAGCAATTCCGAATAGGCCATGCCGAGCGCCGGCCCCATCACGATCACAGCGGCAGCGAAGATCAGCATCGCATAATGGTCGATGAAATGGGCAGCGTTGACGAAGCCGATCACCCGGCTGGGGCTGTTCATGGTCGATTCCCTGGGTCGAATCCTGCAATTTTCTGGAATAGGTTATACGGTGTTGTCCTGACGGGATGTCGCCAATGAATATCGCCGAAAAGCCAATTGCCGCCATTATCGGGCGCCGCATCTCGACCGGCGACGGTGTCCATCTGATCGCGAACAACTATGCCAAAGGCGTGCGGCTCGACAGCCATATGCACCGCGAGGCGCAACTGGTTTACGCCGCCCAAGGCACCATGCAGGTGACGACGCCGAAGGGCCGCTGGCTGGTGCCGCCCGATCGTGCCGTCTGGGTGCCGGCCCGCCTCGCCCATTCGATCGACGTGCTCGCCGATATCCAGATGCGGACGCTGTATTTCGATCTGACGTGGCTCAAGCGAGCGAAGCGTGGCGGCGGCCTCGATGCGGAATTCGTGGTCAGGGTCTCGCCCTTGTTGCACCAGGCCATCCTTGCGCTGTTCGACGAGAGAAGCACCGCTGACCGGACCGAGCTTCTTGTAAAACTCGTGATGCTGGAATTGCATCAGGCCGAAGATTCCACGACCTTCATTCCGCTCCCGCACGAGCCGCGGTGCCGCCGCGCCGCCGACATCGTGCTCGGCGATCCCACCGGCAGCCACGAGATCGAGACGCTGGCGCGCGAGGTCGGCACCTCCGCACGGACGCTGTCGCGGCTGTTCTCGTCGGAAACGCAATTGAGCTTCAAGAGCTGGTGCCAGCGCGCCCGGATCGCCGCCGCGATCGAAAAACTGTCGACCGATGCCAATGTCTCGGTCAAGCAGCTCGCCTCCGACCTCGGCTATGCCAGCGTGCCGGCCTTTTCCCATGCCTTCCGCCAGGTGACCGGCAAGACGCCGACGGAGTTTGCGGAGAAGGCGTGAAGAGGTCGACGACATTGTATCGCCGTCATCACCCGCGAAAGCGGGTAATCCAGTATTCCGAGGAGCCGTCAGTCGACCGAGAAGCCGCGGCGTACTGGATGCCCCGCATTCGCGGGGCATGACGAGTCGAACAATACGCTTGATTATCATCGGCTCGACCCTAAATCCGATATAAGGTTCGGCATCACCTGGATTCGACCTCGCCTATGGCCAACGCCTTTTTCTCCGACCTGCTCTCGACGATTTCCGAACGCGGCCGCACGCTGCTTCGACGGGGCGCACCTTCCGATGACCGGCCGGATGCCTCCGAACTGCTCGAACTTTGCGAGGCGCTGCTGTCCGGCCGCGGCGAAGCCTCGGGAACGGCGATGGCGCGCGAGGTGCTCGACCGCTACCACCATCTGGACGCCGCCGGACGGCTTTCGTTCTTCGAGACGCTCGCCCGCGACTACGGTCCGGACCGCGAAAGGCTGTCGCAGGCGATCGAGAGCTGGCGCACGCAGCCGAGCGACGATGACGCCAGCGACCTCCACTTTGCATCCGAGCCGCGTCGGCAGGAGCTGATCCGCCGGTTGAACCGCGCACCTCGAGGCACCAGCGAACTGGTATCGATGCGCGCCGACCTGCTTGCCCTGATGAAGGCCAACAAGGATCTCGCCGCGGTCGACCGCGACGTCGTGCATTTGCTCTCTTCCTGGTTCAATAGGGGATTTCTCGTGCTGCGCAGGATAGACTGGTCTACGCCGGCGAATATTCTGGAACAGATCATCCGCTATGAGGCGGTGCATGAGATCCGCGATTGGAATGACCTTCGCCGCCGCATCGATCCGGTCGATCGCCGCTGCTACGCCTTCTTCCATCCCGCACTCGCCGATGAACCCTTGATCTTCGTCGAGGTGGCACTGACCGAAACCATCCCGACCGCAATCGCGCCGCTGCTCGCCGAACAGCGCCAGCCGGTGCCGATCGATCGCGCCCGCACCGCCGTGTTCTATTCGATCTCCAACACCCAGAAGGGCCTCGGCGGCATCTCGTTCGGCAGCTTCCTGATCAAGCAGGTGGTCGAGGAGTTGCGCCGCGAATTGCCGAAGCTCGACACCTTCGTGACACTGTCGCCGGTGCCTGGCTTCATGCAATGGCTGAAGCAGTCGAACGACGTTCCGCTCTCCGACGGCGAGCGGACGCTGTTGGAAAACCTCGATAAAACAGACTGGTTCGAGAATGCGGAGCTGGCCGCGCCACTGCGCGCGCTGCTTGAACCGCTTGCCGCGCATTATTTCCTGAAAGCACGCACGCCAAAGGGCCGGCTGATCAACTCGGTGGCACGCTTCCACATCGGCAACGGCGCGCGGCTGGAACGGATCGACTGGCTCGGCGACCTCTCGCCGAAAGGTCTTCGCGAGTCCGCCGGCATCATGGTCAATTATCTCTACCGGCTCGACGATATCGAAAAGAACCACGAAGCCTACGCCAACCAGGGCGAGATCGCCGCCTCCAGCGCGGTGAAGAAGCTGCTGAAGAACGAGGGACGCAGACTGCTGGATATGCGGCTGTCGTAGAGCAATCCGTTTCTCGCCGTCATTGCGGGCGAAGCGAAGCAATCCATAGTGCCGCTTGCTGAGACATGGATTGCTTCGTCGCTTCGCTCCTCGCAATGACGTGGTGAGACTTCTATTCATTTTCAAACAGCTCATCCCCATTGTCGTCGCCCGGCTTGACCGGGCGATCCCAGTATTCCAGAGACGCCAGCGCTTGAGTCGAGAGGCCGCGGCGTACTGGATCGCCCGCTTTCGCGGGCGATGACGACTGGTGGATATGAGTCCGCGTTCTCGCGGCATGATCTGTCCGAGGCTTGCATATCATTTCACCCTCTGACGATGCAGAGGGCGCAGGGAAGACCGGGTGCGCGCTGCACCCGCGGTCTCGTGTGCAAAGTGCACAAGGAAATGCGCACACGAGCATACAGGTTCAGCGGAAACACTCCGGCCTTCCCCGCGCAATGGTTTTACGGCTTACTTCGCGCTCTCCTTGGTGACCGGCTTTCTTGCCACCATCGTCCGTGAGAAGCGTTTGCTTCTCACGAACTTGACGCCAGCATCGGGGCGCCAGAACCACACGACTTCACCGTCCGCGTCACGCACGCTCGTCTGTCGCGCGCAACTCCGCGTCCACCGCATCTCACCGCACGTTCGTGACGATCGCGACCCGCCCCTCATCCGGGTGAGACGGGCGGAGTTATGCACTGATTTGCCCGTCGGGATGAAGCGAAATATTTTTGCGTGAAGGGCTGGACAGGTTTTTCTGATTTGCCCGTCGGGTTGCTTTTCTAGGCGTGACTCACTCTCTCCGTCATTCCCGGGGCGCACGCACCGAGGGCGGCGGAGCGCGAGCTATGATGTGCAATTGCATATCAGAGAATCCATAACCACGATCGTGAGTATGGATTCCGGGCCCGCGCCAAGGGGCGCGTCCCGGAATGACGGCGGAGTGTAGATTAACTCGCGAAGCCCCGCGAGATTATCGGCGCGGATATCGCCGGCCCCATGCTCGTTGACGCTCGCAATCGTCAAGGCTAGCGTTGCAGAGACTTGTGCATCCACGACAGCGAAGATGACGGCCGATGCAGAGAGTGCTGATCGACTGCGATCCCGGCCATGATGACGCGATGGCCATCCTCTATGCCGCCAGGCATCTTGATCTGGTCGCGATCACGACAGTCCATGGCAACGCACCGCTGGAGAACACCACGCGCAATGCGTTGTCGGTCTGCACGCTGGCGCGGCTGAACGTGCCGGTCTCGGCCGGCGCCGACCGGCCGCTGGTGCAACCGCAACTCCAGAAACAGACGCTTCACGGCAAATCCGGCATCGACGGCGCCGAGATGCCTGAGCCCGACCGCGGCGTCTCCGGTGAGCATGCGGCACTCACGATCATTCGCGAAGCCAGGCGCGCGCCGGGCGAACTGGTGCTGATCGCGGTGGGACCGATGACGAATGTCGCGCTGGCGTTGCGTCTCGAGCCTGACCTGCCCGACCTGCTCAAGGGCATCAGCATCATGGGCGGCAGCACCACCGTCGGCAACGTCACGCCGACGGCGGAGTTCAACCTGTGGGCCGATCCGGAGGCCGCGGCCGCAGTCTTCGGCTGCGGCATTCCGGTGATGATGGCCGGCCTCAACGTGACGCGGCAAGCCCTGATCGGCAGCCCGCATGTCGCCCGGCTGCGCGGCACCGGCGGGCCGGTCGGCAAGGTGATGGGCGACCTGCAGGAGTTCTACGCGGAACGTTCAAGCGCGATCTACGGGATGGCCGGCGCGCCGATGCACGATCCCTGCGCGGTCGTGCCCTTCGTCCATCCGAACCTGATCAAGCACCGCGCATGCCATGTCCATATGGAGCTGGCGAGCCCGCAGTTGCGCGGCACGACGGTCTGCGACCTGCGCGTCTTCAAGTCGCCCCCATCAGCAGCGGCCCGCGCGCAACTGGCGCCCAATGCGCTGGTCGCGATCGAGATCGACGGGGCCGCTGTCGTCGACGCCGTGGTCGATGCCGTGACCAGATACGACGCCTGACGGGACCACGAGGGAAAGAGGAAGCACCAAGCCTGTTGATCTTCCCCTGTCCGCGAATGCCGGCAATTCGCAGCGCCGGCGCTTAAATCCCACTTCGCGCCGCAGCCCGCCTCAGAACTTCGCCTTGGCCGAGAGACGGAAGGTCCGTCCCTGCCCGGCGAAATATTGTTGTTGCCGTCGGCCGAGGCCCAATAGCCCTTGTTGAAGATGTTCTCGACGTTGAGCTGGGCGCTCCAGGTCTCGTCGATCTTGGCGTAGACGGCGGCATCGAAGCGGACGAAGCCCGGCAATCTGACGGTGTCATCAGACGAAGCAAAGGAGTCGCTGAAATAGATCACGCCGAGCGCACCCGCCCACATCGGGGTGAACTGATATTTGTTCCACCAGGCGAATTGATTGTACGGCACGAGCTGCACGCGATTGCCGGGAACGACGGTCGCCGACGTCGCACTCGTGATCTTCGCATCGGTGTAGGCATAGCCCAGCGATGATTGCCACTGGCCGGTGACGTAGCCGACGAGACTCGCTTCGAAGCCACGGGTCAGCGTGCTGCCGGACGGGAAGAAGAAGCCCGGGTTGTTTCCATCAGCGATCGGCTGGTTGGTGCGGTTCAGATTGTAGACGGCGGTCGAGAACAGCAGTTTCGGATTGATGTTCCACTTCATGCCGATTTCGACGTTCTCGAATTTCTGCGGCTGCAGGATCAAGGTGCCGTCGGTGAGCGCGCTGAACTGGTCGCCGGAGGCCGGCAGATAGGAGACGCTGTAGGCGGTATAGACCGACATGGTGTCGATCGGCTTGATGATGACGGCCGCCTGCGGCGACACCAGATTATCGACCCGGCTCCGGTTGGTGTTGGTGTTCATATCGGTCGCGGACATATCGTAACGGTCGAAACGCGCGCCTGCAATGACTTGCAATCCGCGTGCGATCTCGATCGTATCGCGCGCGTAGGCGGACTGGATATTCAGGCCATACTTGCTGTTGGAGTCCGGCGTCGTGACCCCATCGGTGTTCACGCCCGTGAAGTGATGCACGAACGTCACCGGCCCGAAATAGGTCGGCGCGAACGGGTTCTGGACGATCGTGTTGGTGCCGTTCGGGAATATGCCGGTATTGCGGATATCGACACCGGTCTGCCGGCCGAATTCGGTACCGAAGCCTACCGTGTGAAACACCGGTCCGGTCGCCGTCTTGTAGATGAAATCGGTCTGGTTGAAGACGTTGTCGCGGTTGGTGGTGTGCTGATAGGCGCCGAGATTGACGGCGGTATCGGCGGGGTTGACCGCGCCCAACAACGCGCCATTGGCCGGATAGACGTTCTGATAGAACTTCTTGTAGTCGGCGGCCATGGTGCCGTTCTTTACCGTCAGTCCGTTTTCGAAATCATGTTCGATAATGGCCATGCCGGTCTGCACGGTCGCCTGGGCGGTGTTGAGGGCCGGACTGCCGAAGAACGTCTGAAAATTCCCGTTCGGCGCGAACGGCGTCGTCGGATTGAAGCGCGTCGCGCCGCCGGCGAGACCTTGGGACGGATTGCCGCGGTCGGACGTGCGCTCGTCGTGGAAATATTCGTAGCTCAGCCTGACCTTGGTGTTGTCGTCGGGCTTCAGCGTGACCGTCGGATTGATGCCGTAGCGCTCCAGATGGTTGAAATCGCGGAAGGCGTCGCTGCCCTCGTAGAACACGTTCAGCCGCGCCGCGACGTTTTCATTGATGGCTTGGCCAGCATCGAGCGTGACGCGCCGATCGCCCCAGGAGCCGGTCTGGGCGGTTGCCTCGTAGACGCGCGTGCCATCGGCCTCCTTGAGCGTGCGGTTGAGGACGCCGCCACCGGCGCCGCGGCCAAAGGTCAGCGCGGACGGTCCTTTCAGCACTTCGACGCTCTGGGCGTTGTAGAGATCGCGGAAATACTGCACGTCGTCGCGGAAGCCGTTGACGAAGAAGTTCGCGCTTGAGTCGACACCGCGGATCACGAGTTCGTCGCGATTGCCCTCGCCCTGGTGGACGGCCACGCCGGGCACGTAGCGGGTGACGTCGGTGAGGCCCTGAAAGCTCTGGTCGCGTATGAAATCCTTGGTGATGACGCTGAGCGACTGCGGAATGTTGACGATCGGCGTGTTGCTCTTGGTCGCTACCGACGTGCTGTTGGCGAAATAGCCCGATGTGCCGGTGCGGGCGTCCTGCGACTGCGCGAAGGGCTTCGGCTCGGCGGGAGCCGTTTCGGGCCGCCGCCCCGTCTGCGTCCGGCGGGTGCGCGCGGTACCATTGGTGCGCGATGCGGATGAGGAATTGGAACTGCGCCTGGCTTCGGGGGCGGTGATCGTGACGGGCGGCAGCGAAGCCGCTCCGTCCTGTCCTTGCGTCGACTGCGCCTGCGCGCACGATGCTCCGATCGAAAGATCGAGAACGAGGTAGCTCACCGAGAGCAGCGCGAGCCTTGCGATCCAATCCGCGTGGCGGATTGCCTGCGATGTTTTTGTCATGATGCCGTCCCCAATAACTCTTGCCTTGCCCAAAGGCGATGCATCGTCCTCTAGAGAGGTCGGGTGCGTTGCGTCCAGACGGCGGGGCCGGAAAAATTTCTGCGCGACGGCGGAATAAATTTGAGCGGAGCTGTAGGGAAAAAACGTTCCGCGCGGAGCAAAGCAGAAAACTCAACAGAACAAGCGATTTCTGCCGGGCAACATCTTCACAAACAGAAACCAAAGGAGGCGACGATGCACCGCCTTGTTTGTAGATATTCCAGATTTTAGCGGTTCTAAAGCGCGGGACGATCGGCGCTGATCGCGCTTGAGATCGAAGGGACCGCTATCGTCGACGCCGTGGTCGATGCGGTGACCAGCTACGATGCCTGACGGCGCGCGATTTGCGCGGTCGTTACAACGATCTCGGTGACTACACCGTCGCGACTCAACGGCATGAGGCGCGCCTCCACATCACGCAGCATCGGCTCGACCTTCTCGCCCAGCGCAGCCGGTGAGGAAGATGAGAAGGTCAACACGCGCTGAGCCAGATCAGCCACGCTGGTCTGCTTCGTCGTCTCGACCCGGATCACCTCGGCGGCGCAAAATGTGGTGCGTTCGAAGAGCGAGGAAAGCTCGCGATGCACACGCCCCCCGTTGTTGGACTGGGACCACAGCCTCTCGTCAGACCAGTCGCGCCGCGCCGCATTATATTCCTCGAGCCACGCATTGCGCCCGTCCCTCGCGGAGAACGAAGCGCACACGGCCACAACGCCACCGGGCGCCACCAGGCGCTCGAACAGCGGCCCCAGGACGCTCTCGTCGAACCAGTGCAGCGCTCGCCCGATAGTGACCACGTCAAAGCGCCCGACGTCCTCCGGCAGATCCTCTGCCCTGCCTTGGACCAGCGTGATTTCCTGCCCGGCTCGCTTGACCGCCTCTCGCGCGGCCTCCAGCATGCTTGGCTCCGGATCGACCGCGACAACACGTCCGACGTACTCCGCAAACCCGAGAGCCAGCAGGGCAGGCCCGGTGCCCAGATCGATCAGTGTCTGTCTCTTTTTCAGCCCGAGCCGCTCCGCGACTTCCCTGAAGAACACGGCCGGATAAGGTGGCCGGAATTGCTCGTAAAGGGCCGCCGTTGTGGCGAAGCGTCCCATGCTGCGGCTCCATGCAATAAAGGGGCAAGCCGTCAGTCTATCGCCCGGCAGCAGGCGCGACGATCAATTTATGATGATGCTCCCACGCACGTGCGACAGCGGTTGGGCACCTTGGCCGCTATCTCCGAGAACTCACCGAAAATTTGGCGTACAGCTATTTCAGAAGTCGCAAAAGAGATTGCCCGGCTTTCGAATTCAATTCCTTGGCGTCCAACGTCCCATCATGATCTGGGTCCGCGGCATTGAAACGCTGCTCGACTACCGCGAGATACTCGTCCTTGGTGAGCGTTCCATCGTGGTCGGGATCGGCAGCGGCCAACTCCTTCTGCGTCAACCTGCCGGCCAATTCACGTTTGTCGAGCGTGCCATCATGGTCCGGATCCAACTTGTCAAACAACGCGGATGCAGCCTTTTTTGCTTCCGCGAGGTCGACCGTGCCATCGTTATCCGTGTCAAACATTCGAATCCAGTTCGAACTGGCGGGACTTCGCCAGGACCGGCGACCCACCGACCAACAAAGCACCGGCGGCAAGAGCGAGAACTAGGGTACGGCGCGATATCATGGGGTGACCTTTCCCGGTTCCGATTTGTGGCAACTCCGTCGGCGAATGCGAGTTCCCTCCCGGATGGAGGTCTGAGCGACGGCGGTGACGCTATCGTCTTGGATGAATGTCAGGACGGCGCCTTGTCGCGGAAATACGGTTCGACCGGGCCGTGCACCTTGATGGTCAGCGGGTTGCCGTAACGGTCCTTGGCGTTGCCGGCGGTGACGCGCACCCAGCCTTCGCTGACGCAATATTCCTCGACATTGGTCTTCTCGACGCCCTTGAAACGAATGCCTACGTCGCGCGACAGCACCTCTTCGTTGTAGTAGGGGCTCTTCGGATCGATCGACAGACGGTCGGGCAACTGGTCGCTCATGGTCTCACTCTTCTCATTCATAGCAACGCCTCGATTTCTCTCTTCAGGCCTTCAGGGGTGGCGGTCGGCGCGTGCCGTGCCACCACCTTGCCCGAACGGTCGACCAGGAATTTGGTGAAATTCCATTTGATCGAGGAACCGAGCAGGCCGGATTTCTCGCGCTTCAGATAATCGTACAGCGGGTGCGCGCTGCCGCCATTGACGTCGATCTTGGCGAACATCGGAAACGTCACGGCATATTTGCTTTCGCAGAATTGCTCAATCTGCCCGGCGTCGCCCGGCTCCTGCGCGCCGAACTGGTTGCAGGGAAAGCCGAGTACCGCAAAGCCGCGCGGCGACAGCGCCGCGTGCAACTGCTGCAGGCCCTTATATTGCGGGGTGAAACCGCAGGCGCTCGCGGTGTTGACGATCAGCAGCACCTGCCCTTCGTACCGCTTCAGCGGCACGTCTTCGCCGGCGAGCGACTTTGCGGTGAAATCATAGATGCCCGACATCGTGTCCCTTCACAATTCAATTGGCCGGGTCGATCGCCGCCGACGGCGTGCCGCCGGCCTCGATGGCCTCGCCGGCGGCAAGGCACAGATCCTCGCGGTAGCGGCCGGAAACCAACTGCACGCCGACCGGAATCCGGCCCACCAATCCGGTGGAGACGGTTAGCCCGGGAAGGCCCATGAAGGGAATAGCGATTTGCGGCAGTTGCGCGTGCCACACCCGCGCAAACGACGCTTCGTCCTTGCGGTCGAGTTGGTCCGGGAACGGCAGTTCACCCGAGACCGGCATCAGCAGCACGGCGTAACGCTCGAAGAATTCCAGCCATTGCCGCGTCAGGGTGGCGCGCCGGGTCAAGGTCTTCGAGAGATCGAACGGATGCACTTTTGACCTGATACCGCGCAGGCAGGCCAGCGCACCGGGATCGCCCTCGCGCTCGGCGGCTTCCAGTTGCGCTTCATAGCCGTCGCCGAGCCAGAGTTTGGTCTGCAGGTCGGCGGCCTCGCGCAGCGGCGGCGTGTTGGCGATCTCTTCGACGATCCACCCCGCGCGCTCCAGCCGCTTGCCGGCATCAGTGACGGCAGCCTTCACTTCTGCAACCGGATTGAGCCCATCCGGATCGAGGCACATCGCGACACGCTTCGGCATTGCCGGGCCTTCTGGTGGCGCCGGCACCCACCAGGGGTCGCGGGAATCCCTGGCCGACATCGCGGCCAGCGCAATCCTGATATCGCCGATGGTACGTGCCAGCGGGCCGGATACCGCCGAGATCTGGGGACCGATCGTGCGCTCGGGCAGCGCCGCATTGAAGGCCGCGATGCGCCCCAATGTCGGGCGCAGGCCATGCACGCCGCAGGCATAGGCGGGATAGCGGATCGAGCCTGCGATATCGGTGCCGTGGGCGATATGGCCGATGCCGGCCGCGACCGCGGCGCCGGCCCCGCCGGACGAGCCGCCCGGCGTGATGCCGGGGTCGCGCGGGTTCTTGGTGTCGCCATGGATCAGGTTGGTGGTGAACCAGCGGTAGGAAAACGCCGGGCAATTGGTGCGGCCCAGAATCACGGCGCCCGCCTTGCGCAGATTGTCGACCACGGGGTTGTTGCTTTTTGCGATGACGTCGCGCTGCAGTTTGAGGCCGTTGGTGGTGGCAAAGCCTTGCTGGTCGATATTGACCTTGATCGTCACGGGCACGCCGGCCAGCACGCCTGGATTTTCGCCGCGGGCAATCGCCGCGTCGATTTCGCCGGCCTGCGCCAGCACCTCGGCCGGCTTGTGATCGACTACCGCGTTGATCTTTGGATTGACCGCGTCCAGCCGGGCCAATGCCGCCTGCGCGGCCTCCTTTGCCGAGACTTTCTTCGATTTTATAAGGCTGGCCAGGTCGGTCGCCGACAGACGCCAAAGATCTTGCATGGTGACACTCCTGATGACGCCGTCTTTTAACGGCCCGCATCGGGCATGGCCAGCGGCGGGCTGCACGCGGGAGTCAAAGGGATATGGCGGTGCAGCGGCGAACGATTTCGCGATGTGTCAATGCTTGGTGATGGAGCGATCGGGATGATCGAGGATCGCCTCGGTGAAGGGAAACTCCAGCACGATCTCACCATCGTCGTCGGTCACTTCGATGACCGCATTCAGCAGCGCACCGTCGGCGCCCTCGGTCTTCAGGAGTTCGCGGATCATGGCACGCGCCATTTCCCAGGCGCGGTCGGGGTCCCTGAGTACTTCGCCGTCGGGATCGGAGATCAGCTCATCGCCGATACGGGTGTTGAAATAATAGCGTGGCATTGGCTGAAACCGGCTCCTGCAGAGGCCCGCTGGGGGCCCAAGACTGTCACAAGTTGCTCTCACAAGTTCTTTATCTGGAGCCTCAGCGCTCCATCGCTCCGTAGATCGCGATTCGCTGCAATGCGAACAACAGCGAAAGGCTTGATCCCACGTCGTTTTGACCCCGCATTTCGACACAACTCCGTGAATTTATTCCGCAGTGCAGCATGATGCCTGCCTCGGATGAAGACAAGAAGAATTCACTAGCGAACTTTTCTGTCCGCTGTACCTTGTCTTACAGGGCGGAAGTTCGTCCAGTGGCAAAAAAGGAGAGCCAAATGGCTTGGAAAGCACCGAAAATCGTCGAAGTGTCGGTCGGCATGGAAATCAATATGTATATGTGCGCGACCCGCAAGTAAGCGGAAGCGGCATACGCGAGTTTAGCGCAGGTGGACCTCCGGGCCGGCACGTTCCCGATAGTGGAAGTGTGCCCTAGGCCGGTGTCCACCTCGCAGCGTTTGTAGCCAGGTCCCAGACCTGTCCAAAATCTCCAGGAGACGGATTATGCTTCGCGTCGTCGTCCTGGGCGCCGCGGCGGGTGGCGGTGTTCCGCAGTGGAACTGCGGATGTCCGGTGTGCCGGAGCTCGCGGAACGAACATCCCGAACTTCGGAGCACGCAGGCCTCGATCGCCGTCAGCGCCGACGGCGCGCACTGGTTCCTGGTCAACGCCTCTCCCGATCTGCGTCAGCAACTGACCGCGACGCCACAGCTTCATCCCAGGGATGGACAGCTGCGCCACAGCCCGATCGCAGGCGTGATCCTGACCAACAGCGAGATCGACGCCGTCGCAGGGCTGCTCTCGATGCGCGAGGGATCGCCGTTCACGATCTACGGGCACGCGCGGGTGCTTGCGATCCTCCAATCGAACAGTATCTTCAATGTGCTGAGCGAGAAGAACGTGAAGCGCCAGCCGATCGCGGTGGATCAGGCGTTTGAGCCTTCCCTGCCGGATGGTTCGCCTTCCGGCATCGAGGTGCTGCCGTTCGAGGTTCCCGGCAAGGGCGCCTGGTATCTCGAAGGCAAGGCGCATCCAGCGGGCAGCGATGGCGTTGGCGACACGCTGGGTTTGCGGATTGCGGACAAGGCAAGCGGCAAATACTTCTTTTTCCTTGCGGCCTGCGCGCGGGTGACCGACGATCTCAAGATACGGCTGGCCGGCGCGCCGCTCGTCTTCTTCGACGGCACGGTGTGGCGCGACGACGAACTGATCGCAGCCGGGCTCGGCAACAAGACCGGACAAGGGATGGGACATATTTCGATGTCAGGTGATCACGGCGCGATCGCAAGCCTTGCCGGTCTCGACATCGGCCGAAAGGTGTTTTTGCATATCAACAATTCCAACCCGGCGTTGCTGAAGGATTCCCGCGAGCGCCAGGCTACTGAGGATGCCGGCTGGCAGATTCCCGCCGACGGAACGGAGATCACACTGTGAACGTCGTGCCTGCCAATACCGTGCCTGCCAATACAATGACGGCGCTATCGATCGGCAAGGGCCTATCGCTCGGCAGCGCCGAGGAGATGGAGGCTGTGCTGCGCCACATCGGCGCGACGCGCTACCACAGCCTGCATCCGTTTCACCGGCTGTTGCACGGCGGCAAGCTGAACAAGGGCCAGGTGCAGGCCTGGGCGCTCAACCGTTATTATTACCAGAGCACGATCCCGCTAAAGGACGCGATGGTGATCTCGCGCTTTCGCGATCGCGCCACCCGCATCGAATGGCGGCACCGCATCGAGGACCATGACGGCAATATCGGCAGCGAAGGCGGCATCGAGCGCTGGCTCAAGCTGACCGAAGGTCTCGGCCTCGACAGCGCCTACGTGGAATCCACCGAAGGCATCCTCCCTGCCACGCGCTTTGCGGTGGAAGCCTATGTGCATTTCTGCCGCGACAAGACTCCCCTGGAGGCGATCGCCTCTTCGCTCACCGAATTGTTCGCGCCGAACCTGCATGAAGAGCGCATCTCGGGGATGCTGCAGCACTATGATTTCGTCAACCCCGACATCATGAGCTATTTCAGCCGCCGCCTGCAGCAGGCGCCGCGCGACGCCGGCTTCGCGCTCGACTACGTCAAGAAGCACGCCAGGACGCCTTCGGAGCGCGAGGCGGTCTGCAACGCGCTGATCTTCAAGACCAACGTGCTGTGGGTCCAGCTCGACGCGCTGTATCACGCCTATGTCGACGGCCACATCCCGCCCGGCGCTTTCGTGCCGAAAGCGAATTAGGAATAGCCCATGGCGAGCCGCAACATCAGTGTCAGCGAAACAAGCCGGCCGGTATTGCCGCGGCACGCCAAGCTGAAATTCGATGAGACGCGGCAGGTCTGGGTGATCCTCGCGCCGGAGCGGGTGCTGGCACCGGACGAGATCGCAGTCGAAGTGCTCCAGCTGTGCGACGGCGTCCGCAACGTGGCCGACATGGTCGACCAGCTGGCCGAAAAATATGCCGCCCCGCGCGAGGCGATCGCAACCGACGTCGTCGCCATGCTGCAGGACCTCGCCGACAAGGGCTTTCTCACCGAAGCGCGCGAGAAGACGTCATGAGTGAAGTACTCGCCGACGGCAAAACCAAAGGCGCAATTCCCAGCGACGGACTTGCGGTGCTGGAGCAACGCCGCTCGGTGGCAGAAACCTACGGCATTCCGCTCGCCGTGCTTGCCGAGCTGACGCATCGCTGCCCGCTGCAATGCCCCTATTGCTCCAACCCGATCGAGCTCGATCGCGGCGGCAGCGAGCTCACCACGGACGAATGGAAAAAGGTTCTGACCGAGCTCGCCGAACTCGGCGTGCTGCAGATCCACTTTCTCGGGCGGCGAGCCGACCGCGCGGAAAGATCTCGTCGAGCTGGTGCAGCACGCGACTGACGTCGGGCTCTATACCAACCTCATCACCTCGGCGGTGCTGCTGACGAAGGAAAAGCTTTCCGCGCTGGCCGATGCCGGGCTCTGCCATGTGCAGATCAGTTTCCAGGGAAACGAGCCCATGGTGGCCGACCGCGTCGCCGGGCTGAAGAATGCGCATGAGAAGAAGCTGGAGGTCGCGAAATGGACGCGTGAGCTGGATATGCCGCTCACCGTCAATGCGGTGATGCACCGGCAGAACCTGCATCAGCTTTCCGACATCATCCAGATGGCGGTCGATCTCGACGCCGACCGGCTCGAAGTCGCCAACGTCCAGTATTACGGCTGGGCGTTAAAGAACCGCGCCGCGCTGATGCCGACCATCGAGCAGATCGAGGAAACCAGCCGCCTCGTCGAGGAAGCCGTCGTACGCCTGAAGGGCACGCTCGCGATCGATTACGTGGTGCCGGACTATTACGCGCTGCGGCCGAAGAAATGCATGGGCGGCTGGGGCCGGCAGTTTTTCAACATCTCTCCATCAGGCAAGGTGCTGCCGTGCCACGCCGCGGAATCCATCACCGGCCTCGAATTCGAATTGGTGCGCTCCAATCATTCGATTGCCTGGATCTGGCAGAATTCGGAGGCCTTCAACCGCTATCGCGGCACGGGGTGGATGCCCGAGCCGTGCCAGAGCTGCGAATTCAAGGAGGTCGATTTCGGCGGCTGCCGCTGCCAGGCCTTTGCGCTGACCGGCGATGCCGGGAATACCGATCCCGCCTGCACGCTGTCGCCGATGCATGAGCAGATCTTCAAGCAGGCCGAGCGCGAAGCAGCCAGCCACCAGAACCGTTTCCTCTATCGCAATTTCGCCGGCGGCACGCTGGAGACGGACGGCGGCCATGGCGCCTGACGCCGACGCGGGGAAATCTTCGCAACGCTCCGATCCCTTTGCACCGCTGACGTCGGAGCTGATGCCGGTCGGTGACGGCCACGCCATCTACGTCGAAAGCGTCGGCCGCGAGGGCGGCGTCCCCGCCGTCTATCTGCATGGCGGACCCGGCAGCGGTTGCCAGCCTGACCATCGCCGCCTGTTCGATCCCGAACGTTTTCATGCCGTGCTGTTCGATCAGCGCGGCGCTGGCCGCAGCCGGCCCAAGGGAGGGCGCGAACACAACACGCTGGCGCATCAGATCGCTGATATGGAGATGATCCGCGCGAAATTCGGCTTCGAGCGCTGGATGGTAGTCGGCGGTTCCTGGGGCGCGACCTTGGCGCTGGCCTATGCGCAGGCCCATCCGCATCGCGTCGCGGGCCTGGTGCTGCGCGCGACCTTCCTCGGCACCCGTGAAGAGCTCGAGGGCGCCTTCCTGTACGCGCTGCCGCGCCTCTATCCCGATCTCTACCAGGATTTCCTCAGCGTATTGCCACTGGGCGAACACGCGCAGCCGCTCGACGCCTATTATCAGCCGCATCCTGGACCCCGATCCGGCCGTGCACGGCCCGGCCGCGCGGGCCTGGCACGATATCGAACGCATCCTGTCCGAACACGCACCGGCAAAGACCCGGCTCGATCTTGGCTCACTGAATTCATCTCGCGCCCTGCCCTCGACGCCGTTCATGGAAGCGCACTACTTCCAGAACGACTGCTTCATGACGCCGAACCAGCTGATGAACGAGACCGAAAAGCTCGCCGGCATTCCCGGCATCATGGTGCAAGGCCGTTATGACTTACTGTGTCCGCCCGCAACGTCACATCGGCTTGCCGCGCGATGGCCGAACAGCGAAGTGCGCATCGTCGAAGGTGCCGGACACATCCTATACGATCCCGGCGTGCGAGATGCGGTTCCGGAGCTAGGCCTGATCAGAGTGAAAATCTCCTCGACAGGCGCGGGCGGCGTTACGTTAAAGGTTTCATCGAGAACCTGACGCAACTCGTCGGCGCTATCGATTAAGCGTTCAACGGCAAGCTGACCATCGCGCGCCTCAATCGTGAACCTGCGATTGACCAATTTGTAGCGTTTATCGTTACTGACGCGCTCCATGATCAGCATGCTTGTGAACGGCACGAGAGGACTGGTGGATGTGAACCAGTTGCCAATCTCATAGTCTGATTGAATTTGAGGCTCCAGGTTGAAGGCGTACATAGTCCTCCAACCAGCCGACTGTGTCGCACTCAGCAAGAAAAGGCCGTCGGCTTCGCTCAACCTATATGTACCCATTGCCGTATGCTGCTCGACATCGGTCTCAAATCGCAATGGAAAATCGAGCACGCAGACGCCAAATCCGACGTCGGCAACGTACGCTCCATCGGGTAGATCAACCTTGAGCAGCATGTGCGTCTTGGGACCCAGCGGGCTGTTCGGCGGCGACATCCAGCGCACGCGGCCGGCGAGCCCGGTAACGTTGAAGCCTATCGCCTCAAGCGCAGCTTTCAGCAACACGTTCTGCTCAAAACAGTAACCGCCGCGTCGACCGTCGACGAGCTTTGCCTGCACCGAGGCAAGATCGAGCTTGACCGGGCGGCGTAGCAGCGGGTCGAAGTTTTCGAACGGGATCGCATGGATGTGAGCGGCATGAATTGCCGCAAGCGTCGCAAAATCCGGTCCGACTGTTCCGCCAAAGCCGATGCGCGCCAGATAGCTATTCAGCCGAAAATCATTCGGCATGACCTGCCCCCAATGACCGCCGTTCGGGAAAGTAATTCAACCGACATTTCGATGGAAGGTCCGTTCTGGGTCAATCGCGTCGTTTTGGCCGCTCGCTGATCACTTCCGGTCCGCCCCGTAGAAAGGACATTTCCGGCGTCTGTCGGCATGTCCCAAACGTGCCATGAGCCGACAACGGTGGCGCGTTTATCTGTGAATTGAACAAACGCGGTTAGCAAGGGGAACGAACGCCTCGGTTTCTCATCGAGCGCAGCTTCCGATGTCCTCGCGCGGGAATGATGGGCGGGTTCGTAAAAATCAGCCGTCCAGTAGTGCAGCCATCCGATGTCGATCGATGATGTTGGGATCCGGCGGCAATGGATAGTCGCTCAATTCGGCCAATTTTGCGGCTACGTGCGGTCTAGCGATGACCTCTTGAGGCAGCGCAACGCACATTGCGATTTCGATTATGCCACGGAGCACGTCGGCGTCTTGGGATGAGGCAACGAGAAGCTTGGCCATGACCGGGTTGGGTGCGGGCATCGGCATGCCCTCTTCCAAAGCGTTCATCTCAGCGATCCGCGCGCGATCCGCAGCGATCTGGTTTCGATAAAACGGACCGACTTGGCTTTCGGTCTCAGCGTCGTATTCGAGTGAGAACGCCCCGGGATCGTTGATGTGTCGGCGAGCAACATTGCGGAGCACCTGCGCGTGCAGTAGTCCGACGCTCAGGCCCCGTCCGGCGGACGGGTTGGTACATGCCCATGCATCACCTACAGCGGCGAACCCTGTGATGACGGGCTGACCATCGACAACAAACCGTCGGTACCGGTCGATAACTCCTGCCATCAGAAGGACGGGCGTTATTGGCTCTCCGTCGAGCCAATGGGCTTGCCTCGGGCACGCCGAGACTGCACGATGGAACGTGGCCGTATCACGCAAGGCTCGCATCGCCTTGTTCTTCGATGAGGTATACAAGGTGATCGACCAGGTATCGTTGTCCCCGTCCAGCGTAAGGATCGAGAACAAGCCCATCGGCGTGAGCGCGCGTCCCATCCTGCGGGGCCGCTCATTCCCCGAGAAATATCGCGTAAAGTAGACGAAGTTGCTATCTTCGGCTTCCTCGATCGGGCTGCGGCCCCCAGCGCTGAGGATCCATTCGCAGGCCGGGCTACGCCGTCCCATAGCGTCGATTACCAGATCAGCGCGAATTTCTTCGCCAGATGTCGTGCGTACCCCTGCAACGTGCGGCACACCAGAGACGGCCGATGCACCCGTGACCAATTCGCGAACTTTGGTCCCCCGACGAATAGTCACGTTAGGCGCGGCGTGCGCCATTGCAGCTACGGCCCATTCAACGATCGGCCTCCGGCCGGTGACGAAACGCATGGCTTCATCACCCGGACGCGGTGCCCTATCGGTTATTGCTGGGGGAAGAGATCGACTGTCGAGATAGTCCACCCAAACGCAGCCAGTTCGAAGCAGGTCATCTGTCAACCCTGGCAGTTCCTGATCGCTGATCATCCGAAATCGTGAACTGAGATTATGGGGTTGCCTGAATTGGGCAACTCCGGGGCGTTCCCAAGAGGCCCACCCCTCGACGGGGGCCATAGGTTGACCTGCCGGGTCAGCCTCCAGGACCGTGACGCGGTGACCGTCGCGACCAAGCATGGTCGCTGCACATAATCCAATCACGCCTCCGCCGCAAATTAGGACGTTGCTCATCACTTCCTCCTAATGGTCCGAGTTCGGCGACCGCGGAAGCGGAATCTCCATGGTCTGCGTGTCTTCATCCAGGCGAAACGACGGGATCGTGTTTCGCAATCTCCGTTCGAGATAACGCCCCCTCAAGCGAGCACGGGTACTCAAGACATAGGTCTATGTGGCGAACCGGAGGTTCAAAGCTCTCCTCAGCTTTACCTTTGGGGGCAGGGGCGTCACGGGTGATGTCCCATTTGTCGGTTGTGGGTCATTCGCGTCAATTTGACGGTCTGCTCATGACTAGCGGCCTTCTCCCGGGAACGGACATCGCCAGGGCGCCGGGAAAAACCCGGCTCGATCTTGGCTCACTGAATTCATCTCGCGCCCTGCCCTCGACGCCGTTCATGGAAGCGCACTACTTCCAGAACGACTGCTTCATGACGCCGGACCAGCTGATGAACGAGACCGAAAAGCTCACGGGCATTCCCGGCATCATGGTGCAAGGCCGCTATGATTTGCTGTGCCCGCCGGCCACATCGCATCGGCTGGCCGCACGGTGGCCGAACAGCGAAGTCCGGATCGTCGAAGGCGCCGGGCACATCCTGTACGATCCCGGCGTGCGAGATGCGGTGATGAAGGCGATCGCGGATTTGGCTGGGGCGTGAACCCATAATTTTAGCGGCGTCGGCGGATGTCTGCTTTTACAGGTATTACAGACTCAGGTCGGACCTGGCGTGAGGTCCGAAAGTGCCGCCACTAGCAGACGTGAAGCCTCAATCGACACCTCGTCGGTCCTGGCGAGCAAAGTCGGTGGGACGGTTAGTCCAAGATTTTTTGTGTAAGCATCGAACTTAGTCGCCGCCTGGAAATGGGCTACTTAGTAAGCCGGTCGGCCGTACTCGTTGGCTCCAATTCCTCGCCCGGGGCGAGGAGAGGAAGGGTCACGGAAAAGATCGTGCCCTTTCCTGGCGTTGAGGCGAGCGTAATTCGCCCACCGAGCCGCTGCGTCACGATATTGTATACGATATGAAGCCCAAGCCCGGTACTACCCTGAGCGCGCCGCGTAGTGAAGAACGGATCGAATATTCGGCGCTGAACCGCCTCCGGCATACCCCTGCCGTCGTC
Source organism: uncultured Alphaproteobacteria bacterium (assembly GCA_963774775.1). Lineage (GTDB taxonomy): Bacteria > Pseudomonadota > Alphaproteobacteria > Rhizobiales > Xanthobacteraceae > Bradyrhizobium. The sequence goes on from CAVZGZ010000012.1 coordinate 162,357, forward strand.
CGAGAACGTAATCTCGACCTGCTCCGCGTCGATGCGACGCGCCTTGATCAACACGCGTCCGCCGGCCACATCGTCGAAGCCGTGGGCAACGGCATTGAAGACGAGGTTAGTCAGCACCTGCCCGTAGGGGCCGGGGAAGCTGTCCATGATGATATCGGAGGGTATCTCAATTGCGAGTGAAGATCGAGATTTCAGCAGGCGCGGTCGAAGGCTTGCGATGACCTGTTCGGTCGCGAGTTTAAGGTCGAAGGCGCGCCGATCGTCACTGCTGCGATCGACGGCTACCTGCTTGAACGATTGAATTAACCCGCCAGCGCGCTGCAAGTTGGCGACCAACTGTTCTGCGGCGGCGCTACAGTCGTCGGCGAACTCGACGAGCTGCGCGCGCCGCACCTGCCCCGAGCCTATCTGGTCTTTGAAGTTGGCGCTGCGGTGCGCTAGCGTCGATGCGACCGTGAGGCTGGTGCCGATCGGGCTTGAGATCTCGTGGGCAACGCCTGCGACCAGACCGCCGAGTGCCGCAAGCCTTTCGGTTTCAATGAGATAGCGTTGTGTTTCACTTGCGTGCAACGCTGCTTCGACTAGTTTACGCTCGGCGATATCGCGTTGCAGGGCATTCTCAGCTTCCGCGCGTTCGCTACGAAAGCGATTGATGGAGCTCACTAATGTATCAAGCTCGTCGTGACGAACCTTCCTACGCTGCAACTTGATTGGGCCGGTCGAGCTTCCGGGTTTGAGTTCGGAAACGTCTCGTGCCAGGGTTCGCAAGTGACGCGTAATAAGCGTGTAGATGATGACGAACAGTAACGCTGCCAATCCGCCGATCTTGACCAATTCGGCAACAAGTTCGGTAGCAAGGTTCCTGGTGAACAGATCACGTATGTCCTCGTAGGATTCTGAGACTTTCAGGGTTCCGATCTGCTCGGATCGTTCCGGGTCCAAAATCGGCACTTCCCATACGTGTTCCGGCTCTTCCTTGTGCTCTCTTTCCATTGCCGCAACTTGCTGCTGCCGATTGAGGACTTCAGCGCGGACGATGGAGCCGGTTTGGGTCAGTCCTTGCAGCGTAGCCTTTAGTGCGACGATGTCGAAATTCCAAAGGCCGGTCGAAATGGCCGCGAAGTTGCGAGTGACATTGCTTTGCGCATCCCGTTGCGCCTTCTGGTACAGGCCCTGGCGTTCTAGCAGCACGGTCAGAATGGTTACGGCCGAAAACATCAATACACAGATGGCGACAACCCAGAAGAGAACACGGGTCGTGAGCCGAGAACTCTCGCGTCGACTGCATAACGTGCCTGTGGTAAGCGGCTCTCGACAAACTTATCAATCCAATCGAAGCGAATGGTTGCTCAGTTGTCGCGCCTCGGGTCAAACCAAAGCTCAGGTCGGTTTCGCGGCGTCTCCGGCGTCTGCAGGGGGTTGTCGATCTCGATGAGCAGCCGATTGTGGAAACCGATTTCGTTTTCGAATGGCGCCTTGAAGGTCCGGAACATTTTGTCGAAACTACTGTCCGACAACATGCGTTCCAATCCCGTGGATATTCGCCTGGCTAGCGCTTCTCCGTCGGGCGAACGACAAACGTAGAAGTAGCGCGTCAGCGGGTAATATAGCAGCAAGTTGTGCTCGATCATCAGATCGGGATGGTCTGGCTTCTGTCGCGCAAGTTCCTCTCCGATTTCTACGACACCACGCGAAAAGAGCTCGAACCGGCCCGCGGCGAGCATCGCGAACAGGCCGTCGTAGCTTGTGCCTTCCACTACAGTTAGGCCAGCATTTCGCAGAATGGTGACATCTCCCCAATTCAACCCCTGACCGATACTATGCTGTCGTAGATCTCCGAGACCTTTGACGGACTCTAACCTCGCTTGCGTTTCGCTTCGGATAAGGAATACGCGGTAGCCCAGCAATCCCTTGTCGAGAGGAAAATAGACCGGCAACAATTGCTTTTCGTAGTCCGCCACATTGCCATGCACCAGCACGGTGATCTTGCCCGAACCGGTCATCAGTTCCTCAAGAACGCGGCGTTCGGTCATGGCCGATGTGGCCGAGCGCAAAACGTAGGGCCCAAAGTCCGGTTCCGTAACGGCGAGCGCGCGTGCTAGCAACTGCCAGTAGTATTCAAAGCGCGTGTCCCCTGCCGATTCTGGCGCGGGGTGAACGACCTCCATTCCCGCCGCGAAAGTCGCGGTCACGTTCAGGACTAGAAGAACCAAGGCACGTCTCACGTGCCGTAGAGCAGCTACGGTTGTCGATGTTCGGCTGAACCAGCGCATCAATAGCGCCGGTGACCGCTTGACACTGCTGTTTGTGAGGGCCTCTCTCGACCGAGATGGCTGCCATCGACTGGCATTGGCTACCCGGATGTCGGATAGGGCCTTTCGGAGAAGGCGTTTGTAGGGTGCTCTTGACGAAGGGATGGCACGCACTCCTCTACCGAGAATCCCCTTTCCCAGGGCGTCGGGCACGGCCTCGTTGCGATTGGGTACGTCCCAAGATCCAGCGCCCGAGACGCTCGCGCGCGCGATCAGAGATCCCTTTACAACAAGTGCGCTGTCGACGCCATGCGATTTCAGCATGAGGTCCGCGCGGCCATGCCCGAAATGGGTCCGATCACGTCGGTTTGGACGGAGGCCGACGACTTCTGATCTTCTTCCGAAAACGGACATCCTCAGACCGCCGCGCTTAGTCCCGTTCGTGCCACGAACAGAATCTGCACAAAGAAAAAACCGCCCGGATGTCTATCGGTCGCCGTGACGGCGCTCGAAGAACAACCGCACCAGTATTTTGTCGCCAATGATCTGTCCGAGCGATCGGAACGCAAAGTAAGGCGTGAGAATAAGGAATATGATGAGAATTGTCGCGACCAACTGATGGAGCGTCCCGCCCGCAATTCCGGAAACTGAGTGCATGATCGTTTCGCCGTGGATCGCCCCAACCACAATTTCCTCGATCAGCGTCAGGACCACCAAAAGCAAGAGGAAGACGAATGATTTGTGCAGCGTTGGAACGATGAGCGGCAAATTTCTGAATCTCTCTCCGATGCGAACGGCGCGTCCTACCAGCATGAACCCATCATCAGATCGCAAGAAAGCGCTACGAACGAGCGCAAGGAACGCTCGAAGCGTAGCGCACTGATCCAGAGAAATCGTTTCAAGAAGCTCACCCCACCATCGACCCTTCGGCCTTCGATCCCTTCCCAACGGCATTATGGCTTCGAGTGCCCACTCCACATACCCAGGTTCTTCAATGACACCGAGCAGCAATGACGGCAAATAGTACAGAAAGGTTGCTGGCTCCAAGTGCTCTCTGGATATCTTGATGTGTCCGATCATCGTCCAGTCGCTCATCTTGATCTCTGTCCATTCTCGCTGCGAGAGCCATTTGAGCAAGTCACCGCAAAATTCAAAGCCGTCATCGGGCACGTTTTCCTTCCAGAAGAAGCGCGCGGGCATTGGTTGCGTCGGAAACGTCGCGTGCAGCAGGTTCGAAAATTGCTCGTTTGTGTTCATGGCACAGAATAGTCCGTAATAAGCTGCAGCTAATCGAGTTCTTCGGGCTCAATACCATTCACTTTCCGTCATGGCCGGGCTTGTCCCGGCCATCCACGTCTTTCTTACGGAGAGGATGCAAGGAAGACGTGGATGCCCGGCACGAGGCCGGGTATGACGAACCAGCCGCTCCATCACGCCCTAAACTAGACCAAGCTCAAATTCTTCGGCTTCACGCTGGCAAAAATCCGATCGAGGCTTGCCGGCTGCAATCCATAGACCTGCTGGATCAGCCCCGCAAAGAACGCCCGGTAGTCGGTCAGCACGGGATAGTCGCGATTCTGGAACAGCGTCGCCTGCGAGACCTGTATCTCTTCGCCGGCGAGGCGGCCGCCGTTGATGCCGCCGCCCATCACCCAGTAGACGCTGCCGTGGCCGTGGTCGGTGCCGCGGTCGCCGTTTTCGCGGAACGTGCGGCCGAATTCGGAGATTACGACCACGACCGTGTCGCGCCACATCGCAGGACCAATTTCTTCGGAGAAGCCGGCCAGCCCCCTGCCCAGTTCGCCGAGGCGGTCGGAGAGATAGCCGGTCGCGGCGCCCTGGTTGACGTGGGTGTCCCAGCCGCCGACGTCGACGAAGCCGAGATTGAACTGCTCACGCATCAGCCGTCCGATCCGGCGCGCAGAGAGTTCGAAGCCGCGCGGCGACACCGCGCCGCGATTGGCGGCGGTCATCTCTTCCGACACGGACCGGTAGACGTCGTCGCGCACCCGAAACCCTTCCGACACCGAATTGGCCAGATCGCCATGCGCGTACATGTCCTTGATCAGCCGCGCCTGCCGGTCGTCCACACCAGGCTTGCTGACGCTGGCGATGCCGATGTTGGGGATCTGCGATTGGCCGCGGAAGATCAACGGAAGCTGGTCGGTGAACGAGATCGGCTTCACGCGCGTGAGCTCAGAAGCGAGCCGGCTCATGAAGCCGGAGCGATAGTCGCGGCTGCCGCCCACCGCCTGACCGAGTTCGATGGTGTCCTGGGTCTCGAAATGGCTGCGCGTCAGGTCGTCGCTGGTGCCGGCAAACGGAATGAACGCCACCTCGCGTTTGGCCCAGAGCGGATGGATGGTGTCCCGCAACGCAGGATGCAGGCCCCAATTGGTGTCCAGCGCCAGCGCCGCGTTGGGATTGCCGGCATCGGGCCGCGCGATAGCGAGACTCGGACGCGACGCATAGTAGAAATCGCTCGATATGGGGACAACGACGTTCGCAGCGTCATAGGCACCGCGCAAAAACACCACCAGCAGGCGGGCATCGGTCGATGGCGCCGCCCATACCCGCCCGCCCACGGTCAGCGAAGCGGAAGCGGCAAAGGCCTTGATGAGATCGCGGCGGTTCATATCGGTCCCTCCTCGTCAGTGCATGAATTCGGGCGACGACAGATAAAGCGTGTTCCAGTCCTGCGGCGAAACCGCCTGATCGAGCGCCGCCAGCGTGGTCGGGCTGAGGATCTGCCGCAGATTGCTGAAGTAGAGCGAGTTCTGGACCAGCGGGAACGCCGGCTGATCAACGGCATTCGGCTCGTTCGGCTTGAACAGCCCCGAGGAGCCGGATCCGATCTGCCGCGCGATCTCGAAGCGCAGCATCATCTGGCCCGGGCCGTTCCAGGCGGCGGCGATCATGGAATATCCATCCGGCGTTTCATGATTGAACAGACCCTCGGACAGGCGGTTGAGCCAGTTCTGTGCCGGCAGCGTGTTGAGGATGACCTTGTTGTCATAGGCGAGCCGGACCGCCGACATCACGTAATGCACGGGGTCCTTGAACTTGGCCCCCGCCTGCAGCGTGGCGGCGAATTCCTGCGAATGGACCATGGTCGACATCACGGCCGCGATGTCGCCGTCGCTCTTCTGGAATGTCTGCGCCATCTGCCGCACCAGCGCCTCGGGCGGATTGTCTGAAACAAAATAGGTCGCGAGCTGCTTCGACAGATGCGTGGCCGTGGCGGGATGGCGGCAGAGGATGTCGAGCGCTTCGTCGACCTCGGCGAGGCCGCGGCCCTTGATCACATGACCGAGGAAATTCTTGTCGCCGTAGTCGTGCCGCGCCGGATTGAATTCGAACGCGCCCTCGCGGACCAGCTGCGACTGCAATTCGGGCTTGAGCTTCGGATCTTCCGGTTTGAGATCGATGCCAACACCGGTCAATATCCTTGCCAGCGCTTCCACGTCGGCCTGCGCATAGCCGGATCCGACGCCCATGGTGTGCAGTTCCATGATCTCGCGGGCGTAGTTCTCGTTGAGATGACCGGCCGCGTTGTCGGAGTTGTCGAGGTAGCGCAGCATCGCCGGATGGCGCAGCGTCGCGGCAAGCAGATCGCGGAAGCGGCCGAGCGCATGGGGCCGGATCGCGCGGTCTTCGTAGTCGCCGACGAGGACGCGGAGATTGGCTTTGTACTGGTGCACGTTGAAATGGTTGAACCAGAACCATGTCAGGCGCTCGCGCAATTGGTCGGGCGAATACAGCGCGTGCAGGATGGACCTGGCTGCAGCCTGCTTCGCACGGTCATTCATGGCCTGCTGGTAGACCTGCTGCGCCGCCTTCTTCTGCTCGGGATCGGCCACCTGGTTGGCGGACTTGCCCTGCTGGTCGAAAGACACTGCGATGTCGAAGGGAAAGCTGTGCACGTCAGGCATCGCCGCGATTTGCGTGCGCGCCGCTTCAGGCAAGACCGATGTCGCGGCGGGATGCAACTGCTCCTGAAGCCAGCGCTCGACGCCGACCTGCTGCAGATGCGCGGCGCTGGATGCGCTGACGCCCCACGTCAGACGATCGAGCATCGCTATATCGCGCGGCGCCAGTTCGGCCGCATCGGCCGGCAGTGCGACGACCGCAGCCAGGAACACCCACAAGGCCGATGACAACGGCTTAGATCGGATCGCTCGCATGAATTCGCGCCATGATAATTCCCCGGCAACATCTCACACGACGCAACTGAACTTACGCTGAACAGGATCGCGAAAAATGGGGCGATCCTTGGTCCCCGATACCGGATGGGAAGCGGCAAGCAGCAACGACAACGCTGCAATCAAAGCGCTCGATTGCGAACCGCCTGTACACGCTGATGTGAAGCCGCGAAGAGCGGCCTTCCGCGCGCCTGAAGCGGGTCGAAATGCAGCGCAGTTTCATGCTGCACCGCCGCATAATGTTCACCTTGATTAACGCCAAGCGCAGAGCAGAAACGCGAAAGCTGAAGATCGCGCAAAATTGCCTTTGTGCAGCGTCTTGAATGGCTCTAATAAGATAAGCCTATGATGCAATTCAAAAACCAGAAGAGCGCTGCTTAAACGTTCGCAGGCAAAAAATAAGGCCGCGCAGTTATTCGTGTTTTGCGCGGATAAGGTAGGAATGAAACCGACTGATATCTCGGCGCCGGACTACTTCCACAAAGTGGTCGACTGCCAATGGGCCTGTCCCGCACACACGCCAGTTCCCGAATACATCCGTTTGATTGCAGAGGGGCGTTATAGCGACGCCTACATGATCAATTGGAAATCGAACGTGTTTCCCGGCATCCTGGGACGCACATGCGATCGTCCGTGCGAGCCCGCCTGTCGCCGCGGCCGCGTCGAGGAAAATCCGGTCGCGATCTGCCGCCTGAAGCGCGTCGCCGCCGACTTCAAGGATGACGTCAAGCACCGCATGCCGCGGCCCGGACCAAAGAACGGCAAGCGCATCGCGCTGGTCGGCGGCGGCCCCGCCTCGCTTGCGGTCGCCCGCGACCTTGCGCCGCTCGGCTATCACTGCACCGTGTTCGATTCCGACCCCAAGGCCGGCGGCATGATGCGCTCGCAGATTCCGAAATTCCGGCTGCCTGACACCGTGATCGACGAGGAGACCGACTACATCCTCAACCTCGGCATCGACTTCAAGGGCGGCCATCGCATCGACAGCCTGAAGAAGCTGCTCGCCGATAACTACGACGCGATCTTCGTCGGCTCCGGCGCCCCGCGCGGCCGCGAGCTCGATATCCCCGGCCGCAAGGAAGCCGCCGCCAACATCCATATCGGCATCGAATGGCTGGCGTCGGTGTCGTTCGGCCATATCGAGAAGATCGGCCGCCGCGTCATCGTGCTCGGTGGTGGCAACACCGCGATGGATTGCTGCCGCACCGCGCGCCGCCTCGGCGGCAATGACGTCAAGGTGGTCGTGCGCTCCGGCTTCGAGGAAATGAAGGCCTCGCCGTGGGAAAAGGAAGACGCTATCCATGAGGATATTCCGATCCTCAATTACATGGTGCCGGTGGCATTCAAGCATGTAGGCGGCAAGCTCATCGGCGTCACCTTCCAGAAGGTGAAGGCCGAGTACGACGCCAACGGCCGCCGCAACCTGGTTCCGGCAGGCGAGCCGGACCAGACCATTCCGTGCGACGACGTGCTCGTTGCGGTCGGCCAGGAGAACGCTTTCCCCTGGATCGAGCGCGATTGCGGCATCGAATTCGACAAATGGAACATGCCGAAGGTCGATTCAAAAACCTTCGCTTCGACCAATCCGAAGGTGTTCTTCGGTGGCGACGCCGCGTTCGGCCCGAAGAACATCATCTGGGCGGTGGCGCATGGCCATGACGCCGCGCTGTCGATCCACAAGATGCTCTCCGGCGAGGACATCAACGAACGTCCGCTCCCGGAGGTACACATCTCGTCGCAGAAGATGGGCATCCACGAATGGAGCTACGACAACGACGTCTCGCCGGACAATCGCTTCAAGGTGCCGCATCGCGACAAGGTGATCGCGCTGAAGGATATCCGGACCGAAGTCGAGCTTGGCTATGACCTGAAGCTGGCGCTCGGCGAGGCGCAGCGCTGCCTGAACTGCGATATCCAGACCGTGTTCACGGCGCCGCTGTGCATCGAATGCGACGCCTGCGTCGACATCTGCCCGATGGATTGCATTACCTTCACGGAGAATGGCGAGGAAGCGGATTTGCGGGCGCGGCTGAAAGCACCCTCGCCGCATCACGACCAGGACCTCTACGTCGCCGACGGCCTGAAGACCGGCCGGGTGATGGTGAAGGACGAAGACGTCTGCCTGCATTGCGGCCTCTGTGCCGAGCGCTGCCCGACCGGCGCCTGGGACATGCAAAAATACCTCATCGATATGACTTACGCGGGATCAACATGTCAGTCCAAAGCCCGATCAGCAGCGTAAACGACTTCGTCGTCCGCTTCGCCAACGTCAACGGCTCGGGGTCGGCCAGCGCCAACGAGCTGTTCGCGCGCTCGATCCTGCGCCACGGCGTGCCGGTTAGCCCACGCAACATTTTCCCCTCGAACATCCAGGGCCTGCCGACCTGGTATGAGGTGCGGGTGACCGAAGAGGGCCATCTCGGCGCCCGCGGCGGCGTCGACATGATGGTGGCGATGAACCCGCAGACCTGGGACAAGGACGTCGCGTCGATCGAGCCCGGCGGCTATCTGTTCTACGATTCGACCAAGCCGATGCCGACGTCGAAATTCCGCACCGACATCACGGTCATCGGTGTGCCGCTGACCGCCATCACCAACTCGACCTATACCGATCCACGGCAGCGGCAGCTGTTCAAGAACATCATCTATCTCGGCGCACTCTGCGCCCTGCTCGACCTCGACCCGAAGGTGGTCGAGCAATTGATCGGCGAGCAGTACAAGGGCAAGGAAAAGCTCTTGTCCTCCAACGTCCACGCGCTGCATCTCGGCCGCGACTGGGCGCTGCAGAACCTGAAATGCCCGACCGGCCTGCGCGTCAAGAAGTCGGACAAGGTCGGCGACCGTATCTTCATCGAGGGCAACAGCGCCGCGGCACTGGGCGCCGTCTATGGCGGCGCTACCGTTTGCGCCTGGTATCCGATCACGCCGTCGTCCTCGCTGGCGGACGCGTTTGGAAGCCACTGCAAGAAGCTTCGGCACGATCCGGAAACCGGCAAGGCGAAATACGCCATCGTGCAGGGCGAGGACGAACTGGCCTCGATCGGCATCGTGATCGGCGCCTCATGGAACGGCGCGCGCGCCTTCACAGCCACGTCCGGCCCCGGCATCTCCTTGATGACCGAGTTCATCGGCCTGTCATACTTCGCCGAAATTCCGGCCGTGATCATGAATGTGCAGCGCGCCGGTCCCTCGACCGGCATGCCGACGCGCACCCAGCAATGCGACATCATCGCCTGCGCCTATGCTTCGCACGGCGACACCAAGCATATCCTGCTGTTCCCCGAAGATCCGGCGGAAGCCTTCGAGTTCGCGGCGCAATCGTTCGACCTCGCCGAACGGCTGCAGACCATGATCTTCTTGATGCTCGATCTCGACATCGGCATGAACCACCGGCTGTGCCGGCCGCTGCGGTGGGACGACGCCCGCCAGTATGACCGCGGCAAGGTGATGACCGCGGAGATGCTGGAAGAGGGCCGCGACTTCGGCCGCTATCTCGACGTCGATGGCGACGGCATCCCCTATCGCACCTATCCCGGCACCCACCCGACCAAGGGCTCGTACTTCACCCGCGGCACCTCGCGCGACCGCTATGCGCGCTATTCCGAAGAAGGCGCCGTCTACGCCGACAACATGCAGCGTCTGGTGCGCAAGTTCGAGACCGCACAGGACATGGTGCCGCGGCCGCTGCAGGCCAACGCCGCCAAGCCCACCAAATACGGCGTGATCTATTTCGGCTCGACTTCGCCGGCGATGGACGAGGCGATCGGGCTGTTGGAGGCGCGCGGGCATCAGCTCGACCGCCTGCGGATCCGCGCCTTCCCGTTCCACTCCAGCGTGGCGAGCTTCATCGCCGATCACGATTTTGTCTACGTGGTCGAGCAGAACCGCGACGCGCAGCTTCGACAACTGATCGTCAACGAGAACGGAATCGATCCGGTGCGACTGGTGCCGATCGTGCACTATGACGGCACGCCGATCACCGCGCGCTTCATTGCGGGCGCGATCGGCGACCATCAGGACCATCTCAAGGTTACTCCGCTGCGCAAGGCCGTATCATGATTGATCGGTCAACCTCTCCGGCGTCATGCCCGGCCTTGTGCCGGGCATCCACGTCTTCCTTCTTTCCGGCCAAGACGTGGATGGCCGGGACAAGCCCGGCCATGACGAGGCGGGAACAGGTGTTGTCATGACCTACATTGCAAAACCGAAATTCCATCATCCCGGCTTGCCCAAGAACGAGCTCGGCTATACCCACCGCGACTACGAGGGCAAGATCTCGACGCTGTGCGCCGGCTGCGGCCATGACTTCGATCACGGCCTCGATCATCGAGGCCTGCTACGAATTGTCGATCGAGCCGCATCGGGTGGCGAAGATTTCCGGGATCGGCTGCTCCTCGAAAACCCCGGATTATTTCCTCGGCAATTCGCACGGCTTCAATTCGGTGCACGGGCGCATGCCGTCGGTCCTGACCGGCGCCAACCTCGCCAACCGCGATTTGATCTATCTCGGCGTCTCCGGCGACGGTGACAGCGCCTCCATCGGCTTCGGCCAGTTCGCGCATTCGATCCGGCGCGGCGTCAACATGACCTATATCGTCGAGAACAACGGCGTGTACGGCCTGACCAAGGGCCAGTTTTCGGCCACCGCCGACCGCGGCTCGAAGTCGAAGAAGGGCGTGATGAACACCGATAACGCCATCGACCTGGTGGCGATCGCGCTGCAGCTCGGCGCCAGTTTTGTCGCTCGCAGCTTTTCAGGCGATAAATCGCAGCTGGTGCCGCTGATTGCGGCCGCCATCCGCCACAAGGGCGCTTCCTTCATCGACGTCATCAGCCCCTGCATCGCCTTCAACAACCACGCCGGCTCGACCAAGAGCTTCGACTATGTTCGCGAACATAATGACGCGGTCAATCGCCTCGACGTGTTGACCGGCCGCGACCCGATCACGGTCGACTACGCGCCGGGCACCGTGCAGGTGGTGGAGCAGCACGACGGCACGAGGCTCGCGCTGCGCAAGATCGACGCCGATTACGACGCGCATGACCGGCTGGCGGCAATGACCTTCCTGCAGAAGCACGCCGCCAAAGGCCAGGTCGTCACCGGGCTGCTGTATGTGGATCCGGACGCCGAAGACCTGCATGCCCATCTCGACACGGTCGAGAAGCCGCTCAACACGCTCGACGAGAAGGCGCTCTGCCCCGGCTCGGCGGCGCTGGACAAGATCAACGCCAGTTTGCGCTGATACCGGCTGCTGAAGTCTGATGGCTTTGGGTTGAGCAGGTCTGGCCGCGAGGTGACTTCACCTCTCCCGCTTGCGGGGGAGGTCGGCGCGAAGCGCCGGGTGGGGGAAACTCTCTCCACTTGGACAGCGTCGCGGCGGCCCCACCCCACCCTCCCCCGCAAGCGGGAGAGGGAGCGCAGCTCCGTCGTCGACGCAACTCGATCTAATCTCTATCAGGCCGAGCGCCGGCGCTTACGCCGCCACCGCAAGCGCGCGCGGGCTCACGACATATTCCTTCAGAACCTTGTCGGTCCCGTCGACCTCGACCAGCGAAACATCGTAGCTCCAGAGATCGGCGAGATGCTGCAGCACGCGTCTGGCGTCCACCTCGTTCAGTTGCGCACCCTTCACCGTCGTATGACGCAACATCAACCGGCGATCGCCGGCGAGGTCGACATCGACGACCTCGATATTGGCGTCGATGAAGCCGACGTCATATTGCCGCGCCAGTTCGCGGCGAACGCGGCGGTAGCCCCGTTCGTCGTGGATCGCATCGACCCGGATGCCGGCCGTCTGCGCGGGATCATCATGCAAATGGAACATGCGCATGCGCCGCATCAGCCGTGGGCTGAGGAACTGGGTGATGAAGCTTTCATCGCGATAGTTGGCCCAGACGTCGCGCAGCACGGCCATCGGATCGCCGGTTCCGGCGATCTGCGGGAACCATTCGCGGTCCTCGTCGTCGGGGCTGGTAACGATGCGCTCGATATCCTGCATCATCGCAAACCCCAGGGCATAGGGATTGAAGCCTGAAAAGCGGCGATCGTCGAACTCGGGCTGGAACACCACGTTGGTATGCGACTGCAGGAATTCGAGGAAATTGCCGTCGGAAATCCTGCCCTGCTGATGCAGCCGGCTCATGATCTGGTAGTGGACGTAGGTGGCGGTACCTTCGTTCATCACCTTGGTCTGGCTCTGCGGATAGAAATACTGCGCGATGTGGCGCACAACGCGCAATATTTCACGCTGCCAGGGCTGCAGCCGGGGCGCGGACTTTTCCAGGAAGTACAGGATATTTTCCTGCGGCAGCCCGAGCAGGGTGCGGCGGCGCTCGACGCTCACCACCGCGCCGGTCTTGGCAGGTCCGGTCGGAACGGTTCGCCACAGATCGTTGAAGACGGCTTCCTCGTACAACCGGCGCTGACCGGCGCGCTTCTCTTCGGCGCGAAGATCGAGGCTCTTCTTGCCGGGATAGCGGTCGATTCCGTGCGACATCAACGCGTGCGCGGCATCGAGCGTATGCTCGACCGCCTGCCGGCCATGACGCTCCTCGCATTGCATGATGTAGCCCTTGGCGAATTCGAGATAGTCCAGGATGCCGTCGGCGTCAGTCCACTGCTTGAACAGATAGTTGTTCTTGAAGAAGTGATTGTGGCCGAACGCCGCGTGGGCGATCACCAGCGTCTGCATGGTCGCGGTGTTTTCCTCCATCAGATAGGAAATGCACGGCGACGAGTTGATGACGATTTCGTAGGCCAGCCCCATCAGGCCCTTGCGGTAGGATGCCTCCTGATAGGCGAAATGCTTGCCGAAAGACCAATGCTTGTAGAACAAGGGCATGCCGACCGACGAATAGGCGTCCAGCATCTGCTCGGCGGTGATGACTTCGATCTGGTTGGGGTAGACGTCGAGCCCAAGCTCCGACCGCGCGATCTCCTCGCAGGCGTCGTGAATGCGTTGCAGGGTCGGAAAATCCCAATCCGCTCCCTGAAACAACAGCCGGTCGGCTGACGCGGTCATGGCGCGGCCCTCTCGTGTTTTCCGCGGCGCTGGAACAGATCGTGGAACACCGGAAATATCTCGCTGCGTTCGCTGACCTTGCGCATCGACAACGGCGCCCCCTCGCCGCGCAGGCGCTCGTACAGCGTCCAGAGCGAGGAGTCCGGCATGTCGAAGGTGTAGTTGGCCACCTCGCCCACTTCCAGGTAGGCAAAAAACTGGCAGACCGGCAGGATCATGTCGGTCAGCAGATGTGCGACGACGGGGCTGTCGGAGGTCATATTGTCCCCGTCAGAGGCCTGCGCCGCGTAGATGTTCCAGTCGGCGGGCCGAAACCGCGAGCGGACGATATCGTGCATCGCGTGCAGTGCGCTCGAGACCAGCGTGCCGCCCGAGGCCGGCCCGTGGAAGAAGGTATCCTCGTCGACCTCCTCGGCCCGGTCGGTATGGCGGATGAAGACGATCTCGACGTGGCGATAGCGCCGCTTCAGGAACACGTAGAGCAGCATGTAGAACCGCTTGGCGAGATCCTTCATGTGCTCGGACATCGAGCCGGACACATCCATCAGGCAGAACATCACGGCCTGGGCGACCGGCTTGGGCACGGTCTCGAAGCGGCGGTAGCGGATATCGATGGGATCGATGAACGGGATGCGGCGCGCCTTTGCCTTCAGCGCCTCGATCTTTGCCAGCAGTTCGGTGCGGCGCGGCTCGTCGCTTTGGGCCGCCTCCGCCTCCAGCTCCTCGATCTCTTCCGGCCGTGGCCGCCGCAGCGCCACCCGCCGCGCCAGCGCGCGGCCGACCGTGCGGCTGATCGAGATATTTGCGGGCGAGCCTGAGGTGGCATAGCCCGCGCGCTGGATCCCCTCGTTTTCCACCTGGGCCAGCTTGCGCTTGGCCAGATCGGGCAGTTCCAGGTCATCGAGGAACAGGTCGACGAACTCGTCGCGGCTGAGCACGAAGCGGAACGCGTCCTCGCTGTCGCCTTCGCCCGGGCCTGAACCCTTGCCGCCGCCCTGGTTCGGGCGTGGCAGCATGTCGCCCTCGATGAACTTCTTGTTTCCGGGCAGCACCATGTCACGGGTGCCGCCCTCACGCCGGAAGCGCGGCTCATCCATGCCGTCGAGGGGTATTGAGACCTCGCCGCCTTCCAGGACATCCTTGATGTCCCGTTCCTGCGAGGTCTTCTTGACGGCCCCCTGAACCAGCGCCTTGGCCCGCCGCAAGAACCGTTGGCGGTTCTCAAGGCTCTTGCTGCCCGGATTCAGGCGCCGGTCGACGATATGAATGGCCACTTGTGCATCCGCCTCCGCCTCAACCGGCCTGCTTCACGCGCATGTACCACTCGACGAGCCGGCGAACCTGGCGCTCGGTATAACCGCGCTCCACCATCCGCGCGACGAAGTCGTCGTGCTTCTTCTCGGTGTCGCCGTCCTTCTTCGACCCGAACGAGATGACCGGAAGCAGATCCTCGACCTGCGAGAATATCCGTTTCTCGATCACGTCGCGAACCTTTTCGTAGGAGGTCCAGCTCGGGTTCTTGCCGTTATTATGGGCCCGGGACCGAAGCGAGAACTTCACGACCTCGTTACGGAAATCCTTCGGGTTGGCGATCCCGGCGGGCTTCTCGATCTTGGTCAGTTCCTGGTTCAAAAGCTCGCGATTGAGCAATTGACCGGTATCGGGATCCTTGAAGTCCTGATCCTCGATCCAGGCGTCGGCATAGTCGACGTAGCGATCGAACAGGTTCTGGCCGTAGTCCGAATAGGACTCGAGATAGGCCTTCTGGATTTCGTTGCCGATGAACTCGGCGTAGCGCGGGGCGAGCTCAGCCTTGATGAATTCGAGGTAGCGTTTCTCGACTTCTTCGGGCAGTTGCTCGCGGCGGATCGCCTGCTCCAGCGCGTACATCAGATGGACCGCGTCGGCGCCAAGCTCTGACGTGTCGTGGTTGTAGGTTGCCGCGAGCACCTTGAAGGCAAAGCGCGTCGAGACGCCATCCATGCCTTCGTCGACACCGGCAGCGTCCTTGTACTCCTGGACGCTGCGGGCTTTGGGATCGGACTCCTTCAGGCTTTCGCCGTCATAGACCCGCATCTTGGCGTAGATCGTCGAGTTCTCGTGCTTGCGCAGCCGCGACATCACCGAGAAGCGCGCCAGCGTCTCGAGCGTCGCCGGCGCACAGGGCGCGGCCGCAAGCTCGGAACCACTGATCAGTTTCTCGTAGATCTTCTGCTCCTCGGTCACCCGCAGGCAGTAGGGCACCTTGATGACGCAGATGCGGTCGATGAAGGCCTCGTTGTTCTTGTTGGTCTTGAAGCTCTGCCATTCTGAACTCGTTCGAGTGCGCCAGAATGATGCCGGTGAAAGGGATCGCGCCGATATTCTCGGTGCCGATATAGTTGCCCTCCTGCGTCGCGGTCAGCAGCGGGTGCAGCATCTTGATCGGCGCCTTGAACATCTCGACGAATTCCAGCACGCCCTGGTTGGCCCGGTTGAGGCCGCCGGAGTAGCTGTAGGCGTCGGGATCGTTCTGGGCGTAGGTTTCGAGCTTGCGGATATCGACCTTGCCGACCAGAGACGAGATATCCTGATTGTTCTCGTCGCCGGGCTCGGTCTTGGCGATCGCGATCTGGCGCAGCCGCGACGGCTGGATTTTTGCGACGCGGAACTGCGAGATATCACCGCCGAAGGCTTCAAGCCGCTTGTAACACCAGGGGCTCATCGGCCCGTTCAACCGGCGGCGCGGAATGCCGTATTTCTCCTCGATCATCGGCCCGAGCGATTCCGGATCGAACAAGCCGAGCGGACTCTCGAACACGGGACTGAGTTCGTCACCCGCCTTCAGCACATAGATCGGATGGACTTCCATCAACGATTTGATTCGCTCTGCCAGCGACGACTTGCCGCCGCCGACCGGTCCGAGCAGATAGAGGATCTGCTTGCGTTCCTCCAGCCCCTGGGCGGCGTGGCGGAAGAAACCAACGATCCGCTCGATGGTGTCTTCCATGCCGTGGAAGCCGGCGAAGGCCGGGTAGGCGCGCATCGTACGGTTCAAAAAAATACGGCCAAGGCGGGGGTCCTTGGCCGTGTCACTCATCTGGGGCTCGCCGATCGCAGCTAGCAATCGTTCGGCGGCACTGGCATATTTCATGGGATCGTCTCGACACGATTCCAGATATTCAGCCATCGACATGTCGGTCTGGCTACGAGCCTCAAATGACCGAGCGAACGCGTTGAACAGAGAATCGTTGTACATGATCCCTCTCTCCACGATATGGTTTGCCGCACTGCCGAAACGAACGGAGCGTTCCTAGAGACGAATCAGCGTGCGAACGCTGACACCATTGGACACTCCCGGGACTCCTCTCCGCAATGCACAGCATGTGCAGGCCCTGCCTTATCAACAAGCAGCATGCTTAATAGTTCGTCAATGTCCGCTATCACAACCCGGTTTTTAGTCGATGTAACCCTCTCGCAACATCCGTGTTTTTTCGGGGCTGAGCCCACGGGTGCGGACAACAATCGAGTCCAAAAGCCTCGTTCGATAACGAACATTGGTCGCTCTGAATGATGTGTGATCACCCTGCCTTGCCGTCAAGATGGGCGAGCGCGCGCCGACCATTTGCCGCGCGGTTGAACGCGCCCGGCTCCTGCCACGACTAAGCCGTCGAGCTTGCACATTCTTGGCGTGCTGGCCGCCGCGCGCAATTGCGTTGCGCCGCAAGCGGCATGATCGTTTCCGAACGCGCAGGAAGCGAACGCGCTTGGCGGTCGCAGGTGCGAAGTGCCGTGTCCGCTTCGTACGCCGCGATGACGCCAGCAGTCTGGCGCGGCATCCGACCGTGGGCGGTGCGGTTTGGTCGGGACCGCCAACCCGCCATTATGGCGGCCGCTCCATCCGCGGCCACAAGGCCGGCACACCCGCGTCATAAAAACGTGCAGAGATCACGCGTTCCACCTGATCAAATCCGAGGGATCGAACCGATATCCATGGCGTTATCCCCGTATCGTCCCTCATACTTGCCCCGGCCGCCCCTCCCCGTGTTGACAATCCGGCTTCACCCCAGAAAGCTGCCCGGGAACCCGAAAAACCGACCAAATCGGACAGAACAGGCACCATGAACCCCGTCAAAGCACTCGAAAACCACGGACAAGCCGTCTGGCTCGACTTCCTGGCCCGCGGCTTCGTCGCCAAGGGCGACCTCAAGCAGCTGATCGACAGCGATGGCGTCAAGGGCGTCACCTCGAACCCCTCAATCTTCGAAAAGGCGATCGGCAGTTCGGACGAATATGACGGCGCGATCGGCCAGGCCCTGAAGAAGGGCGACCGCCCGGTCGCCGACCTGTTCGAGCACTTGGCGGTCGAGGACATCCAGCATGCCGCCGACGTGCTGCGGCCGGTCTACGACCGGATGAAAGGCGAGGACGGCTTTGTCAGCCTCGAGGTCTCGCCCTATCTCGCGATGGACACCAAGGGCACCATTGCGGAAGCCGAACGGCTCTGGAAGGACGTCAAGCGCAAGAACTTGATGGTGAAGGTGCCGGCGACGCCCGAAGGCCTGCCTGCGATCGAGCATCTGATCGGCGAAGGCATCAGCATCAACATCACGCTGTTGTTCGCGCAGGAGGTCTATCGCGAGGTCGCGGAGGCCTATCTCAAGGGGCTGGAGAAATACGTCGGCAAGGGTGGCGATCCCTCCCATGTCGCAAGCGTCGCCAGCTTTTTCGTCAGCCGCATCGATAACGTCGTCGACAAGCAGCTCGACGAAAAAATCGCGAAGGCCAACGACCCGAGCGAAAAGGAACGGCTGGCCGCGCTGAAGGGCAAGGTCGCTATCGCCAACGCCAAAATGGCCTATCAGGACTACAAGCGCCTGTTTTCCGGCCCGCGCTGGGACAAGCTCAAGGCCAAGGGCGCAAAACCGCAGCGGCTGCTGTGGGCTTCGACCGGCACCAAGAACAAGGACTACAGCGACGTGCTCTATGTCGAGGAGCTGATCGGTCCCAACACCGTCAACACCGTGCCGCCGGCCACGCTGGACGCGTTCCGCGACCACGGCAAGCCGCGCGACAGCCTCGAGGAAAATATCGACGACGCGCGGCACGTGCTCGAAGAGCTGGAGAAGTCGGGCGTCTCGCTCGATGCGATCACGGCCGAACTGGTCAAGGACGGCGTCAAGCAATTCGCCGATGCCGCCGACAAGCTCTATGGCGCGGTCGCGCACAAACGCGCGGCCTCGCTCAGTGGCGGCATCGATCACCAGAAGCTGGCGCTCGGCGCTGGTATTGCGAAAGCAGTTGAGAAGAGCACCGAGGAATGGCGCGCCTCGGCCAAGATCCGCCGTCTCTGGCAGAAAGACAAATCGGTTTGGACCGGCGACGATGAAAACAAGTGGCTGGGCTGGTTGAATAGCCCGGCTGCGGCCGATGTCGCCGACTATGAGGATTTCGCCAAACGCGTGAAAGGCCAGAAATTCAGCGATGCGGTGGTGCTCGGCATGGGTGGATCGAGCCTCGGGCCGGAAGTGCTGGCCGAGACGTTCCCGAAGAAGTCCGGCTTTCCGAAACTGCACGTGCTGGATTCGACCGATCCGGCGCAAGTGCGCACCATGGAAGCGAGCGTCGACATCTCCAAGACGCTGTTCATCGTCTCCAGCAAATCGGGCGGTACTACCGAGCCGAACGTGATGAAGGATTATTTCTTCGATCGCGTCGCCAAGGCGATCGGCACTGAGGCAGCCGGGCATCGCTTCATCGCGGTGACCGATCCCGGCTCTTCGCTGCAGAAGGTCGCGACCAAGCAAGGTTTTGCGCGCACCTTCTTCGGCGATCCCACCATCGGCGGCCGTTACTCGGTGCTGTCGCCGTTCGGCCTGGTACCGGCAGCGGCTGCTGGCATCGATGTCAAAAGCCTGATCAAGCACACGCTTTCGATGGTTCGCTCCTGCGGGCCAGACGTGCCGCCGCACGAAAATCCCGGCGTGCAGCTTGGGCTGGCGATGGGGCTTGCCGGCCTCGAAGGCCGCGACAAGGTGACGATCTTCTCCTCGAAGAAGATCGCCGATTTCGGCGCCTGGGCCGAACAGTTGATCGCCGAGTCCACCGGCAAGGACGGAAAGGGACTGATCCCGATCGACGGCGAGACGCTGGGCGATCCCTCAGCTTACGGCAACGATCGTTTCTTCATCGATTTGCGTACCGAAGGCGAGGACGATTCCGCGCATGACGAGGGGCTCGCAGCTCTCGAACATGCCGGGCATCCCGTGGTCCGCATCGTCCTGCGGTCGGTCGACCATATCGGCCAGGAGTTCTTCCGCTTCGAGATCGCGACCGCTGTCGCCGGCTCGATCCTCGGCATCAATCCGTTCAACCAGCCCGACGTCGAGGCGGCCAAGATCAAGACCCGCGAACTGACGGCGGCCTTCGAGAAGACCGGTTCGCTACCGGCGGAGAAGCCGGTGGTGTCATCAGTGGAGGCCGATCTCTATACCGACGAGCACAACGCCGCCGAGTTGCGCAAGGCCGGCGCCAACGGCGATCTCGGCTCCTGGATCAAGGCCCATCTGTCGCGCTCCGGCCACGGCGATTATGTCGCCCTGCTCGCCTATATCGAGCGCGACAAGGCCTTTATCGACACGCTGCAGAAGATGCGGCTCGCGGTGCGCGACCATCGCCATCTGGCGACCTGCGCCGAATTCGGCCCGCGCTTCCTGCATTCGACCGGCCAGGCCTACAAGGGCGGACCCGACAGCGGCGTATTCCTGCAGATTACGGCCGATGACGCCGACGACCTGCCGGTGCCGGGCCAGAAGGCGAGCTTCGGCATCATCAAGGCGGCGCAGGCGCGCGGCGATTTCGACGTGCTCACCGAGCGCGGCCGGCGTGCGCTGCGCGTGCATCTCAAAGGAGAGCTCGGGCCTGCGCTCGCAGCGCTCGATGCCGCGATCTCGGCCGCGTTGAATTAAGGGGCGGGGCAAATGCAGCTTGGCATGATCGGTCTCGGCCGGATGGGCGGCAATATCGTTCGCCGCCTGATGCAGCACGGACATACGGCCGTGGTTTACGACAAGGACCCGAAGGCGGTCGCGGCGCTCGCGGCCGACAACGCCGCGGCGTCCTCCTCGCTGGAAGATTTCGTGCTCAAGCTGGAGGCGCCGCGCACCGCCTGGGTGATGCTGCCGGCCGGCAAGATCACCGAAGCCACCATCGACGCGTTGTCCAGGCTGATGCAGCCCGGTGACGTCATCATCGATGGCGGCAATACGTTCTGGCAGGACGACGTTCGCCGCGGCAAGGCGCTGAAGGAACGTGGCCTGCATTACGTCGACGTCGGCACCTCAGGCGGCATCTGGGGCATCGAGCGCGGCTATTGCATGATGATCGGCGGCGAGAAGGCCGTGGTCGACCGGCTCGATCCGATCTTCAAGGCGCTTGCGCCCGGCATCGGCGACATCCCGCGCACCGACGGACGCGAAGGGCGCGACCCACGCATCGAGCAGGGTTACCTCCACGCCGGTCCGGTCGGCGCCGGGCATTTCGTCAAGATGATCCACAACGGCATCGAATATGGCTTGATGCAGGCCTATGCCGAAGGTTTTGACATCCTCAAGAACGCCAATCTCGACGCCCTGCCGGCGGAACACCGCTTCGATTTCGATATCGCCGACATCGCCGAGGTGTGGCGGCGCGGCAGCGTGATCCCGTCCTGGCTGCTCGACCTCACGGCGTCTGCACTTGCGGAAAACCAGACGCTGGATAATTACTCGGGCTTCGTCGAGGATTCCGGTGAAGGGCGCTGGACCGTGAACGCCGCAATCGACGAGGCGGTGCCGGCCGAAGTCCTGACCGCGGCCCTGTTCGCGCGCTTCCGCTCGCGCAAGCAGCACACGTTCGCGGAGAAGATCCTGTCAGCCATGCGCGCCGGTTTCGGCGGCCACAAAGAACCGAAGAAGACGGATTCAAAGACCTGACATGACGGTTACTCAAGCGAAACAGAAGAAGCCCGATCCCTGCAGCATCGTCATCTTCGGCGTGACCGGCGATCTCGCACACCGGCTGGTCATTCCCGCGCTCTATAACCTCGCCGCCAACGACCTGTTGCCGGACAATTTCTGCATCGTCGGCATCGCCCGCAAGGGCATGTCGAGCGAGCAATTGACCGAGAGCCTGACCAAGGGCCTGCACCAGTTCGCCACCCGCAAGGTGGATGAGGCGATCGCCAAGCGGCTGCTGGGCTGCATCACCTGCATCGAGGCCGATCCGAGCGACCCGGCGTCGTTCGATGCGATGCGCGATCAGCTCGACAAGCTCGAGGCCGCGCGCAAGACCGAGGGCAATCGCCTGTTTTACCTCGCGACGCCCCCCAACGCCTTCCTGCCGATCAGCAAGGAGCTCGGCCGTACCGGAATGCTGGCCGAAAACGGCGTGTGGCGGCGGCTGGTGATCGAAAAGCCCTTCGGCACCGATCTGGCCTCGGCGAAGGTGTTGAACAGCGAATTGCTTGAGCTCGTCGACGAGCACCAGATTTACCGGATCGATCATTATCTCGGCAAGGAGACCGTCCAGAACATCCTGGTGCTGCGCTTCGCCAACGGCATGTTCGAGCCGATCTGGAATCGCAATCACATCGACCATATCCAGATTACCGTCGACGAGAAACTCGGCGTCGGCCATCGCGGCAGTTTCTATGACGCGACCGGCGCACTGCGCGACATGGTGCCTAACCATCTGTTTCAGCTGCTGTCGCTGGTTGCGATGGAACCGCCGGCAAAATTCGACGCGCGCGCCGTGCGTTCGGAAAAGGCCGAAGTGCTGGCGGCAATCCAGACGCAGAGCGAGCCGGAGGCGCTGCACAACTCGGTGCGCGGCCAATATCGGGCCGGCATCGTCGGCGACAGTGAAATCGAGGACTATCGCAGGACCAAAGAGGTCAAGCCCACCAGCACCACCGAGACCTACGCCGCGCTGAAACTGACCATCGACAATTGGCGATGGGCCGGCGTGCCGTTCTATCTGCGCACCGGCAAGGCGCTCGGTGTCAAGCGCACCGAGATCGCGATCAAGTTCAAGCAGGCGCCCTTCGCCATGTTCCGCGACACGCCGGTGGACCGGCTGTCGCAGAACTATTTGATCATCTCGACCGAGCCGACCGAAGGGATTGCGCTGCAGTTCAATACCAAGGTGCCGGGACCTGCGATCAACATCGACGGCGTCGAGATGAAGTTCCGCTACAAGGATTACTTCCAGGCCGAACCATCGACCGGATACGAGACGCTGATCTACGACTGCATGATCGGCGACAACATCCTGTTTCAGCGCGCCGACAGCGTCGAGGCAGGCTGGCGGGCCGTACAGCCATTTCTGGACGCCTGGAAAAACGCCGGCGGCAAGGGGCTGAAGATCTACGACCCCGGCAGCGAAGGCCCCGAGGAGGCCAACGATCTGCTGGAGCGCGATGGTCGAAGCTGGCGGAAGCTGACCTGATCATGGCGGCAAGCGATCATCGCAAGGTCATCACGGTCACCGATCCCGCGGAGCTGGCCAAGGCAGCCGCCGAACGCGTACTGGCGCGAATTGCCGCAAATAGCGGTCGGGTGGCGATTTGCCTGACCGGCGGTTCAAGCCCGAAGCAGCTCTACCAATTGCTGGCGACCGAGGCCTATCGAAGCCAGATCCCATGGGATCGCGTGCACTGGTTCATCGGCGATGAACGCTTCGTGCCGGCGGGCGATCCCCTCAATAACATGAGCATGGCGCGGAACGCGTTCCTGGACGAATACGCGCCGAAGCCGAACATCCATCCGATTCCCACCGAAACCGCCTCTCCCGATGATCCCGACAAAAGCGCCGAGCTCTACGAACGCGAGTTGAAATCATTCTATGGCGCAGACGAACTCGACCCTGCCCGCCCCTTGTTCGATCTCGTGCTGATGGGCGTCGGCCCCGACGGCCACACCGCTTCGCTGTTTCCCGGTTACCCGGCGCTCGACGAGACCCATCGTTGGGTGGTTGGCGTACCCAAGGCGAATGTCGAGCCGTTCGTGCCACGGGTCACGCTGACATTGGCTGCGCTGGCGTCCTGTCGCGAAATGCTGTTCGAAGTCGCAGGCAGCGGGAAGCGCACGATCTTGACGCGCGTGCTGGCAGGCGAGAACCTGCCGGCGAATCGCGCGCATTCCATCCATGAGACGATCTGGCTGGTGGATCAGGCCGCGCTGCCGGAGAATTTTGGTGGGTGATGCCGCAAATCCATGCGCGCTGGTCGTGATGGGTGTCTCGGGCTCCGGGAAGAGCACCATCGCCGACAAACTGGCCGAGCGGCTCGGCTGGCGCTACGAGGACGGCGACCAATTCCACCCCGCGAGCAACGTCGCCAAGATGCACGCGGGCCATCCCCTCACCGACGAAGACCGCTGGCCCTGGCTGCAGGCGATCGCCGACGAGATCGACCGCCTGTGCAGGGACGGCGAACGCGCCACCATCGCCTGCTCGGCGCTGCGGCGCTCCTATCGCGACATCCTCGTTCACGGACGTAACGACGTCCGTATCGTCTTTCTCAATGGCACGCAGGAATTGATCGCGAGCCGCCTCGCCGCGCGCCATGGTCATTTCATGCCGCCGGGGTTGCTGACCAGCCAGTTCCAGACGCTGGAGCCGCCCGTGGCAAGCGAGCGCCCCATCACCGTGTCGATCGACGCATCGGTCGAGACCATCGTCGACGACATCGTCAGCCAATTGAAACTGGAACGCCCATGACCCGCATTGTGCCCCGCATTGCCCTTGTTGTTTCCGATGTCGACGGCACGCTCGTGACCAAGGACAAGCTGCTTACCCCGGACGCGAAAGCCGCGGTGCGCAAGTTGCGCGCGGCAGGGATCGGCTTCACCATCGTCTCCAGCCGCCCGACCATCGGCATGGACTTCCTGATCGAACCGCTGGCGATCGACCTGCCGATCGGCTCCTTCAACGGCAGTTCGATTGTCGATGCGCAATTGAAGCCGATCGAACAGCACTTGATCCCGCCTGCCGTGGCGCAACGCAGTATCGACCTGCTTCGCGAATTCGGCGTCGACATCTGGCTGTTCACCAATGACCAATGGCTGACGCGCAATCCGGACGGCGAATATGTTCCGCATGAGCAGCGGGCGATCAAGCATGACCCGGTCATCGTTACGGATTTCGCGCCCTACCTCGCCGGCGCCTGCAAGATCGTCGGCGCCAGCTCGGACGCGGCGCATGCTCGCACGCTGCGAGGCCGCGATGAAGGAAGCCGTCGGCGCTGGGGCAACCGCGGTCCGCTCGCAGACCTACTATCTCGACGTCACGCCGCCCGGCCACGACAAGGGCACCTTCGTCGCGTCGATCGCCAGAAGGCTCGGCATTTCCACCGATGCCGTCGCCACCATCGGCGACATGCAGAACGATCTCGCAATGTTTGCCACGAGCGGCCTCTCGTTCGCGATGGGCAACGCGACCGACGACGTCAAGCAGCGCGCGACCCACGTGACCGACACCAACGAGAACGACGGCTTTGCCAAGGCGATGGAGACGGTTCTGGAGATTAACCAGCTTGCGTAGCGGCACGATATTGTCGGCCCTTCACCTCTGCGCGTTCTTGTCGTTCGACACACCTTCAACGAACTCCACCGGCGTGCCTTTCTTGATATTGCCGCCCAGCCAGGCCGCGTCCCAGTTGGTTAGCCTGATACAGCCGTGCGATTCGGATTTGCTGATCTTGCCGGGATTCGGCGTGCCGTGGATGCCGTAACCCTCGGCCGAAAGTCCTATCCAGTATACTCCCACCGGATTGTTTGGCCCCGGCTTGATGGTGAAGGGTCGCCTGGACCGCACTCCCTTGAACTTGTAATCCGGGTTATAGCCGTAAGTCGGATTGGCATCGACGGAGATGACTTTCAGGGTCCCGTTCGGCGTAGGCTTCTCCTCGCTGCCGACGGTGGCCGGAAAGATACCCACCAGTGCGCCTTGTGGATCGAATGCCTTGACCGTCTGTCGCGATTTGTCGACCTCGACGCGGCCAATCGTTACGTTGCTTGGCCTGTTGAGGACGTTCGCCACAGAAATGGCGTCGCCGGCCCGGTCGAACTTTTTCCCCGGATTGAGCGCCGACAGCAGCGCTTCGCTCATGTGAAACTTCTCGGCGATGGCTTCACGCGGACTGGTGTAGCTGAGAGCCTTGAGGTCTTTCATGGCTTCCATCTTCGCCGGAAGCTTTTTCAGAAATGGCCCCCTCACGTCGCCTTCGGCGATCGTGTACTGGGTGATGACGGGATCCTGACCGGTCTGGGTAAGCGCCGTCCAGAGCTCCGGCGTAATTGTCTTCTGAAAGCTCAGGCCTTTCGCGTCGGCAAAGGCCCGCAGCGCCTTTTGGGTGTTTTCGGCGAGCTTGCCATCAATTTCGCCGGGAGAGAACAATGCGCGGTCGAGAAGAATTTGCACCTTCACGATCCCCGCATCCGCTTTATCTTCGGCCGGAGGCCGGGCGCGGAATTCGGCATTGTTGATTGCGGCCGCATCGAGGTTGGCCGCCACCGCGGGGCTCGACAATAAGCACACAAGCGCAGCCGCGACGAACAGGCGCGTCATCCGTCAACCTCCCGCATTTCCAGAGTTAATCGACGGTGGACTCACAAGTTCCACGCAACGCTCGATGGATCGGGCTATTTCGACCGCTGCATTGCCGGCTTCTCGCTCGCCTTCTTCGCGTCGCTGAGATTGTGCGCGGTGTTGATCAACGCGATATGCGTCAGCGCCTGCGGAAAATTTCCGGTCTGGCGGCCAACGCCGCTGTCGAATTCCTCCGCCAATAGGCCGAGGTCGTTGGCGACCGCAATGACGCGATCGAACAGGATCTGTGCCTTGGCGATGTCTCCCGCCAGCACATAGGCGTCGGCGAGCCACAGCGTGCAGGCGAGGAATGCGCCTTCGATCGGCTGCGTCTCGTCGGAGATTTCACGGGGATCGTGCCGCAGCACGAAACCGTCGCGCATCAGGTGCTTTTCGACCGCCTCCAGCGTCCCGCGCACGCGCGGATCCGACGCCGGCAGAAAGCCTACCGACGGCAGCAGCAATATGCTGGCATCGAGCAGTTTCGAGCCGTAGGATTCGACAAAGCTGTTCAGCACGCGATCGAATCCTTTCTCACAGACGTCGCGATGGATGGCTTCACGCAATTTCCGCCATTTCTCGAGCGGCGCCTTGAAGCCGAATGTCTCGGCGCTCTTGATGCCGCGGTCGAAGGCGACCCAGGTCATCACCTTGGAGAAAACGTAGTGCCTGCCGGCGCCGCGCCGCTCCCAGATGCCGTGGTCCGGCTGGTCCCACTCCTCCGCCAGATGCTCCAGTACCGTGCATTCCAGTGCCCAGCTTCCTTCGTCGAGCTGCAGCTTCGCCATCCGTGACTGGTGAAACGCGTCGATCAGTTCGCCGTAGACATCGAGCTGCAATTGCGCATGCGCGGCGTTGCCGACCCGGACCGGCTGGGCGCCTTCATAGCCGGGCAACCAGCCGGCCTCCCATTCCAGCAGTCGCCGCTGGCCCATGATGCCGTACATGATCTGCATGTTGGCCGGTGCGCCCGCCGCCGCACGCAGCAGCCAATTGTGCCAGGCCGACGCCTCTTCGGTATAGCCCGAGTTCATCAGCGCCAGCAGCGTGAAGGTGGCATCGCGCAGCCAGCAGAAGCGGTAATCCCAGTTCCTGGCACCGCCGAGCTTTTCCGGCAGCGAGGTCGTGGGCGCGGCGACGATGCCGCCGGTCGGTCCATAGGTCAGCGCCTTCAGCGTGATCAGCGAGCGCATCACGAGATCGCGGTTGCCGCCGTCGTAGCTGCAGCGGCTGCACCATTCGGTCCAGAACTCCTCGGTATCCTGCAAGGCGCGCACGGGATCGACCGGCTCGGGTACCGGCAGGTGCGACGGCCCGTAGGTGAGGACGAACGGCACGGTCTCGCCCGCGCCGACTTCGAAATCGGCGACCGTCGTCAGATCCTCGCCGCGGGTCTCGACCGGCGTGCGCAGCACCGTCATGTCCGGCCCGCAAATGGCGAGCAGTCCGGAGCCGTCAGGGTTTTTCTTCACCCAGGGGATATCAGCGCCGAAACCGAAGCGGATCACCAGTTCCATCCGCAGCTTCACTCGTCCACGGATACCGCGCACCAGCCGCACCACGTCGGACGCGTTGCCGCGCGGCGGCATGAAATCGATCACGGCGACCGTGCCCTTCTCCGTCTCGAACAACGTTTCCAGGATCAGCGTATTGTCGCGATACCGCCGCGAGGTGTTCTTGATCTCGTCCGCGGGCGCGATCAGCCACCGTCCATGCTTGCTGCTGCCGAGCAGCGCGGCAAAACAGGCGTCGGAATCGAAAGCCGGCCAGCACAGCCAATCGATCGATCCGTCGCGGCCGACCAGCGCCGCGGTCTCGCAGTCGCCGATCAGTCCGTAATCTTCAATTCGACAGGACAAGCTTGCCGGTACTCCCGATCAGGCCGGGGCGCGAGACCGCTCCCGCGTGGCGGCCTTGAGCGCCTCGACGTCAATGGCGGATGCGATGTGCTCGATCGACACCGGAAGCCGCCGTCGCCAATTCGGATGCTCGTCGACGGTGCCGGGAATGTTGGGCTGGTCGACCAGGCCCAGCAGGTCCTCGAGCGAGACCGTCAACAGCCGGGAGTTGGTTCGCGCCAGAAAACCCACGACCGAACAGAAATCGTGTCGTTCGATCGCGTGGTGACGCAATACATCGTCCAGCATGGCCAGCGCGTGCCACCGCGCATCATCGGTCTCGCCGGGATCGATCCCGAGCGAGCGCTTCAGCTTCAAATCGCTGAAGGAGCGCCAGCCGGCATAGGTCGAGAGATCGTGGGTGTTGAAGGTGACGAGTGCGTTGGCCAGATAATGGTCGACGCCCCTGAACGCGCCTTGATCGTCGCGTTCGAACATCATCACCAGATAGGACCAGATGCCCCAATCGGCCATCACCTCGCGAAAGCCTTCCGGCACGGTGCCGAGATCCTCGCCGATCACGACACAGCGATGGGCCGTGCTTTCCTGCGCGGTCGCCGCCAGCAAAGCCGTGAACGGCATCTGCACATAGGCGCCGTTTTCGGGGCCAAATCCGCGCGGCACGAGATAGAGCCGCTTCAAACCGAGCACATGATCGAGCCTGACAGCACCGGCATGGCGCATCGAGGCGCGCAGCATCGCCTTGAACGGCTCGAACGAACTGATTTCGAGACCCGCGGCGTTGAAGCCCGCGAGTCCCCAATCCTGGCCAGCGGTATTGAGCGGGTCCGGCGGCGCGCCGACGCCGAGATGGCGCGAGATCGCCACCTGCTCGTTCCAGGCATCGAAGCCGTCGGATTGCACGCCGACCGCGACATCGAGATAAAGTCCGACCTTCATGCCGAGCTTGTGCGCCAGTTCCTTGCATGCCCCAAGCTGGCGGTCGGCGGTCCATTGCACGAATTCGACGAATTCGATTTCGGCCGCGTCCGGGCCCTTGCGCAGGCGGGCGCATTTGGCTTCGTCCGGCTGCCGCCACTCTTCCAGCCATTCCCACCAGGGTTTATTGAACTTGTGCCGCAGCGCCTCGAAACAGGCAAAGCGCAACAACAGCGGCCCCCGCTCGCCGCGGAATTTCTCGAATTCGTGCCAGCGCTCGAGTGCAGGGTTGGCCTTGAAGGCCTGATAGGCCGATCGCAACGCGCGCCATTTCAGTCCGGCCACCGCGACGTAATCGACGACGTCGCAGGCCCTGAGATGCGCGAGCGCGGTCTTGATCTCCGCGTCCATGCGAAATTCCGGGAGCTTCTCGACGTCGATATAGAGCGCATTGAGAAACAGCCGGCTGTTCGGCGAATAGGGACTGCAATCGCCGGGACGATCGTCGAACAGGGCATGCAACGGATTGAGGCCGACGCCGTCGGCCCCCAGGTGATGCGCCAATTCGATCAGGCCGCGCAGGTCGGTGAAATCCCCCATCCCCCAATTGCGGGCCGAGCGCACGCCGTAGAGCTGGACGGCCAGCAGCCAGCAGCGACCGAAATCGCCGTCAAACGCCCGTTCCGGCGTAACCAGCAGCGGCACTTCCTCAGCGGTCGAAGCGGCGTCCGTCAGCTGCAGCCGGTGGACACCAAGCGGCAAACCCTGCGGCCACAGGATGACCCGATCGCGGGTTTCGCCTTCCGCGACAACTTTGTGGCCACTCAGGATTTTCCAACGCAACGGGAAACGGGCAGCTTCCGACAGTTCGGTCCGCGCAGGACGGCCGGCGCGGACGATGACCGCGTCGCCGACGAGCCGCCGTAGCGTCTGCGGCGGCAGCGCATCGAGGATGATCTTCAATGCAGCCGCATCCGTCACACGGCGGTGACCCTGACCGTCGATAAATTCGGTCTGAATTCCCAGGCTCTTGGCTTTGTCGTAAAGATCCATTCGGCACGCGCTTTGCACGCGACCATCGAGCAGGTCGCGAAATTGTGTAATTCCAGGAAGGGGATAGCAGGTATTTAACTCTCTTCCCTCTCAGCCGTTCCATGGGAACCAATATCCTTGAGCGGCTTTGTATATAAGTCCGGAGCGTACCCATCGCGCAACGGGGACGTCACTTCCATGTCGATGGCGGCATCACCGTGAACAAAACAGCACAAACTGTCGAGGGCGCCTTCGGCGCTTTCTACATTGAGGATGTCTATCCTCTGATCGGCGGCGGACGCTTTCCGGTGAAGCGGATCGCTGGCGAACGCGTGGAGGTGTGGGCCGACATCTACCGCGATGGACAAGGTGTCACGGCCGCGGCGCTGATCTGGCGCAGCGAGCTTGAGCGCGAATGGCGACGCGAGCCGATGCGTCTACACAGCGACGACCGCTGGGTCGGCTCGTTCACACCCGACGCGCCCGGACGCTATGTCTATGCGATCGAAGCCTGGACCGATGAATTCGCTACCTGGCGGCACGGCTTCGAGCTGAAGCAGAGGGCCGGCGCCGATTTCTCCCTTGATGCCATCGAGGGCGCCGGCATGCTCACCAAGGCGCAGGCCGGTGGACCGGCGGCAGCGGCAGTCATCATCCGGAAATGCGAGGAGTACCTGCAAACCGGCGAAGCTGCGCCGTTGCTCGCGCCGGAGTTGAAGGAAGCGATGGCCGAAAGCCAGTTGCGGCCCGACCTGACGCGCTCGCAACTCTTTCCCCTCGTCGCCGACCGGTCGCTGGCGCGCGACGGCGCGTGGTACCACATGGCACCGCGCGGCCAGGGCAAGGTACCGGGACAGCACGGCACGTTCGGAGATTGCATCGCGCGGCTGCCTGACATCGCGGCGATGGGCTTTGACATCGTCCTGTTGACACCGATCCACCCCATCGGCAGCACCAATCGAAGGGGCCACGACAATGCGATCGCGGCCGACAGCAGTGCCCCCGGCAATCCATACGCGATCGGTGCGGCCGAAGGCGGCCACGACGCGGTCCATCCGGAATTGGGAACGCTGGAGGACTTTCGGGCCTTTGCAGCCGCCTGCCAGGCACACGGTTTGGAAGTCGCGCTCGATTTCGCCTTACAATTCTCGCCCGATCACCCCTGGCTGAAGCAGCATCCGCAATGGTTCAAGCGCCGGCCGGATGGTTCGGTGCGTTGTGCGGAAAATCTGCCCGGCAAGGATCAAGGCATCATCACCCCGAACTTCGCTTGCGAGGATGCCGGCGGGCTGTGGAATGCGCTGCGCGACGTGGTCCTGTTCTGGATCGACCAGGGCGTCAAGATTTTCGGGATCGAGAGCCCTCAGAGCAGTCCCCTCCCATTCTGGGAGTGGCTGATCCGTGAGGTCCAGTTGCATCATCCCGCCGTGATCTTCCTGGCGGGAGGGTTTACCCGGCCGAAGCCAATGAAGGGCCTCGCCAGGCTCGGCTTCACCCAATCCTGCAGCGATTTCATGTGGCGCACGCAGCGCCCGGAGTTGGAGCAACATCTGATCGAAATGACCGCCTATCCGGAACGCGACTTCTACCGTCCGAATTTCTTCGTCAACACGCCCGATATCCTGCCCTTCCACCTGCAAAGCGGCGAGGCATGGATGTTCAAGTCCCGCATCGCCCTGGCGGCGACGCTGTCCGGCAATTACGGCATCTACAATGGATTTGAACTATTGGAGCACGAACCGGTTCCGGGCCGCGAGGAATATCTCGATTCGGACAAACACGAGATCAAGGTGCGCGATTGGGACAAGCCGGGTAACATCAAGCCCTACATCAGGGACCTGAACCGGGCACGGCTGACGAACGCGGCGCTGCGGCAAACCGCCAATTTGCGTTTCCTGGGGATTGAGGATGGCAATGTGATCGGCTTCGTCAAGGAATCCGTCGACCATACCAATACAGTCGCCGTCGCGATCGCTCTGACGCGCGACGTGCATGAGTTCTGGCTGCCGCTCGGCGACATCAGGGCCGGCACTGGCGGCGAACGCCGCAATGTTACTGCTGTCGAGAACCTCACCACTGGCGAACGCCATCAGCTGGAATGGGGCGGCATCCGGCTGCGGATCGACCCGGCGCAGGATCCCGCCCTTCTCTTCCGTTGCCTGGCGTGAAAGGGGACGCCATGAACGTGATGTCCTCCGTCGATGCCAAGGAGCTGGTGGCCACCGAGAGCACCGATCGGCTCTGGTACAAGGACGCGATCATCTATCAGCTCCATGTCAAGGCGTTCGCCGACAGCAACAATGACGGCATCGGTGACTTCGCGGGGCTGACCGAAAAGCTTCCTTATCTGCAGGAGCTCGGCGTCACCGCGCTGTGGCTATTGCCGTTCTATCCCTCGCCGGGCCGCGACGACGGCTACGACATCGCCGACTATGGCGACATCAATCCCGATTTCGGCAACATGAAGGATTTCCGGCGCTTCATCCAGGAAGCCAAAAAGCGCGGCCTGCGTGTCATCACCGAGCTCGTGATCAATCATACCTCCGACCAGCACGACTGGTTCAAGCGCGCCCGCCGCAGCGATCCCAAATCGAGCGCGCGCAACTGGTATGTCTGGAGCGACACCGACCAGAAATACCAGGACACGCGGATCATCTTCACCGATACCGAAAAGTCGAACTGGACCTGGGATCCGGAAGCCGGCGCGTTCTACTGGCATCGCTTCTTCTCGCACCAGCCGGACCTCAACTTCGACAACCCGCGCGTCGTCAGTCGCGATCGTGCAGGTGATGAAGCGCTGGCTCGACACCGGCGTCGACGGATTCCGTCTCGACGCCATCCCATATTTGTGCGAGCGCGACGGCACCAACAACGAGAACCTTCCCGAGACGCATGCCATCATCAAGGGACTGCGCAAGGAGCTCGACGCTTACGCCAAGGGCAAGCTGCTGCTGGCCGAGGCCAACCAGTGGCCGGAGGATGTGCAGGAATATTTCGGCCGCGGCGACGAGTGCCATATGGCCTATCATTTCCCGCTGATGCCGCGCATCTACATGGCGCTTGCGCAGGAGGACCGCTTTCCGATCACCGACATCCTGCGGCAGACGCCGGATATCCCGAGCACTTGCCAGTGGGCGCTGTTCCTGCGCAATCACGATGAACTGACGCTGGAGATGGTGACCGACGTCGAGCGCGATTATCTCTGGTCGACCTACGCCAACGATCCCCGCGCCCGCATCAATGTCGGCATCCGCCGCCGGCTGGCGCCGTTGATGGACAACGACCGGCGCAAGATCGAGCTGATGAATTCGCTGCTGCTGTCATTCCCGGGCACGCCGATCATCTATTACGGCGACGAGATCGGCATGGGCGACAACATCTATCTCGGCGACCGCAACGGCGTGCGCACACCGATGCAATGGTCTCCGGACCGCAACGGCGGATTCTCACGCGCCGACCCGGCAAGATTGTACGCGCCGACCATCATGGATCCCGTCTACGGCTATGAATCCGTCAACGTGGAGGCGCAGTCGCGCAGCCTGTCATCATTGCTCAGCGCCACCAAGCGGCTGATCGCGGTCCGAAAATCGACGCTGGCCTTCGGCCGCGGCACCATGACATTCATCCGCCCGGAGAACCGCTCGGTGCTCGCTTACGTCCGCCAGTACCAGGACGAAGTCATTCTCTGCGTCGCCAATCTGTCGCGATCAGCGCAGGCGACCGAGCTCGACCTCTCCGCGTTCAACGGCCGCATCCCGCTGGAAATGCTCGGGCGGACACGCTTTCCCGCGATCGCCGAACTGCCCTACATGATCACGCTGGCGCCCTACGGCTTCTATTGGTTCCACTTGCAGGAACGCGACAAATCCGAACCGGCCGTTCCGCGGGCGGTGCCGGAATTCGAAACCCTGGTGGTGCCGGTGAATTCGACCTGGGTCTCGCTGGCGCGTACCCGCGGCGTGTTCGAGCACGACGTGCTGCCGGGGCACCTCGCCCGCACGCGCTGGTATCCGGAACGCTCCGCGAAGGCGATCCAGCCGACCCTCGTCTCGGCCGTTCCCTTTTGCGATATCGGCGACAACCGGCCGTGGCTTGCCTTCTTCGAAACCACGCAGCGCGGCATCACCAGCCGCTATGTGCTGCCGCTGCAGATCGAATGGGTGCGTTTCGACCGCGAGCGGTACAACCCGCGCGCGCTGGCGGCGATCCGCCAGGGCGCACGCGAAGGCACCCTGCTGGATGTCGCCTCCGACCAGATTTTCGTCGCGCTGCTGCTGCGCAATCTGCGGGAGTCGCTGACGGTCGAGGAAGGCGAACAGGGGTTGCGCCTTGAATTCAGGCCGACCAGCCGGTTTTCGGACAAGCCGGTCCGGCAGCCCAATCGCGTCCGCGCCGTCGAGACCGGACAGTCCAACAGCACCGCGCTGGTCGACAACGACTATGCCGTCAAGGTCTACCGCAAGCTCGAGCCAGGCATCAGCCCCGAGATCGAGATGGGACGCTTCCTCACCGATGTAGCCGGCTTCGCCAACGCGCCGGCGCTGCTCGGCAGCGTCGAACTGGTCGAAGGCGACCGAAGAAGCGCCATCGCATCGCTCCATGCCTTCGTCGCCAACCAGGGCGATGCCCGGGCTGTGACGGCAGCCTATCTCGACCGCTTTGTCGAGGAACACCGCCTGCTGAGGACGAGCGCCAGTCCCGCGGAAAGCGAAGACCAGGCGTCCTACCAGCGCTATATGTCGCAGGCCGGACGGCGCGTCGCCGAACTGCATCTTGCGCTGGCGGGCGACAAGGAGCTTGCTGCATTCACGCCGGAGCCGACCAGGCCGGAGGACGTGCAGCGCTGGATCGACGATATCTTGGCCCGCGCCGAGCGGACCGTCGATACCTTAAAGCAACGTCGCGACACGCTGAAGGATTCCGAGCGATCGCTGGTCGATCAGCTGCTGGCCCAGCACACCGCCTTGCCGGAGCGCCTGAAGGCACTGCTGTCATCCGACATCGATGGGCTCAATATCCGCCTGCACGGCGATTTCGAACTCAGCCAGATGCTGATCGTCAAGGACGATATCTTCATCATCGATTTCGAAGGTGACCCGCGGCGCACGATCACCGAGCGCCGGCGCAAGGCGCCCGCGGCACGCGACGTCGCAGGCCTGGTCCGCTCGATCGACTATTCGACGACGGCCGCATTGGAGCGTGCGCTCCAGGTAGCCCCTGACGAGCAAGGCAAGCTTGGCCGCGCGCTCGCGGAATGGCGCGACCGGGCAACCACGGCGTTTCTGGCCGCCTATCGCGAAACCATCGCCAATCGGCGGCTGTGGCCGGCCAATCCGGAGGCCGCGGAGCGGATGCTGACGTTCTTCCTGCTGGAAAGGGCATTCCAGGAAATCGAGTATGAGCTGGTGCATCGACCGGATTGGCTTCGCATACCGTTGACCGGTATGCTTCGGACCCTGGCGCGACAGCCGCACGAGGCCATATGACCAAATTGCCTGCCGAAGCCTATGCCATCATCGAAGGCCGCCACTCCGATCCCTTCCACTACCTCGGTCTGCACACCGAAGGGGACAGGAGCGTGGTGCGCGCCTTCCTGCCGGAGGCGTCCAACGTCGAGGCGGTCGGCGAGCATGGCGAGACGGCACAGCTAAAGCGAATTCACGATTCCGGCCTGTTCGCCGGCGCGCTGCCGAACGGCTCGCAGCGCTACCAGTTGCGCGCCCGTTTCGGCGACCATGTCGTCGATCTCGACGATCCCTATCGCTTTCCACCGGTCCTGAGCGATTTCGATCTCTATCTGCTCGGCGAAGGCACCCATCAGCGCATCTACGATAAATTGGGTGCCCATCCGATGATGCTGGATGGCGTCGACGGCGTCGCCTTCGTGGTGCTGGCGCCGAATGCGCGGCGGGTCAGCGTCGTCGGCGACTTCAACTATTGGAACGCGCGGCGGCACCCCATGCGGGTGCGCGGCGTCGGCTATTGGGAGCTGTTCATCCCGCACGCCCGCGCCGGTGACCACTACAAGTTCGACATCATCGGTCCCAACGGCCAGCATCTGGCGCTGAAATCCGATCCGGTGGCCTTTGCCGCGGAAGTGCGCCCGAAGACCGCGTCGATCGTGCTGGATGAAACCAAAATCCCGCATCCGCGCTCCGCCCCGTCAGGCGTCAACGCGTTGAGCGCGCCGATGTCGATCTATGAGGTCCATCTCGGCTCGTGGCGGCGCAAGGGCAACAATGAGTGGCTGAGCTACCGCGAGTTGGCCGAGCAGCTTCCAGCCTATGCGCGCGACCTCGGCTTTACCCACGTCGAATTCCTCCCCATCAGCGAGCACCCATTCGACGGCTCCTGGGGCTATCAGCCGACCGGGCTGTTCGCGCCGACCAGCCGGTTCGGCTCGCCCACCGATTTCGCCGCGCTGGTCGACGCCTGTCACCGCGAGGGGCTCGGTGTGCTGCTCGACTGGGTGCCCGGGCATTTCCCTGATGATCCGCACGGCCTCGGCCAGTTCGACGGCACCGCGCTCTACGAGCATGCCAACCCGCAGCAGGGCCGCCATCTCGACTGGGGCACGCTGATCTATAATTACGGCCGCACCGAAGTGGTGAATTTCCTGGTGTCGAACGCGCTGTTCTGGCTCGAGCGCTACGGCATCGATGGCCTGCGCGTCGATGCCGTCGCCTCCATGCTCTACCTCGACTACAGCCGGCCCGCGGGCGGCTGGATCCCGAACAAATATGGCGGCCGCGAAAACCTCGAAGCGATCGATTTCCTGCGCCGCTTCAACACCGAATTGTTCGCACGCTTTCCGCAGGCGACCACGGCTGCCGAGGAATCAACTTCCTGGCCGCAGGTGTCACGGCCAGTCGAATTTGGCGGGCTCGGCTTCGGCTACAAATGGAACATGGGCTGGATGCACGACACGCTGAAATACATCGGCAAGGACCCGATCCACCGCAAGCACCATCACGGCGACATCCTGTTCGGCCTGCAATACGCATTCTCCGAAAATTTCATCCTGCCGCTGTCGCATGACGAGGTCGTGCACGGCAAGCGCTCGATCCTCGGGCGCATGCCGGGCGACGACTGGCAGCGTTTTGCGAACCTGCGAGCGTACTACAGTTTCATGTTTGGCCATCCCGGCAAGAAGCTGATGTTCATGGGCTGCGAATTCGGCCAGGAACGCGAGTGGAACCACGATCATTCGCTGGACTGGCACCTGCTTGAGCAGAACAAGCATGCCGGCATCCAATCGTTGATCCGTGATCTGAACCGGCTCTATCGCGCGCTTCCGGCGTTGCACGAGCTGGACTGCGAGCAGGCCGGATTCGAATGGGTCATCACCGACGACGGCAATCGCAACGTGTTTGCCTGGATCCGCAAGGGCAACGGCGCGCGCGCTCGATGCCTCGTGGTGGTGAATTTCTCGCCGAACGTCTATCGCAATTATCGCGTCCGCGTACCGTTGGCCGGTAAATGGCACGAGGTGCTCAACTCGGACTCCGCGCATTATGGCGGCAGCAATGTCGGCAATATCGGCGAGGTCCATGCCGAGGCGGGCCCCGCGCCCGAACTGACGTTGACGATCCCGCCGCTGGCCGCGATCTTTCTCGTACCGGAAAGCTGATCCATGCGACTGAGCGGGGGAACGTCCACGCGCCTTGGTGCGAGCTGGGACGGAAGGGGCACCAACTTCGCACTGTTCTCCGCCAACGCGGAGAAGGTGGAGCTGTGCCTGTTCGACGGCCAGGGCCGCCGCGAGCTAGAGCGGATCGAATTGCCCGAAAGAACCGAGGACGTCTGGCACGGCTATCTCAACGACGTCTCGCCCGGCCAGCTCTATGGCTATCGCGTCTACGGGCCCTATGCGCCGGAACGCGGCCACCGCTTCAACTCCAACAAGCTGTTGCTCGATCCCTATGCCAAGCGGATCGCGGGACGGCTGGTGTGGAGCGATGCGCATTTCGCCTATCGCACCGGCAGCGCGCGGGACGACCTCTCCTTCGACCGCCGCGACAACGCCCGCGGCATGCCGAAGGCGGTCGTGGTGGACGAGACCTTCAACTGGGGTCGCCGGGAGATCCGGCCGCAAATTCCCTGGGAAGACACCATCATCTACGAGGCTCACGTCAAGGGCTTGACGCAGAAGCGCGACGACGTGCCGCCGAACCTGCGCGGCACTTATGGCGGGCTATCGTCGCCCGCGATGATCGAGCATCTCAAGCGGCTCGGTGTCACCACCGTCGAGCTGTTGCCGATCCACGCCCTGATTGATGACCGCGTTCTGGTCGAAAAGAAGCTCTCGAACTATTGGGGCTACAACACCATCGCGTTCTTCGCGCCCGAGCCGCGCTATGCGCAGGACAACGCGCTCAACTCCTTCCGCACCACCGTGGCGCGGCTGCACGATGCCGGCATCGAGGTGATCCTCGACGTGGTCTACAACCACACCGCCGAGGGTAATCATATGGGCCCGACACTGTCGTTCCGCGGGATCGACAATGCGTCCTATTACTGGCTGAAACCGGAAAATCCGCGCTACTACGACGACTTTACCGGCTGCGGCAGCTCGGTCAACCTGACCCATCCGCGTGTGATGCAGATGGTGATGGACTCGCTCCGCTACTGGGTCGAGGTCTGTCATGTCGACGGCTTCCGCTTCGATCTCGCCACCACGCTGGCACGCGAGCCGCACGGGTTCGACCGCAATGCTCCGTTCCTGACCGCCGTGCGGCAGGACCCTGTGCTGGCCTCGGTCAAAATGGTCGCCGAGCCCTGGGACCTCGGCCTCGGCGGCTACCAGGTCGGCGCCTTCCCGTCGCAATGGTCGGAATGGAACGACCGCTACCGCAGCGCGATGCGGCGCTACTGGAGCGGCGAAGGCAGTTTGATCGGCGAGATATCGGGTCGCATGACCGCGTCGTCGGACCTGTTTCATCACGACAACCGCGCGCCACGCGCTGGTATCAACCACATCACCGTCCATGACGGTTTCACGCTGGCGGACTTGTTCAGCTACAACGAGAAGCATAACGAAGCCAACGGCGAAGAAAATCGCGACGGCTCCAGCGACAACCACAGCAATAATTGCGGCGTCGAGGGTCCGACCGACGATGCCAAGATCATCGCGTTGCGCCGTCAACTCAGGAAGAATCAACTTGCCTGCCTGCTTTTGGCACAGGGCACGCCGCTGATCCTCGCCGGCGATGAAGTCGGCAACACCCAGAACGGCAACAACAACGCCTATTGCCAGGACAACGAAACCGGCTGGATCGGTTGGGACAACCTCGGCAAGGACGATGAAGACCTGACGAATTTCATCGCACACCTGACCGGCTTGCGGCGCTACTTCCGGCAAATCCGCTGCCAGCGCTGGCTCGACGGCCGGCGTACGGACGGCTCTTACGGCGTGCTGTGGTTGACGCCTTCAGCAGATGAGATGAAGGAGTCCGACTGGAATTTTCCGGAAGGACGATTTCTCGCTTACGTACTCGGACCGATGGAACAAGGTCAGGCGCCGATCTTTATCGTCTTGAATGCCGCGCCCGAAGAGATCGCGTTCAAAATGCCCATGATGACGGAATACCGAAGCTGGCGGCAGGTTCTCAACACCGCGGTCAGCAAACAAGTGCCGATCGATTTCGCCTCCGGTGCCGAGACCAAGGCGCCGTCGCGCTCAGTGCTGGCCTTTGCGGGTTCGGCATGAATGCACGGCAATTCGGTCCGAAGCTGACCGCGGACGGTGCGCTGTTCCGATTGTGGGCGCCGGCCGCGAGGCGCGTTGATCTCGTGCTCGAAAAGCCTCACCCCATGATTCCGGGCGAAGATGGCTGGTACGCTGCCGAGATACCTGATGTTGGCGCTGGCGCGCGCTACAAGTTCCGCATCGACGACGAGATCGATGTCCCCGATCCGGCCTCCGCTTTTCAGCCTGACGATGTTTCGGGTCCGAGCGAGGTGATCGATCACGCCGCGTATCGATGGCGCGCGAGCGACTGGCGCGGACGGCTATGGCACGAAGCCGTCATTCTCGAAGCGCATGTCGGCACCTTCACCAAGGAAGGCACCTATCGCGCGATGATCGGCAAGCTCGATCATCTGGTCGAGACCGGCATCACCGCACTCGAGCTGATGCCGCTGGCGGATTTCGCAGGTAGCCGCAACTGGGGCTATGACGGCGTGCTGTGGTACGCACCCGACAGCGCCTATGGCCGTCCCGACGATCTGAAGGCGCTGATCGACGAGGCGCATCTGCGCGGGCTGATGGTGATGCTCGACGTGGTCTATAACCATTTCGGGCCCGAGGGGAATTATCTCGGCCGCTACGCGCCAGATTTCTTCACGGAAGCGCACACGCCCTGGGGCAGCGCGATCGACTACCGCGTGCGAGAGGTGCGCGATTTCGCGATCGGGAACGCGCTCCACTGGCTGCGCGACTATCGCTTCGACGGGCTGCGGCTGGATGCCGTCAACACCATCGTTGAAACAGGCGAAATCCCGATCCTGCACGAGCTAAGCCGCGCGGTTGGCAAGCTTGCGGCAGAGACCGGACGGCACATCAACCTCGTGCTCGAAAACAGCGACAACCGCGCCAGCCTGCTCGACGCTGTCGAAGACCCGCCGCGGGGCAAATATCGCGGCCAATGGAACGACGACTATCACCATGCCTGGCACGTGCTGCTGACCGGCGAGGCCCAAGGCTATTACGGCGATTACCAGCGTTCGCCGCGTGATGATTTGGCGCGGGCGCTGGCATCAGGTTACGTCTATCAGGGCGAGGTCTCGACCTTCTGGGGTGGCAAGCAACGCGGCGAACCGAGCGGCCAGCTTTCGCCCACCTGCTTCGTGAATTTCCTGCAGAACCACGACCAGATCGGCAACCGCCCGCTCGGCGACCGGCTTGAAAGCATTGCAGACCCCCGCGCGATCGAGGCCGCGCTGGCAATCACCCTGCTGGCGCCGATGACGCCGATGCTGTTCATGGGCGAAGAGTGGGGCTCGACGGCGCCGTTTCCGTTTTTCTGTGATTTCCAGGGCGACCTCGCGAGCGCCGTCCGCAACGGACGGCGCCGGGAATACCAATGGGCCTACGAAAAATATGGCGACGACGTTCCCGATCCGCTCGACAAATCGACTGTGCTTTCCGCAGTGCTCGATTGGGCGGAGTGTGACAGGCCACCGGGAGCCCAAAGGCTCGCTCTGGTCCGAGACCTGCTCGCGATCCGCCGCCGCGAAATCATGCCGCGGCTCGCCGGTGCGAGCTTTGGCGAGGCGCAGGCGGCCGACAATGGCCTGCTGACGGCGCGATGGCGCATGAACGACGGTCAAATGCTGTCACTGACCGCCAATCTTTCCGATCGCGAAATCACCGATCCAGCGCAAGCCGGGGGAACCCTGATCTGGGGCAACGCGTTGTCGCCGAGCATGCCCGCCTGGTCGGTGCGCTGGCACATCGGATAGGAAAATGCCTCCGGCGATCCCGATCGCGACTTACCGCCTGCAACTCACCCCCGATTTTGACTTCGATGCCGCAGCGGCCGTCGTGCCCTATTTGAAGGCGTTGGGCATTAGCCATGTCTATGCCTCACCGTTCATGAAGGCGCGCCAGGGCTCCACGCACGGCTACGACATCGTCGATCATACACAATTCAACCCCGAGCTCGGCGGCGAAGCCGGCTTCGAGCGCCTGAGCACGGCGCTGAGGCAACATGACCTCGGCCTGATCCTCGATTTCGTTCCCAACCACGTCGGCGTCCATTTCGCGGATAATCCATGGTGGCTCGATGTTCTCGAATGGGGCGAGGCTTCGCCGCACGCGGCGTCTTTCGATATCGACTGGGATCAATTGCCCCATCGTAACAGAGGCGGCGTGCTGCTGCCGATCATCGGCTCGTCCTACGGGCAAGCGCTGGAGCGCGGCGAGATCGAATTGCGTTACGATGCGGCAGAAGGCAGTTTTTCGGCGTGGTACTTCGAACACCGGCTGCCGATCGCGCCCGAGCGTTACAGCGAGATACTGCGAACCATCGTCAGGGAAGCTGATGCCGAGGACGGCACCGTCGTCCGGAACATCCTTGAGCTGGCGTCACGCTACAAAGGCCTCCGTCATCCCAACCGCAAGGAAGCCCCGGCCTTCAAGGCGGAGCTCAAGGCCGTGGCCGGAGCACCTGCGATCATCGAACGTGGCCTCGCCGCCTATCGCGCCGGGCCGGATCGCCCCGCACAGACCCTGGCGCTGCACCATCTGCTCGAGCGTCAGCACTACCGACTCGGCCATTGGCGGCTGGCTTCCAGCGACATCAACTACCGCCGCTTCTTCGACGTCAACACGCTGGCGGGATTGCGGGTCGAAGACCCCGGCACGTTTGCCGCCATCCATGAACTGGTCAGACGGTTGATTGCCGAAGGAAAGCTGCAGGGCCTGAGGCTCGACCACATCGACGGCCTGCGCGATCCCGCACAATATTTCCAGCGGCTGCGGCGCCTGATCCGTAACATCAAGGGCGGCAGCGGCAAACCGTTCTATATCGTGATCGAAAAGATTCTCGGTGAGCATGAAAAACTGCCGGCCTTCAGCGGCGTCCATGGCACCACCGGCTATGAATGGATGAACGCGATCACGCGGGTGCTGGTCGAGGGCAGCGGTCTCGAGCCACTCGGCGAAATCTGGCGGCAGATCAGCAACCAGTCGCCCAAACTCGACCCGGTCGTCAAGAATGCCAAACGCCGGGTGCTGGAGACGCTGCTGACCAGCGAATTCATCGTGCTGACGCGTCTGCTGGCGCGGATCGCCAGTGGCCACTATTCCACGCGTGATTATTCCGCCGACAGCTTGCGGCAGGCGCTCGAACTCTATGTGCTGCATTTCCCGGTCTATCGCAGCTACCTGATATCATCGGGACCAACCACGCATGACCGCGCTCTGATTGCAGCGACGATCGAAGCCGCCCGCACCGACTGGTTCGCCGCCGACGACGGCATTTTCGACTTCCTGCGCGACGCCCTGACCATGGACCTGATCCAGCCGGGACGCGCGGCACACAGTGCACCACGCGTCCGCCGGTTTGCCCTGAAGGTGCAGCAATTCACCGGACCGATGATGGCAAAATCGCTCGAGGACACCGCCTTCTATCGCTACCATCGCCTGCTTGCGTTGAACGAGGTCGGCGGCGATCCCGCTGCAAAGGCCCTTCCGATCGATGCCTTTCACGCCATGATGCAGTCGCGGTCCAGGGAATGGCCGCACGGCATGACTGCGACCGCCACCCATGACACCAAGCGCGGCGAGGACGCCCGCGCGCGGATCATGGCGCTTGCGGAGATTCCCGGCGAATGGACCAGCGCGGTCGCGCGCTGGAAGGTTCTCAACGCACCGCATCTCGTCCTCGAAGGCGACATGCGCGCCCCGTCGGCGACCTCGGAATACATGCTGTACCAGGCGCTGCTCGGCGCCTGGCAACCGGACGACAGCGCCTTCCGCGAGCGAATGCAGGCCTATGCGTTGAAGGCCGCGCGCGAAGGCAAGGAAGAGACCAGCTGGCTCAACCCCCACACAGCCTATGAGGCAGGCGTCGAGACCTTTATCGCGCGGATTCTGGATCGCTCGGTCTCGGCTGAATTCATCAGCGCATTCGAAGCACTGGCGCAACGCGTGGCGCTGCTGGGTGCGCTGAATTCGCTGAGCCAGATCACGCTGAAGGCGACGCTGCCCGGCGTTCCCGACTTCTATCAGGGCACCGAACTCTGGGATTTCTCGCTGGTCGATCCCGACAACCGCCGCCCGGTCGATTTTGCCGCGCGCGCCGCGGCGCTCGCCAAGCTGGATGCGCCCGATTGGGATGGCCTCATTCAGGACTGGCCGAGCGGGCTCTTGAAACTCGCCTGGACACGGCAATTGTTGAAAGTGCGAAACGAACAGGCGGACGTGTTCACGTCTGGCGACTACCAGCCGCTGCAAGTGAGCGGCCCGCACCGCGACCACGTCATCGCCTTCGCGCGACGGCGCGGTCGCGATGCAGTCATCGTCGCTGTTGCAAAATCATTCGCCGCGTTCACGGAAGAAGGTCGGGCCTGGCCACGTGCAGATGCCTTCGATGGCGCGATCGACGTCGAGGACTATGTGGTTGAGGGCAGCACCGGCGAGCTCAAACTCTCCGAGCTGTTTCAGCAGTTGCCTGTTGCAGTGCGCAAGGCAAATTCGCCGGCGCCGGGCAGCAAGGACCACGCACAAGCGTCACCACGCCTAGCCTAACCTGCTCCAAAACATGCAAAGGCCGCCCGGGATCGACGGCCGGGCGGCCCGGCGGGTGTTGTGCCGACGACGATGGTCGGTTCCCTCCTCCCGCGCAGACCAAGATGGTCTCACGGAATTCGTTACCAGCAAGCTGATGAAACTACGGGTTGGGCCGTTCTCCGCAAGTTTTCGTTGCTGCAGAGCACAATCCGAAGGCGACACTTCAACTTCGCTTCGTCAGCAGCAGATTGCCGCGATGACGGATCGCGGCTTGCGCCACCTCGGCAAAGCGCTGCAGCAGCCAAGGCAGCATCACCTCCACCCGCACATGCGTATCGTCGACGTCCAGATGGCCCGCTGCCACCTGACCGAGCGCGCGGACGCGGAAGACCATGCGATTGTCTTCCCAGCGCTCCTCATCGACTTTCAACACCGGCACGCTCGCAGCGGCGCGCGTCAACCCCGTCTTCAGGCGACGCATCGCCTCTTCGCGGCCGAGGCTATGCGGGATCGAAACAACAAGCGGTGCCGACATCGCAAACTCCTGCGCGT
Organism: uncultured Alphaproteobacteria bacterium; assembly: GCA_963774775.1. Taxonomy (GTDB): domain Bacteria; phylum Pseudomonadota; class Alphaproteobacteria; order Rhizobiales; family Xanthobacteraceae; genus Bradyrhizobium. Next base: position 207,036 of record CAVZGZ010000012.1, read on the forward strand.
GATCGTTCTGCATGTAATTCCGATTGGCGCCAAAAGAAGAGCAGCGTGCATTATCGCGGCGCGAAAAGTGGAACTTTCACGATTCCCGATTTGTTTTCTCGCACGAAGGCAGCGTGAACGAACAAACGGGGCCTCGGGCTGAGGAGAGGAATAAATGTCAATCGGAACAATCATTCTCATCATTCTCGTGATCGCGCTGCTTGGCGGCTTCAGCGGCATCGGCGGCGGACCGTTTTACGGCACCGGATATTACGGCGGCGGCGGATTGGGCCTGGTGATCGTGATCCTGCTGATCTTGCTGTTGCTCGGGAGACTGTAAGCGCCAATCGAACAACAGCGTTCGTCATTCCGGGATGCGCCTCTTGGCGCAGGCCCGGAATCCGATAACCACGATCGGGAGTATCGGATTTCCGGGCTCGCGACTGTCGTCACGCCCCGGAATGACGAAAATCACTTCTGCGCCGCCAGCTTCTTGATGGCGGGCTTGATCGATGATGCCGCGTCATCGTAGCCGTCCCACGCTTTCGTCTTCGCCATCTGCGCCGGCACGGTTCGCACCGTGTACTTCTTCGGGTCGAGATCGCCGCGCACCTGCGTCCAGGTCAGCGGCATCGACACCGTGGCGCCGGCACGCGCGCGTGGCGACAGCACGGCGACTGCGGTCGACATCCGGTCGTTGCGCAAATAGTCGAGAAAGATCTTTCCGTTGCGCAGCTTCTTCGACATGTTGAGCAGATAGCGCTCGGGATCGTCATTCGCCATCCATTGGCATATGCCTTGCGCGAACGCCTTGGCTTCCTTCCACGTCACCTTGTCCTTTGCGCCGTGAAGCAGCGGCGTCACCACGTGCAATCCCTTGCCGCCGGTGGTCTTGCAGAAGCTCTCCAGGCCAACCGCAGTCAGCCGCTGCCGCATGTCCTTGGCGGCTTCGATCACATCGGAAAATTCGACGTCCGGTGCCGGGTCGAGATCGAACACCAACCGCCCCGGCGTTTCATAGGCATCGGGCGCGCAATTCCAGGGGTGCAGCTCCAGCCCGCCGATCTGGGCGACCGCCGCCAGCCCTTCGACGCGATCGATCTGCAGATACGGCTTGCGATCGCCCGAGACCTTGACCAGTTCCAGCAGCTTCGATGTGCCGTGCATCGCATGGCGCTGAAAGAATTGTTCGCCCTTGATACCATCGGGCGCGCGCACGATCGAGCAGGGCCGACCCTTGAGGTAGCCGATCATCCATTCGCCAATCGCCTCGAAATATCTGGCGAGATCGAGCTTGGTTACACCCTTGCCGTCGCCGGCATCCGGCCACAGCGCCTTGTCGGGCTTTGAGATGGCGACGCCCATCACTTCAGCGGATTTGTTCGCCGAGGATTTCGCGGGCACAGGCTTGACGACTTTGATCATGGTCGGTTTCTCCGCCTCCACCTCGCGCGCCGGCTTGTCCTGCCGCAGCCCCTTGAAGGCGGCTTGCCTGATATTGCCGCCTTCGGTCCAGCCGGCGAACTCGATCTCCGCCACCAATTCGGGCTTCAGCCAATGCACGTCGCGGGTTTTCTTCGGCGCGTCCTTGCCGCTGAACGGGCTGTTGTCCGATGCCAACGCTTTCAACGACGGCATCAGGCGACGGACCTTGTCCTGGCCGAAGCCGGTGCCGACGATGCCGACAAACGCAAGATGGCCGTTACGATGGACACCGGCCATCAGAGAACGGAATTTTCCGCTCGTGGTCTTCCAGCCGCCGATCACGACCTCATGCCCGGCGCGGACTTTTGTCTTAGTCCAGCTTTCGGAACGGCCCGAGCGATAGGGCGCGTTGAGCTTCTTTGAGACGATGCCTTCGAGCGACATTTTTTGCGCCAATTCGAGGACGGCATCGCCATCCTCCTCGAAATGCTCGACGTAGCGGATCACCCTGGATTTACCTTTCCGCGCCTCGAGCAATTGCTTCAGCCGCGACTTGCGTTCATGAAGCGGAAGCGCACGAAGATCTTCATCGCCGGCAAACAGCAAGTCGAACGCAAAGAAGATCAATTTATCGGTCTTCTCGTCCGCGATCGCCGCCTGCAGAGCAGAAAAGTCCGGCAAGCCTTCGTGATCGATCGCGACGATCTCGCCGTCGATCAGTGCGTCCGGCAGCCCGCGCCCCTCTTTCGCGATCGTCGGAAACTTGTCGGTCCAGTCCAGTCCCTTGCGGGTCTTCAACGCGACGTCGCCACCCTCGACCCGCAATTGCACGCGGTAACCGTCGAACTTGACTTCGTGACACCAGCCTTCGCCACTGGGCGGGCGTTCGACCGAGGCGCAGAGCTGCGGCGCTACGAAATCCGGCATCGCCGATACCTTCTTCGGCTTGACCACAGCGCGCGGCGCGCCAGCCTTGTTTTTTGCCCTGGCCTCCGCGGCCTCCCCCCGGTTGGAATGCCAGACCGCGTCGGCTTTCGCCTTGCCGTTCTTCGCGAGCATGAACGGCTTCGGCGCCCTGCCCTTGCCTTCGGCGATCTGCTTCATCGATCGGCCCGAGGCGACTGAACGGTCCTCGTCGAGAATGTCGTTGTCCTCACCTTCCTTGGTGAATTCGTCGCGGTGCTTGATCAGGAGCCAATTGGTGCGCTTGCCGCCATAGCGATCGCCCTTCATCCGCACCAGCACCCAGCTGCCATGCAGCTTTTCGCCGTGCAGGGTGAATTTCAGGTCGCCCTTTTTGAAGCCGCGCTCCGGGTCGTCTGACTCCCAGTAGCCGCGGTCCCAGAGCTGCACGGTGCCGCCGCCATACTCGCTCTCCGGGATCGTGCCTTCGAAATCGCCGTAGTCGAGCGGATGGTCCTCCACTTCGACCGCCAGCCGCTTGTCATGCGGATCGAGCGAGGGCCCGCGTGTCACCGCCCAGGATTTGAAGACGCCGTCGAACTCGAGCCTTAGATCATAGTGAAGCCGCGTTGCATCGTGCTTCTGGATCACGAACCGCCGCTGCCTGGCCGGCGCCACCTTGACGTCGCCGGAGGGTTCGTCGGTCTTGTCGAAATCGCGCTTCTTCCGGTAGGTGGACAGGTTTCTCAGCGACACGATCGGGCCTCATGTAGCGGCGACAAGCTCTATCAGGAACCAAAACCCACGGTATCCGTTCAAGTTCCAGACGCAAACCCTGCCGGAGATTGTAATGGCCCCTCGCGCCTATTGGAAAGGCTCGCTGAAGCTCTCGCTCGTGACATGTCCGGTGCTGCTTTACCCCGCATCCACCTCGGCCGCGAAGACCCGGTTTCACATGATCAACCGGGAGACCGGAAACCGGCTGAAGCAACAGATGGTCGATGCCGAAACCGGCGATGTGGTCGAAGGTGACCAGAAGGGCCGCGGCTATGAGCTGAAGAAAGGCGAATATGTCGAGGTCGAACCGGAAGAACTGGACGCCGTTCAGATCGAGAGCAACCATACCATCGAGATCGACAGCTTTGTGCCAAAGGACGAAATCGACAAGCGTTATCTCAACCATCCCTATTACCTCGCGCCCGACGGCAAGGCCGGTGTCGACGCTTTCGCGGTGATCCGGGACGCCATGAAGGACGGGGATCGCGTGGCGCTGGCCCGCATCGTGCTGGCCAACCGCGAACACGTCATGGCGATCGAGCCGCTCGGCAAGGGGCTGCTCGGCACCACGTTGCGGTACCCTTACGAACTGCGCGACGAGGACGACTATTTCGACGACATCAAAAGCCCGAAGATATCGAAGGACATGGTCGAACTCGCAAGCCACATCCTGGATACCAAGGCCGCCCACTTCGACCCCGGAAAATTCAAGGACGAGTACGAGAATGCGCTGCGGGCGCTGGTGCGGCGCAAGGCCTCCGGCAAACCGGTGAAGGTCGCAGAGCGCGAAGAGAAGCCGGACAATGTCATCAGCCTGATGGACGCGCTCAAGCAAAGCCTGAAGGGCAAGTCCGCTGCGAAGCGGGGCGCGCATGCACCTGCCTCTCGACGGCCAGCTCGTCATCACACCGCGAAGAAGGCACATCGATCGGCGGCGCGAGCCCGCAAGGCAGGTTAAGACCCCTCGTCATGGCCAGGAGCTTGCCCCGGCCATCCACGCCCTTCTCCCTAGCTACATTCAAGAACGTGGATGCCCGGGACCAGCCCGGGCATGACGAAATCAGAGCTACCGCTTCGCCTTGCGCTTCTTTGCGGTCTTCCGCTTTTTCGAAGCTTTCTTCGGTACCTTCTTCCCCTTGGCGCGCGCTTCCGACAGGCCGATCGCGATGGCCTGCTTGCGGCTCGTCACTTTCTTCTTGGAGCGGCCGCTCCTCAGCGTGCCGGCCTTGCGCTTCTTCATGACGCGTTCGACATCGGCAGAGGCTTTCTTCGAGTACTTGCGTGCCATGGATTATTCTCCCGGTTTCGGGAAAATAATTCTCGCGGCAGACGATTGTTCCCGTTCGGAAGCGCCGCGCGCCCGCGCGGTCAGACCATCGCCGCATAAAGTTCGGCCACGGTCTTTGCGCTACGCAACCGGGCGAGGTTCTCAGGTGGTCGCAGCGTTCGCGCCACCAGCGCAAGCGCGCCAAGCTGCCCGCTCTCCGCGCCATCCGGCAGCAGCAGAACGAATACGAGATCCACCGCCTGCCCATCGATGGCATCGAACTCGATCGGTTGCTTCAGCTTTGCGAGCAGGCCGTGGGGTCGTTGCAGGTCCGGCAACCTGACATGGGGGATAGCCACACCCTTGCCGATCCCGGTGGACCCCAATTCCTCGCGCTTGAGCAGCAGGGACGCGACCTGTTCGACTCGCAAGCCGGCGCTATCAGCGGCTTTGGCGGCAAATTCCTGCAACAGCGCTCGCTTGTTCGAGGCGCGAACGTCGATCATGACGTCCGCCGGCGACAGCAGATCGGAGATATTCATAGCCGCTCCAAACCAACGACGCGAGCGCGCATCAATCGGCGGCGCGCAAGCGATAGCCAATGCCAGTCTCCGTCAACACGAATTGCGGGCGCTCAGGATCGGCTTCGATCTTCTGGCGGAGCTGGCGCACATAGACGCGCAGATACTGCGCGTCGGTCAGTTCGTCCCACAATTCCTTCAACAGGAACCGGTGCGTGAGCACCTTGCCGGCATGCTGTACCAGCACGCGCAGCAGATCATATTCCTTCGGCGACAGCTTGATCTCTCTCTCGCCGACCTTGACGATCCGGCGCACCAGATCGACCGAGAGATCGCCGGCACGAAACACCGGACGTTCGCCCTGCACCTGCAACTGATGCCGCAACGCGGCGCGCATGCGCGCCAGCAATTCATCCATGCCGAAGGGTTTTGTCAGATAGTCGTCAGCACCGAGGTCGAGCGCCTGGACCTTTCCGGCCTCATCACCGCGGCTCGACAGCACCACGACCGGCACGCTCTCGTTGCGGCCGCGGATCATGCGCAGCAATTCGTGGCCCTGGATATCGGGCAAGCCCAGATCGAGGATGATGAGCGCGGGCCCCTCACCGAGCATTTCGAGCGCCATCTTGCCGTTGGATGCCTCGAGAATGTCATAACCCTGCGTGCTCAGCCCCATCCGCAGCAATTTGCGAATCGGCGGCTCGTCATCGATCACCAAAACCTTGATGGCGGGAGCGTTCATGCGGCGGTATCCAGCTTTGCGGCGGCGGCGGGGATGGGAAGACGGATCGTCAGCACCGCCCCGCTCCGGTCGGTGCGGTTGGCGGCCGAAATGGTGCCGTGCATCGCCTCGACGAAGCCACGGGAGATCGCGAGCCCAAGGCCGGTACCGGGACGGACATGATCGCCCTTCTGCACGCGATAGAATTTGTCGAACACGCTTTCCAGCTCCGACGGGGGAATGCCGTTGCCTTCGTCCAGGATCTGCAGCGACACCGAATCCCGATCACGGATACCCCAGATCGATATTGTGGTGCCTGATGGCGCATACTTCGCCGCATTGTCGAGCAAATTGAACAGCACCTGCTCGAACAGCACGGCATCGAGCTCCAGCATCGGCAGATCGGCGGCGAGTTCGAGCGACACCTTGTGATCCGACAGGATCTTGCTGGCGCGCCGCAAGGCGCTGCCGACGATCTCGCTGAGATCGAGCCGCGCGGTATTCGGTACGATGGCGCCGGATTCGAGCTTGGTCATATCAAGCAGATTGGCAATGAAGCGGTTGAGTCGTTCGGACTCGTCGATCACGGTAGCGAGCAGATCGCGCTTCTGCGCCTCGGTGAGGTTGCCGGCAAGGTCGCGCATGGTGGAGGCGGCGCCGAGCACCGACGCCAGCGGCGTCTTGAGGTCGTGCGAGATCGAGGTCAGCAGTGCCGAGCGCAGACGCTCCGACTCCATGGTGCGCTTGACGCTGTCCATGTCCTCGACCAGCAGCACCCGCTCGATCGCAAGCGCGCCCTGATCGACCAGCGCATCGAGCAGGCGGCGCTGGTCGGGCGTCAGCAACGGACCGGTCTTGTCGTTGTCGATGCCGATCGCGCCGATCAGCCCGCGGCCGGTTCGCATCGGAAGGAACAGCCGCTTGGCGCCGGGCAGCGTGTCCGAGCCGCGGCCGGCCGCGCGGTCATTGCCCCAGGCCCAGTTGGCTGCCGCCAGATCCGCCTTGTCGAGCTGGTCTTCCGGCGGGTAGCCCGCCTTCACGGTGAGGATGCCGTCCTCCGGCATCAGCAGCACCACACGCACTTTCAGCATCAGCGCGATCTGGTACGCGGTCGCCCACAGGACGTCGTCCAGCGTCGCGGTGCCCGCGAGTTTGCGGCTGAACGCATAGAGCGATTCCGTCGTGCGCACCCGGCCGATCGCGGTGTCGGCCTGGATGCGCACCCGGGCTGCGACGTTGGATACCAGAAGCGCGATCAACATGAAGAAAAAGAACGCCGCAACGTTGGTCGGATCGGTGATGGTGAAGGTGTAGACCGGCGGCAGAAAGAAGAAGTTATAGCAGAGCGAAGCGATGACGCTCGCGAACAGCGACGGCCACAGGCCATAGCGGACCCCAACCACCACAACGGCCGTGAGAAACACCAGGTCGACGTTCTCGATCCCGAATCTCGGTTGAATCAACTCGGCCGCACCGAGCCCGACGGCAACGACCAGGAGCGACATCAGATAGAGTCGCGGATTGAATTGCTCGGTCCGTGCTGCCGTCTGCACCGCCGGCTTGTTGGTGGGATCAGGCAGCTCCTCGCCGGCGATCACATGCACGGTGATGTTGCCCGCGCGTCGCACCAGATCATGCACCACCGAGCCCCGGAGGATCTCGAACCAGCGCGAGCGCGTCGTCTTGCCGATGATGATCTGGGTGACGTTGTTGGTGTGGGCGAAATTGATCAGGTCGTCGGCGATACGGCGCCCGACGCCGGGGATGGTCAACGCTTCGCCGCCGAGGGATTCCGCAAGCCGCATCGTATCGGCCAGCCGATCGCGCTGCTTGTCGGTCAGTTGCAGGCTGCGCCGGGTCTCGATGCTGACCGCGGTCCAGGGCGCATGCAGACGGTCGGAAAGCCGCTTGGTGTAGCGCACGAGGCCTGCCGCGCGCGGGTCCTCGCTGAGGCAGACCAGGATACGCTCGCCTGCCGCCCAGGGGCCGGCGATGGCGTTGGCCTGCATATGGGTGAGCAACTGCTCGTCGACCCGCTCGGCGGTCCGCCGCAGCGCCAGCTCGCGCAGCGCGGTGAGGTTGCCCGGCGAAAAATAATGCTGAAGCGCCCGCTCGGCCTGCTTCGGCACATACACCTTGCCCTCTTTCAGGCGCTGGATCAGATCATCAGGCGTGAGGTCGATCAGCTCGATCGCGTCGGCACGATCGAACACCGAATCGGGCACGGTCTCGCGCACCCGCACATGCGTGATCTGCGCGACCACGTCGTTGAGGCTTTCGATGTGCTGGATGTTAACAGCTGTATAGACGTCGATGCCGTGGGACAACAGCTCCTCGACGTCGAGATAGCGCTTGGGGTGGCGGCTGCCGGGCGCGTTGGTATGGGCGAGTTCGTCGACGAGGGCAATCTGCGGATGGCGGGCGATCAGCGCATCGAGATCCATTTCCTCAAGCGTCTGATCCCTGTAGGCGATCCGCTTACGCGGCAGGACTTCGAGCCCCAGCAGCAGGGCTTCGGTCTCCGCCCTTCCGTGGGTCTCCACAACACCCACGACCACATCGGCACCTGCCTTTCGCTTGGCATGGGCGCTCTGGAGCATTTCGTAGGTCTTGCCGACGCCCGGCGCGGCGCCGACAAAGATCTTCAGCCGGCCGGCTTTGTCACTCTCCCGCCGGGCGGCCTCCAGTAGCGCGTCCGGCGAAGGCCGTTGTTCAGGGTCGCGATTTGCCATGGGGCATTATAGTCGCCGCTTCCGATAGAGCCTAGAGCGAGATGACGCTTCTTGGAATCGTCATCCCGCTCTATCTTTTATTTGAGCATGATCTCTTCGGAAAACCGGCATCCACTTTTCCGGATCATGCTCGATCCACCGTTACTTGGATGCCGCATCCAGTGCCAGGTTGAGCGCCAGGACGTTGACGCGCGGCTCGCCGAGCAGCCCGGCAAAGCGCCCTTGGGTGTTCGCGGTGACGAGCTCGCGGACGCGATCCTCCGGCAGGTTGCGGACCTTGGCCACGCGCGGCACCTGGAACAGCGCGCCTTCCGGAGAGATATCCGGATCAAGCCCGCTGGCGGACGTGGTGACGAGGTCGGCCGGCACCGCGGCGGACGGATTGTCAGCCTTGAGCTTCTCGACGTCCTCCTTGACCCGGTCATTCAGCGCCTTGCTGGTCGGGCCGAGGTTGGAGCCGCCGGAATTGGCTGCGTTATAGGGTGCCGACACCGTCTTGGTGGAATCGGCCGGATCGGGTGCCAGCGTCGCCGACGGACGACCGTGGAAATATTTGTCGTCCTTGAACTCCTGCCCGATCAGGGCCGAGCCGACCACCTTGCCGTCCTTCTCGATCAGGCTGCCTTGCGCCTGCTTCGGAAAGATCGCGCCGGCGATCGCGGTCATGGCGAGCGGATAGGCCAGGCCGGTGATGGCCGTTAACAGGAGCAGAAGGATGATAGCGGGTCGAATTTCGCGAAGCATGATGTATCTCCTAAGTGTTCTCCGTCATTGCGAGCGAAGCGAAGCAATCCATCGAGCGGCAAAGTAAGAATGGATTGCTTCGTCGCTTCGCTCCTCGCAATGACGGCGTTAGGCCAGGTGCAAGGCGGCGACGACGAGGTCGATGGCCTTGATGCCGATGAAGGGAATGATGATGCCGCCGAGCCCGTAGATCAGCAGGTTGCGGCGAAGCAGCGCGCCGGCGCCGACGGCGCGGTAAGCCACGCCCTTCAACGCCAGCGGAATCAGCGCGATGATGATCAGCGCGTTGAAGATGATCGCCGACAGGATCGCGCTTTGCGGGCTCGCCAGATGCATGACGTTGAGCGCCTGGAGCTGCGGATAGAACGTCAGGAAGATCGCCGGGATGATGGCGAAGTATTTCGCGACGTCGTTGGCGATCGAGAACGTCGTGAGCGCACCGCGGGTCATCAATAGCTGCTTGCCGATTTCGACCACCTCGATCAGCTTGGTCGGGTTGGAATCGAGATCCACCATGTTGCCGGCCTCGCGGGCGGCCTGCGTGCCGGTGTTCATGGCAACCCCAACGTCGGCCTGCGCAAGCGCCGGCGCGTCGTTGGTGCCGTCACCGCACATCGCCACCAGCTTGCCCTTGGCCTGCTCGTCGCGGATCAACTTCAGCTTGTCCTCAGGGGTTGCCTGCGCCAGGAAATCGTCGACGCCGGCTTCGGCGGCGATCGCCGCGGCGGTCATCGGGTTATCGCCGGTGATCATCACCGTGCGGATGCCCATGCGGCGCAGTTCGGCAAAGCGCTCGCGGATGCCGCCCTTGACGATGTCCTTGAGGTGGATGACGCCGAGCAGGCGGCCGTCTTTGGCGACCGCAAGCGGCGTTCCGCCCGCCTTCGCGATCTCGTCCGCGATGGCCTGCAGTTCGCGGGCCGCATCGGTGTTGACGGCCGGCTGCAACGCACGCACCGCGTTCCCGCTCGCCATGGTCGCCGCAGTGCCGCCGCCGATATAATTGAGGATCGCCTCCACCGCGCCCTTGCGAACCGACGAGGAGCCGGCGTCGATGCCGCTCATGCGGGTTTGCGCCGTGAACGGCACGAAGGTCGCGGCAAGCTCATGCATGTCGCGGCCGCGGATGCCGTACTTCTCCTTGGCCAGCACGACGATCGAACGTCCCTCGGGCGTTTCGTCGGCAAGCGAGGCGAGTTGCGCTGCATCAGCCAGATCCTGTTCACTGACGCCGCGCACCGGGCGAAAGGCCGTCGCCTGGCGGTTGCCGAGCGTGATGGTGCCGGTCTTGTCGAGCAACAGCGTATCGACGTCGCCGGCGGCTTCGACCGCGCGGCCGGACATCGCCAGCACGTTGAATCGCACCAGACGGTCCATGCCGGCGATGCCGATCGCCGACAGCAGCGCGCCGATCGTGGTCGGGATCAGCGTCACGAACAGCGCCACCAGCACCACCACCGAGATCGAGCCGCCGGCATAGGCCGCATAGCTCGGGATCGTCACGGTGGCGAACACGAAGATGATGGTAAGGCCCGCGAGCAGGATGTTGAGCGCGATCTCGTTCGGCGTCTTCTGTCGTTCGGCGCCCTCCACCAGCTTGATCATGCGGTCGATGAAGGTCGAGCCCTGCGCCGCGGTGATGCGGACGCGGATCCAGTCCGACAGCACCTGGGTGCCGCCGGTCACCGCCGAACGGTCGCCACCGGACTCGCGAATAACAGGCGCGGATTCACCCGTGATCGCGGCCTCGTTGACGGAGGCGACACCTTCGATCACTTCACCATCGCTGGGGATGTTGTCACCGGCTTCGACCAGGACGATATCGCCGACCTTCAGCGCCGTGCCGGGCACCAGGCGAAAGGTCTTGTCCGAGCCGGTGAGCAGCTTGGCCTGGCTTTCGGTGCGGGTCTTCTTCAGTGACGCCGCTTGCGCCTTGCCGCGGCCTTCGGCGACGGCTTCGGCGAAATTGGCGAACAGCACCGTGAACCACAGCCACAGGATGATCTGGAAGGTGAATCCAAGGTTTTCACCTCCGGTCGCGAGATCGCGCAGGAAGATCACCGTGGTCAGCGCGGCCACGATCTCGACCACGAACATCACGGGACTCTTGACCATCAGCCGCGGATCAAGCTTGACGAAGGCCGAGGTGATCGCGGGCACCAGAATCTTCGGGTCCAGCATCGCCGAGGCTGTCACCTTTTTCTGCAGTTTCATGGCTTCCATGGACGTAACTCCGAAATGCGTTCGATCAGAACAGGGTGTTGGCGTTCATCGCGAGATGCTCGACGATTGGGCCAAGCGCCAGCGCCGGGAAGAAGGTGAGGCCGCCGATGATCAGGATCACGCCGACGACGAGGCCGACGAACAGCCCGCCCGTCGTCGGCAGCGTGCCTGCCGACGGCGGGATCGACTTCTTGGCCGCCAGCGAACCTGCCATCGCCATCGCCGGCACGATCATGAAGAAGCGGCCGACGAACATCGAACTGGCGAGCGTCAGGTTGTAGAAGAAGGTGTTGCCGGTCAGACCGCGCGAAGGCCGAACCATTATTGCCGGTCGCCGACGTGTAGGCATACAGCACCTCCGTAAAGCCGTGCGGACCGGAATTCGCCATCGACGCCACCGCTGATGGCAACACCACGGCGACCGAGGTCCAGCCGAGATACATCAGCGGCAGCACCAGGATCGCGAGCATCGCCATCTTGACCTCGCGCGCCTCGATCTTCTTGCCGACATATTCCGGGGTGCGGCCGACCATCAGGCCGGCAACGAAGATCGCCAGCACGACGAACAGCAGCATGCCGTAGAGACCGGCGCCGACGCCGCCGACGATGATTTCGCCGAGCTGCATGTTGATCAGCGGGATCATGCCGCCGAGCGCGGTAAAGCTGTCATGCATGGCATTGACCGCGCCGCAGGACGCGGCCGTGGTGATGACCGCGAACAGCGAGGACGCCACGATACCGAAGCGGACTTCCTTGCCCTCCATGTTGCCGCCGGAGAGGCCAAGCGCATGAAGCGCTGACGTACCGTTGGCCTCGGCCCAATAAGTAACGACGACACCCGTGAGGAACAGAACGCCCATCACGGAAAGGATGGCCCAGCCCTGGCGCTGGTTACCGACCATGCGGCCGAACACGTTGGTCAAGGCAGCTCCGAGCGCAAAGATCGAGATCATCTGCACGAAGTTCGACAACGCGGTCGGGTTCTCAAAGGGATGCGCTGCATTGGCATTGAAGAAGCCGCCGCCATTGGTGCCGAGCATCTTGATCGCGACCTGGGAGGCCACCGGGCCAAGCGCGATGGTCTGCTTGCCGCCTTCCAGTGTGGTCGCATCGACGTAGGCGCCGAGCGTCTGCGGCATGCCCTGCCAGACCAGGAACAGCGTGTAGACGACGCAGATCGGCAGCAGCACGTAGAGCGTACAGCGCGTGACGTCGACCCAGAAATTGCCGATGGTGCGCATCGAGGAGCGCGAGAAACCGCGGATCAGCGCTACCGCCAGCGCAATGCCGGTCGCGGCCGAGAGGAAATTCTGGTGCGTCAGGCCCAGCATCTGCACGAGATAGGACAGCGTGCTCTCGCCGCCGTAGTTCTGCCAGTTGGTGTTGGTGATGAAGGAGATCGCGGTATTGAAAGACAGATCCTGCGCGACGGCGGACTGCTCCGCCGGGTTGAACGGCAGCAGCGCCTGCAGGCGCATCAGGCCGTAGATGATGAGGAAGCCGCCGACATGGAACAGCAGCATGGCGACGGTATAGGTCAGCCAGTGCTGCTCGCGCCTCTCGTTGACGCCGCCAATCCAGTAGAGCCCGCGCTCGACCGGACGAAGCACGGGCGAGAGGAAGGTGCTCTCGCCGTTGAACACGCGCGTCATGTACCAGCCGAGCGGTTTGACCAGCGCAACCACGATGGCGCAGTAGAGAATAATTTGAATCCAGCCGATGGCGGTCATTGCATCAAACCTTCCGAATGGGTTTTGAGCGCAGCAGCAAGACGAGCACCCCGACCAGCAGGATGGTCAGCAGTGCGTCCGCGACGAGGAGCTGTCCAAGCATGAACATCGTGTCAGCTCAGAACCGCTCGGGCCGCAGCAGCGCGTAGGTGAGGTAGAACAGCAGGCCCAGCGAGACGAGACCGGCGAGTGAATAGTCGAAGATCATGGCTCTGCTCCCGTTACAGCCGTTCGCAGGCATAGGCGTAACCTATTCCCGCCGCGAAGAAGCCGAGGCCTAGCGCCAGCATTACGATGTCCAGCATGAGATGTTCCTTTTCACGCCTTGATTCCGTGCGCGGCAAGACGGTTTCAGTCGATTGAGCGGGATCTCCGCGACAATCCCGACCCTCCGTATCAGTGGCTGTGAGGTGCCACTCCAGGCGTATGATTTCGAGGCGGCTGCACGTGGAATTTTATAGGAATTCCATAAAGACGCGATTTCTCGACAGAGGCGGCCAAATTCGCAATTTAATCTAGTCGCCGACGAAATCGTCGTCTTGCACATAGCGTCGCTTTTTGTCGAAACGCGCTTATGAAATCCCTATATCTCGGCCGTCCATTCCATCTCGTTTTTAAATGGCACTTTGACCACCTTGGTGACGTGGCTGGTGGCCCAGCCGCACTCACAACTGAGGTCACGTCATGTCACTTGCTCGGGAATATGGAAATCCCACCGACGGCGATCGGCTGCGTGACGCTCATGCAATGACGGCCGAGTTGATGTCGGAAATAATCCACACGACTTGCCGGCGCTTCCCGTCGCTGGGACAGAGTAGCAAGACCGCCCGCCTCGATCGGCTGATCCAGTCCGGCGCCTGGACCGATGCTGCGTTGGCGCTGATCGACCTCGAGCTGCCGCAATGGCAGATCCGCCGGCTCGCCTATGACGAAGGCGAATGGTATTGCGCGCTGTCGCGCGAACGCGAGCTCCCGGACTGGCTCGACCAGTCGATCGAAGCCCATCATGCCGACCTGACGCTCGCGATGCTCTGCGCCTTTGTCGAGGCGCAGCGCGTCAGCACGCCCTCGATCCGGACCAGCGTCCCCGCCGTGACGCGGGATGCGAACCCGCTCTACGAGCCGGTCTGCAGCGACAATTTCGCATAAGTCCGCGGGCAACTACCTCTCCGGCTCGCGAAGCTACGCGCATGATGCAATTGTCAGATTTCTCGCGGAAACTGGGATCGGCCCGGGTACTGGTTCGCTTCGGCTTCCGGCTGCTGATCCTGCTCGTTTTCGCGATGTTCGGCGGTATCGGCTTCGGCAAGAGCCTGGCCGCATTGCTGTGGATGTCCACCATCCTCTGCGCCGTGATCGCCATTATCAGGCGCGAGCCCCCGTTCGACGCCACTCTTAATCATTGGGATGAAATGGTGACTTACGCTGCGATGTGCATGCTGGTCAGCGGTCTCAATCAATCCTTCTAGTTTAGCGCCTCGGAGTTTATGCGGCTCCTATGAGATCGCGGCCTTGTCACGCTCGATTTCATATCCGGCTGAAAACATATTGAGCTGCACTACCATCTTCGCAAAGGAATACCAACGTGAAGCTCGTCGAACCTCCCTCGTGTAGTTCTCCGTCTGCAATCGTCTTTATCGGCCAGAACAGGCGCGGCCAGTGGGTCGCCCAGGAACAGAGCGGCCTTTATGGCGGCCTGTTCGTCAACCGTGCGCAAGCCGTCAAATATGCGCTGTTCGAAAACGGACATCATCCCGAAACAATCGTCGAGCTGGCGCGCCAAATCGAGCTCGACATGGGCGGCACACCGGTCACCGCTCCGGTTCGACGCGTCGCGTAGCGTAGCCCAGTCGAACTGACACCCGCTCAAGGAGAGTGCGATGGTTCAGCTTCACTCCGTTTCAAGCCGGGAACAGGTCGCCGATACCATGATCGGCCTGACCCGCTTGACCAGCCTGCATCGCACCTTCATCGCCGGCAGCGGCAGCATGGATCTCTATCTGGCGCTGCGCCGACGGGGCTTCCTTCGGGTAGCCACCGCCGCGACCTGCCGGATTCCGAAAGGGCAGCACCCGGTCGGACTGATTGCGGGGCACAATTCGCTTTCTGCGATCGAGGCGGCGCTCGCCGAAATGTCGCCATTCCTCGGCACCAGCGCCGCCGTCGCCGTCCTGATCGACTCCCGCGAAAGCGGCGCCGGCCTGAGGATCCGCGGCAAGCTGGAACAGATGGGCTTTCGGATCGAAGCCGGCGTCAGGTGCCAGGAGGGCTTGGTGCTTTCCGCCGTCAGGCACGGCTTCGGCCAGATGGAAAACGCAGCGTGAAATCCCCATGACGTCAGTTTCAATTCCCGCCACGTGGCTGGCGGGCTACATACCCGACATTCCCACGCCGTTCGATGAAAAGGGTGAGATCGACCTGGCGGCCTTTGCGAAGCTTTGCGAACGGCAGATCGACGCCGGCGTCAGTGCGATCGTGGTCAGCGAAACCAGCGGCGAGGCCTCGACGCTGACACCCGCCGAGCAGGAAAGCATCATCCGCGCCGCCGTCGAAGTAGCGCGGGGCCGCGTCCGCATCATTGCCGGCGCAGGTTCGAATTCGACCAGCCAGGCGATCGAGCTGACACAGCGCGCCGAAGCAGCCGGCGCCGATGCGGTGCTCTCGGTGGTTCCCTACTACAACAAGCCGATGCAGGCTGGAATCCATGCTCATTTCCGCGCGATTGCGATCTCGACCGCGCTGCCGATCATCCTGCATGACGTTCCATCCCGCACCATGCGCGAGTTATCGGACGACACGCTGTTGCGGCTCGCCGACTCCAGGCACTTCATCGGGTTGAAGGACGGAACCGGCGACCTCACGCGGCTGTTGCGCCTGCAGCGACGGCTACCGACAGGGTTTCGGCTGTTGTCCGGAGACGACGCAACAGCGCTGGCGTTCATCGCCAATGGCGGCGACGGCTGCATTTCCGTTGTCTCGAACGTTGCGCCGGAATTGTGCCAGACCATCTTTTCGAACTGCAGGCTGGGGCGGCCGCAGACGGCGAGGTACCTGCAGGAACGGCTGGTGCCGTTGACGGCGGCGCTCACGAAAGAGAGTCCGGCCGCGCTGAAATACGCGCTCTGCCTGCTCGGTTTCATGTCGCCCGCTACCCGCCTGCCCATCGTTGAACTGAGCGAGCCTGCAAAAGCGGAGGTCGCGGCCGCGATCGCGGAGATCGGCGATGAGGATATCGCCTGCCCGGTCGAAAGCTGGGACGGGCATCGTCTTCACGAAGATCACGCAGGTTAACCGCGAGCGCGCATTCATATGCTTCTCATATGAGATGCCGTGCCGGCCCATCTCGCATTCCTACGGCGTCGTTGGCACATGGTGCTCGTAAACTCGTGAGGAGGCCATCATGGCCGCGATCACCTTCAATACCGCACAGCAGGACGAACGCGTCAGGGAACAGGTCAAGGCCGCCGTCACCGCATACCGCGCAATGCTCGACGCCTTCGTCAATGAACCTGCACGACACACTGCGTCGGAGATCGAGCAAACCTCACCGAGGCAGCCCACCAGCGCGTCCTCGTCTTCTGAAAAAGCGTGATGACCGCGCTACGCGCGCAAGCGGATCAGGAATTCCCGATATGACGATGCTGACACACACTCACGGCCCCTTTGAGCGGTCCTCCTATTCGCCGCAGCAGCGAGACGCCGCGCGAGCAGACGCGACCAGCACGCGCCTCGCGGCGATCAAGCGGCTATGCCTGTGCGTCTGTGCGGCGCTGCTGGCCGGAAGTGCCGTGGCCGCCATCATCGCGCTCAGGACCGCAGTCTACCTTGCGCGCTTCAACTATCATTGACGGAGCGCGAGGTCGCGCCCGACTTCCCGTGAGCCTTTCAACGTTGCCGCCGTTCGAGCTATAGTTACGAAAATAGCAAGAACGGGAGGCTGTCCGTGGGCATTTCTGTCATCCAGCAAGCCAAAATCCAGGCGCAGGTCCTGGTTCCGCTGGTGAAGGCCTTGCAGGCGGAACTGGGCCACGAGCGAGCCAACAGCCTCGTTCGAAAGACCCTGGGCGATCTCTATCGTGGCTACGGCGAAGAGTTTTGGCAGGCGAAGAACGAGAACGACCTCGGAAAGTTCATGGCGTCTGCGTTCGCGACCTACGCCAACGAGGACGCGCTCGACTACAAAGTGATCGAGCAATCACACGACGCTTTCGCGATCGACGTTACGAAGTGCCGGTACGCTGAGTTTTACCAGGAGCTGGGTGAACCGGAACTCGGATTCCTGCTGGTCTGCGGTGCGGACTTTACCACGGCCGAGGGATTTGGTCCCGACGTCGAGCTCACGCGCACGCAGACCATCATGCAAGGCGCTGGCCACTGCGACTTTCGTTACAGGCGATTGAAAGAGGCCGATTGAGCACGATCGAGGATCTCTCCCTGGAGATGCTTGGCACGCCATGCCGGTCCGGGACCACGCATGTAATGCGCTTCCGGGTGATAGGCCCCAGGCTGCTCACCCCAAAGCCAGCCAAGAAAGGCCCCCAAGGAGTTGACAACGGCGCGACGGACGGGAGCGATGGCAGACGAAACGGATGCAAGCTGTCGCATGTCAAAAATCCCACTTCTCGCCGAGAAACAGCGGACGTTGCGGATAGCTGGCGGCCTCCGTTCCAGGGCGCTCGACGTGCCCGTCCGGTTTCGCCCAGTCCGCATATGTGTCGGCGTGGAGCCTCAACTCGTTGCGCAGCCGATTGATCTTTGCCGCAGCGATCTGACGGTGGATCAGCTTGAAGGTGGCGCGCAGCCGCCTGGTAATGCCTGTGATCGAGAGGACGTTTGCGCTGGCCCGTCGGTGCGGCCGGTCATCGTGCGAATACATGAGTGCCATATCCAGACTTCCCAAATCAGACGCAGGCGCGCCGGATACTGGAAGATGCGGAAACAGGCGTAGGAAATCGAGATGGCTCGCCGCCAACATTCATAGGCACGGCATAAAGGTCGCCGCGGCTGCCTCCCTGTTACCGTTCTGGTTCTGCCACGGTCGTCAACCTCCGGTTGGCTTCGCGGGCGCGGAACGAACGCTTTTTTGCTGCGATGCGATCTGTTGCGTCCGCGAAGCTCGATCGGCCCCAGGGGACGATTCCAGCGAGTTCGGGAGTACTCCCCCGTTTTCCCCTCGCAAACCAGTACCCACCTTGCTGGAAACGCTATAGAATGCTGACGAACCAACGATCCGGTCGATGAATGAGCGCCATGATTGCTACATCGCTGAGCCGAATGGCCGTGCCGTACATGGCATTTGCCGCGGCGTGTGCCGTTGGGCTTGTCGTCGCGGTCCAGTATGTCTACCGCGAGCCGCCGGTTGACACCAAGGCTGCGGTCGCCGCGCCTGATGTCTCAAAGCCGGCGTCCGGGGCGCGAGATCAGGCTCCGGCCGCGCTTGCTGGGGCGCAATCGGAAGCAAACGCCGTGGTCAGTGCGCTGGCCGCACCACCCTCGCCGCCAGACAGCGGCGACAGCATACCTTCCTTCGACGTTGCCCGCATCGAGCCGACAGGCGAAGCTGTGATCGCGGGCCGGGCGGCGCCGGGCGCAACGGTAGAACTGCTACGCAACGGTGAGGTGCATGATCGCGTGGTCGCGGATCAATCCGGGCAATTCGTCATGGTTCCGCGCCCGCTTCCTTCAGGCACCTACGATCTGACCCTGCGCGCCAGCCGGCCCGACGGCAAGCAAACCACCTCCAAGCAAAGCGTGGCCGTGGCGCTTGAGCCTGCTACGACCAGCCGGCCGGTGGTCGCGTTGATGACGCCGGACAAACCGACCGTCGTGCTGTCGCAGCCGGCTGCGCCAAAACCGGTGGCCGGCACTGTGGTGGCAGAGGCGGTCGAGATCGAGCCCGGCGGCAAGTTCCATGTCAGCGGCCGGTCACGCCCGGGCGCCGCGGTGCGGGTTTACCTCAACGACAGCTTCGTGGCGTCGGTGACGGCCGACGCGGACGGACGTTTTGCGGTCACCATCAACGAAGGGGTCAAGCCCGGCAATTACCGCGTCAGGCTCGACGAGGTGGAATCGAATTCCAGCGCCGTGCGCGCGCGTGCCGAAGTGCCGTTCAATGTTCCCGAGACTGTTATCACCGGGTCCGTTTCGGCGCCGGCCGCAGCGTCGAAGCGGCCTGACGTAGCCGCTGGACAGCAACCGCAGCTGGCGGCCGCCGGAGCCACCGTGCTGCCGGACGGAACCTCGCCCTCCGCCGTGGTCGTGCCGAAGATCGCGACCACCACCGTTTCCCGCGGTGATAGTCTCTGGCGCCTCAGTCACCTCGCCTACGGCGCAGGAACCCGCTACGCCGTCATTTACCAGGCGAACCGGCAGCAGATCCGCAATCCCAACCTGATTTATCCCGGCCAGGTTTTTGTCGTCCCAACGAAGTGACGCGCGGCCATGGTGCTAGCTAGCGCCGTCATGTCGCGGTTAGCGCTTTGTCGCGTTCATTCGGCCGCGGAGCGGATCTCGGCCTTTTCAGCGCGCGCCGCGCAGAACTTGAATTCGGGAATCTTGCCGAACGGGTCGAGCGCCGGATTGGTCAACAGGTTCGCCGCCGCCTCCGCGTAGCAGAACGGCATGAACACCATGTTCTCCGGCACGTCGCGGTCTGAGCGCACCTTGACCTCGACGGCACCACGGCGGGTCTCCAGCCGGATGAAATCGCCCGGCCACACATCGAGCCGCCGCATGTCCTTCGGCGACATGAAGGCCACCGCTTCCGGCTCGATCTGGTCGAGCACGCTGGCGCGGCGGGTCATCGATCCCGTGTGCCAATGCTCCAGCACGCGGCCGGTGGACAGCACCATCGGATATTCGTCGTCGGGCACCTCGTCGGGTGCGATCACGTGCGCCGGCACGATCTTGCCGCGGCCGCTCTCGGTCGGAAAGCCCGTGGTGAAGATGATCTCGTTACCAGGCTTATTCGGATCGTCGACCGGATAGGTCACCGCGCCCTCGCGCACCAGCCGCTCCCACGTGATGTTCTTCAGCGACGGCATCACCTCGGTCATCTCGGTGAACACATCGGCCGGGCCGTCATAGTTCCACGGCAGGCCCATGCGCTTGCCGATCTCCTGGATGATCCAGAGATCCTGCCGCGCATCGCCCGGCGGCTTGATCACCTCGCGCGCGAGCTGCACGCGGCGGTCGGTATTGGTGAAGGTGCCGGATTTTTCCGCAAACGCCGAGGCCGGCAGGATCACGTCGGCATGGAATGCGGTTTCGGTGACGAAGAGATCCTGCACCACCAGATGATCGAGCTTTGCAAGCGCCTGGCGGGCGTGCTGCAGGTCGGGATCCGACATCGCCGGGTTTTCGCCCTCGATATACATGCCGGTGATCTCGCCGGCGTGGATCGCGTTCATGATCTCGACCACGGTGAGGCCTCGCACCGGATCGAGTTGCTGATGCCAGAGCTTTTCAAACGGCTCACGCAAATCGGTGCGGCCGACCGGCTGGTAATCCGGCAGGAACATCGGGATCAGGCCGGCGTCGGAGGCGCCCTGCACGTTGTTCTGGCCGCGCAGCGGATGCAGCCCGGTGCCGGGACGGCCGACCTGGCCGGTGATCAGCGCCAGCGCGATCAGGCAGCGCGCATTGTCGGTGCCGTGGACGTGCTGGCTGATGCCCATACCCCAGAAGATGATCGACGCCTTCGCGCGCGCATACATCCGCGCTACTTCCTTCAGCGTCTCGGCCGGAATACCGCAAATCGACTTCCATCTTCTCCGGCGTGAATTCCTTGATCTTCTCCTTCAGCTCGTCGAACCCTTCGGTATAGCCCGCGATATATTGCTCGTCGGTGAGGCCTTCGGTGATGATGGTGTTGATCATCGCATTCAGCATCGCGACGTCGCTGCCGGCCTTGAACGCGAGGTGCTTGGTGGCGTGGCGCGACAGCGATTGCCCGCGCGGATCCATCACGATCAGCTTGGCGCCGCGTTTGGCCGCATTCTTGATATAGGTCGCGGCCACCGGATGGTTCACGGTCGGATTGGCGCCGATCACGATGATGACTTCGGCATCCATGGCCGCAGCAAACGGCGCCGACACCGCACCCGAATTCAATCCTTCCATCAACGCCGCAACCGACGATGCGTGGCACAGCCGGGTGCAGTGGTCGACATTGTTGGAGCCGAAGCCGGTGCGCACCAGCTTCTGGAACAGATAGGCCTCTTCGTTCGAGCCCTTGGCGGAGCCGAAGCCCGCGAGCGCCTTGACGCCTTTCTCATCGCGAATTTTCACGAGTCCCTTGGCCGCGATGTCCAGCGCCTCTTCCCATGAAGCCTCGCGGAAATGGGTGAAGGGATTGGCGGGATCGACCTGGTCGTTGGAATCCTTCTTCGCATTCGGCAACCGCACCAGCGGCTTGGTCAGGCGATGCGGATGATGGATGTAGTCGAAGCCGAAGCGGCCCTTGACGCAGAGCCGGTTGTGATTGGCCGGGCCGTCGCGTCCCTCGGCGTAGATGACCTTCTCGTCCTTGACCTGATAGGTGACCTGGCAGCCGACGCCACAGAACGGGCACAGCGAGTCGACCTTCCTGTCGGCATAGGTGACGCGGGTCTGGTTCTCGTCCAGCATGACAGCCGGCATCAGCGCGCCGGTCGGGCAGGCCTGCACGCACTCGCCGCAGGCGACACAGGTCGATTCCCCCATCGGGTCGTCGAAGTCGAAGACGATCTTGGCCTCGTGACTGCGATAGGCCATGCCGATGACGTCGTTGACCTGCACCTCGCGGCAGGCGCGCACGCACAGGCCGCACTGGATGCAGGCGTCGAGATTGACGCGCATCGCCGGATGGCTGGGGTCGGCGTCCCAGCGTTCCGCCGCCGGGAAGCGGCTCTCGGTCACCTCGACCTTCTCGGCCCAGTGCCAGAATTTCGAATCGGGATCATGCGAGGTTTCGCGCGCCGGCTGATCGGCGACCAGCAATTCCATCACCATCTTCTGCGCCGCGACCGCACGCGCACTTTCCGTCTTCACCTTCATGCCGACGCTCGGCGTCCGCTTGCACGACGCCGCCAGCACGCGCTCGCCCTCGATCTCGACCATGCAGGCGCGGCAATTGCCGTCCGGGCGATAATCCGGCTCGGGCGAATAGCACAGATGCGGGATTTCGCGGCCCTGGCGGTGCGCCACCTGCCAGATGGTTTCGCCCGCGCTGGCTTCGACCTGCTTGCCGTCGAGTTCGAACTGGATCTTGGTCATTCCGCGGCTTCCTTGAACTCGTCCGGGAAGTATTTAATCACGGAGGTTAGTGGATTCGAAGCCGCCTGGCCGAGGCCGCAGATCGACGCATCGCGCATCGCCTGGCTCAACTGGTCCAGCAGTTCGCGGTTCCAGACCGGCTTCTCCATCAGGATCGCGGCCTTTTGCGTGCCGACGCGGCACGGCGTGCACTGGCCGCAGCTCTCATCCTCGAAGAAGCGCATCAGGTTCAGCGCGGCGCCCCTCACGCTGTCCTGCTGCGACAGGATGACGATCGCGGCCGAGCCGATGAAGCAGCCGTATTTCTCCAGCGTGCCGAAATCGAGCGGGATATCGTCCATCGACGCCGGCAGGATGCCGCCCGACGCGCCGCCCGGCAGATAGGCGTGAAAGATGTGGCCGTCAGCCATGCCGCCGCAGAACTCGTCGATCAATTCGCGCACCGTGACGCCAGCCGGCGCCAGCTTCACGCCGGGATTTTTCACGCGGCCGGAGACCGAGAAACTACGCAAGCCCTGACGCTCGTTGCGGCCGTGGCTCTTCCACCAGTCCGCGCCCTTCTCGACGATGTCGCGCACCCACCACAGCGTCTCGATATTGTTGATCAGCGTCGGCAGGCCGAACAGGCCGACCTGGAACGGATATGGCGGCTTGTGGCGGGGAAGACCGCGCTTGCCCTCGAGGCTCTCCAGCAGCGAGGATTCCTCGCCGCAGATATAGGCGCCGGCGCCGCGGCGCATGTGCAGCGTCGGTCCGCCGGCAGGCAGTTTGGCGATCTCGCGCTCGAGGATCTCGCGCGAGGCCGGATATTCGTCGCGGATGTAGATGTAGATTTCAGGCGCTTCGACCACATGCGCGCCGATCAGCATGCCCTCGATGAAGCGATGCGGATCGGTCTCGAGATAATAGCGGTCCTTGAAGGTGCCGGGCTCGCCCTCGTCGCCATTGATCGCCATCAGCCGCGGGCCGGGTTCGCCCAGCACCGCGCGCCATTTGCGACCCGTGGGAAAGCCCGCGCCGCCGAGCCCGCGCAAGGACGCGTCATCGAGCGCCTTCAGCAGATCTTCCTTCGCGAGCGCGCCGGAGCGCAGGCGGTTGAGCAGCGCGTAGCCGCCGCCGGCGACATAGGCGTCGTAGTCGATATATTTGGGCAAATGCGCGTGAGTATCGCCGGCGTCAGCGGTTGCCAGCACATTCGCGACCGTAGCGTGGTCGACGAAGTTGTGACCGACTTCGGCAGCAGGCGCGGTATCGCAGCGGCCGACACAGGGCGCGCGCACCACGCGGATTCCGGGCCCCGCGCTATCCTGCAACTCCTGCAGCAATTTCTCCGCACCCAGCATGGCGCAAGTGAGCGAGTCGCAAACGCGGATGGTGAGCGGCGCGATATCCGGCTCGCCTTCCTTCACGATGTCGAAATGGGCGTAGAAGGTCGCGGTCTCGAACACTTCGGCAAACGACAGCTTCATCTCGTCGGCCAGCGCGGCGAGATGCGCGGCGGATATTTGACGGTACTTGTCCTGGATCAGATGCAGGTGCTCGATCAGGAGATCACGCCGGCGCGGCCGGTCGCCGAGCAGCAACTCGATCTCATGGGCGGCGGTTGGATCGACCTGGCGGCCCTTCGGCGTCGCCTTGGCCCGCTTTCGTCCCGCGCCGGGGTGCTCGAACGTTCGGACCTCATGCACGTCATGCGTCGTCATTGAACATCTCGTTCTCGGCCGTCAGCCCTAGTACTCTAGTCTCTGGTATGCCAGATGCCAAGAGAAAATACAGCGTTCCAATAAGCATTTAAGGGGCATGCAGCTGCGCTGTCATGCCCCTTGTTTCAACGCCGATCGGGAAGCGAAGTTCTCAAGTCTTTTCCATGCAGTCTTCGATGAAGAACCAGCGGTCGTCGCCGGCCAGGCCCTGTCGCTTCACCTCTTTGCGGCAGGCCTTGTACTTCGCCTTGTTGGCACTCCACTTGGCTTTCATGTCCTTCAGCTTTTCCACCGTCAGCTTCATCCTCGAAGGCTTGGCCGCGGCAGGAGCCAGTGGTGGCGGCAGGTGCCGTTGCAGGCGCGGTGGTTTGGGCCGAAGCACGTTGCAGCGTACCAGCCACAAGCAGCATGGCAGCGAGACAAGTTCCGGTGCGAAGCATTGGGAAATTCCCCTGGGTCGTCAGTTGAATTGAACGGAAAGACGAAAGGCACCGCGGGACGAATATCTCCGTCCCGCGGGCCATGCGATGTTCGATCAGAAGATCTTGACCGCGCTTTGCAGCGTCTTCCAGACGCCCCAGGCCAGCGGGAACGCCGACAAAGGCCCAGAACAGCGCGGCCTTGGCATCCAGCCCGCCTAACCCGATGCCGAACGATCCGGATGGTCCCGATGCTGCTGCGCTGCCGCATCGCCGCCTGCAGCTTCGCGACATCAGTCGTCGCTCATGTGCCACTTCGGATCGACCGGCTTGATCAGGTAGTTGCAGATCAGGCCGACGATCAGCATGCCGCAGCAGGATGTACATGGTGGTGTTGTAGAGCTGGTCGCGCGGCACGCCGGCCGCGAGCTGGAACTCGCGGATGTAGTTGACCACCACCGGACCGATGATGCCGGCGGTCGACCACGCCGTCAGCAGCCGGCCGTGGATGGCGCCCACGAACTGGGTGCCGAACATGTCGGCGAGATAGGCCGGAACGGTGGCGAAGCCGCCGCCATACATCGACAGGATGATGCCGAAGCCGAGCGACGAACAGCAGCTTCGAGCCCATCTGCCGCAAAGGTCGGCGCCAGCGCATAGAGCGCGATGCCGAGCAGGAAGAACGCAGTAATAGGTGTTCTTGCGGCCGATCTTGTCCGACAGCGACGCCCAGAAGAAGCGGCCGCCGATGTTGAACAGCGACAGCAGACCGGCGAAGCCGGCCGCAATGCCGGCGATCGTCGTCTTCTGTGCAGCGCTCAGCGCGTTGAAGCCGACATCCGGCAATCCGATCAGCTTGCCGGCGAAGATTTCCTGCAGCATCGGCGAAGCCATGCCGATCACGCCAATGCCCGCCGACACGTTCAGGCAGAGCACGACCAGATCAGCCAGAACTGCGGCGTCTTGTGCGCGTCGTTCAGGTGAACGTTATTGCTTCGAGATCATCGCATTGGCTTTGACGGGCGGGGTCCAGCCCTCGGGCGCCAGCCGGCCGGCGGACATACGATAAGCGGAACGCGCCGATCATCATGAACACGAAGTAGATCACGCCCATCGCGACGAAGGTCTCCCAGACGCCGACCGAGGTCGGTGTCTTGAAATAGTTCATCAGCAGATTCGCCAAGCGGCGCGCCGATCATGGCGCCGCCGCCGAATCCCATGATGGCCATGCCGGTCGCCATGCCGCGACGGTCAGGGAACCATTTCACCAGCGTCGACACCGGCGAGATGTAGCCGAGGCCGAGGCCGACGCCACCGATGACGCCAGAGCCGAGCCACATGATCCAGAGCTGATGCGTGATAAATGCCGATCGCACCGAGAAAAAGTCCGCCGCACCAGCACAACGCGGCGACGAACGCCAGCCTTGCGCGGACCGACGCGCTCCAGCCAGCCTCCCCAGATCGCGGCGGAGACACCGAGAAACACGAAGAACAGCGTGTACATCCAGCCCAGGCTCGCGACCTTCCAGTCGCAGGTGGTGGTGAACAGTTCCTGCCACAGCGACATGTCCGGGCAGGCCTTGGGCGCCGTCAGCCCGATCGCGCGCGACAAGCGGCAACCAGAACACGGAAAAGCCATAGGCCATACCAATGCACAGATGAATGCAAAGCGCCGCGGGCGGCACCAGCCAGCGATTGAAGCCGGCCTTTGCAATCGTATGCTCGCGATCGAGAATCCCCTCGCCCGCCCCGGACACTCTTCCAGCGCTTGTAACTGTAGCCATTCTGTCCTCCCTGCAGCAGCCCTTGTCGGGCATGTCTGCGCTCCACAATCCTGTCTCAACCCCCTCGCAACCGTCGAGCTCCGACGTTGCTGCCCCGCACAAATTTCGGATGCGCCGCGATCGGCAACGCATCCGAGAATTTAAACCCCTGATGCGACAGGGTATGCCTGATACCGGTGCCGGCCTAAACCTGAAAAGATGCGCCTGCCCCGGACCGTACCCTGCCCGGGGCACGACTCAACCTCCGCCGCCCTGCGGAAGCAGGCCAATTGGGACAGAAGCCAAAACGGGTGTCGATAGGCAAATGGTAGGTATATCCAGATCACTTGTCTGTCGGTACCTGACGATTTGACTTTCCTATCGTTGCATCGGCTTTCTCGATCAAGGATTCGATCCGGTTTGCATCGCGTTCCGATCGAAACCTCGGCGCATGCGATCAGCCGGTGGCTTTCGCCCCGTATTGAAGAACCTGCACCTTTTCGAGCGTGATGAGACCACTGGTCATCATCTGATCCAGCGTCGGCAAGAAGCTGTTGATCTTGTCCTCGCTGTCGACGATCTCGATCACCAGGGGCAGGTCTTCCGACAGGCGCAAGATTTTCGTGGTGTGAAGCCGGCTGGATGCGCCGAATCCCATCGCGCCGCGCAGAACAGTCGCGCCGGCCAGGTGCAACTCACGCGCCTTGAGCACGATCGCCTCGTACAGCGGCGATCCACCAAACTTGTCATCCTCGCCAAAGAAAACGCGGAGCAGTAGCGCTTGTTTCGGGATTTGCATCGTTAGCTCCCTTTCAAACGATTGAGACGGCTTGCAAGTGCATATCCGAGCCACACGGCCACGAGCCAGGTTACGGTCGAGACCGCGATATTCGTAAACGCCATCCGCGTCATGCCGGCTTGCAGCAGCCTGAATGTTTCCAGGCTGAAGGCCGAGAACGTCGTGTAGCCCCCACAAAACCCGGTCATGACGAACTGTCGTTGCCGGGCGCTGGCGAACAACCGTCCGTCGGGACCGCTCAGCGTGCTGTAAAATCCGATAATAAACGAACCGGTGACGTTGACGAACAGGGTCGCCCACGGAAATCCCGGGCCCAACTGGATGACGAGTGAGGCAAGATAGCGTGCAACGCCACCGATGACGCTGCCGGTCGCGACGCATCCGTAGAGGATCGCGGTATTCCAATTCGTGCTGGCGGAAGTGCCGCTGGTCATTGTCCGGGATCCCTCTTCATTTCAACAAATCGACAAGTGCAAAACCCAGAGCGACGGCTCCAATCGACAGGGCTACGGAAATCACTACGTAGCCGACGGCGCGGCCGCTCTGTCCGCCTCTTGCGAGCGCCAGCGTCTGCAAACTGAACGAGGAGACGGTCGTGTAGCAGCCCAGGAAGCCAGTAACCGCGAACAGCCACGGATCGGGAGCGGCAAACAACGACGCGTTGTCCCGGGCCAATGCTCCGAAGACACCGATCAGGAACGCGCCGCTGACATTGATCACGAGCGTGCCCCACGGAAACGTCTCGCCGACACGCCTGGCTATGACTCCCGAAATGAAATAGCGCGCAGTACCTCCCAGCACACTGCCCAGGACAACAGAAATCATTGCGCTCACCATTGGCGGGGACATCCAGGCCCTTTCGGTTCGAACGGAATAGACATGTTCATTGCTCCAGCTTGATGCCTCTCACAATCATCGAACCCTAACAATTCCGAGACCAATAGCCTGTCACGGTCAGAGGCGGTCCCCAGAGAACTCCAAGCACCAAACACATACGCCGCGCGCTGACGCGCGGATCGCGAACGGTCTGCTCGCGAGCGTGGCCCAAAGACCCCGCAGCGCGTTGCAGGCATGCCTCATGCAGCCACTCTTTCGAGCAGCGCAAGGTGCCAAACCAGTTGCCTTACGATGGAGGAGTTCAGACATGCTCCCACCGACGCATAGCGCCTGGCAGGAGTCATCAGCCTTGCGGCGGTTATCGGGGGACCCCATCCCCATCCGGGAAAAAGATTATTAGAGACGAGGTGTGGGTGCAATATCTTTTCGGCAGGCATCCGTCGGACGCGTCGCGAGATGGCGGGCCTGCGCAACTTGTCATCTACCCACTTTCTCGATCAAGAATACGATCCGGCTCGCGTCGCGTTCGGTGATCTCGACCTTGTCGCCGGTCTCCCGAATCAAATTCGGGATATCGATCACCGACAGCGGGTCGGTGCAGTGGACTTCCAGCAAATCGCCTGGCGTGACCGACTTCAGCGCCTTGCGCGTTTTCAAGGCAGGCAACGGACATTTGAGGCCGGTGAGATCGAGCTTGGTGGTTGTCATGGCGCGAACATGGCGAACGAGCGCCCAATCGTCAACGCAGGGCACCCAAGCTCAATTGGTGGGGTTCACATCAGGCTTGCGTAGGACAGGAACCCGACCATCTGGCCGGGCTCGACCAGCGTGACCTCCTCGGCCAATTCGACCAGCCCATCGGTATCGACCAGCGACGACAACAAACCCGCGCCCTCGCGCGGAAACTTGATCGCCTCGATCACCCCATCGTCGTCCCTGCGCAAGATAACGCGGACATATTCGCGCCGGGCGATCTTCTTCCTGTAGGCAAACGCGGCACGAACCGGCATCGGAACCAATGGCTGCTGCTGCGCACCCGACAACGCCAAAATGGTCGGCCGCACCACATGGACGAAGGTAACGAAGCTTGCGACCGGATTTCCGGGCAGGCCGATTAGCGGCGTGCCGCCGATGATGCCCATCGCCACGGGACGTCCCGGCTTGATCGCCATCCGCCACAGCACCAGTTTGCCGACCGCCTCGACGCCGGCCTTGACGTGATCCTCCTCGCCCGTCGAAACGCCGCCGGTGGTGAGAATCAGATCATGGCTGCCTGCGACCCCTTGCAAGGCGCTCGCAAGCGTCACGCGCTCGTCGCGCAAAATGCCGAGGTCGGCAACTTCGCAGCCGAGCCGGCGCAGCATCGCCATCAGCATGAAGCGGTTGGAATCGAATAGCTGCGGCGTCGCGCGTCGCTCGCCCGGCGAAACCAGCTCATCGCCGGTGGAGAATACCGCAACGCGGATCCGCCTGTTGACCTCGAGTTGCGTCAGGCCAAAGGCGGCGGCGAGTGCGACATCCTGCGGCCGCAGGCGCTGGCCGGCTTTCAGCGCCGCAAAACCGAACGGAATATCCTCGCCGGCAGGCCGCACATTGGCGCCCGCTTTCAGGCCGGCCGGCAAGATCACGCTGTCGCCTTCGAGGCGGACGTCCTCCTGCATGAACACGGTGTCGGCGCCTTCCGGCATCGGCGCTCCCGTGAAGATGCGCATGGCTTCGCCAACCTTCACCGGCGCCTGCGCCGACGCCCCGGCCTGGACGCGCCCGGACAGCGGAAACGCCTGCTCCTGCGTTTTCGGAAGGTCGCGGCTCGACACCGCATAACCGTCGACCGCCGAATTGGTGAAAGGGGGCAATGGCAGCGGCGCCACAACGTCGTTGGCGAGCACACGTCCATCGGCGTCGGCCAGCGCTGCGGTCTCGACCTCCCGCACCGGCGTGACCCGCGCGGCGATCAGGCGCACGGCCTCGTCCACCGACATCATCGGCCCACCGAAGGCAAAGCAGTCGTCGGACAGTTGCGCCATTTGCGTCTTTAGCTCTCGCTAAAACTCTTCGCCAGCACCTCTTCGACCGAAATCGCGGAACGCTCCAGCAGGGCTGCGATCGCCTCGACATCATCGAGATGGGCAACGGGAAGCGTGGTTTCAACCGCGACATCGGTCGCGATGCCGACCACGCCAGGATCGTCAGGGAACAGCAGCGGCTTGCCGTTGGCGGCGCGATGCACCTCGATCTTGCGAAGCGGCTCGCGCTTGAAGCCTTCGATGATGACGAGGTCGACCGGCGCCATCTTCGCCAGCAGTTCCGGCAGCCGCGGTTCGTTGGCGCCGCGCAATTCATGCATCAGGGCCCAGCGGCGGGTCGAGGACACCAAGACCTCGGTGGCGCCGGCCTCGCGGTGCCGCCAGGAATCCTTACCCGGCACGTCGACATCGAATTCGTGGTGGGCGTGCTTGATGACCGACACCGTCAGGCCTCGCGCCAGCAGATGCGGGATCACCCGCGCCAGCAAGGTGGTCTTGCCGGCGCCGCTCCATCCCGCGAGGCCAATTACTTTCATCGTGTACTCCGGAACCGGCAGTTCTTTGTGAATCGTCATGCCCGGGCTTGTCCCGGGCATCCACGTCTTGACGCTCTCCTCGAAAGAAAGGCGTGGATGGCCGGGACAAGCCCGGCCATGACGGAGTAAACCGTGACTTGCTAACTCCGGTGCTTATATCAGCCTACAGATATTGTCATGCTACGCTGTCTTCTATGATGAAAATCGACAAAGCGCCGGTCCCCCTGATCGTCCCCAATCCGGACGATCCGCGACTGACCGAACGCGTCACCGGCACCGACCAGACCGGCGCCAGCGTCGAGATCAGGGTGCCGGTCGAGCGGCCGCTGACGCTGTACCTCAACGCGCAGGAGATCGTCACCATGATGACGATCGGCGACTATCCGGAATATCTGGCGCTCGGCTATCTCCTGAACCAGAACATGCTCAAATACGACGACGTCGTCACCGAGGTCGAGTATGACGACGATTTGCAGGTGGTGGTCGTGCGCACCGAACACCACACCAATTTCGAACAAAAGCTGAAGAAGCGGACGCAGACGTCCGGCTGCGCGCAGGGCACCGCGTTCGGCGATCTGCTGGAAGCGGTGGAGAGCGTGGCGCTGCCGAAAGCCGAACTGCGGACGTCCTGGCTCTACCAGATGACGCAGACGATCAACACCATGCCCTCGCTCTATCTCGAGGCCGGCGCGATCCATGGCTGCGTGCTGTGCAAGGAGGGCACGCCCGTCTGCTACACCGAGGACGTCGGCCGCCACAACGCCGTCGACAAGATCGCGGGCTGGATCTATCGCCACGGCGTCGATCCCGCCGACAAGATCCTCTACACCACGGGACGGCTGACCTCGGAGATGGTGATCAAGACGGTGCGGATGGGGATTCCGATCCTGGTCTCGCGTTCAGGCTTCACCGCCTGGGGCGTCGAACTGGCGCGGCAGGTCGGCTTGACCCTGGTCGGGCGCACGCGGGGAAAACGCTTCATCGCGCTGTCGGGGCAGGAGCGCGTCGTGTTCGACCAGAATCTCGATTACGTCGAGGACGAATCCGCACGGCACAAGCGCAAGGGCGAGGAACGTGATGAGTGACGCGACGCGAAAGGGCGCGCGCGGGATTCCCGGTGTACTCCTCGCCGGCGGCCTGGCTCGCAGAATGGGCGGCGGCGACAAGCCGATGCGCATGATCGGCGGCCGCACCATTCTCGCGCGCGTAATCGCACGGTTGCAGCCGCAATGCGACGGACTGATCCTCAACGCCAATGGCGATCCGGCGCGCTTCGCCGCGTTCGGCCTGCCCGTCATCCCCGATGGCGTTGCCGATTTCCCCGGCCCGCTCGCGGGCATTCTGGCGGCGCTGGATTGGACCGCGGCGAACCGGCCGGAAGCATCCTTGATTTTGAGCGCCGCGGCTGACTGTCCGTTCCTTCCGCGTGATCTGGTCGCGCGCCTCCATCAGGCGCTTACCGAGCAGAACGCGCAACTCGCCGTCGCCGCTTCCGACGGCCAATCGCATCCGGTGATCGGACTATGGAGCGTGGCGCTACGGGAAGAGCTTCGCCACGCGCTGGTAGTCGAAGACGTCAGAAAGATCGACCGCTGGACCGCGCGCTACAAGCTCGCCACCGTGACGTGGCCGACAACGCCGCTCGATCCGTTCTTCAACGCCAACACCATGGACGACATCGCGGAAGCGGAACGGCTGGCGGCGCTGGATGGGGGTTGAGGCGGCTCGCGTTCAGACTTTCTTCTTCCGTGAGCTCTTGCTCTTTGCCTCCACGATGTCCAAAAACTCCTGCACGGTACTGACCGAGCCGGTATTGGCCGCGACGTAACCGGGAAGCGCGGCGACGGCCTGGTGGAATTCGTTGCCTTTCATGACGTCGAGCACACGCTGCATCGGCTCGGTCTCCAGAAAGGCCCGTCGGCAGACGAAGAAATAATCCTCGGTCAGAAGCCGGATGAAATCGAGCCCGAATTGCCGGGCGGCAGCCTCGACGCCGAAACTCGCATCCGCCATGCCGCTCGCGACATAGGCGGCGACCGCCGCGTGGGTGAATTCCATCTGCTGCGCGCCGTTGATGGCGGCCTCGTCGATGCCGTGCAGCGCGAGCAACTGGTCGAACAACAGACGCGTGCCGGAATCATGGTCGCGATTGACGAAGCGGGCCTTGCGATCGACGACGTCTTGCAGCGACTGGATCTTCGAGCGGATTGCCGCGCTTGAGCATCAATCCCATTTCGCGGGTCACGAAATGGATGACGCGGTCCTCGCGCGGATCGAGCCATTCCCGGCAGGCCTGCACGCTTTGCGCGCGCAACTCGCCGCGCGGCAGGTGCACGCCGGACAGATCGCAGGCGCCCTGCGCCAGTGACACCAGCGAATTCTGGTTGCTGACATAGCGCAGATCGACCCCGATGCCGGGGTCGCGGTCCAGCAGCTCGCGCAGCTTCGAGACCGCGAAGCCGTGACTGGCGTGAACGCGGATCACCGACGGACGCTGATGCAGGAACGGCTTGATCTCGGTCGCGAGTTCCTGCGCGAGGTTTTCCAGTTGCGGGCCGAGCCGCGCTTGCATGCGCTGTCCGGCCCAGACCAGCTTTTCGCCGAAGGCCGTCAGCGTCGTGCCCTTGCCGCGTTGGGTGTCGACCAGCGGCGCGCCGAAGAACTCGGACCATTGCTCGACCAGATTCCAGACGTGCCGGTAGGAGAGATGGGCATCGGCCGCCGCACTGGTGAGTTTTCCGGTCTTGCGGATCTCGTTCAGGATTCCGAGCATCACCACGATGGTCTGCGGGCTGCCCTCCCGGCGAAATCGCCAGACGGTTTCGATCTCGATGTTCAGCATCGGCCACCCACTTATGAAGTCGACTTCATATCACGAGGCCTCATAGGCAAACCATATCATATTTACTGTGGCATATTTTATACCATATTAGCCGATAACAAGTGGAGGAAATATGATGTCGATTGCATATGACTATGCCAGCGAAGCGACGCCTTTGACGTCAATCTCGAAACCCCGGCTGCTGTTGATCGACGGCCAGCACGTGCCGTCCGCCTCTGGACGCAGCTTCAAAACCCTCAATCCCGCGACCGAACAGGTCATCACGACCGTTGCCGAAGGCAACGAAGCCGATGTCGATCGCGCGGTCGCGGCGGCGCGGCGCGCCTTCGAGGGCCCGTGGCGCACCATGCGTGCGTCGGAGCGCGGGCAGATCCTGCTGCGGCTCGTCGATCTCATGAAGAAGCACGCCGATGAAATCGCGGCGCTTGAAAGCCTCGATGCCGGCAAGCCGATCTCGGGCGTGCTGCGGCAGGACCTTCCCGCCGCGATCGACACGCTGACCTATTACGCGGGTTGGGCCGACAAGATCAGCGGCGAGGTCGTCTCCACCCGCGACGACGCGCTCACCTACACCGTGCGCGAGCCGGTCGGCGTGGTTGCCGCCATCGTGCCCTGGAATTTCCCGCTGATGATCGGGATGTGGAAGCTCGCGCCAGCGCTGGCCTGCGGCTGCACCATCGTGATGAAGCCGGCCGAACTGACCTCGCTCTCCGCACTGCGGATCGCCGAACTAGCGCTCGAAGCAGGGTTGCCGCCGGGCGTGCTCAACATCGTGACCGGCCCGGGGCGAGTGGTCGGCGATGCCCTCGTCAATCATCCGGACG
This sequence comes from uncultured Alphaproteobacteria bacterium, assembly GCA_963774775.1. Lineage (GTDB taxonomy): Bacteria > Pseudomonadota > Alphaproteobacteria > Rhizobiales > Xanthobacteraceae > Bradyrhizobium. The sequence goes on from CAVZGZ010000012.1 coordinate 241,063, forward strand.
TGGACAAGGTGACGTTCACGGGATCGCCCGGCGTCGGCCGCGGCATCCTGCGCGGCGCGGCCGGCAACTTCAAACGGGTGTCGCTCGAGCTCGGCGGCAAATCCGCCAACGTCATCTTCGACGACGCCGATGTCGAAGCCGCCAGCAAGGCCGCCGCGTCCGGCATCTTCTTCAACGCCGGGCAGGTTTGCTCGGCCGGATCCCGCGTGCTCGCGCATGAGAAGGTCTACGACGAGGTGGTGGAACGGCTGACGCAGCGCGCGCAATCGATCCGCATGGGAGATCCTTCCGACCGCGCCACCGCGCTGGGACCTGTGATCTCCGAAAAGCAGATGAAGAGCATCCTCGATTATGTCGATATCGGCCAGCGCGAGGGCGCGTTGCTGACGACCGGCGGCAAGCGCGTCGGCGACCGCGGCTATTTCATCAGCCCGGCGGTGTTCGCCAACGTCAAGCACGAGATGCGTATCTCGCAGGAGGAGATATTCGGCCCCGTCGTGAGCGTGATCAAATTCAGCGACGAGGCCGATGCGCTTCGTATTGCCAACGGCACCGCCTATAGCCTCGCCGCCGGCGTCTGGAGCCGCGACATCGGACGCGTACAGCGTTTTGCCAAGAAGGCCAAGGCCGGCACGGTCTGGATCAACACCTACGGCTATACCGATGTGCGATTGCCCTGGGGCGGTGTGCGCGATTCCGGCTTCGGCCGCGAGCACGGCACCGCCGCGCTCGATAATTTCACCGAGCCGAAGGCGGTCTGGATGAACCTCAACGTTTGAGAACAAGCCTGCGCCGCTCGGCGCGGGCTTCCCTCAGCAAGAGCCGCCTCGGCAGGAGGCGTCTCTTGCGAGGCCTCCTACGCCGCCAACGGCACCGTCCAGGCGTCGTAGCCGTAGACCCAGCTGGTATCCGTTCTTTCCCTGAGCCAGATATTGGCGCGCGAGGTCTCCTGCACCCGTGTGGTTCGCTCCCTTCGGGTCGCCTCGAAGCGGCGAAACGCATTGCGCAAGGCCTTCCCGCTCGACGCCATCGAGGCAGCGCGACAGCACGGCGGCATCCTCGATCGCCATGGCCGCGCCTTGCGCCATATAGGGCGTCATCGGATGGCAGGCGTCGCCGAGCAGCGTCACGTTGCCATCCGCCCAGTGCTCAAGCGAATCCCGATCGACGATCGCCCATTTGTGCACGTCGGGACATGCCGCCAGCACCTGCCCGACCTGTGGATGGAATCCCCTGAACGACGCGCGCAATTCCCTGATGTCGCCCTTCGCCGACCAGGACTCGATGCGAAAATCCGGCTCCGGCTGGCTGGTGACGAGATAGACTTCGCTGCGGTCCGGCTTGACGTAATAAATGACGATGTGGCGGTCCTCACCCCACCATTTGGTGCAATCATCGATCCCTTCGCCGCCAAGCAGCGCCGCCGGATAGGTCGTGCGGTAGGCAATGCGTCCGGTGAAATTGACGGGCGTGACACCGAACAGGATGTCTCGCACCACCGAATGCACGCCGTCGGCGCCGACTGCGGCATCCGCGACAACGCTGGTGCCATTGGCGAAGGTCAGCCGGACGCCGTCGGCGGTCTCATCCAAACCAACGAGCTTGTGACCGAGCTTGATGGATACGTCGGGGACCACGCTGGCCAAAGCCGCATGCAGGTCGCCGCGATGCGCGAGCAGATAGGGCGCGCCGAACTTCGCCTCGGCGCTCTCGCCGAAGATCATGTCGAACTTGACGGCGCCGGTCTGCCAGTCACGGTTATTCCAGGAGCGCGGGTAGAAGGACTGGCCGCGCAGCCGCGCCTCGAGGCCCAGCCCGCGCAAGACTTTCATGGCGTTGCAGCCGACCTGAATGCCGGCGCCGATGCGGGTAAATTGAGCCGCCTGCTCATACACCATGACATCGATCCCGACGCGGCGCAGCGCCGCAGCAGTGGCAAGCCCACCCATGCCGGCACCGACGATCGCAACCGAAATCGGCTTTGCCATCGCGCCCCACCCCATCTCGCCGCGCGGCACAACCGCCGCCGGCTATGCCGGCCGGAATCCGGCGCTCGAAAGCGCAGCACGGCTTTCGTCCGAGCCAAGCGCATCCAGAAATGCCTGCACTGCCGGGCGCTGTTTCCGCGAACTCACCAGTGCGAAGTCATAATGCTCTTCGGCCAGCGGAATGAAACCCAGGTTGGATGCATGCGCGACCGGCGCAATGGTCATGCCCCAGTCGGCGCGATGCTGGGCGACGGCGGCCGCGACCGCGTTATGCGAACGCGGCTGATTCCAGTAGCCATCGGGTCTGATATCGCCGAGCAGGCGATCGATCAGGATGCGCGTGCCGGCGCCCTGGTTGCGGTTGACCATGATGCAGGCGGGATCGGCCAGCGCCGATCGCACCGCGGCCTCGGCCGTCAGCCCCTCGAAGCGCGCGTCGCCCTTGCGGAACACGATGCCCTGCATCCGCCGCCAGCCCGGCACCAGTTCGAGGCCCTCGACGAGATAGGGCGTGTTGTAGGTCTCGCTCTTCTCGTCGAACAGATGGATCGGCGCGAAATCGCACTCGCCGCGCTTGGCTGCCGCCAGGCCACCGAGGCTGCCGACCGCGATCGAGCGCACTGAAAACCCCGCGCGCGCCAGGGGCGCGGTGACGAGATCGAGCCCGGTGCAATGGCTGCCGACGATCACGAGATCGGGCACCCGCACATGCGGCGTGAACAACGTCACCTCGGCTTGCGTGCCGGCCGGCATCTGATCGGCCAGCGCATCGATCTTGAGGAAGCCGTCGGCCTGCGCAAAGGACGTGATCGCGCCGGAGCCCTTGCCGGAAGGATAGGCGATCAACCCATCTGATCCCGCGACCAGCGACACCATGACGAATTCGGTGCGGCCGATTTCGCTGGCGATCCGCACCGGCACGCGCGCCGTGACCTTTGCGTCCGGGCGCGGCGGCAGACCGGCCATCCGCCGCAGCACCGGCACGATCATGTCGTGAAAGGTGAACATCGCCGAGGTCGGAAATCCCGGCAGGATCACCACCGGCTTGCCATCGCAGACGGCAAGACATAGCGGCTTGCCCGGCTTCAGCGCCACGCCGTGCGCGATGATGCCGGGCTTGCCGAGCCGGCCGATGATGCGGTGGGAGACGTCGCCGGCGCCCTTCGAGGTGCCGCCCGAAAGCACCAGCACGTCGCTGATCGCAAGCGCCGCGCGCATGGCAGCTTCGAGTGCATCTTCATCGTCGGCAACGGCGCCGAGAAACATCGCGTCGCCGCCGTTCTCGGCAATCGCCGCAGTGACGATCGCGCCGTTGGTGTCGTAGATCGCGGCGGGGCGCAGCGGCGCGCCGGGCTGCACCAGTTCGTCGCCGGTGGAGAGGACGGCAACCCGCGTCCGTCGCGCCACCGTGACTTGCGCGATCCCGCAAGCCGCCAGCATGCCGATCTCGCGCGAACCGATGACGGTACCAGCGCGCAGCAGCGCCTCGCCGCGCGCAATGTCTGAGCCGGCATAGGAGACGTATTGCCCGGGCGAGGCGGCGCGGCGGATTTCGATGGCACTGCTGCCCGCGGGCTGGGTGTGTTCGACCATCACGATGGCGTCCGCCCCGCGCGGCACTGGCCCGCCGGTGGCGATGGAGGTGGCCGTTCCCGACAGCACCGGCCTCGTCGGCGCCGTGCCGCAGGCGATCACTTCATCGTTGAGCATCAGGCGAACCGGCGTAGCCTCCGCGGCGGAGGCGAGATCGGCGGAGCGCACCGCAAAGCCGTCGACGTTGGAACGATCGAACGGCGGCACATCGATCGGCGCGACGACATCTTCGATCAGCGCGCAGCCCAGCGCATCCGCCAGCGCGCGCGGCTCGCCCGGCAAGGGACGTGGAAACAGCGCGGCCTCGAAGCGCGCCATCGCATCTTCGCGCGACAGGATGGTCAGGAACTGGTCCTGATCCCTGCTGTCACGGTCATTCGGCCGCGGCGCATTGCTCATTCGAAAATCCACCCTACTCCCGCAGCATATAGGCATCGACCGGGGTGCCCGCAGCAAATCCCTCGCTGCCGCCTGAAACCATCAGCCACGCTTCGGCCCGCGCAATCGCATCGAGCGACAGGTCGCCTGCCGCGAGTGTCATCCAGGCGTCTTGTTTCCGTTCCAGCAGCACGATCTCGGCAATGCCGACCTGGGACGCGATCTTGCGCGCCAGCGGCAGATTGAGCGTCTTTCGCGGCCGGCGGCCCGAGAGCCGATCGAACACAGGAAGCGCGAGCGCCCACCATGCCGCAAACGCCTGGTCGGGCGCCCCCGGCAGCGCGATGACGGGCGTCGTTCCAACGCGGCCAACCGCCGTGGTGCGGCCCGGCTGCAAGGCGATGCCATGCGCGATCACTTCGCCGCGTTCAGCCAGCGCCGCCACCGTCGCATCGGTGCGGCCGACGCCGCTGCCGCCGATGGTGATCAGCAGGTCGCACGCGCCGGCATCGAACGCCCCCGCAATCGACGCCGCATCGCGTGCCGTAGCCTCAACGCTGATAACATCGGCTCCAGCGTTGCGCGCACTCTCCGCAATCAGGCTGGCGGTCAGCGTCCCCCCGGGGACGTTGACGATGGCAAGCCGCGGCCGGCGCACCTTCAAACTGGAGAGCCCCGCCGCCCGCGCGATCAGGAGATCGCGCGCCAGCACGTGCCGCCCGGCGTCAGTTACAAAACTTCCGTCGGCGATATCGTGGCCGGCGCGCCTGACACCCTGCCCCGGGATCGCCTCGGTGACCACTTGGGTGATCGGACCAGCCTGATCGACCGCATCGGCATCGAGCACGCAATCGCAACCAGCGGGCATCGCTTCGCCAGCCTCGACCCAGTGCGGCATTTTGACCAGCGGCAATGGCGAATAGGAGGACGCACCAACGAGATCATTGGCCCGCAGCGCCCAGCCGTCGCTGGCCGCAATATCGCGCGGCGGATGGGCCTTCAGCGGCGGCATCTCGGCGGCGATGCAGCGCAATGCCTGCGCCAGCGGCAATTCAACCGGCGTAACCTGCTCAACGCCACGCAAGATGGCGGCGAGCACGACGTCAAGTGGCGTAAGCGAGGCCGGCAGGCGCTGGGGTGTGACCATGGTCGGCGTATGTACTCAATCGTATCGGAAATAAACAGCCGGACCCTGCCCGGGGGTCCCCGTCATTAGTCGCAAGACGCGTTGACGCCGACCCCAAAATAGTTGCAAAAGAAACCAATTCGGCGAAAACCAATTCGGCTGGGCGTTTCCGCCGGAACAAGCAATAACGGCCAATGCGCCGATTCCAACGGAGGGAGACAGATGTTCGGCAACAGACTTTCCATGCTTGCAGCGCTCGCGGCGGCGATGCTGGCTTCGACAGCGGCGCGCGCGCAGATCTCCGACGATCTGGTCAAGATCGGCGTCCTCACCGACATGAACGGCCCGGCCTCCACGCCCACCGGCCAGGGCTCCGTCACCGCCGCGCAAATGGCGATCGACGATTTCGGCGGCAAGGTGCTGGACAAACCGATTTCGTTGATCATCGGCGACCATCAGTTGAAGGCAGATATCGGCGCCGGCATCGCGCGGCGCTGGTATGACGTCGATCAGGTCGATCTGATCGTGGACGTGCCAGTCTCCGCGGTCGGCCTTGCGGTGCAGAACGTCGCCAACGAAAAGAAGAAGCTGTTCATCACGCATTCGACCCTGGCCGCGGATTTCCACGGCAAATTCTGCTCGCCCTACGCGATGCAGTGGGTGATCGACACCCGTTCGCTCGCGGTCGGCACCGCGCAGGCCGTGGTCAAGCGCGGCGGCGACAGTTGGTTCTTCATCACCGACGACTATGCGTTCGGCCATTCGCTGGAGCGCGATGCGTCGACCGTTATCAACGCCAATGGCGGCAAGGTGCTGGGATCGGTGAAGCCACCGCTGGCAACGCCCGACCTCTCGTCCTTCGTGCTGCAGGCGCAAGCTTCCAAGGCCAAGATCATCGGCATCGCCGCAGGTCCGCCCAACAACATGAACGAGATCAAGACTGCCTCGGAGTTCGGCGTCCTCAAGGGCGGCCAGCAGATGGCGGCCCTGCTCGCGCTGATCACCGACATCCATTCGCTGGGATTGCCGGCGGCGCAGGGGCTGCTGCTGACGACGTCGTTCTACTGGGACATGGACGACAAGACCCGCGAATGGTCGAAGCGTTATTTCGCCAAGATGAACCGGATGCCGACGATGTGGCAGGCCGGCGTCTATTCCTCTGTTATCGCCTATCTCAACGCGATCAAGGAAACCGGCACTGACGACCCGCTCAAGGTCGCCGCCAAGATGCGCGAGAAGCCGGTCGAGGATTTCTTCTCCCGCAACGGCAAACTGCGCGAGGACAATCTGATGGTGCACGATCTGATGCTGGTGCAGGTCAAGTCGCCGGAGGAATCGAAATATCCGTGGGACTATTACAAGATCCTGGCAAAAATTTCCGGCGAGGATGCATTTGGGCCGATAGACCCGGCGTGCGCGATGGTGAAGAAGTGAGGTGAGCGAGCGGCGTGTGGGAATTTCTTCTACTTCGCTGCTCGGCCGCCGGACCCGGCGTGTCCGATGAAGATGTAAGGTGAACGATGCACGCAAAGGCACGTTAAGTCCGTTTTGTGCACCGTAACTAAAAGCGCGGCTGGTCAGTTAAGTGCAGCGTCCGCTTCGCGTTGTGCGAGGCTACTCATGGCCGGAATTCACTTCGTTAAACAACCGAATCCTCGCGCCACGAGGATTCCTGCGCGTATCGGATGAAATTCGAACCGGTGACATGGCGGCGAATTCCGATCCCTGTGCCGTAGAGGCGGGAAGCGTATTCCTCAGCCATGTCAGTGCACGCGCCATCGAGGCTGTATGCCTCCGGATGGTTGATTCTCTTGATCTCGAAACGCTCATGTAAGTTATCCCATGATGCTGCCTGGTCGGCATGCACAGCCGTTCCTTCGCAATAGAAGCGCGAATGAATGAAGCAGTCTGGCTTTCCGAATTGAAAACTGCGGGGACCGGGTTACCGCCACGTTCCCGAACTATCACAACAACTTTCCGCCTGCCGTTTTGGTTCCTGGCCCAAAACCGCGGTCCCGCCTCTGCGTTGCCTTGACGCACATCAATACCGGGCAGACGCTGCCACGATCCATTTCGGATCGTCTAGCGCGCTGTAGACCGAGGCTCCGTCATGCCGTCCGCAGGATCAAGCGGTTTCAATTCAATCCCAAGCGCCACGGGCGGGATCGCACGACTGGCTTGTGCCCGGTTGGACGAGATGGGCAAGGACCCCGCTGTCATTCTCTCGAAGGTGGGGTTGACACCCGAAGTTGCCCGAGACCCGGCCATCCGGCTGGAAGTACGGACCCAGATCAAGCTCCTGGAACTGGCTGCCGAGGAGGTGCAGGACGATTGGCTGGGCTTCCATTTGGCCCGCAGCTTTGATCTGCGCGAGATCGGTCTGGTCTACTACGTGATCGCGTCGTCGGACCAGCTTGCAGACGCGCTTCGGAACGCCGAACGGTACAGCCAGATCAACAATGAAGGCGTTCGTCTGCGTTTCACCATGCAGGACCGGACAGCGGCAATTGCACTTGATTACGTCAACGTCGACCGCGATGCCGAAATGCACCATATGGAGTTCTGGCTGGTGACGCTGGTGCGTATTTGCCGACAGGTGACGAACGGCCGGTTGGCGCCGTCGCGGCTGAAGATGAAACATACGCGAACCGAAACGTCTCCGGAATTCAGGGCTTTCTTCGGCGTCGACGTCGAATTTGGCGCTGACGCCGACGAGATCTGCTTTCCGCGACCAACGGGCCTGCTTCCTGTTGTGGGACGCGACGAACACCTCAACGAACTGTTGCGGTGCTACGCGGAAGAGGCACTGGCGCGCAAGCCGCAAGAGCGCCTCACGGTTCGTTCGAAGGCAGAGGACATTCTGCCGAAGCTGCTGCCGCACGGCAGAGCCGTGGCATCGGAAGTTGCGCGACAGCTCGGGATGAGTTCGCGAACCTTGTCGCGCAAACTTGCCGAGGAGGACACCTCGTTCGCGGAGATCTTGGAGCAGTTGCGGGCCGCCCTCGCCAAGCGCTATCTCAATGATGAGACGTTGCCTATTTCCGAAATCGCATGGCTGCTTGGCTATCGCGAGGTCAGCTCGCTGACGCATGCCTTCAAACGGTGGACCGGCATGACGCCCCGACGGTTTCGTTCTGATCAGCTCGCGTCAACCTAAGCTGAAATCAACCGCAATTGGCGGGTTTTCGGAGACCGTTCGCCATCCCAGGGGCGACACTGGCACAGAACAACAAATCATTGGCGCTTCATAACAAGCGCGCTTCCGTCCTGTCCTGCTAAATACCCTCTGCTTCCGGCCTGCCGGCGTTCGGATCGTACAATCGTGCAGCGGCATTTCAGTGGCTCGAATTTTTGTCGTCGACAATGCTGCAGCGCTCATAGCGCATTTGGATTACAAGGAATGATCGTGATCAACACGTCGGACAGGACGTTTACGGAACTACGAATTGCGAGAGCCTACATCAAACTCTCGTCCATTCCGGAACATGCTTCAGAAGCGTCGATTTCGATCGTCACCATTGGTAACTACGAGATCCGCATGTTTCGGCGTCCCGAGGCTGGGGCCGACCTTGACGGACTGCCACTGTTTTGGCTGGAACTGTTCGATCGCAGCACGAAACGTTCCGTCGACGGCTTCAGCTGCCACAAGATCAAGGACGCGGCGGCCATGTTCGACGATTTCATGTTGCAGGCAGGTCGTTTGAACCAACCCGGTCCGGGCGGTACGGAAGAACAGTGCTGAATGAACTTATACTGACAGCGCCGCAATCCACACCCGCCAAAGCGAGTCGCACTATGGATTGCATCGCTTCGCTCGCAATGACGAACTACCGTTTTCAGACGCGACCAATTGACCCGTCGGGCAAATCAGCAAAAACCTGTCCACCCCCGCCCGCAAAAATATTCCACTTAACGCGTCGGGCAAATCAGCGCTACTAGCTTGTCCCGTCCCACCCGATGAGAGGGGCGTTGCGCACGTCACGAACGCGCGGTGGGATGCGGTGGACGCGAGAGCTGCGTGAGACGAACGTGGCCGATCGCGTACGGCGAAGTCGTGTGGTTCTGACGCCCCGACGCTGGCGTCAAGTTCGTGAGAAGCAAGCTTCTCACGGATGATGGTGGCAAGAAAGCCCGGTCGCCAGGGAGAGCACGATATAAGCCGTAAAACCATTGCGCGGGGAAGGCCGGAGTGTTTCCGCTGAACCTGTATGCTCGTGTGCGGTTCTTCGCACAATTTTGCACACGAGACCGCGGGTGCAGCGCGCACCCGGTCTTCCCTGCGCCCTCTTCGCTTAACGAGGGCAGGAGTTTTTTAAAAAACTCGGGCACATCATGCCGCGAGAATGCGGAGGCGCGTGTCACACCCTCCGTCGTCATTCCGGGGCGCGCGCAGCGCGAGCCCGGAATCTATAACCACGATCGTGAGTATGGATTCCGGGCCTGCGCCAAGTGGCGCATCCCGGAATGACGAGGAGAGAGATGCCCGCGCCGCAGGCGGGCGAGAGGATTTGAAACACTTCGATGTTTGAATTGAAATGCCGTCGCAGCAATGTCGGCACCCGGCCACCGAAATGACGAACCGACCAAATAGCGTCCTACTTCACCACGCCGATCTCGCGGAAATATTTCAGCACGCCGGGATGAATGAGATCGACATTCGGCGCGGCCGCGACCGTGTTGGCGGCCGTGGTCTCACAGGCCTGCGACAGCTTGCTGCAAAACTCGCCTTCGATGCCGTGCAGCGTCTTCGCCAGCCGGTAGGCTGTCTCATCCGGCAGGCTTTCGCGCACCAGGATATAGCTCCAGGAACCGACCGACGAAATTGGCGCGCTCTGGTTCGGGTAGCTGCCGGCCGGCACCGTCAGCGGCTTCAGGTAGGTGTGCTTGGCGCGGATGCGCGCGATCTCGTCGGCATCGGGCACGATGAACCGCGCGCCGCCGGGGCTCTCCGCCATCGCCTTGAAACCGGGCCAGCCGATGCCCGCGCCCCACAGCGCGGCGGCGCGGCCGTCCTGCACCATCGCAGGCCCGTCGCCGGCGCGGTCGAGATAGATCGACTTGAAATCTTCGTCCTGCTTGAGCCCGATGCCATCGAGCACATAGCGCGACAGGATCGGCAGGCCCGAGCCCTTGGCGCCGAACGCGATCCGTTGGCCGACGAGATCGTGAATCGTCTTGTAGGGACTGTCGGCGCGCACCACGAACATGCCGGGGCTGGAATACATCGCGGTCAGGATTTTCAGTTTGGTCGCGGGACGCCCGATGCCCATGAACGCTTCATAGGACGGCTCGCCCGCCACCAGCGCGAGGTCGAGGGTATCAGCTTCCAGCAACGGAATATTCTCGTTGGAACCCTTAGTGTTGCGCGGCGCGATCGACAGCGTCGGATCGGCGGCGTTCATGACCTCGGCGAAAGCGTTGCCATAGAGCGGGAAGCCGCCGCCGGGCGTCGCGGTCCCCAGGCTGATCGTCGTCTTTGCTTTCGTCATATCGGTAGCGATCTTGCCTCCCTGTTGCGCCACGGCGCTGCCGCTCAACAGCAAGGCGCCAACACAAAGCATATGAGCGAATTTCATAACAGGCCTCAAGCATCGTTCCGCAGGCGCCGATGTCTGCGCAGCGGAGGTTGTAGGCAAAGGCTGCGATTTATGAAAGCATGGACGCAACGGTCACAAGAAAATGACGGGGGGAGCGATCATGATCCGATATGTCCGCGCCGCTTTGGTTGGGCTTATCTGCCTTTCGAGCTTTGCCACGCCCTCCTCCGCCGCCGATTATCCGAACCGTCCGGTGCGCTGGCTGATCGGCTTCGCCGCGGGTGGCCCGGTCGATATCGTCGCACGCATCATGAGCCAGTGGCTGTCGGAGCATTTCGGTCAGCAATTCGTGGTCGAAAACCGAACCGGTTCCGGCGGCAACATCGCCGCGGCCGCCGCGATCAGCTCGGCGCCGGACGGCTATACGCTGTTGTTCGTCGGGCCCAACAACGCGATCTCGACCTCGCTCTACAAGAAGCTGCCGTTCGATTTCATCCGCGACACGGTGCCGGTCGCGAGCATCATGCAGCTCACCAATATGCTGGTGGTCTCCAACGCGATGCCGGTGAAGACGCGTGCAGGAGTTGATCGACTACTGCAGGGACAATCCCGGCAAGATCTCCTATGCCTCATCGGGCAACGGCACCTCGGTGCACATGTCGGCGGAGCTGTTCAAGGCGATGACGAAATGCGACATGCAGCATGTGCCTTACCGGGGATCGGCGATCGCCTTCCCCGACATCATCTCCAACAAGGTGCAACTGATCTTCGACAATCTGCCCTCGGCGCTGGAACAGGCGCGCGGCGGCACCGTGCGCGCGCTCGGCGTCACCTCGCCGCAGCGCTGGCCCATCGTGCCTGAGGTGCCCGCAATCGCCGAAACCGTGCCGGGCTTCGAATCGGTCGGCTTCTACGGCATCTCCGCGCCCAAGGGTACGCCGCCTGAGATCGTCGACATCCTCAACAAGGCCGTCGGCGAGGCGCTGAACGACCCCAGACTGGTGGCGCGGCTGGCCGAGGTCGGCGGCATCCCCAAGCCGATGACATCAGGCGAATTCGGCAGGCTGATCACCGACGAGACCGAGAAATGGCGGAAAGTGGTGGAATTCGCCGGCGTTTCGGTGGATTGAGCACGGCATTGCGGGATCGCCAGTCACCCTGTAAACGATCCCGGCACCGTTGCCGGCCGCTTCGCGCGGCCGCCGCGGCGGGGCCTGTAGCTCAATGGTTAGAGCCGGCCGCTCATAACGGTCTGGTTGCAGGTTCGAGTCCTGCCGGGCCCACCAGCCTTCGCTCGCGAAGTGAGCGAAGGCTGCCGCGCCGAAGCCCAACGGGCGAAGGCGGGCCGTGCGGTACGCGAGCTACGGCTCGGCAAGCCGGCTGCATGCTGCATGACGCGTCTTTCTATTCGGCGGGAATTGATTGTTGGCCCCAATGCGGATGTCCAAGTGCTAAATCTTGTTAGAAAAACCCGACAAGCTTTAGTAGCAGGACGCCATTTTTGCTGTACAATTTCTCCGTTTAGAGGCGCATCGCATCGCCCTGCGCGTGAGCGCCACAATGCGGCTGGTTCATCTCTATTGGACAGGTCGACCGTTCATCGGGTGAAGGCACTTCCGAAAGTATGCGCAAAGTGTCTGGGAGATGACCGAGGGAGACGCGGATGGCTTTAGATGCAAAGCAGCTGCTCCAAATGTCACAGCAACAGCTTGACGAACTATTCAGCGCACATGATTCCGGCCCGATCCCGGATGGTGAAGCCAAGGGCACGGCCATCATTGCGCCGGGAACACCGATGAGCGAGTCGATCGCCGCCTTTATCAATATCTTCGCTTGGCAAGGCAAGGTGTTCGACGCCAAGGCGGGATTGTTGCGAAACCACATTCTGTCGCTGGGCCTGAATGCGATCATAGCCCGCGTCTCCAAGGGGCCGAGCCTTCTCGACGGCAAGGAATGCATCGTACTCGACTATTCGGAGACGTCGCTCGTCGCCTCGCATATTCGCGATGAAATTCGCGAGATAGAGCCGGGTTTCTATCTTGGCAAAGTGTATTGGGACAATGCGCGCCTGATCGATTTTTCGCTCGATTTCAGAACCTAGCAGGAATCGGGACATGATCCCGCAAGATAGTTTCATCGTTGTCGCAGAGGTCGAGGACACCCGCTGCAGAATACGTGAAGAAATACTTCAACAACCTCAGGAAGCCATTTTTGATATTGCGCGCGCCGATAAACGGCGCAAAGATGACTGACTGGCGATGACTAGAACTGCGGCGTCACTCGCGCCGCGATTATCGTCAATATTACGGCTCCTGCGCTGACAGCGAATTGCAAAGCGAGGAACGATTATGCGAAAAATCAATTCATACCTCCCCGCCGCTCTTATCACAGGCATTGCAGCGGCAGGCATTATGTATGCGGCTCAAGGCATACGAGCCGCACCGGTCATCATCGTCGATGAAGCGCAACGCGCCGGTCGCGACGCAGCAAGTTTTCCGCAAGCGACGGAGGACTATTTTCACGACATGGACAATGGCGTCGCACTGCAACAGGAAGAGGTGCAAGGGCGCAATATGTGGCTGGTCTGGACCGGCGGCAACGACCGTCTCTGGGACAAGATAACGGGAAACAGCTTCGGAACATTCGACCTTCTGAAGATCGTCACGTCGCATCCAAGCCAAGCCTATTGTGACGGGAAGCGTTGCGATCGCGACTCGCGCTGGGAGTGGCTGGGAGCACTCAACGAGCCGTGCTTCGAAAAGCCGACCGCGCCGGACCCGAAGCGCTTTGGCCTCTGGCTTGATGTGCGCAGCAAGGATTGTCCGGCAGACCCGTTCGAAAACGAGACGACCTATCCCGGCGTAACGATCGGCGCGCGCGGCAAGACCTTCTCCGACGGATCTGCACTGCCGGTTGGCTCCTATTTCGGCTATCCGACCGGCATCGTCGGCCTGCGGCTGTTTCCGAATCCCGACTTTGACCAGGCGGCGAAGGACAAGTGGGATCCCGAAAAATATTACACTGACGAGAGCTACTACAACAATCCCGACCTCATTCGCCCGTATCGGGTCGGCATGGCCTGCGGCTTCTGCCACGTCGGCCCGAGCCCTCTGCACCCGCCGGCGACCCCTTCCAATCCGCAATGGGCCAACCTGAATTCCACCGTCGGCGCTCAATATCTCTGGATGGACCGCGTCTTCGTCTATTCCGGCGACAGCAGGAAGTTCCTCTACCAGCTGATGCATTCCTTTCCGCCGGGCACGATGGACACGTCGCTCGTCTCAACGGACTACATCAACAATCCCCGCACGATGAATGCCGTCTACCTGCTGAAGGAACGGCTGGGCGAGGCGCTGTTGTGGGGCAAGGAGACGCTGAGGGGAGACGAGCGCAACAACAAGCAGTTGCCGCCGCCGTTCCCCTATTTCAATCCGCCGGGTACGTCGTGGTCGCCCCGCGTATTGAAGGACGGCTCGGATTCCGTCGGCGTGATGGGCGCGCTCAATCGTGTCTACATCAATATCGGTCTCTACAGCGAAGATTGGCTCACGCATTTCAATCCGTTCTTCGGCGGCAAGAAGATCACGCCGATTGAGATCGCGACAGCCGAAAAGGGGTCTCCATATTGGCGCGCCACCGAAGAAGGCACGTTCAAGATGGCCAAATTCCTCCTCAAGGCTGGACAACCGGACCATCTGGCGGACGCGCCCGAAGGAAAGCAATATCTGACGACCGACACCGCGATACTCGATCGCGGCAAGATCGTGTTTGCCGAGACCTGCGCGCGCTGCCATTCGAGCAAACTCCCCGACGAAGCGCGCGCAAAGATGACGCCGGGGGGCTGCTCGGGCCCAGGCTACCTCACCTGCTGGAATCGTTACTGGGCCTATACCAAGACCGACGAATTCAAGGCCAGGATGCGCGAGATGGTGGCGAAGCCTGATTTCCTCGACGGCAACTATCTTTCGACCGACGCCCGCATCCCGGTGACGCTGTTGCGAACCAACGCCTGCAGCCCGTTGGCCACCAATGCAATCCGCGGCAACATTTGGGACAATTTCTCGTCCTCGACCTACAAGGACCTCCCTTCCGTTGGCAAGATCACGGTGCAGGATCCCGTCAGCGCGCAACGCTGGCAGTTTACGATGCCGGGCAGCGGACGCGGATTCACGCGGGTGCCCTCACTCGTGAGCATCTGGTCGACGGCCCCATTTCTGCTCAACAACCGGCTCGGCCCCTTCTACTCCGATCCCGGCGTTGCCACGCGCATGAAAGCGTTCGATGAATCAATCCATCAGCTCCTGTGGCCGGAGACCCGCCCCCACGACGATGGCTTCGACGGTTACATCGTTCGCACCACCGAGCGGAGCTTCGTCGATATTCCCAAGCGTAGCGTCCCGGTGCAGCTCAGGAGCCTTATCGACTACCTTCCCCCCAGGCCATTTGCGGCGCTATTTGACAAGGACGGCTCGTTCAAGCTCGGCCCAATACCAAAAGGCTTCCCGATCGGCCTCGCTGCGAGCTATCAGCCTATCGTCGATCTAGACCGCACCGCCTTGATCCAGAGGGCCGAGCATCTGCTCAACCTCAAACACTTTGCAGACAAGGTCGTTGCGAATTTCCCCGATCTCGACCCGTCCGCCGACGATGCCAGCCTGCTGTCCTGGGGAGCCAAACTTCGCGAGCCATTGCTGAAACTGAGCAAGTGCCCGGATTTCGTCGTCAACCGCGGTCACTATTTCGGCACCGCGAAGTTCAACGAAATCGATGGATTGACGGCCGACGAAAGGGCGTTCGGAACAGAGCCGCCGCTCAGTGATGACGACAAACGAGCGCTGATCGAATTCATCAAGACGTTCTGACCATGAGCGCGGCGCAAAATAATGATTACGACTACATCGTAGTCGGCTCCGGCGCCGGGGTGGGACGGTCGCCGCGCGCCTTGCCGAAGCCGGCATGAAGGTCTTGCTGCTGGAAGCCGGCGGCGATCCGCGCGTGGAGCAGGATTCAGGGCTCGCCCACCAATATCAGGTTCCTGCCTTTCATGCGTTCGCCTCCGAAAATCCTGGCATGGCGTGGAATTTTCTCGTCCACGATTTCGGCGATGATGCCCATCGGCGCTTGCCTAAAACGAAACCGCCGCAGGGCGTGCTCTATCCGCGCGCTTCGGCGCTGGGCGGCTGCACGGCCACAACGCCATGATCTTCATGTACCCGCACGATATCGGATTGGGACGAGATCGCCAAACTGACCGGCGATCCGATCCTGGAGCGCGCGGAATATGCGGCGTTATTTTCACCGCATCGAGGATTGCCGGCATCGTCCGCTGCTGGCGTTTCCTCTGCGCGGCTGACCGGCGATCGCTTCAATCCGACCGGGCACGGCTGGAAGGGCTGGCTGCGACACCGAATGTCGCCGCTGCCGCGGACACGGCGTTCGGCGATCGAGCACTCATGCGTGTAATGCGAGGAGGCGATCTGTGCGGATCTTCGGCTCGGCCGCGGGCACGCGGGCCGCCCGGCTGCAGCATCCGATGGCCTTGCAGCGGTTGGCGCGCTTCGTGATCGGCGAAAGCGATCCCAACGATCGACGCGCTGCAAGGGCTGCTCGCCGAGGGCCTTTGCGAGGTTCCGCTGTCGACGCACGCGGGGCGACGGCGCGGCGCACGCGAACGCGTACTGGTCGGCCATGTCGCAGGCACGGACTGCACGTCGAATTCGACGCGCTGGCGACGCGAGTTCTGCTGGACTGCCGACAAGCGCGCCGATCGGGCGTGGAATATCTGAAAGGCAAGAATCTCTATCGCGCGTCGCCAAACGCTGCACGGCGAGGCCGGCGTGTCAAAGGCGCGTCGGCGCCGCGCGCGAAGTCATCCTTGCCGGCGGCGCGTTCAATACGCCCGCAGCTTCTGATGCTGTCGGGCATAGGTCCGCCCGATTCAGCTCACCGCTCTGGGGATCAAAGTGGAAGTCCCGCTGGAGGGTGTCGGTCAAAATCTGCAGGACCGCTACGAGGTCGAGCCTCGTTCACAAGGCATCGCGTCCATGGACCTGCCTGCGAGGACGCGCAGCTTCGCCGTCGACGATGCGGTCTACCGCGACTGGCTCGCCGGGCGCGGCATGTATATTTCCAACGGCGCGGCGGTCGCATTCGCCTTGCGGTCGAGCCCGCGCCAGGCAAACCCGGACTTGTTCGTCATGGCGCTGCTGACGCGCTTCTCCGGATATTTTCCCGGCTACTCCGATATCATCCGCAACAGTCGCGACGATCTGACCTTCGCGCTGCTGAAGGCGCATACCAACAATCGCGGCGGAACGGTCACGCTGCAAGTCGAGCGATCCGCGCGACCCGCCGCGGATCGATTTTCACTATTTCGAGGAAGGCACCGATCGAGAACGGCGACGATCTCGCCGCCGTGGTCGAGGGCATTCGCCGCATTCGGCGGATGTCGGAATGAACTGCAGGAGCTCCGGCATCGTTCACGGCGAAGAGATCCCCGGCGCCGGACCTGCAGGACGACGAGCAATCTGCGGCAATTCGCTCGCGAGCACGCCTGGGGCCATCACGCGTCCTGCACCTGCGCGATCGGTCCGCGAGATGCCGGCGGCGTCTTGCCAGCGATTTCCGCGTGCACGGAACCAGCGGCTATATCCGCGCGCTGCACTTCGAAACGCTGTCAGCCTTGAGAACCTTCCTGGAGGAAGCGCAACAGCACTCTTGCATCTGAGCGATCGCCGCGGTCGGGCTGATCGGCGAAGAATTCCAATTCCTGCTGCAGCAGCGTGCGTGCGCGTTCGGTCTGGCCCTTGGTAGCGAGAAGCCCGGCAAGACCGTTCGCCGCGCGCAAGGCAAATCCTCGTTGGCCACGCTGGCGGGCGAGCGCAAGCGCTTGCTCGAAGGACCGTTCGGCATGCGCCGCATCGTTGATTTGAGCGTGCGCGGCAAGCCTCCCTTCGATACGAAGGCATTCGACCTCGTACCAGTAGTTACCGCCCCGCCCGAAGACCTCGCGCGCCTGCTCAAGACAAAGCCTGGCTTCCGCCAGCTTGTCCGCGCGCACATATGCCTCGGCCAGCCAGCAAAGGTAGGTGGGCAGCCAGTAGACGACGTGCGCCGTCTGCAAGAAATCGCGCTGCTTCTCCAGCGTGTCGATCCCCTGCGCCAGGTTGCCGGATTCGACCTCGGACCAGCCGAGAAATGACCGCGCCACCGAGATCCACAGCGGTAGCTCCCGTTTGATCGCGCCCGCAAGCGCCCGCTGTGCGAGGGCCTGGACGGTTTGTACGTCCCGCTCCAGTGTGTACAGCGTGCAGACGTGAGTATAGGCGTACCCGAGGGTATGCGCGTGCAACAATTGGTCCGCATATTCGACCGCTTGTCGCCCATAGGCGACCGCTTCAGGAAGCCGGCCCACCAACCAGCAGCAGATGCACAGGTTGGACAGGCTCGTGACCTGCACATCGGTGCCGTATGTGACGGCCGTTGCGCGGTCGGCCGTTGCGTCGTAGAGCCTGGTGGCTCGCTCGAGGTGATCGCACGCCTTTTCAGTTTCCCCGTCGAGCAGCGACGTGCCATGCAGCCGGTGGCCGACCATGCGATCAGCCCTCGTCCCTTTCAGCTCGGCGAGCGCCAGAAAGTCTCGCGCCAGCGCGCCGGCCTCCCGAACATCGCCTGCAACTCGCAGGTGCGACCACCGCGCGTACAGCGCCGGAAAGATCCGCGGATCGTTGTCCAAGGCGCGGCAGAGCTCGATGGCGCGGCTGCTCATCTCAGCGACCGCATCGGCACCAAATCCCTGTAACGCGATCGTCGGTCCGATCAGCGCAATCTGGGCGTTCAGCTCCAGATTGTCGCGTTCAAGTCCAGCAGGAAGCTTCCTGATCTCCTCCCGCGCCGTGTTAAGTTGTGCGATGGCTTCCAGATTTGCCGAGCGCTCGGCTGCCTGCTTTGCCGCTTTGAGCCACATCTGCGCCGCGCGCGAGGTGCGGCCGGCCTCCGACAGGTGCTGCGCGAGGTAGTCGGGCTCCCTGTTGGCGATCTCCGGAAGCTGGAATTCGATCTCGTCGGCGACGCGGGCGTGGAGCTCTCGTCTCTGACGCTTGAGAAGCGAATAGTAAGCTACGTCCCGCACCAGAGCATGCTTGAAGGAGTAGACCTTTTCGTAGTCATTGCGCTCGAGCCCTATTAGTCCGGAAGCGCGCAGCCGCTCGAGAGCGGGGTCAAGGGTGTTTTGGTGCTCGCTCGCAACAGCCGCCAGAAGTCGATGCGAAAAACTGCGCCCGATCACCGACGCGAGCTGAGCGATCGCCTTGGCATCGCCGAGTCGCTCGAGACGGAGCATGAGGGAGTCGTAGAGCGCCGATGGCACCTCGGCGGGCCCACTGGCGACCGGATCGACCTGACCAGTCTCGAGGGCCGCCGCCGCCAACTCTTCTACGAACAATGGCACGCCGTCCGATCGCGCGACGATCTGCTGGATCAACTGGCTCGGCAGCCGCTCGTCGCGAACGACGGAGCCGGCGAGATCGCGGCAGTCGTCGTCGTCAAGGCGCTGAACCAGGATGCGCCGGATCATCAGCGGGATCGGTGCGGATCGCAGTCGTCCGGCTGGTGATCACGAGCAGAATCGGCGCGTTGCCGATCTGGCGAGCGATGCGCTCGATGATCTCGATCGTCGATGGATCAGCCCAGTGAAAATCCTCGACGAGTATCAGGCCCGCGCCGCCGTGGGCGGATGACGTCAACAGTTGCACAACAGCGTCGCGCGTCTTCCGGCGCCGCTCCTGCGCGTCGGGAACCGTCGCGCTCGAGGTGACATCCATAGGCAAGCCAAGCATCTGGCCGATCAGCAGATACTGCTCCTCGTCGCCGGCAGCCGTTGTGACAAGGAATTTACGCAGGCGCGCCGAATTGGCCTCGGCGCCTTCATCCTTGCGAATGCCGATACGCTGTTCGAGGGTCCTTATGATCGGGTACAGTGGCGTGTTCTGGTGCTGGGCTGAGGCTTGGACCGCCAGAATCAGGTCGTCAGCCAGCCCGGTTTTGTCAATCAGCTCCAGCGCCAGGCGCGATTTGCCGATCCCGGCCTCCCCGGTAAGCTCCACCGTGTGTCCCCGTCCAGTCTTTGCTAACTCCCACGCTTGCAGCAACTGGCCGATTTCGGCGACCCTGTTGACCAGCGGCAAGGCATCGCGGTGGCGCGCGCGATGCACCGCGTCATCTGCCAACGCCTCTCCCAGGACAAGGAAGGCTTCAATATGCCGCGACAGTCCTTTGAGTGGACGCACGCCGAGCGGTCGCAAGGAAAATTTGCCGCGCAGCAGGCGCTTGGTTTCACCACTGATCACCAGCGAATTGGGCTCGCCTATTTCCTGCAACCGAAATGCGATGTTGGGCGTGTCGCCGACAATCTCCGTTGCGTCGTGCACATGGCCCCGCGCCGCCTTGCCGATCACCGCCACGCCAGTGTGCAAGCCGATCCGGACGCGAAGCGGTTCCTGGATCGTCGCCATCGAGTGCTCGCTGAGCTCTTTCATGCTCCGCAACAACAGCAGGCCAGCGTGTACCGCGCTCTCGGCTTCGTTCTCCGACGCGAGGGGATATCCGAACTCTGCGCGAATGCCGTCACCGATGTAGTTGACGACGATGCCCCCGGCACTCTTGATGCACCGGGAGCTGATCGTCTGGAATTCCAGCAAAATCTCCCTCAGGTCCTCAATGTCGCAACGTTCAGAGAGACCGGTTGAATCGACTATGTCGCAGAACAGAACGGTGACCTGACGGCGTTCGGTTGTTCTGTCGTGAAGATCGTCCATCATTCATCCAGGATTTCTGACGATGGTCCGCGGATCGTTTTGAGCTCCGCTTCTTCTTCCCTATGAATTTAATATCCTTGTTGCCGATCTGCTCGGCCCATCCGCTGAAATCAAGTCCGCGACGCTTCAGGCGACCAATCGACAGCCACACTAATCTCGATCACTCCAGACTAGGCTTCCAGCTCAGGCGCCACAAGCGCTTCCCTTGCCGTTGGGCGGCCTCTGAGCCGGTCCTCACTAGCTCAGCAGGTCCGCAAAGAATGGATTTAGCATCCGCCGCTGCGGATCCGCTTGTTTTACTTGCGCAGAGAATTCCTTCCATCTCGCTCCGTAGGCTGCCTCGACATGTCGCCTCTCGACGAACGGGCTCTGGTTGAGCAAGGGAATGCCGTTCCGCTTGTACGCGAACTCATTGAATTCCTGTAGAAATCTGTCCCAGGCCGGCTTATCCGTGTAAGCGTGAATCGGGTCGATCGAGAAGACGTCTCCGTCGTGCGTGTAGGACAGCATCGCGTGCGTGTCCTTCCGAATGAAGTATGAGCCAAGCGGCATGTTGCAGCGAAAGTCGTATTTCTCGAAATGCTTCTCACTGAACTCCACGTAATCGCGCAGCGCGCCCAGCCATTCACCGCGCGGGAACGCCCAAAATGTGAATGCATATTTCGCAGATGGCTGCGTCCTGCTGTAGTCGATCGTCTTGTCGGGATTATACAAGGTCGCCCCGCCCACCAGGTGCAGCGTCGACATCAGCACCTTGCTGCCAGCAAACCAGGCATCGTGGGACGCATTCCTGAGCGGCTTGGTCGGGATACGGCTGTCAATGAACCGGCCCACACGGGCCTCGGTGTGATTCCACAGGGTGCGTCGACCGGCGGCGAATAACGACGCGAACGGCCCAACTTGGTCAACGTGCTTTCGCGTCTGGAAGTGTGCCTTTCTGCCGACCGTCCAGCAGATCAAGCCTTTCGACGCATCGATGATCCCATCCACCTCTTTCTCGGTCAGATCTTTGATCGGGCGCGGCAGGTAGCTGAACTGGATCGCTTCAAGCGGCTTGATACGAAACGTGATCTCGTAGACGACCCCACACAGGCCGTAACTCGAGCGCATGAGGTACATTAGATCGGGGGCATTCGCCTCCGACGCTTCCGCCAGACTACCGCTGGGCGTCACCCATTTGATCCCTGTGACGTATGAGCCGACCTGCCCGAACTCGCCCCCATCCAAGCCGTCTTTCGTATGGCAGCAAGCCGCGGCACCGAGCGTCATGTTCCCGATTTCGATGTTGGTCAGGAATTGGAGGTTCAGCGCGCGCAGCACCCGCGATGCTTCGATGAACTGAAGGCCCGCCTCCGCCGTGAACGTCATTCTCTTCGGATCGATCTCAAGGATCCGCTTCATGCCGGACATGTCGATGATAGTTCCGTCGGAGGATGCGCACGGCGTCAAGGAATGATAGCTTCCCATCGCCCGGACCGGTCCAGGGTAGCGGCCGACATCTGTCAGGATCGATTGGATCTCGGCAACGGTGCCCGGAGACACGAGTTGCGCGGGAGAGGCTGTGATCCCGCCATCGTAATTCCGAACTATGTTTGCCATCTGTGCTTACCTCACGAGCAGCGTTACCGACGTTGGAATCAGACATCGGTTCGGTCATCACGAGATTGAAGCCAGTTGTCGGACAGCTTGGCCGCGCTAACGCGAAATCAGGCGCGTCGGCCAACTCCAGGCTGCAACTCCATTGCACACTACCCGAGCATCCACTCGGCCGACAGGGGAAATTGCCGGCTTGGTGCCGATCAGACGCCGAGGCCGAGGTATGGCTGCAAGCCGGTCAATCCGATCGTCCGCCAGAGCTCGCAGCCGATCCAGTCAATCGGCAAGTCGTGCTCATTGCCGCGGTCGGTGGCAATGCTGCAGTGCCGACGGCAACGGCCAACCGGCCGCGCTTTCGGCCGAACGATCCGTGAACAGTCATAC
>CAVZGZ010000013.1:0-93794 GCA_963774775.1 uncultured Alphaproteobacteria bacterium
AGGTAGCGGGTCAGATTTGAGACTGACTCACTACCAACACCGGCACGCTTCCGTCCACCAGGACCTCCGATGTTTGACTCCCCAAAAACAGCTTCCTGAGGCCGCGACGCCCATGAGAGGCCATGACGATTAAGTCGCAGCCCCTGGATTTTGCTGTTTCGATAATCGCAGTGGCTGGGTGCGCATTCGGAACATGTAAGAGTTCTGCAGAGATCCCGATCTGCTCCGCCATAGCTCGAGCCTCATCGAGCACTTTGCCCGCACGTGCCTTGCAGGCCGCGTCAAAGGCATCAAACTCTTCCTGCGAGGGAATCCATCCCGAGGCGTGTCCGCTCCCATAGTCGACCGGCAGCGATTCCGTTACGGTGATGACTGTCACTTTAGCGTTCAACGCCTTTGCTAAAGCAATCCCATGCTTAACGCCTTTTCTCGCGACATCCGATCCATCCGTGCTCAAGAGAATATTGGTGTACATTCGGGGGCTCCCTTGCTCGTCGAACATTTTTCCCTGAAAAGTGATCCTTACTTATGGTCCGATCGTCGCCGTCGCCATTTCGAGAAGGGACTTGATCACACTCATTTCCTCTTCGTCTTGAGTCCGTTCTCACCGGAAGAAGAACCGGCTGTGTTTCCCTGCCCCCGTCTCAAAATCCGATTTGCGTTAGCGCGGATCGACAACCGCGGATAGTCGGGTGCGCCAACTGCCGCGGCGCTATCCTATCCCGGAACGGCCCCCAGCTTCCCCCTGTCGCTGGGGCCGTTTCTTCGGAGGCAGGTTTTCGCCACGAATCGCGCCTACGTTCAATATTGGCCGTGCCTGGCGGTTCAAAGGGATGGTCGGGCCCGGCGTGTGCCGATAGGACTCACCGCACGCTGGGCTCTTTTCCATGCGCTGGCGCCATTCGCGGTCGCCTCATTTGGTGGTCGGAGCGCGATCAGGCTCCTGCGGGTATAACGAAACTCGACCTCTTTGTAGCTCATCGAAGCTCCGCCCGCCGACACAACGTCCAGATCGGCCGCGTCGAGTTCGTCAGTGGTCAATTCCGCAAGCTTCATGTTTTCGACTGTCCCAGACATGGGCATTGCTCCATCAGGTTTCTTCGGTCTCGCGCCCTAAATGCCGCGGAGCGCCTCTTAACCGAACATTAACGCTCACGGCGCGAAGCTCGACACAGACGCGAGCCAAGGGCGACTGGCCAATGTCTGAGACCGCCGTATGGGATGAGTTGACCAGGTTTGAACAGCGCTTGCTGATCAAATTGTTCGGCGGTGGCACGGTACGAAAAGAAAATCCCGCGGTCGTTGATGAATTACGCGCTCGGGGCTTCGTCGACGAGAACGATGAGCTCGCATTGCCGGGATTATTCATCCTCACGCTCGCGATGCGCCGCCAGCAAGCGGAGGCCCTCATCCGAAGCGGTCTGGCGGCATAAGCAGCGCTCCCGGTCATCTGCATCGAGCCCGGGAAAGGGGATTCCAGATCGCCGCCGGTTGCTTTTTCTCGGTTCGCGGACTCTGATCCCGCCATGGGGCACCGAGGTGCAGAGATCCACGACATGAAGCGGTTTGAGCGGCTTTGCCTGAAGCAGGTGGCCGGCGGAGACAAAAAAGCCGCGTGATTTCAAGACGGTTGACAGGACACCCCTTCCGCCACCCCCTCAAAATGCCCCATGGCACGAGACCTGCAGTCTATTCAGTGCTGGGAATTTTAGTGTCCCAGTTCAGGAATAAGCGCCGCCGGGCGGAAGTTTTGATCCCGGCGGCGTGTCTTTTTGATACTTGGCGCCGGCAAATCGTAACAAACGATCGGCGGCCCGGGGCGGCTTCCCCGTCGACGTGGCCTCCTGCCAGGAACCAGTCTTCGTCGCGTTCGTCGGCTAGGCTAGTTTTTGCGCGCAGCTGACTGCAGCCCTTCGCCGATACTCTTGATGACGTTGTCCATCGCGCTGGTTAAGAACGAATACAGCTGCGATTGAGTCTTTAGGTCGTCCATGTCGCCGCCGGAAACGGCAGCGAGTTCGTTGTCCTCCAAAACTTGGTCCTCCAAAGACTTGGCCAACTTGCCGAGAACGAAACTTGCTCTGAATTGATCGGCTTGCTGATCTCTGACATTGCACTCTCCTCTATTACGATTGGGATGAGTCCGCATAGCCGATCGATCTGCTGACGACCGTGATGCTCGGCACACGCAGCTGGTGGGCCGCCAGGCTTTCCCCGGCGGCCCGATTGCCTGAGCTCAATCCCACAAAGCAGCAATTGGCTTGGCCGAAAAGAGATCAGCGGCGACGTGAAAAAATTCCCTCAGGCTTTGGTCCCGCGCTCACTCGGTACGAGCTGGCGCTCGACGGACGCAACGCGGCCGACGGTCATCGGCGCTCAGGGGACACTGCCAGGTGTTGCTATCGGCCAAAAGAAGGGGAGCGGTATGAGAAATCTTTTTGATCGCGGCTCTTCGCCGTCGTTCCCGGCTTTGGCCCACTAACGCCGCAGATGGATGCGGGCCCGGTTGCCATGGTACGCTTGGTGGCGCATGCGTCATCGACGGTTGGTGTGCTGCTCGCACGTGGAACGAGTTGCCCTGCCGGACTCTTCCCCGCCCTCCGTGTGGTTACGGCTACGTCTGGCGCCCAACTATGCGCACATGCCTACCGGCGAACCAAAGCATTCCCGTCAACAGTCAGGGTATGCAGTGCAGCTGCCGAGATCGGCCGATTCGCGCATCAACTAAGAAAACCGGGGTTTGCGGCCCCGGTTTTCTTTTGGTCCGTCAGGATCAGTTTTGCCTAATGTTGCCGTAGGCATCGAGATCGCCGTGAGGGTTGTATCCGGAGTCGTGCAGGTTCCTCATGTACTGGTCGTGATTACTGAGGTTATCGCCGGGAGCGGCGCCCTCGGCGAGCGGAGCGGTGGCGTTGTTGTAGTGGTGGTGCATGGTGTGGTGGTGGTGATGGTAGACTGACTCGCGAGCCATTGCGGCACCCGCGAAGGCGAGACTGGCCGCTGCGGCCAAAATAACAACTCGCATTTTAGTATCCTCCGTTTCTTGTTGTTCAAAGTTCAGCGTGGAATCAAAGTTCAACGTGGAACACCCGAGGATTACACCAGCCTAAATAAAAAGTTCAGCGCCGCCTCGGTAAACTTTGCATCGCGGGTTCGTGACGAACTCGTGACCAACTCGTGATGCCAGAGTCAGCCAGCGGCAGAGCGCGATTTGCGCGCTAACTGTGTCCTGCCTCGGCAAGGTTACGATTTATTAATTTGGGGATGCCGGTTTCACTTCTGATTTTCATTCGGCAGCATTCGCGTCGAAACCAATTGATGATTTGGTTTCCAGGTCCTGCGAGAAAGAGACGACGATGTACCAGCTGTTATGCGCGCTGATGGCGACGATCGGACTTGGAGCAGCGACTGGACATTGTGAAGCGCCGGAGCCAGGCACGACTGCAGTCACGTTTCAATCTTCCACCTACAGCGACTTTCGCCAGCTTCTGACGCGGGAAGCCGCAACCGGAGCGGTTACGGTACGGGCTAGTCTGGGCTTTCCGGAAGAGAAAAAGGATCGATATCCCGCCGTCATCGTGGTTCACGCGCTCAGCGGCTATCGTGATACCAATGAAGGTTATGTCGCGGCCGAACTGCGCAAGGCAGGCTTCGCCACTCTGACCTACGACAGCTTTGCCGCGCGCGGAACGACGGGTCAGGCGATTTCGGGGTCCCCCGGCTATTTGCTTCCTGGCGTGACGGATGCTTACGCCGCGCTGCGGTGGCTTTCGAGCGAACCCAGCATCGATCCCGATCGAATTGCCATTGCGGGCTTTTCCTATGGCGCTGAAGTGGCCCATCTGACGGCATTTGAGACGCTTCGATCGGCGCTAAACCCCGGACCAGGCCGATTTGCCGCGCACGTCGCCTTCTATCCCGCCGGAGCCTATGGTGTGATTGCCGAACGCGGCGCCTATACCGGCTCTCCGGTGTTGATGCTGCTCGGCGAGAAAGACGACAATTTGCCGGTGACAAAGATCGAGAGTTATCTGGCCTACGCCCGCGCCGCGGGGGCTTCGGCCCCGATCGAAACCGTGATCTACCCGGGCGCCTACCATGCATGGACGGTTCCCGACCAGCCCACCGCGCGCTTCTACCCGGACTTCGTCAGCACGAAAAAATGTC
Organism: uncultured Alphaproteobacteria bacterium; assembly: GCA_963774775.1. Taxonomy (GTDB): domain Bacteria; phylum Pseudomonadota; class Alphaproteobacteria; order Rhizobiales; family Xanthobacteraceae; genus Bradyrhizobium. Next base: position 4,168 of record CAVZGZ010000013.1, read on the forward strand.
CGCTCATCCTGCTCGGGCCGAAGCAACCGGCTTTGCTCATCGACGGCGAGGCGAAGCCCTTCGACCCGGCCGCCTTCGGTGCCTGCCTCGCGGCAGCGCCCGGCTATTCGACGGGATTTGATGCGGCGGTCCGAGCACAATCGATCACGGATGCGGTGCGGTTTCTTCAGCGGAATCTCCGGCCATAGCGCGCGTGCTGGTCAACGTCACCGCTGAACCGAGCCGGCAGCGGCTGGTCTGAGCCGCAGTTGCGACCTGCTCGTGCTGCGCTCGTTCGGTGAGACGCCGTTCAAGGGCGGCAATGGTCACCTTGAGATTGTCGCGCCGCTCGATCAGCGTCCGCGCCAAAATCGGATATTTGGCGTCGGATCGATCGGAAATCCTGGCGCGCTCTTCTTCGGCTGCGATGTCGGTTTCGATCAGTTGAACGGTCCGGACAAAATCAGCCAGCATCTTGCCAATCACTCCGAGCTCTCGGACGGAACTTTCGTCCGTCGTCCTAAACTGACGCTGCATGTTCATTTGCCTGCTCCGAATGTCTGACTTCGGCACATCTGATCTTGGTAGCCGAACAGTTGGAGCACCCATCGCAAGCGGCTTGCCAATTGCGGCCCGTAAGAACACGGCGATCGAGTTCCGTGGCCGAGGGGCTTGGACTTCGCGGTCGGGACAAAATGGTCAGGGCGGGCGCCCTGCCCCGAATTATCAGGCCAATCAGAACTGGCCGGCGATCGTCAAACGAATCGCCAGCGGTTCGACCGGATGCAGCACGCGGTCCATCACGCCGGTCTGGCACACTGCATCGGGCGCAGTCGGCGCGCCCGACGCAGGAAAGCACATCGCAAACAGCGAGTCCGATTTGATCAGCGAACCATACGCATAGGTGATCTGGTCGGATTGGCTGTTCAGCAAATTGAAGCCATCGAGCTGCACCCGCCAGCCGTTGTCGAAACGGTATCCCAACCTGCCGTTCAACAACCCGGTTGCGGGCGACACAAAGGCGCCGTCCTCGGTCAGCGGCCGCGGCCCGAAATAGCGATAGCGCAGCCCAGCGAACCAGCCGGTTTTCTCGCCGAGCGTAATCCCCGCCGAGGCAATCATATCAGGCGCGCCGGGAATGTAATTGCCCGGCGCGTTGCCGATTTGGGCCATGGAATATCCCGCCAGCGACGCATAGACCGCCGCCTGATCCGGGTCGTCGCCCCGAAAGCGCGCGTGCGTCATGGCGATATCACCTTCGAGGGCGAGCCATGACAGCGGACGATAGTCGTTGGTCCATTCGATGCCGTAGCGGCGGCTCGGCCGGCTCGCCTCGGTATCGCCGGCGTCGCCGGCAGAACAAGATCTCGGAGGCGGAATCCAGCAGGAATACGCTGACGGCGCTGGTCAGTCCCGGAAGCAGCTTGCTGCGCAGCCCGACTTCGGCGCCGCGCGTCTTCACCAGGAATGGCGACGGCTGCAGCGGCGAGCCATCGGTCGGCGATTCCGTAATCGTCACGCCGCGCGCATCGTTGCTGTGAAATCCCTCGCCGGCATTGATGAAGAATTCGGTCCTGGCAAACGGGCCCAGCACCACGCCGAACTTCGGACTGCCGATGAAGGCATTGGCGTTGCCGGAATTGGCCGGCGTGAAATAGGACAAGACCGAAGTGTCGTAGAAATCGCCGCGCCAGCCGACGGTGGTTCGCAGCCAGTCGGTCCAGTGCAGCGTATTCTGCGCAAAGATTCCGACGCTGCCTTCTTGAACGGCATCACTGCGGATCGGCGACAGGAACTGCCGCTGCACGGTGTTGTTGAGATCGAGCCTGATGTCGTCATAGCGGCTTTGCACGCCGATCTCGGTTTCCATCGGCAATCCGGAGAACTGGCTCTTGAAGATGTGCGATGCGTTAACGCCGCCGAGGATGCGATCATCGTGCTGATGAAACTGATCGCTGTTGGCGGGATCGGTCAGGAAATAGGTGAAGTTGTTCCACAAATTGAGCGAGCTCTTGATGACGTAGAAATTGCTCTTCGAACTGCCGGTGTCGTCACTCTGTGCCCAGTTTCCCGATAGCGAGAAGCGGTTGGAGTTACCACCGTCGCTCGGATCGAGCGCGCCATAGAGTCCGATCTCGCCGGACGTGACCGCGCGCGCCGGAATCTGGTCGGTCGAATTCCATTTGTTCGCATAGGCCAACCCGGTCAGCGAGAAGCCGTCCTCCGCCGTGCCCTGGCTGTAGCGCATGACGCCGTTGAGCTTGCGCAGGCTGTCGGGATTGTCCCACGGACCATTGTAGGTGTTGACCTCGCCGGCGACCAGCAGGGTGCCCTCCCCGAGTTTGGCCGACGTGATGCCGAGGCCCCGGCGATAACCGAAGCTGCCAACGGTCACCGACGCCATGTTCCTGATACTGTCGAGCAGGTTGACATGCACGGACCCTACCGAGGAGAAATCGCCTTCATCGGCGAAATACGGCCCCTTGCGGATATTGACCGACCCGATCAGTTCCGGGATCAGGAAATTCAAATCGGCATAGCCCTGCCCGTGCGCGTGGGTGCGCATGTTGATGGGCATGCCGTCGACCGAGATCGCGAGATCGGTGCCGTGGTCCAGGTTGAAGCCGCGCAGGAAATACTGGTTGGCCTTGCCGTCGCCGCTGTGCTGCGTGACGATCAGACCGGGCACGACTTCCAGCGCCTCGGCCGGCCGGGAAAGCGGCCGCGCATTGATTTCTGCCCCACTGACATTCCTCTCACTCGACGAAGTCACCGGCGCCTGGGGACCGGCATTCGGGCTCGAGTTGGAGCTTGAGTTCGTCGTCACGCTGGTGCCGATGGCGGCCGGCGCACGCGCCACCTGCCGGCGGTTTGCTCGACCGATCGCCGGCTTCCGGCGAACGGCCCGGCGTACCTCCGGGGCTGACACTTCAATGCCGGGAAGCCTTGTCGTCCCGCCGACGGCAGTCTGGGCAACAGCTTCCGGGCCAATCCCGATCGATGCGGCGAGGGCGAGCCCCGCCTGGAGCAATCTACCCGCGTCGCGAAGTGAATCCGGTAGCTTACGCATAGCAACAGCCGGCATACCCACATAGTGTCAGCAGAATTCGAAAGTTCCATAGCCGGTATGATGTTGTCAATAAATTATCATACTGCGGTATGACGAAAGGCAGGAAAATGCAGCGCATCACGATCACCCTCGACGACGACCTGATGGAAGACCTCGACCAGATGATCGTCGAGCACGGCTATCAGAACCGGTCGGAGGCGATCCGCGATTTCACGCGTGCCGGCATGCAGCAGGCAGCACAGCGGATGGGGAAGTCGACCGCCTGTGTGGCCGCCCTGGTCTACCTCTACGACCACGCCGCGCGGGATCTATCGCGGCGGCTGGTCGAGAATTATCACGGGCACCACGACCTCTCGATGGCCACCCTCCACGTTCACCTCGACGACGACCATTGCATGGAGGTGACGGCGCTGAGGGGAACGGGGGCGGAGGTGCAGCATTTCGCCGATCACATCATCGCCGAACGCGGGGTGCGCTACGGCCAACTGGTGATGATCCCGACCGAGGGCGCCAAGAAAAAGGGCGACGTTCGGAAAAAAACCGGACACCGGCACGCCTGACTTTTTGCGCGAGGCCCAGGCGCGGCACTGAAGACTGTCACCGCGCGCGTCACGGGCCGCGCGCAAGAGTTCATTCCGCCGCACGAGCGCGATCTGCCCGGCTGAGGCCGAAAGGTCGAGAAATAATCGACGTTTCACCGTCGCGCGAAAACACTGAATTACCGAGCCGCTTCAACGTGATTTGCCCCGTCCAGTCGTCGTGCGAAAAATATTCCGCTCACCTCGTCGGGCAAATCATCTTTATAAATCCGCCCCATCCCAACCCGGCAGGAGGGGCGGATCGCGAGTCGTCACGGACGCGGGATGGGATGCGGTGGACGCAGCAGCGCTGGCGCGATGCGGTGGTCGCAGGGCAGCGCAAGCTGTGAGCGATCGACCCGCGCGCAGACGAACGGCGCTTCAACGCCTCCGCCAAAACTTCGACCGGCCGCACACGGCGGGGCGAAGCGTTTGGTGGAGGTCGCTGCGTACGGCGAAGTCGTGTGGTCCTGGCATCCGTTGCTGATGTCAAGTTGAGCGGAGGCGAAACCGGCCCAACCGGGTGAGGTCGCCGGCAATCCGCTCAGCGACGGTGACAAGAAGGAATTCGTCGCCGAGGAGATCACGAAGGAAACCGTTAAAACCATTGCGCGGGGAAAGCCGGGTGATTTCCGGCGCAACCGTGGTGACTACCGTGTGCTACCTACCAATGCACACGGGCTGCGGGTGCTCCGGGCACCCGGCTTTCCCTGCTCCCTCCGTTTTTCGAGGGACATGTTTTTGAAAAGCTCGGGCAAAATCATGCCGCGAGAATGCGAAGTCACGTCTGCTGCCGCGCTCCCAACTGTCGTCGCCCGCGAAGGCGGGCGATCCAGTACGCCGCGGCTTCTCGGCTCGAGCGCTGACGTCTCTAGAATACTGGATCGCCCGCCGGAGCCTGTCATCGGGCGGCCATTCGGCCGACCCGTTGGCGGGCGATGACGACTGTGGGCTGTTTGACAATTGAATCAGGAAGCTAAACCAGCGCGACGACAAGGCCCTATCGCGAGCCGGCAGGCAGCACGACAAAATAGGCGCGGCCATTTCTGTTCGGATCGCTGTTGTCGCTGGTCGCAAACAAGATGCCGAGACCATTCCAATGAGTGTACCGGCCCAGCCCTATCTTTTCGACATCGTAATGAACGCTGTGGTTCGGACCGAGCGGCTTGTCGTCCTCGTAGAGCACCAGCGGCGATTTCTGCGCATTGGCATCGTCGTCTGCGAAGGCGCTGAAGTGGTCCGCCCCAGTGAAATAAGCAACTCCGCCGTTCGGCAAGGTCTTCTCCGGCATTTTCTGGAAGCCGAGCAAGCGCACGGGGTTGCCCGGCGGCCACGGCGGAAACACTTCATGGCTCGCGACCACCGATGCGATCAGGACGAATACAACGTAGATGACGGCGGCGGCCATCAGGACGGATCGCGTCTGCCGATCAGGATCAAACACTGAACGAACGCTGGCCAACATGCTGGTTTACACTCCGGGAGAGAGCTATCGCCCCATGCCGGCATGATGCCAAGTGTCTCAGGGTTGCACAAGTACCGACCGTTGAAGGGCAACGCTACGGTACACATAGGTCATCTCAGGCGCCCGCCCTCGCCTTCCTGGCCGCGATCTGCTGCAGCGCCCAGCGCGCGTTCTTCCTCACCTCCGGATCCCCGTCGTTGGCGACGATCGCAAGGAACGGCTCGCCAGCTGGGTCGGCGATTTCGCCAAGCGCAGCCGCAGCCTCTTTGCGCAGATTGGCCTGCTCATGGGTGATACAGGCCCCGATCGGGCGGACCGCACGATCGATCTTCATCTTGCCAAGGCTGCGGATCGCCTTCAGCCGCACCTGCCAGAACTCGTCCGTCAGCGCCTCGATCAGCTGATCGGCGGCAACCGAGCCGTTGGCGTTCAGCCCCAGCGTCTCCGAGGCCATTTCGCGCACCATCCAGTCTTCGTCCTTGAGCGCGCGGGTGATCGATTCCGCCGCCGGCTTCAGCTGCGAGAACGCCAGCGCGCTGACCGCGGCGCGCCTGACATGAGCATCGGAATCCGCGATCGAGGCGGTGAGCGCGGGAATGGATTCTTCCAGCTTCAAAAATCCGATCACGCCGATCGCCTGCACGCGAACCGCGGCGTCGCTGTCCTGCAGCGCTTCCAGCGCGGGCTTGAGCGTATCCTTGCGGCGCAGCTCCTTCAGCGCGCGCAGCGCGCCCATGCGGACGAAAGCATGGCCATGCTTGACGAGCGGCAGGATGGCGTCGGCACAGGCGGGATCCTTCAGTTCGGCCATGCTGTCGGCGGCCGCGGACGCCACGATCCTTTCCGGATCGACCAACAGCTTGACCAGCGCGGCTGCGGAGTCAGGCCCATCGAATTCGCCGAGCGCCATCGCCACCTGCTGGCGGACGCCGGCGTCGGGATCGGCGACCATGCCGGCGAGATGGCCGACGGCGGCCGGATCTCCGGAATGGCCCAGCGCGATGATGGCGACGCGGCGTTCCGCCGGATCGGCCGCCTGCAAGCGCTCGTCGGCGTCTTCGAGATCGTCGTAGGATTCGAACGGGCTCGACATGATTACCTCAGGAGATAGGGAATGTTGACGGTGACGGCGCCGGTCGGGCAGTCCGCTTCGCACGGCATGCAGTACCAGCATTCGTCATAGGCCATGTAGGCCTTGCCAGTCATGTCGCTGATGCGGAGCACGTCGAGCGGACAGACGTCGACGCAGACGGTACAGCCTTTGTCAGCGATGCATTTGGCGTCGTCGACGACAACAGGAACGGAAGTCTGGTAGGAAGCGAGAGGCATTGTTCAATCTCCTGATGTTCGTTGGCAGGCCGTCACGCGCTGGCGCGGATGCGTTGCTTGTCGTAGAGGTCCTTTTCGTCATCGGCGATCGGCACCACGTAAGGCTGGACCTCGCGTTTCTCGCTGGTCATCCTGCCGTCCTGCTTGCTGAGCAAAGTGTGGCAGAACCAGTTCTCGTTATCTTTCTCGGGGAAGTCGGTTCGCAGGTGATAGAGACCCCAGCGGCTTTCCTCGCGGTAGAGCGAGGCGTGGGCCGCCATGTCGGCGCAATCCACGATCGATTGAGTCTCCAGCGCGCGCAGCAATTCGTGGGAATTGCGCGCGATCATGTGCTGCTCCATGTCGTCGCGCACTTCGGCGAGCCGCCGCTGGCCGAGTTCGAACTTGCGGGTAACTTTTGGCGGCTGCAGATAGTCGTTGACCAGGCGGCGCGCCTTGTACTCGATCTGGTTCGGCGGAATACCATCCTCGCGCTTGGTCGGCGCCATCACGCGGTCGCGCTCCTTGGCGACGTCGGCAGCGTCGAAATCCGCAAAATCGTGATTGTCGGCGAATTCCATCGCGTCGGTGCCGGCGACCGAGCCGTTGGTAAAGGCGCCCAGCATGTAATTATGCGGCACGCTCGCCATGTCGCCGGCCGCGTAGAGGCCCGGAACCGTGGTGCGCGCGAAATCGTCGACGAAGACGCCCGATGCGCTGTGGCCGGAGCAGAAGCCGATTTCCGAAATATGCATCTCGATCAACTCGGTCCGATAGTCCGTGCCCCGTCCCTTCTGGAACAAGCCTCGCGTCGGCCGTTCGACCTTGTGCAAGGTGGATTCGATCTCCTCGATCGTATTCGGATGCAGATGCTTGAGCTGAAGGAACACCGGTCCCTTGCCGGACAACAGCTCGTTGTAGAATTCGAGCATCATCTGACCCGACCAGTAGTCGCATTCGATGAAGCGCGATCCCTCGTTGTTGGCGGTGAAGGCGCCAAAGGGGCCGGCGACATAGGCGCAGGCGGGACCGTTGTAGTCCTTGATCAGCGGGTTGATCTGGAAGCATTCGAGGTTCGCGAGCGCGGCCCCCGCGTGATAGGCCATCGCGTAGCCATCGCCGGAATTGGCGGCGTTCTCATAGGTGCCGAACATGTAGCCCGAGGTCGGCAGGCCGAGGCGGCCGGCGGCGCCCATGCACAGGATCACCGCCTTGGCCTTGATGACGAGGATTTCCGCGGTGCGCGTGTTGACGCTGATCGCGCCCGCCACGCGCCCGTCGCTGGCGGTCAAAAGCCGCGTCGCCATGTAGCGGTTGGAGATCAGGATGCGCGCCCGGCGGAGCTGGCGGTACAGCGCCTTCTTCACGGTTTCGCCGTTCGGCATCGGCAGCACGTAGGTGCCGATATGGTGCACCTTCTTGACGGCGTAGTCGCCGTTCTCGTTCTTCAGAAAGCGGATGCCGAAGCTGTCGAGTTCTTCGATGATCTTGTAGCAGTTCTGCGCGTATTTATAGACCGCCTTCTGGTCGACGATGCCGTCATTGGCGATGGTGATTTCCTTGGTGTATTGCTCCGGCGTCGCGTAGCCGGGAATGACGGCGTTGTTCAGCCCGTCCATGCCCATCGAGATCGCGCCGGACCGCTTGACGTTGGCCTTCTCGAGCAGGACGACGTTGGCCTTGGGGTTCTTCAGTTTCGCTTTCAGCGCCGCCATCGGCCCGGCAGTACCGCCGCCGATCACGAGCACATCGCAGGAAACCTCCGAAAGCCCGTCAACGATTTCATCGATAGCCATATCCTGCTCCTGGTTCGCACTGTCGGGCCAGACTTGTTCAGTTCGCTTTCGGGCGATAGCAATTAGTTGTCACCGTGGAGAGAATGCCGCTGTTTAGTTCATTTGCCGAAGACGGAGCCAGCCAACTGAATAACAATACGGCAAATAAGAACGTCATTGCTCCAGCGGACGAAACGAGCGAACAGCGCTTGCGAGGATCAACGTTCGAAGAGAATCAAATTTCACGAGATGCCGAATCGAACTCGCCGATTGCGGCTTCGATCTTCGAAAGTGCGCGTGAGCGCAAGAAAACCAGCAAGGCAATTAGTTGCTATCGGACGTCCGGCAGTTCAGTAGTATGCGTGCGAGGAGAATGGCCGTGACGCTGACGACGACAATTGCGCCGACCGTGACGGCGTACGATGTGAGCCCAGATCTCGCGTCGCTTTCGATGGCGACGTCGCAGGGCGATCGCGTCACCCTCACCGCCGAGAAGCTCCGCATCGCCTGCAAATGCGCCCATTGCCTTCGCGCGCGAATCGACGAGCGGTTTCCCGAGCGATTCCCCGGCCTCGCCATCGTCGAAGTGGCCGACCTCGGTTATGGCCTGAACATCGCCTTCTCCGACGGCCATAATCGCGGGATCTACCCGAAGTCCTACCTGCTCGGCCTGACCAATAGTTGATTCCATTGCATTTTTCTTCCGTTCGCGGATTGCCTACGAGATGAGCGAATGGCGCTGGCTTGGCATGAAGCTTGCTGCTTTTTGGATCAGTTCCAAATGATCCGGAGGCCGGCCATGTTGCTACATGCGGCAAATCCAGTCCGCGGCAGCGGCCCCTCCACCGGGGCAAAGACGGGCGCGAGTTCGTCGCTGCTGCTCACCGAAAACCAGTCGATCGGCGGCCCGCCGCCGCTGATGGACAAGCTGACCCCGCGCGAGCGCGATCATGTCCTCAAGGTGGGTCGCCGCAAGGTGCTCAACCGCGGCCAGACCCTGTTCAGCCAGGGTGCCCGGCACGACGGCATCTTCCTGATCGAAAGCGGTCGCATCCGGGTGTTCTACACCTCCCCGCTCGGGCGCGAGATCACGCTGGCCTATTGGCATGTCGGCAATTTCGTCGGCGGGCCCGAAGTGTTTGGGGGCGGCGTTCATCAATGGTCGGGCGTGGCAGCCACCAACTGCGCCGTCGTGCAGCTTCCCGGAAAGGAGCTGCGGACGCTGGCGACCGAAATACCCAACCTTGCGATCGGACTGATCGAGGGCCTCACCTTCAAGGGCAAGTGCTATTCGGCGCTGGCCCAGATGCTCGGCACGCGATCGATCACCCAGCGGCTCGCGCATCTGCTGCTGCATCTGATGGACCTCTACGGCGTCGAGGATCCCGACGGCACCCTCATCGCCGCCGCCTTCACCCATGCCGACATCGCCCACATGGTCGGCGCGACGCGGCAGTGGGTCACCATCAGCCTGAAGCGGATGCAGGAAAAGCAGATCGTCGTCACCAAACGGTCCCAGATCGTCGTCTGCCGACGCGACGTCCTGGACGAGATGCGGGGACAGGCCTCCGATTAACTTCGATGCACATGCAATTGGCTTCTCACGACAAAACTGCCCATCCAATGAGCATCCGGCATTTCCCGGCAACTAATCGACCATGAGGGCCAGTCCGGATTTGCCGCGAACGCCCGGTCAACCAATCATGGCAGCATCAGCACATCCAACTGAATGAGGATGAGAATGGTCCGCCACGTTCCAGCACTCTCGATAGCGCTGTCAGCTGCGTCTTTGGCCGTGCTGCTCGCACAACCGGCGGTCGCGGAAACCGTCACGATCGGAATCGGAACCCAGGACACCACGACCAATACGGTGACAGCCGGCACGGTTGTCCGGCAGCTGCATCTGCTGGAGAAGTATCTGCCGACCGACGGCAAATACGCCAACATCAAGTTCGAACTGGAATGGCAGAATTTTACGTCCGGGCCGCCCGTTACCAATGCCATGATGGCCAACAAGCTGCAGTTCGGGATGATGGGCGACTATCCGCTGATCGTGAACGGCTTCACCTTCGAGAATAACCCGGAAAGCAAGAGCCGCCTGATCGCCGTCGCCGCCTACAGCCTGTCCGGCTCGGGCAATGGGATCGTCGTCCACAAGGACTCGTCCTATTACGATCTCGCCGATCTCAAGGGCAAGCTGGTCAGCGTTCCCTTCGGCTCGGCCGCACACGGCATGGTGCTCAAGGCGATGCAGGACCGCGGCTATCCGCCGGATTTCTTCCAGCTGGTCAGCCAAAGTCCCGAAGTGGGCTCGACCAATCTGCAGGAAAAGAAGATCGACGCCCACGCCGATTTCGTGCCGTTCGCCGAGTTGCTTCCGTTCCGCGGCTTTGCCCGCAAGATCTTCGACGGCGTGGAGACCAACCTGCCGACCTGGCACGGGGTCGTGGTGCGCACCGACTTCGCCGAGAAATATCCGGAAGTGGTGGTCGCCTACGAGAAGGCGCTGATCGCCGCCAACCAGTGGCTCCGCGCCGATCCAAAGTTGGCCTCCGAGAAGATCCAGGAATGGACCGGAATCAACAAGGAGGTCGTCTATATCTTCCTCGGCCCCAGCGGCAACATGACCACCGATCCCACGATCAAGCCTCCGCTGATCGATGCTGCCGCAGCCGACGTCAAGGTGCTGCAGAATCTCGGCCGGATGAAGGAATTCGATCCGAAGAAATGGGTCGATGACAGCTACATCCGCAAGGCCTATGGCGAGATGAAGCTGGACTATGACACCCAACTCGCCAGTACGGCGAATTACGAGATCTCCGGCGAGGACCAATTCTGCAAGAAGCCGATTTCCGAGCCGCGCAAATCGGGCGAAGTCTGGGTCGACGGTGAAGGCATTCTCCCTTTCTCCAGCGCAACATGCACGCTCGGCGCCTACGCCGACTTCAAGGCCAAGGGAAAGAAAATCAACGTCGCCTACGTCTTCGATACCGCACGCGGGATCAAGCTGTTTGCCGACCAGGCGTTCTTCGCAACCGGCGGCGGCGACATCGCGCCGTTTCTCCTGAAAAAGGACGCGGAAGCCTATGCCGCCAAGAACGGCGGCAAGGTCCTCAGCTTCGACGAAGCGGTGAAGTCGGCCGTCAGCGGAGGCAAGACGTGAGCAGTTCCGCGCTTGTGCGACAGGCCGAACCGGACGTGACAGTGACGAGGACCGGACAACCTGCCGCCGTCGCGCCGCCGCGCGCGACGGCCACCATCGGGGTGATTGCAGCACGCTGGTTCCGGCTGAACAAGGAGCGTATCCGGGCAACCCTGCTCGGGATTGTTTCGCTGATTGCCTTCCTGATCGTCTGGCACCTTCTGACGAAATACCGCGTGGTATTCTTCGTCCGCTTCACCAACGTCCCCTCGCCGATCGCGGTCTATGACAGTTTTGTCAAGGCGATCCACGATCCCAAGTTCCTGTTGCACGTCCTGCTCAGCTGCCGCCGCATCGTGTTCGGCTTCTCGCTGGCGGCGCTGGTCGCGGTGCCGCTTGGCCTGGTGATGGGCCGTTTCAAGCTGGTTCACGAACTGGTCTTCCCGGTGTCGGAAGTGCTGCGTCCAATCCCTGCGATTGCATGGGTGCCGATGGCGATCATGCTGTGGCCAACCAACGAGCAGAGCATCGTCTTCATCACCTTCCTGGGTTCGTTCTTCCCGATCCTGGTGAATACCCTGCATGGAATGAACCTCGTCGATCCCGTGCTGGTCCGGGCAGCGCGCTGTCTCGGTGCCCGGGAAGCCTCGATCTTCCGCGAAGTCTATTTCCCGGCCTCGCTTCCACACATCTTCACGGGCTTAACCGTCGGCATGGGCGTCGCGTGGGTCTCGCTGATCGCGGCGGAAATGATCTCCGGCCAATACGGCATCGGCTATTTCACCTGGGAAGCCTATTCGCTGGTCCAGTATGCAGACATCGCGCTCGGCATGATCGCGATCGGCGTGCTCGGGCTGACCTCGAGCCTTTTGATCCGGGCCGCCGGACGGCTCGCGATGCCATGGGGGCGGACATGAGCGTGATCGAGACCAAGCCGCCGCAAGGCCGCATCGAAGTCAAGAATTTCGCGCTGAGCTATGAGACGATCGAGGGAGCGGTCGCGGCCGTCACCGATACGCAGATCCACGTCAATCCCGGCGAATTCGTCTCGATCGTGGGGCCCTCCGGTTGCGGCAAGTCCACGCTGCTGAATGCGGTCGCCGGATTCCTCAAACCCACCGCAGGCACGGTCACAGTTGACGGAGAACCGGTGAAGGGACCCAGTGCCGAACGTGGCATGGTGTTCCAGCAATATTCGCTGTTTCCCTGGAAGACGGTGCGCGAGAACGTTGAATTCGGGCTGAAGATGCGCGGCATGGACCGTTCCCAGCGCGAGCGCGCGGCGCGGACGCTGCTTGGGCTGGCCGGGCTTGACGCCTTCGAGAAACATTATCCGGATCGCTTGTCCGGCGGCATGAAGCAGCGCGTCGGCATCGTGCGGGCGCTCGCGACCGGCCCGAAGGTGTTGCTGCTGGACGAACCTTTCGGCGCGCTGGACGCGCAGACGCGCGTCATCATGCAGCAGATCCTCACCAACATGTGGCAGCGTTTGAAAATCTCCGTCCTGTTCGTCACCCACGACATCGACGAGGCGATCTTCCTGTCGGACCGCGTCTATTGCATGACGGCACGGCCGGGCTCGATCAAGGCGGAGATTCCGATCCCTCTCGAGCGGCCGCGGCAGCAATCGATGATGATGTCGTCCGAATTCCTGGCACTTCGCCGCGGGCTGATGTCGCTGATCCGGGAAGAGAGCATCAAGGCGATGGGCGGCGAGATCAGCGATCTCGGCATGCAGGGTCTCAACATCGAGCTGCACGGGCAGTCGCTGGCGGACATAATCTAGTCCGGTGTTCATTTCGATGGGTAGCTCACGCGCCAGATGGCGCCGTTGCCATCTTCGGATACGAGCAATGCGCCATCCCGAGCCACGGTCACGCCGACCGGGCGGCCCCACACCTCTGAATCGTTCACGACGAATCCCGTGACAAAGTCTTCGTACTCGCCTGTCGGAATGCCATCCTTCAACCTGATACGAACGACCTTGTAGCCGGTGCGTTTGGACCTGTTCCACGATCCATGTTCAGCTGCGAATGCATCGCCGCGATACTCGCTGGGAAAACTGCTTCCATCATAGAACGTCAAACCCAGCGATGCCGAATGCGCCTGCAGCAGCACATCGGGAATCGTAATCTTGTCCTTCAGGTCGGGGCGTTCGCCGATGTGTTTCGGGTCTTCGTTGCTGCCGATGTAAAACCACGGCCAGCCATAAAATGCGTTCTCGCGTACGCGCGTCACGTAATCGGGCACCAGATTGTCGCCGAGACCGTCGCGCTCGTTGGTCGAGCACCATGGCGCGCCGCTCGAGGGCTGGATTGCCAGGCCAACGCAGTTGCGGATGCCGGTGGCGAACACCTTCTGGTTCTTGCCGTCGGGATCGAAAGCCAAAACGGCGGCGCGATCGGTCTCGGCGCCCCAGGCCGCGCCCAGCGCGTGCGTTCCGCTCCAGGCTTCAAGGCCGTCCGGTGGCCGGCCCATGCCCTCACCGGCATTGCCTGCGGAGCCGACCGACACCAGCATTCGCTTGTCGTCCAGTGTGAACACGATATCGCGCGTCGAATGAACGTAGCCGTGCGGCAGACTGGCGACGATCGTTTCGGCCTTGCCGGAGGCCTTGAGGTCGCCGTTGCGGTAGGCAAAGCGCACGACGCTGTCGGTGTTGGCGACGTAGAGCCATTGTGGATTGTCGCCGTGGGGAAAGAACGCGACCCCGAACGGCTGCCTCAAGCCGCTAGCGTAGATTTCGTTTGTCGAAGGCATTGAGGCGCCATCCGGCATGCGCAACACCCTGATCCGGCCGGTTCGCGTTTCCACGACAAAGATGTCGCCGTTCGGCGCGGTTCTGATGACCCGTGGGTCACTCAATCCCTCGGCGAACAGTTCGATCTTGAATCCCGGTGGCACTTGAGGGGTTGAAAGAGCAGGTCGTGGCACGACGCGGGGCGCATTGGCAGTGGACGGGGTCGCCCCAGGCTTTTGCAGATCATCCGGACGGATCAGGCGAACGGTCCCGGGCTTGTCGCGCTGCCAATCGCCGAAGGCGTCTGGTCCGCGCAGTGGGGCCGGCTGCGCATCTACCGCTGTGTTCGCGAGCAGCGAGAGCGCCAAGGTGGCCACTGAACCAATCCATTTTTCGTACATGGACATTCTCTGGCACGACCGGGCGTCGGGGCGCCAGTGCTGTCTAGCTCAGAACCTCGATCAGTTCAGTTCACAATCTCGTCCGCGCTTGCGGATACAAGCGGTTACCCGATCCGTGACGTCAGCGCGATTGGTCGCTCTTTCGCAGGCAACTCCGGATATGGGGCAACCTCCAACGGAACGGTCAACCGGCAGATCAGGCCTTCGCGACGCCAATCGAAATTGGCCTTACCGCCGAGCTGGGTTTCGATGCTGGCGATAACACTTCTTGTGCCGAATCCCCTGGACACCGGCTTGGTCACTTCGGGCCCGCCGGTCTCGACCCAGGCCAGGATCAAGGTGTCGTCCTGCACATCCCATGTGATCGCGAGCCGGCCGGACAGCGTGGAAAGACTGCCATACTTCGCCGAGTTGGTGACGAGTTCATGCAAGGCCAGCGCCAACGTTTGGGCGGTTGCGGGCTGAAGCTGAACCTCGGAGCCATGGTACTGGATCTGACCGGCTTCCGAATAGGGTGCGAGTTCCTCAGCCACCAACCTTCTGATCTCCGCACCCTGCCAGCTCGATAGCGACAAGACGGTATGAACCCGGGCCAGCGCCGTGATGCGGCCTTCGACGGCTTGAACATAGGCGGTGACGTCTCTCGCGCGCGTCAGCCGCACGATCGATTGCGCCAGCGCCAGCGCGTTCTTGGCGCGGTGGTCGACCTCCCGGGTCAACAGGCTCTGACGTTCTTCCGCCCGCTTGCGGTCGGTAATGTCGACTGTGACGCCAGAGACCCGAACGACGTTGCCGTTCTTGTCGGTGGTCGCCGCCGCCGTTCCAACGCACCAGCGCACCTCTCCGTCCGGCCGGATGATGCGGAATTCAGCCTCATACGACTTCAAGCCCCTCGCAAACCCGGCCCACGCCTCGCGCAGATCGTTGACGTCATCGGGATGAAACAGCGCCTGAATGTTCGCCGAGTTCAGATCGAAGCCGTCGGAATCGACGCCGAATATCTTGTATTGGCCTTCGTCCCACATCCAGTCGCCGTTGACCCAGTCCCAATCCCAGGAGCCCATCTTGCCTGCGGCGATAGCCATGCTGCGCCGCTGCTCGCTTTCAACCAGGCGGGCGGTTGATTGCTCGAGTTCCGCCGTCCGCGCGCTGACCCGATCCTCAAGCTCGGCATTGAGCCGCTCCAGCTGCCGTGTCTTGCGATAGAGCTCCGCGAACACTCTGATCTTGGCGCGCAGTACCTCCGGCACCACGGGCACCGGTACGTAGTCGACGGCACCCATTTCATAACCGCGAAGCCGGTCGAAATCGCTGACCTGGATCGCCGAAATGAAAATCATCGCGGTCTTCTGGAACCGTGGATGCTCTCGGATCATGGCCGCCAGTTCGAAGCCGTCGAGCTCCGGCATACACACGTCGAGCAGGATAATGGCGACCTCGTTCTTGAGCAGGAATTCAAGCGCCTCGCGACCGGACGCCGCGGCCACCAGGTTCTCACCGAGTTCCTTCAGGATGACTTCGTAAGCCAGCAATTTTGCTGGTTGGTCATCGACCAAAAGGATGTTTACCTTTTCGTGGTCCATCATCAGTTTGCGCCGATCAGCGGTGTAGCCACATCCGTATCGCGAGCAACAATTGCTCAGTGTTCACGGGTTTCGCCAGATAGTCCGACGCCCCCGCCTCCAGGCATTTCTCGCGATCGCCCTTCATGGCTTTGGCGGTGAGCGCGATGATCGGCAGTCGAATAAAAGCAGCGTTCTGCCTGATCACGCCCATGGTCTGGTAGCCGTCCATCTGCGGCATCATGATGTCCATCAACACGATCGCGATCCTGGGGTTCGACTCGACCAGTGCGATAGCCTCGTGGCCAGTCGTCGCAGTCAGTACCCTCATGCCGCGGCGTTCCAGCACGCTGGACAGCGCAAAAATGTTGCGCGCGTCGTCGTCCACCAGCAGCGCCGTCTTGCCAATCAGATCCTCATCGGAACTATTGAGCTTCTCCAGCATCCTCTGCTTTTCGACCGGCAATTCCGTGATCACACGGTGCAAGAACAATGACGTTTCGTCGAGCAGCCGCTCGGGAGATTCTACGCCTTTCACCACGATGCTTCGCGCCATCGTGTGAAGTTCCGCGTCTTCCTCGGCGGAGAGTTCCCGCCCGGTAAATACCACGACGGGAACATTCGACAGTCCCTCGTCCTTGCGAATCTGGTCGAGCACCTCGAAACCGCTCATGTCGGGTAGCCGCAGGTCCAGCACGACGCAGTCGCACGGACTCTCCCGTAGCACCGACAGCGCTCCTGCTCCGGTATCGGTGGTGACGATCTCAATGTCCTCGTGACCCAAAAGCTCCTTGATGCTGAGTTGCTCGGCCGCGTTGTCCTCGACGATCAGCAGGCGCTTGCGCCGTGGCCTGGCATATTCCTTGATCTGGGACAGCGCGGCGCTGACACCCTCCGTCGTGGTCGGCTTGTTGACGAAGGAAAAGGCGCCGCGCGCCAGCGCATGTTGGCGGTCCTCGTCGAGCGTAATAATTTGCACGGGAATGTGCCGGGTCAGCGGATTGTGCTTGAGCTGGCTCAGCACGGTCCAGCCGAGCATGTCGGGCAGGAACACGTCGAGCGAAACCGCAGTAGGCTGGAACTGCTTGGCGAGATCGAGCGCCTCGGTGCCGCGGGTTGCGACGAGAACCTTGAAACCCTTGTCGCGGGCGAGATCGATCAACACGCGCGCATAGTGCGGATCGTCCTCGACGATCAGAAGGATGGTGTCGCCAGGTTCCAGATTGAGCCGGTCGTCCAGCAGCTCGACGGCGCGTTCCTGCGTCGCGGCCACCTGCAAGGCCGGCACCGCGGGGTGCGACGCCAATGCCGGCGCGGGACGTAGCGCGACCGTGGGCCCGGAATATTTCAGCGGCAGAAACAGCGTGAACGTGCTGCCCTTTCCGGGCGCGCTGTACAGATGGATTTCGCCGCCAAGCAGGCTTGCCAGCTCACGGCTGATCGCAAGGCCGAGCCCCGTGCCGCCATATTTGCGGCTGGTGCCGGCGTCGGCCTGCTGGAACGCCTCGAAGATCAGTTTCTGTTTTTCGAGGGGGATGCCGATGCCGCTGTCGGACACTTCAAACGCGACCACGGCGGCCGCCGTGTTGAGGATCGGATGCTCCGCGCTCCAGCCACCGAGGGCGGCTGAGACCTTGAGCTTCACCCCGCCGACCGCGGTAAACTTGAAGGCGTTGGACAACAGGTTCTTCAGCACCTGCTGCAGGCGCTTGGAGTCGGTGACCATGCTGCGGGCCAGATTGCCATCGACCTCGATGCCGAACGACAATTGACGGTTCTCGGCCTCGTGGCGGAACGGCCGTCCAACGGTCTCGAGCAGGCTCGATGTCAGGATTTCCTCCGCGTCCACGGTGACCGTGCCGGACTCGATCTTGGAAAGGTCCAGGATGTCACTGATCAGGTTGAGCAGGTCGGTGCCGGCGCCATGGATGGTCCGGGCGAACTCCACCTGTTTCGGCGACAAATTGCCGTCCGGATTTTCGGTGAGCTGCTGGCCGAGGATCAGAATGCTGTTCAACGGCGTTCGCAGCTCATGCGACATGTTGGCGAGGAATTCCGACTTGTATTTCGACGTCAGCGAAAGTTCGGTCGCTTTCTCTTCCAGCGCGCGGCGCGCCTGCTCGATTTCCTGGTTCTTCCTCTCGACTTCGACGTTGCGTTCGGCGAGCTGCTGGGCCTTGAGTTCGAGCTGCTCGTTGGTCTGCTGCAGTTCCTTTTGCTGCGTCTGAAGCTCGCCCGCGAGCTGCTGCGATTGCGTCAGCAGGCCTTCGGTCTGCATCGTCGCCTCGATGCTGTTCAGCACGATGCCGATGCTGTCGGTCAGTTGCTCAAGGAAGGTGATCTGGGACGTCGTAAAGGAATTGACCGAGGACAGCTCGATCACGGCCTTGACCTGGTTCTCGAACAGCACCGGAAACACAACCACGTTCTTCGGCAGCACACGCATCAGCGCGGAACTGATCGGCGCGGTATCACTCGGAACGTCCGATACCAGCCGCTGGCGCTTGTCCAGCCCGCACTGGCCGATCAGCCCCTCCCCGAGTTGCACGAATTGCGGGTGAGGATTGGCGCTGTCGATCGCGTAGGCCGACAGCAAGCGCAATCGCGGGCTGTCGGGGTTTTCGACCTGATAGATCACGCCCATATGCGCATTGATCAGCGGCGCCAACTCGGTCAGCAACAGTCGGCCCACGGTGGTGAGATCGCGCTGCCCCTGCAGCATGTTGGTGAATTTGGCGAGGTTGGTCTTCAGCCAGTCCTGCTCGGTGTTCACCTCGGTCGTGAGGCGGAGATTGCCGATCATCGTGTTGATGTTGTCTTTGAGTTCGGCGACCTCGCCGCGGGCATCGACCTGAATCGAACGGGTCAGGTCGCCCTTGGTGACGGCGGTAGCCACCTCGGCGATGGCACGAACCTGCGAGGTCAGATTGGCGGCGAGCAGGTTGACGTTGCCGGTGAGGTCCTTCCAGGTGCCGGCGGCGCCGGGCACGTTGGCCTGACCGCCCAATCGTCCTTCAACGCCGACTTCGCGCGCGACGCTCGTCACCTGATCGGCGAAGGTCGCGAGCGTCTCCGTCATGTTGTTGATGGTGTCGGCGAGCGCTGCGACCTCGCCCTTCGATTTCACCGTCAGGTTCTGTTTCAGGTCGCCGTCGGCGACCGCGGTGACCACCTTGACGATACCGCGCACCTGCTCGGTCAGATTGGCGGCCATGAAGTTGACGGTATCGGTGAGGTCCTTCCAGGTACCGGCGACGCCGGGCACCTGCGCCTGACCGCCAAGCTTGCCTTCGGTGCCGACTTCGCGCGCCACGCGCGTGACTTCGCCGGCGAACGCGTTCAGCTGGTCGACCATGGTGTTGATGGTGTTTTTGAGCTCGAGGATTTCGCCCTTCACGTCCACCGTGATCTTGCGCGACAGGTCGCCGCGCGCGACGGCGGTGGTGACTTCGGCGATGTTGCGGACCTGGGTGGTCAGGTTGGCCGCCAGCAGGTTGACGTTGTCGGTCAGATCCTTCCACGTGCCGCCGACGCCGGGCACCACGGCCTGACCGCCAAGCCGTCCCTCGGTGCCGACTTCGCGCGCCACGCGCGTCACTTCGGCCGCGAAGGAACGAAGCTGCTCGACCATCGTGTTCAGGGTGTCCTTGAGCAAAAGGATTTCGCCGCGAACGTCGACCGTGATCTTCTTGGACAGGTCGCCGCCGGCGATCGCGGTCGCGACCTCCGCGATGTTGCGGACCTGCGCGGTCAGGTTCGACGCCATGAAGTTGACGTTGTCGGTGAGATCCTTCCAGGTGCCGGCCACCTCAGGCACCTGGGCCTGACCGCCCAGCTTGCCTTCGGTGCCGACCTCGCGCGCCACGCGCGTCACTTCGGAAGCGAAGGCGTTGAGCTGGTCCACCATCGTGTTGACGGTGTTTTTCAGCTCGAGGATTTCGCCTTTGACGTCGACGGTGATCTTCTTGGACAGGTCGCCCTTGGCGACCGCCGTCGTCACTTCGGCGATGTTGCGGACCTGGCCGGTCAGATTGCCCGCCATCGAGTTGACGTTGTCGGTCAGATCCTTCCACGTGCCGGCGACGCCAGGCACGTTGGCCTGACCGCCCAGACGTCCCTCGGTGCCCACTTCGCGCGCCACGCGCGTCACCTCGCCCGCGAACCGATTGAGCTGGTCGACCATGGTGTTCAGCGTTTCCTTCAATTGAAGGATCTCGCCGCGGACGTCGACCGTGATCTTGCGCGAGAGGTCGCCGCCGGCGATGGCTGTGGCGACTTCCGCGATGTTGCGGACCTGAGCGGTCAAATTGCCGGCCATCGAGTTGACGCTGTCGGTCAGATCCTTCCAGGTGCCGGCAACGCCGGGCACGATCGCCTGGCCACCCAGCTTGCCGTCGGTGCCGACTTCGCGCGCCACGCGCGTCACTTCGCCGGCAAAGGCGTTGAGCTGGTCCACCATCGTGTTCAGCGTTTCCTTCAGCTGAAGGATTTCGCCTGAAACGTTGACGGTGATTTTCTTCGACAGGTCGCCCTTGGCAACCGCGGTTGCGACTTCGGCGATGTTGCGGACCTGGCCGGTCAGATTGCTGGCCATCGAGTTGACGCTGTCGGTCAGATCCTTCCAGGTGCCGGCGACGCCGCGCACCAGTGCCTGGCCACCGAGCTTGCCTTCGGTGCCGACCTCGCGCGCCACGCGGGTCACTTCACCGGCGAACGCGTTGAGCTGGTCCACCATGGTGTTGATGGTGTCTTTCAGCTCGAGGATTTCGCCGCGCACGTCGACCGTGATCTTTTTCGACAAGTCGCCGTTGGCGACCGCGGTCGTCACCTCGGCGATGTTGCGAACCTGTGCGGTCAGATTCGACGCCATCGAGTTGACGCTCTCGGTCAGATCCTTCCAGGTGCCGGCGACGCCGAGAACGTTGGCCTGTCCGCCCAGCCTGCCCTCGGTACCGACCTCGCGCGCCACACGCGTCACTTCGCCCGCAAAGGCGTTGAGCTGGTCGACCATCGTGTTGAGCGTTTCCTTCAACTGAAGGATTTCGCCCGACACGTTCACCGTGATCTTCTTAGACAGGTCGCCGCCCGCGATCGCGGTCGCGACGTCGGCGATGTTGCGGACCTGCGCCGTCAGGTTCGAGGCCATGAAGTTGACGTTGTCGGTGAGGTCCTTCCAGGTACCGGCAACACCGGGCACCTGGGCCTGGCCACCGAGCTTGCCTTCGGTACCGACCTCGCGCGCCACGCGCGTCACTTCCGAGGCGAAGGAATTGAGCTGGTCCACCATCGTGTTGATGGTGTCCTTTAGTTCGAGGATTTCGCCGCGCACGTCGACGGTGATCTTGCGCGACAGGTCGCCGCGCGCCACGGCCGTGGTGACGTTGGCGATGTTGCGAACCTGGGCCGTCAGGTTGCCGCACATCGCGTTCACGGAGTCGGTGAGATCCTTCCAGGTGCCGGCGACGCCGGGCACGATCGCCTGGCCGCCGAGCTTGCCGTCGGTGCCGACCTCACGCGCCACGCGTGTCACTTCGGACGCGAACGAGCGCAGCTGATCGACCATGGTGTTGATCGCTTCCTTCAACTGAAGGATCTCGCCGCGCACGTCGACGGTGATCTTCTTCGACAGGTCGCCGTTGGCGACCGCGATCGTGACCTCCGCGATATTGCGGACCTGGCCTGTGAGATTGTTGGCCATCGAGTTGACGCTCTCGGTCAGGTCTTTCCAGACGCCGGTGACTTCCGGCACCTGGGCCTGGCCGCCGAGCTTGCCTTCGGTGCCGACTTCGCGCGCCACGCGCGTCACTTCGGACGTGAACACCGAAAGCTGCTTGATCATCGTGTTGACGATGTTCGCCGACTGCAGGAACTCGCCGCGCAACGGACGCCCCTCGACGTCGAGCTGCACCGTCTGCAGCAGGTCGCCTTGGGCAACAGCGGCAACGGCACGCGTCACCTCGCGTGTCGGCCACAGCAGATCGTCGATCAGCGTATTGATCGAACTTTCCATGTCGGCCCACGATCCGCTGGCAAGGCCGAAGTTCACGCGCTGGCGCGTCTGTCCTTCGCGGCCGACGACCTGGCCGACCCGCTCGAGCTGCTGGGCCATTCGTTCATTGGCCGCAGCGATCTCGTTGAACGCATCGGCAATCTTGCCCTCGATTCCGAGATAGTCGCCGCGCATGCGCACGGAAAAAACGCCGGCCCGCATCGCCTGCAGGGATTGCAACAGATCTTGCGATGGATCGATGCTGCCGTTGGCCTTGGCATTGCGGGCTGTGCTACGCGAACGAGGTGCGGAACCAAGGTCGGTCATCAAATTTCCCCTGCACGCTTGCCGGGCCCGAATCTTAAAAATCCGGCGTACCAGCAAGCTCATAAGCCCGTGGCCTAATCAAGCGAGAAAAGATCGCTGCCGATTCTCTCGAGAGAAGCCCGAGGGATCCAATCAGGATCGGAACCGAAAGTTCCGAATGGCCTGGAACTTTCCTATGCGCCCCACATTGTTTCGGGAGCGCGCAGCACTAGAAGCTAGTGTAGGAACCAAAGCCGGCCCAAGGCGTTTGGCACTGTTGGGCGGGACGTACTATGGCAAAAAAAGGCACGCAGTTCGAACGGGACTTCTTCGAAAGCGAGCGCAACTTCCGCCTTTTGGTCAACGGCATCACCGACTACGCGATCTATATGCTCGACCCCGAAGGACGCATCGCCAACTGGAACGCGGGCGCGCAGAGGATCAAGGGATACAAGGCCAAGGAAATCGTCGGCCAGCATTTTTCGATTTTCTACCTTCCCGAAGAGCGTGAAGCCGGCCTCCCAGCGCGCGCGCTTGAGATCGCGCGCAAGGAGAAGCACTTCTTGAGCGAAGGGTGGCGCGTCCGCAAGGACGGCTCGAAGTTCTTTGCCTCCGTCGTCATCGATCCCATCTACGAAAAACGCAAGCTGGTCGGCTACGCCAAGATCACCCGCGACATCACGGAACGCCAGCAGGCTCTCGCCGACCTGAACGCGAGCGAGAACCAGTTCAGGCTGCTGGTCAGTGGCGTCACCGATTATGCCGTCTACATGCTGACGCCGGCCGGGATCGTCGCCAACTGGAACGCCGGTGGCGAGAGGATCAAGGGCTACAGGCCCGATGAGATCATCGGACAGAATTTCTCGCGGTTCTATACCCCCGCCGATCAGGCCGCAGGCCGACCGGCCCGGGCGCTGAGGATCGCCGAAGAAACGGGACACTACGAGGAAGAAGGCCTGCGCGTCCGCAAGGACGGATCGTTCTTCTGGGCGAGCGTGGTGATCGATCCGATCCGCGATCCCGAAGGCCGTCTGCTTGGATTTGCCAAGATCACCCGTGACATCTCGGAACGCCGCGCCGCGCAGCAGAAACTGGAAGAGGTGCAGCGCCAGCTCGCTGAATCCCAGAAGATGGAAGCGCTCGGTCAACTGACCGGTGGCGTAGCGCATGATTTCAACAACCTGTTGATGATCATCTCGGGTAATCTGCACAAGATCAGAACCGAAGTCGCCAGCGAGCGGGCGCTGCGCGCGCTCGGTGCGATCGAGACCGCGTCCCAGCGTGCCGCCTCGCTCACCAGCCAGCTGCTCAGTTTTGCCCGGCGG
Organism: uncultured Alphaproteobacteria bacterium; assembly: GCA_963774775.1. GTDB lineage: Bacteria > Pseudomonadota > Alphaproteobacteria > Rhizobiales > Xanthobacteraceae > Bradyrhizobium. Next base: position 27,808 of record CAVZGZ010000013.1, read on the forward strand.
CAGAGCGTCAATCCGCAGACGATCGATCTCGCGCAGCGGATCATGTCGGTGCGCGAGGTTCTCACCAGCGCTCTCGGCCGCATGATTTCGCTGGAAGTGGATATTCAAGCCGGTGCCTGGCCGGTGTTTGTCGATCCGGCCGAATTTGAAACAGCGCTTCTCAACCTCGTCATCAACGCCCGCGACGCCATGCCGGATGGCGGCACGATTACCGTCTCGGCGCGCAACGATCGCGCGCGTGATCAAGTTGTCATCTGGGTCGCGGACAGCGGTGTCGGAATCCCCGAGGATGTCGTTGGCAGGGTCTTCGATCCGTTCTTCACCACCAAGCCGGTCGGCAAAGGCACTGGCCTCGGACTTTCCCAGGTCCATGGTTTCGTGCTCCAGGCCGGCGGCGCGATCGAGATTACAAGTGCGCTCGGCGAGGGCACCACCGTCCGCATGCATCTGCCTCGGGGAACTGTGGCGGAAGGGGCCGCGGAGGAAAGCCTGCACAGCCCGGCCTCAACTACCGTCCTGCTGGTCGAAGACAACCCCGCAGTGGCGGATGCCAGCACCGGCTTGCTCGAACAACTCGGCTATACCGTTCGCTGGGTGTCCAACGCCGAGACCGCGCTTCAGGCGATCGAGGCCAACGGTGTCGATCTGGTTTTCAGCGACATCATCATGCCCGGGAAAATGGATGGTCTGAAACTGGCGCGCGCCATCCGCGCGAAAAACCCACGGCTGCCGATTCTGCTGACGACCGGTTACAGCGAGAGCGCAGAAGATGGTCGGGTGGATTTTCCCGTGCTTCGCAAGCCCTACCAGCTTCACGAACTCGGCCGCGAATTAGCCAAGCTGACCGGCAGGCACTAGGGACGATAGGGGTCGAACCATCCGGCGCCACCAGCGCCCGCATTGGTTCGCTTCGGCCTTTCCAGGCCGGTTACCTTGTCTTCAGCCGTTCGGCCGGTAGCCATTCGCTGCCGCCGGCGGCCTTCCATTGGCGGACCAGGTCGGCCACTTCGGCACGCATGGCCATCAGGGTGTTCGCGGCTTCCGCGCAGTCCTGGCCCTGATTGACCTGCTGGCGGACCGTGACTTCCAACGACCCCATCTCAGCCCGCAAAGAGCTGATTTTGCGACGAATTTCATTAATTCTGTTGTCCATGCCTTGTTAGAACAAAAATAGAACATAAAGTCAAGTCACGAGTTCAACAAACGAGGTGGAACATGGCGACGGCGGCAGTGAAATATGGCGGGGTACGGGAGCGGATCGAAGCGCAAATGACCCGCGCCCAGGCGCTGCGATTGAGGAGCCTCGCCGAGGAGGCCTATCAGCCGTCCCAGTACGCGGGCGACCTGACCTTCGAGGAGGCCGAGCGGCGCATCAATGTGCTGAAGGCGGAGATCGCGCTGGCGGACTCTTTCTAGGCCACGCGCCGGGCTGCGCATTAACAAATGATATAGCCGGCGCGGCTAACTATCATTGTGTCCGACGCGCTTGTCCCCCTGGAGTTATCGCCTTGCTGGATCTGGAGAAGACGTCGCCGCTTGCCTTCTCCCTGGCGTTGAAGGACGGACGGAACATCGAAACCGTCGGCGATGCCGCGGATTTTCTCTCGAACCTCACCGAAGACCAGCGCGAGCGTTCCCATTGGAGGGCGGTGATCCTGATGTTTAACAATGCGATGAAGGAACCGCGTTACCTCACGACGGCGAGCGTCAATCTACGGTCCGCACTGCTGTATGACCGGCTGATCGAGCATCGGTAAAGCGTGACTTCAAATTTCTCGGGCCTCAAAGCATCCTTGGCGCGAACAAACAGCGCGCGTAGCGCGTTCGTCGCCTGCACGGTCAAGATCGCGTTGTCGGCGGCCTTCTCCAGCGAATTCACCGCCTCCTCGTGCAGCGCCTGGAACTCCATCCATTCCACCGAGCTCAGATTGGTGATGAAGCGGTAAGCCTGGCCGACGGTCGCAATGGTGACCGTCTCGCCGTTCAAGCGCACCTTGAACGTCGCCTTCAGCGGGGTGTCGGATTTCAATACTTCGCCCATATAGCGGTTGTGCAATCCGCACGGCCAAAGTCAATGCAAATTCTTTGTCGTCGCCCGATGGACCACCGATCCCAATACGCGGCTTGTCTGTTAGCGTTTTCCGGGGGTGATTCGTGCTCGCAGACGGCAAGGCCACATATCTGGATACGCTCAATCCCGAGCAGCGGCACGCCGTCGAGCACGGCGTTGGGCCGAACGGAACCATTGGTGGCCCGCTCCTGGTGATCGCCGGCGCGGGATCGGGCAAGACCAACACCCTCGCCCACCGCGTCGCACACCTGATCGTCAACGGCGCCGACCCGCGCCGTATCCTACTCATGACCTTCTCCCGGCGCGCCGCGGCCGAGATGACCGCTCGCGTCGAACGGATCGCGCGGCGTGTGTTGGGCGACAAGGCCGGCGTCATGACCGACGCGCTGGCCTGGGCCGGCACCTTCCACGGCATCGGGGCGAGGCTGCTGCGCGAATATTCTGAAAGCATTGGCCTCGGTCCGGCGTTTACGATCCACGACCGCGAGGATTCCGCCGACCTGATGAACCTGGTTCGCCACGACCTTGGCTTTTCCAGAACCGAAAGCCGGTTTCCGACCAAGGGCACCTGCCTTGCGATCTATTCCCGTTGCGTCAACGCCGAGGCGCCGATCGACCAGATACTCGGCCAGTTCTTTCCCTGGTGTGCGGGCTGGACTGGCGAATTGAAGCAATTATTCGCCGCCTATGTCGAAACCAAGCAGCAGCAGAATGTGCTCGATTACGACGACCTGTTGCTCTACTGGGTGCAAATGGTGTCGGATGCGGCGCTCGCCGGCGAGATTGGCGGCCGATTCGATCACGTGATGGTTGACGAATACCAGGACACCAACCGCTTGCAGTCGTCGATCCTGCTGGCGCTGAAGCCGGCCGGGCGCGGCCTCACCGTTGTCGGCGACGATGCGCAGTCGATCTATTCGTTCCGCGCCGCGACCGTGCGCAACATTCTGGACTTCCCCGCTCAATTCAGCCCGAAGGCCGTGATCGTCACCCTCGATCGCAACTACCGCTCGACGCAGCCGCTGCTCTCCGCCGCAAACGGCGTTATTGCGCAGGCCAAGGAGCGTTTCACGAAAAACCTCTGGACCGATCGAACCGCGACGCGTCTGCCGCAGCTCACAGCCGTTCGCGACGAAGCCGATCAGGCCCGCTACATCGTCGAACAGGTGCTTGCCAACCGCGAGCAAGGCGCGCTGCTCAAGCATCAGGCGGTGCTGTTTCGCACCTCCTCGCATAGCGGGCCGATCGAGATCGAGCTCACCCGGCGCAACATTCCCTTCGTCAAATTCGGCGGTTTGAAGTTTCTCGACGCAGCACACGTAAAGGACATGCTGGCGCTGCTGCGGTTCGTCGAAAATCCGCGCGACCGCGTCGCCGGCTTCCGCATCCTGCATCTGCTGCCGGGCGTTGGGCCGGCTTCTGCCCAGCGGGTTCTCGATCACATGGCCGAGGCCGCAGATCCCATCGCCGCCCTTTGCCACCTGCCCGCGCCGCCACGCACCGGCGAGGACTGGCGGATGTTCGTCGAGACGATCGGAAATCTCCGTCACTCGGAATGGCCGGTCGATATCGAGCGGGCGAGGCTCTGGTACGAACCGCATCTCGACCGCATTCACGAAGATAGTGATATCAGGCGTTCGGACCTGATCCAGCTCGAGCAGATCGCGGCCGGCTATGCCTCGCGCGAACGCTTCCTGACCGAGCTCACGCTCGACCCGCCGGATGCCACCAGCGACAGAGCCGGCGTGCCGTTGCTCGACGAGGACTATCTGATCCTGTCGACGATCCATTCGGCCAAGGGGCAGGAATGGAAATCGGTGTTCGTGCTCAACGTCGTCGACGGCTGCATGCCGTCGGATCTCGGCGCCGGCACCAGCGCCGAACTGGAAGAGGAGCGCCGCCTGCTCTACGTGGCCATGACGCGCGCCAAGGACGATTTGCACCTGGTGGTCCCGCAGCGCTTCTTCGTTCACGGGCAAAAGGCCAAGGGCGACCGCCACATGTATGCGTCACGCACCCGCTTCATTCCGGAAAAGTTGCTGCCGATGTTCGAACGGACCACCTGGCCGAAGGTATCAGCCGCTCAAGCCTCGCCTGCCGGCCGCACGGCCCAAATCGACATCCGGGCCAGGATGCGCGGGATGTGGCGCTGATCCCGGTGAATGAGCAGCTCAAGCTGCCGTTGACGCTCTAGGATTGCGCGGTCGCAATAAAGGTCAGCCCGATCCGCTTCTGCTTGATCCACGCGACCCGGCATTCGTGAACGATTGAGGAATCGTTGGCCATCACCAGGCGAAAGCGCTGGGGAACAAAGGCGGGATTCTCGACGTCGATGGCCGCGCCTTCGGGCGAGATGTTCACTACCACGCAGTGCATCACGGAGCCGCCCGACGAGACGTAGCCGGGTTCATTGATTTCCGTCCGCTGATATTTTCGCTTCTCTTCCATCGATTTCGGCCTGGGACGTCGGAGAAAGCCTTGCGGCAGGGCAATCAATAAAACGGCTTGTTCGCACTTCAAGCCGAAGCAGACAAAGGAAACTCATCGTCTTTTGAAAGGTTGCGGGCGCATTAGTCAATGACGGGGATCAAGGATATCCCGCCTGCGCCGAACCGATTGTGCAGAGCAGTATCCCTGCGCGGCATCGTTCGGGCGCGGACAGCGGCGGTGCACTTGAACTTCCCGAGAATTGAACTTCCAGAGCGCTTGAGCCGTCACCGCACTCGCCGAAGTGGCGCGTTTTGCGTAGCGCCACCGCGTTCCCCACAAGGCCGCGGGACAGCCACCACTCGGGCGTGAATTGGTCCGCTTTTCTTCATGATTGAAATGAAGAGGTGAAGAGCCGCGCCGCTGCGGCAGAATAGCCGGGTGCCGCGCCTTCAACCTACCCCAGGGCATGGTGGCCCGGCTATTCGTCCCCACCGGGCGCGCCTTCCCTGCTAATCGAGCCCGCGTTCGTGGCTCAGCCGCACCATCTCCTCGATGAAGGTCTGCTTCTGCTTGTCGTCGAGACTTGAAAAAAGCGGCTCGGCGGCGTCGGCGACATTGCGCTGGTCGCCGGCGCGGTCGTTAAGGAACTGGGCTTCGTTGCGCATCTGCTCGATGATGTCGTCCGGCGGGTCGCGCTTGGCGCGTGCGACGCGCAGATTGAGGCGGTCGGCGCCATTGTGGCCGAGATAGTGCATCGCGCTATTGAAGCCGGCCCAGTTCTTCTCCTGCTCCGGCGTCAGGTTCAATTCCTTCTTGATCCGCTCGATATTGGCGTCGCTGTTGCTGACGATCTGCTCGGCCGTGAGCTGCGGCGCACCTTCCTGGGTCAGCACCGCCGGCTGCTTGGCACCCTTGTCCTTGGCGCCCTTCGCCTGCTTGCCGTTCTTCGGCGCGCCCTGCTTGTCGGTCGTGGCCGCAGGCGGCGGGGCGTTCTTGTTTGCATTGTTGCTACCGGTCAGGACGCCGGTAACCCCGGTCACCACACCGACAACACCGCCGATCGCACCACCCAGGACGCCGCCGACCGGACCAGCCGCCTTGTTACCCTCGCGGGCGCCCTTCTGGACGCCCTCAACCACCTGCGCGTCGACCGCACGCGGCACGTTAACGAACATCACAGCGGCCACCCCCAGCGCGACGCACAGCCACCGCGCACGCATCTTCGATACCGGGCTGGTCATTGTCTTGGTCTCCATGGGGCTCGTGGGTTGTCGGTTCTCTGGCGGCAGAGGCCCGCCGCCGAATCCGGATTCTACCGTTTTCGCAGAGGCCAAGTCTACCTGCTGCGGCAATCATTCAGATGACGAAAAGGCCAGGGTGGTAGCAGGGTTTGCCCAGCCGCAACGGAACCTGCGGCGCTATCGCGCACCCGGCGCGCCGGCGCGAAAGCCGAGTGCGTGCGGCGCAATATGTCGGCGCAAGTGCTGCAATTGGGTGTGTAGTCGAGAGACGCTACCCGTGCTGCCTGCGAATTGGACACAACGTTAGTTCTAGAACGGCGAGCATCTGATTTCTCGACAGACGCCGGCAATTCTGTTCTGATTGTCGATAACGAAATCTCGGCGGCGCAAATCCGACCGCGAAAAAAACAAGAGCGAGATTTCCAGAAGTTTTGTCCGATGGCTCACCAGGGAGGGAACGCCATGATACGGAAGAAGCTTTCTCGACGACAATTTGTTGCGGCTACTGCGCTGTCATCGGCAGCGTTGATCACGGCGCCCTATGTGCGCGGCGCCTATGCCGCCGGCAAGCTGACGATGGGCTTCTGGGATCACTGGGTTCCCGATGCCAACAAGGCCTCGACCGCCCTGGTCAACGAATGGGCCGCGAAGGAAAAGGTCGAGGTCTCGATCGACTACATCACCAGCAACGGCCGCAAGAACGAAATCACGATCGCTGCCGAAGCGCAGGCGAAGTCCGGACACGATATCCTTGCGATGGCAACCTGGTGGCCGCATTCGCAGGCAGAACTGCTCGAGCCGATGAACGACGTCGTCGAACCGCTCATCCAGCAGAACGGTGCCGTCAACGGCACTGTGCAATATCTCGGCAAGGCCGGCGACAAATGGCTCGGCGTTCCCACCTGCATCGGCAGCCAGATCAAGGGGCCCTGCTCGCGCATCGACCTGATGAAGAAGTACGCAGGGATCGACGTGCAGGAAATGTATCCGGCGGGCAGCCCGCCGAAAGCGGACAACTGGACCACGGACACGTTCCTCAAGGCGGCCGAGGCCTGCCACAAGGGCGGTTTCCCGTTCGGGATCGGCCTCGGTGAGACCAGCGACTCCGTCGATACCGTGGGCGCGATCTTCCTGTCGTTCGGCGCCGAAGTCGTCGATGCCCAAAGCAACGTCGTCGTCAAGAACGACAACGTGCGCCAGGCGCTCGAGTACTACAAGAAGCTCATGGCGTTCCTGCCGCCCGACGCGCCGGCGTGGGACGACGCCTCCAACAACCGGTGGCTGATTTCCGGCAAGGGCGCGCTGATCATGAATCCGCCGAGCGCCTGGGCGGTAGCCAAGCGCGACGCACCCGATATCGCCGCCCAATGCTGGACTCACGGCTTCCCGGCGGGCCCGAAGGGCCGCTTCGCACCGTTCCTGCCCTACTTCTGGAGCGTCTGGAATTTCTCCAAGAACAAGGAGGCGGCCAAGAGCCTGTTGACCCACATGTCGCAACCGGCGGCAGTCGAGAAACTGGTCGCGGCGAGCGGTGGCTATGACCTGCCCGCGTTCGAGAAACTCACCACGCTGAAGACATGGGCCGAGGTAGAGCCGCCGAAGGGTACGCTCTACCACTATCCCAATCCGTACAATCACCAGAAGCTCTCGATCGCGGCATCGCCGGCGCCACCGAAGGTGGCCCAGCAGATCTACGTCCAGGCAACGCTGACCAAGATGTGCGTGCGCTTCTACCAGGGCGAAGCCATGGAGAAGACTCTGGCCTGGGCCGAAGGTGAACTCGAAGGCTTCATGCGAAGCTAAAGGGCAATTCGCTGCACCGGCCGGGCCAGGCGCGCGCCCGGTGCAGCGGGTGTCCGACCTTGCACGCTGTTTGCGTCGACGTGACGGGCAGCCGGCCGCAACCCGCGAGCCGGCCTCCCACAATGTGGCGAGGAAGATTGCATCATGGCGGATGTAGTTATTCAATCGAACAGTATCGCCCGCAGCGGAACGCGAAAGCGCGGCGGTCTTCAAAGGGCGCTAAAGCGGAAATCGACCGCGGCCTTTCTGATGACGCTGCCGCTGATCCTTCTGATCGCCATCCTCGTGGTCTACCCCGCCTTCTACTCCCTGCATCTGGCAACGCTGAACAAGTCGATGCAGCGCTTCATCGGATTCGGCAATTTCCAGTTCCTGTTCAAGCGTCAAACCTTCTGGCTGGTGGTCGAGCAATCCTGCATCTTCGCGATCACTGCCGTCGTGTTCAAAGCCCTGATCGGCTTCATCGTCGCCCATTTCGTTCACAACATTCCGGCCAAGGGGCAGCGCAAATGGCGCGGCATGCTGCTGGTGCCGTGGGTGATCCCGTCGGCGATGAGTACGCTGGCCTGGCTGTGGCTGTTCGACCCGTCCTACAGCGCCTTCAACTATACGCTCTCCTACTTCGGCATCGGACCGATCCCCTGGACCGGCGACGCCAACTGGGCGCGGTTCTCGGTCATTCTGGTCAACATCTGGTTCGGCGCCCCGTTCTTCATGATCATGTACCTGGCGGCGTTGAAATCGGTTCCCGAACAACTCTATGAAGCCGCCTCCATCGACGGCGCCAACTGGTGGCAACGCATCTGGTACGTGACGCTGCCGATGATGCGCAATATCATTGCGATCACGACGCTATTCTCTCTGATCGTGACCTTCGCCAATTTCGACATCGTCCGCATCCTTACCGCCGGCGGTCCGCTGGATCACACGCATCTGTTCGCGACCTGGGCATTCCGCCTCGGCATCGAGGGCGGCGACATCCCGCTCGGCGCCAGCGTGTCGCTGTTCATGTTCCCGATACTCGCGATCGCGGCGATCTTCATCCTGCGCGACATCAACAAACGCGGGAATGAAGCGTGATGAGCACGCTCGCAATCGACAAGGCCGGCCCGACCCGCAAGACCAAATATGGCAGCATGAGCCGCGACCGCGCCTGGGCGCTGCGGTGGTCCTACTTCTTCCTCGTCCTGTTTGCCATCTTCGCGCTGGTGCCGCCGATCTACATGCTGATCACCTCGCTGAAGAGCAGTGCGGAGATTTCCGCCGCGACCAATCCCTGGTGGGTATATCATCCGACGCTCTCGAACTACGTTGAACTGTTAACTTCGAACCAGTTCCTGACGTTCTTCCGCAACTCCGCCTTCGTCTCGGTGTTCGTGGTCACCATCACCATGCTGATCAGCGTGCCCGCGGCGTTTGCGCTGTCACGGATGCGGTTCTGGGGCTCGGCGACGCTCGCGACCGGGGTGTTTCTGACCTATCTCATTCCGGACACGCTGTTGTTCCTGCCGCTGTTCAAGATGTTCGCGGTGTTCGGCGACTACACCGGCATCCAGCTCATCAACAGATGGTACGTGCTGCTGCTGCTCTATCCGACGCTCACCGTGCCATTCTGCACCTGGATCATGATCGGTTACTTCGCGTCGATCCCGAAGGAGCTCGACGAAGCCGCGATCATCGACGGTGCCTCGTGGTTCCAGACGCTGACGCGGATATTCATTCCGGTGGCGCTGCCGGGGATTATCGCCGCGACCATCTTCGCCTTCACCGTCTCCTGGGCCCAGTTCCTCTATCCGCTGGTGTTCACGACATCCACCGATCAACTGGTGCTGCCGGTCGGCATCATCACCACCCTGATCAAGGGCGATGTGTTCAACTGGGGGCAGATCATGACCGGCGCGCTACTCGGCGCCGCGCCGCCGCTGATCATCTATGCCTTCCTGATGGACTATTACATTGCCGGCCTGACCGCCGGTGCGACAAAGGGCTGAACCAGGGGCGGAATTCATGGCTGACGTTACGTTGCGTAAGGTGGTGAAGCGTTACGACGACGTCGAGGCGGTGCGCGGCATCGATCTCGACATCGCCGACCATGAGTTCGTGGTGCTGGTGGGACCGTCGGGCTGCGGCAAGTCGACCACGCTGCGGATGATCGCAGGGCTCGAAGACATCTCGGACGGTGACATCATGATCGGAGGCGACGTCGTCAACGACGTGCCGCCCAAGGATCGCGACATCGCGATGGTGTTCCAGAATTACGCGCTCTATCCCCACATGACGGTTGCGGAGAACATGTCGTTCGGACTGCGGCTGAAGCGCTATCCCAAGGCCGAGATCAAGAGCCGGATCGATGAGGCCGCGCGCATGCTCGACATCGTCGAATTGGTCGACCGCAAGCCGAAGCAGCTATCCGGCGGCCAGCGCCAGCGCGTCGCCATGGGACGCGCCATCGTGCGGAACCCGAAGGTGTTCCTGTTCGACGAACCGCTGTCCAACCTCGACGCCAAACTTCGGGTCCAGATGCGGATCGAAATCAAGAAAGTCCACCAGAAGGTTCGCACCACCACGGTCTATGTGACCCACGACCAGGTCGAGGCGATGACGCTCGCTGACCGGGTGGTGGTGATGAACCACGGCCGCATCGAGCAGATCGGCACGCCGAATGAGCTCTACCACAAGCCGGCGACGCGGTTCGTTGCGAGCTTCATCGGCTCGCCGGCCATGAACTTCATCCCATGCCGGTTCGAGGATGTCGGCGGCAAGCACCATGTACGGCTGACCGACCGCATCGCCTTCCCGCTGCCGCCTTCCCGCGCCGCACGGTATCAGGGCGTGCAGCGCACCGATAAATTGCTGCTCGGAATCAGGCCCGAGCACATCACCGAAGCCAGGCCGCAGCCGGAGCCGGGCATTGAGGCCTTCGATGCCGTGCTCGACGTCACCGAGCCGATGGGCATGGAGACCCTGATCTATTTTACGCTCGATGGCGCCCAGGTCTGCGGCCGGGTCAATCCCAACGCCGGTGCGCGGGATGGCGCTCCGATCCGATTGGCAGTGGACCTCAACAACATGCATTTGCTAAACGAGGTGACCGGCGTCGTCCTTTGACGGCGCACCAGCTTAAAAAAAGGCCAAGGGCAGGAATGACGACCAACAAGAAGAAGATCCTCGTCACCGAGTCGATGTCGCAGCAGGGACGAGCGCTCCTCCACGCGCGGGACGATATCGAACTCATCGAATTTCCCAACATGATATCAGCCGAGGATTTCGAGGCCACGCTGAGGAAGCAGGCCCCGGTCCACGGCGTGGCGCTGGGCGCCACCCGCTTCGGCGAGGCTGAACTCGAGGCGTCCGGCGACATGAAGGTGGTGACCCGGATCGGCGTCGGCTACGACGCGGTCGACATTGCTGCCTTGAGCCGCCGCAAGGTGCCGCTGCTGGTGGCCGGCACCGCCAATTCGCCCTCGGTAGCCGAACAGGCCCTGTTCATGATGCTGATGCTCGCCAAGCGCGCGGTCGAGATGCATTCGCTGGTCAGGGACAACAAATGGGCGGCCCGTCTTGGCATGCTGCCCTACGATCTCTTCGGCAAGACCGTTCTCATCGTGGGCTTCGGCCGCATCGGCACCCGCACCGCCAAGCGATGCCTGGCGATGGAAATGAACGTTCTGGTCTTCGATCCCTACAAGCCTGCAGCCGACGTCAAGGCGGCCGGGTACGAACCGGTCGCCGATCTCGATGCCGCGCTGCCGCGCGCCGATTTCGTCAGCATTCACTGTCCGAAGACGCCGGAAACGATCGGGATGTTCAATGCCGCCCGATTGAAACGGATCAAACCGACCGCCTACCTCATCAACACCGCCCGCGGCGGCATTGTCGATGAAGCGGCGCTCTACGACGCGCTGGTATCGGGCAAACTGGCGGGCGCCGGCCTCGACGTGTTCGCGCAGGAGCCGCCGCCGGCAGGCCAATCGCTGCTGACGCTTCCGAACGTCATCCTGGCGCCGCATGTCGCCGGCGTGACCGTGGAAGCCGTGGACCGGATGAGCGAGCAGACCGCGCGCAATATCCTGAGCGTGCTCGATGGCGAACCGCTGCGCCAGAACGTCATCAACCAGGACGTCCTCGGCTGATCTTTCGATTGCGCCTGCTTCAGAGTCCGGCCGGCTGCAGTCGGCCGGACCATTGATGATTGGGGAAACCACGTGACTTTCAAGGAATACGGCAACTATGACGCGGTCGGCCTTGCCGATCTCGTCCGCAGGAAGCAGGTCTCGGCCACCGAATTGCTCGACGAGGCGATCGCGCGCACCGCGAAGGTCGATCCACAGATCAACGCCGTCGTCGTCAAGCATTATGATTACGCCAGGCGCCAGATCGAAAACGGCCTTCCCGACGGGCCCTTCACCGGCGTGCCGTTTTTGCTGAAGGATCTGGATCTGCTGGAGGGCACGTCCACCACTTCGGGCGCGACGATCCTGAAGGATTTTGTCGCCGACCATTCGGGTACACTGACGCAGCGTTTTGTTGATACCGGTGTGGCGATTTTCGGCAAGAGCTCGAGCCCGGAATTTGGCCTGATGCCGACCACGGAGTCGCGCCTGTTCGGTCCGACCCGCAATCCCTGGAATCTGGATCATTCCGCGGGCGGCTCGTCCGGCGGCGCTGCTGCCGCCGTGGCCGCGCGCATCCTGCCCGTGGCCCATGCCAGCGATGGTGGCGGTTCGATCCGCATCCCCGCCTCCGCTTCCGGCGTGTTCGGCATGAAGCCGACCCGCGCCCGCAACCCGCTCGGCCCGGATCGCGGCGAAGGCTGGGGCGGATTTTCCGTTGGCCATGTGATCAGCATCAGCGTGCGCGACAGCGCCGTCATGATGGACGCAATCCACGGGGCTGAGCCGTCGAGCCCCTATGTCGCGCCGCCGCCGGTACGGCCATTCTCGCAGGAAGTCGGACGCGATCCCGGCCGGCTTCGCATCAGCTTTACCGATCGCTCGCCCTTTGGCGACGCCATCGATCCCGAGATCGCGGCCGCGGTCCGCGAGATCGCGCACCTGCTCGCAGGGCTCGGCCATCACGTCGAGGAACGCGCGCCGCCGCTCGCCGCCGATCCTGCCGCTGTGATGACCACGATCGTCGGCGGCAACACCGCGCTGACGGTGCGGCTGATCGAACAGCGGCTCGGCCGCGAGGTCACAGACAACGATCTCGAGAAGATGACACTGGCGATGGCGGGTAACGCAAAAAATACGTCTGCGACCGACTACGTCGCGGCCCAGCTTGCCGCATTCCAGATTTCACGTGGGCTCGCGACCTTCTTCGAGGGCTGCGACATCTTCCTGTGCCCGACGCTGTGCTCACCACCGCTGCGGATCGGCGAACTCAACAGCATGTCGGACGACCTGTCGCACATCGCGCCGATCCTGCGGCGCTACATGCCTGCTACCTCGATGTTCAACATGTCCGGCCAGCCCGCGATGTCGGTGCCGCTGGCCTGGAACAAGGGCGGCTTGCCGTTGGGGATGATGTTCTCGGCCAAATTGGGCGATGAGGGAACCTTGTTCCGACTGGCGGGCCAGCTCGAGCAGGTCCGGCCCTGGAAGGACAAGCGGCCACCGGTATCCGCGTAGGCTGACAAGACGGAGCGTTATTCGGTAGCATAGGAAGGATATCGACGCTGGCGGTCACGACCGTCCGGGTCAATCAATGCCTTCAGGAGATCCGTACCGTGACTCACAGCGATCCGACCGACAACGCGCTCGCGGCCATCGCCAGCATTCTCGATTCCCCGCAGGCCCACGCGGAGCCGGCGAAGGCCCCCGTGGAGGAGCCCCCAGCCGCACCGCCGCTGCCGAATGCAGACGGCTACTCCAGGATTGGTCCCGGCCCAATGGCGGCGATCCGTTTCAAATGGACGGTGCGCGAGGACCATGGCCAGTACTACGTCGACGAGACCATCGGCGAGAATTCGACGCCGATCGTCAGCGGTCCCATGGACAAGGACGCAGCGATCCGGTTCGTCGACGATCGGGAACACGAAGCGCGGCTGCGCTTTGAACATCTGAAGGAGGAAATGGCCGGACGCAGTGCCGCCGCCAATCTGGTCCGCAGAGACGGCAGCGGCGAGGCCTGATCTCGCGCGTCATTTACCGCGCCCTTGACTTAAGGCGCTCTTGACTTAAGGCGATCTTGGCGGGCCCAGAAAATCCTTCTTGGCGAGATCGACGCCGGCGTGGCGCAGGATGTCGTAGGCCGTCGTGACGTGAAAGAAGAACTGCGGGACGCTGAACGTCAGAAGCAGCGAGCGTCCGGTGAACGGCCTGGTAGCACCGTTCTTGAACGTGAAGACCACCTCCTTGTCCCCGGCCGCGTCGATCGCGTCCTGCGGCAGACCCTGGATGTAACCGATCGTGGCCGCGATGCGCGACTTGAGTTCGGCGATATCCGGCTCGACGTTCGGGAATACGAGCGGTTCGCGCCCGGCCAGCAATGCGCAGCTCAAAACGGCGTGGCGGTTGGCCTCGCCGACCTGCTGCCTGAGGCTATACATATTGGGAGAGAGGCGCATGCCGAGCAGCACGGAAGGGTCGATATTTCGCGCCTTCGCATGGGCCGATGCGTGATCCAGAAGTCCGGACAGGTTGGCAAGATACGGCACGAAAACGCCGACAGACGCTTCGTGAATTGAGATGCTCACGGTGCTGATCCCTCCGGCTGGCCTGACGAGTGCATCTGGTCTAAATGCTAGAGCATGATCCGGAAAAAGTGGGTACCGGTTTTCCGAAAGGATTATGCTCAAACAAAAACATAGAGCGGGATGACGATTCGAAGAATAGTCATCCCGCTCTATGTCATCGCGTGTCACAAGGATTCATCGGCAGAGGAGACAATATGTTTCGCGCATTGGCTGGCCTTGCTCTGGCTTTCCTGATCACCACGGCCCATGCCCAGCCCGCGCCGGCATCTTCCCGCCTCGACGACATCATCAAGCGCGGCACGCTGCGCGTCGGCATGACCGGCGACTACCGGCCCTTCACCTCGCTCGACAAGACGAATTCGAAATTTACCGGCTTCGATGTCGACATGGCGGAGGCGCTGGGCAAGGCGCTCGGTGTCAAGGTCGAGTTCGTGCCAACCGCCTGGCCGCAGTTGATGAAGGATTTCGAGGCCGACAATTTCGACGTCGCGATGGGCGGCGTCTCGATCACCCTCGACCGGCAGAAGAAGGGACTGTTCTCCACGCCGATCATGCGCGAGGGCAAGACGCCCATCGCACGCTGCGCCGACAAGAACAAATACGAGACGATCACCGATATCGACAAGCAGGGTACGCGCGTGATCGTCAATCCCGGCGGCACCAACGAGCGCTTTGCGCGGGCGAACGTCAAGAACGCCGAGATCAAGGTCTACAACGACAACGTCACGATCTTCGACGAGATCGCCAAGGGCAATGCCGACCTGATGATGACGGACGCCTCCGAGACGCGTTACCAGCAGAAGCTTCATGCCGGCGTGCTCTGCGCGGTGCATCCGGACAAGCCGTTCGATTTCTCGGAAAAGGCCTACTGGCTGCAGCGCGATGCGGCGTTGAAGGCCTTCGTCGATCAGTGGCTGCACATTTCCATGGAGGACGGCAGCTTCAAGCGGATCTTTGCGGCCTGGTTCGAATGACCAGAGGCATTCGTCGGAAATTGACCGGCCGTCCGGCCCTGATTAGACTTGGATTAGACTTGGCCCCCGATATTTGAACCAAAGCCGCTAGTACACGACTTATCTTTTGAAAGTGACCCAGGTCACTCTGTGCGAGGCTACCAACGTGTAGCTTCGGGGATTGGGTTTTCCCTGCACTGGAGGTCGACATGAAGAAGCTTCTGGCTATCGCCGCACTTTTGCTGGCGAGCACGGCCGCACAGGCCCAGTACACCTTCGAATATGGCGGCCGTACCATCCGCGTCGATCCGGATCGTGGAACCGTTTCGATCCCCGGCGTCTATGACAACAGCGGCCGTCGGTCGAAGCGCGCCAAGAGCGACGATGGCGATCGCGCCCGCAAACCGAAGTCGCAGGAAGCCAAGACCGACCCGCAGGCGGCGCCGGCCCCCGCTCCGGCTCCATCTGATACGCCGGCCGAACAGGCTGCGGCACCTGCCGCCGCTCCGCCTCCGGCGCCCGCGCCCGCGGTCATCCCGACCGAGCCATCGACCACAACCGCTGCCGTCGCACCCGCCGATACGGCCGTCACACCGCCGCCGGCCCCTCCGCCGCCGGTGCAGCAGGACGCCGCGCCTGCGCCCATACCAGCGCCGGCCCCGGCGGTTGCCGCGATTCCGCCGTCTCCGCCGCCAGCGGCACCAGCCGCTCGCCGCCCAGGCCGCCAATTCACCGCTCGGCGTCTGGATGACCGAAGAGAAGGAAGGCAGGGTTCGGATCGAGCAATGCGGCGCCAATCTCTGCGGCTATGCCGTGGACAAGAAGTCGAACCAGAACGGCGAGCAGGTGCTGATCAACATGAAGCCCGGCAAGGACAAATGGAGCGGACGGATTCTCGATCCGAACAGCGGCAGCACCTATGACTCCACCATCGCCCTGAAGGGCTCCGACACGTTGCGGGTGCAGGGCTGCGCCTTTGGTGGCGTATTCTGCGGCGGCCAGACCTGGACGCGCGTGAACTGAAGGACGGTATCGCTGTTACACGAAAGCCCCGCTCTGAGGCGGGGCTTTCGCTTTGAGACCTGTGGAGTTGCTAGCCGACCTTCGCGGAATATTCCGCGTCGGTGACGTGCTCCATCCAGTTTGAATAGACCCCGTCCAGGGCTTCCTGCATGGCAATATGGGTCATGCCATTGGTCGGCGAGGCACCATGCCAGTGCTTTTCGTTCGGCGGAATCCAGACGACATCGCCAGGCCGGATTTCCGTGATCGGCCCACCCTTGGCCTGTACCCGGCCGATGCCGGAGATCACGTAAAGGGTCTGCCCGAGCGGATGCGAGTGCCAGGCTGTGCGGGCGCCCGGCTCGAACGAGACGCGCGAACAGTTCAATCGCGCGGGCGCCGGCGTCATGATGACGGGATCCTGCAGCACAGTGCCCGTGAAGTTTTCCTTCGGCGCGCGACGTGTTGGCCGCGAGCCTGCAACGTGGATATCCATATACTTACCTCGGCTTTCTAAAGTTATTTCTTAGTTGCGGCGTAGCGCGCCTTGGTCTCGGCATTCATGGGGTAGAGGCCGGGCAATTGCGCGCCATTGTTCACTTCGTTGACAATCCAGGCTTCCATACGCTCCTGCTCCGGGCCTTCGGCGAGGATGAGCTCGACGAACGCCTGCGGAATCAGCACCGCACCATCCTGGTCGGCGACGACGACATCGTTGGGGAATACGGCGACGCCGCCGCATCCGATCGGCTCGCCCCAACCGACGAACGTCAATCCCGCGACCGACGGTGGCGCGGCGTAGCCGTCGCACCAGACCGGCAAACCAGTTCCGAGCACACCCTCGACATCGCGCACCACGCCATCGGTGATCAGCGCGGCAACGCCGCGCTTGACCATGCGCGCGCAAAGAATATCGCCGAAGATGCCGGCGTCGGCGATGCCCATGGCATCGACCACCGCGATGCAGCCGGCCGGCATGGCCTCGATCGCGGTGCGGGTCGAGATCGGCGACGACCAGGATTCCGGCGTCGCCAGATCTTCGCGCGCCGGCACGAAGCGCAGCGTGAACGCAGGCCCGACCAGACGCGGCTGTCCGGGCCGAAGCGGCTTGGTGCCGCGCATCCAGACGTTTCGCAGCCCCTTCTTGAGCAGAACCGTGGTGATGGTGGCCGTGGACACGCGGGACAGCGTCGCGATCGCTTCAGGGGTCAGGGACATCTTGGAAACCGGCTCCGACGGAGATGAATTGGCGCGCGCATCTTGCGGGCCGCGCTCCTCGCGTCAAGGGCAAGCACAAGAAGTGCGATCACCATTTCTTATCAGTGACGCTTCGATTAATTTATTGAATTTGCTGAGATATTTTCGTGAAGCGAATTCCACTTTGCGCCGAAACACGCTAGCTTGATGCGCGAAGAGTCATGAGGCCATGGCCGTACCCCTTACCCCTCCCCGCCTTTTACCCAGCGGCGACAGTGCCATCACGGTTGAGTTCAGCCGCACCATCGACGATGCCGCCAACCAGCGGGTGCTGGCGCTCGATCGTGCGCACGCCGCGGAGCCGATCGCTGGTGTGACGGAGACCGTCCCGACCTATCGCTCGCTCTTGGTGCACTACGATCCCGTGCAGATCGGCTTCGAGGCACTCGGTGAAAAGCTCATTGCGCTGGCGCAACGACCGGCATCTACGGCGACCAAAACCCGGCGCTGGCGCATTCCGGTCGCCTATGGCGGCGAACACGGCATCGATATCGAGGATGTCGCAAAGACCCTCAACACCACGCCTGACGACATCGTGGCCCGGCATACCGCCGGCGACTACCGGGTCGCCATGATCGGCTTTACGCCGGGCTGGTCCTATCTCTCCGGATTGGACAAATCGCTGCAAATGCCACGGCGGCAGAATCCACGACTGCTGACGCCGGCCGGAACGATCGCGATCGGCGGCATACAGACCGGCGTCCAATGCCTGGCCGGCCCCAGCGGCTGGCACCTGCTTGGCCGGACCGCCGTCCGGACCTATCAGCTGCATCGCGATCCGATCTTCCTGCTCGAACCCGGCGACTCCATCAGCTTTACGTCCGTCGACGCCAAGACTTTTGCCGAACAGGATCGCGCCGCGGAAGCCGGTGAGTTCATCGCGGAATTGATGGCGTCATGAGCAAGCTGGTCATTTCATCGATCGGTCCGGCGAGCTCGGTGCAGGATGGCGGTCGTCCGGGCTCGCAGCGTTACGGCCTTGTCCCGAGCGGCGCGATGGATCGGCTGGCGCTTGCCGCCGCCAATACGCTGGTCGGCAATTCACTGTTCGCGGCCAGCGTCGAGGTCGGCCCATTTGGCGCCGCCTTCACGGCGCGCGAGGGTGCGGTTCGCCTAGCCTTGTCGGGCGCGCCGCGCAATGCCGATATTGCCGGACGTACTGTCGCGTTCGACACTTCGGCGACACTTGCCGAGGGCGAAACGTTGACGCTCGGTTTCGCCCGCGGTGGTTCCTTCAGCTATCTTGCGATCGAAGGCGGCATCGAGGGCGAGCCAATGTTCGGTAGCCTCGCGGTGAATGCGCGCGCCGGCCTCGGCAGCCCCTACCCGCGCCCGCTGCAAAGCGGCGACGAATTGCACACCGCGCCCGCCAGCGGCGGCGCCGAGCGCCGCATCGAACTCCCCGCCGTGACCGAGGCGCCGATCCGGATTCTGTTCGGCCCGCAGGACGACGAATTCGCCGATGACACGAAGAGACTGTTTCTCGACAGCGAGTGGAAGATCTCGGCGACCTCCGACCGCATGGGCTATCGGCTCGAAGGCCCCGTGCTGAAGCATCTGCACGGCCACAACATCGTCTCCGACGGCACCGTCACCGGCAGCATCCAGGTGCCCGGTAACGGCCAGCCGATCGTGCTGATGCCGGATCGCGGCACCAGCGGCGGCTACCCCAAGATCGCAACGGTCATCACCGCCGATTTCGGACGGTTCGCGCAGATCCCGGCGGGCCGTGCGTTCCGCTTCAAGGCGGTCAGCATGGCCGAGGCGCAGCAGGAGGCGAAGAAGTTCTGGGAGTTGCTGCGCACCCTGCCCGACCGGTTGCGCGGGATCGAGAATTTCGAGCTCAACATCGAGGCGCTCAGCGATGCCAATGTCGCCGGCCACGCCGTCAGCGCGGTCGATGCCGTGACCTGGCAGGTCGCTTCGCCGGTCACCAGCTAACCCAATACTCCCCACGGAGGGCGGACATCATGACCACCACCATCGATCTCAATTGCGATCTCGGCGAAAGCTTTGGCCCGTGGGAAATGGGCAATGACGCCGCCATGATCGAGCTTGCAACTTCCGTCAACGTCGCCTGCGGCTTCCATGCCGGCGACGCCGACATCATGCGTCACACGGTGGAACTTGCCAAAGCGCGCGGCGTCAGCGTCGGCGCACATCCCGGCTATCGCGACCTGCACGGCTTCGGCCGGCGGCCCGTCCCCGGCCTGAAATCGTCAGAGATCGAAAATCTCGTCGCCTACCAAATCGGTGCGCTGCAGGCGATCGCAACCGCGGCCGGTCACAAGGTCACCCACGTCAAGGCGCATGGCGCGCTCTCCAACGTCGCCTGCGAGGACGACATGACCGCGAAAGCGATCGCGAGCGCGATCCGGGCGGTCGACCCAAGCCTGATTTTCGTGGTGCTTGCCAATTCGAAGCTG
Organism: uncultured Alphaproteobacteria bacterium; assembly: GCA_963774775.1. Lineage (GTDB taxonomy): Bacteria > Pseudomonadota > Alphaproteobacteria > Rhizobiales > Xanthobacteraceae > Bradyrhizobium. The sequence goes on from CAVZGZ010000013.1 coordinate 47,688, forward strand.
GTGCGGGCTGGCGAAGCAGCCAACCTCGCCCTGGTGCACGAGGTGTTCGCCGACCGCGCCTATGAGGACGACGGCTCGCTGGTGTCGCGCAAGAAACCCGGCGCCGTGCTGCATGATGCGAAGGAAATTGCGCAGCGGGTGGTGCGGATGGTGCAGGACGGCGCGGTGGTCTCGGTGTCAGGCAAGGTGATCAAGATGCGTACTGACACCGTGTGCATTCACGGCGATACGCCGGGCGCCGTCGATATCGCGCGAGGTCTCCGCCAAGCGTTGAAGGATGCGGGTATTGCGGTGGCGCCGTTCAAGGCAGCAAATTAACGCCTGTCAGAACGGGTGAACCGAGAGCGTGCCAAACACGACGGCCGCGATCACCGCGAAGGCGCCATAGAGCGCCGCGAGTTGAAAGCCGGTCCCTGTTTTCCGCGACAGCGAGCGCGCGTAAAGGTGCAGGCGGGCTTCCGCCGATAGTTCGCGCATGGTCGATCTCCAACGCCCCATTTCAGGCATATGGAATATCGTTCTCGCCGAAATTCAAGCCCGCATTCAAAATAGCGATGCGGCTCTCTCCAACGAGTTCGTTTTGAGTGAAAAATTCTCTGGCCGGAATCCGAACGAGAATTTTATTCGGGTCAATTCGACCTAGCCGGAACCGGCATTAGTAAGACTAGTGCACGTCGCACTGGAACCGGCCCTTTGTCTTGAGCTCCGCCAAGACTGACGTGCCTTCGGCCAGAGCGGTCCACCGACCTGTGTCACGGCTTCCAGTGCCCGATCTTGAAGGCTGCCAGATGCCCAGCGATGTCGGAGGGGTCGAAGGCAGGACCGGCGAAGGCGCCGATCGCATTGGCGACGCTGGCTGGCCTGCCTGACTGTCCGGAGGCGAGGTCATAGAGATCGGGCCTGAATACCGCCATCGCGGTCTTCAGCGCCTCCGGCTTCAACGCCGTCTGGCCCCAGCGCACCATCTGCGCATAGAGCCAGGCCGCCTGCACCGGATCCGGCCGGGCGGCGTTCTCGCGCCCGACCAAGAGATAGCGGTCGCTTGCGCGCATGGTCCCATCGGGCGCGATCTTGAGGCGGCCGTCGAGCGTACGCTGGATGACGCTGGCATCGACGCCGATCCTGTCCGGCTCGGAGAGAATGCGCGCCGCCTCGGCGCGGTTCTGCGGATCCTCGATGAAGGCGGCGGCGCGGATATGCGCGCGGACCAGGGCTGTCACCACGTCAGGATTTTTCTCGGACCAGTTCTGCCTGACAGCGATGACCTTCTCCACGGCGCTGACCAGGATGTCGGCGACGAAATGCAGGATGTGGCCAACGCCGTGATCGACCGCGATCGAATTCCAGGGGGCGCCAACGCAGAACGCATCGACATGGCCGTTGGCGAGGCTGTCCACCATGTAGGGCGGCGGCAGCACCACCAGTCGCACGTCCTCGTCCGGATCGACGCCGCCTGCCGCCATCCAGAACCGCAATTGATAATTGTGGGTCGAGAACGGAAACGTCATGCCGAAGGTCAAGGGCTCCGCGCCGCTCCTGCGCCGCTTGGCCACCACGCGCGCTAGCGCCAAAGCGGTCGCCATCGGATCGAACTGATCGCCGTCGATCTCCTCCATGATGGCAGCGTGCAGCGCCGGCGAGACTGTGATCGCATTGCCATTCAGGCCGAGGTTGAACGGCGCCACGATCGGCACCTTGACGTGCCCAAGCCCGAGGCTCGAGGCAATCGCCACCGGCGCCAACAGATGCGCGGCGTCGAACAGGCCGATATTGAGCTTGTCGCGAACGTTCGACCACGACACTTCCCGCACCAGCGTGACGTCGAGGCCTTCGGCGGCGGCAAATCCCTTGTCGACGGCCACGATCAGGGCGGCGGCATCGACCAGCGGAATGAACCCGATGCGAAGAGGTGTCGTCATTTCAGCAACTCCGACGCGGTCAGGATCGACTGCGCGATCTCGCCGATCTTCTTTTTCTCGCGCATCGCGGTGGAGCGCATCAGCACATAGGCCTCGTCTTCGGTCAGGCCTTTCACCTTCATGAGGATGCCCTTGGCGCGGTCGATCACCTTGCGCTCCTCCAGCGCATGTTTGGTGCGGTCGAGTTCGTCCTGCAGTTTGGAAAAGGCGTTAAAGCGCGACACGCAGAGGTCCAGGATCGGCTTGATCCGTTCCTTCTTGAGCCCGTCGACGATGTAGGCGGACACGCCTGCATCCACCGAGGCCTGGATCGAGGCAGCGTCGCTCTGGTCGACGAACATCGCGATCGGCCGCCGCACGGCGCGGCTGACCTGGAACATCTGTTCCAGCACGTCGCGGCTGGGGTTTTCCAGGTCGATCACGATGATATCGGGGTCGAGCGCGTAGATCCGCGCCAACAGGCTCTGCATTTCGCTGATATGGACGACGTCGGTCAAGCCCGCCTCCCGCAGCCCCTCCTCGAGGATAGCGGCACGGATCGGGCTTTCGTCGACAATGACGATTTTAGGAGACGACTCAGCGCTCATCGACCACTCGTAAACCCGGCAACCGCATCCATAGCACGCCGACGGCCTGCGCAAAGGGTTGTAATTGTGCGTAATTCGGACTAGCTCCTGCGAACTAATCAGGCAGATTTGGATATGCAACAGGCCGCCGCGCCGAAAGTCAGTTTTGTCTCCTTGGGTTGCCCCAAGGCGCTGGTGGATTCCGAGCGCATCATCACGAGGCTGCGTGCGGAAGGCTATGAACTGGCGCGCAAACATGACGGGGCCGATATCGTCATCGTCAACACCTGCGGCTTCCTCGACAGCGCCAAGCAGGAATTGCTGGGCGCGATCGGCGAGGCAATGGCCGAGAACGGCAAGGTCATCGTCACCGGCTGCATGGGCGCCGAGCCCGAGCAGATCGAGGCGGCCTATCCCGGCGTGCTCTCGATCACGGGCCCGCAGCAATATGAGAGCGTGCTGGATGCCGTGCACCGCGCGCTGCCGCCGCTGCATAATCCGCATCTCGATCTGGTGCCGCCGCAGGGCGTGAAACTGACGCCGCGCCACTACGCCTATTTGAAGATTTCCGAAGGCTGCAACAACCGCTGCAGCTTCTGCATCATTCCGAAGCTGCGCGGCGACCTGGTGTCACGCCCGGCAGGTGACGTGCTGCGCGAGGCGGAAAAGCTGGTCAATGCCGGCGTCAAGGAATTGCTTGTTATCTCGCAGGACACCTCGGCCTATGGCGTCGACATCAAATATGCCGACAGCCCGTGGAAGGATCGTCAGGTCCGCGCCAGGTTCTTCGACCTCGCCAAGGAGCTCGGCGAGTTCGGCGCCTGGGTGCGGTTGCAATATGTCTACCCCTACCCGCATGTCGACGAGGTCATCGGCCTGATGACCGAGGGCAAGGTGCTGCCCTATCTCGACATACCCTTCCAGCATGCGAGCCCGGAAATCCTCAAAGCGATGAAGCGCCCGGCCGCGCAGGAGAAGACGCTGGCGCGGATCCAGAAGTGGCGCGAGCAATGTCCCGATTTGACGCTGCGTTCGACCTTCATCGTCGGCTTCCCCGGCGAGACCGATTCCGACTTTGCGTATCTGCTCGACTGGCTCGAGGAAGCCGAGATCGATCGCCTCGGCTGTTTCAAGTACGAGCCCGTCGCCGGAGCGGCGTCGAATGCGATCGGCAACGCTGTATCCGATGAGATCAAGCAGGAACGCTGGAACGCGCTGATGGCGCGCCAGCAGAAGATTTCCGCGCGAAGGCTGAAGCGCAAGGTTGGCACGCGGCAGCAGGTGATCGTCGACGAGGTCGGGCCGACGGTGGCAAAGGGCCGCTCCAAGGCCGATGCGCCCGAGATCGACGGCGCGGTCTATCTCACCAGCCGCCGACCGCTGAAGGTCGGCGAAATCGTCACCGCGAAGATCGAGCGCGCGGACCAGTACGACCTGCACGGCACCGTCGCGGGGTTCTAACGCGCTTGACACTGTGTGCCGTCAGGCTGTATGGCCCTGCGCCATGATGTTGAACCGGACCAACCGCCGCGCTGCTTTCCGCCGTCGCTCCAGCGACGATGATGGGCTGCGCCGTGTCCGACGCCAACGCTGATTAGCTAGTTCAGCAAGGTTTTCGAGAAGGCCGCACCCGAAAAGTGCGGCCTTCTTGCGTTTCGGCCTGCCTTTTCCCCACCCAAACCGCCAGAGGAGATCGACATGACCCACGCTATCAATCCGTACGACGCACTGATGGACATCACCGCGCGCCCGCAGACCGTGTTCGTCCGCGGCGAAGGCGCATATCTGTGGGATGACAGCGGCAAGCGCTATCTCGACTTCATGCAGGGCTGGGCCGTCAATTGCCTCGGTCACTCGCCCGCGGTCGTCGCCGACGCCATTTCAGCTCAGGCCAAACTGCTGCTGACGCCGAGCCCCGCGTTCTACAACGTCCCAAGCCTGAAACTGGCGAAGGCGCTGGTCGACAACAGCTGCTTCGACCAGGTGTTCTTTGCCAATTCCGGCGCGGAAGCCAATGAAGGCGCGATCAAGCTCGCGCGCAAATACGGCACGCTGCACAGAGGCGGCGCGTTCGAAATCATCACCTTCGAGGGCGGCTTTCACGGCCGCACGCTGGCGACCATGTCGGCCTCCGGCAAGAAGGCGTTCGAGCCGCTGTTCGAGCCAAAGGTGTCCGGCTTCCGAAAAGCGAAGCTCAACGACCTCGATTCCGTCAAGCAGCTCATCACCGACAACACGGTCGCCGTGATGCTGGAGCCGATCCAGGGCGAAGCCGGCGTCTGGCCGGCGACCGATCAATTCCTGCAGCAGTTGCGCGCGCTGACCAAGGCGCACGGGCTGCTCCTGATCGTCGACGAGATCCAGACCGGCATGGGCCGCACCGGCAAGCTGTTTCACTACCAGCATGCCGGAATCGAACCCGACATCATGACGCTCGGCAAGGGCATCGGCGGCGGCGTGCCGCTCGCCGCGCTGCTTGCGACCGAACACGCCTCGTGTTTCGCGCATGGCGACCAGGGCGGCACCTTCAACGGCAATCCGCTGATGTGCGCGGCCGGCCTTGCGGTGCTGGAAACGGTCAGCCAGCCGGAGTTCCTGAAAGCGGCCGTTGACGCCGGGCACTATCTCGAAAGCGAATTGCAGCGCCTCTCCGCGCGGCACGGTCTCGGCGAAGTCCGCGGCCGGGGTCTGCTGCTTGCGCTCGATCTGAAACTGCCGATCGGCGCGTCGATCGTGGCGCAGGCCTTCGCAGACGGCGTGCTGCTCAACTCGCCGCAGCCCGACGCGCTGCGCTTCATGCCGGCGCTCAACGTCACGCGGGAAGAGATCGCCGAGATGATCGATTGCCTGGATGCGATCATGGTCAAGGCCGGCGCGGCAAGACGGGTGGCGTAGGTGCTTCCACCGTCATTCCGGGGCGATGCGAAGCATCGAACCACGGTGCGCAATTGCGCACCTGAGAATCTCGAGATTCCGGGCTCACGCTTCGCATCGTCCCGGAATGACGGCGTGGATATCACGGCCGCAAAATCGCAGCTCCCGTCGTCGCCCGGCTCTCCAGCTCGATATGCGCCTTCGCGGCATCCTTCAGCGCATAGGCGTGGTTGATCGGCACGTGCAGCTTGCCGTTGATGACGGCGGCGAACAGCGTGTCGGCGCCCTCGAGCAGTTCCTTGCGGGTGCCGACATAATCGTTGAGCTTCGGCCTCGTCGCAAACAGCGAGCCGTGATTGTTGAGTTCGGCGAGCGCGAACGGCGGCACCGGGCCCGACGCGTTGCCGAAGCTGACGAACAGGCCGCGTGGCCTCAGGCACGACAGCGATCCCGGGAATGTGGTCTTGCCGACACCGTCATAGACGACGTCGCAGAGTTCGCCGCGGCTGATCTGTTTGACGCGGGCGACAAAGTCCTCCTCGTTGTAGAGGATGACGTGATCGCAGCCATTGGCGAGCGCCATATCGGCTTTCGCCTTCGAGCCGACGGTGCCGATCACGTGCGCACCGAGCGCCCGCGCCCACTGGCAGGCCAGCAGACCGATGCCGCCGGCGGCGGCATGGATCAGCACCCGATGCCCGGGCTCGACCTTGAAGGTTTTGTGCAGGAGGTACCAGACGGTCAGGCCCTTCAGCATCAACACCGCGCCCTGCTCATAGGTGATATGGTCGGGCAGCTTGACGAGCTTGTCGGCGGGGATGACGCGTTCGCTGGCGTAGCCGCCGAGGTTGAAATAATAGGCGACGCGATCGCCGGGATGAAAATTGGTCACGCCCGGCCCGACCGCCACGACCTCGCCGGCCGCCTCATTGCCGGCGATGAACGGCAGGCCGGGAGCCTTGTAGAGGCCGGTGCGGAAATAAACGTCGATGAAGTTGAGGCCGACCGCGTGCTGGCGGATGCGCACCTCGCCCGCTCCGGGTGCCGCCACGTCCACGTCCTCGTAAACCAGCGCTTCCGGCCCCCCCACCTTGTGCACGCGCACGGCCTTGGTCATGTCAGTTTTCTCCCTTGGGTCTTCGCGTTCAAACGGAGCGAAAGCCATCGAGGCCGCGTTGTCAACTCGCGGGCTCTCAGAGGCTACTTCACGGCCTTCCTGCGATTGCGCTTCGCCAGCACATTGAACATCTCGACAGCGGCCGAGAACGTGATGGCGAAATAGATGTAGCCGCGCGGAATGTGGAACCCGAATCCATCCGCCACCAACGCCACGCCGATCAGCACCAGGAACGCCAGCGCCAGCATTTTCGTGGTCGGATGCTCCGCGACGAACCGCGCCACCGGTCCCGACGACACGTACATGATGACGCAGGCGATCACGACGGCTGCGATCATGATCGCCAGATCCTGCGCCATGCCGATCGCGGTGATGATCGAGTCCAGCGAGAACACCATGTCGATGATGATGATCTGAACGATCACCCAGAAGAACGCGCGGGCGTTCGGCGCCGCGTCGCCGTCGGCCTCGCGGGCCTCGACCTCACCGTGGATCTCGTGGGTGGCCTTCGCGATCAGGAACAGTCCGCCACCGATCAGGATGATATCACGCCAGGACAGCGCGACGCTCTCGATCGTGATTACCGGTTCTGTAAGGCCGATCAGCCAGACCAGGAGGCTCAGCAGCAGGATGCGAAACACCAGCGCCAGCAGCAAGCCGATCTGCCGCGCGCGTTTGGCCTGCGCGGGCGGAATGCGCGACACGATCACCGACAGGAAGATGACGTTGTCGATGCCGAGAACGATCTCGAGCGCCGTCAACGTCAACAGCGCCGCCCACGCTTCCGGACTGGTCAATAATTGCATCATGCCTTGAATTTCTTGATCCGCCGGATCACGGCATCGCTGCCGACGATATAGGCCGCGATGGCGCAGAGACCGAAGGTGATCGAGATGCCCACGTCGAAATCGCGCGCCAGCGCGTACATTGCCAGCACCGCCCATGCCGCGAGCAGCCACAAGGTCAGCCAGCGCAGCCGCACCACGCGAACCGGGTGCAGGACGTGGAACGACGAAAATGTCAGCGCAATCAGGACCGCGACCGCAAAGGTCGAGATCGCCGGCGGCAGATGCAGCAGAAACAAATAGAACGCGGCCGCATTCCACAGCGCCGGGAATCCGCGGAAGTGATTGTCCGAAGCCTTCATGCGGCGGTCGGCGAAATAGAGCGCGCTCGACACCACGATGCCGATGCCCAGGATCGGCGCGGCAACCGGCAGCAGCAATCCGCTGGCGGTGATCGCATAGGCGGGAACGAACACGTAGGTGACGAAATCGACCACGAGGTCGAGCACCTCGCCGGACCAGTTCGGCTGCAGCCGCATCACGTCGAGCTTGCGCGCGATCGGACCATCGATCGCATCGATGATCAGCGCTATACCGAGCCAGCCGAACATATTGGCCCAGTGCTCCCGCACCGCCTCCAGCATGGCGAGCAGCGCGATGCCGCCGCCGAGCGCCGTGAAGACGTGCACGCCGAACGCAGCCGCGCGAGCGCGTTGCGATGCCGGAGGTGAATCTGGCTGGCTGGTCTGGTCCATGACGCCGGCAGTGCTATCAGGAATTGCCCCGATTTGCATACCGGCGCTTGCGGCGTTCCGCCGCGCAAAAGCTCAGAAAAGTTTCGGCCGGTTAATACCTTGAAAACGGCGTCGGGAACGTCAATTGTCCCGATATGAACGATGCATCGCAGGTTTATGACGTTGTCGTCATCGGTGGCGGCCCCGCGGGGCTGACGGCGGCGATTGCGCTCGCGGAACGGGGTGTCAAAACCGCCCTGCTCGCGCGCCGTGCTCCCTATGCCGACAATCGGACGACGGCGCTGTTGGGCGCCTCCACCGACCTGCTCGAGCGGCTGGGTGTCTGGCAACGCTGCAGCGACCAGGCCGCGGCGCTGCAGACCATGCGTCTGGTCGACGACACCGGCCGGCTGATCCGCGCCCCCGAGGTCCGGTTCGAAGCGCACGAGATCGGCCTCGACCAGTTCGGCTTCAATATCGACAACCGCACGCTGGTCGCGGCGCTGGAGCAGCGCGCGGCCGAGCTGGCCGCCCTGACGCGGCTGGACGACGAGGCGGACGCGATCCATCCGGAAGCTGCCGCGGTCTCCGTTCATTGCAAGCAAGGGCATTCGCTTTCCGCCCGTCTCGTCGTCGGCGCGGACGGTCGCCATTCGCCCTCGCGCGAGGCGGCCGGCATCGACGTCCAGCGCCGCGATCTCAAGCAATCAGCCCTGACCTTCAATATCGCGCATGCGCGGCCACACAAGAATATCTCGACCGAATTTCACACGCCGCACGGGCCGTGCGTATTCGTGCCGCTCGCCGGCAACCGCTGCAGCGTGGTCTGGGTTTCGGCGGCAAAGGAAGCCGAGCGGCTGATGTCGCTCGGTGATGATGAGCTGTCGGAAGCTGCGGAAAAGCAATCGCACTCGATCTTCGGCCGCGTGCGGGTCGAACCCGGCCGGCATCTGTTTCCGCTTGGAATCGAGCGTCCCAGTCAATTCGCGAAGGATCGCGTCGCGCTGGTCGGCGAGTCCGCTCACGTGCTGCCCCCCATCGGCGCGCAGGGCCTCAATATGGGTCTGCGCGACGCTGCCGATATCGCCGATATCGTTGCCAAGGCGATCTCACTCGGCGAAGATCCGGGATCGCCGCCGGTGCTCGGCAGATACCAGTCCGCACGCCGATCCGATGTCGCCAGCCGCATTTTTGCGATCGATGTCGCCAACCGCTCTCTGCTCAGCGATTTTCTGCCACTGCAGTCGCTACGCGCCGCTGGTCTGCATCTGATCGGCTCGATCGGCCCGCTGCGCCGCCTTGCCATGCGTGAGGGGCTGGCGCCGTCGTGGCGGCGCGTGAGCTAGTTTTTTGTTTGACGCGTTTTCTTTACGCGAACCGGTACCCACCCCGGATCAAGTCCGGGGCAGGCTTTCGCTCGAAAACGCTATTTACGGGAACACCAACCTGCCGGTCTGGAGCACCCACATCACGCTGGTCAGCGTGACCACGGACACGAACGTTCCGATCAGCACGGCGACCGAGGCCGGCTCGATCCAGGTATCGTTCTGACGGGCGATCACGAATACGTTCAGCGCCGGCGGCAGGGACGCCATCAACACTGCCGTAGCCGCCCAGGGCTGCGCGAACGGCCCCAACAGCAGCATCAATCCGAACGCCACAAGCGGGTGGACCAGCAGCTTGATCGCAATCACGCCGGGCACTTCCCAGGGCACGCGCTCGAACGGGCGCAGCGCGACCGTCACTCCCAGCACGAACAGCGCCGTCGGCGCCGCGGCGTTCTGCAAAAACTGAATCGTCCGGTCGAGCGCCACCGGCAGCTCAACGTGCAGCGCCGCCACCATCGCACCTAAGCACGCCGACATGATCAGCGGGTTCTGCACGATCTGCCTGATCACCACGCCAAGCGCGTGGAACAGCGAGGGATGATCGCGATCGGTCAGCTCGATCATGAGCGGCACGATCGAAAACAGGAAAATGCTGTCGCAGCAGAAGATCAGCGCGGTCGGCGCCGCCGCCTTGGTGCCGAGCACCGCGAGCGCCAGGCCCGGACCCATATAGCCGATATTGCCATAGGCGCCCGAAAGGCCCGCCAGCGTCGCCTCCCGTAGCGACAGGCGGCCGATGACCTTGCCCGTGACCATCGCCAGGACGAAGGCGGTAACGGTTCCGAGCGTGGTCGCGATCAGGAACGGCGGGTTGTTCAACTCCGAAAACGGCGTCCTGGACATGATGCCAAACAGCAACGCCGGCAGCGACACGTAGAGCAGGAAGAAGTTCATCCAGGCGAGGCCGGATTCCGGCAATCCCTTGGCCTTGCCGCAGGCGAAGCCGATGAAGATCAGGCCGAAATAGGGTAGCGCCAGATTGAGGATATCGATCATACAAAAAGTGTTTTCTGAACCTGGTTTTGGGACGGCGCGCGGGATCGGGCTGGCCGCCCAAAGGGTTAATTCGGCGGTTTGCCCCTAGCATCGGCCACAATCATGGTCTATTCGACGAGATATGATAAAAGCGCGCACCGCCAAATTTCAGATCGGTCAGATCGTCCGCCACCGGCTGTTTTCATTCCGGGGCGTGATTTTCGACATCGATCCGGAGTTCAACAACACCGAGGAATGGTGGTTGTCCATCCCCGAAAACGTCAGGCCACACAAAGACCAGCCGTTTTATCATCTGCTCGCCGAGAATTCGGAATCGGAATACGTCGCCTACGTTTCCGAGCAGAATTTGTTGCCGGATGATTCCGGGGAGCCGATCCGCCACTCCCAGGTCGCGGAGATTTTCGTAAAAGACAAGGCTGGCGGCTATCGTCCGCGCAACCCGTCATTGAATTAGCCAATCCACCTTGTGCCACGGACGCGGTGCAGCGCATTTTAGCGCTGCTCCGCAGAGCCCGGACCCATCCGTTCGGCGGTCGAACGAGACCCCGGATCAGCAGCGCACCGCAAGCGCGCTGAGCAGCATCCGGGGAACGCGATCCGCACACGAAAAAGGCGCCCCTCGCGGGCGCCTTTTTGTTGGTCTCGGCCTTGTTTGTCTATGTCTAGCGAGGGTTACTTCGCAGCCGGAGCGGCCGGCGCCGACGCCGCGCCCTCGAGCTTCTTGCGCTGCTCTTCCGCCCGCTTCTGCAGCTCTTCCTGCAGCTTCTTCTGGTTTTCCTCAAACTGCTTCGGATCGGTCGGCGGACCGTCATAGGCCTTGGTGAATTCGCCGCCCAGCGGCAGCGGCAGCGTCAGCGGTGCGCCGTTGGAATTGATCGCCTGGACCACGAGGTTCTGGCCCTTCTTCAGATTGGCCATCATTTCGGGCGTTGCTTCGTAGTCCGACATGCAACCGTTCTGGAAGCAGATCACATAGGGGCTCTGCTGCGGCGCGTTGTTGTCGATGATGACGCGGGTGCCGTGAACGAGCTGCATGCCGAGCGGCAACGTCACGCGCAGGATCTTCTTCGGCTCCCCCTCGGGCTCGATGATGACGGCAGCGATGACGGGCTGGCCGGACTCGATACGCCCGTCCTTGCCGGTGAAGCAGACCTGCTTGGCGTTGGCCTCCTGTCCCTTGAGGCAGAATTTGGTCCACGGCGCGTAAATCAGCTGAACCTGCTGCTCCTGGGGCTGCGGCTGCGCAGCCGGTGCGCCGGCAGCGGGAGCTGGCGCCTGTTGGGGAGTGGGTGCAGAGGCGGCCGGAGCCGGGGCAGCCTTCTGCGCGGCCTTCGGTGCCGCCTTGGCCTTCGGTGCTGCCGTCGGAGCCGGAGCCGCCGGCGTTTGGGCCAGCGCTGCAGGAACCGACAACACAGCAGACAATGCGGTTGCCGCCAACAGGGCGGCAATTCGCCCACGCGGCCGGACCGGCGCGGCCAAGATACGGAAATTCATTGCGGAAAACCCTTTCTGAACGACAGCGCCCGAAACCGCTTGCAGGCACCCTCACCTAGCCGTTTGGGCGGCTGTCTCCTAGTCAATTGAGGCGGATACGTGACAGGCAGTTCCGCACTGGCCAATTGCCCGCCTTCAATACAGCGGCGGATGAAAAGATCAATGCCAACAAGCGTCTTTACAGCCCAATGTCACGGCCCAATGCCGGCCGTCGTGTTAAAACTGTTGTGACCATGTCCGAATCAAATCCACGCCTTCCGATCCAGGCTATTGGACGTATCTGTGTTCGCGCGGGCCTCTCGCTGATGCTCGCTTTCGCACTTTCGGCAACCGCCGGCCCCTCCCGGACCAAGGCTGCGGGAAGCTACGCGATCGCCATGCATGGCGCGCCCGCGCTGCCCGCCGATTTCACCCACATGCCCTATGCCAACCCCGATGCACCGAAGGGCGGACGGCTGGTATGGGGCGCAATCGGCACCTTCGACAGCCTCAATCCGTTCATTGTCCGGGGCCTCGCGGTCCAGCAGATCAGGGGCTATGTCGTCGAGAGCCTGATGGCGCGCGGCTATGACGAGGCTTTCACACTCTACGGCCTGTTGGCGAAAAGCATCGAGACCGACGAAGCGAGAGGCTACGTCACGTTCCACCTCGACCCCCGTGCCCGCTTCTCGGATGGCAAGCCGGTCACGGCCGAGGACGTGGTATTTTCGTGGGCCTTGCTGCGCGACAAGGGCCGCCCCAACCACCGCCAGTATTATTCCAAGGTCGCAAAGGCCGAGGCGCCCGATCCGCTCACGGTGCGCTTCGATCTCGCCGGCGCCAACGACCGCGAGTTGCCGCTGATCCTCGCTTTGATGCCGGTACTGCCGAAGCACGCAATCGTTCCAGCAACTTTCGAGGAAACCACCATGACCGGACCGGTCGGTTCCGGTCCCTATCGGGTGACTGCGGTCAAACCGGGAGCGAGTGTGACGCTGACGCGCAACCCCGACTATTGGGCGCGCGACCTGCCGGTGAACCGGGGCCAATACAATTTTGACGAGATCAAGCTCGACTTCTACCGCGAGGCCAACGGCCAGTTCGAGGCGTTCAAGCGCGGCCTCTACGACTTCCGCGTCGAGGGCGAGCCGCTGCGCTGGCACGACGGCTATGATTTTCCGGCCGCACGCAACGGCGAGGTGATCCGCGATGTCATCAAGACCGGGATGCCGCAGCCATCGGAATTTCTGGTGTTCAACACCCGCCGGCCGGTGTTTGCCGATATCCGGGTGCGCCGGGCGCTGACGCTGCTGTTCGATTTCGAATGGATCAACCGCAATTACTTTTTCGGGCTCTATGCCCGTGCCGCCGGCTTCTTCGCGGGCTCCGAACTGTCGGCCTATGGTCGCCCCGCCGACGAGCATGAGCGCGAGTTTCTCAAACAGGCTGGCGCGCAAATCCCACCCGACATCCTCGATGGCAGCTATCACTTGCCGGTCAGCGACGGCTCGGGCCGGGATCGCACGACGCTGCGTAACGCGCTCTCGCTGCTGTCGGAGGCCGGCTACTATCTCGACGGCACGGTGCTGCGCCAGCGCGCGACCAAGGCTCCCCTCACCTTCGAAATCCTGGTGACGACGCGTGATCAGGAACGGATCGCGCTCGCCTATCAGCGCGACCTCAAGCGGGCCGGCATCGAGGCCACCGTGCGTGCGGTCGATCCCGTCCAGTTCGACCAGCGCCGGCTCGGCTACGAGTTCGACATGATCCAGAACCGCTGGGACCAGTCGTTATCGCCCGGCAATGAGCAGTCCTTTTACTGGGGCAGTCAGGCCGCCGACATTCCCGGCACAAGAAATTACATGGGCGCCAAGGACCCGGCGATCGATTCGCTGATCGCAGCGCTTTTGGAGGCCCGAGAACGCCCGGCTTTCGTCTCGGCCGTCCGGGCGCTGGACCGCACGCTGATGTCGGGCTTCTACGCTATCCCAATGTTTAATGTTGGCGAGCAATGGATCGCGCGCTGGAATCGGATAGAACGGCCTGCGACATCAGCGTTGTCGGGCTATCTTCCGGAGACCTGGTGGCGGAAGGCCGAACCGCAACCGAAGTGATGCAACCGAAGTTGAACCCTTGACCCACCCGACCGCTTCGCCAACGCTTGATGGCTTGTTCAAACGGGTGCTGGCGCGCCAGCCCGACGCACTGGCGCTGGTCGACCCTCTCAACAAGCAGCGCATCACCGGCCAGACCCGCAAGCGGCTGACCTACGCGCAAGCCGATCGTGCGATCTCGGCGATCGCAGCCCATTTCATCGAGTCCGGATTACCGGCGAATTCCGTGATCGCGGTTCAACTGCCGAACACGGTGGAATTCGCGCTCACAGTGCTGGCCGCCTATCGCGCCGGGCTGGTGGTCGCGCCGCTGCCGCTGCTGTGGCGGCAGGCGGAACTGACCATGGCGCTCAACCGCACCGCGGCGCGGGCGATCGTGACCACGAGCAAGGTCGACGGCATCTCCTTTGCTGATCTCGCCATGAACGCCGCCGCCGAAGCGTTCTCGATTCGCCATGTCTGCGGCTTCGGCAGCGATCTGCCCGAGGGCATGGCCTCGCTGGATCAGGCCATCCTGCGGGACTCGCCGACGAGCCGCGCGGTGATCCAGGACGGCCGCAAGGCGGCGCTGATTTCCTTCGACGTGACCGCCGACGGCTTCCGCCCGGTGCCGCGCGCCCATTTCAGCCTGATCGCCGGCGGGCTTTCGATCTCGCTGGAGAGCGATGTGGCGCAGGGCGCGACCATCATGTCGGCGTTTGCGCCGATGTCGTTTGCGGGCCTCGCCTGCTCGCTCGTGGTCTGGCTGCTGTCGGGGGGCACCCTGGTGCTGCACCATCCGTTCGACGAGGAGGTGTTGGAGACGCAGTTCAACGACCACTCCTGCGACACGTTGATCGCGCCGGCGCCGCTGGCACTGCGGCTGGACGAAATGGATCTCGCCACCCGCATGCCGAGCTTGCGCAATGTCATCGGCCTCTGGCGTGCGCCGGAACAGGTCGGTTCCAGCGCATCCTGGTCCACCGCGCGCGCGAGCCTTACCGACGTCTATCTGTTCGGCGAGGCCGGATTGTTCGGCGCGCGCCGAACCACCGAAGACGGATCGTCCGCCCCGATCAAGGCCGGGCCCCATGGGGCCCCGCGCGGGGTGCCGGGCTCCTCGATCGCCGGCGAAATTCTGCTGACGCCCAAGGGAACGCTCGGCCTGCGCGGGCCGATGGTCGCTGTCGCGGCTTATGCGCCGCCACCACCGCCGGGCGATTCGCTAATCGCCCCCCCGCCGCGCGATTTCGTCGATACCGAATATGCCGCACGGCTCGATCGCGCGACCGGTGTTATCAACATCACCGCGCCGCCTTCCGGCATCATGGCAGTCGGCGGCTATCGCTTCCTGGCGCAGGACCTGCAGGAATGGTCACGGCGGCTCGGCCAGGGCGCGCTACTCACCGCACTTCCCGACCGCCTCAGCGGCCACCGGCTCGCAGGCCGCGCCCAAGACAACGCCCGCGCTCGCGACGCCATGGCAGAACTCGGCCTCAACCCGTTGATGGTGGAAGCTTTTCGCGACCGAACCAGCGCCAATTGAGACCAGCCTGCGACATCCCGTTGACGTCGCATTAAGTCCGGCAAACTAGCATCGCAGGCGCCACTCACGGCCTGTCCGATCCGAGTTTTCCCGATGTCCCAGCAAGGCCCGATCCTCGTGGTGTCCCAGGCCAAACGGCCGTCGTTCGCGTCCGCGCTGGACGAGGCAAAACTGTTTCCACTGGTCGAGGCGGAGTGGCGTGATGCGGCGGATGCAGTCGAGCAGGTGCATCCGGCCGCGGTGATCGCGGCGGCGTCTGGCGACAAGGAAACCGAGGGCAGAATCGGCATGCCGATCTTGTGTCGCTCGCCAGCCGGATCGCTGCCCGCGCGCCCTACCTTCCCCTGATCGCGGTCGATCCCGACATCGAACTACCCGACAACGCCATTCCGTTCTTTCAAAGCCAAATCTTTCAAAGCCACGGCAGCCCCGCTCGCCTGCTCGCACGCCTCAACGCCGCCCTGCGCGTCCGCGCCTTGCATGCGACCGTGATGCGCCGGCATGTTCCGCCCGCCACCTTCGCGCTGTCGGATATCGATACCTTCCGCGATGCGACCGTGCTGCTGATCGGGCGCGGCGGCGCCTATCCGGCGCTATCAGTTGCGCTCGGCGAGCGGACCGGCGTGGTCGGTGCGCTCTCGATCGAGGCGGCCGCCAAACACCTCAACATCCGCGACATCGACGGCATCGTGCTGGGCGAAGGGTTCAGCCCACGCGTCATGGATGCCTTCCTCACGGTGCTGACCGAGGACGCGCGTTTCCGCAATCTGCCTGTCATGGTGACGTCGGACCAAATGGGTGGGAAGCATGATTTGCCGAACCTCGAGATCCTGTCCGCGGCACCGGCGCAGATCGCATCGATCGCGCTACCGCTGATCCGCCAGCACGCGTTCGAGGCGCGCCTCAGCCGCACCCTGCATGCAATCGATGCCGACGGGCTGATCGATGCACGGACCGGCCTCCTCTCCAAGGCCGCGTTCGATCGCGATTTCGCGACCTCGGTGTATCAGACGCTGGAGCGTGGCGGCGGTCTTTCGGTGGCGCGTTTCGCCTTCGATCCCACGCACCCACGCGCCCAGTTCGACGGCGCCAGGATCATCAGCCGCCTGATGCGGCGGATGGATTTCGGCACCGCAGAGGATGACGGATCGGTCATCGTGGTGTTTGCCGAAGCCGAATTGCGAAATGCGCATTTGATCGCACGGCGATTGTCGAGCGTGATGCGCCACACCCGCCACGGCAAGCGCGAGGAGAGCGCCGAGCCCGTCGTGACGGTCGCGACCTTGCTGCCAAACGATTCCGCGAAGTCGCTGCTGGCGCGACTTTATGAGGACGCGCGCCGCGCCGCATCGTAATTGTTCCTAAATTAAATACAGGAACGTTTGTTCCGTCCTCGCATTGTCGACCAGCAATTCTGCACTGGAGGACGTTATGAAGAAATTTGCTTTGATGACTGTTTCGCTGGCGATGCTGGCGGCCCCCGCCTTCGCCGAGGAGGCCAAGACCACGGGCACCGCGCCGGCCGAAGCCAAATTCTCTACCGTATCGAAAGACGAGATGTTCTCTTCGAAACTGAAGGGCCTGAACGTCTACAATCAGAAAGATGAATTGGTCGGCGAGATCACCGATCTCGCGATCAAGAACCACCAGATCGACGCTTTGATTCTGTCGGTCGGCGGCTTCCTCGGCATGGGCGAGCGCTATGTCGCGGTGTCGCCGTCCTCGGTCAACGTTCGCTACGACAGCAAGAACGACAAATGGCTGGCGTCGATGAACACCACCAAGGAAGCGCTGAAGGAAGCGCCGGAGTTCAAGTATCCGAAGTAAGGCGAGGCACGTTGAGTTGAATGAGAGCGGCCGTCGGCAGCAGTGCCGGCGGCCGCTTGCGCTTTCTCTCTCCGCCGTCATTGGGTGCAAGCCCCACTACGCCGCCTTCTTGGCTTCCGCGAGATTGGCGAGTTGCCGCAAAATCTCCGTCGTCCCCATCAGCCGCTCTTCCGGTGACTTCCATACCTGCAGGAAGACCACCTTCATGTCCGGCCGCACCTTCGCGGCCTGGCCGTGCTGGCGGATGAAATAGACCAGACGGTCCGGCTGCGCGAACTTGTTGTCGCGGAAGGTGATGACGGCGCCCTTAGGTCCCGCGTCGACCTTCTCGACATTGGCTCTGCGGCAATAGGCCTTGATCGCGGCCACCTTGAACAGATAGCGCACCTCGTCCGGCAGCACGCCGAAGCGGTCGCGCATTTCGGCGGCGAAATTGTCGATCTCCTCGTCGGTCTCGAGATCGGCGAGCCGCCGGTACAAGGACAGCCGCACCGCGAGATCGTTGACATAGTCCTCCGGGATCAGCACGGGCATGCCGATGGTGATCTGCGGCGACCAGCGGTCGGCGGCGGGCTCGACCACGCCGGCCTTGAGGTTGAGGATCGCCTCTTCCAGCATCGATTGATAGAGCTCGAAGCCGACCTCCTTGATGTGGCCGGACTGTTCCTCGCCCAGCAGATTGCCGGCGCCGCGGATATCGAGGTCGTGCGAGGCCAACTGAAAGCCCGCGCCGAGGTTCTCCAGCGACTGCAGCACCTTCAATCGTCGTTCGGCTTGGCCGGTGATCTTCTGCTGCGCCGGCAGCGTGAACAGCGCATAGGCGCGCAGCTTCGAGCGCCCTACCCGTCCGCGCAACTGATAGAGCTGGGCAAGACCGAACATGTCGGCGCGGTGCACGATCAGCGTATTGGCGTTCGGAATGTCGAGCCCGGACTCGACGATCGTGGTCGAGAGCAGGATGTCGTATTTGCCGTCGTAGAACGCCGACATGATGTCCTCGATCACGGTCGGCGCCATCTGGCCATGGGCGACCGCGACCTTCATCTCGGGCACGGTCTTGTCGAGGAAATCCTTCACGCCGGCGAGATCCTCGATCCGCGGCACCACGTAGAACGCCTGGCCGCCGCGATAGCGTTCGCGCAGCAGCGCCTCGCGGATCATCAGGGGATCGTGCGGCGCGACGAAGGTGCGCACCGCGAGGCGATCGACTGGCGGCGAGGCAATGATCGAGAGCTCGCGCACGCCGGTCAGCGCCAGTTGCAGCGTGCGCGGAATCGGCGTCGCGGAGAGCGTCAGCACATGCACCTGCGCTCGCAATTGTTTCAGCCGCTCCTTGTGGCTGACGCCAAAATGCTGCTCCTCGTCGACGATCAGCAGGCCGAGGTCGCGGAATTTGATGGATTTTCCGAGCAGCGCATGGGTGCCGACCACGATGTCGATGCCGCCGTCGGTCAACCCCTTCTTGACCTGGTTCAATTCCTTCGCAGCGATCAGCCGCGAGGCCTGCGCGACGTTGACCGGAAAACCCTTGAAACGTTCGGCAAAGGTCCTCGAGTGCTGCCGCGCCAACAGCGTCGTCGGCACCACCACCGCGACCTGCTTGCCTTCGAGCGCGACCGCGAATGCCGCCCGCAGCGCCACTTCGGTCTTGCCGAAGCCGACGTCGCCGCAGATCAGACGGTCCATCGGACGCCCGCTTTCGAGGTCTTTCAGCGTGGCGGTGATGGCGCCGAGCTGGTCCTCGGTCTCCTCGTAGGGGAAGCGCGCGCAGAACTCGTCATAGACATGCGCTTGCACGGGCATTTTTGGCGCTTCATGCAGATGGCGTTCGGCCGCGATCTTGATCAGCTCGCCGGCGATCTCGCGGATGCGTTTCTTCAGTTTCGCCTTGCGCGCCTGCCAGCCGCCGCCACCCAGACGATCAAGCTCGACATTGGCGTGGTCGGAGCCGTAGCGCGACAGCAGTTCGATGTTCTCGACCGGCAGGAACAGTTTTGTCTCGGCCGCATAATGCAGCTCCAGGCAATCATGCGGTGCGCCGGAGACTTCCAGCGTCTGGAGACCTATGAAACGGCCGATGCCGTGTTCGACGTGCACGACGAGATCGCCG
Organism: uncultured Alphaproteobacteria bacterium; assembly: GCA_963774775.1. Classification (GTDB taxonomy): domain Bacteria; phylum Pseudomonadota; class Alphaproteobacteria; order Rhizobiales; family Xanthobacteraceae; genus Bradyrhizobium. The sequence continues at coordinate 67,116 of CAVZGZ010000013.1, forward strand.
GCGGCGAGGCTGGTGACCTCGGAGATGAAATTGTCGAGCTTGCGGCTTGATTTGCGCGGCCGCACCAGGCGGTCGCCGAGAATGTCCTGCTCGCTGATAACGGCGAATTCGTCGGTCTCGAAGCCACTTTCCATGCCGACCACGGCCAGCATCGCCTCGTTGCGCGGCGTCGCCTGCACCGTGCGCCAGCTATTGACGCTGGTGAGATTGAGCAGCTTGTGGTCGCGCAGCATCGAGCCCATGCGGTCGCGCGAGCCTTCGCTCCACAGCGCGATCACCACCTTCTTGCGTTGCGCCTGCAGCGCCCCGACATGCGCCACCACCGTTTCGAACACGTTGACGGCGCCGTCGGCGCGTTCGGGCGCGAAATTGCGGCCCTGCCGCGCGCCGGCGTCGATCACCTCGCTCGAGCCTTCGGGCACCGCGAACGGCGTCAGCCGGGCGAGCGCGGCATCGCCGAGACGTTGGCTCCATTCAGCGTCCGTCAGATACAGCCGGTCGGGCGGCAATGGCTTATAGAGCGCGCCGCCGCCGGGGTGTTCAAGCGCCTCGCGGCGGGCGTCGTAATAGTCGACGATCGTCTTGAAGCGCTCGCGCGCCGCGTCCTCGGCCTGCGGCTCGATCGCAACGGCTGCGCCGTCGAGATAATCGAACAGCGTGTCCATCTTCTCCTGGAACAGCGGCAGCCAGTGTTCCATGCCGGGATGGCGGCGGCCTTCGCTGACGGCCTCATAGAGCGGATCGTCGCGCTCGGGCGCGCCGAAGGCCGCGACATAGCCCATGCGGAAGCGACGGATGGTCTCGGTGGTGAGCTGGAATTCCGAGACCGGAACCAGGTCGAGCGCGCGCATCGACAGCAGCGTGCGCTGGGTCTCGGCATCGAAGGTGCGGATCGATTCAAGCGAGTCGCCGAAGAAGTCGAACCGCACCGGCTGGTCGAGGCCGGCCGGAAACAGATCGAGGATGCCGCCGCGCACGGCATATTCGCCGGGCTCGCGCACGGTGGAGGAGCGGCTGTAGCCGTTGTGCTCCAGCCAGGCGACGATGGAATCCATCGGTACGACGTGGCCGGGCGCGACCGACAGCGCCTGCGCGGCCACGATCTCGCGCGCGGGCACCCGCTGCACGACGGCGTTGACCGTGGTCAGCACGATCAGGGGCTTCTCGCTGCCTTTGAGCCGCGACAGCCGCGCCAGCGTCGTCAGCCGCTGCGCCAGGACGCCGCCATGCGGCGACACCCGGTCATAGGGCTGGCAGTCCCAGGCCGGAAACTGCAGTAACGGCAGATCGGGCGCGAAGAATTCCAGCGCGCGGGCCAGTTGCTGCATGCGCGCCCCGTCGCGGCAGACCACCGCCAGACTCACGGCTGAGGGCTTCGGCCGCGCCGCGATCGCGCGCGCGAGATCCGATATGACGAGCCCCTCCGCACCCTCGGCGACATTGGCAAAGGTCAGCGCGCGGCCGGGTGCCAGCAGCGCGGCGGGCGATTTCGCAGGCGATTTCATGCGTCGTGATCCACGGCGCGAAACGCCTTGATGCGGTCAAACAGCGGGTTTGCGTGTTCAGGCGCCAGCAGCCCATCACCGGTCAGCGCCGCATAGAGGTCGACATCGGGCACCTCGATCAGGGCTTCGAGCGTGGCCAATTCGTCGTCAGGAAGGCCTGCGATCTCGGCATCGGCGAAGCGCCCGAGGATCAGGTCCATTTCCCTTGTGCCGCGATGCCAGCAGCGAAACAAAAGCCGCTTGCGGCGGTCGTCGAGCCCGCCGCTCGATCGTGTCGATCCCGTCATTTCCGCTTGTCCCATCCGAACGCCGAAAGCCCGGACGTGCCGGGCGGGGTTGATATAGCGAGAGGGATGACGGATGTCAGCACTTTATGTTCGCAAATTATCAACGTTATCCGTCGTTGCCGGGCTTGACCCGGCAACCCATCCTCTCTTGAAGAGGATGGATGCGCGGATCCCTGGCGCGAAGACGCGCTTCGCGCTTTTGGTCCGCGCATGACGAGTTGCGAAAGCCTTCAATGCGCCCTTCCCTGCTCAATCCGCTGTTTGCGCCGGTCACGAGCCTTCCCGGCGTCGGGCCGAAGCAGGACAAATTGCTGCGCTATCTGCTGTCCCGCGATGAGACGCCGCGGCTGGTCGATCTGCTGCTGCATCTGCCGGCCAGCGTGATCGACCGCCGCGCGCGGCCGAAAATCCGCGATGCGGCGCAGGGAACCATGGTGACGCTGGAGGTCACCGTCGATCGCCACCGGCCGCCGCCGCCGCGCAATTCCCGCGCGCCGTACCTCGTCTATGCCAGCGACGATACCGGCGACGTGGTGCTGACGTTCTTCCGCGCCAAGCCCGGCTATGTCGAGAAGCTGCTGCCGGAAGGCAGCAAGCGCTACGTCTCCGGCACGCTGCAGATGTATGACGGCATCCCGCAGATCGTGCATCCCGACCGCGTCGTCGATGAAGCCGGCTTCTCGAAATTGTCCGGCATCGATCCGGTCTATCCGCTGACCACGGGCCTGGCGCTCGGTTCGCTGCGGCGGGCCATCGCGCAGGCACTGCAGAAGTTGCCGGCACTCACCGAGTGGATCAGCCCCGAGGTGATCCGCCGCTGCAAATTTCCTGATGTCGCCGAGGCGCTGCATCGCGTGCATGTGCCGGTCGAACTCACGGACATCCTGCCGGACGGCCCGTTCTGGTCGCGCCTTGCGTTCGACGAGTTGTTGGCCGGGCAACTGGCGCTGGCGCTGATCCGCGCACAGCTGCGCCGTCCCGCCGGCGACCGCCACGCCGGCGACGGCCATCTGCGCAGCAAGATCATCGATGCGCTGCCCTACGCGCTGACATCATCGCAGCGTGAGGCGATGGCGGCGATCGCGGAAGATCTGCGCCAGCCGGTGCGGATGCTGCGGCTGCTGCAGGGCGATGTCGGCTCGGGCAAGACGGTGGTGGCGCTGCTCGCCGCCGCCGCCGTGACCGAAGTAGGCAAGCAGGCAGCGCTGATGGCACCCACGGAAATTCTGGCGCGCCAGCATATCAAGACCATCGCCCCGCTCGCCGAACGCGCCGGGATACGCGTTGCGATCCTGACCGGGCGCGAAAAAGGCAAGGAACGGCGCGAACTGCTGACGCGGCTCGAAGCCGGCGAGATCGATTTGCTGGTCGGCACCCACGCGCTGATCCAGGACGACGTCATCTACAAGGCGCTGGCGCTCGCGATCGTCGACGAACAACACCGTTTCGGCGTGCGCGAACGGCTGGCGCTGACCTCGAAGGGCGACGCCGTCGACGTGCTGGTGCTGAGCGCGACGCCTATTCCGCGCACGCTGGTATTGACCTATTTCGGCGACATGGACGTCTCCGAACTGCGCGAGAAGCCGGCCGGCCGGCAGCCGATCGAAACCCGCACCATATCGATGAGCCGCCTCGAAGAGGTAACGGATGGCGTCGGCCGCGCATTGAAGGCGGGCAAGCTCGTGTACTGGATCTGTCCCTTGGTGGAAGAGTCCGAAGCCGAGGGGACCGAGCATCTCACCAACGCCACCGAGCGGTTCGAAAAGCTGCAGCAGCGTTTCGGCGAGCGCGTCGGCCTCGTCCACGGCCAGATGAAAGGTACGGAAAAGGATCGCGTGATGGCACAATTCGCCGCCCACGAGATCGGCCTCCTGGTCGCGACCACCGTGGTCGAAGTCGGCGTCGACGTACCCGCCGCGACCATCATGGTGATCGAGAACGCCGAACGCTTTGGCCTCGCGCAATTGCACCAGTTGCGCGGCCGCATCGGACGCGGTTCGGAAGCCTCGACCTGCCTGCTGCTCTACAAGGAACCGCTCGGCGAAATGTCGAAGGCGCGGCTGAAAGTGATCCGCGAAACCACCGACGGCTTTCGGATTGCGGAAGAGGATCTGAAATTACGCGGCGAAGGTGACGTGCTCGGCGTCCGCCAAAGCGGCCTGCCCGGCTACCGCATCGCGCGTTCCGAAGTCCACGGCCAGCTCATCACGCAGGCCCGCGACGAGGCGCTGCGGATCATGAAGGACAATCCAAAACTGACCGGCGAGCGCGGCGAAGCGCTGCGGTGTTTGCTTTATCTATACGAGCGCGACGAAGCCGTGCCGCTGATTGGGGCGGGGTAGTCTCTCTCCCCGTCATTGCGAGCGAAGCGAAGCAATCCATTCTTTCTTTCCGCCGAGGGATGGATTGCTTCGCTTCGCTCGCAATGACGGAGTAATACTACTGCGGCCGGAGGAATTCGATGAAGCAACCTTGCGTCTACATCATAGCAAGCAAGCGTGACGGAACGCTCTATACCGGCGTCACGTCCAACCTACCGAAACGGGCATTCGAGCACCGCGAGGGGTTGGTGAAAGGCTTCTCGGCCAAATATGGCTGCAAGTTATTAGTTTGGTACGAACTGCACGAGACCATGATCGAGGCCATCACGCGGGAGAAGCAACTCAAAGCCGGCAGTCGGGCGAAGAAATTAGCTTTGATCGAAGCGCTGAACCCGGAATGGAAAGACCTGTACGACTCACTGATTTGAGTTCGCGCTCTCTCACCGTCATTGCGAGCGTAGCGAAGCAATCCATCGCGCCGCACCAAGAAAGAATGGATTGCTTCGCTTCGCTCGCAATGACGTGGAGGGACTGTTGCCTCACTCCACCTTCGCCGGCGCCGGCTGCAGCGTTGCTGTATTTGCCACACGCGCGGCGTTGGCCATGCCGGCGAGGGCTGCGACCTTTTTCTGCTGGTCGGAGCCCGGCTGCACCACGCCGCAGGACATGATCAGGGTCGCGGCATCTTCCGCGCTCATGTCGATCTCGATGATCTTGCTCTTCGGCACGTAGAAGAAGAAGCCCGTGGTCGGGTTCGGTGCGCACGGCAGGAACACCGAGATGTGCTCTTCCGGGTTGGGCAGACGATTGGCGATCTCGACGCTCGGCGCTTGCGAGATCAAAACGATCGACCACATGCCCGGCGAGGGAAATTCGACCATGCCGACGCGGCGGAAGCTCGATCCGTTGCCGGAGAACAGCGTCTCGAACACCTGCTTCAACCCGCGATAGATCGCGCGCACCGCAGGGATCCGGCCGAGCAGCCGTTCGCCGAGATCGACCAGGGTACGCCCGATCAGGTTCGCGGTGAGGAAGCCGAGCAGCGTCAGCGCGATCACGGCGACGATCAATCCCGAACCCGGCAGGCCGAACGGCAGGTAGGTTTCGGGACGATAAGCCATCGGCACGAACGGGCGCACCAGGCCATCGACCCAGGTGACGAACCACCAGGTCAGGTAGAAGGTGATCGCAATCGGTCCAGCCACGACCAGGCCGGTCAGGAAATAATTGCGGAAACGGGCCATCAGGCCGCGCGGGGCGTCCGGAGGCAGCTCTCCAGGGGACACGCTCGGCGGCAAATCTTCGCGATTCATTGAGGTTCCAAAGGGGACAACAGGTCGGACGACAAGACGGACAACTGGCCGGTTCTGTACCAGCTAAGCCATCCTAGCAGGTTTTTGAAGGCCTGAAGTGACGACAACCGCCCCTTGCGACTATTCGACCGTGACCGATTTGGCGAGGTTTCGCGGCTGGTCGACGTCGGTCCCCATCACCACGGCGGTATGATAGGCCAGCAACTGGACCGGAACCGCATAGACCATCGGCGCGAAGGTCGCCCCCATGTCAGGCAGCACGATCGTCACCAGGGATTCGATGGTCGCTTCCGCCGCCCCCTGGGCATCGGTCATCAGGATGATCTTGCCGCCGCGGGCGGCGACCTCCTGCATGTTGGAGACGGTCTTCTCGAACACCTTGTCGTGGGGCGCGATCACCACGACCGGCATGTTCTCGTCGATCAGCGCGATCGGTCCGTGCTTGAGTTCGCCCGCGGCGTAGCCCTCGGCGTGGATGTAGGAGATTTCCTTCAGCTTCAGCGCGCCTTCCAGCGCCAGCGGGTAGCTGGTGCCACGGCCGAGATAGAGCACGTCCTTGCACTTGGCGATCTCGCGCGCCAGCTTTTCGATCTGCGGCTCGGTGGTGAGGGCGGCCGACATCAGCCGCGGAATTTCGACGAGCCCGTGCACCAGCTTGGCCTCGTCCTCATCGGACAATTCGCCGCGCGCCTTGCCGGCGGCGACCGCGAGCGAAGCCAACACCATCAACTGGCAGGTGAACGCCTTGGTCGAGGCGACGCCGATCTCGGGGCCGGCCAGCGTCTGCAGCACGGTCTCGCTTTCGCGCGCGATGGTCGAGGTCGGCACGTTGACGACCGAAAGCGTATGCACGCCCTGCGCCTTGGCGTAGCGCAGCGCCGCCAGCGTATCGGCGGTCTCGCCGGACTGCGAGATGAAGATCGCAAGATCGCCCTTGCGCAAGGGCGCCTCGCGGTAGCGGAATTCCGAGGCGACATCGAGTTCGACCGGCAGCCGCGCCAGCCGCTCGATCCAGTATTTGGCGACATAGCCGGCATAGCTGGCGGTGCCGCAGGCCGTGATCGAAATACGCTGGATATCCTTGAAGTCGAACGGCAGCTTCACCGGTATCATGACGCGTTCGGTCGCCATGTCGACGTAGCGCGCAAGCGTATGCCCGACCACTTCCGGCTGCTCGTGGATTTCCTTGGCCATGAAGTGGCGATAGTTCGCCTTGTCGACCAGCGAGGTCGCTGTGCGAATGCTTGATCGCCTCGCGCTGGACGATCGCGTTGTCCTTGTCGTAGACGGTCGCGCCCTTGCGGGTCAGCACGACCCAGTCGCCGTCCTCGAGATAGCTGATGGTGTCGGTGAACGGGCCGAGCGCGATCGCATCCGACCCGAGATACATTTCGCCCTCGCCGTAGCCGATCGCGAGTGGCGGGCCGTTTCGGGCGCCGATCATCAGATCCTCTTCGCCCGCGAAGATGAATCCGAGCGCGAACGCGCCGCGCACCTGCGCCAGCGCCGCTTTCACCGCCTCGATCGGCTTGATGCCGCGCTTGAGCAGATCGTCGACCAGATGCAGCACGATCTCGGTATCGGTCTCGGTCTTGAAGACCGTGCCCTTCTCCTGCAGCGCCTCGCGCAGCTCGCGAAAATTCTCGATGATGCCGTTATGCACGACGGCGACGCGCTCGGTCGCATGCGGATGCGCGTTGTTCTCGGTAGGCCTGCCGTGGGTGGCCCAGCGGGTGTGGCCGATGCCGGTGTGGCCCATGAGCGGCTTGGCGCTCAGGCGCGCTTCCAGATTCTTCAGCTTGCCCTCGGCGCGGCGGCGCTCGAGACGGTCGCCTTCCAGCGTCGCAACGCCTGCGGAATCATAACCGCGATATTCAAGACGCTTGAGCGAATCCACCAGTTGCTCCGCAACCGGAGCCCGTCCCAGAATGCCGACAATGCCGCACATGCGGTTCAATATCCCCAAATCGCCGAAAATTTGCCGAAGCTCTCTTAACGAGAAACGGCTGAGCGAACCTACTCAATAATTATTGCGGATTGAGACAGTATTAAGCGGAAAGCTTAACGGATAACTGTGGCGGGCGCCACTCCCCACCTATACTGGACCACACACCCTTGCCGGCCTAGCTGCGGATGACTTTGGAAGCGCCTAGCTCCTCGTTGACTGAGCAGCTTCCACCCTTGTTTTCGCAACGTCGTCGTACCTGGCGGCTTGCCGTAGTCTTGGGTTGAACGATGTCAACGAAATCGAAACGTCTCGCAGAGACAAAGACCACCTCGGCACGACGAAGATGGATGCTGGCCGATTGGAAGAAATTCAACTAGGCGAGCTTCACGCTCGCCGGATTTACCTTCGCGGGATGAGCTGCTCAATCGATACACCCTCAAAGCTTTTCAGCCCTGCTTGTTGTCCCGGAAGGGATGATGGATATCGCCACTGCCTAACGTGAATCTCGCGATAGCACCTCGCATCACCTGTGCGATTGGTCGACCGATTGCCGAAGCGAGCAGCCACTCAGGGCGATGTAAGCTGACCACGCATTGACGTGCGCCAGGCGACGATTTTACCGAGCGATTTCAACGTGATTTGGGTCGTCCAGCCCTGCTGCAAAAAATATTCCGCTTAACTCGTCGGGCAAATCAGCGCTATCACTTCGCCCGTCTCACCCGACGAGAGGGGCGGCTCGCGATCGTCACGAACGCGCGGTGGGATGCGGTGGACGCGGATGTGCCTTTGACGAACGGCACTGACGCGGACGGCGAAGTCGTGTGGTCCCGACACCCCGACGCTGGTGTCAAGTTGTGCGGAAGCAAGCTTCTCAGGGAGCGATGGTGGCAAGAAAGCCCGGTCGCCAAGGAGAGCGCGATAGTAAGCCGTAAAACCATTGCGCGGGGAAGGCCGGAGTGTTTCCGCTGAACCTGTATGCTCGTGTGCGTTTTTTCGCACAATTTTGCACACGAGACCGCGGGTGCAGCGCGCACCCGGTCTTCCCTGCGCCCTCTTACAGAGAGGGTGCGAACGAACTTGCAAAACTCGGGCGAAACGTGCCGCGGGAATGCGGAGGTGTGTGCCACACACCCGTCGTCAGTTCGAATCCGGAGCGCGCGCGTCATCGCGAGCGCGAGCGAAGCAATCCATAACCACAATCGTAGAGTATGGATTCCGGGCCTGCGCCAAGTGGCGCATCCCGGAATGACGACATGTCACCTGCTCTGCGCCGTCAGCTCTAGTTCGCCTTACACAATATGCGAGAACGAATGAATCACCGCGCCGTCTTCGATCGTCACCCCCGGCCCGATCACCACGAACGGTTCGATGGTGACGTCCTTGCCGAATTTGGTATCCGCCGCGAGATAGACCGTCTCCGGCGCGATCATCGTCACGCCGGCGTCGAGCGCGGCCTGGCGCAGCCGCGATTGCATGACCGCTTCGGCTTCGGCGAGTTGGGCCTTGGTGTTGATGCCGCGCACTTCGTCCTCGCCGGTTTCGATCACGACGGCCTCCAGGCCGAGCTGACGCACGATCTCGACTGCATCGACGAGATAATACTCGGCCTTGCTGTTGGCGTTGCCGATCTTCTCGATGATCTCAAGCGCCCGCCGGCCGTCGAAGGCCATCACGCCGGCATTGCAGAGCGTAATCCTGCGCTCATCGGCGCTGGCATCGGCATGTTCGCGGATCGCAACCAGTCGGTCGCCCTCCATCAGAAGCCGACCATAGCCGGTCGGGTCGGCGGCGCGGAAGCCGAGCACGGCGAGAGCAGCGCCGTTTTTCAAGGGCGTGCGCAGGCGCTCGAAGGTTTCGGCCGAGATCAGCGGCGTGTCGCCGAACGCGATCAGGAGATCGTCGGCGCCCTCCGCAATCGCATCGCGCGCGGCGAGCACCGCATGCGCGGTGCCGAGACGCTCGCGCTGCACGAAGGTTTTGGCATCCGGCCGCAGCCGCGCGACCTCATCGGCGACCGCCTGGTGGTCCGGCCCGATGACGACGGCAAGCGAAGCGCCCGCACCCTTGGGCGCCGCATCCAGCACGTGCGCCAGCAGCGATCGGCCGGCGACCGGATGCAAAACCTTCGGCAACGAAGAGCGCATCCGCGTCCCCTCGCCGGCCGCAAGCACGACAGTCAGGCTGGATCGGGCAGTCATTTCGGTCTTGCAGATCCTTATGCTTCTGGCGGCGGATTGCGCCGGGCTGTCTTCCATGGCCGTCTTTAATTGTTTTCCCCCGGAGAAGAAACCGATTCGCGATCCGCAAACGCTCGGATTCAAGCTGTCCGCGGATTTCCTGTTAATGTTTGAACTGTGATTCGGCAGGCCTTGAGGGGGGCCAGAACAGTTTTGGCCAAGAATGACGACAATCTGGCTGGCAGCTTCGAGACGGACAATTCCGCCGGCTTGCTCAGCGGTCTTCTGGCCGAGGAGGACGAGTTCGACCGCCGCGCGCTGTGGCGGCTTGGATCGTGGGGCGTCGGCGCGGTCGCAGCCGTGGTCGTGGCTGTCATGGCCAACCAATCGCAGCTCAGCTTGCGGCGCGAGCAGATCGCGGCCGCCGATCTGACGCGGCAGGCCCAGCAGGTCCAGATGCTCGCCAGGGAGAGCCAGAGCGAGGCGCGTCGGCTGGCGTCCGCCATCGATACGCTGAACGGCGACCGCGACCGGCTCTATTCCCGCGTCAGCACGCTGGAACAGGGGCTTGATTCCGTCACCGGCGCGATCGCTCGCCAAGGCAGCGGCACCGCAGCCTCCTCCGTATCAGCCGCAAAACCTTCAGCGACGACGGAGACCGCGGCACAGACCCCGCCACCACCCGCCCCGGCCGTTGCGCCGGTCGCGACCACGCAGGCTGCCGCCGAGAAGCCTGTTGCGGTCAACAAGCCTCCCTCCACCGTGGTCGCCGAGGCGAGCCCACCGGCCACTTCAACTGTCAGCAAGGACAACGCCAAACCCGGCAGCGTCAAACCCGCCAGCATCAAGCCTGATAGCGCCAAACCGGATAGCGCGGCCCCCGACAATTCCAGGAGTGAGAGCGCGAAGACTGACGCTGCCAAGCCCGATAGTCCTGTCGTCGACGCGGCCAAGGCGGACATCAAGGCAGACACCAAGCCGGACGGAGCCAAGCCTGATGTTGCAAAGCCTGACGCTGTAAAGGCTGACACCGCCAAAGCTGACACAGCAAAACCTGACACTGCGAAGACTGACATCACCCAAGCCGATACAACCAAGGCTGACAGTTCGAAAACGGACAATGCCAAGAGCCAGGTCCCGTCACCGTCGATGCCGCTGGTGGCATCGAAGTCGATCATGGCGCCGCCCGATCCGGCGGCCACAAAGCTGGTCGAGCCGTCCAACCTCGCAGGCCCGGTAACGGCGGCGCCAATCCCTGAAGTGGTGGCGACGGCACCCGCGGCCGATGAAGCGCAAGCCGAGGAAGCGGCGGGACCAAAAGTCGCCGTCCAGCGCACCGAGTTCGGGGTCGATCTCGGTAGCGCGAATTCGGTCAACGGATTGCGTGCGCTGTGGCGCGGCCTGCTGAAGTCGAGGGCGAATGCGCGGCTGGCGGCGTTGCGTCCGATCATCGTGGTCAAGGAAGCCACCAACGGCCTCGGCATGCAGCTTCGGCTGGTGGCGGGACCGCTGAACGACGCCGGCACCGCGGCCAGGATCTGCGCCACCATGACCGAAAACAAGCGGCCTTGCGAAACCACGATCTTTGACGGCCAGCGCCTGTCGATAAAGGCTGACGATACGCCGCCGCCCGCTGCCGCCACCCCCGCGCCCCGCCGCCGCGGCTATGCGAAACGGGCCGCCGCCCCTGTCGTGGTCGAGGAGCCGAAGAAGCCGGAACCGACCACGATTTCATCCTGGTTCGGCCGGAAGGGGCAATGAGGAATAATAGGCTTTGATTACAACAGATTACGGTCGAGCTCTCATGTTGTTTTGCACCATGATCGCCAGCACGCCTTGTTTTGCCTGATATTCGGAACCATAACACCAAAATGAAAAAAGCTCCGTTCCGCCTCACGCCCTATCAGGTCCAGTTCCTCATGGTCGTCGGCTTCGTCACCGTCGGCTACGCGCTTTATCTGCGCTATTTCGGGGTCGAGTTTTCGACCACGGCACTGGCCTGCGACGCCGGGCTGCAGACCATACTGTGCAAGTCGCGCACGCTGGCGACGTCGCTGTTCAAGAATTCCGTGTTCGGGATCGCAGCCCTTGTGATCGCGACCCTCAACCTGATGCGGCCGTCGATCGTGCTGTTGACGGGTGGGTTGATCGCCGCGGGGCTTGGGATCGTGCTCTACAACATCGCGCTGTCGGGGCTTGCGATCGGCCTGCTTATTTTGGGCTTTGCACGGCCCGCGCCCGCCACAGCGTGAGCGCGAGCAGCAGGTAGATCGCGCAGGTCCACATCGACTGCCAGTTGTCCGAGCCCTCGTTGAAGCCGGCATAGAGCGCGGCCACCACCAACAATCCTGCAAAGACGGATTCGGCGACCGGGCGCTCGCCCTTTTTGGGCCGGTTGAGCGCGGTCAGCAGCGCGATCGGCACCACCGCCATGGTCAGCGAAGCGTACGGAAAATCGTGGTAGCGCGGATCGAAGGTGAGGCCGAGCGCGGTCTCCGCCCCGAGCAGCGTGGTGACGGCGAGCACGATCGCCAGCAACGCCGTCAGCCAGGACCGGGTCCGGAATTCGGGAGGGCCAAGCAGCTCCAGGAAGGTCGGCAGCGAGCGGCCGGCCATGATGGCGTGCGCGCAGAACAACGGCGAGGCGATCGCGACCGCCAGCAGCGCGCCCCATTGGATCCAGCCGCCGATGCCGTAGCTCTCATAGAGCATCTTGTCGACGCCGATCCCAAGCAGGATTCCAGCCGAAGTCGCCGACAGCCCAACCGCGATCCAGGATACCGGGCGCGGCGTCCAAGGCCGGCGCCGCAGCGTCAGCCAGGCTACGCCGAAGATGAGGAAGCTCAGGCCCATCCCGCCGCCCATCTGCCATTTCCAGGCGGGGTAGTTGCTGATCGCCACCCCCGGCGGGTACTTCACCTCCCGCTTCACCGAATCGAACAGGCCCCAGAAACCGCCGACGGTGCCCTCGAGCTGGCGCTTCCACGGCTGGTCGTAGGCCTCGATCAGGTTGACGCGGAAGTTCTCGCGCTTGGCGAGGTCGAGGATCTCCGAGACGACCCGCGCCTGGTTGGTGCGCGACGGCAGCGCGCCCTCGCGCATCCGTCCGGCACTTGGCCAGCCGGTCTCGCCGATCAGGATCTCCTTGCCAGGAAACGCCACCGCCATGCGCATGCGGATGGAATTGACGTGGGAGGAGGCGAATTTCGCCTTGACCGGCATGTCCTCCCAGTACGGCAGGATATGGATGGTGACGAAATCGACGGCGTCGTAGATTTCGCGATTCTTCAGCCAGAATTCCCAGACGTCGGCATAGGTGACGGGCACGCTGACCTGCGCCTTCACCGCGCGGATGTTGGCCGCAAGATCGTTCGCGGTCATCTCGCCGCGCAACAGCACTTCGTTGCCGACCACGAGCGATGTGACGACGCCGGGATATTCCTTGGTGAGCCTCACGGCGGTTGCGATCTGAAACTGATTCTTCAGCCGGTTGCTGCCGAGCCAGATGCCCTGAATGACCTTCAAGCCGACCTTGGCGGCAAGGCTAGGGACCTGGTCGAGCCCGTTTTCGATCGAGTAGGTGCGGACGCAGTCGGTGATCGTGGCTAGTCCGGCCAGATCCTGGGCAATCTGTTCCGCTTCAATATGGGTGGTCGGGTCGAGCGGCGTCTGCGCGCCGCGGAACGGCGCGTAGGAGACGCATTGCAGCTTGGCGTTGGGATCGATCGGCGCGCGCGCGAGCGTGATCGGCGTGGCGAGCCACCACCACACGGCCGCGATCGTACCAAGGGATATCAGGAGAAGCGCCAGCGGCGTACGAAGAGAAATCGGTTCCATCCTCCGGGCGGGGACCGTCGATTAGCCGGTCATCGGCGATCTGCCAAGAGTTGAAATGGCTAATCCCGCCATTGTCCTGCGACCAATTTTCGCTGCCACGATAAAGTTGTGAGTTTGCTGGACAAAATCCGAAATACCCGTCATGGGAATCCGCTAGCGTCTCCGCCGCATTGGAGACCAATTTCGACGGCAACAAAGCCAAACCGTTGCACGGGCCGGCCGAACTTGTCGTGTAGGATTGTCTTCGGGCAGGAAACCAATCGGGGAACGTATGGGTCGACGGGTGCTTGAATTCAAACATGCGATTTTGCGCCACTTCGCCGTATCCGGCCTCGCGTTCCTGATCGGGGTTGGCGGCGCCTTCGCCCAGAGCGGCACGCCCGCCCCCGCCCCTGACCAATCCGGCAAGCCGCCGGCTGCCAATTCGGCAGAGGTCAACAAGGACAACCAGCGCAAGACCGACGAGTTCGTCGAGGCGGCACAGGTGATCAATGGCCCGGCCGGCAATCCCGAATGCGTATGGCTCGGCCGCCGCGTCGTCCGCCTGATGTGGCTGGATGACCTCGATACCGCGTTCCGCCACCTTGACCTCTACGACCGGTTCGGCTGCCCGGGCGGTCACGTCCAGGCCACCTTCCGCTGCCTGACTCGGTTCGGCGCCCAGATCGACGACAAGGTGCCGCGCTCGCTCGACGGTCGCGTCCACGCCTGCTGGATCAATCCGGCCGCCCAGCCCCAGGCCGCAGCCGCCGCGGCGTCCGCCCCGGCGCCATCGACCGCCGGCAACGCCGCTCCAGCCCCCGCTGCCTCGCCCTCGCCGACACCGTCGGCATCGCCTGCGGCACCGGCGAAATAGCGCCTTCAACCTTGGTCTGACTTGGGTCTGGAACGATCGCTATTTTTGACCGTTAAAAGCGCATGGCGCCCTTAAAACGCCACGGCGTCATACCAGTTGTTAAATCGCGTGGCAGAGTTATCTTTCGCAATTGCCGCCGTGTCGGTCGAACCTTGGGGACGGGTTCGCTTCCCCCAATCTAGGCCCCTTATGGTTTCCCCGCGATGCGCGCCGTCGTCGCCGTTTTGTTGTTCGTCACCGCCGCCCACGCTGCGCTTTGGGGCCTGTTCCAGGAGAAGCAATCGGCACCGGATTTCCGCGGCATTTTGCCGAGCGCTTCCTACGCGCCGTTCGAACCGGGACACACCGTAGCCGACAGCGCTGCCGACTCCGAGAAGGTTCGCGCCGATCTGCGAAAACTCTCCACCCTGACGCGGGCGGTCCGCCTGTATTCTTCGACAGAGGGCAACGAACTCGTACCGCCGATTGCCGCGGAATTCGGCATGAAGGTCACGGTCGGCGCCTGGATCGACAAAGACAGCAACCGCAACAACCGGGAGATCGAAGCCGCCATCAATCTCGCGCGGCGCAACAGCAACGTCATCGGGGTCGTGGTCGGCAACGAAACCGTTTACCGGGGCGAACAAGTCCCCATGGAGAATCTTGGGCCGAGACCCGAGACTGGACTCGAACCCGCGGAGGTGGAGCGAATCCTTCGCGAGGAAAGCGAGCGGGTTCAGAATGCGGATGCGCAGCCCGAGGACAAGAAGGCCGAAGCGTTGAAATGGGCGCTTGCGGAAAACAACGTTCATCGGCTCATCAAGCTGATTCAGCGGATCAAGAAGTCGGTCAATGTTCCGGTGACGACAGGCGAAATCTGGAACATCTGGCGTGACCATCCCCAGCTCGCCAATTCGGTCGATTTCATCGCCGCCCACGTACTGCCCTACTGGGAAAATTTCACGGACAAGCAGGCCGTCGATCAGGCTGTCGCGATGTTCCAGCTGCTGCGCGACCAGTTCCCCGGCAAGCGCATCATGATCGCTGAGTTCGGCTGGCCGAGCGCGGGTTACAATCTCAGCAACGCTGTGCCCGGCGCGTTCGAACAGGCCTCGGTGTTGCGTAACTTCGTCACCCGCGCCGAAGCCATCGGCATGGACTACAACATCGTCGAGGCGATCGATCAGCCCTGGAAATTCTTCGAGGGCGGTGTCGGTCCGTATTGGGGCGTGCTCAACGCCGCCCGCGAGCCGAAATTCGCCTGGACCGGGCCGGTCGTGAACGAGAACTACTGGAAGCTCGCGATTGTGGCCCTCCTGGTCGGCCTGTTCATGTCGCTGCCGATCCTGCGGCTGGACCGGCCCACCGTCATGCAGGCGCTGGTGCTGTCGGCCGCCGCCAACGGCGTCGGCGCATGGGTCGCCACCGTCTTCTCCTACTGGACCGTGCATTATTTCGTGTTCGGCTCGGCCTTTGCGCTGACCCTGGGCCTGATCCTGCTGGTTCCCCTGGTCCTGATCGCGATGGCGCGGATCGAGGAGATCGCCGCCATTGCCTTCGGCCGCCGCCCGCAGCGGCTGATCAGGAAGGGCGCGGCCCTCGCACCTGCCACCATCGGCGAGACGGTCGCGTTCCCAAAAGTCTCGATCCACATCCCCGCTTATTTCGAGCCGGTCGAGATGCTGAAGCAGACGTTGGATGCAGTATCGCGGCTCGATTACCCGAATTTCGAATGCGTGGTGATCATCAACAACACGCCCGATCCGGAATTCTGGCAACCGATCCAGGACCATTGCCGCGCGCTCGGTGAGCGCTTCAAATTCATCAACGCCGAGAAGGTCCAGGGCTTCAAGGCCGGCGCCCTGAAGATTGCAATGGACCGCACCGCCTCCGATGCCGAGATCATCGGCATCATCGATGCCGACTATGTGGTGCGGCCGGACTGGCTGAAGGACCTGGTGCCCGTGTTCGCCGACCCCCGTGTCGGCCTGGTGCAAGCGCCGCAGGAGCATCGCGACGGCGACCGCTCGCTGATGCACTACATCATGAACGGCGAATATGCCGGGTTCTTCGACATCGGCATGGTCCAGCGCAACGAATTCAACGCCATCATCGTGCACGGCACGATGTGCCTGATCCGCCGCGCGGCGATGGACATGGCCGGCGGCTGGGCCGGCGACACTATCTGCGAGGATACCGATTTGGGCCTTGCGATCATCGAGCAAGGTTGGGTGACGCATTACACCAACGAGCGCTACGGCCACGGTCTGTTGCCCGACACCTATGAGGCCTTCAAGAAGCAACGCCACCGCTGGGCCTATGGTGGCTTCCAGATCGTCAAGAAGCACTGGCGGCGCTTTCTGCCCGGCGCCAGCCGGCTGAGCCCCGATCAGCGCCGCGAATTCATGCTGGGATGGCTGAACTGGCTAGGGGCCGAAAGCCTCGGCGTCGTGGTCGCGATCCTCAATTTGATCTGGGTGCCGATCGTCGCCTTTGCCGACATCGCCATTCCCGACAAGATTTTGACGCTGCCGATCATCGCCTCCTTCATCGTCTCGCTGGTGCATTTCGTCGCACTCTATCGGCTGCGCGTACATGTCAAAGCGGGCCAGATGCTGGGCGCCATGATCGCCGCAATGAGCGTGCAATGGACGGTGTCGCGCGCGGTCGCTCAAGGCCTGATCACCGAGCATCTTCCGTTCGCCCGCACCTCGAAGGGCGGATTGTCGCGGATGTCGATCGAATTCCAGGCGTTCTGGGAAGCCGTGATCGGCGTGCTGCTGCTGGTCGGCGCCACTGTGCTCGTCGTTACCAACGGCTCCAAGCAGGTGCGCGAGATCTATATTTTCGCCGGCGTCCTGGTGCTGGAAAGCCTGCCCTTCCTGTCCGCGGTCGCCATCGCGATCCTGGAGAATTCCCGCATCAACGAATTCGCCTTCTGGCGCAACAGCGCGATCCGCACCGCCGAACTGATCGGGCTTCGCCCGGTATCGATGCCGACGATCGCGGCCCCAAGCCAGCCGGTGGCGTCGGAGATTCACCGGGAAAGCTGACCGAAACCGGCTGGTCGGCCGTGGATGGGCCGCGGCCGCTGGCTTGAAGAAATCAGGCTAACCGCTAGCCAGGCATAAGGAATTTTGGTTGTCCCGCGGAGGCATTGGAGGCCGCTTCCGCTATTGACCCGTGAGGCCCTGCCCCCTACACAGCGCGGGCCGGAGCGTGATCCGGAGAATGCCCATCCCGCAGCCGATGTGGGTGAGCTACCGGTTCTCCGAAAAATTCATGCTCAAGCGACAGAGTGAGCGCGTAGCTCAGGCGGTAGAGCACGTGACTTTTAATCATGGGGTCGTGGGTTCGAGTCCCACCGCGCTCACCAAATATCACCTCTGCCGCAGGCATTTCTTGAATTTACCAAAGTGCCGGTTTGGTTGTATGCAACCAGAGATACGAATTAGATTAGCAATTAGTTAGCAACTCGCCAAATCGACGACGCAGCGATTGCTCGCGCGTAGGAACCAACACCCGAGCGTCGGCTTGTTGCTGCCGGGTCATGTTTCTACCTATCCGGCACGGCGCCCGCCCTAGCCTCTGCCCCCACAAATGCGACCTGCGACGGCAGTGTTTGCGCACTCAAAAATGGGCGCCGACGTGCGCCCTATCGGCCGGGCGGCAATTCAGGTGTTAAGAGGCTGCATTGAAAGAGACGAACGGCGGGTCGGAGACCCTGCCACGCGGGGCGACGGCAACTATCGCGGTCTCAACAAGCGCCGATTGGGGATGCTTGAGAACGAACCCACGGTTGCTGACGTAACGCCGCACGGGCTGCGCCATGCCTTTGCATCGGTCGCCGACGATCTCGGTTACACCGAGCCGACGATTGCGGCCCTGCTCGGCCATTCCAGGCGCGGCGTAACGAGAGGCTATATCACCAAATTGGATTCAGCCCTGATCGCCGCCGCTGATCGTGTCTCAGTACGCATTGCAGACATGATGGCCGGAGCGACCTCAGCCGAGATTACCGAGCTGAAAGCCGCGCAGCTGTGACAGAGATCCGCTTCGCGTCACGAAGATCATCCATGGGGTGAACGCTGAGAAACTCGCGGTCCTGATTAGCATCCTGCTGGGCCGCCGCGAGCACCCTGGGATCAGTCGGCCAAACTCAAGTAACGGATTTCTACTCCGTGGGTTGCAGGTTCGAATCCTGCTGGGATCGCCAGTAAAATCAAGGGGTTGTTCGATTTTGGTCCCCCTTCCCTATGCCGCATTGTGACACAGACGTTCCCGTCTTGTTTCAATGGGTTACAAAGCGCTACGGTAACTCCGTGCGACATGGCTGTGACATGCGCTGAGGAGTGCTTCTTGTTAGGGATTGCTTGACCGCGACCACACCAGAAGCTCGTTCACCTCAGGAGACCGGACAACGGCCTGAGCGATAGACAGAACCTCTTGATAGAGCGGGTGTCGGTCATTGATCAGCATACTAAGCTGTCCGATTTCACCGGCTTCGATTGACGCAACAGCTCATATTTGCGCGCCGCCCTTCCATGAGGATCGAAGTGATCACCGCCCAACGCATGAGCGAAGTACTTAATGACATCGTCTGTAGATGCAGTTTGCGCCCCGACCTGAATTCTCGTTTGCCGGGCAAAGTCTTGCAGGTTCAATGTGGTTTCTTGTGAGGATGCGTTGCGACCTACAGCCGACGACGCGATGTTGGGAAGCAGCAGATTCGCCGCCTCCGCAGGTCGGCGACAACATCCTCCATGCCAGGCGAACTGAGGTCGGGTACGTTTCTTGACGGTTATTGTGCTGTCGAAGACAAAACCGCCTCTACCAAGCTGGTTGCGACATCGCCTTCGGAAATCCATGCCCGAAGTGGCCACCTGATGCACCGATCCGAACAACCGCTGGAGTCGCCTTGTGGCGTTGTGACTGCGATGCCAAATATGCTCGAGTAAACATTCAGCCTGACGACGAGGTGCGCGATCGGTGAAGGCTGGTGTGGAGCTTGGGCTTTTTCGCGTTGACCAGGGAATAACCGGGAATGAGAAAGAGAAGCAAGAAAGTTCCATGGCTTCGATGATCGAATAGGAGCCCGCCGGCGTGAACCGGCGGGCTTCTTCAGCGGACTCGGCCGTTACGCCCGCGCGGTGGCGCGCTCCAGCGCCCCGAGGACGACGTAATGGAGATGTGAGGACCAATCCCCCAAGCAGTTGCCCTCGGCGTCTTGGATGCGATCAGCAAGGCCAATACTGGGATGTCGCGATGGGTGATAGACGCTAGACTAAAATTCATTGCCGTTCCAATTCATTCCACTTGGACGCGGCGTAGCCTCGCCGATGGATCGCGAGCTAGGCTTCCCGCACCAGCAGAGCCAGAGCGGGTCGCTCCCGCCAGCGCCAGTCGGAGTGGGACGGTTCCACACCTCCGTGCACCCCAACGGCGCTGGTCGGCCGTTTTAGTCGGCACCGTCCCGGGCCTTCGTCTCGCGCGCACATGTGGTTATTTCCGCTCGGGCTGCCGAAATCGACCAGTGCCGGCGATCAGTGATCGGATGACGTCCGGCTTTCCCGATCTCGAGCCGAAGTTCACCTGTCAGGCTTGTGGGCACCGCGGCGCCGATGTCAGGCCGTTGTTTGCGGCGGACAAGCCTTCTTCCCGGTAACCAGCTCAAGGTTGTGGCCCGCGCGGGCGGTTGTCGGCGAAGTGGCACCTTAAAATTGCTGGCCGGACACGTATCATCCCGCGGGTGACCGGGGAAAATTCGGCAATTTGCCTGACCGGGATGCATTTGGAGAGCGTGCATAGTTTAATTTCAATCGTTGGGGTTTACCGATGCCGCTTGCGCTTATTGAAACCGGCCATTGCAACGTGGATCTCAAGCCGTCGCCGATCGAGCCATCCTGGATCCTTGAAGGCAATCCGGAAGCACGCTCGCATGTGCTCTCGACCAGCGCTGATGGCACTGCCACGACCGTGATCTGGTCCTGCACCGAAGGCAAGTTCAGCTGGCACTACGATGTCGACGAGACCATCGTGATCCTCGAAGGATCGATCGTGCTCGAAAGCGAAGGCATGCCGCCGAAGCGCTATGGCGTCGATGACGTGATCTTTTTCCGCAACGGGGCCCACGCCAAATGGCATGTTGAGGGCCATGTGAAGAAGCTGGCCTTCTTCCGCCAGACCAGCCCGTTGGGGCTCGGTTCCGGCCGTGCCGCAGGCCCTCAACAAGCTGAAGCGCATGTTCTTCGCCCTCGGCGGGCATCGCGCTGGACGCGTCATGGGCTTGCTCTGAATTCCATTACCCGACTGATATACCTCGAAATTTCCGAGACAGCCCTCTGCACAGGGCGGGTGGAACAGAGTAACGGTTGCCGCTTGCTCCATGGGCGGAGGATGTATGGCGATGAGTCGCTTCGCGATCAATCGCGCCGCAAGATGCGAACCATGACATGTACCTCGTCCTACTGGACGCCTTCGGGGTCTGGGTAGGCCGCGCCTGGCGCGAGACCGATGATGATGAGGGTACGTATCGCGAGATGCTGATCCGCGACCTCTTGCATGAAGTCTACAGCTGTCCGGTGCGCATCGTCGCCTTCAACACCGCCGAGGGATGGTCGCGCAATATCACCACCGAAATCGCTGCCGAGCTGAAGCAGCGCAGGGACGAAGGGGAGAATATCCCTGCCTCCGTGCAACATTTGCTGCAAATGGCTGCGCCGGGGTTGAGATCGGCGGGCTCACGGGCCCCTCTTTAGCCGACCCTCAGATTTTCCGCGGACGTTTTGCCCCGGTTTTCCTTCTCTTCGTAACTGATCTTTGCACCCTCAGCCAGCGAACTGAAGCCGGCTTGTCCGCCGCCGAGATGTGCACGAATACGTCTTTGCCGCCGCTGCCAGCCAAGCCGCCCGGTTAGCTACGGGCTCGAAAATCAAATAGAGCATGATCACGCCCACGATGACGGCCCAGCCGATTGACGTGGCGACAGCCCATACCTGCGTTGGCATCGACGCCCCTCCCGCAAATGAAGCAAACGACTAAAGCCGATTCGCTAGGTCTGTTCCAAAACTAACACTCGCGGAGGGGCATTAGGACGAGGCGGCCTTACCCGCACTTGATGATGATAGCGGGCGCGCTCATGGTGGTGATCGGTTTTATCGGTTACGCGATAAGAGGCAGCCGGGCCTACAGCGCGTCGGCGGTTGCGACTTTTCTTTCAGTCTCAACTTTTTGGATTCGAGTTACGTGTCCCATTCGCAGCGTGTGTCTTGCCCTCAAGCAGCCCGAATCACGGTCGCAGTTGCCTTCAACGACGCGCAGTCGTCGGCGCTAACCGCAAACTCTTGCCTCATCCGAGATTTCGAGCCCCCCAGCCCCTCTGGGATGGGGCTTTTCTCATCTTGGTCGCCATAGGCTACGCGGTGCCGATCTACCTGATTTCCGTCCACCAAACGCGTGATTGCGCGGGTGGCATGTGTGCCCAACGCCAACGCCTCCAGCCGACAAAACTTTGGACTGATTGCGCTTTGGCGTTTGGAACAAATCTTCTCAGGCTAGTTTGAGTCGTTAATTCAGGGACCGCGCTCCGGCTGTTACCGCCCCGTGTCATCCAGCCGGGAAATGCTTTCGGGCAAAGAAAGATGTTGCGATGACCGGCAAAAACGCTCCGCCAGCAGTTACGATCCGGAGCTATCCGGATTCTCCGATCTGCGACGTCGTGGTTGTCGTTCGGGGCCAGGAAATGATTCTCCGCTGCCGTGACTATCGCCAGGCGACGCGATGGGCGCGCCTGGAACGTAAGACATACAAAATTCCCGAACCTGATACGGGCTTTCCAGCCGATGAAGAAGCCGACGACCTGCCACTTTTTTTGCGTTCAGATAGAAATTGACACCCCTTCCCGCCCGGGATGAATGCCCGGATTGCAAGGGCAGCAGTTGGGCCGCCATTGTTATCGTAGCTTCACAAACCTGCGGCAGGCTTAGCGAGCCGACATTTAAGCAGCCGGCCGCGGAAATGCCGATGCCGCCGAGAGATCATACCCCGCTCTGGCTGGCGTTGTGCCTTAGCAAAGGGAATTAAACCCACTCGTCAAAGGACGACGATAAATGATTGATCAACAGTTGGCTCGCTTGCGTACGCATCGCAGTAATATTCGACGGTATCGCAACCTATTGCAAACCAACCTGACAGAGCTTGAGCGCCAGTTTGTCGAAAAGCGCTTGACCGAAGAGCAATCAAATCTGGAAAGCTTGGCCGCCTCCCTTCCACAATGACTTCGTGCAAAGGGCGCGGCCGAAAAGCGGCCTCAAGCGATTAGACCGCAATTTTTTGTTGGAGTTTTTCTGATGAAGTATCGCGGCATAGAATATGCCGTCATCCAAGAAGTTGATCGGGGCATCTGGATATGGACGGTCAATCTGATTGACGGAACGGCCGAGTCGGGCCTGCGCAAATCGCGAGAAGGCGCATTGACCGCTGTCGTGTTGACTATCGATCGATGGATAGCACGAAGGGGTTGGCGTTAAAAATCCATCCCATTTCGGAGCGCGCCTGCGTGGTGACGATTGTATGAGGGCGCTCCAGTTGACGACTTGGGGTCTCGAAACAGGTCATTACCCACACCCGCGACGCGCTGTAGGCCGGCGCCGTTCCGAGCCCCAAGGGATTGATAATTTGCCGATCGGCCATCGCTGCGCTTCAATGGTGGATGCCCGTTCTCACGGGCCGCTGTTTTGTTTAGTCTCGGGAGATCAGCCAATGCGCGTTTTAGCGATCCTGGCTCTCGCACTGTCGCTTGAAACGCAATGTCGGCCTCCGAAATTGCGAAGCGGGCCGGATCGACCGGCGCGGCGAGCGGGGGTTCGCCTAGCCGCCGCAGGAGCCAAGCGCGGAATTCTTGCCGCTCAAGGCGCAGCGCCGCCTTCAGGCCCGCTTGGAAAAACCGCTCGCGCTGCGCTGGGTTGCGCCGCGCCCACCCCTGCAATCTCAAACAGATCAACGCGCCGCATCTCGCAATCTTTCAAATGAGAATTCAGCAAACGAAACACAAAAATCAAAAAACGCAAATATGCTCAAGGGGTGCGATCGCGCGGTCCCCCCGGAGGGTGACATGCCCCAAGGCACCCGGCGACCGATTGCTGGGGGTCCGCGCCAGTTCGTCATCACCTCGACAGTCATGACCACGATGTCCGTTCTTGGCGGGATACTGTTGAAAAAGTCGAAAATCCAACCGCACCTAAAATCTCGCGAAAGTCAATTCTTGGCTGTCTCGACCGCTGCAACGCTCCTTAGCGCCGCTACGAAGGTCGGTGGCTATTTTCGTGTGAAACGATGTGGTCCCTCACGTCGCTGCGTGCGAAACGCATCAGCGATCCTAAGAAATTCGTTCGTCACCCAAAAGGACTTTTTCAACACAATCGGCGGCAAAGCAGACATCCCGCCGCAAGGCTGCGACTTCCGATTTTGACCCAACTGAGACATCGAGCCTGATCGCGTCCGAGGCCGGTCGTTGCGCTCAAATCACCTTGGGCGGCGCTGGATGCTATAGCTCCGGCGTTGCCGTTCTCTCGTGGATTTGCACCCCGACGGCATTACAGCCACTTCCTCCAGCGGAAGAACAGATATGGGCCGATCGCCGCGAAAGCCATCAGCATGATCGACAGGGGATAGCCCCATTTCCAATCGAGCTCCGGCATCTGCTTGAAGTTCATCCCATAGATCGAGGCGATGACGGTTGGTGGCATGAAGATGACCGCAATTACCGAGAAGAGCTTGATGATGTCGTTCTGAGCGAGGTTGATGCGGCCGAGCGTTGAGTCCAGCAGGAACCGCACTTTTTGCGCCTTGAAACTCGCGTCCTGTTCCATCGTCTGCAGATCGCGCAACGCCGTCTTTATCGCCTCGCGCACGGACTTCGGCGCATTTTCGGGATGCCCTTCCGACATCAGGAAGAGAAGAAGGCGCTCGACCGACACCATGCTTTCGCGCAGGTTCGAGATCTTTTCGTCCTCGCGGCCGAGCGCATCGAGCGTGTCGGAATAGATTTGATTGCGCTTGCTCTGATCACCCTTGGCCCGGAAGACTGCGCTCGCGATCCGATCGAGGCTTTCGCCCGCCTTCCCGAGCGCGCGAGCGGATCGGTTGAGACCGGTGTTGATCAGGCCGAGTCCCACCGCGCCCGGAGACAGCGCCTGTGCCGGTGCCTTGCAGAGCTTCTGCGAGAATAAATCGAACGTTTCGACCGAATGATACCGCACAGTGACGAGCGCGGTCGGCGCAATGACGAAGGTGACACCGGTCACGTCGGGCGTGTCCTCTGGTTCGCTGACGAAGAGCGCATGCAGGTAGTGCACGCCGTTCTCCGAGTAATGCGCCTCGGGCGGCTCGGTATAGTCGGGATCGGCCTTGGTCGGCACGGGCACTCCGACGAACTCTTGAACCTTCCGATCCTCCTCGACCGTCGGTTCGATCAGGTCGATCCAGATCGCGGTTGGCGGGATCTGCAGTTCGGACGGTTCGAGCAGTTGGCGCCGGACGGTTGCGGTCGCGGACCCGTCGCTTGCAGACGCAGGTTTCACGATGGCATGGACAATGATCACGTCGGGTCTCCTTGGGTTGATGAGGGCACGCAGGTTGCCGACATCGAATGACTCTATCCGACAGGTTTGCGGTCCGTATTTTGACCACGGGCGTCCGGGGTTTATATTAGACCTCTCTTGGCTTTCGGCTTATGATCCCGAACCGGATATGCCTCGCAAAGCGCATTGATCTAGGTCAAAAAGCTAAACTGCTGATTATGGTTTGTAATCAGCTTGAGACACGTCAATCCCTGTAGATGTGTTTGGAACGGTAGCCGCATGGGCAGCGGCCAGCGCAGGCGGCCGGCATCGCGACCGTGCGCCGCTGCCGGCGTGGATGGGCGATCGATCGACGACGGCGGAGCCTATCGTCTGACCGGTGTAGTGAAGATAATCTTTGAAGGAGACAACGATGGCAACGCTTTTGATTATGGATCACACGGGTGACACCCGTCATTACTTTGATCCCGAAAACAGCGAGCAACTTGCATGGGCAGAAGCGCGCTTTAGGGAGCTGACATCCGAAGGGTATACCGCCGCGACACGGAAGGCCTCCGGGACCGCGATGATCGTCCGATCACTGGATCCGGGCGCGGAAGAGACGCTGTTCTATCCGCGGCTGGTGGGCGGTTGATTGCGCCATGGGCCATCTAGGCGACCCAGCCGTGCTTGTGGCTCTCCGGCGCGCAGCCGCAACGTTGCGTGCGATGCCGCTTGCGATATGGGATTGGTGGCAGGCCTATAAAAAAACCGAGGCCCGAGGAATTGCGCTGCTTTGCGATTGGCTTTCGCCGGAGCAATTGTCGCAATTCAAGAGACGCAAATCCTTCGATGTCGTAGGCTCGAGAGTCCGGCAAGCGATATCGCGTTTGCTATGGCACCTCGACCAACGTCTATGAGATGGACCAAAAAGGGCAAGTCGTGGTGGGCTGGTGCTTTCGGCCTGTCGGGTCTCTGGTGCCAGGCGACGTGATGCTCGCCCAAAAGATCGCGTTGGAGACCAACGAGCGCGCAGCCCTCATGGTTGCCAAGCCATTCCCGAGCTCCATGCCGCCCCGTTCGAGCCCGCTTCCTGATAGATAGCCAGCCCGCTCGTTGAGGCACGCGCCGTGCACTGGCAGCGGTCGGCTTGGTTCAGCCGACTGCTGCATTTGCTCAGCGCGGCGGTGGCGAGCTTAGGATGCCGTCTCCTAGTGAAGAGATGGGCATGAGGCGAAGAGATTTTCTTTTGCATTCTATGGGGGATGCTCCCGAAGTAATCCGCGAGGTCGGCGTCCACGACTTCCGGATGTCCGTGGAACAGCAGCCCTTCCACCTCAATCACCGCCTGCTGGGCGTTTCGCCCGGGACGGTACGCGTACTGTTCTGGTGGAAGGTCGGCTTCGAAGATCGGTTCCAGCACCAGCATTGCTGCTGTCATGCAGACCCGATCCCGCACGGTCGAGATGCCCAGCGGCCTGAGTTTGCCGTTGGCCTTCGGTATGAAAACTCTTCTGATGGGGTCCGGTCGGTAAGTCTCCTGCCTGAGAGCAGCGCCAGTTCGCCAAGCCACTGCCGCGCCCCGTACGCGTCGATGTCCGCGAAGTCCTGACCGTCCACTCCCGGTGCGCCCTTGTTGGAGCGGCACGAGGGCATAGGCATGCGCCAGGATGTCCTCGCGACTGATCTTGTCGTACAGGGCGTAGAAGCGATACTCAGCTTCTGCCTTCGCTTTCGCGTGCAACGCCTTCTGCAGTTTCTGAACAGTTTTTCGGAGTTGATAGGTTGCCCAATCTCTAAATCCCTCACCACTTGTTGCGTCTGTTTTTGAACTGAGGTCCCTTCCCCCCACCGGCATTACCCGGCTTCAGCGGACCTCTCCGCCACCCCAAGATCC
>CAVZGZ010000014.1:0-19568 GCA_963774775.1 uncultured Alphaproteobacteria bacterium
GATCGAACAGCCCGCCGGCTCACCCCGGCGGGAGCCTATAGGGGCATCGCAGATGCGGACAATTCTTTGGATATTGGGATCGTAACGGTGGCGTTCGGGCTGCTTGTCCGAAATGCCGCCTCACACACCCAGCCGCAGCCCTCGCAGCGTTGCACCGGACATCATCCGGCCACTTGCTGGCGTCGATCGTGGGGCGGCCCAGCGCAGTCCTTGAACGCATATAATGGGCGCCGCAAGACCGGCTACAAGATTTTCGATCGCTACAAGGAGCACGGGCTTGAGGCCCTGAGCGATCGCTCGAGGCGGCCGGTGCGCTATGCCAACCAGCTGCCGGAGCTGATCGAGGGCCAGATTGTCCGTCTCAAGGCCGAGAAGCCGCACTGGGGCGCGCCAAAGGCGGCTGGCACGCTCCGTGGCCTTGGCGATAATGGCCTGCAACTCAGGCTTGGTCGGGATCACCGGCCTGGGGTCCGCGCGCTCGGGAAGATCCAGGTCTAGGCCAATGGTTGGCGCCACATTCGAGAGGCCGCGGCGCCGGGCCTCCTTGAAGACGGAACCGAGTGACCGGACGATCTTCTTGATCATCGCCCCCGAGCGCCCGGCCTTGCCGAGTTCGTCGGCAAAGGCGTTCACTGCCGGCACCGTTAGGTCGGCGAGTTTCTTCGCGCCGATGAATGGAACTATGTGCAGGTCGATATGCTCTTCGTAGCCCTTCACGGTCGTGGCCTCGAGCTGTTTGGCTTTGCACCGTTCGATCCAGAGCGCGGCCGCCTCTTTGACCGTCGGCGAAACGCTGCTGGCGGTATGCAGGCCACGCTTCAAGTCGTGTTGCACCTCGATCAGCCAAGAGGCCGCGGCAGTCTTCGTGGCAAATAGCTTAGCGCGGCGCTCGCCGCCACCGTCGATGTAGGCGACTTCCCATCGGATGAGGCCAGAGGGCAGGGAGCGTTTGCGGATGTTGGCCATTGACCTAAACCTCCGGCTTTAACTGTTCAAAATACTTTCTCAAATCGATTACTACGTGGCATGGATATTTCAAATCTTTCAGCCACGCGCCTTCGCGCTGGGCCAAGAAAGCGACAAGTCCCGAGTGAACCTCTTCATATAGCGCGCGCATACATTGGTATTATCAGTGGAAACCTACCTCGCTTCCCCTGAGGCAGCGCCGCCGAAATCAGCGGCAACGGCAGGCACATGCCTGTAGGTGCCACAGGCGTGCCGCTTTTGCGGTTCGATTTTTCGCCATGCTCACCTATTTTTTTTGCCATACTTCCTAACTAACCCACCGGCTCAGCAGTCGGGGGGCCAGCAGAGCCGGTTCCGGTTGTTTGAACAAATTCTCCGCGTCGATAAGTGGAGCCTCTGCCGGGATTAGGCCGCCAGGCGGAGCGGCAGCTGGGTGAAGTAGGCTTGATCTGGGGTCATGTCGTCAAGACTCGAATGGGGCCTTCGTCCGTTATAAAAGTCGAGATACCGGCCAATCGAATGTCGCGCCTCGCCGACAGTTTCGTAGGCCCGCAGATAAACCTCCTCGTATTTGACGCTGCGCCACAACCGTTCGACGAACACGTTGTCGCGCCAGGCCCCTTTGCCGTCCATGCTGATGGCGATGCCGTGGCTGGCGAGGACGCTGGTGAAGGCCGAGCCGGTGAACTGCGAGCCCTGGTCGGTGTTGAAGATTTCCGGCTTGCCGTGACGGGCCATCGCATCTTCCAGTGTCTCGACGCAGAAGGCTGCTTCCATCGTGATCGACAACCGCCAGGACAAAACCCGGCGTGATGCCCAATCGAGCACGACGGCGAGATAGACGAAGCCGTGCGCCATCGGGATGTAGGTGATGTCCATGGCCCAGACCTGGTTCGGACGCGTGATCTCGATGCCCCGCAGCAGATACGGATGGATCTTGTGGCCGGGTTCGGGCTTGGTGGTGCGCGGACGGCGATAGAGCGCCTCTATCCCCATCCGCCGCATCAGCGTCTTCACATGCCGGCGGCCGATCTTGCTCCCCTGCAAAGCCAGCAGGCCTCGCAACATACGCGAACCGGCGAAGGGATACTCCAGGTGCAGCCGATCCAGATGCCGCATGATCGCGAGGTCGGCGGATGACACCGGCCGCGGCAGATAATAAACGCTGCCGCGGCTGATCTTCAAAACTTCCGCCTGCTTAGTGATCGACAGATCATGTCCACGGTCGATCATCGCTTTGCGCTCAGCAATCCCGCCTTGGTGAGCGCTCCTTCTAAAAAATCGTTCTCCAGCGTCAACTCTCCGATCTTGGCATGCAGCGACTTCACATCGACTGCAGGTGCTGCCGGCGGACCGCCCCCAGGTCCGAAAACCTCCGAAGCATTGCCCTCAAGCTGCGATTTCCACGCCGTAATCTGATTGGGGTGAACGTCGAAATGCTCAGCCAGTTGGGCTATCGTCCGGTCGCCCTTGATTGCTGCCAGCGCCACCTTCGCCTTGAAGGCCGCTGAGTGATTCCGCCGGGCTCGTCTGTTCATGGTCTCTCCTGATTCGCGGGCCTATCGTGCCCGCCGTCAGGCAGAAACTCCACTTATCGTCCTGTTCAGATTTCCGGGGCCGGCTCTAGCTTCCAAATACCCACTGCTTTGAAATGTGCTCGCCGGCGCCAGGCCGCGCGCATGGGGTATGTCGCGCGTCTTCATGATGCGCGACAGTGGAATTCAGCGTCTTCAACTTTCAAAAAGGATGAGAATGGCTACGACACAACCGAACATCACCTCGTTCTCGGGTGCAAATAGCGCAACGGTAACAGTCGATGGGATGAACGCCCTAGTCGAAAACGCAAACCAAAGCTATAGCCTGACAGAACCTGATAGCAACACGCTCAGGTTCGAGGTTCGGCCGGGGGATCATTTCATTGATTCCACCTGGAACGACGTGACAATGGACGGCGGGGCCGAGCGCTCCGAGATAGAATTCTCGAAGCACTATCAGCCGGACACCCAGATCAACATATCCTACGGTTTTACCCTGGAGCCAGGAGCGACAAATACCGCTTCATGGATGATCCTCGGCCAGCTCCACGGTCTCACCGGCGGTAACCCTCCATTCGCCGTCGGCCTGTACGGCGAGCATATGACCATTATCGCACGCGGCCCCTCCAATGCGGAGAACGATGTCTATAAGGACCCAAACCCCATTCAGCGGGGTCATCAATACCAAATGAATATCCAAGTCACCTTTGGCAGTGACGGAAACGGAACTCTGAAGGTATGGCGGGATGGGGTGGCGATCGTCAACTATACGGGACCGCTAGGAGGTGGGAGCGGCGATTATTATTACTGGAAGGAAGGCATCTATCGCGCGCCAGGAGCCACAAACGCGATTGCGGCGGATTATTCAAACCTGCAAATCACGACCGGGGCGGCATCGGCCCCCACGACACCGACCACGCCCACGACGCCGACTACGCCGACGGTGCAGCCGGCAGTGACCCAGGTCTCCGCTTCACCGGGCACAGGAGTCGAGCATGCCGGCGATACGGTCACGCTGACGGTCGGCTTCAACGAGGCCGTGACCGTCAGCTGGCACGCCTACGCTGAAGCTCAATGACGGCGGAACGGCCACCTATGTCGGTGGTTCGGGCACCGGCACGCTCACTTTCCGCACCACGGTCGCGTCGACCAACACGAGTACCTCGGCGCTCGCCATCACCGGGGTCAATCTTCCGAGCGGCGTGAGCATCAAGGATTCATCCGGTGTTGCGGCCAATCTTTCGGGCGCGGTGAAGACGTTCACCGGTCTCCAGATCGATCGCTCCCGTCGTCACCGACATCCGTGACCAAGCCGGTCCTCACCATCGCGGATAACACGCTCTGGGTCGCCGGGAGAGGTGGCATGGTCGACTTGGGGGTCAACGTGACAACGCCCAACTCCAACGATCTGGTGACCGTAAACATCACGGGCCTGCCGAAGTACGAGACCATCACCGACAAGCTCGATGGCAAGACGTTCAAGGGAAATAACATCACCTTGACGGCTGCGGAGGTCGACAGCGGACTGGTGCTGCAATCGAACTACCGTGGCGGGGGTCATCCCGTCGCAACACTCACGCTGACTGCAAACGCGAAGGACCCGGTCACCGGCGCTGTGACGTCAGCCGCGCCGCAGACTATCGCCGTGACGGATCCGCGACCCGCGGCCTCGACGACCACAACGTCGTCGCAGACCACAACCGTGACGAATTATCCGTCTTCGACATCGACGAGCACCGCGGCGAAGCCGACCCTGACGGATCCTGTGCCTGCGACCGGCACGAGCACAGCGTCGCTTGCAAGCCAGAGCTTTGCGCTGCTGAACCAGTATCTGGCCGGCAACGCCGGCCGGGTCGATCCGGGTCAGATCGTTGCGGCCGCGTCGATTGGCACCGGCTGGGGGCAAGCCACGTTCCTCACCAGACCGCAACATTGATCCGCTGCCGCACCCGGGCGCTCGACGCCCGGGTGCGGCAGCGTCAGTTTTGGGAATGCATAAGGAACATCGAACGAAGCTGCACCGCTTCCCTTGGAAAGCACGTCGCCTATTGGCACCTTTGAGACATGCCGAAACGATCTGATTATGTCCGATGTTCGGGGAACACCCGAAGTGACGGCAACCTGCCACGCCGTCGGCGTGACTTAAGGCGGATGCACACCGAAAGTGTTTAACGCGCGCCGCAGTAGGCCCTTGCCTGCCTACGGCACTTTCGACTGCGCGCTCCGCCTCAAATGCAAAGGCCGAGCAGCTTGATGTGGCAGTCGCTGGATTTGGGCCGGCCTATCGGAGCGCCCTCACGTTTCACAGCAACAAGCGGCTCCTTGTCTCTCTTGCCCTTGCCCGGCTTCGGCTCGTAATCGCCGGCGATCACCATGGCCCAGTAGGTGCGTTTGCCGCTTGCATCCCTGGCGCTCGCAATCCCGACGCGGGAGGCATTGTGCAACAGCAGGTTCTTGCGGTGTCCGGAGGAGTTGATCCACTGGCCGAGCGTCTTCTCGAAACTCTCGTAGCCGTAGGCAATGTTTTCGGCGGCGAGTCTCGCATGAGCCGGCGCGATCCGCCCGGAGAACGAGCCAAGCACCTCATGACTGAGATCGTCCTTCGCTGCCATCGCTCGCGCCTGCTCCAGCGCAATGCGGTCCAGAGTTGCATCACGCACGACGCGGACCTCGCCATGCTTGAGGCGGAAGCTGGAGATCAATTCGGCCGGCGATTCGGCGGCCCTCGCGGGCACGGCCAGCAGCAAAAGGACCGCGATTACTCTGCCGATTGCATGGTGTGTCATCGTTCTCCAGGAGGCCATTGCCACGAAACCGGCGCAATGCCTGCTCGCTTCTCCATTGGCAATGTGGAGGCTTCAAGGCACGGGCCGCATGCCTTGGCATGAGGCGGCCTACTCCTGATGTCCGCCATCGGAGCCAAGCCGGACATGGCGCGGGCCGCCAGGTTGGTCGAGAATGACCCCGAGCGGCCTTCGCCTCAGGCCGTCTCGGAGGCCGGCACCGCTGCCGCCCTGCGCCGTCTGCGTTTGGAACCGAAACATTTTCCGGCTTGAAGGGTTACTCTTGGGGGCTTGGCGAGATGCGAGGCATTCATGAGTCCTCTCTCAGCGAGCGACGTGTTCCTTACGGTCGCGATCATGAGCGTTACTTTCCTGACCGAAATCGGGCTTTTCATTTTGATTGGAATGCTCTGAAAAGGGGCGCGATCTGGCAACGCGCAGCCGATGCAAGGTCTAGGACTCCGCAAACTTGATGGTTGAGACCGGCCATCTTCCATCATGACCTTCGATGGAAATCCGAAGCCCGTGCAATTCATCCAGCCAAACGTTCTCGACCGTGCCTGCCTTCCCGTCAGTAAGCACGACGGCTTTGCCGATCAATTCGGATTGCGCCGCACAGTACTCATTCAAAATTTTTGACGCACGGAACTTCACCGATGGCATTGCGCGTCCATTTTTGACCGAGCCGTCTGTGCTGTCCAAAGCGGCTCAACGGCGACGCTTGTTCCAACGCTCGGCGCTGGGAATGATCGATGGCGACTGCTCTTCCAATTCGCGGAGCCGGTCGATTGGCGCTCTTAGGCTCCCCGGCAGTTCCGGCTCTTCTTTCAGGAACGCGCGCAGTCTTTCTCCAATCTCTTGCACGATTGCTTGGCTGTGCTTGGGATCTATGTCAATGCGGTTGCGCATAAGAAGCCTCGTTCGGGTAAGAAAGCGCCAGCATTGGCGCTCACCCCTCCCGCAGCTCTCCCGCTTGCGAGCACAGCTGGGAATTCTGAATGGAATCGGAGACCGCCGCTTTTGGCTATCTGCGCGAGCGCTTGTTTTTGAGAACAGCGGGCCCTGCAGTAAGGAACCTTTGGCTATCCGCGACATGCGCCGTGTAGTTATCGGCGAGCGACGGTCTCGTGTTTATAAAGCCTTAACCGAAGCTTTCGTTCCCTGACTTCTGATTGTGATGCCGTTCGGAGGAACGGGGAAACAATTGGAGCGCCGAGCCGACGCATTGGGGAACCTGCCGCGCGGAATACCGGGTCATTGGACCCCAGGTTCGGAAGCTTTTGTCCAGCTCGATGGGGGGCATCGCGCCCGCTCGGCAGAGCGATCGGCTCGTCGAAACGATACGGGCTCTTGACGGCAGAACCGACATCCTGTTCTGGCCCGGCCACTCCCGACTTTGACCTTGACTTGTCGTTGTCGCCATCTCGCGAACGCGCTTCCGGCGGGCCCCGCTTCCAGAGGCCCGCCGGACACTCGTTATCGTGCAACAGGAACCATCCCCTGCGTCGGCAGCTGCTGCTGCGGTCCTGCCGTCAGGGCTGGCTGCATTACGTTTTTCACAACGTATTCACCGATCTTGAGCCCCATATCCGTACCGACGCGCGTCGAGGAGCGGTAATGGAAGCCGGACCAGATACGAGCATTCGCCACCTCCTGGGCGAAGGCCGTCATGTTGGTAAAGCGATGGGTCACGCCGGGTGCAGTAGTGCTCGTTATCGCGATCTCGGGAATGTCCTCGGTTCCGAGCGCCGTCTTGACGACGCTCGCGATGGTGCCACTGAGGATGCAATGCGCGCACGGGTATTCCGGGTGCATCGGCGTATTGTCGATCGGCTGCCAGGTCGCCTCGCGCTCCGTGACGTCGTTGCCGTCAATATCGCCATTGCGGATGGCAGTGATGGGGCGCCAGAAGTTGTAATGGTACTTGGCGTCGAACACGGCTATGAGCGCATCGTTGAGGCCAACGGCCGCGAGCGCCATAAAGCGTGCGCTCTCGCCGACACTCATCTGTTTGACGGTTACGAGTTGACGTACGAATGGATGATAGGCTGGTGGACCGGCCATGAGCCAGAACCTGGCGGTCTCGGTCTGCTGTGGCGAACGCTTTGCACCGGTCTTGCCGCCGTAGTCCTTGATCTCGTTATAGTCGGTTGCCCATTCCTTGCTCGACAGCGAAATCGGTGGATCTGGCCGGAATTGGGATGCCGTCATCAGGGCGAACGGCTTCACTCTCGACCAGGTCGAGGCCGCGGTGATAGCTGTCGGCACATATACGCCCGGCGTGGTCCTCGGCCGGTAATCATCGACCGCGTCGTAGCCATCGTTTGCGCGCGCCTCTACCACCTTGGCAGCAACCGCCTCGCCAAGCTTTATGCCATCCGCTTTCGCTGCACCATCATCGGAGATCGAGGCGAGATAGCTCGCGAGCGTAACTTTCATTTGGCCCGCAGTCTTTTCATCAATTGTCGCCAGCACTGCTGCGGCGGCCGCCGCCGCAGCAGCTTCCTTTGATGTGGCGGGGTCCGCGGGCAGCTGCACCAGATACGGTTGGTAGCGCCGCTCAATCGAATTAACCGCGTCGAACATCGCGGCGTGGACCAATCCCATCATTCGCTGGGCCGTGTAGACCTGCTGTGACACGCCGACAGGCCCTGCTGGCATAACGACAGCGACGGCTTTCTCGTCCCAGTCGGTGATGACATTGGCGCTTGCCGACACGGGAACGCCGATGGCAAGCCAAGCTCCGAATACGATGGCCGAAGCCGAATGGCTGATAGGCATACGTCCCTCCTTGAGCCTGTTGCAGATGGAACCGAAATCGAGTCCAGACTGCTGCGAGCGAGGGGCAAGCGAGTCATCCGCTGACAAGGCAGATGAAGTTGTGTCGCTTGATCGAGTAAGTCGCCATCTGCTCCCGCAAGGGACTGGACGAGCTTGCACGTAAACTAAAGACTAACACAATTCAGTCGATCGGGAATGTGAATAAGCTCACATCGCAACATCTGGTTCTGGCGCGAACCTCACGCTCGTGGGGCCAGGACGGCGGGGTTTTAGTGCTGCCGATCTCCGCCGGTGATTGGCACGCCGCTTAACCGATCTGAACCACGCGAAGATTGTTCGTGGTGCCCGCTTCGCCGAACGGGACTCCCGCGACCACCACGATGGCATCAGCCTTCTTTGCAAATTCCTCTGCCAGCGCCGTGTTGGTCGCGCGATCGACCATTTCCTCGTAGCTGTTGACATCCTTGGACAGCACGCTGTGCGCGCCCCAAAGCAGGCAAAGCTGCCGGGACACTTGCTGGTTCGGTGTAACCGCGAGAATGGAGACCTTCGGCCGCTTGCGTGCGATGCGGGCGGCCGTGGTGCCGCTTGATGTGAATGCAACGATGGCGGTGGCGTCGATAGCTGCGGCGAGATCGGCGGCAGCAGCGGCGACGGCGTGGGGGGCAGTTTCCTCCTCGCCAGGCTCCGAAGCATTGACGATCGAGCGATACATCTTGTGCCGTTCGGTGCTTTCGATGATGCGGCTCATCATCGCCACAGCTTCGCGCGGATATTGGCCGGTCGCGGATTCCGCTGACAACATCACCGCGTCCGCGCCGTCATAGATCGCGGTCGCGACGTCGGACGCTTCGGCGCGCGTGGGCGTTGGCGCCGCCACCATCGAGTTCGAGCATCTGCGTTGCCACGATGACAGGCTTTCCGACCAGGCGGCAGCACCTGATCAGCTCCTTCTGCCGGCTGGGGACGTCTTCATGGGGAATCTCCACGCCGAGGTCGCCACGGGCCACCATCACCGCGTCGGAGAGACGGACAATGTCATCGATCTCTTCGAGCGCGGCGGGCTTTTCGATCTTCGCCATGATCCCGGCGCGATCACCGATGAGTCCGCGGGCCTCGATGACATCTCCGGGCTTCTGAACGAACGAAAGCGCCACCCAATCGACACCCAAGCTCCAGCCCGAAGGCGAGATCGGCGCGATCTTTCGCCGTCAGCGGCGATAAATTCAGGATCGCACTGGGGACATTGACGCCTTTGCGATTCGAGATGACGCCGCCGATAATGGTTTTCGCGTCGATGAAATCGGGACCCACGCCGGCAACACGAACACGGACCCTGCCATCGTCGATCAAGAGATCGTCGCCAGGCTTCACTGCATCGAAGATCTCGGGATGGGGCAGCGGGATCGACATCCGGTCGCCGTCGGATCCAGACTGCACAAAGCGCACCTGTTCGCCCGCTGTGACAGCGATCTTGCCATCCTTGATGGTCCCGACCCGAATTTTTGGCCCCTGCAAGTCCTGCAGAATGCCGATGGGACGTCCGACCTTCAGTTCCAGCGCGCGAATGGCGGCATGGACTTTGGCATGGTCCTCATGGGTGCCATGGCTGAAGTTGAGGCGGAACGTGTCGACGCCGGCGAGGAACAGCGCTTCGAGCATTTCGGGCGACCCGCTCGCCGGTCCGACGGTGGCAACGATCTTGGCCCGGCGATTGCGACGCATGGTTCAATCGGCCGCTTGGCCGCCTCTGGTGATCAGAACCGCTCTGATGTCGTTGACGTTGGTGCCGGTCGGCCCTGTGCGAATGAGGTCGCCTATTCCGGCGAAGAAACTGTAGCTGTCATGTGTGACAAGATGAGACCGCGGGTCAAGCTTCGCCGCGCGCGGCCCGTCACGAGTGTCCGGCGTGACAAATGCGCCAGCCGCATCTTCGGTTCCGTCGATGCCATCACCTATCCGACCGCAAGTGCGAAAATGCCGGGCTCGCCGGTCATGGCGCCGGCACGCTTTATCGCCAAGGGCGTCAAGCGCGGCGATTTCATCGCCATTGAGCTACCGGCCTACATTCTCGGCCGCGACAGCGCGTCCTTGCTGACGAACAGCAGCCGCCGACGAAAGGCCGTCGGGCTCTCGGCAACCAGCACCCCTTTGAGCGACTGCAAACCGCCGGCAAAGAAACGGTTCGCGAAGCCCGTTGCCATGGATCTCGCTCCACTCCGGTATGGGCAATCCGTAAACCCGCGCTAGATGCTCAGCGACAGCCGCTACATAGGCGTCATGCACGGCATCGATGGAATCGGGTCGTTCGTCGAACGCCTGCTGGCGTGAGTCCGGGTTCGCATAGAATGAATCGAGAAACTCCCGAAGCGACGGGTCGAACTGCTGTTCGTCGCGCCCGCCGCGACCGGGCCGCTATTCCCGATAACCGCGAGGTTCCATCACAACACATCCTGGGGTAGGGTGGCGCAAAGAGGCGCCGAAGTGCCAACGGCCGAACCGGGTTGAGGTGAGCAATGTCTTTCCGCAGGGACAACAAGCTTTACGAAGCCTGGCTCGCCAGGCAATGCGAGATCGTCAAGGCCGACCTCCGTTACAAGCACCGGCGCATGAAGAAGAGTCCCTTCATCTTCCTGCGCGCGACCTATTTCCGCTGGGCCAGAAAGATCGGCGACTGGTGTCCCGAGTTGATGGATGCACCGCAGGTGCTTTCGGTCGGCGATCTGCATCTGGAAAATTTCGGCACCTGGCGCGACGCGGATGGACGCCTGGTCTGGGGCGTCAATGATTTCGACGAAGCTGCCGTGATGCCCTATGTGCTCGATCTGGTCCGTCTGGCAACCAGCATCCAGCTGGCGCCCGATCTTGAGATCGGTCACCGGCGAGCCGCCGCGGCCCTGCTCCAGGGGTATCGGAAGGGGCTCGATGATCCGCAGCCGGCGCTGCTGTTCGAGGGCGAGACCTGGCTGCGGCGTTATGCCGAGCCTGCCGACGGCAAGCCGGAGAAATTCTGGCACGAGGTCGCCAAATATCCGAAAAAGAACCAGCCGCCCGCAGTAGCCCACGCGCTGATCGCAAGTCTGCCGAAGGGTGTCCACCGGAAGAAGGTGCGCTTGTGCGCGATCCCCCGCAAAGGCGGCGGCAGCCTTGGACGGCCGCGCTATGCTGCGGTTGCCTTTTGGCGTGGCGGCCAGGTGTTGCGCGAGGCCAAGGCGCTGGTGCCTTCGGCGTGGACCTGGGCCAACGGTCCGAAACAATCGGCGAAGTCGAATTTCCTTGCGCTGGCCAACGGCCGCTACCGGGCGCCGGACCCGTTTCTCCAGGTTCGCGGCAAGTACATCTTCCGGCGCATCGCCGCCGATTCCACCAAGATCGAACTCGGCGCCGATGCTGGCAGGAAACTGCACCTCAACCTGCTGGAGGCGATGGGGTTCGATCTCGCATCGATCCATGCGGCCGGCGCCGCAGGCGTCAAGGCGCTGAAGGCCGACCTGAAAAAGCGGCGGCCGGACTGGCTCAGCGCCGCTGCGACGGTGGCGGCCGATGCAGTCAAGCGCGATTATCGGGAATGGCGGGGCTGACGCGGATGACCGAGGGGTGATGGCCTGCGATCTCGATCCGCGGCCATTTCGCTGCTATATTCCCGCCAAGCACGGTCGCTCACGGGACCGTAATTTGTTCGGGTTGCGCGACGCGGGCGATGGACGCGCAACCGCATGGGAGACACTGCATGCCCTCTTTGACTGAGTGGAAAGTGCCGCCGGCATTCCAGCCGCGCCAGACCGATTACGGCTTCGACCTCGATCGGGCGCTGTCGTCGGTGGTCGGGCTGCATTCGATCATTCCGTCTGACGCCTTCAGCGCGGAGACGCTCGGCACCGAACGCGCCGGCAACGGCGTCTTGATCGACGACGGGCTGATACTGACGATCGGCTATCTGATCACGGAAGCAGAAGCTGTCTGGCTGCATCTCGGCGACGGCCGCGTGGTGCAGGGACATGCGCTCGGCTTCGATTTCGAAAGCGGCTTCGGCCTGGTGCAGGCGCTCGGACGGCTCGATCTCGAGCCGCTGCCGCTCGGGTCCTCCGCCGCGGCAAGAATTGGCGACAATGTGGTGGTCGGCGGCGCCGGCGGGCGCACCCGAAGCGTGGCGAGCCAGATCGCCGCCAAGCAGGAATTCGCCGGCTACTGGGAGTATCTGCTGAACGAGGCCATCTTCACCCATCCCGCGCATCCCAATTGGGGCGGCACCGGACTGCTCAACGATCGCGGCGAATTGATCGGCATCGGCTCGCTGCAGCTCGAACGCGAACGCGGCGGCAAGGCCGAACACGTCAACATGATCGTGCCGATCGACCTGCTAAAGCCGGTGCTCGACGACATCAGGAAGTTCGGCCGCGTCAACAAACCGGCGCGGCCGTGGCTTGGGATGTTTTCGACCGAGATCGACAACCGCGTGGTCGTGGTCGGCATCGCCACCAAGGGACCGGCGGAACGGGCCGAACTCAAGACCGGCGATGTGATCCTCGCGGTGAACGGCGAAAAAGTCACGAGCCAGATTGGCTTCTACCGCAAACTCTGGTCGCTCGGCTCGGCCGGCGTCGACGTTCCCCTCACCGTCTATCATGAAGGCGTCACCTTCGACGTGACGCTGACCTCGACCGATCGCAGCAAGCTGCTGAAGGCGCCAAGACTTCATTGAGCAAGACTTCACTGAATAAGGCTGCATTGGAAGATCCGCGGCTGCATAGGAATTTAAAAGCGAGGCGACCGCGATGAGCGAGGCCGTGGTTGACAACATCGTGGCCGTGTTGCCGCCGCTGCTGCAGACACTGGAATCGCTCGGCTTCATCGCCCGCCATCTCAATCCACCGGATTTCGGTCGGGTGATGGACGCCGCCGGTACACCCGATGAAGCGCTGCAAGCGGTCCGCTCGCGATTGGCCGAATGGCCCGAACAGTTCGCCGGTATCAAGAGCGCGCTGGAGGCCGCCAGCGACGCCGCGCTATCAGGCTATCGAGGGCTGCGTACGGTTCAGAACGGCGAAGGCGATCTCGTCAGCGTGTTCCGCGCGCTGCGTTATGTCCCGCGTGCGCTGGAAGCACTTTATCCGCTGGCGGCCAAGCTGCCGCCGGTGAGCAGCTTCTTTGTCGAGCCCAACTTGCGCGAGGACGCCGATCTGCTGGCGAGGCTGGCGGCGCCGGCCGGCGACAACACCGGCATCACCCACGACCACAACGAGCCCGGCAGCCGCGGCGGCTTCTCGCTCTACGTGCCCGAATATTACACGCACGACCGCGCGTGGCCGCTGGTGATGGCGCTGCATGGCGGCAGCGGCAACGGCCGCGGCTTTCTGTGGAGCTGGCTGCGCGATGCGCGCAGCCGCGGTGCCATCCTGATCGCGCCGACCGCGACCGGCCAAACCTGGGCCTTGATGGGCGACGATACCGACACGCCGAACCTCCTGCGCATTCTGGATTCGGTGCGCTCGCGCTGGAACGTCGATTCCAGCCGGATGCTGTTGACCGGTATGAGCGACGGCGGCACCTTCTGCTACGTCACGGGACTGAATAACGCCTCGCCCTTCACGCACCTCGCACCGGTTTCAGCCACCTTTCATCCGCTGATGGCGGAAATGGCCGACGCAGATCGCTTGCGTGGATTGCCTGTTCACATCGTGCATGGCCGGCTCGACTGGATGTTCCCGGTACAGGTGGCACGGCAGACGCAACAGGCACTCGCCGCCGCCGGCGCCAACGTGACCTATCGCGAGATCGAGGATCTCAGCCATACCTATCCGCGCGAGATGAATGCGGAGATGCTGCATTGGCTGAACGGCGCTTGATCAGACTACGTTATTGGCAGGCCGCGTCTGATGGGCGCGGAACTATCCCGCCCCACCTCCGTTATCTCTCATCATCGGAGGGATTTGCCGTGCGGACGTTTTTTGGAATGATTTTGGGCGCGCTGCTGCTGGTGGCGGGCGTTTACGTCTACGACTCCTTGCGGACGTCGAGCGTGGCGAACGGCCAGGTCGCGCAGGCCAACCGGACCATCGTCAACTGGGATGTCGCGGCGAACGACTGGAACGCGCTGAAGACGCGCGCGCACGACGACTGGATCAGGATCTCGTCCAAGTAACACTGCCAAGTAACACTGCGCCACTCTGAATCACAAGCGTCCTCGCCACCGGCGAGGACGTTTTCGATTTATGGCGAGAGCTTCGGTTCTGACAGAATCAGAACCGAAGCTCCAGATTTTCTTGTTTTGACGCGTTTTCTTCACGCGAACCGGTATCCACTTCGCTCGAAAACGCTCTAATTCATCTTTGCCTTGCGTGCGTCGGCGATGACCTGTTCGAACTGGGCCATGGTCAGGACACCAGGCACGCGATATTTGCCGACGATGAACGCCGGTGTGCCGCGGAAACCGAACGCCTCGGCCTGATCGTTGTTGCGGGCGAGGATGGCGTCGATCGCCTTGGCGTTGCTCGCGAGATCAGCCTTGAGGCGATCCATGTCGATGCCCGCGCCCGCCAGCAATTCGCCGATGCGCGGCTCGGTCAACCGCGAGCTGACGCCCATCATCGCGTCATGCGCCGCGCCGAACTTGTCCTGATATTTGGCGGCCAGCGCCATCCGCGCCGCAACCTTGGAGACCGGCCCCAGGATCGGCCAGTCCTTCAGCACCAGCCGAACCTTGCCGTCATCCTGCACCACCTGTCGAAGCTCGGGCTCTAGCTTGCGGCAATAGGGGCAATTGTAGTCGAACCATTCGACGATGGTGATGTCGCCATTGGCGTTGCCGATCACGGGAATCTCGGGATCGCGCAGCACCAGCGCTTCGTTCAGCACGTTGTCTTCGCCGTCTGCCGCAAGCGCCGAACGAGGCGCGCCGCCGGCCCCGAGCAGTACCGCGCCCGCGCCGAGCAGGCCGAGCGCCTGGCGCCGGGTGTGCCCTGATGTGGCGGGAAAGTTCGCTTTGGTCATATCGGATCCTTCGGGAGCGGCCTGTTCCATTTACGGCTAGGACAGGGAAATGTTACGCGCCAGCATATAGAGCGCCACCGCAATAATGACCACCGCGAACACAATGTTGAGCGCCCCACGCCGTTCCGACAAATGCCGCGCCGAGCGCGTGCCGACGATCCCGCCGGCGACGCCGCCGGCGACGAACAGGGCCGCCAGCCCCCACCAGACCAGCCCGGACCAGGCGTAGCTCGCCGCGGTGGTCATGCCGAACGCGGTCACGGCGACCAGCGAGGAGCTCACCGCATTCATGATCGGCATCCCCGTTGCCAGCATCAGAGCCGGCACGATCAGGAAACCGCCGCCGATGCCGAAGAAGCCGGACATCGTTCCGGTCGCAAGGCCGAGCGCGACGATGGCCGGCATGTTGGACATATTGATCTTGACGTCAGGCAGCCCGATCCGCGAACGGGTCTTCAGCATCAGCGCCGCGATCACCATCATGACCAGCGCGAACAGCGCCAGCAGCTTCTGGCCATCGACCATCTTGCCGAGCAGCGATCCGCCGAAGGCGCCGATGATGCCCGCTGCCGCGAACACCAGCGCGCAGGACCACACCACCGTGCCGCCACGTGCATGGTTGGACAGATTGACCGCGGCGTTGGCGGCAACCGCGATCGCGCTGGTGCCGATCGCGACATGCGGTTCGGGCACGCCGACCACATAGACCATCAAGGGCACCGCGAGGATCGATCCGCCGCCGCCGACCAGGCCAAGCGAAAAGCCGACCAGCATGCCCGACGCCAGTCCGAGCAGACTTTGCGTGGTGGAAATTACCAAGATGGTGGGCTCACTTGCACGGCGGACTTTTCTGCCTTTGAAGCGCTCTCTTTACGCTACGCGGAAATCGGCTTCGCTCTAGGCAGCTATAGAAGGATTTTCTACCCTTCGCTACGTCGATAGCACAAAACTGCACTGCAAAAGGGCTGGGCAGATCAACCGCGCCGCGGCAGCGCCATCAGCGTCCCCGTCATGGTCGCGACCAGGGTTTCGACACCGTCATGCTCGGCATAGGCCTTCGCCTCACAGACCGTCAGCGTGCGGCCGGGCTTGACCACGGTGGCGCGGAACGAAAAGCGTTCGCCTTTGGCAGGTGCCAGCAGATTGGTCTTGAATTCCACCGTCAGAATATCGGACCCCGCCGGCATCAGCGTGAAGGCGGCG
Organism: uncultured Alphaproteobacteria bacterium; assembly: GCA_963774775.1. Classification (GTDB taxonomy): domain Bacteria; phylum Pseudomonadota; class Alphaproteobacteria; order Rhizobiales; family Xanthobacteraceae; genus Bradyrhizobium. Next base: position 16,259 of record CAVZGZ010000014.1, read on the forward strand.
ATGCCGCAGGCATTATCGAGGCCGGCGGTGATGATACCGGCATGCACAAAGCCGTTCTGCTGGGTGAAGTCGGGCGAATAGACCATCGTCAGATCGACCTCGCCGGGCTCGAGCCGCGCGATCGAGATTCCGAGCGTGTGCATCGCGCGCTGCTGCGCGAACGTCGCGGTCGCGACGCTGTGAAAATCCGGATTTTTCGGCTCGAACCGCGGCACGCCTGACCTCACGCCGTCAAGCTCATCAAAGACGGCACCTGAGCACGGCCGGACGAAAGTCCGGCCGCGCGTATCCAATAAGCAGACTTAGCCCTTCAGCTTCTTGTTGCATTCGCTGTAGTAGCCGCCGCCCTTCTGGATCCACTTCATGCCGCCATTGCCGCCGGTGGCCTTGTTGGCGTTGTACTGGTCGACACAGGTGTGCATGCGCCCCTTGCCGGCGGATTCCTTGGCGTATTTCGGATCGATCGCAGACGGATACACCGCAGGTCCCGACGTCGCGGGAGCAGCCGCTGGCGCCGCTTCCTTCTTGGCTTCCTTTGGAGCTGCCGGCGCGGGAGCTGCGGCAACCGGAGGCGGAGCGGCGGGAGCCGCGGCCGGCGTCGCATCGGCACCACATTGGGCCTTGCGGAAATCATTCCACTTCTGGCCGTTGAGGGTGCCGGCGGACTTGGCGGCCTGGTATTTCGCGCTGCATTCCTGCGTGGTCAGGGCCTGCGCGGGCGCTGACGCCGCAAGGGCTGCGACGCCTGAAGCTGCGATCGCACACAACAGTTTGGCTCGAATGGTCATCCTTGGTCTCCCACTTCATCTCTCTGGGGGGCATTGAAGAAACGCGCTCATCCTAGCGCAACCTGACCTTGCGACAACGCAGCGGCGGATTTCACGGTCAAAATATTGTGGCAGCAAAACCGCACGCCATTCATCCAAGGTTCAGCATCGGCGCGCAACGGTCCGGTTCTTCCTTTCAACCGAGGTGCTCTATGACGAAAATCTCTTCGCTCGCAACCGCAACCGCCCTTGCTTCTTTCCTGCTGATGGGCGGAGCCTTTGCGCAAACCGCCGCGCCCGCGGCCAAGGACGCCACCAAGACCGAGACCAAGGCAGCGGCAGCGCCCGCGGAAAAGAAGGAAGCCAAGCCGCGTACCGCCGAGTCGCTCGAATGCTCGAAACAAGCCGACGAGAAGGGACTGAAGGGCAAGGAGCGCAAGAAATTCCGGAAGGACTGCATCAAGGAAGCGAAGGGCGCGGCGGCCCCGGCGGCCCCAGCGAAGTAACCCGCCTCTGCTGGCGCGGCGGCACACTGCCGCGCCCGATTGATTTTGCGACGCCTGCGGACCCCGCAGGCGTCGTGCATTGCTGCACCGCATTATCGCAATTGTCCCCCTTTTGCGGATTTGCCATAAGCGGGTCGTGAACCCGATTCCCGCATCGATGGCGGTTGCCAATCCCAACCGTGCCCAGATCCTGCACGCGACCGAGACGCTCGTCATCGGCGCGGCCGGCGGCCTGCTGTTTCTGTGGGCAAACCTGCCGGGCGGCCTGATCTCGGGCGCGATGATCGCGGTCGCGATCGCCGCACTGGCCGGGCGGCCGCTCGCGGTGCCGCCGATCCTGACCCAGAGCGTGCTGCTGTTGCTCGGGATATCGCTGGGCTCGCTGGTGTCGCGGCAACTGATCCAGCATATGAGCTCGTACCCGCTGACCATCGGCCTGTTGGCGCTCGCGACCTTCTGCTCGACCTTTGCCAGCAGCATTTACCTGCAGCGCTTTCATGGCTGGGACCAGACTTCCGCGTTCCTCGCCGGCAGCCCCGGCGCGCTGTCGCAGATCACCATCCTCGCGGCCGAGAAGGGCGCCGACGTGCCGGCGATCGCCGTGGTGCAGACCATGCGCGTCATCATCCTGACCGCGGCGCTGCCGCTGATCCTGGCGCTGACCGGCCTGGCGCCGGCGGCGCCGGCGCAGCTGACTTCGACGATCGCCTCGCCGCTTGAACTCGTGGCCCTGATCGCGGCTTCGATCGCGGTTGCGCTGTTGCTGCGCTGGATCAAATTTCCGGCGAGCTGGATGTTCGGCGCGATGCTCGCCTCCAGCCTGCTGCATGGTGCTGGAATGGTCGATGGCGGCCTGCCGAACTGGGTGCGCGGCGTGGCGCTGGTCGGCATCGGCGCGCTGATCGGCTCGCGCTTTGCGCGGATGCGGATCAAGACCCTGCTCAGCCACGTCAATGCCGGCCTCGGCTCGTTTGCGGTGGCGATCGTCATCTCCGCGATCTTCGTCGCGGTCATCGCGCTGACCACCAATGTGCGCTTCTCCGACGTCGTGGTCGCCTTCGCGCCCGGCGCGATGGACGCGATGCTGGCGCTTGGCGCTGACCTTGCACATCGACCCGATCTTCGTCGGCGCCCACCATCTGTCGCGCTTCGTGTTCGTCACCATCACCACGCCCGGCATCGTCCATCTGTTCGGACGGCCGCAGGAGGATGTGGACGATTAGCGTTCAGGCTTTCGCCGTCTTCGCAAAACCCCACGCCGCGATCGCGGCCATCAAGAGCGAGATCAGCACGTTGTAGCCGGCGAGCGAAATGCCGAGGAAGCGAAACTGCACCTCGTCGCAGCGGATCACCTTCACCGTATCGAGCCGCTCCAGAAGATTGCCGGCGCTGCCGAGATTGCCGACGGGACCCGTGCAATCGGTCGGCCCCGGCCAAAAGCCCCATTCGACGCCGGCGTGATAGGTGCCGAGCCCGGCATTGGCGAGCACGGCCAGACCCAGCACCGCAAGGCCCAGCAGCAGCAGCGGCCGCGGCGCCCCCTTGGCCGCCGCAAACGCCACCAGCGCGCCGAGCGGGACGGCGAGATAATAGGCGTAGCGCTGCTCGAGGCAGAGCGGACAGGGCAGGATTTCCAGCACAAGCTGGAAGAACCACGCCCCCGCCAACGTCGCCGCCGCGATCAGCATGACGCCCAGCGCCGCCGTCTGGGCCGGATTGGCGGAATTGCCCGCATGCGACGGGTTTGCGGTGGCTGACGTCACGGGGTGGTCTCCTGCAAGCATGACCCGGAAAAGTGGGTGCCGGTTTTCCGAAAAGGTCATGCTCAAAAGCGTGGTATCCCGCTGATATGCCGCTGTCGAGGCGCGCGAAATCACATCCGCGCGGGTTGACCCGGGAGAGCCTGCCGCTATATTCCGCCGGCTTCGCGACCCCAGCCCCGGCCGGTGTCCGAGGGCCCCTGTGGCGGAACTGGTAGACGCGCTCGACTCAAAATCGAGTTCCGCAAGGAGTGCTGGTTCGATTCCGGCCAGGGGC
>CAVZGZ010000015.1:0-507669 GCA_963774775.1 uncultured Alphaproteobacteria bacterium
CCCTGATGTTGATCGTTACCGGAAAACAGGGATCAAACTCGGCGAGCTTGTCGACGTCAGCCTCCTCTGCCGCAAGTCCCTGGAGAAAAAGTGTCGCGGCGTAGACGTTGCCGTCACTATCGACATCCACGTTTTTCTCTCCGAAGACTTCACCAAACAAGCGACGCGCCGACGCCTCGGTCAGCGACCAGTACCACTCCTTGCTCCACCTCCCGCGATCGATCCGCGTAATTCCAGGCACCGTAACCAGCGCGACCCCACCCGGCCGAAGCGCGCGATACATTTCACGAACGGCTGCACGCATATCGTAGATAAGATGCAGCGTTTGAGTAATCAGGAGACAATCGAATGCGCTGCTCTGAAGGATGCCCTTCTGCGAAAGGTCTCCAATAATAGTCGCCGCCGGATTTCCCGCCGCGACGAACAAGACGTCCTGCTTGGTGATCTGTTCGGACCCAAATCGCCTGGAGTACGTGTCGTCTCCGATTTCGAGAACGCGCCCCCTTATCGAGGGACGATTGCGGCGCAGGAAATCCTCGATATAGATTTGATCGATTGGCGTTCCCCGATCAAAGCCGAACTCATCGCTGACGGGGGAGGTTCGCGCCAGATCAGCAATATTGACCTTTGCCAGAGCTAGCGGCGCAACGGCCTCGGTCGCCTGGCGCCCGCTCTCCATCCTTGACCTGTAATAAGTCCGCCAATTCTGCTGGCCCTTGCGCCAGGCATCCGCGAGCCTCGGAACCTTCGAAGCCACCGGCCATTGCCGCTCGTGGACCTCTGTCACCCACGCCAGCATCCGGCAAACATCGTTCGACATGTTCGTGCCGTGCTGACGGTACTCGGCAACAATCTCCTGACACACGGCAATTGGATAGCGCTGTGCGAGCCGGAGATACACGTCATAGTCTTCGACCCGAGGAAGGCTGACGTCGAAACCGCCGCATTCCAGCAGGCGCTCCCGAAAATACGTGACCGTGGCATGCATACCGATCTGATTGCCGTGAAGCAGATCATGGTAATCCAGCGATGTCGGAGGCCACATGTCTTTGCCTACAGGCTTGCCATCAGGGTCGATGCGCCGGTGCCCGCCAAAGGCGAACGCGCACGCGGGCTTTGCCTCTAACGCCGCGAGACCGGCCGCCAGCGCCCCCGGCAGCAGCCTGTCGTCGGCATCGAGGAAAACGATCAGCTCCGCGCTCGCGGCTGTGAGACCCGTGTTGCGAGCGGCGGCAAGGCCCTGGTTCGCCTGCCGGACAAGTCGAACCTGATCAAAGCGCTCGACGACCGTCTCGGGCGCATCGTTCGATCCATCATCGACCACGATGATTTCATCGACTGGATGCGTTTGCACCAGCACGCTTTCCAGAGCCCCCCCGAGAAAGCGGGCTTGATTGTAGACGTTGACGACCACAGCAATCCGGCAAACGGTGCCTGACCGGACAACCCCGCTCGCGATCTCTCGTAGTCCCCGGGTCATTCAACTGCCTTGGTTAATCGGTCCATGTCGCGAAAAATGCTTCCTCTCCTATTTCAATGGAGTATTGGAATTGGTACTCTTCCTGCACGATATTCAAAATGAAAAATATAGTGCATATGATACCGATAAGACGGTCCGCAGCCAACGCACCCCTGCCGGAACAGTTAACTTGATTGATCGCATCCTGCGCGCCTTCTGGCCCGGAGTGACGGGCAGCCCGCTTTGGGCAATTTCACGGCGTTACGCTTGGGCGGTGCCGGTGGTCGCGCTGCTGAGCTTTCTTGCGACCACGCTTGAAGGCCTTGGTATCGGAGTGCTCATCCCGCTGATGGGGACGCTTCTCGCGACGGAGCCATCCGAGCCCACCGGCCTCTGGGCCTCGATCACCAGATTAGCCGGCACGACCGATCCAAACACGCGGCTCGCCATCTTTGGGATGGTCATCCTCGGTTTTGTCGTCCTCAAGAGCATCGTCCAGGCCATCAATACCATGTTCATCGCATGGGTCGATGGCCGTGCCGGAAATGACATCCGGGCAGCGTTATCGCTGCAACTGTTCACTGTCGGATTTCCATTTTTCCTCGGCGAGGATCGCGCCCGGCTCCTGAATATCCTGTCGACCGAGGCTTGGCGCGTATCGGACGCGCTGCGCACACGCTTCAGGATCCTTGTCGATGCGGTCTCGGCCCTCGTTTTCGCCGTACTGCTCTTGGTGATCAACTGGAAGCTGACGGTTGTCGTCGCCGTCGGAGCGATCGTGATCCGCACGATCCAGGTTAACTTCGTGCGACGTGTCCAGATGATGAGTGACGGAGTGTCCTCGTCAAATTTGCGCCTCGCAGAGCGGATGGTGCGCACCATCGAGGCGATCCGTGCCATTCACATCTTCAATCAGGAGGAGCGGGAGCACCAGAATTTCGTAGCCGCCTCCGAGGAGGTACGCCGTTCGCTGTTTCGGATCGAGCGGCTTTCCGCAATCGCCTGGTCGATCCTCGAAGTGTCGCTGGCCATTTTGTTCATCGGTCTGTTGGTGGGCGCGCATCTCGCTGGCACGCCGTTTCCGATTCTCTTCGCGTTCATGGTCGTTCTCTATCGCTTCCAACCGCTGATACGCGGCCTGAGCGGTGCAAGCATTGCCCTCGCCGCCACGGAAGCGTCCGTCAGGGAGGTTGAGTGGTTGCTCAATCCGGCAGGCAAACCGGCCCCTCCGCGCGGCGCGATCTCATTCTCGCGCCTGTCGGGACCGATCACGTTTGACAAGGTGAGCTTCAGCTATGGTTCGGGCGGCACCGCGCCTGCAATCCACTGCCTGAGCTTTACCTTAAACCATGGTCGAACGACCGCGTTGATCGGTCGATCCGGCTCAGGCAAGAGCACTATCGTCGCCCTGCTCTGCCGCCTCCTCGAACCTAACGAAGGACGCATTCTGGTCGGCGACAGCCCATTGAATGATCTGGACCCGCGGAGTTGGCGGGCGCGCCTAGGTCTCGCTGGACAGGACGTCGATTTGATCGACGGTACGATCCGCGAAAACATCGAATATGGCGACCCCGGAGCTGACATTTCCGCGATTGTTGAGGCAGCCCGCCTGGCCGATATTCACGAATTCATCGACGGCCTATCTGTTGGCTACGAAACGCGCGTGGGCACGCGAGGGCTCGGCCTATCAGGAGGGCAGCGCCAGCGCGTCGGCCTTGCGCGCGCGTTCCTGCGCAGGCCCGACGTTCTGATTCTTGACGAAGCAACGAACGCGATCGACGGCCTCTCCGAGGCCGCTATCCTTTCGCTTATTCGCAATAGCGGATGGAAACCAACCACCCTGGTCGTGAGCCATCACGCCTCGACGCTGGCATTCTGCGACGATGGCGTTGTGATTGATCGAGGAACTCTCGTCGAGAGCGGCCCGTTGCGAGAACTGGCGGCGAGCCGCCGAATGTCGCTCTTCGACTGAAGAGAACGGCGTTGCTAGGCTGGCACCTCGCCCGCTGGCGCCGCCTCTGGACCGACATGATCAGCCAGCCAACGACGATAGTCCGCCGAGTCGACCAGAAAGCCATTGTCCAGCAACTCATCCACCGCTTGCAATTTTCGTGCAGATTCCATCTTGAGAATTAGCTGCGGTCGCCGCTGAAAGCCATCCAGATACGATACGTATTCATCCGTCGTCAAATAGCCATACCTTCCACTCGTTACTGCTTCAGCAATTTTCGAACCAAACGAATCTACAAATGGGAAATGCAGGAGAACGCAGGAAATATCCGCCAAATGCGCATGTAACGCATGGTGCCAGGCGATGAAGGGTTTGATTTTTCCGTCCATGAAAAAAAGCGATACTTTCGAAAGGCCGTTATTGGTTCCAAAAACGGCTTTCCTGATACCGCCATGGTGCGTTTTGATCGCCGCATTGGATACTTTGCCAAATTGATATGGCGTCTTAACGATGTCCGTCAGGTCGTAGAACGGATACTGTACTCGCAGATCATCGTCTCTGTCGATGCGCGCTTCCGAAATAGGACGATCACTGAACATATCCAGCATCTGGGTTACGACGGCATTGAAACCCCGGGTCCGTAGATACTGAATGAGCGATGCCAGCGCCATCCTAGACGATCCCGGGAAGTCGAACTGCTCGTCTGCGTCGACGCAGAGGCACCAGTGATCGCGACAAAAGCGCTCCGCAAGATATCGCTTCATTGTATTTTCGTACGCATGGTACGGTGCGTAGGTCTGAAGTAATGTCACGTCCGGCTGCTGTGACAAGAGCTCCACCGAGCCATCCGTGGATCCGTTGTCGATTATCACGAAGTGCCTTACTCCCATTCTGCGATGGTGAGTAAGGAATGATTTTAGCCACTCCTTACTGTTTCGCATCACACTGATGACGATCACGTCGTCAGGATCGCTGCCGATCTGGAGCGGACCGTGAAGATGCTTGATCTTGGAAGGCAGAAGCATTCCCCGGAGACCGAATTGAATGATATCTAGCTTGTTCAATCGCCCTACGAATGATCGAAATTTGCCCTTGATCATGACGCTGGCCTAATCATTTGCAACACCATTAGAGGCTCCTCGGCGGTCCTGCCGAGCGACAAATGCCATCAATTCCGGATACCCGGACCTTTTCGACAAGAATGGATTGGACAAAAGGGAATCTGCAGCAATGCGAAGCACGCATTTTGTTGATCGCCACAACGACGCAGGTCGCGTATCGTCTTTTGCGAAGATAAGCTGTAGCAGCTTCAGACAACCCGCCCAGTTACCAGCCTCAAGCTCGCGCTGAAACATCCACTCGATATACGAAAGTCGACCCAACCGAATCTCCTCCTCGTATTCGGGATACGATAGAAGACTTTCGGCGCGCACGAGCGCATCCGACCTCAACATCTCGTCAATATTCCGCGACATCGCGTTCGGCACCTGACGATAGCCGGTCAGATAGTCCCGCACGACTGCGAAATGTCCAGCCCTCGCAATTCGGAGAAAAGAGACTCCAATCCTCGCAACCCTGCGCTTGCCGCGCTCTCAACGATGGGTCATAGCCACCCAACCGTTCGAGGACACACTTGCGCACGAGAGCCGTGCTTCCATTGCCGACGAAGTTTCCGTAGCAGAGCACCGAGAGCACGTCGCCCGAGAAGCTGGGACGCTTGTCGAGGCTCACAACCTTGCCGCACTCATCGATATTTGCACTCCACGCATACACAAGCTTCACTTGCGGACTGGACTTTCTCAGTACTTCGAGCTGCCGGAATATCTTGGTGGATCGCCACAGATCATCAGCATCGATCGGCGCAATGATATCCGTGCGGGCTTCTGCAATTCCGCGATTTCTCGCCGCTGCGACTCCCTGGTTCGACTGTCGCACGACCCTGACGCGGCTGTCCACGAGTGAATGTTCTCGCGCCCGCTCATAGGTACGATCGGTGGATCCGTCATCTACAACGATAATCTCGAGATTCCCATACGTCTGCGATCTGACGCTCAGCAGCGTCTCGTCAATGGTTCGCTCTGCGTTGAAAGCAGGAACAATCACCGAGACGGGTTCATCCGTCCCTGTCATGCGAGGACTCGACGATCACGCCATCGAAGCGCGGTCTCGATGATGAAATCGATCTGGGATTGCTGCGGTCTCCAGCCCAGCTCTCGCTCGGCCTTTGCGAACGACGCAACGAGTTTGGGCGGATCGCCTTCGACGGCGCGGACCATAGCCGCACGACCGGATCCTTCTCGGCAACGCGCTTCACCGCCTCGATCAGTTCAAGCACGCTCGTGCCGACCCCGGTACCGAGATTGAAGACATGCGTGCCGCCTTGCGCGACCAGCATTTCGCCTGCGAGCAGATGCGCCTGCGCCAGATCGTTGACGTGAATATAGTCCCTGATCGCGCTGCCATCGGGCGTCGGAAAATCCGTTCCGAAAATCGTAAACGGTCGATCGGGGCGACGAGCGGCTTCGATCACCAGCGGAATGGCATGCGTCTCCGGCTCGTGGCGTTCGCCAATCTCACCCTCCGGATCGCAGCCCGCGGCATTGAAGTAGCGCAAGGAAACGGATGCCATGCCATAGGCCGCTGCCATAGTCCTCCAGCATGCGCTCGATGATCATCTTCGACCAGCCATACGGATTGATCGGGGATTGTGGATGCGTCCTCGTCGATCGGCAGCTGTTGCGGAATTCCATAGCTCGCGCAGGTGCTGGAGAACAGAAGGCGGTGAGCACCCCACCGCGCGCATCGATCCGAGCAACGCGAGCGTACCGGCAGTGTTGTTCTCGTAGTAAATCGCCGGCTCGGTGACGGATTCGCCGACATATGCAAACGCAGCAAAGTGCGCCACCAGATCCGGCCTGTACGTCTCCAATGCAGCGCGAACCCTGCGCTGAATCACGAATGTCGCATTCGACCAGCGGCCCCCACCGCACGGCATCCCGCCAGCCCCGCGAGAGGTTGTCCAGCGTAACGACATTCCATCCCGCCCTGGCGAAGGCCTTGCAGCAGTGGGACCCCACATAGCCGGCGCCACCGGTGACCAGTACCGTTTTCGTCATGCACCCGCCCTGGCGTCGTCCGCACTCAGCAGTTGCTCAAAATACGCAATCGTTTTTTTAAGACCATCATGCAACGACACGGATGGCGACCAACCCAAGGTATTGCGCGCCAGCGAGATATCGGGCTGACGCTGCTTCGGATCATCGATCGGAAGCGCGCTGAATTCGATATTTGATCTTGATCCGGTCAGATCGATGACGCGTTCAGCAAGTTCCATCATCGTGAACTCCGTCGGATTTCCGAGATTGATCGGACCGGTGACATCGTCGCCAGTCTCCATGAGCCTGATCAGGCCGTCGATAAGGTCATCGACATAGCAAAACGAGCGTGTCTGCTTTCCGTCACCGTAGATTGTAATCGGTCTGTCGGTCAGCGCCTGGACGATGAAGTTCGAGACAACACGCCCATCATTTGGGCGCATCCTCGGGCCATACGTGTTGAAGATGCGTGCCACCTTGATGGATAGGTTATGCTGTCTTCGATAATCGAAAAACAATGTCTCTGCGCAGCGTTTGCCCTCATCATAGCATGATCTTGGTCCAATTGGGTTGACCCTGCCCCAATAGGCTTCGTCCTGCGGGTGCACCTCGGGATCTCCGTAGACTTCCGAGGTAGACGCCTGCAGGATCTTCGCATTCAATCGCTTGGCTAAACCAAGCATATTGATCGAGCCGTGGACGCTTGTCTTTGTCGTCTGCACGGGATCAGATTGGTAGTGAACAGGACTCGCCGGACAGGCCAAGTTGAATATTTCATCGACCTCCACATAGAGCGGAAAGGTGATGTCATGCCGCAGTATTTCGAACCGGGGCGAAGTCATCAACTGTCTAAGATTTTGCTTAGCTCCAGTATAAAAGTTATCTATACATAGCACTTCATGGCCCGCGTTAACCAATTTTTCGCATAAATGAGACCCCAGAAAACCAGCGCCTCCGGTCACTAAAATTCGTCTAGTTTGACCTCTCGACAAGCTAACTCCTTGTTTTACAATAGCTCTATTTACCGTATCTGGCGTTAGGTGCTGCAATGATCTCCAGTGCGGAGTAATTGTGCGTCAAGTTAGAAGCAAAAGTACAGTTGGTTTGTAATTAAGCATTAAGATTGGTGCTCGTGCGTTCTTCGAGCTTTCTTACTGATGAGTTTGTGTCGATAGTCGTGCCGGCGTTCAACGCTGAAGCGACTATCCGGGAAACTGTTGCCAGTGCTCTGAACCAAACCCATCGCAACATCGAAGTAATCGTCGTCGACGACGGCTCGACGGATCGGCACCAAAGAGGTCGTTGCTTCACTCATCAAATCCGATTCAAGAGTCCGCTATCTTTACAAGCCGAATGGCGGCGTCGCTTCGGCGCGCAACCGAGGGATAGCCGACGCTCGTGGAGAATTTGTCGGCACGCTTGACGCTGATGATCTTTGGTATCCCACGAAGCTCATGCGACAGCTGGAGCGCTTTCGCAAAAGTGGACCGGAGACGGCGCTCGTCTATGCCTGGTGTTGCTGGATCGATGATGCCGGTATAACAACAGGGTTCGCCCCACCGAACCGGCTGGAGGGCAGCATACTTCCGCAGATGTGCCTTGGAAATGTAGTCATCAGCGGCAGCAACGCACTCATTAGACGAGACGTTCTGACGGCTACGGGCGTTTTCGACGAGACCCTTCGATCCCGGGGCGGCCAGGGCTGCGAGGATTGGAAGCTCTACCTGCAAATCGCGGAGCGGTATGATATCGCGATGGTGCCGGAATATCTGGTTGGATACCGCGTGTCACCAGGATCTATGTCGGACGACTTCGAACAGATGATGCGTTCACGCCGGCTGGTGGCAGCTGAATTCAGTTCGACCCATCCCGAACTCGCAGGTCAATTTGCCCGCGGCGAGGCGATACTTGCGCGCTCACTTGCACTGCGGGCGATTGACCGCGGACAATTCCGTGATGCGATAGAACTTCTCACCAATCAGTCGCAAGGCAAACTCGCAAGCGCCGTGGCCTCACTTGTGTGGCTGGCGGGCGGCTCGGTTCGGCGTCTTTTGAGAAGGGTCCGACTGGGCGCCTCTACTGCCCCCAGTCCGTTCCTGCCGGTATTATCCAAGAAGGTCCGCGGAACCGACTGGCATTGCTAATGCGATCGATCCTGATCGATCAGGGCTTTTCCGGCGCGAGCTCGTCGGTCGGGTAAAAGCGGGCCTGCCGAGCCTCCGCCAGTACTTTGCCAGTGGAAGATTTTGCAAGAGCTGTCCATTGATAGATGTCTGGCTTGCAAGGACCGAATGTTCGAATGGCTCCCGACGGCACGATGCCGTTAGCAGGCACTGCCAGCTCCTCTCCGCCCATTTCCCTTACCCCCTAAGTCAGGACCAGCAAGAGCTGCTTGGCATCCGGAGGCACGTTACGGAGGCGAATTTCGGGATTCGGAAACAGCGTAACGCAGCCTTTTGTGCCCTGCCATGAAAACTCTAAACTCATCGACTCCGCCGAAGCTGGACTCGAACTAACGATTGAGGCAATAATCAAGGCAAAATGGCATTTCGTTAGCATATAATCCTCATGCTCGCTGTAGCACGCGCGAAAGCGCAGGCCGAAGACGCTGACCCTACCACCCAATCCAAAGCCCAGCCATACGAGCATCCTCGGTGGTCATGAGCCTCAGATACATCGTCCTCAGGGGACCATATTGAGTTTTCTACTCCCACATGGATTTAGTTGCCTAGTCCACGGTCGAAGCCTTTCGGGGATGATTGCGTTGCGTCCAAGCGGATCGGCTTCGTCGCCATCCCGAATACATAACGACTATGCCAAGCCACTATGCGAAGACGAAGCAGACGGTCTTCGACTTTGTACATAACTGACTTCAAATTCATCGCAGGCTTTTCAACCATCCACCAGGACACAATGGCAAGGCAAAATGCCAGCGGGTACGCTAAAGCGAAATTGATCCACCATTCATGGGTCCAGGATTGAGTAGCGACCGCTTGCTGGATTGGAAATCCATATAAGTAAAGTCCGTATGAGTAATCCCCGCTGAGAGTCAATCTGTGCCTTATCGGATTTAAGGTACCTAAGCAGATTGTCATGTACGTGATGGGAACAGGTAGAAACCAGTCACCACGAGGCATCAGCAACAAGACCAACGCAATAACAACGGCTGCCACCGCAACAGGACCAGAGATAAGGATCTTGTCTCGGAGCCTGAAAGCGCAAACTCCGGTAATGAAGCAGCCTACCAGCACCAAGGGCGATACCAACGTTGGATCGTCTATTCCGTATAATACCGCAAAACCCGCGAGCACAAGTTGGGTTAGCAGGACTATCCAGCCCGTCAGCCATCTTTGACCCATGAGGCCGATAGCGCTAAGCGCGGCGAGAGAAACATAGCATTTGAGCTCAGCGGGAATCGTCCACAACTGACCATTGACAGTTCGCGGGGCAGGATTGTGTAGAAAGACACCGGGAAGGTGATACTGAATGTGTCCGACGATATTCCAGAAATACCTTCGAAACTCTGGATCCGACAGATAATCACCGATCGAGTAATCGGTGAACACCATCCCCAGCAACAACGCTGACAGACTTACTTCAAATATCAGAGCAGGAAGAAGCCGTAGGCCGCGCAGGCCAAGAAAACTGAACAAGGTCCTGTTTCGCTCGAGGCTGCCTCCGACCAAGAATCCCGACAGTGAAAAGAACATCGGGACGATTAGCCCGAAAGCAGCGCGCACCGGAGTGTGGAATAGCGCATCAGCCGCCGCCTGACCGTACGAAACATTCACTGTGTGTTGGACAATTACGCCAGTTGCGAGCAACAAGCGCATGTAGTCGAATCCTGATGGTCGATTTGATGCCTGCCGCATCTTTGCTTCTATCGAAATCATCAAGCGATCCTTGAGCTCGGCTTGTCCAACACCATAATCTGCGACGACAAAGACCTATCATGTGAACCGGCAAAAGAGCCACATTTCTTCCGCTCGTCTCAACCTCCGACAAAATTCCTCTCGCAGACGACAATCAAAGTATCCGGCATCTAATATTGAGCACTTACAATTTGAAGCGGCTACTTTGGAATGACCCGACGAAGTATTTGCTTCCAGAGCGGCTTTGGCGGGCGCCAGCCTCCAACGCAATGATGTATCGCATAAGTCTCCTCACGGGAAAGCGGGCCCGTTCGGTGGGTCAGAACGACGGGAGGGTAGAGATGAAAGTCCTCCTTCAAATGCTGCTCTTCCACACGGTACTGAAAGCCGAAACCATCAGCGGCAACACGAGCCAGGATCCTGCTTACGATTGTTCGGTCTTGGGTGCCATCCGGCTTTATGAATGAACGAGCATCATAGCGTGCGACGCAGGCTTTCACCCATGGGTGGCTTGGCTCAGAACCGAGAATAGCGCCTTCGATTGCGATCTCGTTGATTTCAGGCCAGTGCTCGATTGAAGAGAATGCACGGTGCTTAAGAAAGCGATCAAAGGGCTTGAAGACCTCAACGTCAGAATCCAGATAAATTCCCCCTTCCAACGCGAGAGCCTGAAGACGAATATAGTCCGAAGCGAATGCCCACGCTCGAACGGAAAGCGCTTCACGCATAAACCTCGCATCAAAACATTCCACTTTTTTCATGTCCCATCGGACAATCTCATAATCCGGCATGTACCGTCGCCAACTTTCGAGACAACGACGATTGAGTTCTGGCAGTTCATCGTCGCTAAGCCAAATGTAGTGAATACGGCGGGGAATGCGTTCAAGAGATGCCATCGAGACTGCCCGAGTTTTCCTATCTAATGTTGAGGTATCAATACTCCCAGATAGAGTCCAACGCTCTCCTCATTTGGGGTTCATTCTGATCGTAACGCCGGCCCGCCGAACGTGATCAGCGGACAAGTGCGCACAAACATTCTCCGCAATCGTGGCCTAAGCTGACCACCAGCAAGAACCATTCCATCCGCTCGGATCATGAGTATCCTCACAACGTTAACGGTTAAGGCGCAGAAAGATGGACAGCGTACGGGGATTGAGGCATGTGTTCGCGTCCAAGACGGGCGACAATCTGGGCGTCGAATGGGTGCTGCTTTGAATATCTTAGTTCATGATTATGCTGGCCACCCTTTCCAGGTCGATCTGAGCCGCGAACTCGCCTCGCGAGGGCACCAGGTCACCCATGCTTATTTTCACGGCGACCGCGGTCCCAAGGGGCGCCTTGAACGGTCCTCCTCGGATCCCGCCGGTCTGTCCTTCAAAGGCGTGAGCCTGGCACGCCCATACGACAAGACGTCGTTTGTTCGACGTCGGTTCGATGATGTCGCATACGGGAAGGCAGTTGGAGAGCAGGTCCTCTCGCTCAAGCCGGACCTCATCATCTCGGGAAACACTCCGACCGAGGCGCAAACGGCGATCGTGAAAGCATCCCGCAAATGCCGAGCGGCATTTGTATTCTGGGTTCAGGATTTCTACAGTATCGCCGTTTCAAAGCTGCTGCGAAAGAAGATGGGCGCCGTAGGCTCGGCAATCGGCGGCTATTACCGTTTTCTGGAACGCGGACAGTTTGCCAGCTCTGACGCTATCGTTGTAATCACCGATTCTTTTGCTGATGTTGCAAGAGACTGGGTCAGCGGCAAAGACAAGATTTTTACGATCGAGAACTGGGGCACGCTGAACGAGATCGCCCCCCTTCCAAAGCACAATGATTGGGCACAACGCCATGGGCTCGCTGATACGTTCAACTTCCTTTATTCCGGCACGCTCGCGCTGAAACATAATCCTCAACTGCTTGTCGATCTCGCCAAGGAAGTGAAGGGACGCGCCAACGTCGTTGTTGTAAGCCATGGCGTGGGCGTCGCGGCCCTTGAGCGCGCCAAGCAAGAGCAGTCGATCGATAACCTGATTCTGTTGCCGCTCCAGCCATTTGCCGACCTGCCCAAAGTTCTTGCAACGTCAGACGTAACAGTGGCAACCATCGAACCGGATGCCGGCATGTTTTCGGTTCCTTCCAAGGTGCAGTCATATTTCTGCGCCCAACGCCCGGTATTGCTGGCTGCGCCAGCCGAAAATCTTGCTTCCCAGGTGGTTCGCAAGAACAGAGCGGGTCTTGTCGTCGATCCAACCGACAAGGCGGGATTCTTGCGTTCCGCGCTTCAACTGATGGAAAACGATGCCCTGCGCATCGGGGCGGCCGAAAGTGGTAGGAAATTTGCTTTGAACAATTACGACATCACGCGGGTGACCGATCGTTTTGAAACAGTATTTCAATATGCTATCGACGCGCGAAATGTAAGAAAGGGAACTTCATGACTAAGACTGCCCTGGTTTGCGGCGCAGGTGGATTCATCGGCGGGCACCTGGTCAAACGGCTTAAGCGCGAAGGATTTTGGGTCCGCGGCGTCGATCTGAAATTTCCGCCGTTTGCCGAAACCGAAGCCGACGATTTCGCGATCGGCGATCTTCGCGACCAGTATTTCTGCCGGCAGATCGCGGACCGCAGGTTCGACGAGGTGTATCAGCTCGCCGCAGATATGGGCGGCGCTGGCTATATTTTCACCGGCGAGCACGACGCCGACGTGATGCACAATTCGGCCACAATCAATCTCAACATGCTCGACGCCTGCCAGAAGCGGAACGTGCGCGGCATGTTCTATTCGTCGTCGGCCTGCATGTATCCGGAACATAACCAGCTCGATCCGAAGAATCCGAACTGCGCCGAAGACTCCGCCTATCCGGCGAACCCGGACAGCGAATATGGCTGGGAGAAGCTGTTCTCGGAGCGGCTCTACCTCGCTTATAATCGCAACCATGGCATGCGTAATCGCGTGGCGCGCTATCACAACATCTTCGGGCCCGAGGGCACCTGGGACGGCGGCAAGGAGAAGGCGCCGGCCGCGGTGTGCCGCAAGGTGGCGACGGCCATCAACGGCGGCGACGTGGAGATCTGGGGCGACGGCACCCAGACGCGCTCATTCCTTTACATCGACGAATGCCTCGAAGGCACGATCCGGCTGACGCGCTCCGACTTCGAAGGCCCCGTCAATGTCGGCTCGGAGGAGATGGTCACGATCAACCAGCTCGTCGATATCGTCGCCGATATCGCCGGCAAGAAGGTCCACAAGAACCACATCCCCGGCCCGCTGGGCGTTCGTGGCCGCAATTCGGACAACCGGCTGATCGGCCAGAAGCTCGGCTGGAAGCCCTCTGCCACGCTGCGCTCGGGCCTCGAGAAGACCTACGAGTGGATCGAGCGGCAGGTGCACCGGAATACGAAGAAGGCGGCGGCTGCCTGAGCTGGTGCGGGACCGAGCCGGTTGGCTCGGTCCCGCCGCCTTTTGCGACGTAGCACCTGAGACGTAGCACCTGAAATGGCGGACGAAGACGACATATCCAGACCACTGGGGAGCCGGCGCGATCGACGCACCTCTCGTTGGTATCGACGGCCAGCTGCTGCCATGCTTCCAGTCTGCGCTGTCGGCATTCCTGAGGGCAAGGATCTCCTCCCGCTTGCCACTCATGGCGTTATCTTGGCGGCTGTGTGCCGCTACCAGGCTTCCTCAAAGCCGCCTTCAGCCATTTAGGGTCTATCCGGGTAAGAACAACCGATTGATCAGGGCGCCCGCTAAAGCTTGCAAAATAGAAACGACCATCCGCGTCCCACGCATTATAGCCTGTATGGACGCGCAGATCCTGGAGAGCAGGATCCAAATCCGCCATAGCGCACAGCCGCAACGTCTTGCCGGTTTTCAGATCAAACTCAAATAGCGAGGTCGCCTCACCCTCCGACGGCCAGCTTATGGCTGCGTAAACTTTGTTGTCGTCTGCGTCTAGATCGAACAGCCACATGTAGCCGTGTTGACCGGTCTCGATCTGGCCAACATACGACCAAGAGGGACCATCGTCATCAAAGCGGTAAACATGACCTTTGTCGTCCGAAAAGAAGCAGTACCTTTTACTCGCCACGCATTGACCCACCTCGAGGGCTTGCGCGTCCTGAAGATGCCAGTCCTTGCGCTCGCCGAAACCCGTATCTGGATCATAATAGTAGATGTGCCCAAACACGCTCGGGCTATCTGGGTTGCTTGCCGTGAAATAAAGCCGTCCGCGGGTGTCCACCCACATCACGCGTCCCGTGTAGACAAAGCGCCGATTGTACGCGCGAGGCCGGCCTAAGCGATCCGTACGACCATCGGAAACACGATAGCGATAGATTTCGCCCGTAGGCACTCCTGCGCCATAGATGAGGTTTCGCGAAGGATCGGAGGCAAGCGTTACGACGTTTCCGTGGTCCACAGCGGTGCCATTGGGTTCGGAGGCGCTTAGATCCGAAAACCTGTTCCTGAGTTGGATCGTAGGAGTACCAATGAAAGCCGCGCTGTGTGAGATATCCGTCGTCTAGTGTGGAGCGATTCATCGTCGCTACATATACCCTGCCATCGTGCCAGAGCGGCCGGGTGTGGAACTTCTCTGCTGTCTCTCCCTCCATCCAGTTGCTAACTGCCTCCGAGGCGGACCGAGCATCGCCCACGAACTGAAGCTTACCCTCCCGCCAATGAAGGCGATACAGAGCCGCGTTAGTTTTGTGATCCATGCCGGCCACGTAAATGTCACCTCCCGGTGACGATCCGGTCGCGTGCCAACTCTGCGTCGGCCGAAGCCCATTGGGTGTCTCAGGCAAGCTCCACAGCCAAACGCCGTCCAATGCGCCGTGCCTGCCACCTTCTCCTTTCAACGGAGAGGAGGATGGTGCTTGGCTGAAACCATGGGAGGGCATCAAAATAATAGCTGCAAACACAAAGCAGGTCAGCTGAAGGCGCCGCATGAGAGAGTTCCCGTGTGAAGGAATGCACCTATGTATCGTGCGTGATCTGGGCTATCTTCTGGCGCTTCTGCCGGAATTCAGTCCCAAAGCTCCGCGATAAAGTGCAGCGGAGGTAACTCCTAGTAGATATTGCCGGCCTGGGAATGCCTACACCGCGCTCGCGCACGTCAAATGATCTTGCACTCAAAACAGGGCAGCAACGAGGAAACTCCAGTAAGGCAACTACTGCATCATCCGGCCGCTTCGTGACTCTTCAATCGCGAAACATGCCCCGCGGATCCTCAGTAGTAGGCTGCGCCCACGTAATCACCGCCGGCAATAATGATCTGCGCCTTGTTGGACACAACGCCTCCAACCTGAAACGAGATTTTTCTCGCTGCCAAACTGGATTGGATCGAGCGTGTCAGCAGGATCTCGCCCTCCCGCTCCGCGTCATCGACAACGATGATAAAGCTGGACGGATTGATCCAGTCGATGAGCTCGACGGCGGCAAGGCGGGAAAACCGGTTCTCCACTAGACCGGCAGGAGGACCGTCGATCACGAGAAGCTCGATGCTGCTTTTCGTCAGCGGCGAGAAATCATAACCGGCGATCTGCCTACCCTGGACTTGCTTCGGAACCAGGCGCGTCCTGATAACATCGTGAGACACCAATTGAGAAACCCGACAGGCCCATGTCTCGTCGTGCTCCAGCGTCCTCACGAGAGATTTCAGCACGCCGTGCTTGACTAGCAGATCAAACAGAACAGACGTCTGGCCTGCCCCGAGTTCAAGCACTTCCTTGATCGGATAGTCGAGCGCCGCCCTCAAGAGAACGTATAAGAGCCCATAGTTCGCGGCAGAACCTACGGGGTAGAACCTGACACCATCCGCGTTGATGGATGAGAGATCGCGCTCAAAAATATGCTGATAAACAGCTTCCATGCTGGCCGCTCGGGCCCCCCCGTCAAGCTTGCGAATGACCTCTTTAAGACGCGCCCTGAGTGCCATAGGCTTTCCCCGGAATATTTAGGCCTTCTTGACTACTGCGGCCCTCATATCCGCAACGATATCACGAGCGGCTACGATCATAGTGGCAGCAGAGATTGTTGCGCCTACCATCACAAGCAACGCAAGCCGCACAATCTGATGCAATGATTGTGGCATGATGAAGTTCTCAGCCCAGACGATCAGGACTGTCATCACAATCGCCGTAAGAAAAGATCGACAAAGGCTTGCCGCGACGTCAGACAATCGCAAATTGACCTGGATCGACGTGTAGTGAAGGCAAATCACTGACGTAGAAAGTTGGCAAAGAGGTATTCCCTCGCAACACCTGCCCCTGCGACAACCCCTCGCGGCTATCTGCGTCATCCCAAACTTCCTAGGTCCCTACTTAAGGATCGCAGCTCTCATTTCGGAAAGAATGTCGCGAGCACCTGCCGTCAAGATAATTCCATAGAGCGCCGCGCCACCCAACACAAGGCACCCTAGCTTCAGCACGACCGTCAATTCTTCCGGAACAATCCAATGCTGGGCAGCGACTATCAGCGCAGCCATCGTGACGGCAGCGAGCAGAGGGCGCGACACGCTCAACGCAACATCAATCAATCTTAGATCGACCTGAAGGAGCGTGTAATGGAGGTAGATCCCGCACGTGAGCAGGTTAGCCAGAAAGTACGCCCGTGCAACACCGACCGCTCCCTGAGACAACCCAAGCACGAACGACAAGACAAAGATAAGCGAGTTCACAATTCCAAGATTTCGCATCAACCGCGTTTTTCCCGTCGCGATCAGAACCGCTCCGGTCGTGGACACGATAGATTGCAAAAAACCAGTTGGTGCGAGCCAGCCAATTATTGAAGATGCAGCATGCCATCTCTCACCAAATACAACAACTACAAACGGCTCCCGAACCGTCCAAAGCCCTAGCATCAACGGCGCCGTGATAACGCTGATGAATTGAAGCAGCTTCAAGTAGTTTCGGCCTATCCGAGCGCGATCGTGCTGCTGCTCGCTGAATATCGGCAAGAACGCTCGATTGAGGACGTAGGTAAGATTTTGCAGAGGAAACAACATGATCCGATAGGAAATATTGTAGAAGCCGAGCTCGACAGGTCCGAGAAATCGGCCGATGAGCATCGAGTCCGCGTTACGGGCGAAATAATTTATGATGTTAAAGCCAACAAGATTGCCGCTGAACCCAATGATCTCGGAAAATTCGTTTCGGCTCCATCGGCAAGTCGGCCGCCATCGTGAGAAGAGCCAAAACGATCCTGTTGAAAGAGTTGTGCTGACCAATGATTGAAGCACCAGGCTGACTACTCCGGCCCCCAACAACGCCGCAGCAATTCCCAATGCAGCTCCGCATGCCGACGAAGCAATCTCGACAATTGCAATGCTCTTGAAGCGACTGCTTCTCTCGAGTAGAGCCAAATGCGGAGCCCCGGAAGATCCAAGTGGAAATGCAAGCGACAAGTAAATTAACAAGGGCTGGATAGCCGGCTCGCGAAAAACATTCGCGACAAGAGGGGAAGTGACAGCGATAATTCCGCCCAAGATGACGCCGAACACCACGTTCGACCAGAAGACTGTATCAAGAAGCTCGTTCGAGATCGTTCCTCTTTGAATAATGGCTGCTGATGTACCCATATCGCGGAGAATACCGGCAAAATTTGTCACGATAGTTGCCATCGCCAACAGACCAAAGTCGGAGGCCGGCAATATCCTCGCGAAGATGGCTATACTGACTAGCGATATCGCGACCCGCCCGAATTGCGAGGCTGCAGCCCACTGAACGTTCGAGAGAGCTGAGCCGGATTTTCTCTTCATTGAACTCGCCAGGCTGGAGACTGATGTTAAGATGGAAACACTAAAACCGGTTGGCCGCTCTAGCACTCGTAGTCCGCGTTGTGAAGGAAGCCAATTGAACCCTTGCTCTCCCCCTTCGCAACGGAGCGGTGATGTGCATTGCGAAGTGATCTACGCGTCAAGCACGCTCTTCAATCATCGCGTCAACCTTGTCTGATATCTCCACGTCCATAACTTTCCGGCAGAAGATGAGTTCACCTGAACCACAGGCGTCATCGGCCTTCATAAGAGGCTGAGTGCTACTCGATGTAGCGATCCGCGATTGGCGAAGGACAGACGCACCCTTGCTCCGGTCGGTGTAGGTCGTTCGGCATTAACTCCGCCCCCGATGGGAAAGCCCTCGCCAGCCAACTGGCTTCCTTCTCGGACGATCCTTACGAGACATGCGATCGAATGTTCCAGCGGTGACAGTTCGACCGACCGATTTTTGCGGACGCGAAAGGCCACTCAATGCTCTCTTCGGCTGAGCCGCCAAGAGAGTTCCGTCTGCTTCACGCCACGAGCTCGGCCTAAAGCATGCGGGAACCCCAATGATCCAGTCATGATCGCACGCACTAGGCGTCCTGTGGTCGCCTCGCTGCATTTGCTGCACGAGGAGGGACGATGGCGCGCTGACTGCTCAGAGATTTCAAGATCCGTCTAAATACCCACGATACGGACTCGCGATCTTTGAATCCCATTCTGATCCCCGTGGAAATAGCCAACAAAGGCTGCTTACGCAGCTGTCCACGGAACGCGTGCCTAAAATAGAGGGCCGCCGCCGCATCTGGAGTCATCAAGTGTCCCGCGGTCTGCAGCCAAACCAAGGTCGGGTCGATTGACTTCTGCACCGAAACACGGTTCGGGTCATGCTCACTCCACCAAGCAGCCAGCGGCTCGTGCCAATACAACGCTTTAGCCCCTCCTTTCACAAGTCGGAGTCCAAAGTCCACGTCCTGATGTCTCTTCAGTCTTTCATCAAACCGCACAACCTTGGCAAGCTCAGTTGGGACCAGCAGGGTTGAAGTCTGAAAAGTGTAGCAGTGAACCAGGAAGTATCTGCTGATATCCTCGCCCGGATGGGGCGGACGGGCATTTATAGGTATGCCATCCCACGTTCCCCCGTCCAATAGCGCGTTCGCGCAAGCGAAGTAATCGCCAGACGCCCGGCTCCCGATCTGCGCGAGCTGGATCGCCAACTTGTCGGGAAACCAACGATCATCGGCATCGAGAAAAGCGATCAGATCCCCACGAGCGGCGTCAATCCCCGTATTGCGCGCCACATTGCCACCGCGATTGCGCTCGTGACGGATGACGCGAACGCAGGGGTCGATCGCCGTCAGCCACGCCACATCGGGCAAATCCGTCGAGCCATCGTCGACGATGATTATTTCCAAGGGCCTTGGGTTCTGAGCGAGAGCACTCCGAATTGCCCCCTCAATCCTGTCCGCGCGATTGAACACCGGGATCACAACCGAGACCGTCATTGAATTGTGCAAGTTCACAGAGATACACCTCGCGGTGGAAAGTGAATGTCAGCGATCGGCGGCTGGGCCATGCCGCAAAATTGAAGCGCGGAGTAACAGCGTTCACATTTAGGCCCGAGCATATCCACAGTTCCCAACTAGGCTCCCGTCAGGGTTACCTTACGGGAAATCGATTGCGGTTTCACTACCAGTTTGAGATACAGTTTACAAACGAGGGCGTCGAGCATGTACCAGCGATTGATAAATTTTCTCTCTGCCGCAGCGGTTATCTTGGCGATCGCGCCGATTGCGCCCGCAATCTGCGGTGGATGGGAGCTGGTTTTTTCGGATGAGTTTGATGGTGGCCAGCTCGATAAAAATAAATGGGCCACCCGTTTCATCTACAACAATGAGACCCTGGACCACTTTAACGACGAGATCCAACGCTACCGCGATACGCAAATCACGGTCTCCGATGGCATTTTGGATCTGACCGCCGAAAAGAAGCCGGGAGCAAGCCTGTTCGATTCGGGGCTGATCCGTAGCCATCGGACTTTCTATTATGGTTACTACGAAGCCCGCGTGTTTCTCCCGTCCGGCAAGGGTATCTGGCCCGCATTCTGGCTCGAAGCTGACTACGATCAGGATGGAAAAACGTGGCACCCTCCGGAAATCGACATTTTTGAGTACGTCATAAACGGAGCGGAAGACAGGCCGAACATGCTGCACTCTAATGCTGCAGGACGTGGCGATTACGTGTTCACGGACCCGTCTTTTCAGACCAAATATGCTGAAATGATGGGCAAGGAGAGCCTCAACGAAGGTTGGCATATCGTAGGCATGGTCTGGGCGCCGGACCGGATCACTTTGTTTTGGGATGGCCGTCGGATCTACACGAAGACGTATCAGTGGCTTCGGAGCGACGGCCAGCTAGGCCCCCCTGCCCATATAGATTTCAATTTCGCGGTAGGCGGTGGATGGGCTGGCCGCCACGGGATCGACGAGAGCGCATTCCCTCAAAAATTGAGAGTGGACTATGTTCGCGTGTGTCAATTTACTTCGTCCGACAAGGGCAAGCGACAGTGCGGGCCGAGCCAACTGACACCGGATCCACAAGAGTTCGGCTATGCCGATGCCCCAAATGACATGCCCAAGCCGGCGTTCCTGAAAATGGATCATGTTGGCGACGTCCGAGCCAGCTCCGGCGCCGTGGTATTGCCGATGACTGGCAATCACCTGGACTTAACTGTTCCGATAAGGTTTCCGGAGCAATATCCATCGGAGCGAACACTGCGCGTCTCCGTCATAGATGAAGCGACGGGAGCGGCGGTGACTTCTGCAAGCCAAAAGCTCGATCTTGCATCGATAGCCAAACGCCCCGATGGCACGGCTGCCGTTGACATATCGCTGCCTGCCTTGCAACGGCCCGGCCGCTTCCGGCTGGACGGAGCCCTCATTGCCGAGTCAGTTGACGCGAAAGGCTCGAAGCAAACGCTGCCGGCGCCAACCTTCTGCTCGACCGACGTGCCGCAACCTGTCAAGGCTCGGAGCTGCCACCTGTTGCGTCTGGACATACAGCGTTGAAATTTCAATCTCGCGATACCTGCGGCCCAAGCCGATGGGTGAAATGCCCGCGGCAGGAAACGAGCACGGGGAGCTCGAACTCTTGAAGAGGATATTGTGGATCTCCGGCCGGCTGCCAACCCCACTTTTTAGCGGCGACGCACTTTACTCTGCGGGGCTGCTTAAATCGCTTGCTCTGACGAATGAAGCAGAACTTACAGTTATTGGATCGAGGAGAAGCGAGCAGGCCATCGAAAAGCCCTTTCTTGGTCTGCCACAGATCACTTGTATAGATGCACCTCCGTCACAAGTTTCCGCGGCGTTCAGTCTGGTCTCGTCGCTACCAAAAGACGCATACATATTGGCAACTCCCGACCTCAAAGCGACGTTGCTCAAGCTGCTGGACCAGTCCTGGGATTGGATTGTAATCGACCATGCATACTCTTCGGGTCTCCTTGACATCATCTTGAGCCGTCGGCAGTCCGCGTCAATCTGCTATGTCGCGCACAACGCTGAAGGCCTTATTCGGCGCGAAATTGCTCGAAATTTTGAAAATCCGGCACGTCGCCTACTCATGGGATACGACGCGAAAAAATATCGAAACCAGGAGGAAAAGATTCTGCAATTCGCCGACGCGGTGATTTGCATCACCGACGAGGACGCGTCCTACTTCAGCCGCTCCCTCAAAAGGACATACGTGCTCCCGCCAGTCTTCCTCGGCCAGCCTGCTCCCCCGCGCACGATTACATCGGATAAGCCGAGAGCTTTGCTCCTTCTTGGAACCTTCGAATGGATAGCCAAGCAAAGAAACCTCGATGTCCTGGTCGATAGCCTTCTACCGCAATTTGAGCTCAACGGAATATCGCTCAATGTGGTCGGCGCGGTTCCCAAGCCGCTTCGCGACCGGTATGCGTCATTGAAATCGCACTTGGTATTTCATGGGCGCCTGCCGGATGTCTCTGAGATAGCTGGCAGGTGCCGAGCCGGGCTCGTGCCCGAGCTTTTCGGCGGTGGCTTCAAATTGAAGATGCTGGACTATGCATTTGCAAGACTGCCGATTTTCGGCTTGAAAAACGCCGTCGCCGGCACTACCGAAGAGGAGCAGTCCGCCATGTTTCTAGCAGAAAGTGTGACCGGGTTGGGGGCAAAGATAGTCGAGAATATTGACAACCTGGATCTGCTGAATCAAAGCCAAGCCAGACTTTTCGCAATGTTCTCCGACAGATTCGGCCTGGAAAGCTCCGCGGCGCGCATCCACCGAGCATTCCTCTAACCTGTTGTCTTGACGACGGCAGCCAAATCTGAGCTTGACGGACAGGCGTTGCCGTTGCGCCCTTGGCACGTCTCGTCGTTAACCGGCATTCCCCACAGGAAACCAAGCTATGAGCACCTTTGGATCTTTTTGGCTCGGCCCGCTCTCTCCGTACGAAAAGGCCTCGCTCCTTTCATTTGCCGAGTTTGGTCACAGCGTTGTGCTCTATTCGTACAAGCCATTCGACGATCTGCCTTCCGGCATAGTCCAGGGCAATGCCAACGAGATCGTGGATGAATCCTACATCGATCGATTTATCACTGATGGCCGGCGCAATATCGCACAGTTTTCGGACTACTTCCGATACAAAATGTTCCAGAAGAAGCAGATCTGCTGGATCGATTTCAGACGTCATGATGCTGAAATCATTTGAGGTCGAAAGCAGCGAAAACTTTCTCATCGCAGAAAACGGTACAAATATCTGCAACGCGATCCTCAACCTCGATCCCTCTTCGAAAGAATTGGGACGAATTATCGCCGCCAGCGAAAGCGTGCTGGACCACGACGTCCCGTTCGGTACCCTTCAGGCCTTCAATTCCAGGACGTTCAGAAAACAAAGCTCCTCGTTCAAGCCCGCCAATCTGTTTATGCCGCTTCACTACGACGAGTTCTACAAGTTCCTCCTGCCAGAGTATCGAGACGAGTGCCAACGACTATGCGGGCAGGCCCTTTCCGTTCATCTCTACAACAACATCTTGGATAAGATGGGCTATTACAAGGAGCTCCTCCCCCCGGCAGGATCTTATCTGCATGATTTGCTGAATAGGACGCCAGTTGCGGGCCAATTCAAGGGGGTCTACCCCGACACCGTGGTTCGAGCGTTGGTGCACGCATGGGCTCAACGTTTTTCAGGAGAAGCTTTGAGCGTTGGCTCTCTGCTAAAGCAGCTGGTTCCGAGCACCCGTCGGACATTGAAGCGCCTTCGCTCTCAGTACACGCCCCTGGTGAGGGAGATGATTGGCGATCGTTGAACGCGGGTCAGCAGATGAGCAGCTTCCTGCAAACGAGATTTCATCGTATTGTTGCAAATAGGATTGAGGGCAGCCCAATACGACGCTCCGCCCCCGCGTACCCGGCGATGGATGCCAAATGACTTCTTCAACTGCCGACGCAATGCAGACGACCCCGGCCGTCGAACTTCGACCTGAAATTGAGCTTACGTCAGTCGGCAAGCTCGCCGTCTGGTCGTCGATTGCATCCATCCTGTTCCTTAATCAGATCGCCTATAACGTCGGCGAGTTTCCGGTCGCCTCCGATCTGCTCTGCTATGCGTTTTTCGTGCTGTACCTGATGGTTTCCGGAAGTGGCGCTGTCAACGTACCTTGCTTGTATCTATTGACATGCACCGTAGCGCTCGCGATGCTTCGCATGCCTTTTTCGAGCTCCGCAGGCATCTCTGAGCTCTTTGCTGCTTTTGATAGTTGCCTATCTTCCCTTCGCATTCCGTTTGCAGCGAAGGCCGGATCTCGAGTCTATCCAAGAACTACATTCTCAACGCCTACGTTACCGCGGCATCGGTCATTGCAGTCATCGCGGTCGTTCAGATCATTCTCGTCAATGTGACTAAGCTGGACAATATTTCACCAACATCTATTTCGTTCTTCCAAAAGAAATTCGCGGAGCGGGAACTTATACGTTTCTGCGTGAGGAGGGTGGAATTGTTAAGGCAAACGGATTCTTCTTGCGCGAGTCCGGTGAACTTTCCGCTGTCATGGCGGTGGCCATACTCATCGAGTATCATCTACGAAGAAGACTTGGCTTTCTTGCGCTATTCTCCATGGGGTTGTTCGTGTCGTTCTCCGGCTCAGGCCTCATCGTACTGGCCGCGGGCTTGCTGTTGCCAAGATCGATAGGTCGGATTCCCGTCTTCGTCGTCTCTTTGTTTGGCGCGCTGTTATTCCTTTACACCCTTTATAATCTTGAGTTGCCCGGCCTTGATCGCTGGTTTGGTCGTCTTGCTGAGCTTACGACCCCGAACACGAGCGGCTACGCGCGATTTGTTGCCCCCTGGGACATGCTTAGTCTCAGCTTCAGTCGAGGCATATTCGCGACCTGGCTTGGCAACGGTCCGGGAAGCTTTATTAGGGACGTCGCGCTCAATAGATTCCTCTATCGAAGTGAGCGATCCGACCTGGGCAAAGCTTACCTACGAGTATGGGTTGATTGGCTTGATCTTGGTGTCCGCGATTATAGTAATCAGGCTTTACTCGAGCGCATTGCGACTCGAGATTTGTAACTTCTATCTTTTCAGCTGGTTTATCTTCCCGTACGTTTTAAAGCCGGGATCCGCCTTGGTTATCTGGCTCTTGACCCTGGTGCCTTCGTTACCGCGCGGCGCGTCTATCAGGAGATAGATAGCGCCCTCGCTTTAGGCACGACCGCAGCGGGCTCGGTGGACAAACTCCTCTAACCATCTTGAACCGCCGGGCCTTGCGATTTTCGCAACGGCCACAGTGTCGCCAAAAAGCCTCTTAAAGGCGGCTCGAGCACGAGCGCGACCAAGAGTGCGGTCGCGATGCAAACCACGATACTGAAGGCAAGCGCGAGAAATCGATATTCTGTAAAGTTGTCCAAAAGCCAGGACATCAATACCGTGCCGGCATTATCGTGAAGGAGGTACAACGGATAAGTTGCAAGTCCGAGTTGTCGCAAGCAGGACGCAAGTCTTCGTTCGGGCCGCCACGTCAAACTTGAGGCGGCGAGCGCAACAAAGACGAGGAAAATAGCGACGGGTACCCCGTCCCATTGAGCCGAATGAAATACCCGATTTGCGTGCTCGGCCTTAAAGATGATCTCGATCGTTGCTCCGATCATTAACAATCCACAAAAAATGATGTCCCTCGCCGTCAAACCTTTCGTCGCATGGAAAAATAGCATCATACCCAATGCGAAGTAGCATCCGTACGGAACAAGTGACAGTTCAAGCGGGCGAGACCAAAGGTGACTAGTCAAGAATTGCGGCATGACGAGATACCCGCAAATCCAGTACGCTGCACTCACCGATCCGAGTACATATGCGATCGCCTTTTTGAATTCCCAAAAACCGAGCGCAAGGACAAGGAAGATCAGCGCATAGAAGCTGATCTCAATTCCAAGAGTTCAATACACGCTGTCGATCCATGGATATTTGGGCGACAATAGAAGGGAATGGAAATATGGGTTGAGGTGCGGATTCGGGAGGAGCAATGTTTGCGTATATCAGCGCAATGAGTGAAATTGTCGAGCAGATCCAAGCCGCCGGATATAACCGAAAAAATCGACTTCGGAGAAAAGCAAATGCCCCCGAGCGTTCGGCAGAAAAGCTGATCACGAAACCCGATATGACGAAGAATATCTCCACCCCAACAAATCCGCTCCAGAAATAGGGCAGCAATTCGGGGAACGACGCTCGCCCGCCTAATATGCGCGCTGATTGAACACCAGGCGCCGCCCAGCATGAGACCGCCAAATGATAAAACACCACAAGGCAAGCAGCAAAGAAGCGCAGGATATCAATGTTTGGAAACTGCCTTTTTGACATACGCGGCTCACGATCACGGAAAATTCTCGGACATCTTACTATCGTGGACACAATCTTCTTGTAAGTGGGTCGTCGTCAGCACTCTCCGCCTCACCTACGCTCGATTTGTTGCGCCCTGCGACGTGATTAGTCCAGCTTCAATCGAGGCATATCGGCGACCTCGCTTTGCAACGGTCCGGGAACTTTCTTAGAGACATTGCGCTTAATAGATTCCTCCATGAGGCGAGGCGCCCTGGGAAAGATTACCTACCAGCACGGGTTGATTGGCCTGACTTTGCTTGCCTGCAGGGCTGGATCCAGCCCAGACCGCGATAGCTGCGTAATCATTGATGCAAACGAGCAATTCACGACGGTACGTTGCACTCGACGGGCTACGCGGCGTGGCCGCATTGCTCGTCGTCCTTTATCATCTGCAAGTCTCCAATCATGTAACGCAAATTCAATTTTTCCGAAACGGATACCTGGCTGTCGACCTGTTCTTCATTCTATCCGGCTTTGTCATCTACTCGACGTACTCGGGCCGAATAAGCTCGGCTCCTGAAGTGATGCGCTTCATCGGTCTGCGTTTTTTTCGGGTCTACCCCATGCATCTGGCCACGCTCCTGTTCCTCCTTGGAATGGAGTTGATGAAGGCTTACTCGCAAAGCGCCGGCATCATCGATGGGAGCGATAGAATTGCGTTCACGGGAACCAACTCCTGGACGTCATTTCTTGCAAATTTGACGCTTGTGCAGGGCCTCGGATTTTTTGATTACCTGACCTGGAATGTTCCGAGTTGGAGCATAAGCTGCGAGTTCGCAGCCTATACGGTCTTTGCTCTCGCCGCGGTCACGGGAGCCTTTCGGAGCAAGGTTCCTCTCCTTTTACTATCTTTGATCGGCCTGGGAGGCTTTTGTTTTGTCGCGTTGGCACATGGCGACCTGAATTCGACCCATGATTTTGGCATCATTCGATCTCTTGCCGGATTCTTTATAGGCGCATGTATATTTGAAATTACCCACGCAGAAAATTACCCCAAGCTATCCAGCAATTTCCTTGCCCTTGGGCAGGTGGCGTTAATAATTGCATTTCTTTTAATCGCTGGAACGGCCTCAGGTGCGACAGTCGTAGCAGTCGTGCCTGTGTTCATCGGTTTGGTAGCGCTTGTTCAATCCGATGCGGGAATACTGGCGCGAGCTCTCATGACTCCAGCTGCACAGTTCCTCGGCAAGATCTCGTATTCCGTGTACATGGTTCACTGGGTGTTGTTGTACGTCGAAGCCATCGCACTCAAGCGCGTCTTTCATGTTCCGTCACAATTCGATTCTGTCATGCACGTTCCGATCTTTCAGACAGAGCGCTGGACGGGAGATTTGATCCTGGCTGGATCGTTGGCCTGTGTTATCGCGGTTAGCGTCTTCACGTATCGTCTGATCGAAGCGCCAGCGCGAAAATGGGGACACAAACTCATACTTGGCTGGCCAGCTCCCTTCACTCCGCGTGAAAGTCCTGACGAGGCGGTCAGCGAACAACCCTAAGCATGTTCAGGATCGCCGTCATCCATTTGGGCCGGCTGATCGGCGCGTAGCGCCAGCTCGCCAGCGCGCGTGCGAGCTGCGTCGGTCCGAACAATATACAGGTCGTCCAGAGAAATAGTGAAACGCGTTGGACATAAGTAAAGCCCTGCGGATAGGCCAGGGCCCGAAGGCTATCGCAGAAGATTCTTCCAGAGGTATCCCGCGGGATAGGATGAAGGTCCGGCCGCAACGAATAGGAGGCGGTTCGCAAGCAGAGAAACAACATATTCCGGCTCAACGCTTCGGGAGCTACTGACAAACCCGAGCTGGCGGCAATCTCGCGGAAGAACTTGAACCGCCTCCTGGTAACGTCCACCTCGCGCGCAAAACGGCTGTCTTCGAGCTGTAGAAATGCACCGTGATTGTCGCCATGCACTCGATAATCGACGAGCGGCTTGGCAATCGTTATCACATCCCCGTAAGCTGGGGCCGCCGTCACTAAGTAGCTGTCGGGAGCCCGGTCAACGAAATCAGACTTGAACCCAAATATTCGTTCGACCACCCAACGAGGGTAAGCATTTCCGGAGCCCGGTGGCGAAGGATAGACACCGGCGCGTCGCAACCCATTCTCGAATTTGCTGCGGGGTCGGCTTGATGAAATACTGTGGCTGGATGGTGCCAATGGGCTCACCTTCAGCGTTGACGGACCGCATTTGGAACTGAAATTTGCTGGCCCTTTCCGTCCAAACCGCCGCGATTTCATTCATTACCTCGGGATGCAACGCATCGTCCGAGTCAAGGAAGATAATGAGGTCCCCCGTAGACTTGCAAAAGCCGTTTACGGACGACTGCATTTGGCCGGCGTTCGGCTGCCTGATGATGACGATTTTGTCCGCGAATGATTCGATGACCTCAGCCGAGTTATCAGTCGACCCATCGTCGACGACCACAACCTCAACTCGAGGCCAGCGTATGTCGAGCGCGCTTTGGATCGCAGTTCCCACGTACTTTGCATAGTTGTAGTTGGGGATGACGACGGAAAGGGTTAACTCCTGCGCCATTCGACCCTCACGCCCGCAACGTTAATTTGAACTGCTCTTTCGAATTGGACTGCATTGACCCGGTTTTCCGTGTAAGCCGAGTCCAATAGTCAGCACATAGTCGACGACGCCATGAAACTGTCGAATTATATTCGAACATCTTGCATACATTATCAGCTGGATTTTCGCCCATTGGTACGGCAACATCATTGAATTCGTTGCCCAAAACGAGCTGGAATCGATCGTGCCCGTAGAACTCTACAGAGAACTGTCCTGGCTTCCAAGTCCACCTGATGATTTCTCGGCTCGCTGCAAGGCGCTCACAAAGGCCGAGTCCGGCCTTGGAAGGCAAGTTCGATTTCTCGCAACCCACGCGCTGGATGAGCGGCAGCTTTCGCGGCTCGGACGAGCCATTCTTTCCGCTCAAGCGCAAAAGCTCTCGCTGCAACCATTGGTTCCCTTTCGCCTCGGCCTGATCGGCAACGGCACCCTGGATCTGATCGTTCCGGTCTTGGTTGCCACGGCGGCACGCCATGGTTTCGCGCTTGAATGTATCACGGGCGCCTACGATCAATTCCTTCAGGACGCGATACAACCGGATTCCGCGCTGAACAAGTCGCGACCGGATGCTGTCCTGATTGCCATCGATCATCGCGGTCTCGCGCTTCAGCCGACGCCCGGCAGCGAGGCAGGCTGCCGCTGAGACCGTCGACGCCGCAATCGGTCTCGTGGACACGATCCGCGCGGCCATCTCCCGCAACAGCGGCGCCGTGTGCATCGTCCAGACCGTGGCGGCCCCTCCTGAAGGGCTGTTCGGATCCTTTGACCGCGCATTGGCCGGGACGGCCAGAAATCTGGTCGATCGCTTCAATCAAAGGATCTGCCAGACGGTTCTGCAATCGACCGATCTGCTGCTCGACGTCGCCGGCATCGCCGAAACGATTGGACTTGCCGATTGGCATTCGCCAGCCCAGTGGAATTTGGCGAAGTTGCCGTTTTCCGACGCCTACGTCCCCTTGTATGCCGACCACGTCTGCCGGATCATTGGCGCCATGCGCGGCAAGAGTCGCCGATGCCTTGTACTCGACCTCGACAATACGGTCTGGGGAGGCGTTATCGGCGACGACGGACTTGAAGGAATCCAGATTGCACAAGGTGACGCCACGGGCGAGGCTCATCTATCCGTCCAGCAGCTTGCATTCGCCTTGCGCGCACGCGGAATCGTTCTGGCGGTCAGTTCGAAGAACACCGATGCCGTAGCGCGGCGGCCCTTCAAGGAGCATCCGGACATGCTTTTGAGGGAAGACCATATCGCCGTCTTCCAGGCTAACTGGGACGACAAGGCAACCAACATACGCGCGATCGCGAAGGAACTTGCGCTGGGACTGGATTCGCTCGTTTTCCTCGATGACAATCCGGTTGAGCGCGGCCTGATCCGGCGAGAGATACCCGAAGTAGCCGTACCCGAGCTCGATAGCGATCCGGCCAGTTATGCGCGCACACTGGCTGCTGCCGGTTATTTCGAGGCGATCGAGCTTTTCCGACGAAGATCGCGTCGCGCGCCGACATGTATCAGGCCAATGCCCGCCGGTTGAGTTTGCAGGGTCAGACTTCGGATCTTCAATCCTATCTGCGATCGCTTGGAAATGCGCATCGTGTTCGATTCATTCGACCGCACGACGAGGTCGCGCGTTACCCAGCTCATCAACAAGAGCAACCAATTCAACCTGACGACGCGTCGCTATACCGAATCCCAGGTCGAGCAGCTTGAGCTGGATCCGAAGCGCGATGACGCTGCACGCGAGGCTGTTCGACAAGTTCGGCGACAACGGCATCATCTGCGTCGTCATATGCCGCCTCGACCCGCCCCGGCACCTGGACGATCGATACATGGCTGATGAGTTGTCGCGTGCTGGGACGATGCGTCGAGCAGGCAGTGCTGGCCGAAATCCTGTTTCGGGCGCGTGCCGCAGGCATATCAACCCTGGAGGGCGTCTACGTCCCGACGGACAGAAACGAAATGGTTCGCGAACACTACGGCAAGCTGGGATTCACGCAGATTGACGAAGGCGCTGACGGCAGCAGTCGATGGGAATTGCGCACTGACGTTCAACTCGGTGACCTGCCGATGACGGTGCACCGTGAGAAATCCATTTGGAGCCCGCTTGATCGTCGTCATGATGCATGCTGAACAGCCCAAGCTAGCTTTCGATGAGTCTGACCTCTCCTCTGTTTTTCGCCTTCCTTGCCGGAGTCGTGTCGCCTTCAACATCTAGCGACTCCATCACCTATCGCAGGTTCGTGCTCGGCCTCGCGAATGCGATCTTCATTGGCAAGCTATCTCACCGATGTCACCCAGGTGCTGCCGCTGCTCGGCTTTTTGTTGCTGGGCTACCTGTGCGTCTCAATTCTGTATGTCTCGGAAATCGCCCGTCGTCCTTGGCCTCGGAGTTGCTCGCCGTACTCGGCTGCTACGTCTTCCTGAAACGGTTCTCTTTCTTCGAGGACTTGGGACATCTTCCGTTTCCCGTATTTGACGATCGGGCTGTCCTACATCCTGTTCCGGATTTTGCACATCATGGTGGATGTGCAGATCGGGAGACCTTGACGAGCGAATTGGCCCATTCGCATTCTTCCGCTACACGTGTAACTTCCTGTGCTTTGTCTCGGGTCCGATCCAGCGATATCAGGACTTTCGCGCCGCAGACGGCATGGCGGTTGTCGAGCTCGATCCAACCAGGGTGTACGACGCCTTTTCGAGAATCGCCACCGGCTACGTGAAATTCGTGATCATCGCCGCCACGGCCGAGTATGCGTTTTCGTTCTGAAGCCGCAACTGCTCGCAGGCCGGCGACCTGCCCTTTGCAAGCTTTGCGCCAGTTTACGCCTGGCCGCGTCGCTCTACACGGTGTATCTTTACTACAATTTCTCCGGATACATGGACATCGTCATCGGCAGCGGGAATTTGCTCGGGACAGGCGCTACCTGAGAATTTCGACAAGCCATTTTCGGCGCGCAGCTTCCTGGAGTTCTGGCAGCGCTGGCACATGACGCTGTCGCAGTGGTTCAAGTTCTATCTCTTCAACCCTCTCCTCATGCTGCTGATGTCCTGCTTTCCCGCGCCCGCGCTGACAGCCTATCTCGGCGTGCTGGCGTTTTTTCGTCACATTTCTCGTCATGGGCGTCTGGCACGGGACGACAGCCGTATTCGTGGTCTACGGACTGCTGATGGGTGCCGGCGCAAGCATCAACAAGCTGTGGCAGGTGGCCTGCGCGGAGCGCTTCGGAAAGAAACGTTATCGCACGCTGATGGAAACCATGGGCTACATCTACTTTCGCGCGGCATGACGATCGGCTACTTTGTGATCGCCCTGACGTGCTCTATGGGTGCCCGATCTAACGGATTTTACTCGCTTCCTCGGAAGGCTTGGTGTAGCTGGGCATTTCGGCGACTTTCGCTGCGATAGCCGCTGCATTCGCGTTGTTTTGGTTCGTTGCCGACCGCATCGCTCCGTGGGTGACGACGCCAACCTTCCTGGCAACAGTTCGCGACAGCATGATCGGCCGGAATCTAACGCTCGCGAGTAAGATGATGGCCATTCTCGTGGTCACCACCTTGCTCCACAAGTCTCCTGACTTCGTCTACAAGGCCTTCTGACTTGAAATACATTCTTCGACAGGCCGCTTTGACCTTTTTGTCATTTGTTTCTCTGTACGCCCTGCTCGGGGCTCTCTCCTTCATCGTATTTCCCGATCCGTAAAGCCGATGGACCTGCGTGATTTCCAAGACGCTGAACAAACGCTCTACATGACCGTTCCCAAGTACGTTTTCCTCGGGACGCAGCGTTCTCAATAGTCCCGACTGAGAAGGTCCTTTTGGTCGGAGCGTCGAATACCGGCGGTAGGGTTTATTCAGAAGGAAATTCAGTCAAAGCTGAGCTGCGCCAAGGTAAGCAATTTCGCGATGGGGGGCGCCAACATTTCCGAGGTCAAGCAAGTCATAGACCTTGTACATGAAGTCCAAAAAGCCTCTGATCGGCCGTCGAATACTTTCGTAATCGGTGTCTGGTTCGGGATGTTCATTGACACTGACACTAAATACGCCGATCCCGATCGCAATCGCGGAGAGACCGATATCGATCTCGAGAAGTACCGTTATGGTTTTTATCGGCGCACGCCCGAAGGCCCTGTCGCTGTCCTACCCGCGGGTTGGTTGGACGAAGGCGCAATGGCAATTCGTCCCATTCTAGTCATCGAGAAGATTGCGCGCGAAATTAGAACCGGGAATCAATCAAACTTCTGACCGGCCGCAGATCCGCGCAGCGTGACGAGGCAGAACGCGAGCTCGCTGGTATGTCCGAGCAAGACAAGAAGAAAGCGCTGGCTTATTGGACCGAAAGCATGGGACGCAAGGACGAGATTTCGCAAAGCCAAGCGAGCTTGCTAAGGGACGAAATAGAAACACTCCTGGACGCTCGGAGAAAGGGTCTTGCTCGTTGATCTTCCCATTCCAGCCTGGCATCGGAGCGCAAGTCCATATCAGCAAAGCTACGAAGAGGCGATCAAGGAGCCTCGTACATCATGTGGGGGAGCGATCAAATTTCGCCTTCATGACGATGCGCGATCTCGATGATGACCAAGACTACTCCGACGAGGTGCATGCAAAGAGACACCTGGCCAACATCTGGTCGGACAGACTGGCAAGCGTCTTGAATTCCTTCGTGTGCCGAGCAAGCTCCGAAAAGCCTCGTGTTTCGCTACGCGGTCAGGACCAGCCAGAGACACGTCGTTGAGCCATGGCAGCAAATCGCCGGTGACAAGAGGAACAACTAATGGATCAATCTCAAATCTACCCAAAACTCACGACTGTTTTTCGTGATGTCTTCGACGAAGACGATCTGGAGCTCAAGCCGGAGACAACCGGCGATGATGTTGACGGATGGGATAGCCTCTCTCACATTCGGCTCGTTCTCGCAGTCTCGAAGGCTTTTGGAATAAAGTTCTCAGCATCTGAAATCGGCAGCTTGAAGAACG
Organism: uncultured Alphaproteobacteria bacterium; assembly: GCA_963774775.1. Classification (GTDB taxonomy): domain Bacteria; phylum Pseudomonadota; class Alphaproteobacteria; order Rhizobiales; family Xanthobacteraceae; genus Bradyrhizobium. Next base: position 33,578 of record CAVZGZ010000015.1, read on the forward strand.
TTGGCGAATTCGTCGAACTGATTCACAAAAAGACGTGAGACCTCAAGGTGTCCAGCTTAGCAAACGACATTGCACTCGATTTGGGGAAATTTTCCTTTCATCATCTGGGTCTTGCAGTCGCCTCGCCTGAAGAGGCATTTCGCTATCTGGCATTGCTTGGCTATACGGCCGGAAATCAAGTCTTTGACCCGCTTCAGCGCGTCAATCTCGCCATGCGTCACCACGCCAAAATGCCCGATGTCGAGGTGATTTGGCCGGGCGACGGCCCCTCTCCCATCGATAAACTCATAAAGCGAACAGGCTCGATGATTTACCACGTGTGCTATACGTGCTCTAATGTTGAAGCTGCGCTTGACGTTTTTGCGGCCGCAGGCGTCGAAGTGGTGACCGTTAGCCCACCTGCCCCTGCCGTGTTGTTTGGCGGGCAGGAAGTGTCGTTTCATCACGTTTCGGGCTTTGGCCTGATCGAGATATTACAGACCCGTGGGTGAACCTTCGGGCGAACATTCCAGGCGCGAAGCAATGGCGATTAACTACGATCTCGGCAAGATCGGTCGTGCAGCTGGCTTGTTGTCGGGTCTGCTGGCGATCATTTCGTTGACCTTCACCGGGGAAATTCGAGCCCAGGTCACGGGCTACGGCCGGTCATCTGCTCCCATCTCCGGCGGCGCCGGATTGTCGCCGCGGCCTGCTAATCCTTTTTTGGGAATGACTGGTACATTCGCGGGGAGCCACAAGACGCCAGACGGCAGAGCATGTATTTCTGTTCACCCGCAGACCCACGCGCAAAAAGCCAATCCAAAAATCATCGATCAGATCGTCCTCGTTAACAACGACTGCGGTCAATCTATCAGAGTCCAAATCTGCTATGCCGGCAGCTCGGATTGCATTATAGTTTCCTTGACGGGATATGAAAAATTGCAGAGAACCCTCGGAATTACCTCCGCATCGACCGCTTTCAGATATGAATACCGCGAGTTATTCTGAGGACGCGGTACTAGGAAGTATGTGGCTAGGAAACATCTGGCACTTACCTTCTACGACGCCTAACGGATTACCAACGAATACTGTCGACGGGCACAGAAGAATCCATGAAGAGAGATCGCCGGAAAGCCAGAAGAGTTGGTTCTGGCGCGCATCTCTTCACCGGCTTATTCATGGCGAGTATTCTGGTTGTAATTTTTGTTTTGCGCCTGGAGCCGGGTCAAAGCGAAGCACTTAAATCGGAAACCGCCCCTGCTCAATACACGTTGAAATTAAGCAGTCCGATATCCCCCTCTTCGGCCGGCACGATCGTAGCCCTTTCGGATGGTCTGTTCTTGCGCGAGGGCTTGAGCTTGGCCCTGGTTGCCGGAGCGGACGACAGCGATGCAATATCCGCGGTTGCCGCAGACGAGAATACTATCGGCCTCGCCTCAGCCGCTGCATTTCTTAAGGCTCGTGCCGAAGGCCTTCCCATCGTCGCATTCGCGGCCTCCTATATCGTCAACTCGGCGGAGTTTTACTCATTGCCGCGCGTTAGCGTTCTGGGTCCATCGGATCTGGAAGGGAAGCGGATCGGATACAGACCAGGACCCGAAATCTCTACCCTTCTCCAGGCCTTCATCGCCCAGAACGCGGTCGCGCAAAGCAAGCTTCAAATGGTGGAAAGCGATACGCCTCTACAAGACCTCCTGGATCAAAAAATCGACGTCTTGGTGGGCCACAGCGACATCGAGGGGCAGGAATTGGAACGCTTGAATGTAGATTATCGATCGCTTAGTCCCGATTCGTTTGGCGTCCACTTCGCGGGACCTGTCTACTTCGCCCACCAGCATGCCTTTTCCAGGCAGCGCAACCTGCAAAAATTTCTGATCGCGACCGCGAATGGCTGGAAGGCAGTATATTCGGATTATGAGAGAACCGTCCCAATTGTCGCGCGCACGATAGATGCACCGCTCCCTTCCCCCCTCATTTCACGCCTACTCGATGCACAGCGGCGTCTTTTGCGGCCCTTTGGTACAAGATTTGGAGAGTTGGACTCCAGGCGTCTACAGCTATTGCAGGCACAGCTCTTGCAAAGACGGGTAATCCGCGAACCCATCGACCTGACGCGCGCCATCAACTACGATGTACTGAAAGATACCTATCGTAGGGAGGCGAACACCCTCAATCGTATCGAGCCTTAATCAAATGTCTCATGCTACTCAGGCCGTTGTCTTCGGCGGCGCCGGTTTTATCGGAACCCATCTGTTAAATCAGCTCGTCGCGTCACAAGGATACAGCCGGGTTGTCTCGGTCGACATCGGCGACCCCAGAGCGCGGGTAAAGGGCGTTGAATATCTGAACCACGACGTTCGTGAAACGATTGACCCCAAGCTATCCAATGGGATGCCCGCCGACATCTTCAACCTGGCGGCAATTCACGTCACGCCGGGGCATCCGGATGGCGACTATTACTACACGAACGTGCTTGGCGCCGTGAACGTATGCAGATTTGCCAACGACACGGGTTGCACGAATATCGTCTTTACGAGCTCGATCTCCATCTACGGACCCAGCGAAGCTGCGCTGGACGAGGATGCCCAGCCCGCGCCGGTGAGCGCCTACGGACGCTCCAAGCTTTCGGCCGAAAAAATACACCAGCTGTGGCAATCAGAAGCCTCGAACAGGAGGCTCACCATCGTCCGTCCTGCCGTCATCTACGGACTTTACGAGCGGGGAAATTTCACACGCCTTTCGAAAATGCTTGTAAAAAGGGCCTTTGTTTATCCGGGGCGAACCGACACGATCAAGTCATGCGGATACGTGAAGGATCTTATTTCCTCGATCAGGTACATGGCGGCCCGCAACGACGGCGTGTCGATCTACAATTTCTGCTATGAGCATCGATACACGATCAGCGAAATTTGTTCAGCCTTTTCGCGAGTTGCGGGGTATGGTCAGCCGCGATTGATAATTCCCATCTGGTTCATGAATCTGGCGGTGCTTCCATTTGAAGCCTTACATAAGGCCGGCATCAAGACGGGCATCAATCGCGACCGGATCAAGAAGTTGTGGTTCTCCACCAACATCATACCGAAGCGCCTGGTCGCAAACGGATTCAAATTTGAGCACAATCTCGAAAGCTCGCTTGCGGAATGGAAACGGGAATCGAGTTAAGAAGGATTTCGATTGATGTTCTTGATCGCCAGCAGCGGCGTTGCTTGAGAACCAACCCGTAATGTTTGAACCCTCAAAAAGCGCAGCCGATGCTTTCGAGGAAGGCAATTTTGCTGGCTACCCTCTAATCGCCGCAACCTTCGGCCTGTGCGCGATCATTGCTTTGGCGCCGCTCCCATTTGGGTCGATGGACTCACGCGTAATTGCGGTTTGGGTGCTCCTGCTTTCGGCGGTACTACTGCTGGCTAGCCTGCAAGCCGTAAGTGCTCGCGATCTGGCTTTCCTGTCTGGCTTCGCTGCGGTCGGGCTGGCCTGGACTCTTGTCGTGAGCGAACAATTGGCGCGAACACCGATCTTTTCGCAACAATTGGTAGCTCCGATATGGAAGCTGGCCTCCTCAATCCTTGAGGAGCAGCTAGATGGCTCCGTATCAATTGCCAGAAATCAACCCTATTTTTCGGCCGGATCTCAAATTGCGTGCACACTCTCGATGCTGTGTGGATTCCTGGTCGGCCGAAACAGACGCGCGGCCGCACTACTATTGATGTCATTTGCAGTATCCGCCTTGGCCTATTCGGCTTACGGAATTTTGGCCTTCATTTTTTGGCCGAACTACCTGCTCTGGCACCAAAAGTACAACTATCAGTATTCTCTGACGGCCACCTTTGTAAATCCGAACGTTGCTGCAACCTATTTCGGCGCGGCAACTCTCACATGGACGCTAATGCTCTCCAACGCGGTCAAAAGTGACTCCGCGGGAGCAACACGCCGATGGTCCGAATTAGTCAGCTCTTTTTTCCGAAACCCATCACGACGAACGGTCTGGTACTTCACAGCTTGCTTTATCATGTTCGCCACGACATTCCTGACGGGCTCCCGCGCAGGCTCCGTTCTTTCACTTTTAACGATTGCCGGAGCTGTCGGAACCTTCTACCGGCGCGAACTGCGTACACGCGGTTTGCTGCTCGCTTTCCCAATCGTCGCTGCCTTCGCGATCCTCGTCGCCTTGCTGATCTTTGCACCGCGGGTCAACCAAAGGTTTGGCCTCGAGGGTTTCTTCGATGCTGGTCGCTGGAACGCCTATAAATCCACCATTGCGATTATTGGAGACTATCCGTGGCTGGGATCCGGTCTTGGTACGTTCCGATGGGCCTTCCCAGCCTACCGGAGCGGAGATATTCCATCATACGGAATTTGGGAGCAGGCGCATAATACTACCCTCGAAATGGCCTCCGAAATGGGCATCCCCTTCACGATCCTGCTTGGAGCAGCTTGGCTCGCGATCTTCCTTGTCTTAGGTCGAGGAATGCTGAGGCGAAGGCGCAACGCCATTTTTTCGATCTCGGCCTTTTGGATTGGCCTTCTGGCCATCCTCCATTCGCAAGTCGATTTTCCACTTCAAATTCCCGGGCTTTCGCTGGCGATTTGCCCCCTCATTGGCATGGGGCTAGCGCAGTCTGTTTCAAGCAGGCGTGAAGCATTAACGTAAACATGCATTTAGCCATTCGCAGCTGTACATTTGCCTAATTTTCCTTTAATTACACCGGATTAGGTGATTTGATAGAGGTCGGTATATGAGCAATTCGGCACGTGGGCCGTTGGCGAAATTGGTCTTTTCGGGCTTGCTTCTAGCGCTCGGATTTACGCTTGCGACGCGCGCCGATGCGGCGTGCGTGAGCGACCCTAATGCCGCCCAAAAAGCAGCTAACTTTACGACTAACCCATCGTCGTTGCTCGAAGGCCCCAATGGTCCTCGCAGCCCGGACGAAATCGCCTTGGATGTTCAAACCTTCGTTGCAGCCTATCCACAGGCACTACCTGCGGTGCTCAGCATCTTGAAGGACCTGGCAAGCAAGGGAGCCGAGCACTTCCGCATTGCAAAAAGCAATAGGAACCGGCCTCGGCAAAGCCGCCAACGTTTGTAAGACGACCGATCTGACGTTTGCCCTGGAAATTCAGGGAGACCTCGGCGCAACCGGTTCGCCGGATGCTAATGGACAATACGCCGCGATTACCGGGAATGATCCAACGCGAAGTGTGGCGCTCTCCGGCGCCGCGACGGGCTCGTCAGGCGGCGTTGGCGGCCAAACTACTCCGTTGGGTGGATCGACGACCGCGGGCTCGGCATTTCAGACGTTCTCGGCAAATAGCACGTCGAATAATCCGACGAACTATTTCAGCGCAAGCTCGAGCGGTGCGGGATCGGCAGGCAGTAGTGGGGGATCGGCAGGCAGTACAACGACGACCACCATTATTGTCTGTACTGTCTCAAATTCCTGCTAGCCTCTAACGGTCAAATGGCTGGCCGTAGCATCTTGGTCCTCGAAACCGGATGCATTTCGCTCAATTCGACGGGCCCCACGTAAACTTGTTCAGGTAGACGAGCCGGATGCTTCAGACCCGAATTCCAGTTACTCGCGCGGCAGAAATCCAGAGCGGTGAATCGCAATCTCTGGAGCAGACTGTTTCGGCAGCGATCAGTCTGGTCAGCCGACAATACCCCGTGATGATCTTCACGCTGTTGCTCTGCATCGGGTTGGCTGGCGTTTACGTGTTGACCGCCACAAAACGCTATACCGGAACGGCTGTCTTGATGATCGACAGCCGAAAGATGCAGGGCCTTCAGACCCAGGGCGCGTCGACAGGGGATAACCCGATAGATTCGGCGATGGTCGATAGCCAGGTCGAGGTGCTGAAGTCCGAGACGATTGCTTCCGCCGTCATCAAGGACTTGCATCTTTTAGACTCTCCGGAATTTATGCGCGAGGACGCCGGGCTGCTGAGCGGACTATCGCAACTGTTTTCGAACTTTTTTCCTGAGGAAAAGTCGTCAGATATCGAATTGATGCGAGGCGCCATTGCGCGGGTTCAGGGCGGGCTCACGATCAAGCGCGTCGGACTCAGTTACGTTATCGAAATAGCATACCAGTCCACATCTCGCGAGCTGGCGGCGCGAATCGCGAACGCCATCGCCGACAATTACATCACCGATTCACTCGAATCGAAATACCAGGCGTCGCGGCGAGCTGCGGTCTGGCTACAGGATCGTCTGAAGGAACTTCGCGCTCAGGCTTCATCGGCAGAACGTGCGGTGGTCGACTACAAGGCAAAGAACAATATCGTCGACGCCGGCGGCAGACTCCTGACCGAGCAACAGCTGGCAGAGATCAACAGTGCTTTGACGGAGGCCCGTGCAAAGCGGGCCGAGGCCCAGGCCAAGCTTGAGCGCATTACGTCGATATTGAATGCTGACGACAACGATTCTCGCGTGATCTTGAACGATCTGGCCACCGTCAACGACACGATGGCAAATCCGGTCATCACCAAGCTGAGGCAGACCTATCTGGATTATGCGGGTCGCGCGGCAGATTGGTCGAACCGATACGGCCCGACCCACATGGCTGTGGTCAATCTGCGCAACCAGATGCGCGAAATCCGGCATTCACTCATCGATGAGCTTCGGCGCACAGCCGAGGCCTACAAGAGCGACCTTGAGATCGCCAAGGCGCGCGAAGAATCAAGCCAGAAGAGCCTCAGCGAGACGATCGCCGTATCCAACGACACGAGCCAGGCTCAAATCGTATTGAGGGAACTTGAAAGCAATTCGCAGAGCGCCCGTGCGCTGTCTGACAATTTCCTCCAACTCTACATGGTTTCGGTTCAGCAACAGTCGTTCCCGATCACCGAGGCCAGGGTGATAACACAAGCATCGGAATTGTCGTCACCCAAGACATCCCCGAAAACGCTGCTCGTTCTCCTTGCAGGCATTGTCGCAGGATGCATTTTTGCGGGCCTGATCGCGATCCTTCTCGAAATGTTGGATCGTGTATTCCGAACTGTTCACCAGGTCGAGCGGCTGCTTCAGACCAACTGTCTCGCCTCGGTTCCCGTCGTCGAACTGGGAGAAGCGGGCTCTAGCGCAAACCGATACTTGCGAGGGGTTAAGGGCAGATGGCCGTTTGCAAGGAGCGGAAGCTCCCCTGCGGGCGCAAAATTACTCGATAACGGTCATCACGCCGCTGCGGCCCGAAATATGGATCCCGGCTTAACCCAACCGCCGATGTCTAAGCGCGAACAATTGCTTCCCGTAAGGAAGACCGTCGCGCGGTTCGTGATCGATTCGCCGTTCTCCCGCTTCGCAGAGGCGTTTCGATCGATCAAGTTGGCCGCCGACCTCAGCAACTATGGTTCGCCCCACACGGTGGTCGGCATCACGTCAGCCCTCCCGAACGAGGGTAAGTCCACCGTCAGCGAAGCATTGGCGCACACGAGCGCACAAAGCGGCCTTCGCACTCTTTTGATAGACGGCGACATTCGCAATCCAAGCCTCACCGAGCGCCTGACCCGCTCGGCATCGATTGGCTTGATTGATGTCGTATTGGGAAAGGCCGATTGGAGGGATGCGATCTGGGTCGACCCACAGACAAACCTTCATTTTCTTCCGTGCGTGATAACGGCGCGATTTTCAAATTCAAGCGATCTCTTGGCCTCGCCACAAATGGAAAAGCTGTTTCAGCAGCTTCGCAGCGAGTACGACCGCATCATTCTCGATCTGAGCCCCTTGGCACCGGTCATTGACGTTCGCGCCACCGGAAGCCTAGCCGATTCCTACATTCTCGTAGTCGAATGGGCGAAAGCGAAGGTCGATATCGTTGAACGTGTCCTTCGGGAAACCCCGATTGTGCAGGAACGCTTGCTGGGTGCGGTTTTTAACAAGGTGAACTTATCCGCAATGAGCCGATACGACACAAATAATGCCGGCTACTATCGAAACCAGTACTATAAAAGGTACGGCTACGTGGATTAAGTTGTTGATCACGGGATGGCTGCCCTCAGGAATTCCGTTGGCAGGCTTTTGGTCATCGCAATCGCGTTGTGCTCGGCGAGCTGGGCAGCATTCTTCCTGGATCATACCGACCAAGCGGTGCAGCTGAACGGTGCCGCGAACGCTGTCCTGTCGGGTGCCGCGTTTCAGCGCAATCCCGCGGCGGAGTCCTCTCTCGTTTCGGCAGAAACACGAGCCATCTGCAACCCCCTCGAGGTGAGAGCCGCAGCCATCATTCGTCTTCGCCTTTACGAGATGGCTGTAGATGCTTTGGATACCCGCCAGGCCGAGGAAAGGTTACGATCTCTCCGTTCCTCCGTTAAGCGAGCCCTAAACTGCGTCCCGACCGACGGGTTCCTGTGGTTCATGCAATATTGGAGTGCCATAAATCAGGGTGGCCAGGTAACCGATCATCTGGAGGATCTCAGACTTTCGTACGAGCTGGCCCCCTTTGAGGGATGGATTGCGCTGCGTAGCCCATACGTGCTGGCGATCTACGATATTCTTCCCGACGATCTCAAGAAAGGAGCGCGCAACGAATTCGTGGCCATTGTTCGGACGGGGCTAATTCGCGATGCAGTCAAGATCTTGAAAGGACCGGGCTGGAGAAACCGGGACTCCTTGGTCGCAGGCCTTACGACGGTCCGGCTTGAATTTCGCCTGCGACTGGATCGGGCATTGCGTGCGGAGAACCTGATCGTGGAAATCCCGGGGATCGAACCCCAGGAATTCAGACCATGGCGCTGAGACGGCTCCCGACGTCACAGTCGTGACTGGATCTTCACGATCTGCGCGTTGCTTGCGGTAACGAGCGTGTCGTTGGCGGTCGCAATCACCACACGAACGAATTGCAGGAACTTCGCCGTGTCCACGGTCGCAGCGTTCGCTGCAAACAACACGTCCTTGTCCCGCATTTCAAACTTAGTCGCCAGGAAGATATCCAGCAGGGTCCCGGAAGTCGACGTTGTAGACCACTGGAACCGTCGGCCCGACGAACTTGGAGCAATCGACACCCAGCCTTTCGGCCAAGCTCCCGTGGCTCGCGACGGTAAACATAGACACCAGCTCGGCTCGGCTTGGGCGTCAAGCAGGCCTCCGGCCTTGGCCATCGCCTGCGTCATCGAGATCTTCCACATGTCGAACGGGAACTGCCCCTGTGATCCGGAAGCGCCGAATGCCAAGAAGATCTGCGGCTCACGATAGACATAGATCGTGTCGCCTGGGTGTACCCAGATATTGTTAGACGGCTGGTACACGAGTGCTCCAAACGGAACGGTCGCGCGCTTCCCCGCCCGCTCAAGCGTGACCCACGTCTCCCATCCCTGACCCTTCGGACCGCCGGCTCGGGCAATTACGTCCAATATCCGTTCCCCGGCCGCATTCGCTGTCAAACGAGTGGGCGCGTTTACCTCACCCAGAACGCTGATCAGTGACGTATTCTGCGTAATCAGCGAGACGACCACTTGCGGCTCAATCGCGCGGTTACCGATGTCCTTAACGATGTCCTGCTGGATCTCGCTTGGCGTTCGCCCCGCAGCCTTGATCGCGCCGGCATACGGAACCGTGATGAAGCCCGCCGAATTGACATTCTGGTTGGGCAAAGAAACAAAGTTACCCGGGCGCACGCCGGCCTCGGCCGGGATAAACAAGCCGCCTGCGGCCGCTTCGAAGATGGAGACAGCGACAACGTCGCCAATTCCGAACTTGATGCTTGGCGGTGGACGATGATCGGGAAAGGAGCCCGCAATTGCGCCGGGGCCGTACTCCTTCAGGATGTCCACAACGGTCGGGGTAAGCTTGACGAGACCATAATCGGGGCCGGAACGCGTTATCTCACTCTTGATAACGTGGTCCTCGGGACCGGACATCGGCATGATCGAACATCCCGCCGACCCCAGCAGGATGATCGAAAGGATAGCGGATAGAGCGATACGCCGGTTCAAGATAGTCCCCATAAAATTCGAAGGAAAAGTCAGCCAAATCCCCAGTCGAGTCAACGAACCGGCACCCCCTAAAGGGTCGCCTCGCACACGATAACGGGGAGATGTTGCATAGCGGTTACAGCGCAGACGGACTTGCCCAGAATCCGTCTAATACGCGTTGTTGCGGCGCCCAAGTTCCAGGCAGGTCAACAGAAGGATCTTTAGGTCGAGCGTCAGGTTCCAATTGTTAATGTACCAAAGATCGCAGTCGACCCTCCCCTTCATCTGTTCAACACGGGCAGTTTCGCCCCTGTAACCCCTGATTTGGGCCCAGCCGGTGATGCCGGGTTTCACATGGTGTCGGAAGGCATAGTCCGACAGCAGCTGTCCGTAATGGTCGTCATGTGCGAGGGCATGAGGTCTTGGACCCACAAGAGACATTTCCCCGCGCAGAACGTTCAAAAGCTGCGGGACCTCGTCAATGCTGGATCGGCGAAGAACCTTGCCAACCCGGGTAACCCGCGGATCGAGACGCTTGGCCTGTACAACGGTCGGCCCGTCTTCCATCACAGTCATCGTTCGGAACTTGAAGATCGAAAACTGCTTGGCGTTGAACCCGTTCCGGCGCTGACGGAAGAAAGCGGAGCCAGGACTGTCTAGCTTGATCGCGATCGCGCTCAAGATCATCAACGGCGCTAGAATGACAAGGCCAATCGAAGCCCCCACGATATCCAGCAGGCGTTTCGACCATTGCTCCGCACGAGAGAGCGGGCCCCGCTGGATCTCAACAGACAGCGAGTTCCTTAAACGATAGGATGGATTACCCGCCAAAGACCGGATCCGCCGATCTGGTAATAGCTGCACCGGCAAAGGAGAAACCCTGAGACCATCTCGAACCAACTCTAGCTTGCGTGTATCGCTCCACGGGAATGCCAGCACGATCTCTTCCACGCCTCGATCACGGGCGACTGCAATTGCCCTTGCCAAGCAGGAGGATTCGTCCGCCGTCATTGCAAAGCCGCCATTCATCTCGCTTGAAAAAACCACGCGACCGACTTCCGTGAGCCCGTGCCGTTCCAGAAGCTCCTCTGAACCTATGGATGCCAGCTCCTCCCGCGTGCCCAATAGGACAGCGCGCCGGCCCTGCACCTGCCCATCCGCGACGACGGCCGCGACGATTCGCCTCGAGAACCGACGACTAACCAGCAGCAACAGCAATGCCAGCATACCGAAACAAATGACCGACCCGCGCGAGAAGACCGCTCCGCTCTTTATCAAGAACGCCAGCAGGGCCAGCAGAAGGCTAACAAAGAACCATTGCGCAAAAATACGGCCTGCGTCTCTCCGTCGCTTCGAAAGAGCCGCGCGCAGGTCGTAAAAGCCACTGGATTGACCGATCAACACGTAAAGCACCGCCGCAACGGGGCCCACGCCCAAGAGAGGCTCTGCGCGATCAAGCGCGCCGTTGGCGACAATTTGATAGGCTCCTCCGCCTACCGCGCTCGCAAATATGATGACCGTCGCGTCGCATAACGCCATGACGTGTTGCAGGGCGGAATATGGGATTTTGAAGCTGAACCTGGAACGCCGACCGGCCGCAGCCAGGTCGTCAATCGAACTATTGGGCGCTTCGGGGCTGACGAGCACCGATCCATTTTTCACGCCATCTGAGGTTCCGGCTTGAACCGAACTCTGAGGGATCAAGGTCACCTCCGAAACAGTACGATCAACTCTTACATAACCAAAAGAAACATCATTCGTGCTGCATTGCAATAAATTTATGCGGTGCATTAAATCAAGATTTAATGAGCTATCTAGTGCCAAAAGTTTTGGCAACTCGTCAAGGGCCCACGGGACATGAAGACTACCGGTTTGCTTCTCGTGCTTATCGCGCTCCTCGCCGCCAACTCTGCGCGATCAGAACCGCCTGATCCCCGACTCCAGAATTGCACATCCGGAGTTAGCCCCGGTTTGCGGCAGGAGTGCGATAGGCAGGCCACAGAACAGGTCGGGATCGGGAGCCGTATCACCCCCCTCCCGGGGGGCTGGCAGTTGGTTCAAAGCAGAAATCCAGGCGGCGGCGGCGATGCGGTCTCAGTTATGCACGTTGCCGACACCACGCGATCGGACGTGGGTTTGGCTGGATTAAACCTTCAATGCGGACGAGAAAGTCTTGAGGTCATGCTTGTAATCTTAGAGCGCTTGTCACGGACGAGCCGGCCAAAAGTGACTCTGGTCGCAGGCTCAAGCCGGGCCGAATTCGAAGCATCTGTCGTCCAATCCGGGGAAGCCCTCTTGCTTCCCAACGCCGCGGCAAATTTGGCCGCCGCCGAATGGCAGAAAGCAAGTGAACTAGCCATAGAAATCGAAACGCAGGCAGGTGCCATCCGAGGCGCGGTCCCGATGGACGGCCTCTCTGCCGCTTTGCAGACCCTGAAGAGTCGTTGCCCGGTTCATTAACGTCATCGCGCGATACGAGGAGGGATTCACGTTATCTTAGGGAACCGGGTGAAAAGGTGTCGCCGGAGAGACATCATGATTCCGGTCGCCATATTTCTATTCTTAACCGGCGCGGTCCTGGCCTGGGCCTTCCGCGTCTGGATCTTGATACCGGTCAGCCTGCTTGCGATCGTCGCCACCGTGCCCCTTCAGGTTTGGTTTGGTGCCAGCCTTTCGGGAGCGTTGGCGCGTGCGCTCTTAATCGGTATCGCACCGCAATTTGGCTATGGTTTTGGCCTGCTGGCTCAGCACATTATTTTGTTGGTTCGCCATTCCCATCCTCTATCCTCCCGCAAGACTTCAGCGGCTTTGCTCTACAAGCAAAGGTCGATCGACCCAACGCCGTGAGACCCGACAGCGGCTCGCGCGTTCCGTACGATTTTCGGGCTGAGGAGCTTACGCGACGCGGCTGTTCGAGAGACCGGACCGTTTGGCGATGCGTCCTGTGTGCGATAATGGTACACTAGCTGCGCGAGCGGATTCGTTTGCTCCTGGTGGATTCCTTGCTCGTACCCTGCCCCGAGTGATCTCATTTGTTGCTCGCCTCGTCCCTCCTGATCGCACTGTTGGCTATGATGCCGCTGCTGTCGATCGCCAACGGCGCTTTGGCGCAGCACGCAACCTATTTCGTCGCGGCCGGGCTATTGTTGGCCACGGCGCTTACTTCAGAGACAGAAATCGCCGCGGCCGCGAAGGTGCTGAGGCGATTTTCGTTGGCGATTCTCTTTCCGCTCCTCTGGATGATGATGCAAAGCATCCCGTTGCCTTTTGCATCGATTGCAAATCCGATCTGGCCGACCGCCGCGATTGCGTTGAATGATCCTTCGTTGCAAGGACACATCAGCATCGATCCGGGCAGCACGCTTCGCAGCCTGATATGGTATTTGACGGTTTTATCGGTGGCCGTCTCGACTCTGATTATTGCCAAAGATCGGCGTCGGGCCGAGGCAATTTTGATTGCCCTGAGCGCCAGCGCGACATTCGTATCGCTGGAGATACTGGTCGGTCGATCCGATGCGATGGCAGCGATAATGCCTGCCATCGGCCGGGCAGGGAGTGGATTGACAACGGTTGCCCTATTGGCCGTGCTTTCAAATGGCGCCATCATCGAAATGGCAATTGAAAGGCAACTAAACCAGACGAACTTCGACTTCTCCTTCTCCGGCCCCTTCCTGCCCAAACTGTTCGCCGGCATCTTTGGGATAGCGATTTCCCTGGCCGCAATCGGGACTCAGGAGAACGCAAGCTTGTTTATGCTGGTGATACTGGGGCTGGCCGTCATGGCTTTTGTTGCGATTTTCCGTCGCATTGGATTTCGTCCCTGGCCATCGGCGATTCTGATTGCAGTTCTGATTGGCATCGCGAGCGCTGGCTCCCTCCAGCTGCTCCAACGCAGTCCCGCGTCTGGGCTCCTGGGAGTAGTCCCTGCTTCCGAGGGAGCTGCTACTGCAATTGCGCAGCGAGCCTTATCCGATTCTTCCTGGGCTGGGAGTGGCGTTGGGACGTTCGAACGGCTGACGAAGATCTATGGTGACTTTGGCGTCGGCGACTTTATCGGCCCACCCTCTACGGCTGTATCGATCGCCATTGAATGGGGTCGACCGGCCGTCCTGATACTCGCCGCGCTTGCAATTCAGCTGTTTTTCTTCAGCTTCCGCGGCGCCATTGGGCGAGGCCGCGATTCGTTTTTCGCTTCGGCGACCGCCGCAAGCGTTCTTGTCGTGCTATGCGAAAGCTTTCTTGACGCAAGCTTGCTGACGCCGGCAATCCAAGTGATCCTTGGTATCACGATTGGACTGGGTGTTTCCCAGGCCACGGGGCGAACCAGCAGCTTGTGAGAGCCTGCAAGCACATCAGACGCGGCTGGTTGCGATGGTTGCCCAAAGCTTCGAGTTGTTTGGCATTTGAATCCGTACCCACCGATAAGGAGCGCGGGACCAGGGCCTGATCTGCGGTGTCATGTTGTCGAGCACCAGATCTCCGCTCCTCGTTCGAACAACGAGAATGAGGTGGTGCTCACCCGAATTGGTGACAACCTCGCTCAGCAACAGGGCCCGCGCCGGCCAGCCACGGTCGAGAAGTTCGTGACGCTTGCTGACGGCGTAGTCGTTGCAATCACCACGATCGGGGTTGATGATCCAGGCCTCGCCCGCCAGATCCAGCGTGTTGCGTTCCGGAGCGATGCTGCCGTTAACGATCTCATTCACGTCTTTCAGGTCGGCCCAGCGCTCCTCCGTCAACCGAACGGGGCCGCCACGAAAGAGCGGCTTCGCGCGGCATTCGCCGTGGTAGCGCTGGCAGAACATGGTGTAGGCCATCGGCGGAAGTGTCGGAGTATCGAGCCGGATGTGCTGCATCGCAGATTTCAGGCCCATCGGCATGCCCAACAGTCCTGCGTTGGCCGATTGGAAGGCCACGACGATCGCTACGGCGGCCACTGCGGCCAAAGTTGAAAGCCTGCGCATGTTTTGCTCCCCACATGTCCATTGGGGAGTAAGCTAAGTGCAACGACTTGAGATTCTGCGCCGTTTTGCCTCTCAACTAGAATCAAAGACGACGGATATATTAACGAAACTGTTGACTATGTTGCCTGCTGCCTAAGCTATTATGAAGTCGCTTAGTGGAAGCTGAAAAGGGCCTTAAGCCGGACAAATGCTGGGATTGTCGCGATCAAAAGCCGAGATATGGAAGCCGAGGTTGCCGGACGGGATTCGTATCTATGCGATCACCGACATCCATGGCTGCGCCGATCTGCTTCAGCAAATGTTCACCGTAATCGATCGAGACCTGACGACGGGCAGGTCGATGCGCGCGATCCACGTATTCCTGGGCGACTACATCGATCGCGGACCGGATTCCTGCCGAACCGTTGAGCTACTGATCGAACGGAGCCGCAAACATGAATCGGTGTTTCTAAAGGGTAACCATGAGGCGTTTTTGTTCGACGTTCTGAAGGATCCCGCAGGGCTTCAGGACTGGAAGCAATATGGCGGCCTCCAAACCCTGACATCCTATGGATTGCGGCCGTCGCTTAATCCCGATCCGGCCGAGCAGGCGGAGTTGATCAAGCAGCTTGCGGTTGCCATCCCGCCCCACCAACGACGATTTTTCAACAACCTCCGGCTGCGCTTTGTGTGCGGTGATTTCTTTTTCGTCCACGCAGGCGTGAAGCCCGGCGTGGCCTTGGCCAGGCAAGAAGAGCACGATCTACTCTGGATCCGAGAGGAGTTTCTCACCAGCGAGAGACGATTCGGAAAATATATTGTTCACGGGCACACGCCGGTCCGCGAACCCGACATACTTCCAAACCGAGCCAATATCGACACGGGTGCATACGCAACAGGCAATTTGACGCTATTGACCATTCAGGGGGACCGCCTGCTCGCGTTTTGAAAACCGGGTATGGTGAAATCAAATTCGAACGCCGGCCGAGGATCTAATGACTTCGTTGAGCCCATTCCGCGTCGTTTTGGTGACACTGGCGCTTGTCGTTGGTTTATACGCCTGTGCGTCGGGACTGGCAGAACTGGGCTCCTTGGACCGACCGGTATTCCCGATGGATCCCAGAAAATTCAACGCCTTGTCGCTTGGCGAACCCCCAGGATGGCTGCAGGCAGTTTCCCCTTTCCGCTCAGATCTCGAAGCTAATCTCGCGCTGATCACCGCGATTCGGGCGCTTCAATCCGGCAGAGAGAAGGCCGCTGCCGCCAATAGCGTCGAAAATACGCTACCCTTGACGCGGGTCAGGCAGTCACTCTCCATTGCTCCCTGCGCCCCTGAACTCTGGCTGGCCCTAGCGTTGCTGCAGGCACAGCGAGATCCGCACGATCCCGTAGTGACCGAGGCGCTAAAGATGTCTTATTTCACGGCACCCAACGACGCGCGATTGATGCCAGTAAGGCTCGATATGGCGACTGTATCTGACGCCCTCGCCGACCCCGACGTCAAAGAGCTGGTCCGCGGCGACGTTCGGCTGATGGTGACAAGACAGCCCGACATGCGGGCAGCCGTCGTATTGGCCTATCGGCGTGGATCCAGGCTAGGCAAAGCTTTTTTGGAGGAATCCATTCAATCGATCGACCCATCCTTTCTTTCAACGCTGCGAGGCTGACCTGGTCCGACCAGAAATTAGGCGCTCCAACGGATGGCTCTACGATCGGACGAGCATGGTTGCTCGAACCCATCCGAACGTCTAGTATCGACTTTGGTTAGGGGAATTACAGCCATGTCGCGATCCTTGCTCAGAGTTTTTGCGCTTACCTCGGGTTTGTTCATCTCGGTCGCCCCCGCGTTTGCCGCTGATTATGCGGTCCAGCCGCGGCAGGCCCGTTACGCGACACCTGTTCTGCAGATTGATCGCGGACCGAACCCCTCTTGCGGCCCCCGTTGCGGTTGTCCGATTGTGGTTCACGCGCGGCATCGCTCGCTTGGCCAAGCCTACCCTTATGGTTTCGATCCGCGGACGAGAGACGAGCCGCTTTACTATTACGGACCGAGCCGAACCTATGTGCGTTACGCCAATCCGCGCAATCCGGACCTCGTTCTTCAGTACTGACAGTAACTTGCTCGGCCGGTTGCTGCGATCGGTGTTTTCCTAAGGTTTGACATGCGCATTACAATGGTGGGGACTGGTTACGTTGGCCTGGTCTCCGGAGCTTGCTTTGCCGATTTCGGCCATCACATCACCTGCGTCGACAAGAATGCGGACAAGATAGCCGGACTCAAGCGCGGCGAGATTCCGATCTTCGAGCCGGATCTTGATCGTCTGGTTGAGACCAATGCCCGGGCCGGGCGGCTGTCGTTCACCACCGATCTCGCAGAGCCCGTCCGGGATTCGGACGCCGTGTTCATAGCAGTCGGAACGCCCTCGCGTCGTGGTGATGGTCATGCCGATCTGAGCTACGTCTATGCTGCGGCACGCGAGATCGCAGCCAGCCTCACGGATTTTACCGTTGTCATCACCAAGTCGACCGTACCCGTGGGCACCGGCGACGAAGTCGAAAGATTGATCCGCGAGACCAACCCCAACGCTGACGTTGCCATCGCCTCCAATCCCGAATTCCTGCGCGAGGGTGCGGCGATACGCGACTTCAAACATCCGGACCGTATCGTCGCAGGCACCGACGACGAGCGAGCGCGAAAGGTCATCGCCGAAATCTATCGTCCGCTTTATCTGAATCGGGCTCCGGTGATGTTCACGGGCCGGCGCACCGCCGAGCTCATAAAATATGCGGCGAATGCCTTCCTGGCAACGAAGATCACTTTCATCAACGAAATCGCCGATTTGGCCGAAAAGGTCGGCGCCGACGTGCAGGAGATTGCACGCGGCATCGGCCTCGACAATCGCATCGGGTCAAAATTCCTTCACGCGGGCCCTGGCTTCGGAGGATCGTGCTTCCCCAAGGACACGCGCGCACTGATCAAGACGGCGCAGGACTATGAAGCTCCGATCCGGATCGTCGAAGCTGTCCTGGCGGTGAATGAAAACCGCAAGCGCGCGATGGCCCGCAAGGTCGCTTCCGTGTTTGGCGGCTCCTTGCGCGGCAAGACGGTCGCCCTGCTCGGCCTGACCTTCAAACCCAACACCGACGATATGCGGGAGTCCCCATCAATCCCGCTGATAACGGCGCTTCAGGACCTTGGCGCCAGGATCAAGGCCTATGATCCGGAAGGCATGGAACAGGCAAAATCCGAACTATCCGACGTTACTTATTGCGATGGCCCCTATGCCTGCGCCGAAGGGGCCGACGCCCTCGTCATCGTGACCGAGTGGGAGCAATTCCGGGCTCTAGATCTCCCAAGATTGAAACGCGAGATGGCATGCCCGGTGATTGTCGATTTGCGCAATATCTATCGACCAGACGAGGTGGTTGGACACGGGTTTCGATACGAAAGTGTTGGCCGACCAGTCCAAAACGGCGGCGGCGGCGTCTAGTTCGCGAGCTCTTTCAACGCGGCGCATTGCGGCTATAATCAATGAAGATGAAACCGTCCGTGGTTTTGCTGGCGATTTGTGGATTAGCTGCGCTTTTCTCAATGCGCTGCATCGCACAGGAACGATCTGAGCAAGACTCCTCCCAGATGAGCCGTGAGCAATGGCAGGCCCAGATCAAGACCGCCCGCGAGCGATCCGAGATTGTGAGACGCGAACGTAGGTTCTTCGTTCAGCAACCGCCAACATCCGAGGAATTGGCTGATGAAGCATCACGACGGGCACTCGAAGACAACAGTCTGAGGCCAGGCGACATCGTATCTACAAACCGCGGCCTCTTTCGATTTCAGGGACCTCCCGACCGCGAACGAAGGTCTGACGATTTTGTGCGCCTTCGGTGAACATGAACCGCCAAGCATGCCCCTGAAGCCGAAGCGAGAAGAGAAATGACTGCGGCACATGTTGATTCCCGCTATATCTTCTCGGTCCAAGTGGCAATCGCATAGCGCTCTAAACTAGCCACCACGCACCATCGTTATGAAGGCATCGTACTCCCTGATATAGTCGGCCGGATCGTATCGTTCCGAAGCGAAGACAAGCAGCGCCGCGTCAGCGCTGTACTGCCATTGCCTGCCCCAGATCATGGGTGGGAGGTAGATACCGACGCTCGGTTTGTCCAATTGCACTTCGAGACGGCTGCGTCCGTCGTCAACGGTGACGCTGCACTGACCGTACGCGCACATCAGGAATTGGTGGCACTGCTTGTGCGCGTGCTCTCCCCGGATCTCGCCGGATGGAACGCCTGAAATGATGAAGTACCGCTTGGGACGAAAGGGAAACCCGCTCTCGAACTCTCCCACCGTGAGGTCGCCTCGGGGATCGCTGACCCAGGGAAATTCATAGATATCCACGCCTCGCACGGCCGTCGGCGTCACCGCAACTTTCGTTCGCCCGGGCTTGGATTTTATTCTGATCGGCACTTGGTCCGACATAATACCTCATACTTCTCTTGGTAATCGACCACGGGATATCGGCAGCCCACTCGTGTGAACGAAAAATTCGTCACCAGCCGTTCACGGCGGCTATTACCCTGCTGATTTCGTCTTCTTCCATCTCGGCAAAACAGGGAAGCGTGACGATTTCGTTCGCCAGTCGCTCAGTTTCCACAAGTCCATCGACCTCTACGCCGGCAAAAGCAGGTTGCCTATGGTCGGGTATCGGATAGTGGATATCAGAGCTGACACCGCTCGCTTCCAGATGTTGCCGGAAGCCGTCACGCTCTTTGCAGCGGACGACAAAGAGATGAGCCACGTTGTCCGTTCCGAACTCCCGTGGACATTTGACGCGGGGGTTCTTCATCTCGTCACAATATCTTTGCGCAATCGCGCGCCGGGTTTCGTTTGATGGGTCGAGATACGGAAGCTTGGCGAGAAGAAGCGCAGCCTGCAATTCATCGAGCCGGCTGTTGCGACCTCCCGTCAGGCTGACGTGATATTTTTTGTCCCATCCATATTGACGCAACTGCTTGACGCGCTCGGCAATTGCGGCGTCGTTCGTCGTCACCGCTCCGCCATCCCCGAGGGCACCGAGGTTCTTCGTCGGATAGAAACTGAAACACCCTGCCGCGCCAAAGCTGCCGGCGGCTTTGCCATTTCTGGTCGCGCCATGCGCCTGCGCGACATCCTCCACAACGGGGATTCCGAGCGGCGCGCAAATCGCGGCAATCCTCTCGATCTCCGCCAGCCGGCCATAAAGATGCGTTACGATAACGGCTGCGACGGTATCGCGCGCCAGCGCGCGCGACAGTGCCTCGATGCTCACCAGGTAGGTTTCCGCATCGACATCCACATACAGCGGATCTGCTCCGATGGCCCGGATCGCCGTGCTGGCATAGTTGCCGGCATTGGCGACGGTCGCGACCTTGTGACCCCGGTTCACGCCGACAGCGCGCAGCGCCAGTTCCAGAGCATCCGTTCCGTTAGCGACGCCAACGGCGTGCTCCGCGCCGCAATAGGCCGCAAAAGCCTTTTCAAAATCGGCACCCGCAGGTCCCAGCACGTACCAGCCGCGCTCGATAACTCGCCCCACGGCGCGGGTGAGATCATCGCGCATCAGCAGATTTTGCCTGGCGAGGTCGTTTAGCGGAATCCGTGTTGTCATCTTGTCAGTCTAGGTGCGCGAGCAGCGAGAATAGTTCCGCAAGGAGATAGGCAGATGCCATTCATTCCCGGGCATGGCAAGGCTTCTGCCGCGAGAAAACCGAGGCATTTCCGACCAATTTTGGCCAAACCAGTGCTGCAGCTAAACGCGATGGTACTCTCGAAACCAGGCCACGAATTTCTCGATCCCGTCTTCGATCCTGGTCCTGGGCCTGAAATCGATGTCGCGCATGAGATCGTCGACATCGGCGAAGGTCTCCAGCACGTCACCCGGCTGCATCGGCAGCAATCGTTTTTCGGCCTGGCGACCCAGTCCTTGTTCCAGCAGGCCGACGACATGCATCAGCTCTTCCGGCTTGTTGTTGCCGATGTTGTAGATCTTCCAGGGCGCCTTGCTCGAGCTGGGATCGGGTTTGGCGCCTGACCAGTCTGCGTCGCCCTGTGGGGGACGTCCGATGATCCGCGCCATGGCCTCCACCACATCATCGACATAGGTGAAGTCGCGCCGCATGTTGCCATTGTTGAACAGATTGATCGGCTGCCCGGCGGTGATCGCTTGGGCGAACAGATACAGCGCCATGTCGGGCCGATACCATGGGCCGTAGACGGTAAAGAAACGCAGGCCGGTCGTCGGCAGGCCATACAGGTGGCTGTAGGAATGAGCCACTAGCTCGTTGGCCTTCTTGGTCGCCGCGTACAGGCTGATCGGGTGATCCACATTGTCATGAGCTGAGAACGGCAATTTGGTGTTGGCGCCGTAGACCGACGAGGATGATGCAAACAACAAGTGGCGGCAGCCGTTGTGCCGGCAGCCCTCCAGGATGTTGATGAAGCCCTCAAGGTTGGATTCTGCGTAAGCGTGCGGGTTTTGCAGCGAGTATCGCACACCGGCCTGGGCGGCCAGATGCACGACGAGTGAAAAGCGATATTTCTCGAACAGCGCCTTCATTCCGGCGCGATCGGCCAGATCCAGCTTGAGGAACGTGAAGTTCGGGTTCTGTTTGAGGAGATCGAGGCGCGCGTGCTTGAGAGCCGGATCATAATAATCGTTGATGTTATCGATGCCGATCACAGGCTGCCCTGCCCGCAGCAAATGTTCGACCATATGAAAGCCGATAAAACCTGCACAGCCCGTGACGAGCAAATTGCCTTCAATCACCTCTTGTCACCCATGCTGTCCAAGAGCTTTGCGCTCGCCACAAGACCGTCCGGCCAACCACCAATCCCGAGGACGAAGGTCTTCGAGATTTGCTAGCGATATCTCAAAACGGCACAGGTTTCCATCCGGGCCGGGCAAAACGGTAAATCACAGAACGCTGCGGATTAGCGTAAAATTTCGCCTCCCGCCTCGCTGGGCCCGACGCGACCGCTGATTCCCGGTGGGGGATTAGGACGCAATTAAGCGACGGGAACTAACCTGAACGGCAAGAGCCCGGAGCAAACGCCCATGCTAGCAGTTCAGCTATTGTCAGCCGCATTCCTTCTCGCGGCCGCCTTTACGTTCGCTTCCTACATCCTGATCCATAATTGCTTGGTCGAGTGGAACGACGAATGGTGACCGGTCCCAGACAGGGCTAATCCCATGGCGCCGGCCGTGACCGCATTGGGATCAATTACCCGCCACCTGAGTCGTGAAATCCGGAAAACGGCTCAGCACCGCCGCCTTCATGAACCTGAAATGGGCGATCTCGGCAGCCAGCTCCTTTAACCGCCGCTGGCCATTCAAGATCTCGGCGTCGAACAAGTCCTGATGGTGGTTATCCAGGGCCTCGCGCTCCAGATATTCGTCGGTTCCGTTGCCAATCGTCACCGCGGCACGTGCCAAGACGTCGTCGACCCGGCGGCTCAAGCCTGACTGTTCATTCTCCGCGGCCTGCAGGGCCGTTTCGATCGCGGTCACGATCGAGCCGATCCGTGCCCGGTCGGTTTCGGCGTCGCGCTCCGCCGAACGTGCCTTGAAGCCATCATCACCGAGGCGGGCCTTGATGTAGTTGTGCGCACGGCCCCGCAAAAACAGCTGAAACATCTGAGGAGTCCGATCCAGGCCAGCTTCGAGGGAAACATACCCCAAAATCGCCCCGTCTTAGTTAAAAAAGTGTAAATTCTCGCGTCGCCCTGCACGGGTATCGGCCATCCACTTGATCCAGGCCTCGTCGTGCTTGCTGTAGAGTTCAAGCCAGCGCTCAGCCTGTTTGCTGGCCGGACCCCCGTCCGCCTCCCACAAGACATGGGCGCCGTTCTCGTGCAGTGCCGGCAGGAGATCCAGCTTCTCGAACTCGAAGGTTTCCTCGAACGTCAGGCCGATGAGGACCCGTCGCCCATTGCTGTCGACAAAATAACGTCGCGGTGGATTGCCGTTGAGGTCAGTCATTTTGCGAGAACTCATTTAAGATCCAAGGTCCGGTTAGAGCTGCAAGGCGTCGGGGATAGGTCCACAGGAACAGTGGAACGCCGATCACGATCAGAAGCAGAACGACCCACCAAACCATCATTCGCTTCCACAAAGCTCGCGCAGCACACGGGTTCCGACCGACACCTCAACACCGCGTTGACTAACCCGACGCGGCGCACCCTAAAGTTAGCCGTCGATTCCGCAACCCACGACACTCCTTAACCTAACCCGTCAACGTTACCGGCTCTCAGCCACGGTCGGGCACCGGCACATGACGCCCATGCGAGTGATCCAACCTTCGTAGCTCCCTGGCGATCTTTGTGTTTTCAGCAAGGAAATAGCTCTGCAGCCAGTCCAACACCAAAACGATTGCGCCAAACAAGACGCCAGCGAACGAACTACTCAAGGTTGTTCCCCACGAAAATTCTGACGTGTCACTTCTCAAGAACGCTCGAAGCAACTGCCGTGCCAGTTGCGTGTCGAAGCCGGAACGGTGCGGTTGATTCAGTCGAACCAACGCCTCGTCCGATGAGCCGCGGCTGCGATATCCTAAAATGCCCGGCGAGCATGGCCGAATGTGCTGGCCTGCGGTCTGGCCTCGTAAGGCTTCTTCTGCTGCTTCGCCCGCGGTCTGCCGCGGTAAGGCGCATACATCAAGTAATTCGCGCGACGCCTATGAGACCGCCAGGCACGCGCCGCGTATCCGGCGAAGAAGCCCGCGAAGAAGAACGTCGATAAGATCAGAGCAGCAAGCATGGCAGCAGTCCCAAATCACCCCGGACATACTTTCATTCCGAAGTTGTGACCACATCATGATTCCCCGCGCCGAAAGATTGTTCATCCGCTGAATTTTTTGTGCAGCTCGACGATGCATAAGTAATCAATTGCGCTTCAGGAAAGATCTTCGTTCAATCAAGAAAAACACCAGAACACGAATTTCAGGAATATCGAACTCGCCGCAGAGCGGCGCCGAAAGATTGTTCATCGGCCAAAACTTTTGTGCAGTTCGACGATGCATAAATGATCAATTATCCTCCGGCGAGAATCTCCGTCCGATCAGGAGAAACACCAGAGCATGAATTTGAGGAACATCGTGCCGAGAAGATAGACCCACCCAGCCATAGCCAGCAATACGAGCCCGACAAAGACGCCAGAAAGGCTTCGCTCCCTGAACTTCACGAGCAGCGGAATTTTCTCAGGCTCGGATAGCATGTCGGGATTCTCGCGCTCGCGGCTTGGTCTTTAGAAAATCTACGGCGCGAATTCGATTTTCTCGTGACGCTGCTGCGAATAATTTCGTCGAGCAGCAGCCATCTTAGTTTTGCAAATCTGTTTTGCAGAATTTGTTTCGTTGAGATTCCACTTTTCCGGGAGCAACTGACGGCGCGACCAGTACACGGCGTCCCAATAGTCGCGCCATACATCCGGAACGTTCACACCTTCGTCACGCAAACGACGCCTCGCGCTCAGGTGTGGAAGAACACGAACCACACGACGCCGAGGATCAGGACCGCAAGCCCGGTGGAGGCGGAGAGCAGCGCGAGCACCGACGGGCCCGGCTCGGCCTGGCGCGCCTCGGTCGGGGTTTCGATGATCTGGCCATGTCGTCGCGTTACCATGGGAACCTCATTCGATAAGTGCCTGTAATGCCAACCGATGCCGCGACATCGCCTGTCGGAAGGCAACGCATGATGGGAGATGACGTTCCGGATTTTCGCCCCGACGGGGCCATGGATCGGGCCCTGCCAAATGGTCGCACCGCGCCGCGGCGATATGGCGGTTAACGCCATTGCGAGATTTTCCGCACCATAATGTTTGAAACCCCCTGCCCCGGTGGTATCCTTACCGGTCGCCTGTTGCGTTTTCGGAGTTTCCCCATGGCCCCCCGCGCCAATTGGAAAGGCTTCCTGCGCCTTTCGCTAGTGACCTGCCCGGTCGCCCTTTATCCGGCGACCTCGGATACCGAAAAAGTCTCCTTCAACCAGATCAATCGCAAGACCGGCCATCGCATCAAATACGCCAAGGTCGATGCCGATACCGGCGAGGAAGTCGCGACCGACGACATCATGAAGGGCTACAAGGTCGACACCGACACCTATATCGAGGTGACCAAGGACGAGCTCGACGACATCGCCCTGGAATCGACCCGCACCATCGAGATCGACGAATTCGTTCCCAAGAGCGACATCGACAACCGCTATTTGATCCGCCCCTATTATCTGGTGCCGGACGGCAAGGTCGGCCACGACGCGTTTGCGGTGATCCGCGAAACCATCCGCAGCATGAACAAGGTGGCGATCGGCCGCGTGGTGCTGACCAATCGCGAGCACATCATTGCGCTGGAGCCGCTGGACAACGGCCTGATGGGGACGCTGCTGCGCTACCCCTACGAGGTGCGCAGCGAAAAGGAGTATTTCGACGACATCCAGGACGTCAAAATCACCAAGGACATGCTGGATCTCGCCAAGCATATCGTCGAGCAGAAATCCGGCTCATTCGAGCCCGAGGAATTCGAGGATCGCTACGAATCCGCGCTGATCGAATTGATCAATCAGAAGCGCAACGGCGTAAAGACCACTGCGAAGGCGGCACCGAAAACCGGCGGCAACGTCATTAACCTGATGGACGCGCTCAAGCGCAGCCTGGCCAGCGAAACGCAGTCTGCCCCTGCTGCTGCCAAGGAAACAGCCAAGGGCAAAGGCAAGAAGCCGAAGAAGGCCGCCGCCGGCCAGCGCGAAATGCTGCTGCCGATCAGTGGCGGCGGCAAGCGCGCCGCCAAGGAAACCGTGAAGGAAGCGCCGAAGAAGGCGGAGAAGCCGGTACGCGTTCCGGCCGCCCGGTCGAAGAAGGCTGGATAGCTGAACGGGCGATTGCGATAGGCGATGCCGCGGTCGGTGCCATCAGACGAACCGTTCGACGAGCCGATCGCGTTGGGCGCCGGCTGCCGGGAAGGCGTCGATCCGGCTTACTTCAGCGAGGTGCTCACCGAGCCGAAGGTGCTGCTGAGTTTGGTGCCGATGCCGTTGACGGAGGCGACGATGACCATGCCGATGCCGCCCGCGATAATGGCATATTCGATCGCCGTCGCGCCGGACTCATCATCCAGAAATCTGGTCAATAACTGTCGCATCCCTGTAACTCCTGTCGACGCGCCCTTCGTCGGGATTCTCCCGCGACATGTTTCAGACTAAACACTAGTACATGTTTCAGACTAAACTCTAGATTGTGATTGGTTGACGACGCATTCACGAACAGGATGAACGATCGATTAAGGCCTACCCACGAATTCCATGCCTTCGGTCCGGTATTCATACGGGACGGGAAATTTACCTTCGCTTGTGCATCGCTCGCGCATGGTTGCGGGATCGGCATCCTCTGGAGCGTGCGCAATGTCCGCGCAGAAGCGTGCACCGGGAAAAAACTACATCGGCCTCATGATCGACCGCGACAAAGAACCACGCACGGTCGAACCGGTGGCGCCGTCCGGTCGCCGCCTGCGGGATTATTTCCTCGGCCTGGTCGCCACCATGTTCGCTCACTGCAGCGACGCGAGCTAATTGCTCTCGCAGCGACGTCGATCCCGAACGCCCGCGGTCGGAAGTTACGCTGCGCACGAAGCAGCAGCGAGACCACATCCTGCGGTTGGCGAAAACCAGGCCCGCCTGCCTCTCGAGCGCCAAAACGCATATCAGCACTTCCCAAGCCACGCGCCGGCCGCGCTTTACCGGTCCGCAAAATCCTGTTCCAACTAGCGGGTAAAAGGGATCGGGCCAAACCCGACCTGCGTCCAGGGGAGAGACCGCCATGAAGCTCGGCACCGCGATTGCGGAAATCATGAAGCGCGAGGGCATCGAGATCCTCTGCGGCTACCCGGTCAATCATCTGATCGAATACGCCGCCAATGCCGACATCCGCCCGGTCATGGTGCGCCAGGAACGGATCGGGCTGCATATGGCGGACGCGATCTCGCGCGTCACCTCGGGCCACACCATCGGCGCGTTCTGCATGCAGCACGGGCCCGGCGCCGAGAACGCCATGGGCGGCGTGGCGCAATGCTTCGGTGAATCCGTCCCCGTGCTGGTGCTGCCGATGGGTTACGCGCGCCGGCTTGCGAATATCGAGCCGAACTTCAATTCCAGCCAGGCGATGAAGGCGTTTTCGAAATCGTCCGAGCCGATCAACATCGCAGCTGAGGTCGGCAACATATTCCGCCGCGCGTTCACAAAACTGAAGAACGGCCGCGGCGGTCCGGTCATCGTCGAAATCCCGGCCGACATGTGGAACGAGGAGGTGCCGGAGCCGCTGAACTATACCCCGGTGCTGCGCACCCGCTACGGCGCCGATCCCGTGCATGTGAGGGAAGCGGCGGCGCTGCTGATCGGCGCCAAGCGTCCGGTGATCTATGCCGGCCAGGGCGTCCATTACGCGAGGGCCTGGCCGCAACTGAAACGGCTGGCCGAACGGCTGGGCATTCCCGTCTGCACCAGCCTTGGCGGCAAGTCGTCGTTCCCCGAGACCCATCCTTTGTCGCTCGGCTCCGGCGGCGTGGGCATGCCGCGCGCGGTACCGGAATTCCTCAGCCAGGCTGACGTGATCTTCGGTATCGGCTGCTCGTTCACCGAAACCTCGTTCGGCGTGGCGATGCCGAAGGGCAAGACCATCATCCATTCGACGCTCGACCCCAACCATCTCAACAAGGATGTCGAGGCCAGGATCGGACTGGTCGGCGATGCCGGCCTGGTGCTCGATGCGCTGCTGGAAGAGATCGGCAAGAGCGTCACCACGGATCGCGACGCCAGCGCGGTCACCGCCGAGATTGCGGCCTCCCACAAGGAATGGCTGGCGAAGTGGATGCCAAAGCTCACCCACAACGATGCGCCACTCAACCCCTATCGCGTGCTGTGGGACCTGCAGCACACCGTCGACATCAACAACACCATCATCACCCATGACGCCGGCAGCCCGCGCGACCAGCTCTCGCCGTTCTGGAAGGCGGTCGAACCGCTGTCCTATCTCGGCTGGGGCAAGACCACGCAGCTCGGCTACGGCCTCGGGCTCGCGATGGGCGCCAAGCTCGCAAAGCCCGACAAGCTCTGCATCAATGTCTGGGGCGATGCCGCGATCGGTTTTACCGGCATGGATTTCGAGACCGCGGTGCGCGAGCGGATTCCGATCCTGTCGATCCTGCTGAACAATTTCTCGATGGCGATCGAATTGAAGGTGATGCCGATCTCGACCGAAAAATACCGTTCGACCGACATTTCCGGCGACTATGCCGCGATGGCGCGGGCCTTCGGCGGCTATGGCGAGCGGGTGACCCGGCCGGAGGACATCGTGCCCGCCATCAAGCGCGGCATCCAGAAGACCCGGGAGGGCATCCCGGTGCTGCTGGAGTTCATCACCAGCAAGGAGACCGAGGTCTCGCGCGCGGGCAGCTGAGCCCTTAACCAGCTCGACCATTTGCGCGTTTGGAGGGAACCGGGCACTAGCTCCGGCGCCCCCGGGGTGGAATAATCCGTTTCCACGGGCGGAAGGCACTATTGCGGCCCCGCCTCGATTTGGGCCCCTGCCCGTTCGCCGCGGGGCGAAATGGATCGATCGAATGACGGCACTTCCCCACGATGCGGTGGCTGATCTGAAGCGGGTCGTCGCCGATCTGGAGCGGCAGCTTCAATCGGCCCTCACCCAGAACAGCCACTTGCAGGGCGAACTGGGGATCGCGCGGGATCGCCAAAGTGCCAGCGCCGACATCCTGCGCAGCATCGCCGGTGCCTCGGGCGATGCCGGGCAGTCGCTCACCCAGATCGCGGAAACCTCGATGCGCCTGTTCGGTGCGAGCAGCGCGACCATCCAGATCGCCGAAGGCGACGGCTGGTCCAAGATTATCCGCGTCGGCGCCAGTTCGAAAAGCGTCGGCGCCGGCGTGCCTGAAGCGCAGCTCAAGATCGGCGGCCGCAACATGCCCGGCACGATCGTCGCCGAGAACCGGCAGGTCCACGTCCCCGATCTCGACAATGTCGACCCGGCAATCGCCGACTGGCCGGGCATACCGTACTCACGCGCAGCCGGCACGCGCTCGATGTCCGGCTCACCGCTGCGGCGCGAGGGCAAGGCGATCGGCGTCCTGATCGTCTACCGCCACCGGCTCGCGCCGTTCACGGACGAAGAAATGGCCCTGCAGCAAAGCTTTGCCGATCAAGCCGCCATCGCCATCGAGAATGCTCGCCTGTTCGACGAGGTCCAGGCCAGAACGCGCGATCTGACGGAATCGCTTGAGCAGCAGACAGCAACATCGGAGGTTTTGAGCGTCATCAGCAGCTCCGCGGGCGACCTGGCGCCCGTGTTCAATGCGATGCTCGGCAAGGCCATGCAGCTTTGTGGCGCTGACTTCGGCGTCCTCAACACGTTCGACGGCGAGCAGTTTCATACCGCCGCCACCCGGGGACTGCCTCCCGCCTATGACGAGTACCGCCGGAGCCGCGCGATGACCTATGGCCCGGGCACGGCGCCGGTGCGCCTGCTGCAAGGCGAGCCAGTTGTCGAACTGACAGACCTGCTTCAATCGGAAGCCTATCGCAGTGGCGAGCCCAATCGCCGCGCGCTTGTCGATCTCGGCGGCGCCCGCAGCCTGCTTGCCGTTCCACTCGTCAAGGAGGATCGCGTCGTAGGCAACGTCATGATCTTTCGGCAGGAAAAGCGAAGCTTTTCGGAAAAGCAGATCACGCTACTCAAGCAGTTTGCAGCCCAGGCCGTCATTGCCATCGAGAACACCCGGCTGCTACGCGAGCTGCGCGCAAGCACCGAAGACTTACGTGAATCACTGCAGCAGCAGACCGCGACCGCCGACGTGCTCAAGGTGATCAGCCGCTCGGCGTTCGATCTGCAGGTCGTGCTCGACACGCTCGTGGAATCGGCGGCGCGGCTCTGCGAGGCCGACATGGCGGCCATCACCCGACGAATAGGCGACGAGTCTTATCGGGCCGGCTCGCTACGGCTTTCCGCCGGAGTTCACGGAATATGTCAGGGGCCGCCCGGTAAAGCCCGACCGGCGACTCGATTACCGGAAGAACCTTGCTTGAGGGCGGCATCGTCCACGTCACCGACGTGCTGGCCGATCCCGAGTATGATTTCGAGGCCCAGCAGCTCAGCGGCAATCCGCACCTTTCTTGGCGTTCCGCTGTTGCGCGAAGGCACGCCGATCGGCGCGCTGACGCTGACGCGATCGGAGTCGTGAAGCCGTTCACCGACCAGCAGATCGAGCTGTTACGACCTTCGCCGACCAGGCCGTGATCGCCATCGAGAACGTCCGTCTGTTCGACGAGGTGCAGGCGCGCACCAGGGAGCTCGCCGCTTCGCTCGACGATCTGCGCACCGCGCAGGACCGCCTGGTGCAGACGGAGAAGCTGGCTTCGCTCGGCCAGCTCACCGCCGGCATCGCGCACGAGATCAAGAACCCGCTCAATTTCGTCAACAATTTTGCCGCGCTCTCGGCGGAGCTGACCGACGAGTTGAACGATGTGCTCAAGCCGGCCGCGCTCGCCGACAAAATCCGCGAGGAGGTCGACGAGTTGACGGGGCTGCTGAAGGACAATCTGCAAAAGGTGGTCCAGCACGGCAAGCGCGCCGACTCCATCGTCAAGAACATGCTGCTTGCATTCGCGCGAGGGCTCCGGCGAGCACCGGCCCGCCGACATCAACGCGCTGATCGATGAAAGCCTCAACCTCGCCTATCACGGCGCCCGCGCCGAAAAGCCCAATTTCAACGTCACGCTGCAGCGCGACTTCGATCCCGGCGCCGGCATGGTCGAGTTGTTTCCGCAGGAGATCACCCGCGTGCTCCTGAACCTGGTCTCGAACGGCTTTTACGCGGTGACCAAGCGCAAGAACGAGGACGGCGGCACCAACTTCGATCCGGTGCTCACCGCCACGACCCGCAATCTCGGCGACAGCGTCGAGATCCGCATCCGCGACAACGGCACCGGCATTCCGCCCGACGTGAAGGACAAGATGTTCAATCCGTTCTTCACCACCAAGCCGGCCGGCGAAGGCACCGGGCTTGGCCTGTCGATGAGCCACGACATCGTCGTGAAGCAGCACGGCGGCACGATCGATGTCGATACCGAGCCCGGGCAATTCACCGAATTCCGGATCGTGCTGCCGCGGACAAGCAATTTCTCCAACAAGAGCAGGGGTCAGACGTGAACGTTCTGGTGCTGGTGGTGGATGACGAGCCCGACGTGGAGGCTTTGTTTCGCCAGCAATTCCGCCGGGATTTGCGCGCGCAGCGCTTTGTGATGGATTTCGCCAGTTCGGCGCCGACGCCCTGGCGCGGATCGCCGCGACGATCGAACAGTCGCTGATCCTGATTCTATCCGACATCAACATGCCCGGCATGACCGGGCTGGAAATGCTGCCGAAGGTCAAGGAAATCCGGCCCGAAGTGCCCGTCATCATGATCACCGCCTATGGCGATCCGGATACCAGGCGCAAGGCGATCGAGAACGGCGCCAGCGGGCTGTTGACCAAGCCGATCGACTTTGTCCTGTTGCGCGAGGAAATCGACCCGATACCAGGCGCAAGGCGATCGAGAACGGCGCCAGCGGGCTGTTGACCAAGCCGATCGATTTTGTCCTGCTGCGCGAGGAAATCGACACAAGGCTGGCGCAGGCGGGGTGACCTATTTGCTGCGCGCCGACGAAGTGATCGAGTAATGCCGTCTCCCGAACACAATCGCAAGTGCCGTACTGCTTGTCGGCCTCCTATCACCATTCATCGCTGATGCGGAATTTTCGGTGGTGGTTTCGCGTACTTCTGGTCGAAATCGCATTCATTGCTGCATCAATTTGGATTATCGCTCAGGCCAGCGATACGGAGGCCGCAAAACCACGCGAGAAGTCTCGACCTGCAGCTTGGGTACGCGATAAATTTCTGGGCGGTCGTGATTGGCGGATCGTTATTGGTTGCAAGCTTCGCTGTGAAAATCGGGTTTCTTCAGAAAGTCAAAACAGACCACACCAAAATCAAGTTACGAAGCTCAAACGACGCGAATGAGACCAAAGCCGACAGCCCGTGCGACGAGCGTAGCATCGCCATGCCTGCGGCTCGTCGCCCACACACAATGGACGAGCGCAATGTCAGCGCGCGCGGCTTCAAGCCGATGCTCGAGCCGTGATACGCAGCCGGTAACGGCGCCGTTACCGGTTTCACAGCCTGGCGTCGGAATCGCTGGTATGCCAATGTAGTCGTGCCAAATCCGCAGGAGGTCAGCATGCGAACGGTTATCGTGGGAGCACTTTACGCCATCGCAATGGTCGCGAACGCAAACGCTGCGATCAAGGAAGAGCCGGTCACCTATACGGACGGCGAGACCACCATGAAGGGCTTCGTCGTATACGACGACGCCATCGAAGCCAAGCGACCCGGGATCGTCATGGTGCATGAATGGTGGGGCATCACCAAGCACATCCGATAGCGAGGCGCGGAAGTTCGCGCAGCAGGGTTACACAGCCTTCATTGCTGACATGTACGGCGACGCCAAGACCGCCGACAACCCGAAGGACGCCGGCGCGCTCTCGGGTTCGGTGATGAAGGACCCGACGGTGATGGAGTCGCGCTTTAACGCAGCGCGAGACCAACTCGCCAAGCAAGCCTCGGTCAATCCCCAGCGGATCGGCGCCGTTGGTTACTGCTTCGGCGGCGCGGTCGTGCTGAACATGGCGCGCGCCGGCGCTGACCTCGCCGCCGTTGCGGGCTTTCACGCATCGCTTGGTCTCAATACCCCAGCGCCGGCGCCGGGAACCGTCAAAGCGAAGATCCTCGTCCTGAACGGCGCGGACGATCCCTTCGTAAAGCGTGAGCAGTACGATGCGCTCAAGAAGGATTTCGACGCAGCGAAGGTCGATTATCGGGTCATCGAGTATCCCGGCGCGGTGCACGCGTTCACGAACCCCGAAGCCACCGAACTCGGCAAGAAGTTCAACCTACCGCTCAGATACGACGCCAAAGTGGATCAGGAAGCGAAGGCCGAGGCGACCAAGTTCTTTGCCGCTGACCTTCAAAAATAGGCAAAGAGGCCACCCACATGGTGGCCTTTTTCATCAGTGGCGGAGTTTAGTCAGCATGATCCGATCCGAACGGGGAATTGGCGTCGCCTCCATGGCAGCGCCGATCTCAGGCTTCTCGATTTCGGGCGTCGCTGCTCTGCGTTTAGTCGCGAGGTTTTGTAATGATGATCGCGCCTGCTCCCGCATCATGGACACAGAATTTCGCTTGCAGGTCACGAACGTCAGGGTACCTGACGTAACGGAACATAACGGCTCGCTTGGCTGAGAATTCGTTCGTGTTGCAACTTGCGGTGATATGACGGACCTTCTGCTCACGTCGTGGCCATGGTGGCCGCATGGCAAGCTCCGAACCATTCACAAGGGGTGTGGCATGATTAAAACAGCGTTAGCCTTGATTTTCGGCCTTGTTGTTAGTCCCGTCGTCTCATCCGCGGCGCAAGCACAGAACGCCGTCGCCGAACAAGATGCGCAGGCCGTCGCCTTGGATGCGTACATTTATTTCTACCCGCTCATAACGATGGATGTCACCCGCAAGCAGCTGACCAATGTTGAGCCGGGCAAGGGACTGGGCGCGCCGATGAACACGTTCTCCAACGTGCCGACGTTTCCAACCGCTGACATGAGACAGGTGGTCCGGCCTAACTTCGATACGCTGTACTCGATTTCGACGCTCGACCTCACCAAAGAGCCGATGGTCGTGTCAGTACCGGACACCAACGGACGCTATTATCTGCTGCCGATGCTCGATATGTGGTCTGATGTATTTGCTTCGCCCGGTTGGCGCACCACTGGGACCAAGGCCGCCAATTTCCTCATCACGCCGAAGGGATGGAACGGTGCCGTTCCGGCAGGTCTGACGCAGATCGAAGCGCCAACGCCGTATGTCTGGATCATCGGCCGTACCAAGACGGACGGGCCCCCGGATTACGATGCGGTTCACAAAATTCAAGCTGGTTACAAGGTCACGCCGCTTTCTGACTTGGGCAAGTCTCCCAAGCCGGTCGAAGTCAAGCTCGATCCAAGTGTCGATATGAAAACGCCGCCGAAGACGCAGGTTGATACCATGCCGGCTGACAAATACTTTGCATACGCTGCCGAACTTATGAAGCTCCACCCGCCTCACCTCACGGATCAGCCGATTGTCGCGCAGATGAAACGGATTGGCATCGAGCCGGGTAAGAGCTTCGATTTGAGCAAGGCCGATCCGGTGACGAAGAAGGCGCTAGAGGATGCACCGGCAGCGGCACAGAAGCTCATGGAATGGAAAATTCCGACCATCGCTCGGTGTCGTCAATCATTGGTCAATGAACACAGACACAATGGGGGTTTACGGCAACTACTATCTCAAGCGTGCCATGGTCGCCCAACTAGGTCTTGGCGCGAACTTGCCTGAGGATGCGATCTACCCACTCAACCTCGCCGACGAAAACGGGACACCGCTCGACGGCGCGAACAAGTACACGATCCACTTCGACAAGGGTGCCACGCCGCCCGCGGATGCCTTCTGGTCGCTGACGCTCTATGACCGCGAGGGATTTCAGGTGGCGAACAGTCTCAATCGCTTTGCGGTGAGCAGTTGGATGCCGTTCAAATACAATCCCGACGGTTCTCTCGACCTTTACTTTCAGAACGAAAACCCGGGAGCGGATAAAGAAGTGAACTGGCTTCCTGCGCCGAAGGGACCGTTCAACCTGACAATGCGCCTATACAGCCCAAAGTCGGAGGCGCTCACAGGCCGCTGGAACCCGCCTTCAATCGTAAAAATGCAGGGCGTATCGAGCCTGACAGCTCAGTGAAATAAAGCCCGACACGGGATGAACGACCTACATATAGTAACGCCATCAATCGACCAGCTTGCCCGGATCATCGGTAGCGTGGCCGCGCCAGCGTTCCTGCTGGGCGCGGTCGCGTCGTTCATTTCAGTATTGATTGCGCGGATCAACCACGTCATCGAGCGGTCGCAATACTTGCACGGTATCGCTGATGGCGATGCCTCCAAGGCCTATCTTAAGACCGACCTCCCGCGGCTCCGACGCCGCGCTGCGCTCCCAAATCGGTCGCTGTTCTGTTCTATTCTCGCGGCGATCCTCACGGCGCTCATCATTATCGTCGCGTTCATCAGCGCGTTCTACCACCTCGCTCATGAATATGGCGTTGCGTTGTTGTTCGTAGCGGCGCTCATTTCATTTTGTGTCGCGCTTATCGACCTCGCGCGCGAGACGCGTCTTGCCCTTCATGACAATGATCTACGCAAATAGATCATCGCGGATAGAACTCCGACAGGAGCGAATAAGGCGCGCGCGTGACTTCCGTTCATGGCACTTTTCGGACCTGACAGGCTCACCTAATGAAGTCTGTTCTTGAGGGCAAAGCGGACTTCCTGATTGCCCGGCCGGATTTCTGAGTTACCCAACTGAGACATTGGCGCGCGGCTTCTGTCCCGCGTTTTGCGTTTAGGACCACGGCGGCTCTTCGCTCGCCCCGGCTGCCTCGTGGTGGATCGTGACGCCCGCCGAACGCAACCCGGTCAGTAATACAGTTCTTACAGAGGCAGGATCGAATCCAATATCCTTGGCGTTTGGTGGATGTGCCTCGCTGCCCTTCAATCGGAGCGCCAAGTGCAATTGCTCGCAAAGGTGCTGAACGACGAGATTGACCTGATCGTCAGTCATGATCTGCTCTTCCTGCTATTTTGCCACCCAACCAGATAGCACACATGAAAAAAGGGCGGTACGTGATTGGACCGCCCCCAAGGATCAACCCCACGCGATTGCCCATGTGCGGGATCCAAAATCGTCTGCCTACCGGGGCAGACCGGAAGTGACTAGCGGGCGACTAAAACGACGCTTTTGACCCATGTCCGGAGTTGGGGGTAAAGCCGACCTGCCGGTTGAACGCCCGGACTTCTCAGTTTGACCCGCCCTCTCCGCTTGAGCCCATGAGCGGATATTGCCTAGCCCGAGGGAATATTTGAATGTGTCTTCCGCTGCGATTGCCAGTCCGGGAGGATCAAAGTCATGGAAACGAAGATCAGCGAAATCGCCGACGGTATTTATCGGTTCTCGACCTATGTGCCTGATATCGCGCCTCCCGCGGGCTTTACTTTCAATCAGTTCCTCGTCCTCGGGGACGAGCCGCTGATGTTCCATACAGGGCTGCGCAAGATGTTTCCCCTCAATCTCGATGCCCTCAAGCGTGTTATCGACGCGGATCGCCTGCGCTGGATCGCTTTCGGGCACTTTGAAGCAGACGAGTGCGGGGCGATGAACGAATGGCTCGCGGTGGCTCCGCAGGCCACACCCGCGCATGGCCAGATCGGCTGCATGGTGTCGCTAAACGATTTCGCCGACCGCGCTCCTCGTGTCCTGATCGACAACGAAGTAATCGACCTCGGCGGCAAGCGCATTCGCTTTATCGATACGCCACACACGCCTCATGGGTGGGATGCGGGGGTGTTGTACGAGGAGACGACGCGCACGCTGCTATGCGGCGACCTCTTCACCCAGCTCGGAAACGAGCACGCCTTGACGGACGGCGATGTGGTCGGACCGGCAATCGCCGCAGAGGACATGTTCAAAGCTTCATCGCTGAGCCCTGGCATGGGTTCGACAATCCGTTCCTTGTCCAAGCTTGCGCCGCGCACGTTGGCGTTGATGCACGGTCCGGCTTTCCATGGCGATGGGGCCGTCGCATTGGAGGCTCTCGCGGACGATTACGACCGGCGCCTTGCAGGTCTGGCTCACTTCGCCAAGGTCTGACCCCTCCGGCTCAACGTCCGTTTCCGGCATCCGCCGGATGATCGCATGCCCCATTGATCGGGAGTCAGGTGCGCGAGCAATTGAGCCGCGCGAGTGGCCCAGAGTTGTAGATGAGAAACAGATCGCCGGTATAGTGGAAATATTCTCCAATAAACTCCTTCGTCGCAAACTTAAGTTGGATCTTATTATTGCTGGTAATGCGGGGAGCAAGCATTTTTCCGTCGCCGGTCGTTATAGACAGCTTGTTCTTGTCGCCCAAGGTCACGTTCAGATCGATTGGTTTTGGTTGAACGGCTGGGTTGATCATTTCTTGAACGACCTGCCCTTTGCAAGAGAACTGTTGTTCTGCTGCACCGCCGTGCCCAGCCATCACGGTCAGCAAGATTAGGCTACCCACAGTCAATCCAGTTATCCGCACCATGACATCGCTCCAATCCGTTACACACGTTATATCTAAAAGCAGTCTGACCAGCGTGGGCCAATTAGGACGACGCCACTGCTACCGGTACTGTCACTCATAGCAACAGATTGGGTCAAGGCGCGCTTCGATGGGCTATGTCCGCGTTGGGCACTTTTCGGAAGTGCCGTAATGTCCGACTTGAGTCCGGAATGCACACCAAAGCTGACGCCGCCGACCACTCTGAATTTGTGGATTCACGCGCTGGATCAAATCGCCGCCGATAGAGACGGACACACCAGAGCAGATTTGACCCGACGGGCAAATCAAAAAACCTGTCCAGCCCTAGCGCGAAAAATATAGCGCTTAACCTGTCGGGCAAATCAGCGCTATCAATTCGCCCGTCTCACCCGACAAGAGGGGCGGCTCGCGATCGTCACGAACGCGCGGTGGGATGCGGTGGACGCGGATGCGCTTTTGACGAACGGCGCGTGAAGCGGACGGCGAAGTCGTGTGGTTCTGACGCCCCGATGCTGGCGTCAAGTTCGTGAGAAGCAAACGCTTCTCACGGGCGATGGTGGCAAGAAAGCCGGTCACCAAGGAGAGCGCGAAGTAAGCCGTAAAACCATTGCGCGGGGAAGGCCGGAGTGTTTCCGCTGAACCTGTATGCTCGTGTGCGTTTTCTTTGTGCAGCTTGCACACGAGACCGCGGGTGCAGCGCGCACCCGGTCTTCCCTGCGCCCTCTTCTCTTCGAGAGGGACGACGTTCGGTCAAACCTCGGGCATTCGGTGCCGCGAGAATGCGGATGTGTATCCTCCAGTCGTCATCGCCCGCGAATGCGGGCGATCCAGTACGCCGCGGCCCCTCGGCTCAAGCATCGGCGTCTCTGGAATACTGGATCACCCGCATTCGCGGGTGATGACGACGGGAAGGCTATTTGACAATTGAATCCAAACCGACCGCAACGCCCGCGGCGAAATGGAGCCGGAGGCTCCCTACTCCGCCATCTCCGCAGGCACGGTCGCGGGACCGGCCAGCGGCCGCTCCTCCATCATGACCATGCACAGTGCAGCGCAGCCGAGCATCGCCGCGGCGGCGCCGAACACATAGCGGAAGCCGGTGATCATGTCGGCCACGGGAATGGTCATCGCGCCGCGATGTTCGCCGGCGAGCGAAATATCCGCACCCAGCGCCATCAAGAGGATCGCGGCGAAGGCCGCAACCGTGAAGGAGGCCATCAGCGCGCGGAAGAAATTCATCGCACCGGTCACGGTGCCGATCTGCGGGCGCGCCACCGCGTTCTGCAGCGACGTCACGCTGACCGGGAAGGTGGTGCCGAGCCCGAGCGAGAACAGCGAGAGGACAGCCAGCAATCCCCACAGCGGCAGCGTGGTCACCGCCAGCACGACCCCGAACAAGGTCGCCAGCGACGTTCCGGCGATGGCGACGCGCTTGTAGTGCCTGGCGCGCGCCATGGTGCGGCCGGCGATCGCGGCACCGCAGGTCGAGATCGCGGCGAGCGGAATCAGGGCAAGTCCCGCCTCGCTGGCGCTGAGATGGTAGACCACCTCGTAATAGAGCGGCAGATGCACCGTCAGCCCGATCAGCACACCAAGCGCGCAGCCACCGGCAAGCATGGCGTAAGGCACCACGGTGCCCCGCGTCAGCAGCGGCAGCGGCAGGAAAGGCTCGTCGGAATTGTTCGCGTGCCAGACGAAGGCGAACGCCAGCGCGACCGCGGCGCCGATCATCGAAAGGATGGTCGGCGACAGCCAGAGATAGCGGTTGCCGCCCCAGGTCAGCACCAGCATGACCACGACCGCGGACGCCATCAGCAGCACACCGCCGAGCCAGTCGACCTTGCGCTTGCGATGAAACGCCGGGATCTTGCCCATCTTCGGCAACAGCATAGCGAGCGAAACAACCGCCAGCGGCACGTTGATCCAGAAGATCAGCGACCAGTGCAGATGTTCGGCGAACACACCGCCGACGACGGGTCCGACCAGGCCTGCGGCCATCCACACCCCGCTGAAATAGGCCTGGTACTGGCCGCGCTCGCGCGGGCTGACCACATCGGAAATCACCGTCTGCACGACAGGCATGATGCCGCCGCCGCCGAGCCCCTGCAGGCCGCGCGCGACAATCAGGACCGGCATGTTCGGCGCTACCGCGCAGAGGATAGAGCCCGCGACGAACAGGCTGAGCGACACGATGATCATGACGCGGCGGCCGTAGATGTCGCTGAGCGTGCCGAATACCGGCGCCACCGCGGTCGAGGCCAGGAGATAGGCCGTGATCACCCAGGAGAGATTGGAGACGTCCTGGAATTGCCGGCCGATGGTCGGCAGCGCAGTCGCCACGATGGTCTGATCGAGTGCCGCCAGAAACATCGTGAGCAGCAGGCTCATCAGGATGGTGCGGACCTCGCCAGGCGTCAGCGGCGCAGGCGGCGCGATCGGCGGCGCATCGCTGATGTCGATGACCTCAGTCGGGAAGCGAGACAGCTCTTCGGTAAAAGGCAACGTCTCAATGTCGGCAGGGTCACGGCTCTGCCGTTCATACTTGTTCATGTCGGGGCGTTAATTTCGGCTGCGCGGCGCAACGCTGCGGTGGAATCATTGTCTCATCTGCAATGTACGCAGCAGAACCGCCCTGAGGCAGATGGGTGCGCGCATGGGTGCATCCCACGAGGGTCCCCTCGCGATGACGTGATCGACGGCGCCGTAAATTTACGACTTCGGACGCTTTTTCAGCCGGGCCCGCTTCGGCAACAGCGCAGGCCACTGCACGATGTGGTCCTCGAGGTCGGCGTCCGCGACGTCGATCTCGGTCCCCTGCACCCGCCCGCGCACGGAAACGCCGGCTTCATGAACGGTATTGGGATCGCCAGAGATCAGCGGGTGCCACCAATAGAGGTCCCGCCCCTCCGCGACCAGTTTGTAACCGCAGCTCGGCGGCAGCCAGTTCAGGGTACGGACGTTCTCAGGCGTCAGCCGGACGCAGTCGGGAACCTTGTCGGACCGGTTCGGATAGTCCTTGCAGGCGCACAGCCCGGCATCCAGCAATTTGCAGGAGACGTGGGTGAAATAGATCTTGCCGGTGTCCTCGTCCTCGAGCTTTTCCAGGCAGCAGCGCGCGCAGCCGTCGCACAGGCTTTCCCATTCGGCGCTGGACATCTCTTCCAACGTCTTGGTTTTCCAGAAGAATCCCTCCTGGGTCGAGGGTCGCTTGGGCGCTGCGGTCATGATTTCCTGAATTTTTCGGGCAGGCTCCTTCTAGGGGCGCCTGCGGCCGCAGCGCAAGTAGGGCTTTTGCGGGCGCAAAAAGACTGGCGGACAGCGTTAGGCCTGTCGCTAAAATCGCAAGCCGACCATTGGTTTATGGCCTCCGCTCGGATAGAACGACAGCCGAGTCCCCCAAGGATTTCTGAGCTGACCGCAAAAGCGCCTTGGGCTTGCCGCAACATCGAAGCAAGACGCTCGTCAGTGCCCGTTTGGGCGCGGGAGCGCTTTCCAACTGACCAAGGGCCCCGGTGCGCCAGATCCTACCGCCGCATTGGAAGACGAAGATCCGGAATTTCTTTCTGGATGTCGACGCGCGTATCGAACTCGACGCTGTTCTCGTCGGGCAAGGGCGCGCGCGAACTCTATGAGCGCTATTCGACCTTCATGGACCGCTTCTATGTCGGCCGCTGGAAGCGCTGGGTCTTCATCGAGCCGTTGTCGGAAGCTGCCACCATCGGACTTGGCGGCATGATCCTGATGCTCGCGCTTGCGGTGCCGGCGTTCCGCGAAACCGCCGACGACGACTGGCTGAAGAAGTCCGATCTCGCGGTGACGTTCCTCGACCGCTACGGCAATCCGATCGGCAGCCGCGGCATCAAGCACAACGACTCGATCCCGCTGGAAGATTTTCCGGACAATCTGATCAAGGCGACGCTCGCCACCGAAGACCGCCGTTTCTACGATCATTTCGGCATCGACATCGCCGGAACCGCACGCGCGCTCGTCACCAACGCGCAAGCCGGCGGCGTGCGCCAGGGTGGTTCGTCGATCACCCAGCAGCTGGCCAAGAACCTGTTCCTGAGCAACGAGCGCACCATCGAGCGCAAGGTGAACGAGGCGTTCCTCGCCGTCTGGCTCGAGACCCGCCTCACCAAGAACGAGATTCTAAAACTCTACCTCGACCGCGCCTATATGGGCGGCGGCACTTTCGGCGTCGATGGCGCCGCGCATTTCTACTTCAACAAGTCCGCGCGCGACGTCAATCTGGCGGAAGCCGCCATGCTCGCCGGCCTGTTCAAGGCGCCGACCAAATACGCCCCGCACATCAACCTGCCCGCTGCGCGCGCCCGCGCCAACGTGGTGCTCGACAATCTGGTCGACGCCGGCTTCATGACCGAGGGCCAGGTGTTCGGCGCCCGGCGCAATCCGGCCACCGCGGTCGATCGTCGCGACGAGGCTTCGCCGAACTATTATCTCGACTACGCCTTCGACGAGATGCGCAAGCTGGTCGACACGTTTCCGAAATCCTACACCGAACGCGTCTTCGTGGTCCGCACCGCGATCGACATGAACGTGCAGCATGCCGCCGAGGAAGCGATCGAGAACCAGCTCCGCCAGTTCGGCCGCGATTATCACGCCACGCAAGCGGCGACCGTGGTTTCCGATCTCGACGGCGGCGTCCGCGCCATGGTCGGCGGCCGCGACTATGGTGCCAGCCAGTTCAATCGCGCGGTCGACGCTTACCGCCAGCCCGGCTCGTCGTTCAAACCCTATGTCTACACCACGGCGCTATTGAACGGCTTCACGCCAAAATCGACCGTGGTCGACGGTCCGGTCTGCATCGGCAATTGGTGCCCGCAGAACTATGGTCACTCCTATTCGGGCACGGTGACGCTGACCCAGGCCATCACCCGGTCGATCAACGTCGTGCCGGTCAAACTGTCGATCGCCATCGGCAAGGGCAACCCAAAGCTGGGCCGTGCCAAGATCGTCGAGGTGGCGCGCCGCTTCGGCATCAAGGCGCCGCTGCCGGACACGCCGTCGCTGCCGATCGGCTCCGACGAGGTCACCGTGCTCGAACATGCGGTGGCCTATGCGACCTTCCCGAACAAGGGCAAGGCGGTGACACCGCATTCGGTGCTGGAAGTGCGCACCGGCGCAGGCGACCTCGTGTGGCGCTGGGACCGTGACGGCCCGAAGCAGCGGCAGGCGATCCCGGCTTCGGTTGCTGCCGACATGGCGGGCATGATGAGCCACGTCGTCAGCGAAGGCACCGCGCGGCGCGCGGCGCTCGACGGCATTCCGACCGCCGGCAAGACCGGCACCACGAATGCTTATCGAGACGCCTGGTTCGTCGGCTACACCGGCAACTTCACCTGTGCGGTCTGGTACGGCAATGACGACTACTCGCCGACCAACCGCATGACCGGCGGCTCGCTGCCGGCGCAGACCTGGCACGACATCATGGTCGCGGCGCATCAGGGCGTAGAGGTCAGGGAGATCGCCGGCATCGGCATGGGCGAAAAGCTGCCGCCGACGCCGGCGACAGTCGCCGCCAATAGCGCGCCGAAGGTGCTGGAAACCAAGCCTGGACCTCCGCCGGTGCTGACCAAACGCGGCGCGGATATCCTGGTGCGCGTCGAAAAGCTGCTCGACGACGCCGGCAAGATTGCGGGCAAGACATCGTCAAACGACCCGGCTAAACCGGCCAAGCCGGAATCGTCGAGCGCACTGGCATTCCCGGAAAATTATGTGGCCGCCGCGGGCCCGGACGGCGCGACCGCGCCGGCGCCACGCAAGAACTGACGTGCGGCTGGTCCTCACCACTTTGCTGGCGCTGATCATTGCCACTGCGGTTGGCCTCGGCTCGACCTATGTGACGGCAACCCGCGGCACCGACCTCGGTACGCTGCGGATCGGCGCCTGGACGGCGCGGCCGAAGAACGGCACCGCCGACGTCGATCCCTATTCGCGCGCGACGATTGCCCGTAACGGCGAATTGCCTATCGGCACCGGGGACGGCATCGCGTTTTCGGCAACCACCGACGACAAGAAAAAGCCGCTCGACGGGCGCTGCGACGTCCTGGTCAGCGGCGTCACGCCGGCGGCGCGGTTCTGGACGTTGACGCTGTTCGACCAGAAGGGACGCCTGGTCGCCAATTCGCTGCAGCGCTACGGCTTCACCAGCCAGGAGATCATCCGCGGCTCCGACGGGTCGTTTGAAATCCGCATCGCATCGCGATCGCGTGCCGGCAACTGGCTGCCGACCGGGGGTATCGAGCGCTACGCGCTGATGCTGCGGTTGTACGATACGCCGGTCGGGGTCGCGACACGGACGCAGCGCGACGCGCCGATGCCCTCGATTTCCACGGTGGGCTGCCCATGATCCGCCTCTTGTTCGCGATCATCGCAGGCGTGCTGCTCGGCGGCGTGGTGCATCTCGTCAGCGTGCTGGCGTTGCCGCGGATCGCGTCACAGGACGCCTATTCGCGGCTGACGCCGATGACCAAGCTCAACGCCGTCACGCAATTGCCGCTCGCTGATCCCAACAACTCCACGATGCCGTTCATGGACCCGGCATTCGCGGTGGCGATCTGCCGTTACGATCTGTCGGGCGGGCCGATCAAGCTCACGGTGCCGGTCAGCCAGGCCTATACATCGGTCTCGTTCTACACCCGTAACGAGGTCGCCTATTACGCCATCAACGATCGCTCCGCCGGCAAGAAGGTGATCGAACTCGATCT
Source organism: uncultured Alphaproteobacteria bacterium (assembly GCA_963774775.1). Classification (GTDB taxonomy): domain Bacteria; phylum Pseudomonadota; class Alphaproteobacteria; order Rhizobiales; family Xanthobacteraceae; genus Bradyrhizobium. Next base: position 77,416 of record CAVZGZ010000015.1, read on the forward strand.
GATGACCGAGGCCCAGCACAACGAGCTGCCCGAGGACGAGGAAGTCACCGCCGCCGACCGGCTGATCATCGATTCTCCGAGCGCGACGGGTTTGATCCTGTTGAAGGCGCTGGCGCCGGAGCCCGGCCTGATGCCGCAGGCGCAGACCTCGCTCGCAGCATCGAGCTGCACGGTGCAGACCGATGCCCCACCGGCCAAGCAGCCGGAGCCGGCGCCGCCGGCTGTTGCGCCTGCCCCAGCGCCGCGGGGCAAGCGATAAGCTACCCCTTCACCACCACGGCGCGGCCGCCGACCGGCGTTGCGGCGACGGGTGGATTGGCGGTCTGGGCGGCCAGTTCGCCGATCAGGCGGTCGGCGTCGGCCGCCATGCCGTCCGGCGTCTGGATCACCAGCCGCTCCAGCGCCCAGCGGTACGAAGATATCCGCTGCTCCAGGCATTGCTGGACCCACTGCACGATCAGCGTGTTCTCTTCCATGCGGGCAATCGCATCGTCGCGTTCGCGCGGCGACAGCTCGGACACCAGCTTGAGGCTGGCGTTGCGCTTGCGGTCGAGTTCGATGACATGGATCGCCGAGGCGAAGAACGGCTCGAACCGCGTGATGTCGTCGCGCACGTCGTCGATCAGTTGCGAATAGCGCGAGGAAAACGAGCGGTGCGGCTCGTCGATCAGGGCGCGCCCATAGGCGGTGCGGTCGAATATGACTCTCTGCCGCCACGGCGACGGCAGCGGCTGGTAGTCGCCGAACACGCTCTTCCAGGCTGGGCGCGAATGCGGCGGTTCGATCAGGGGATAGGCGAGATCGCGGAGCTGTCGCTCGTTCTCGGTGAGCTGGAAGCTCGAGGCGTACAGGCCGACACTGCCGGTGACCTCGGCGCCGAGCCAGCGATGCATGTCGTCGTTGCGGAAGTCGGCGCGGGTGCGGCCGAAATCGCCGCCACTGCAGCCGCCAAGGGCCGCGCTGATCAACAGAAGCACGAGAGCCGGTAGTGGCCGAACCGCAGGTGTCCGGATCGGAAGGCACGTCGCCGGCATTTTCAGACTTTCGATGTCAGGGGCGCCGGCGGCGACGGCGGCCGGGCGCAGTACCCTCTTCCGGTCCGCGCCCACCGCCGGTCACGTCGCTTTCGCGTTCGATCCGGACAACGGGAAGGATCAGTACGGTGCCCCAGCCATCGCTTGCAGCGCCATCCACGGTTGATCCCGGCCGCCGCGAAGCCGCATCCGCCGGAAACTCGATGATGGTGCCCATGTTCCGTTTTCTCTCTGGTTGCCGCGCGGACGTGAAATTGGCCGGCGACGTCCCGATTAAGAACAGGACGTGGTTAACAGCATCTTAATCGCGCGACCGGGTCCGCTACGGATCGGCCGGCTGTGCCCTGCCGGACACGCGTAAAATTTGAACCAGTGTTTTCACGCCTTGTTTTCCTTAACCAGCTCTTAAAGCGGCACGCGGTAGGCTTGACCTCAGGACTCCCCCAAGTCGCCTTTAAGGCCGCATTCCAGAAGTCGCGTACACCCCTGACATGAGCGCAGCACCTTTATTTCCGGGTTTCGATGGGCTGATGACGCTCTCCCGTCGCGAGGGCGTCGATATCAGGCCGACCCTGCTGCGCGTGCTGACCGATCTCTATGTGCAGGCGAGCGCTCATTCGGCCGACGAGGAGCAGCAATTCGTCGAGCTGGCCTTGCGCCTGATCGACCAGGTCGATGACGCCACCCGCGCCGCAGTGCGGGCGCGGCTTTCGATCTATCCGGCAACGCCGGATGAGATCCTGGGCAAGCTCGGATTGCGGCGCGCCCATCCTGACCAGCCGATGCCGTCAGCCTCGGAGATTCCGCCAGCCCCGCCGCCTTCAGCTCCAGCGCGAATGCCATCCGAAGCAGAGCTTCGGATGGCATCAAGCCTGTCGATGCGCCCCAACGACGCCGCCGAAATCAGCGACATGTTCTTTGCCGCCAGCGCAAGCGAGCGCGCACAAATCCTCTACAATCTGCAGCAAACGCCGCTGAAGGCATCCGCCCGCATCCCGACCGCACGCGCGGCGCGCGCGATCCATATCCTGGAGATGGCGGCGTTTGCCGAGGACATCGAAAATTTCACGCTCGAAGTCGGCGAAGCCCTGATCCTGCCGTCGCGAATTGCCGCCCAGGTGGTGAACGACCCCGGCGGCGAGCCGCTTGCCTGCGCGATGAAAGCGCTGGATATGTCGAGCGCTGCGTTTCAGCGGGTGCTGATGTTCCTCAACCCCGAATTCGGCTCGTCCGTGCACAATGTCTACCGCCTGTCGCGGCTCTTCGATCGCCTGAGCGAGCGGTCGGCGCTGGTGATGTTGGCGGCGTGGCGCGGCTCGACCATGGCGGTCACCCGCGCCAAATACCGCGCCTCGCTCTATGACGACGAGCGCCACCGCGCACGATCGGCACCTTCGCAGACACGTTCTGCGGTGCAGCCCGGCAGTGCGCCAGACGTTCGCTCCGGCTCGCAAAGTTCGGGACGCTAGGCTTTCGCCAGATCCAGAAAGTGCCGCCCTGCCCGATCTTCAGTCTCGACGATCCAGGTGTCCGGGTCGAAACGAACTTCCTTGGCCAGCCGTTCTTCCACCGACGGCTCCGGCAACGGCTGCGGCGAGGTCGGCACAAACAGGCGCTCGACCGGGCGGCTGTCGTCATAGACGGTTTGTGGAGCCGGCCCATACAGCATCGCGCTGCCGTCGAGCAGCGCCACCTTGACGAATACGGCGCCGGCCTCCTCCGCACCACGGCGACGGACGGCCCCGAAGATTCCCTCGGTCTGGCAGCGGCGCAAATAGGCCGCCACCCAAATACTGGATTTCAATCGCATGGGCCGGACGATAGGCCAGCGCTCCGCACGAAGCTAGTCGATCGGATGGCCAATCATCGCTGTCAGTTCGCGCACCAGGCGATCGGACATCTGCCCGGTCACCGGAAGCTTGCGGTCACGCTCGAATTTCGAGATGGCGGTCTGGGTGTCGGCACCGATGGCGCCGGTCGGCTTCAACTGGCCATAGCCGTATTCGGTGAGCGCGCGCTGCACCGCCGCCACGCGCCTGGCGCCAGCAGATTGGGTGGCAACTGGTATAGGCGCCGGAGGCCGCATCACGTTTGCAGACGGGGTTGGGATAGCACTGGTCGATTTGACCACCAAATTGGTCATGGGGTCGGGACTCTTTGCCTCAACCGGTTTTGCCTCGACCGGCTTCGTTTCTACCGGCGCCGGCTCAGCGGGGCGCGCCGCGGCTTCGACCGGCCGCGGACGCGGCAAAGGGCTCGCTGCGGCGACACTTGGGGTCGGCGGCGGCAGCGTGATGACAGATCCAAACATCGGCGACGGATGCCGTCCGGCCTGCAGGAACAGCGCGTTGGTGACGATAGCGACGACGGCGGCAGCGGCGAGCGCGCCCGCGACAATGTCCTTCGGACTGTGCAGCAGTATGCGCATGACAAGGCCGCGTTCTTCGCTGGCCTCGATCGCAACCGCCTTGGCGCCGCGACGGCGGCGGCGCGGCATCTCGTCGTCATCGGCAATTTGTCTAGGCACTCTTCTTCACCTGGTGGGCTTGATCTTGTAGTCCGGATCGCAGCGCAGGCTTCAGCGTTGCGACATTGCTCGAGGGCTCGCGCTCGGCCGGCGGCGTAAATGCGATCGGGAGTGCGACCGTCACGGTGGTCCCCTCTCCAACCTTGCTCTGCACCTTCATCTCGCCATGGTGCAAGCCGACCAGGCCTTTCACGATCGACAGGCCGAGGCCGGTACCCTCATGCCTGCGCTGATAGGTTTTGCCGGCCTGGAAGAAAGGATCGCCGATTCGCTTGAGATCGTCCGCGGCAATGCCGACGCCGGTGTCGCTCACACGCAGCATCAGCCGCGATCCCTCGACCGCGGCCGAAACCGTCACCGCCCCGCCGCGCTCGGTGAACTTGATGGCGTTGGAGACGAGGTTCAGCGCAATCTGCTTGAATGCGCGCGGATCGCCGGTCATGACCGGCAAATCTTCCGGCGCACGTGTGATGAGGTCGACGCCGTTTTCCCGCGCCTTCAGCGCCAGCAGGTTGCAGCAACTAAGCAGTGCGGAGCGCGGCGCGAACGGCTCCGGCGATATCTCGAAATTGCCCGATTCCATCTTCGACATGTCGAGGATGCCGTTGACGACCGACAAGAGATGCTGGCCGGAATCGTTGATCAGCTGCGCGTATTCCTTGCGGCGCGCCAGATCGAGCATCAGCACGTCTTCCTGGACGATCATCTCGGAGAAGCCGATGATGGCGTTGAGCGGCGTGCGCAGTTCGTGGCTCATGGTCGCGAGGAAGCGCGTCTTCGACGCATCCGCCTGTTCGGCGGCGGTTCGCGCCAACTCGAGCGCCTGCTCCTGCACTTTCCGGTCGGTAACGTCGCGCATCACAGCGACGACCCCGGTTTCGCTCGAGGCCTGCTCGAGCGGACGGCAGCGCATCTCGACCCAGATGAAATCGGCGGTGACGTTCTGGCCGCGCACGAAATCGCGCCGCAGCCGGAACTCGACGCTGCGTGCCTCGCCGCCACGCGCCGCATCCGACAGGGCGGTGAGATACGCCGGCCGGTCGGCGACGTGGACGCGATCGAACAGGCCGTGACCCTGCAGCCGCGCTACCGAGGTACCGAGCATGGTCTCGGCAGCAGGCGAAATGAACTGCACCGCGCCGGTGCGGCTATGGCGCGAAATCACGTCGCTCATATTGCGCGCCAGCAGGCGATAGCGGTCTTCCTCGAAGTAAAGCAGCGCCACGCTGGTGCGTGCCAGCGACTCCGCGCCGAACGCAAGGCCCGCGGCGTAGAGCGTCGCCGATGCGACACCGAACGCGATCAATATGCTGCGCAAGGCAGCGCTGGTGTCCGGCGTCGGCAGCAGTTCAAAATGCCCGAGGACGATCAGCAGGGCCGCGCAGGACAACGCCAGCGCGGACGCAAACGCGACCACGCGGCGCGAGGCCGAGAGCGCAGCTTCAAGCGGGACCACGACAAGCCAGACCGCGGCAAAGGATTCAATACCGCCGGTGGTCGCCGCGATCATCATCACGAGCCCGGCGAGCGCCAGTGATGACAGCACATGCGCGCCTTCATAGCGGCCGGTGCGCGACAGGAACCATGACAACAGGATCGGAGCGATCAGCCATGCGAAAGCCGCGACCTCGATCGCCGACGGCGCGCCACGCATTGCAATATAGACAGGGAACGCGGCGAACGCCGCCAGGCTGCCGAGCAGCCGCGGCGCCATGAAGGCGCGATGGCGCGCCCGCGTCAGCGCGTCATATCGGGCCGACGGATGCAGCAACGCATCGAGACAGTCGCGGATGATACTCAAAACACTCACGTTGCTCGCGCTTCGGCTTGATCGTCTGACAGACGCGCCGGAACGCCTCCTTTATCTTTGCGCCACCGTGTCAGAGCGAACTTAAGCGAACGCTAAGGCGCGGTGGATGACCGCCGAACACCGTGCATTCGTCGAGGTTTCGCGCTTCATGCACCGGTCATTTGAGGCGGATGGTGAACGACAGGTTTCCGCACCCGTCCAACTATGGTTTCGAAATGGTGGACGCGCTTTTTTGCGAACAGCCGCATGCCCGCCGGCATCAATCGAAAATTTACGCCGAATCAAATCAGTCGAACTTTCCACGCATTTTCGCCGAGTTTACCTCAATGCAAATACTTCCGCTTCATCGACGGCTGTTAGTCAGGAGTGGAATGCGGTCTCAACCGCAGATGAATCAAAACGGACGACCGGGGTCGCGAGATGTTTTTCCTGCTTCGTATGGCATTCTGGCTTGGGCTGGTGCTCGTGCTGCTGCCGAGGGAAAAAACGCCTGAATCGGAAAAGCTACCGCAGATCGGTACGTCCGAAGCGGTTTCGGCTGCGACCGCTGCCGTGTCCGACATGAGCCAGTTCTGCAAGCGTCAGCCGTCCGCCTGTGAAGTCGGTGGCCAGGCGGCAACCGTGATTGGCCAGCGCGCCACCGACGGCGCCCGCAAGCTCTACAAGATCATCATCGACAAGAAGGCGCCCGATGCCGACAAGAAATCGCCCGATCACACCGGCTCGATCGGCGATGCCGGAGATGCCGAGGCCGCTCTCGCGTCCCACGACACGCTGACACCGGATGATATGGCCGTCGAATGGCACGTCCCGCCAACGCCGTGACCGCAAATTAGGCCTCGGAACAGGTTCCATTTTCATCGCTTTCAGCCGCTCGCGATCCTATATAACGGCTTGAGCAAGGGAACGTGGGCCACGATGACGACGATCGACGAAATCAGGGACAATTTTGAACTGCTGGAGGAGTGGGACGACCGCTACCGTTACGTCATCGAACTCGGCCGCACGCTGGCTCCGATGTCGGAGGCCGAGCATTCGGCAGAAAACAAGGTTCAGGGCTGCGCGAGTCAGGTCTGGCTTTCAAGGCAGATCGTTCGTAACGATGGCGAGCCGCGGCTGAATTATCTCGGCGACAGCGACGCCCATATCGTGCGCGGCCTGATAGCGATCCTGCTGACGCTCTATTCCGGCCACACGCCGCAGGAAATCCTGAAGATCGACGCGCCAGCCGTGTTCAACGAATTCGGTTTCCGCGAGCATCTGACGCCACAGCGTTCCAACGGCCTGCGCTCGATGGTCGAACGCATCCGCGCGGACGCGCGCGAAGCGCTCACTGCCGCATCCTGAACACAGGGCTATTTGCGCTTCCGTTGCTGCTGGCCGAGGCCCATCTTCTTGGCGAGTTGCGATCGCGCCACGGCATAGTTCGGCGCCACCATCGGATAGTCGGCCGGAAGGCCCCATTTCTCGCGGTATTGCTCGGGCGTCATGTTGTACTGCGTGCGCAGATGACGTTTCAGGGATTTGAAGCGCTTGCCGTCCTCGAGGCACACCAGATATTCCGGCGTAATCGATTTCTTGGCTGATACGGCCGGCTTTGCCGGCTCGAGCGGCACTTCGGTGCGACCGGTTGCGACGCGCAGCAGCGCGGCATGGACCTGGCTGATCAGGCTCGGTATTTCCGAGGCTTGGGTTGGATTGTTGCTGAGATAGGCCGATACGATATTGGCGGTCAGTTCGACCGGGGTCTTGCCGGCAGCATCGGACATGGCTCAACCTTCCCTCAAGGGATCGCTGACGGGTCGGCCCAGCCAGTATCGACCGCGCCAATACATCCGCAAAAATCCTGAACTACTTGCGAATATGACCGGATTGCGGTGAATCTGACAAGAACGTCAACGTTTTATTTTCAAAGCCGCTGGCCTGCAAGTATTTCCCGCCTCAAGGACGTTGCTCGAGATGTGAGCGCAACTCGTCGATCGAGGCGAAGCGCATCATGCCCTCGGGCATTTGCGCTTCGATCGATCCGTCTGAATAGAGCGAATAGGCCATGCCATCGACGACACCCGACTTGAGCACCGTCACCGGCGGCTGCTCTTGGTGTGGTTCTTGGCGCGGCTCCTGGCGTGGTGCCGGCGGTTGGTCCGAAGCTGCGGCACCATTAGCTTCGCTGAAGGTTGAAGGAGCCCTCGGGCTCCACCGCGGCGGCTGCGGGACATCGCCCGGCTTTGCCCGCTCCAATTTTGGCCAGGCATCGTCAAACGTCGCTGGGGGCGCTTCGGCCGGCTCGGCTGGCGGCGGCGCAGCAGGTTGGGGACGAAGCTCCGGCGACAACATGTCCGGCGTCAAAGGCTCGGCCGTGCGCGCCTGGGCACGCTCGCGTTCCTTCCGCGATGTCGAGGAAAACAGCAGATTACGACGCTTCGGGGCCGGTGCGGCCTCGCCCGGCGCTGGAGCAGCTTCAGGCGCTGGCGGCGCCTCGTTGCGAACGTCGCGCGAGGCGACCTCCTGGTGCCATGGAGGCGGGGGCTACGGTGCGGCCGGCTCGGCTCGGGTTGCGTGTTCCGCCGTTGGCCGATCGCGCGTGAACAGGGAACCGCCATCGCCCGGCGCCTGGCCGCGCACGGCCGCCGCGGGAATAGCCGCCTGCGTCGCAGTTCCGGCGCCGAATTCGGAAGGAATCCCGTTACCGAGCCGCTGCGCAAGGCTTTTCAGCTCCCTGACGGCCATCCAAAGGCCTAGCAAGACAAAGCCAGTGCAGCTCACCATCACGCCCGCCAGGATCAGCGTGTTGCCGAAACTGAATTCCTGGATCGTAATGCCATAGCCGATCGCCAGCAGGCCCGCCAAAGCCAGACCAATGCCGACGACCAACGTCACAACCATCATCGAACTCACCCCCACAGGCCCGCTCGAAGTGCGCGCTGGCCGCCAACGCCACGATACCGTCATATTGTCCGCATCGCCAACCGCCAATTGTGGAGAGAGTTCCTCAAGATAACCCTACCGTTTGGGGAATTTACCTCCCGGACTTTTGGTCGCATCCCGAGGGCTCATGGTGCTGTGCCGCAACGGAACCCGTAGTTTTACCTTCGACCAATTGCTGTCCATTTGCTGCATCGCGTCAGGGAAATTACGCCACAATTCCCAATTACTTGGTAATGGAACTGCGCTATATGGATGCCGGGGAATGAGGCCCTAAAGCGCCACATCTGGGCCAAGGGACGCCGGGTTACCAATAGCCATGTCATCCATTACTACTTCGGCCATCGACACGCCGGCCCGGCGCTCGCTGGAGAAGACCTGCGACGATCTCGCCATCGTCGTCCTCGGCGCGGTCGCCTTGATCGCGGGCCTCACATTTCGCGATTACGGACTGGGCTGGGACGATTATACCCACGCCGAATATGCCGACCTGCTGCTCCGCATGTACGGTTCCGGGTTCAAGGACACCGGCGCGTTGTCGTTCGCCAACCTTTATATGTACGGCGGCGGCTTCGACATGGCGGCAGCGCTGCTGCACAAGATCATCCCATTGGAACTGTTTGAGACGCGCCGCCTGCTCGGCGCCATCGTCGGCGTAGTTGGACTGGCGGTAACCTGGCGGCTCGGCCGGCGTGTCGGCGGTCCGCTGGCGGGACTGGCGACGTTGCTGCTGCTCGCGCTCTGCCCGACCTTCTACGGGCACATGTTCATGAACCCGAAGGATGCGCCGTTTGCGGTCGCGATGGTGGTCCTGCTGATGGGGCTCGTCCGTCTCGCCGAAGAATATCCCCAGCCTTCGCCGCGAACGGTCCTGATCGTAGGCTTTGGCGCCGGCCTCTCGATCGGTTGCCGAGTCCTCGGCGGTCTGGCGCTCGTCTATGCCGTGATCGGCTTCCTGCCACTATGGATCGAAGAGTTCCGCGCGCAGGGCCCGCGCGAAGCGACCCATCGTTTCGCGCATGTCATCTACGTGCTGCTACCCGGACTGATCTTTGGCTACCTCGTGATGGGCCTGATCTGGCCGTGGTCGATCATGGAGCCCGGCCATCCCTTCGAGGCGCTGACCTATTTCTCGCACTTCTTCGAAAAGCCCTGGAAGGAGATGTTCGACGGCGCACTGGTGTCGGTGCCCGACATGCCGTGGTCCTATCTGCCGACGCTGTTCGCGCTGCAGTTACCCGAAGTGCTGCTGGCTCTCCTGATCGCCGGCGTCGTTGGCTGCTTCATGACGCTCGCGCGCGCCAACGTGTCGGGCCGCCGCAAGACCATCCTGCTGATGCTGACGCTCGCGGCTACGCTGCCGCTCGTGATCGCCATGGTGAAGCGCCCGGCGCTCTACAACGGCATCCGCCATTTCATTTTCGTGATCCCGCCGATGACGGTGCTCGCGGGGGTGGCCTTTGCCCGCGGCATGAACTGGCTTGGTGAAAATCGCCGCAGCTGGCAACCCGTGGCGCTTGCAATATTCGCCTTCGGCCTGCTGCTGCCGCTCGGTGAAATGATCCGGCTGCATCCCTATCAATATACCCACTTCAACCACATCGCCGGCACGGTGCGCACCGCCGACAACTACTTCATGCTGGATTATTGGGGGCTCGCGCTCAAGCAGGCTTCCGATGAACTGCGCGAACAATTGACCGAGCGGCAGGAAGTCCCGCCACATAACCGCAAATGGAAGGTCGCAGTCTGCGGCCCGCAGCGCCCGGCGCAGGTCGCACTCGGTCCCGACTTTACCATCGGCTGGGACAGTCACGCCGCCGACTTCGCCATGACGCTCGGCGAATTCTACTGCAAGGGCCTGACCGCGCCCGTGATGGTCGAGATCAAGCGTGACGACGTCGTATTCGCCCGCGTCTACGACATCCGCGGCCGCAGCATCTCCAGCCTGCTGGCGATCCCGGCGCCGTAAGCGTCCTGACTTCCAAGTCCTGGCCTACAACAAGTCCTGGCCTACAAACAGCATAACTGCTCACCGGGCTCGCGCCTTGCTGCGGAGCAGGCGCGGGACTAGGCTCGCTCAAGCAACAATCTCACGGGAGAAACCGGTCATGTCGCCAGCCGAAGCTCACCTGAAGGAAGTACCAATCGGGATGACCGACGCCGAGTGGCAACAGCGGGTCAATCTCGCCGCCTGTTATCGCCTGGTCGCGCTCTACGGCTGGGACGATCTGGTCGACACCCACATCTCCGCACGCGTGCCGGGACCGGACCATCATTTCCTGATCAACCCCTATGGGCTGATGTTCGACGAGATCACCGCCTCGAGCCTGGTCAAGGTCGACCTCGACGGCAACCAGCTCTCCGAGAGCCCCTACAGCATCAACCCGGCCGGCTTCACCATCCACTCCGCGATCCACGAAGTGCGCGAGGATGCCGGCTGCGTGCTCCATCTGCACACCGTGGACGGCACAGCCGTCTCGAGCTGCATGGAAGGCCTGCTGCCGCTGAACCAGACCGCGCAGTTCGTCACCCACGATCTCGCCTATCACGACTATGAAGGCGTGGCGCTCGACCATGACGAACGTCCGCGCCTGCAGAAGGATCTCGGCAACAAGAACCACATGCTGCTGCGCAATCACGGCACGCTGACGGTCGGCCGCTCGGTCGCGTCAGCCTTCGAGCGCATGTATCATCTGGAGCGGGCCTGCTCGATGCAGGTGCGCACGCGCATGCTCGGCCCGACCGCCTATCCGGTCGAGCAGACCGTCATCGAGAAGAACGAGCAGTTGTTCAATAATCCCGACCGGATGGAATTGCGCTCGACGCAGCTCGTTTGGCCGCCGCTGCTGCGCAAGCTCGACCGGATCGATCCCGGCTACAGGAATTGAAAACTTAAGGATTTGGTGTAGGATCGCCTTCGAACGACCTCTGCACTACCGAATCAAAACGCCGCCCAATTCCGGGCGGCGTTTTTATTTTGGAATTCGCTCGTCATGCGCGGGCTTGACCCGCGCATCCATCTGGAAAAACGCTTTCCTCAAGATGATAGGTTGCCGGGTCAAGCCCGGCAACGACGGGCTCAGCCCTGCACCTCCGCGAACGCGGCCAGGATCCGCGCCCAGGAGCGGATGCCCTTGTGAAAACTCTTGAGGTCATATTTCTCGTTCGGCGAATGGATGTTGTCGTCGTCGAGACCGAAGCCGACCAGCACGGAATCGAGGCCGAGGGTGCGCTTGAAATCCGCTACGATCGGGATCGAGGCGCCGGAGCCGATCAAGAGCGCTTCCTTGCCCCACTCGTCGGTCAACGCACGCTTGGCGGCGGCCAGCGGTTTCATATTCCAGTCGAGGGCAATCGCCGGCGCGCTGGAGTGATCGATGAATTCGGCCTTGCAATCGCCGGGCAGGCGTGACGTCACGTAGCTGCGGAAGGCGTCGCGGATTTTCGCAGGGTCCTGGCCCTCGACCAGGCGGAACGAAACCTTGGCGGACGCTTCCGCCGGAATCACGGTCTTGGAGCCCTCGCCGGTGTAGCCGCCGATGATGCCGTTGATGTCGCAGGTCGGACGCGACGACACTTGTTCGATCAGCAGGCGGTCCTTCTCGCCCGCAGGCAGCGACAGGCCGATCGGCTTGAGGAAGGACTCCGGCGTGAGGTTGAGGTTCTTCCACTGTGCCAGGATCTCCGGCGGCAAATCCTTCACGCCGTCATAGAAGCCGGGGATCGTGATGTGGCCGTTCTCGTCATGCAGGCCGCCGAGAATGCGGGTCAGCACCCGGATCGGATTTTGCGCGCCGCCGCCGAAGATGCCGGAATGCAGATCGCGGCTGGCGGCCTTGATCTTGACCTCGTCATAGACGAGCCCGCGCAGCTGCGTGGTGATCGCCGGCGTGTTCGGGTCCCACATGCCGGTGTCGCAGACCAGCGCGAAATCGGCCTTGAGGTCCGCCTTGTTCGCTTCGAGGAACGGCACAAAATTCTTCGAACCGATCTCCTCCTCGCCCTCGATGACGATGGTGATGTCGACCGGCAGCGATCCCGCGACCTTCTTCCAGGCGCGGCACGCCTCGACGAAGGTCATCAACTGGCCCTTGTCGTCCTCGGCGCCGCGCGCGACGATGATCTTCCGCCCATCGGCGTGATCGGCCACGACGGGCTCAAATGGCGGACGGTGCCAGAGATTGAGGGGATCGACCGGTTGCACATCGTAATGACCGTAGAACAGCACATGCGGCCGCCCACCCACATTGCCGTTGGCCTTGGCGACGATGGCCGGGTGACCGGCGGTCGGCCTGACTTCGGCCGTAAAGCCGAGCGTCGCGATATCCTTCGCCAGATGATCGGCGGCCGCCTTGCAATCACCCGCATTGGCCGGATCGGCCGAGATCGACTTGATCCGCAGCAGCGAAAACAGCCGCTCGAGGCTGTTGTCGAAATCGGCGTCGATGTGGTCGAGGACCGGCTGAAGCTTTGCGCTGGACATCGCGGTGTTTCCTAACTGTTGTTCAGGCCAAGTTGTAGCTCGCTTGTCGCCGGAGGCAAGGCGGCGAGCAGCCCCGACAGGCGGATTGAGCATATGCCAGACCAGCCCTGCCGCGAGCACGACGGTCGAGGCGAGATTGTTGCCGTAGGCCTGCAGATCGATCGGAAACAGCGGCAGTGACAGCAGCAGCAGGCCGCCTGCGAACGCCAGCAACATCCAGGTGCCGGCCCTCACGGCCGGCCGAGGATCGTAGGCGGCGCGATGGATCAGCACGGTCATCGGGAAGAACAACCACATGAAGTAATATTGCCGGGCCAACGGCGAGGCGACCGTCATCAGGCAGAACAGGATGCCGATCTCTTCGGCGTCCGACTTCTCCGTCCGCCGCGAAGCCTTTGGCATCACCGCGACATAGCCAAGTCCGATCAGCAGCGAGATCGCGGCGACCAACAGGTTTGCAGTCCTGAAATCGAGATCGGCAAAATTCATGTAGCGCGGTGGCTTGGTCGGATCGTCCTGGTTGTAGTTGACCGGCCGCGTCAGCCGGTGAGTCACGGCGATGATGGACTGATTGACCCACGACCAGTTCTGTTCGTCGCGCTGGCCAAAGCCCTTCTCGGAACTGGTCCCGACCATGCCCTGGTACCAGGTCTTGAGCTCGGTCACGTTGTGCTCAAACCCGCGAAACGGTGCCGGCAGCACGAACAGGAACACGCCAAGGAACACGACCATACCAGCGGCGGCCGCCCACTGCTTGCGCCAGACCAGATAGGGCAGCACCGCCACCGGAAACACCTTGATCGCAGTCGCCAGCGCAAACATGCTGCCCGCCATCCACGGCCGTTCCAATCGCAGCAGCCAGAATCCGTACAGCATCATCGCGAGCAGCATGAGGTTTGGCTGGCCGAGATCGAACATGTCGAACACAAAAGTAACGGTGACGATGCCGGGCAGCGCCTCCAGCCAGACACCGGGCTTGCGGCCCGATCCCGTCATCGCGTGCGAGAACTGCGCGGTCATCCACCATGCGACGACATTGACGAACGACAGGCATAGATAAAGCGGGATCTTGCCGAAGAAGCTCGGCACCGCGAGCAGCACCGCGGGCAATGGCGGATAGATGAATTCGAAATAGGCGCGGGGATCGCTGGGGTATAGATCCCTGCCCTGCAACACCTGCTGTCCGGCCCAGAACCACAGCGGATAGTCCTTGGTCTTGCCGTGTCCCCAGATCTCGGGAACGAGCACATCGGCCGTCAGCGCGATACAGCAGATCAAGAACAGGATATCGAGCGGCGCTCGCAGCGATGGGTATCTCAGCACAAGCCCGGTCCGAACATCACAGGAAGATCGCGCGGGATATCATCTCCGCAACAGCCCGCCAAGCGCGCCGCGCACCAGCGAGCGGCCGACCGAGCCTCCGATCGAGCCGCCGACCGACTTGCCGAGATCGGCGACGACCCCGCCCACTACCGTATTGGTGACCGAGCGCGTCACGTTGCGCGCGATCAGCTGTCCGGTCGAGAGCCTGCCCCGCTTGACGTTGGTGCCGAAGATCGTGCCGACGATCGCTCCTAACTGGCCGAGGATTCCACCGCCTCCGCCGCCATCGGATCCGCCTGCCGCTGAAGCGGCTCCTCCGGCGATGCGCTTCTGAAGAATCTCGTAGGCGGATTCAGCGTCGATGGCGGTATCGTATTTGCCCTTCACCGGGCTTGCATCCATGATTGCTTTACGCTCCTCCGGCGTGATCGGTCCGATCCGCGCCGATGGCGGCCGCACCATGACGCGCTCCACCATTGCCGGCGTGCCGCCACCTTCGAGGAACGACACCAGCGCCTCGCCCTTGCCAAGTTCCATGATGATGCGGGCGGTGTCGAGCTTCGGATTGGGCCGGAAGGTCTGCGCTGCGGCCGCAACCGCCTTCTGGTCGCGCGGGGTAAAGGCGCGCAACGCGTGTTGCACACGGTTGCCCATCTGGGCGAGCACCTTGTCCGGCACGTCGATCGGGTTTTGCGTGACGAAATACACGCCGACGCCCTTGGAGCGGATCAGCCGCACCACCTGCTCGATCTTGTCCATCAGCGCCTTCGGCGCGTCGGTGAACAGCAGATGCGCCTCATCGAAGAAAAACACCAGTTTCGGTTTCGGCAGGTCGCCGGCCTCCGGCAGTTCCTCGAACAGTTCTGACAGCATCCACAACAGAAAGGTGGCGTAGAGCCGCGGGCTCTGCATCAGCTTGTCGGCGACCAGGATGTTGACCATGCCGCGGCCATCGCGGTCGGTCCGCATGAAATCCTTCAGCGTCAGCGCCGGCTCGCCGAAAAATTTTGTGCCGCCCTGGTTCTCCAGCACCAACAACTGGCGCTGAATGGTTCCGACTGTGGCCTTGGACACGTTGCCATAGCCTTGCGCAGCCTTTCGGATCGACGCGAGCGGGTCTTCACCGTCATCCGCGGACTTTTTGGTACCGTCTGGCGCAATGGCATCGAGCAGCGCGCGGAGATCCTTCATATCGATCAACGCCAAGCCGTTCTCATCCGCAACGCGGAACGCGACATTGAGCACGCCTTCCTGCACGTCGTTCAGGTCGAGCATCCGCGACAGCAATAGCGGTCCCATCTCCGTGACCGTGGCGCGCACCGGATGGCCCTGCTCGCCGAATACGTCCCAGAACACGGTCGAGAACTGGTCCGCCTGGAAGGTGAGCCCCATTTCCTGGGCGCGCTTGACAATAAAGTCCTTGGCCTCGCCGACTTCCGATATTCCGGACAAGTCACCCTTGATGTCGGCGGCGAAAACCGGAACGCCCGCCCGCGCAAATCCCTCCGCCATTACCTGCAGCGAGACGGTCTTGCCGGTTCCGGTCGCGCCGGTGACAAGACCATGCCGATTGGCGAGCGCGAGCGTCAGCCACGCCGCCTCATCGCCCTTGCCGATAAAAATCTTCTCGTCGGTATCGGCCATCTTGTTATCGGAAGTCGTCATCGCTTCGCCTCTTCGCGCATAAGGATGGTTCGTTCGCCGGGCAACCGGATCATATCGCATCCCGCCGGTCGATTGAAACCATCGGCGGCGTCGAACCTATATTTCATCCCAAGGTCCACGTTTTATCTTTTTATCCAACCTAAGTAGAAAAACGGATGGCGCGCTGCGGCAACATGGCGTTAATCGCGCGCTCACTCTTGCAAGGCTGCAACACTTGGCGTGCGATCGAAGGCGAAATTCGGCATCATGGGCGGTGATCGCTTGTAATTCAGATCGCAGGCGCTCAAGATAAATTCACAAGCAAGGTTCCGGCTAGAACCGGCTGAGGGCGGGGCATTATGGACGAATTGATTGGACAGCTGGCCGCCAAGGCCGGCCTTGATAGCGCTGTCGCTGAAAAGACCGTCGGCATTGTTCTGGGTTTCCTCCGCAACGAGGGACCTTCCGACAAGGTCCAGGCTCTGATTGATCAAATCCCCGGGGCGGAAGCCGCCATTGCTGCCTCGAACGGTAGCGAGGGCCTGTCGCGATTGATGGGCGGCGGGCTGATGGCACTCGGCACCAGGCTGATGGCACTTGGTTTGGGTATGCGAGAGATTCAGAACGTCGCGCGTGAACTTTTTACCTTCGGCCGCGACAAAATCGGAGCGGAGCAAATGGGCGAGATCATTTCGGGGACGCCTAGCCTTAGCCAGTTCGCTTAGAACGCACCCTCAAAGGCACCGTCGAGCCCGCGCTCCCTTCTCTTTGCACATCGAGTACCATGACATACCCCCTCTCCCAGATAGAAGGCCTGACCGCCTATTGCGCGTCGAAACTGAAGTCACAGGGCATTCGCACCACGGAGGCGCTGCTCGAAGCCGCCCGCACCGTCAAGGGACGCAAGGCGCTCGCGGCCAAGACCGGCATCAGCGAACAGCAACTGCTCGAATGGGCCAATTTCTCGGACTACATGCGGATTCCCGGGATGGGCAAGGCCAAGGTCGGCTTGATGCGCGCGGCCGGCGTCACCACGGTGCGTGAACTCGCCCTCCGCAACCCCGCACGGCTCGCGCAGAACATGAAAGACATCAACACCAGGCGCAAGCTGGTCCGTGTTCTGCCATCGGAAAAGTCGGTCGAGCAGATCATCGAACAGGCGCGCAAGTTGCCGACCAAGATCACCTACTGAGCTCACCTGTCAGACCGCCGGCGGGCGCTCGTAAAAGCGGCCGTCTGCCGCCTTGACTCGCTTGCGCGGACCGCGCAAAGCCAGCCGCATGATCGCAACCAAGACCAGACCCGCGTCGGCGGCCGGTCATCCGGTGCTGCCGGCGCTATTGTCGAGGCCCTACCCGGCCGTGATGGGCGTGCTGAACGTGACGCCGGATTCATTCTCCGACGGCGGACAGTTCGCGGCACCCGAGCAGGCGCTGACGCAGGCGCGCAGAATGATCTCCGAGGGCGCCGACATCATCGACGTCGGCGCGGAATCCACCCGTCCCTATACCGGCGCGCAGCCGGTTTCGGCGGAAGAGGAATTGCGGCGCTTGCGGCCGGTCCTTGCCGATATCGTTTCGCTTGGCGTTCCCGTCTCGATCGACAGCATGAAGGCGGAGGTGGTCGCCTGGGCCCTCGATTGCGGCGCCGTCATCGCCAACGACGTCTGGGGGCTGCAGCGCGATCCCCGCATGGCCCCGCTGGTGGCGGCGCGCCGTGCGCCAGTCATCATCATGCACAACCGCGACCGCGCCGATCCCACCATCGATATCATGCAGGACATCGCGGCATTCTTTACGCGCTCGCTCGACATCGCGGCCAAAGCCGGCGTTTCACTTGACCAGATCGTGCTCGACCCCGGGATCGGTTTCGGCAAGACGCCGGAGCAGAGCATGACCGCGCTGGGGCGCCTCGGCGAGCTCAGCTCGTTCGGCCTGCCGATTCTGGTCGGCGCGTCGCGCAAGCGTTTCATCAGCAAGGTCGTGCCGTCGGAGCCGCAGCAGCGCCTCGGCGGCTCGATCGCGGCGCATCTGATCGCGGCGCAGGGCGGCGCAAAGATCATCCGGACTCACGACGTCGCGGAAACCGTTCAGGCGCTGCGGGTGGCAGCGGCAATCGGGGAGCAGGAATGACCGATACGATCTTCATCACCGGCGTCGTCATCCATGCCCGCCATGGCGTGATGGAACACGAGACCGAGGTCGGTCAGCGCTTCGTGATCGACCTCGAACTTTCCGCCGATCTGTCGGAAGCCTCGCGCACCGATCACCTGGCCGACACCGTGTCCTATGCCAGTGTGGTGGCGACCGCGACGGCTGCGTTCAAGAACACCAACTACAAGCTGCTGGAGCGTGCTGCCGGCGCAGTCGCCGACGCCATCCTCGGGGCATTTCCGCGCATCAGCGCAGTCAAGATCACCGTCCACAAGCCGCATGCGCCGATCGCCGCGATCTTCGAGGATGTCGGCGTGGTGCTGACGCGGCACAGGCCATCGACGTCACATGGCTGATGTCCTGATCGCACTCGGCGGCAATGTCGGCGACGTCCGCGCGACGTTCCAGAAGGCGATCTCCAATATCTGCGGCATGACGCAAGCGGCGTTGCTGGCGCGCTCGTCGGATTACACGACGCCACCCTGGGGCGACGAGCAGCAGGCTCCCTTCGTCAACGCCTGCATCGAGATCGAGACCAGCCTCGATCCTCACGCGCTGTTGTTCACGCTGCACAAGATCGAGAAGAAGTTCGGTCGCGACCGCGCCCAGGAACGGCGCTGGGGGCCGCGCACCCTCGATCTCGACCTGATCGCCTATGACGATGTCAAAATCGACAAACCGGAGCTGACGCTGCCGCACCCCCGACTATTTGAGCGCGCTTTCGTGCTGGTGCCGCTCGCGGAGATCGTTCCCGACCGTCTCATCGCGGGACGCCGCATCCGCGACGCGCTGGAAGGCCTCTCAACCGACGGTATTTTCCGGCTGCCGGAGCCGGACTGACCGAAAACAACCGTTTGGCTTGGCGGCCGCCCCGTGGCAATTTCCGCTCCAATACAGCAAGGGCTCCCAGCAGCCGACGCAAGGAAAACATGGGCGGATGACGACCACGACTGACGACCTAAGCCTGGCGGCGGATTTTGCGCCTTCGACCTACGACGACTGGCGCAAGCTGGTCGATGGCGTGCTCAAGGGCGCGCCGTTCGAAAAGCTGGTCGGCAAGACCTATGACGGGCTGAAGATCGAGCCGATCTATCGGCGGGCGACCAACGCCAGCCCGATCGCCGGACGACCGCCCGCTGCGCCCTGGCAGATCATGCAGCGGATCGATCATCCGGACGCAGCAGCAGCCAATGCGCAGGCGCTGCACGATCTCGAGAACGGCGCTACAGGGCTGACACTGGTGTTCGCCGGCGCCAACGGCGCCTACGGTGTTGGGCTGGAGCCAACCGCAGAGGCGGTCGAGAAGGTTCTCGACGGACTCTACCTCGATGCCGGCATCGCGCTCGAACTGCAGATCGGTCCGCAGTCGCGGATGGCAGCCATTCACGTCGCCGAATATGTCAAGCGCAAGGGCCTCAACCCGGCGGACTGCGATATCCGCTTCGGTCTCGATCCGCTCGGCGCCTGCACCGTCTGGGGATCCAGCCCCTACAGCTGGCCGGAGATCGTGCCCGCGGTGACAAGCGCCATCAAAGGCCTCGCCGCGATGGGGTTCGAGGGTCCGTTCGCGGCAGCCGACGGTCGCGTGATCCATGATGCCGGCGGATCGGAGGTGCAGGAACTGGCGTTCGTGCTGGCGTCCGCCGTCGCCTATCTGCGCGCGATCGAGCAGGCGGGCATTGCGCTCGAAGACGCCCAGGGCATGGTCTACGCGCGGCTTTCCGCCGACGCCGATCAATTCCTGACATTGGCAAAGTTCCGCGCGCTGCGGCTGTTGTGGGCGCGGGTTGAGCAGGCCTGCGGCCTCACGCCCAAGCCGCTGTTCATTGCCGCCGATACCGCCTGGCGTATGCTGACCCAGCGCGACGCTTACGTGAACATGTTGCGCGCGACGATGGCGACGTTCTCCGCAGGGCTCGCCGGAGCCAATGCGATCACCGTGCTGCCGCACACGCTGGCGCTAGGCCTGCCCGACGATTTCGCACGGCGCGCGGCGCGCAACACCCAGCTCGTGTTGCTCGAGGAATCCAACCTGGCGAAAGTATCCGACCCCGCAGCGGGCTCGGGCGGCATTGAGACGCTGACGCAGCAGCTTTGTGAGGCGGCGTGGTCGCTGTTCCAGGAGATCGAAAAAGCCGGTGGCATCTTCGCGGCTCTCGAAGCGAACCTGATCCAGCACAAGGTCGCCACCACGCGCGCCTTGCGTGAAGCCAACATCGCCAGGCGTCGCGACGTGCTGACCGGCGCCAGCGAATTTCCGAACCTGCATGAGGCGCCCGCCGCCGTGCTGGACGCGAAACCGGTCGTGCTTGCGCCATATGGCGAGGCGAAATTCAAATTCGATCCGCTGACGCCGATCCGGCTGGCCGCGCCGTTCGAGGCGCTGCGCGACAAATCGGACAGCGCGCTCAAGAGCAGCGGCGCGCGACCAAAAATCTTCCTCGCCAATCTCGGCACCGCCGCCGACTTCACCACGCGCGCCGCCTTTGCAAAAAGCTTCTTCGAGACCGGCGGCATCGAGGCCATCGACACCGAAGGATTTGCCGACCCGGCCGCGCTCGCCGCGGCGTTCAAGACCTCCGGCGCCTCGATCGCCTGCGTCTGCTCCTCGGACAAGGTCTATGCCGCGCAGGCAGAAGCCGCCGCCCAGGCCCTTCAAGCCGCCGGCGCCAAGCATATCTATCTGGCAGGCCGGCCCGGCGAGCAGGAGGCCGCGCTTCGCGCCGCGGGCGTCAACGATTTCATCGTCGCCGGCGGCGACGCGCTAACCGTGCTGCAGGAAGCCTGGCGGCGTATGGAGTGAGCATGACCGAGGAGACCAAACCCGTCCCCGTCCTGACCGGCGGCTGCCAGTGTGGCGCGGTCCGTTTTGCGCTGTCGGGACTGCCGGCCAAGATCAGCATCTGCCATTGCCGGATGTGCCAGAAGGCCTCCGGCGCACCGTTCGCATCCTTCGCCGACATCGAACATTCCGATTTCGCCTGGACCCGTGGCAAGCCGGCAGCGTTCAAATCCTCCTCGATCGCCGAGCGCGACTTCTGCGCCACCTGCGGCACGCCATTGAGCTTCCGCCGCATCGACGGCCCCAGGATCGAGATCATGACCGGCACCTTCGACCGGCCCGACCAGATCATCCCCACCCGGCAATACGGCACCGAATCCCGCCTCGGCTGGGTGGTCGGCATCGCCAATTTGCCGAGCCAGACCACGCTGCAGAATTACGGCCCGGAGAAGCTCGGCGGTATCGTCAGCCACCAGCATCCGGACCATGAGTAATGCCCGACCTTTGTTCGCCCGTGCTATGATGGACAACCATGAGCCGCATACCGAACTTTGCTGATATCCTCTTTGAAGAGACCGCTGGCACGGTTCCGACCGGCGGTGTCGAGCCGTGGCTGACGCCAGAGGGCATTCCAGTGAAGTCCGCCTACAGCGAAGCCGATCTCGAAGGCATCGATTTCCTGGAGACCTGGCCCGGCATCGCGCCCTACCTGCGCGGCCCCTACCCGACGATGTATGTCAACCAGCCCTGGACCATCCGGCAATATGCCGGGTTCTCCACGGCGGAAGATTCCAACGCGTTCTACCGCCGCAACCTCGCCGCCGGCCAGAAGGGCCTGTCGGTCGCCTTCGACCTCGCCACCCACCGTGGCTACGATTCCGATCATCCGCGCGTTACCGGCGACGTCGGCATGGCCGGCGTTGCGATCAATTCAATCTACGACATGCGCACGCTGTTCTCGGGCATTCCGCTCGACCAGATGAGCGTGTCGATGACCATGAACGGCGCGGTGCTGCCGATCCTCGCGCTGTTCGTAGCTGCTGCCGAGGAACAGGGCGTGCCGCCGGAGAAACTTTCAGGAACGATCCAGAACGACATCCTGAAAGAGTTCATGGTGCGCAACACCTATATCTATCCACCCGCGCCCTCGATGCGGATCATCTCCGACATCTTCGCCTACACTTCGCAGAAGATGCCGAAGTACAACTCGATCTCGATCTCCGGCTACCACATGCAGGAAGCCGGCGCGACGCAGGACCTGGAACTCGCCTATACACTCGCCGACGGTGTCGAATATCTCCGCGCCGGCTTGGCCGCGGGCCTCGACGTCGACCGCTTTGCGCCACGGCTGTCGTTCTTCTGGGCGATCGGCATGAACTTCTTCATGGAAGTCGCCAAGATGCGCGCCGCGCGGCTGTTGTGGGCGAAGCTGCTGAAACAGTTCAACCCGAAGGACCCGCGCTCGCTGTCGTTGCGCACGCATTGCCAGACTTCCGGCTGGTCGCTGACCGCGCAGGACGTCTTCAACAACGTGATGCGCACCACCATCGAGGCAATGGCGGCGACGCAGGGTCATACCCAGTCGCTGCACACCAACGCGCTTGACGAAGCTCTCGCGCTGCCGACGGATTTCTCGGCCCGGATCGCACGCAACACGCAATTATTCCTGCAGCAGGAGAGCGGCACCAACCGCATCATCGATCCCTGGGGCGGCTCCTATTATGTCGAGCGGCTGACCCGCGACCTCGCGGCGAAAGCCTGGGGCCACATCGAGGAGGTCGAAGCGCTCGGCGGCATGGCGAAGGCCATCGAGGCCGGCGTGCCCAAGCTGCGGATCGAGGAAGCCTCCGCCAAGACCCAGGCCCGGATCGACGCTGGCCGGCAGGCGGTGATCGGCGTCAACAAATACAAGCCGGTCAATGAAGCCGCGATCGACGTACTCAAGGTGGAGAACTCCACCGTGCGACGCTTGCAGATCGACAAGCTCAACCGGCTGCGCTCCGAGCGTGACCAGAAGCAGGTCGATCAGGCGCTGGCAGCACTTACCCGCAGCGCCGGCGAAGGCAACGGCAATCTCTTGGCACTCGCCATCGACGCCGCGCGGGCCAAAGCCACCGTCGGCGAAATATCCGATGCCATGGAGAAGGTGTTCGGCCGCCACCGCGCCGAGATCAAATCCATCACCGGCGTCTACAAGCGAGAGGCGTCCGCCATGTCCAACCGGGTCGAAAAAGTGCAGGCCCTGATCGACGCGTTCGAGGAGGCCGAGGGCCGCCGGCCGCGCATCCTGGTGGCCAAGATCGGCCAGGACGGCCACGACCGCGGCCAGAAGGTGATCGCGTCGGCCTTTGCCGATGTCGGCTTCGACGTCGATATTGGGCCGCTATTTGCCACCGCCGATGAAGCCGCCCGACAGGCGGTGGAGAACGACGTCCACATTCTCGGCGTCTCCTCGCTGGCGGCAGCACATCTCACCGCGGTGCCGGAATTGAAGGCCGCGCTGAAAAAGCACGGCCGCGAGGACATTATGATTATTATCGGCGGGGTGGTGCCTCCGCAGGATTACGACGCACTCTACAAGGCCGGCGCGGAGGCGATCTTCCCGCCCGGCACCGTGATTTCGGATGCGGCCGAGGAACTGATCCACAAGCTCAACGCCCGGCTCGGCCATAGCGAGGCGGCCGAGTAGCCCCGCACCTAGCCCCACATTGCTTCAAAGGAATCCCCGTGCGCGCAGCTGCATTCACGTTCGTTCGCCGGATGAGCCTCATTGGCGCATTCGCCTGCCTCACCTTCCCTGCTCTCGCCGCCGATCCGAAGCCCGACGCCGCGATCAAGAACAAGAACCTCGAAGCCAACGTCTACCTCGACGACAAGATCAAGGCCGATCCGTCGCTGGCGGCGGATTGCCTCGCTGAGGGCAAGGCCTGGGCGGAGAAGAATCGCGCCGACGCCGAGAAGGAACGCAAACAAGACCCGCAAATGTTTCGCGACGGCGCATGGACCATGGAGCGGAAATACCAGACACGCTCGGTGGTCGACGGCCGCTATGTCAGCATCGTCAGGTCCGACTACATGGACACCGGCGGCGCGCATCCGAATCTCGACGTCAACACCATTCTCTGGGAGAAATCCGCGAACAAGCGCATCAGCATCCGCCCGTTCTTCACCGAGACCGCCGATGACGGCCCGACCATGACGGCGATGGTCAAGGCCGTCATCGCCTCGCTCAATATCGAAAAGAAGAAGCGCGACACCAGCGAGACCGCAACGGCGGAATGGTACAGGGACTTGAAGCCGACGCTGCTCAAGATCGGTGCGGTGACGCTGGCGCCGTCGACCATTTCAGGCAAGAGCTCAGGCCTCACGTTCCACTATCCGCCCTATGCGGTCGGCCCCTTTGTCGAAGGCGAATATGTGGCGTTCGTACCGTGGGAAACGCTGAAGCCCTATCTGACGCCGGAAGGCGTCAGGATCTTCGGCGGTGCGCGGCCGAAGGGCGACGATGACGGGCAGCAATGAGCGGAAAGAACACGCTCGATATCGACAAGCTGGCAAAAGACCTCCGCGCCGGCCATCGCGCGGCGCTGGCGCGCGCCATCACGCTGATCGAGAGCCGCCGCGCGCGATCATCAGGCCGCCGCGCGTGATCTGGTGCAGGCGCTGTTGCCCGATACCGGCAAGGCGATCCGCGTCGGCATCACCGGCTCGCCGGGGGTCGGCAAATCCACCACCATCGATGCGCTCGGCATGTTCCTGATCGAACGCGGCCACAAGGTCGCGGTGCTGGCGGTGGACCCCTCGTCGGCGCGCACCGGCGGCTCGATCCTCGGCGACAAGACGCGGATGGCCCGGCTCGCTGCTTCCGACCATGCCTATATCCGCCCCTCGCCCGCGTCCGGCACGCTCGGCGGCGTTGCCGCGAAAACCCGCGAGGCGATGCTGTTGTGCGAGGCGGCCGGCTTCGACGTGGTGCTGGTGGAAACCGTCGGCATCGGCCAATCAGAGACCGCGGTTTGCGACATGACCGATTTCTTCCTGGCGCTGATGCTGCCCGGCGCCGGTGACGAATTGCAGGGCATCAAGAAGGGCCTGGTCGAGCTCGCTGACATGATTGCGGTCAACAAGGCCGATGGCGACAATATCAAGCGCGCCAACCTGGCGGCGGCCGAATATCGTGGCGCGCTGCATATCCTGAGCCCCCGCTCCGAACACTGGCATCCGCCGGTCCTGACCTATTCGGCGCTGACCGGCATCGGCATGGATACGCTGTGGCAGAAGATCAGGGATCACCGTACCGCGATGAACGCCTCGGGCGAATTCGAAAGCCGGCGGCGCGAGCAGCAGGTGAAATGGATGTGGTCGATGCTGGAACAGCGGATGATGGCGCGGCTGCGTGCCGACGCGTCGATCCGCGCCAAGGTGAGAAAGACCGAAGCCGAGGTCGCCGACGGCCGCCTCACGCCGTCGGTCGGCGCCGAACAGATCGCGGAGATGTTGCGGTGAGCGGGAAGCTCTCGATCCTCATCACCGGCTTCGGTCCGTTTCCGGGCGCACCCTACAACCCGACCATGCCGTTGGTAAAACGGCTGACGGAGCTGCGCCGCCCCGCCTTCGACGACGTCAAACTGTCGAGCCACATTTTCCACGTCACCTACGCCACCGTCGATCGCGAGTTGCCGGAGCTCCTGGCAAAGCGTCGCCCTCAGGCGCTGTTGATGTTCGGCCTCGCTGGCCGCACGGCCCATGTCCGGGTCGAGACCCGCGCCCGCAACGCGGTGACCACGCTGTTTCCCGATGCCGATCGCAACCGCGCCCGAAAAGGATCGATTGCTGGTGACGCCGACGCCAGACTATTCGGCCCGCACACCTTGAAATTGCTTCGCGCGGCCCGCAGCACCGGGATCGACGCGCGCGCTTCGCGCGACGCCGGCAGCTATCTCTGCAATTATCTGAGCTGGCGCGCGATCGAGGCCGTCGACAAGGGCGACGGTCTTCATCTCGCGTCCTTCATTCACATTCCGCTGCTCGCACGTGACGACATCTCGCGGCCCAAAGGCTTTTCGCGCATCACGCTGGACCAACTGGTCGACGCCGGCGAAGCAATGCTGCTGGAAATGGTGAAGCTGACGCGGCAGGCGGCGCGAATTCCATAGGCCGGCGACGCGTTAACTGTTGCACCCAGGATTAACCCTACCGCCAACAATCGTCCTGTTCCCTCCCTGTCTTCACCGTGCCTCGCCCCATTTTGGGGTTAGCTAGATCGTGCGGACGCCGCCAAGGATGCGTCCGCGGGAAGACGATCATGGACGTCAACCGCCGCCATCTCATTGGGATCTCCACAGCCGGCGCCGCCGGCGCGCTTGCGATGTCACCGGACGCCGCGCGCGCGGCCCAGCTTGCCTCGGCACTCGGCCGCGACGTCACGCAATATGGCGTGCGGCCTGGCAGTCCCGACGATCAGACCAAAAATCTGCAGCGCGCCATCGATGACGCCGCACGCGCGCAAGCGCCGCTGGCGCTGCCGCCGGGCATCTACCGCACCAGCCTGCTTCGCCTGCAAAGCGGAACGCAACTCATCGGCGTGCGCGGCGCGACCAAGCTCGTCTTCAACGGCGGCGCTTCGATGTTCCTGAGCGAAGGCGAAGGCCATATCGGCCTGTCGGGCCTCACGCTCGATGGCGGCAATATCCCGCTGCCGACACGGCGCGGCCTGGTGCATTGCCTCGGCGGACGCGACATCCGCATCAACGACTGCGAGATCACTGGCAGCGGCGGCAACGGCATCTGGCTCGAGCAGATCTCCGGCGATATCTCCGCCAACATCTTCACCAATATCGCGGCGACCGCCATCGTCTCGTTCGATGCGCAGGGCCTGATCGTCTCGCGCAACACCATCACAGGCACCAACGACAACGGCATCGAGATCCTGCGCACCGCTGTTGGAGACGACGGCACGCTAGTCGCGGACAATCGGATCGAGAACATCAAGGCCGGCCCCGGCGGCTCAGGCCAGTACGGCAATGCCATCAACGCCTTCCGCGCCGGCAATGTGATCGTGCGGGGAAATCGCATTCGCAATTGCGATTATTCCGCCGTGCGCGGCAATTCGGCGTCCAACATCCAGATCACGGGCAACAGCGTCAGCGACGTCCGCGAAGTTGCGCTCTACTCGGAATTTTCCTTCGAGGGCGCCATTATTGCCAACAATACAGTCGACGGCGCGGCCGTCGGCGTCTCCGTCTGCAATTTCAACGAGGGTGGCCGCATTGCGGTGGTCCAGGGCAACATCATCCGCAACCTCGTTCCGAAGCGGCCGATCGGCACCGCGCCGGACGATGATGCCGGCGTCGGCATCTATGTCGAGGCGGATTCTTCCGTCACCGGCAACGTCATCGAGAACGCGCCGTCATTCGGGATCATCGCCGGCTGGGGCAAATATCTGCGCGACATCGCAATTACAGGCAACGTGATCCGCAACGCCTTTGTCGGCGTCGGCGTCTCGGTGGTACCGGGCGCAGGCACGGCGCTGGTCAACAACAACATGATCTCGGAAACCCCGCGCGGCGCGGTGGTCGGGCTCGACCATGCGCGGGCGATCACCACCGACCTTTCAGCCGGTGGCGCCCAGCACTACGCGCAGGTCGTGGTCGGCGGTAATGCGGTGCGAAGGTAAGGGGTTCGCTGGGGCGATGGCAGAGCTTGCCTACAGCGCGTTGTGCAGCAGCGGATAACGTTTCTGGATCTGGGTGAGATCGAGCAGCGGCATCGTCACGTCATCGAGGGCCGGGGTGCGTTCGGCGGTGGCAGGGGTTCCTTCCAGCAAGACTTCTTCGATCACCGCGGCGACGGCGGCGACACCAACCGCCGGCGCGCGCGAAACATCGATCATTTCCGGTTGCAGCCGTGGAGCGCGATCGGGCGCCTCCGCGCCTCGCGACATGCCGGAGCGCGTGCGCCCGAGCCAGGAAAGGTCGATGGCGGAATTGTCGAGCGAAGCCTCGCGCGTCAACAGGTCGCGCCAGGTTTCGACGGCGGCCTTGGCTTCCCTGATATTTTCGAGAAAGGCGAGTTCCGAGTGATAACGGCGCCAGCGCCCGGATTCGAACAGTTCAGTGAGGTGTTCCAACCGCGCTTCCGCAAGACTGCACCAGCGCGCAACGATTTCGCGGCCCTTGGCCACGTCGGTTCGATTTGCCATTAAAAGTGCCCGCAAAGAGAAAAAACGGACGCAGGACGCAACCGAACCGAATCAGCAGAACGTGACGGAGATATTCTGTGGAAAACGTTAGCGAAGTCTAACTATTTTCTTAACGCGCGAGGCCCGGCGAAAGAACTCCGCATGAATACTGGCTTTTTTGCCTTATCCACAGTCAAGCCGCGCGCCGGCATGGCGGCGATGCGCAAATCACCCCGCGATTTCGATCGACATAATCCGGAAAGGAAAAGACCCGTCCGGGGGGACAACCGGACGGGTCAAAGCCATATGGGCGCTTGGGGTGGATGGGCGCTCGCGCCGAATACAGCCGATGGGGAGGGATTACCGCTCCCACACATATAAGTCGCAGCAGGTACCCGGGACGTTCAAATCGTGAGGTGATTTTTTTGACTTTTCCGGGGCCGGTTCCGCTGCGCCCAGCCCTCGTTCAAACGGCAAAAATCACTGCCCTGAAGGGCGAATGACGCCATTTGCGGCGGATCTGTCGGACACGATCGCAGGCGCCTGATCGTTCAGCGCTCCGCTCACGGAAGTGTTATTGTCCGCAGGCGCTTTCGGCGCGGCGGGTGCATCGGTGACTGCGGCCATCGGCACTGCGGGAGCGCCGACCGCAGCCGTCACCGCAGCGTATGCGTCGACCTCACCCGCCCCGAACAAATCGTCGCGGCCAGGCGCGCCGAGATCACGGGCGGTGCTTGTCAGGATTGCGCGCACTTCGCTGGGCTTCAACGCAGGATTGCGCTCCAGCACCAGGGCGGCAATGCCGCTGACGAAGGCCGCCGAAAACGAAGTGCCGGATGTTATCTGATATTTCCCGTCCGGGGCGGGCAGGAAGATATCGGCGCCGGGTGCGGCAAGCGCGATATAGCCGCCCCGGTTCGATGCCGTGAACAGTTTTTCCTTGGCGTCAGTGCCGCTCACCGCGATCACGTTGGGATTGGCGGCAGGATAGAGTGGCGGCGACTTCGCGCCGGCATTGCCAGCAGCCGCGACCAGCACGATGCCCTTGGCGGCAGTGGCGGCAACACCGCGCTCGATCAGCGGATCTTTCGGACCGGCAAAACTCATATTGATGATCTGGGCACCGTGCAGAGCCGCGTAGTCCAGGCTCTTGAGGATCACGTAGGAGGTGCTCTCGGCTCCGCTTGCGGCGGCGCTGAACGCGCGGATCGCCAGAATCCGGACCTCCGGCGCGCTTCCCATCAACCTGGCGTGCGCGGCGATCGCACCGGCGATGCCCGTGCCGTGGACGTGCGGACCTTCCTTGCTGCCGAGCGCGTCGAAACTGTCCGCAATCGAATGAGCCAGTTCGGGATGGTTGGCATCGATCCCTGAATCGATCACGGCGATGGTGACGTTCATGCCATGGGCCAGCGTGTGCGCCTGCGGCAATCGAAGCTGCGCCAGCGCATATTGCGCCGGATCGCCCTCGGTCGGCACGGCCTTCTGATCCTGCAGCACGTAGCGGTAATTGAGCTGCACCGAACGGACGCTGCCATCACTGACGAACTCGCGGCTCACCACATCCGCGGGCCGGCGATCGGTGATGCGGAACAGCCCGATCGTGGTCCCCAACAGCGGAAAATTCTGCGATCCGACCCGGATCAAGCCGTGTCGCCGCGCCAGTTCGTCGGCCTGCACGTCGGTCAACCCGCCGTCGATCTCGGCCACGAGTTCGTTCGAAACCGCGTTCAAATTAATGGCCGTCTGCGCCGCATTGTTGCGCGGGCCGCCGGACTTGCCATTCGCCGATGAGCCTTTGCCGCTGCCGCCGCCGTCGATCAGGGCAACCGGACGATCGTAACATTCGCCGCCACTGCCGCGATAGGCATAGTCGCAGACCGGATAAAGGTTAGGCGAATAGCGCGCGTAGGGAAGGGTCGAGCCGACGGCAAGGCGGGGCACCGTCCGATTCGCCGTCGTCACCGCGAGGCGCGCTGGCGGCGTTCGCGCGACGGTGTTGACCGAAACGCCCACCGTGTTGACCGAAACGCTTGCCCTGCCGACCGAAACGCCTGCCCTGCCCGCGATGTTCGGACTGTTCCGCCCCGCGATGTTCGAATTGATCCGCGGTCCAACCGAAACCCGCGGTTCGACGCGCAGGTTCGGCGAACGGATGAAACTCTGTGCATGGCCAGCGGAACCGACCATAGAACCCGCAAGGCATGCCAAGGACAGTGCCGCGGCGCTTCGTTTCACCGCCGTCTCGATCCGCCAGTTCCTGACATCGTGGGCCATCGGACCTCAGACGTTACGCGGAAACGTCAGACACCGTCACGGTGTCTCGACCGCGAGGCTGACGATCTTTTCCTTCTGCAGCTTGGACACCAGGGCAGCGACGTCGTTCTTGCCCATCGCGCCATTGCCGAATTGCAGCCGGAACAGGCCGCCCTTGGCGCCATCGACGATCGAGGCCTGGTAATTGTCGAGCAGCGCGGTGATATCGGCAACGCGTGCGTCGGGCGTGAACCGCACCAGCAGGCGCGGCGGCGCTGCGCCACCGAGGTCGCGGGTAATCGGCCCGCTCTTTTCGGTCATGTCGAGCGACGCGGTCTGGAACGTCGACGTCTGGTTCTTCATCAATACCGCGCCGATCACGCCGGCCTGCAGCAATAGCGCGATCGCGCCCACGCTCGCCGACCAGGCCAGTGTCCGCGGCGACAGCTTCGCGAAAAATTCGGAGAAGCCACCCGAAACCCTCGATGACACCGACGGCTTGCGCTCCGGTTCAGCTTCGATGGCCGCAAACAGCTTCTGCATGGCGCGCGGGGACGGCGCACCCAGGCTCTCATTGAGATCAATGGTCTCGGCAAACTCCTCGCGGATCACGGCGAACTGTTTCGCAAGTTCGGGATCGCGGGCCAGCGCTTCCTCGACGCGGCGCGCATCGCGCGCGTTCAGCGTTCCGGCGGCGTGCCAAGGCAACAGCATCTCGATTTCGCCGGGCTCTTGGTCCAGCACTACTTTGCTCGCTGCCATCATGGCCAACCTCGCTCTACACCGGCTGCCTTCAGCAGCTCGGCCAGTTTCTTGCGCGCATAGAACAGGCGCGTCTTCACGGTGTTCTCCGGAATGCCGACGATTTCCGCTACCTCTTCCACGGACTTCTCGTGGTAGTAGACGAGATCGACGATCTCCCGATGCTCCGGCGAAAGCGACGTCAGGCACTTTCGCAACGCTTGACCGGTATCCTTCTTCTGCACCACCACTTCCGGATCGTCGGACGTATCCTCGATCGCGTTCGCGGCCTCCTCGTCCAGTCCAACGTCCTTGCGGCGCCGCAGCGCTGACAGGGCCTTGAACCGGGTAATAGCCAGGAGCCAAGTTGAAACGGCGGATCGGCCTTCGAACTTGCCAGCCTGACGCCATACATCGAGGAAAACCTCGCTGATGAGGTCTTCCGCAACCTGTTCGTCCCGAACGAGCCGAAGCCCGAAACGGAACACCCTGACATGGTGCCGTCCGTACAGCACCTGCATGGCGAGCCGGTCGCCTTGAGCAATCCGAGCGATCAGAACCTCGTCTGAAGCCGCTTGTGTCGCACTCACTGGCCGTCTCGCACAATTGGTCTGATGGGGGCGGCGGGTGGTTCGATGCGCAGAGCAAGATTCTTTACATTACGGCAATGTGCAAAAAGCATGAGTGATTTAGGCCACAGACGCCTGCGAACCGGCCGTAAAGCGCGCGAAGATGGTCGAGATCCCAAAATTGGTACCATAGTACTGCAATACTTTCCGTGAGATCGCGCCACCCTGGTGCGACCATACCAAGGCTTGGTCCGCAAGGCAGCATCCCGTTTCAGCCAAGCTCGCCCGAACCCGATCCGGCTCCAGCCTCGCGATCCGCAATCGGCGGATTTCCCATTGCGAAACAAGGGTAAGAGCCAGTCTTTAACGGAGCAGATTCGGTTCCAAAAGATACCAAACCTAAAGGCTTTCCCACTTAGATTTTTAGCGGAGTTCCATCAACGGCTGGACCATGGGCACCGCTGCGTCATCATTTCTGAGCCCGATCGCGGGCGAGCTCGAAGGTCGGGGCCGCACGCTGACCGCAGAGCGGCGGGCCCGCCGGGCCGCGCAGCGCCGTCAAATCCAGGCCATGATCGCCGGCTGCCACGTGCTCGACGGCATGGTGCTGCTGATCTACGCC
This sequence comes from uncultured Alphaproteobacteria bacterium, assembly GCA_963774775.1. Lineage (GTDB taxonomy): Bacteria > Pseudomonadota > Alphaproteobacteria > Rhizobiales > Xanthobacteraceae > Bradyrhizobium. The sequence goes on from CAVZGZ010000015.1 coordinate 109,465, forward strand.
TATGCCGGCACCATTCCAGTGACGCTCGGCCCCGCCTATGCCCTGTGCGGACTGACGCTGATTGCGCTGTATGTGCTGGGGTCGGAACTGGGATTTCACGAGCGTTTCAAGGATCACTATTTGGTCGCGGTGCAATCAGCCGCCAACATGGTGAACCTCCTGGTGTTCACCTATGTCGCACCGGAAGCAGGCATCCTGTTCCTGTGCAACCTGTTCGTCGTTTTCGGCTTCGGAGCGTTGCGAACGTCGGCGCGCCAGACCGCCCTGATCTGGACCGTGATGGCGTTCGGTCTGGCCGGGCTGTTCCTGTGGACCGACAAGCCGATCTCTATGCCGCATGGCAATTATCTGGAACGGCTGGCCACCATGCTGGTGTTCGCGCTGACGATCGGACGCTGCATGTTCCTCGGGATGTTCTCGAGTTCGATACAGCAATCGCTTTATCAAAGCGGGTTGAAGCTGAAGGAGGCCTACAAGCGCATCGAAGAGCTTGCCGAGCTTGACGAATTGACCGGCGCCTTCAATCGCCGCTGCATCATGCGCATGCTGGACGAGGAAATTGCCCGCGCCGGCCGCAGCGGAACGCCGTGTTCGATCGCGCTGATCGACCTGGACTGGTTCAAGCGCATCAACGACACCTATGGCCACCCGACCGGAGACGAGGTGCTGCGCACCTTCGCCATCTCCATGTTCGCAAACATCCGCAGCATCGATCGCTTCGGCCGCTATGGCGGCGAAGAGTTTCTACTGGTGCTTCCCGATTTGTCCGTTGACGCCGCGGCGCGGGCACTCGACCGTCTGCGCGCCATCATTGCCGATCTAGACTGGAGCGCATTCTCGCCCAGCATGAACGTGACGATTTCCGCGGGCGTCGCGGCATTGCGGCCGAACGAAAGCCCGGACACATTCCTCGCGCGCGCCGACAGCGCGCTTTATGCAGCCAAGGCAAAAGGACGCAATCGCGTTGCCAGCGCCTGATCAGCCGATTTTCATTTCCGGTGTCGGAGAAGCCGTCGCCGGTCTGTAGTTCATATACTCCAGGATAGAGTCATGAGTTCAAAATCTGCGACCGCCCCCGAAAGTTTGCTCGACGAGCTGCAGTCGACGCTTGCGCACGGCACCGTCGCGCGGCGGGTCGAGACGTTACGGCGGGTCACGGACCTCTTCATCAACGGCGCGGTCGACTATTCGGACGATCAGATCGGGCTGTTCGATGATGTCTTCCAGTGCCTGATCGACCACATCGAAACGTCGGCCAAGGCGCTGCTTGCCAACCGTCTCGCCCCGATCGACACAGCTCCGCCGAAGACGATCCGCGCACTGGCGTTCGACGACCTGATCGAGGTTGCCGGGCCCGTGCTGGCGCAATCGGCAAGGCTCGACGATGAAACCCTGATCGAGAACGCGCGCAGCAAGAGCCAGGCGCATCTGATGGCGATCTCGACCCGCAAGGTGCTGAGCGGCGCCGTCACCGACGTGCTGGTGCTGCGCGGCAATGACGAGGTGATCCAGTCGACCGTCAACAATCCCGGCGCGGAATTCACCGAACGCGGCTTCACGCGGCTGATCAATCGCGCCGAGGGCGACGATAACCTCTCGACCTGCGTTGGGCTGCGACCGAACATCCCGCGGCATCTCTATCTGAAACTCGTCGCCAAGGCCTCCGATACGGTGCGGCAGCGACTGGAGGCCGCCAACCCACAGCTGGCCAAGGAAGTACCGACCGCGGTCCGCGAGGCGACGCGACGCGCGCGCTCTGCGCCGGGCGGTGTCGCCCGCGACACCGCGATCGCGCACGCGCTGATCAAGTCGCTGTATGAGGATGGCCGGCTCGACGAATTTCAGCTGGCCTCGTTTGCCGAGGCCGGCAAGTTCGATGAGACTAACGCGTCGATCGCGGCGCTCGCCAACGTACCGGTATCGGTCGCCGAAAACATGATGATCGAAACCCGCGCCGAGGGCGTGATGATCCTGGCGAAGGTCTCGGGGCTGTCATGGTCGACAGTACGGTTGATCATCAACCTGCGCGACGAAATTTCCGGCAGCGAACCGACCGACCTGCAGGCCTGCAAGGATACCTATGAGCGGCTGCGGCCGTCGACCGCGCAGCAAGTGCTGCGCTTTCATCGCATGCAGCAGAACGCGCCGGCCGCCTAATATCGTAGCAGCTTCGATCCCGCCAGCGCGCCGATCGCGGTGACCAGCGCGGTTGCGATTGTGTACCAGGTCGCGACGAACAGCGGTAAATCGTCCGTGCAATGCGAGGCGTAGAGCGTCGCCGCCAGTCCCGCCGACAACATCCCGGCCACGGCGCCGGCAACCGCCGGCCGCGCCGGCGCACCGTGGCGAAGGCCGATCAACGCGCCCGCCAATAGCGGCAGCGACATCGCCGGGATCGCCATCATGCACGCCCGCGAATTGCTGCCGACCAGCCGCGTCATCATCGGCGTCCGCTGCGGCATCATCATCTCGCCGCTGATACAGGCGACAAGAATTCCGGCCGGAAGCAACAGCCACCAGCCAAAACCGCGCAACGAGGCCTCCGGCCGCGACAAATGCAGGCTGACGGCGATCGCCGAGACGGCCAGCGCCAGCGTCACCGCGAACTTCAGGTCGAAGAATGGATTGCGCATCGCGGTCATGACGTCAGGCCGAACGCCGAGTTCGGTGAAGAACATCAATAACGAGACCGGCGCCGCGGCGAGCAAGGCCAGCATCAGGACGAAGCCGACCGGGCGCGCGCGACCGACATTGTCGGCGGCAAGGGTTCGAATGAGTTGATCGGTATCCATTCGCACTATTCCCTAAGCTTCGCCGTCAAACTCGTCAGTCCGCGATGCAGCGCCACCCGTACCGCTCCCTCGGTCATCGAAAATTTGGCCGCGGTGTCCTTGATCGAGGCGCTGTCGACCGCGATCGATTGCAGCACGTCGCGCTGGCGCGCCGGCAGCGACTGCAACTGGGTAGCAACCTCGCTTGCCGAGGCCGTTTCCACGGGCTGTTCGCCCGGCAGCGTCTCGGCGAAATCGTCGATATTGACGAAAACCCGTCGTCCCCGCCGGCGCAGCGCATCAATCAGTTTATTGCGGGCAATCGCAAACAACCACGGGGCAAAGGGGGCGCTCGCGTCCCAGGTGTGCCGCTTCAAATGCACCGCCAGCAAAATGTCCTGCACGATGTCCTCGGATTGATCGACCGGTTGCCCTGCCCGCGCCAGACCACGGCGCGCCGCAGCCCGGAGCACCGGCGTGACGGCCTTGAGCAGACGATGATACGCCGCACTGTCGCCTGCCATGGCCGACCGCATCAGGCCGGTCCACTCGTCCTCACCTTCGCGCACACGCGCTCCTACATTGCAATTCGGTCGATCTTTCAATTTGTTACGTCAGGAGCTCCTGATCACGAAGTCGTGATCATAAACCCCCGGTGCACCCAGAGGGGGCCCTCCCGGGAATTGGGACTGCAGGTTTCCTCTCGCCGCAGGCTCATAACATCGATCGAGCCAGTTGGCACCGGCGGGCCCTTCCCGAACAATCGGCGACGAAGAAAAATGCCCAGCTTTCGCCTCGTCTGGCCCGAAGATTCCCTTTTTTTGCCCCGGTGTGGACATGCAGCGGGGTCTCATTCCGCATCGGGGGCGGGCAAATGGGGAGATTGCACATGAAAATCAAAGCCAGCGGCTGCTCGGCGTTGATTCTAGCAACGGGGCTGTTTGCGTGTTTCGCGGCGCCGTTGCCGGCAAGCGCGGCCAGCGCCAACAGTGCGACGGCCGCTTCGAAATCGGACACGGCCACGTCAGCAAATTCGACCAAGCAGAGTTCCAGGCACTCGAAGCGGGATGCGCACGGCAAGTCCGGCACCGAGAAGTCGTCCGAAACCAGCTCCGACACCAAGAAGGCCGCAGACACCGGAGCCACCGACGCCGGAGGCCCCGCGCCATCCGCGATCCCGGCATCGGTTGCCAACGCCAACGCCCAACTGACTGCGAATGCCTCCGCCGACAGCGCAAGCGCGATGTCGGCAAAGGCCAACACATTGTTGGCTGGGGCTGACGGTCAGCCAGGCGCCGACGGTCAGGTGGTTTCCTCCGATCAGCTCAACGATGTCGATCGCGCGCTGCAGCAGAGTCAACCCGCGACGCAGGGCGCGCCGGCGACGCAGACGGTCGCGATGGCCCCCATCAGGGCGGCATCGGCCTCACCCGCGCTAGCCAGCAGCAACGATAGCTCGACCTGGGACCAGACTTCGCTGATCGGAAAGATCTTCATCGGCTTCGGCGCCCTGCTGACGATGGCGTCCGCCGCGCGCATGTTCATGGCGTAAGCACCATCAGCCCCGGCTGCACGGGAGCGGGCACCGAGCAGGTAGCGCCGCACCGTGCCGGAGGCACTGGTTCAACCCCACTTGAAGCTCACGTCGGCAGCGGGCAGATTGCGCCTCGCGAAATCTGACGCGGGGTGCACCATGGCGACGTTCGAATTCATCATTGTCGAGAGCAAGGGCCCGGTCGGCATCATCACGCTGAATCGCCCGAAAATGCTCAATGCGCTGTCATTCGGCGTGTTTCGCGAGATCGCCGCCGCCGTCGATGACCTCGAGGCCGACGACAATATCGGCTGCATCCTGCTGACCGGCAGCGAGAAGGCCTTTGCCGCCGGTGCCGACATCAAGGAGATGCAGCCGAAGGGCTTCATCGACATGTTCACCAGCGATTTCGCCGCTGTTGGCGGCGACCGCGTCGCCAGATGCCGGAAACCCACGATCGCTGCCGTCAGCGGCTACGCGCTCGGCGGCGGCTGCGAACTCGCGATGATGTGCGACATCATCATTGCATCCGACACCGCGAAATTCGGCCAGCCGGAAATCACCCTCGGCACCATCCCCGGCATTGGCGGCACGCAGCGCCTGACGCGCGCGGTCGGCAAGTCCAAAGCGATGGACCTGTGCCTGACGGGACGCATGATGGATGCCGCCGAGGCCGAACGCTCGGGCCTCGTCAGCCGCGTCGTGCCGATGGACAAATTGATGGAAGAGGCACTGTCGGCCGCTGAAATAATCGCATCGATGTCGCGTCCGGCCGCCGCCATGGCCAAGGAAGCCATCAACCGGGCCTTCGAGACGCCGCTGTCGGAAGGCATGAACGTCGAGCGCAACCTGTTCCACTCGACCTTCGCGCTGGAAGACCGCTCCGAAGGCATGGCGGCGTTCATCGAGAAGCGCAAGCCGGTGAACAAGAACAGGTAGTCCGTTCCCGCCGTTTGCGTCAGTTGCATGACGCCCGTGGCATCCTTCGAAGCCCTTCGCGCTCCAGGATGACGTTCGTGTTGCGGCTCGATGGCTACCCCGCCCGCTCCGCACCAGCGCCGCACTCACCAGCGCACGATAGGCGCGCTCGGCCAACGTCGCCGGTTTATCGAGCCCCAACCGCGCAAGGCACTCACTGTCCGCAGTATCCGGCTGCTGGAAAAACCCCTGCCACAACATTCCCGGCAACCGCAGCGGCGTACGCTGGATCTCCTGCAGCACCTGCAAAGCCGGGATCAACCGCTGTTCGGTCTCGGTAAAATCGCTGCCGAACGGAAATGATGGCAGCAGTCCGGCCTCGCGTGCCGGCTTTAGCGCCGCGCCAATCCGCTCGGGGAAATTCTCGCGATGGGCTGCGGGTATTTCAAAATTCCTTGGCAACTTCCCGGCATCCTTGGCCACGCGCGCAAGTTCATCCTGGAAACGCGAATCCGCAATCTGCAGCATCGCCGCAATGACGTCGGCGTCGGATCTTCCGCGTGTATCGGCAACACCATATTCGGTGACGAAGATGTCGCGCAGATGCCGCGGGATGGTCTCGTGCCCGTAGTTCCAGCGGATGTTCGATTGCGCCTTGGTGCCGGCCTGACGGGTCGCTTCCAGCGCCAGGATAGAGCGCGCGCCCTCGAGCGCGAACGCCTGCGCCACAAAATTGTATTGGCCGCCGACGCCGCTCACCACCTGACCGTTATCCAGGCCGTCGGAAACCGCTGATCCCATCAAGGTCGCCATCATCGCGTTGTTGACGAAGCGCGCGTCGACGCGCGCGCGGCGCTTGGCTGCCTCGTCGCCATAGAGTTCGTTGGTAAAGGACACCGGCATCATCTGGATGCGCGCGAGCTGGTCAGGCGCCATCTCGCGCAAGGCGCGGTAGAATGATTTCGGCCCGAGAAAAAACGCGCCGTGCAGCATCACGCCGTCAACGTCGCGCGTGAGGATGCCGGCATCGATCAGGCCGAGGAAGGCCTCGAACAGCATCTCGCTGACACCGTAGAGGCCCTTCTCGAAGGGGGCGGTCTCCAGCGCCGAAAGCTGTTCCGCACCCGGCGCAAGACGCTTCATGATGGCGTGGAACTGGGCGTTGTCGCGATGGCGGACGACGAGCCCCTGCGCCAGCGCGTCGCCGACCTGGCCGATGCCGATCTGCAAGGTGCCACCGTCGCGGACGAGGCCGGCGGCGTGCAGCCCGATCGCATATTTGGTGTCGCTGATCGGCTCGGACGGCGGCGCGAACAGCGGGAAATCGGTCTCCGGACTATCGAGCACCGCAGAGAATTCATCGGCCGGCAGGTCGCCGGCGCCGGGCATAAAGGGGAGCTCGGAATTGACCTGCCCGACCAGCTTGAACGACGCAGTGCCGCCATTGCGGGCGCGCAGGATATCGAGCGTGGTGTCGGTATTGCAGCTCAGGCTGTAGCGCGCGACGCCGTCGACCACGCGTCTGGCCACCAGTTGCGTCACGACATTCAGTCCCCACGCCAGCAGATAGGATGCAGCATGGGTATAATTCGCGGAAATGTAATGTTGTTGTGCATATGGTTGATGCAGCCACCTTCCCGCCAGGAAGAAGAATTCGATCACCTTGATGTTGGGCGGCAAGGCGCCGGCATGCAGCGCGCCGGCATAGGTGAGATCGGGATAGCCGCCGAACAGGCGGTCGATCACCGGACCAATGAAGCGGCGTTCGAGCAGATTGGAGGGCCTGGGCTTTTCCAGCGTCAGTGCAGACAAGAACGTCAGGTTGATCGAGCGGTCGGCGGCGGCCCGTGCATAGAGCGCGTTGATGACGTGGTTGGCCTTGCCGAGCCCAAGCGGCAGCCCGACCACGAGATTGGCCCCGACGTCGCGGATGATATCTTCCGCGATCGCATCGGGGTCGGAGAAGATCTTCGGCATCAACGATGGACCCGCGGGCGAAAACCGGCGGTCCTGAATCGGACGCCAGCCGTTTGAGGTTATAACCTAACTGTCATTCATATTCGTCTGTGACGAACCGGCAACAGACAACAACTGAATTGATGTGCAGATGTCGCGCAACCGTTTGCCTGTGGCGGCGCCGGCCCCTAAACAGGTAGATGTGTCGAGGTCGTCGGCCGGGGCGGACGGACCGGGGTGTTGTTGCGGGATCAAATGGTTGGGCGTGCCGCTAGAATTGGCCACGTGGGAAGGCGCATGCTTCGATCGGGCATTTGCCTTGGCGTTGTGACTTGCGTCGCGTTTGCCGCGACTGCGGTGCAGGCGGAAAGCCTCCCCGAGGCCCTGGCGAAGGCCTATCAAACCAATCCGCAGCTCAACGCCGAACGGGCGCGCCAGCGCGCGACCGACGAAAACGTGCCGCAGGCGCTGGCCGGTTACCGGCCGCAGATCCTCGCAAGCCTCTCCGGGGGGTTGCAGGCGGTCCGCAACCTGCTGCCTGACAACACCGTCCAATCGGCGACCCTGAAACCCTGGCAGATCGGGGTGACGGTGACGCAGGTCCTGTTCAACGGCTTCAAGACCGCCAACAGCGTGCGGGTGGCGGAGCTGCAGGTGCAGTCCGGCCGCGAGGCGCTGCGCAATGTCGGCCAGGGCGTGCTGCTCGATGCCGTCACCGCCTATACGAATGTGCTGGCCAACCAGACGCTGGTGGAAGCGCAGCGCGCCAACGTCGCGTTCTTGCGCGAGACCCAGGGCATCACGCAAAAGCGCCTCAATGCCGGCGACGTGACGCCGACCGACACCGCGCAGGCCGAAGCGCGGCTCAATCGCGGCCTCGCCGACCTCAACGCCGCCGAGGTCAATCTGGCGATCAGCCAGGCGACCTATGCCCAGGTGATCGGCAACCCGCCCGCACAACTGCGCCCGGCCGAAACCGTCGACCGCTATCTGCCGCGCAGCCGCGACGATGCCACCAACCTCGCCTTCCGCGAACACCCTGCGGTGATGGCGGCGGGCTTCGACGTCGACGTCGCCTCGACCACGATCCGCGTCGCCGAAAGCAGCCTGATGCCGAGCGTCACCGTGCAAGGCAATGCCAGCCACAGCAGCCAGTCGGATCCGACGCTCAGCACGTTCGCGACCGACCAGGCCTCGATCGTCGGCCAGTTGAACCAGCCGATTTATGATGGCGGCACCGCGGCTTCGCAGACCCGGCAGGCCAAGGAAGTGACCGCGCAAAGCCGGCTGGTGCTCGACCAGGTGCGCAATCAGGCGAAGACCGCGGCGATCAGCGCCTGGGTCGCCAACGAGGGCGCCAAGATCGCGGTCTCCGCCTCCGAGTCCGAGGTCCGCGCCGCGGCTGTTGCGCTGGCCGGCGTGCAGAAGGAAGCCGCCGGCGGCCAGCGCACCACCGTCGACGTGCTCAATTCGCAGCAGGACCTGATCTCGGCCAGGGCGCGGCTGATCGGCGCCCAGCGCGACCGGGTAATCGCCTCCTATACGCTGCTCAGCGCCATCGGCCGGCTCGACGTCAAGACGCTTTCACTCAATACGCCGGACTATCTGCCCGAGGTCCACTATCACCAGGTGCGCGACGCCTGGCAGGGCCTGCGTACGCCATCGGGCCAATAGAGCGGGATGTCTTTTCTTCGAATCGTCATCCCACTCTATCTCTTTTGTTTGAGCATGATCTCCGCGCAAACGCGTTCCGCGTTTGTCGCGAGGGAAAACCGGTACCCACTTTTCCGGATCATGCCGTAGACCGCACCGATCGCTGAATTCTCGAATTAGCGCGCCCTTCGCGAGAAGAACGAGATCAGCACCGGCAGCGTCACCAGGATCACCAGCGGCGCCAGCATCATGCCGGTCACGACCACCACCGCGAGCGGCTTCTGCACCTGCGAGCCGATCCCCTCCGACAGTGCCGCCGGCAACAGCCCGACGCCGGCGACGACACAGGTCATCAGCACCGGCCGCAGCTGCAGTTCGCCGGTACGCACCACCGCTCGCATCCGCTCATAGCCTTCGTCGATCAGCTGGTTGAACTGCGACAGGATGATGATGCCGTCCATCACGGCGATGCCGAACAGCGCGATGAAGCCGATCGCCGCCGATACGCTGAAGGGAGTGCCTGTTATCAACAGCCCGAGCACGCCGCCGAAGATCGCCATCGGGATCACGCTCATGGCGAGCATGGTGTCGACCATCGAGCCGAAATTGAAGAACAGCAACACCGCGATCAGCGCGAGGCTGATCGGCACCACGATCGACAGCCGCTTGATGGCGTCCTGCAGATTGCCGAACTCGCCGACCCATTCGACATGCGAACCCGGCGGGAGCTGCACCTGCTCGCCCACCTTCTGCTGCGCTTCCTGGATCGCGCTGCCGAGGTCACGCTCGCGCACCGAGAACTTGATCGGCAGATAGCGCTCCTGCTGTTCGCGGTAAATATAGGCCGCGCCGGAGACCAGCTTGATCGAGGCGACTTCGCTGAGCGGAATCTGCGTGATTCCGCCGTTCGGGCCGGCGACGCCGATCCGCAGGTTCTGGATTGCCTCCGCGCTCTTGCGATATTCCGGCGCGAGGCGGACGATGATCGGGAAATGCCGGTCGCTGCCCGGCTCATAGAGGTCGCCGGCGGTGTCGCCGCCGACCGCGACCTTGATAGTGGCGTTGATGTCGCCCGGTGCCAGGCCGTAGCGGGCGGCCCGCGCGCGATCGACGTCGATCTGGATGGTGGGCTGGCCGAGCGAGGTGAACACCGCAAGGTCGGTGACGCCCTGCACAGTTGCAAGCACCGACTTGATCTTGTTGGCGGTGTCGGTCAGCGCCTGCAGATCGTTGCCGTAGAGCTTGATCGAGTTCTCGCCCTTGACGCCCGAGACCGCCTCCGAGACGTTGTCCTGCAGATATTGCGAGAAGTTGAATTCGACACCGGGAAACTTGTCCTGCAATTGCGCCAGCAATTGCCCGGTAAGTTCTTCCTTGTCATGGGTGCCGGGCCACTCGCTCGCCGGCTTCAGCGGTGCGAAAAATTCCGCATTGAACAGGCCGGCGGCATCGGTGCCGTCATCCGGACGTCCGTGCTGCGACACCACCGCTTCCACCTCGGGGCGGGCGCGGATCACCTTGCGCATCTCGTTGACGTAGGCGTTGCCTTCCTGCAGCGAAATCGTGGGCGGCAGCGTGGCGCGGATCCACAGATTGCCTTCTTCCAGCTTGGGCAGGAATTCGAGGCCAAGCAGGCGCGAGAACACGATGGTCAGAACGACGAGACCAGCGGCCCCCGCCATGATGATCTTTCGGTTCGCGAGCGCCCAGTTCAGCACCGGCAGGTAGATCTGATCGAGCTTCTTGACGATCCAGGTCTCGGTTTCGTGGATATGCGACGGCAGCACGATCGCGCTCAGCGCAGGCGTCACGGTGAAGGTCGCGAGCAGGCCGCCGGCCAACGCGTAGGCATAGGTCCGCGCCATCGGCCCGAAAATATTGCCTTCGACACCGCTCAGCGTGAACAGCGGCAGGAAGGCTGCGATAATGATCGCGGCAGCAAAGAAGATCGAGCGCGACACGTCGGCGGACGCCGAGAGGATCGCGTGGTTCTTCATCCCCATCGTGGTCTCATAGGAGATGTGGCTCTCCTCGGCTGCGGAAAGCGCGGTGGTTTGCGACAGCCGCCGGAAAATGGCCTCCACCATGATCACGGTGGCATCGACGATCAGTCCGAAGTCGATCGCGCCGACCGACAGAAGGTTGGCGGATTCGCCGCGCAGCACCAGGATGATCACGGCAAAGAACAGGGCGAACGGGATGGTCGCGCCGACGATCAGCGCGCTGCGCAGATCGCCCAGGAAGATCCATTGCAGCAGCACGATCAGCAGGATTCCGACCACCATGTTGTGCAACACGGTGTGGGTGGTGAGATCGATCAGGTCCTTGCGGTCATAGATGCGCTCGATCCTCACACCCGGCGGCAGGATGGTCGAATTGTTGATCGCAGCGACGACCTGCTCGACGCGCGTAATGGTCGGCGAGCTCTGCTCGCCACGGCGCATCAGCACGATGCCCTGCACGATGTCGTCGTCGTCATCGAGGCCGGCGATGCCGAGCCGCGGCTTCTCGCCGACGGTGACGGTCGCGATATCCTTGACCAGCACGGGATTGCCGCCTGACTGGGACACCATGGTGTTGCTGAGATCCTCGATCGAGCGGATCAGGCCGACACCGCGCACCACGGCGGATTGCGAGCCGATGTTGACGGTGTTGCCGCCGACATTGATGTTGGCGTTGCCTACCGCCTGCAGCACTTGCGGCAGCGTCAGTCCGTTGGCGACCAGCTTGTTGAAATCGACCTGCAGCTCATAGGTCTTGGTCTTGCCGCCCCAGCCGGTGACGTCGATCACGCCGGGCACGGCGCGGAAGCGGCGCTGCAACACCCAGTCCTGCAGCGTCTTCAGGTCGAGCACGCTGTAGTTCGGCGGCCCTTTCAGCCGGTAGCGGTAGATTTCGCCGATCGCGCTGAGCGGCGAAATGCCCGGCTGCACGTTGCCCGGCAGCGGCGCCAGCTGCGACAGGCGGTTCAACACCTGCTGCAGCGCCTCGTCATAGGTGTAGTCGAAGGAGAACTGCAGTTTGACGTCGGACAGTCCGTACAGCGAGATGGTGCGGATGGTGCGCAGGTTCTTGATGCCGGCGACCTGGGTCTCGATCGGGATCGTGATGTAGCGTTCGATCTCTTCCGCCGACAAGCCGGGGCTTTGCGTCACGATATCGACCATCGGTGGGGTCGGATCGGGATAGGCTTCGATGTTGAGCTGCTTGAACGCGATCAGTCCGCCGACGAACACCGCGACGAACATACCCACCATCAAATAGCGGCGGCTGACAGCAAGAGCGACAAGACGATCCATTCAGATCGGAGCTTTCAAGGCTGAAGGAGGTTACGTGCCGGAGGCGGCGCGGTCGATGAACAGGCTGCCCTTGGTGACGATCTGCTCGCCGGGCTTCAGATTTTGCGAGACTTCGACGAGATCGCCATTGATAAGGCCGGGTTTGATGTTGCGCAGTTCAATCGACTTGTCGTCATGTGCCACCCAGACCCTGACCTGGTCGCCCTCATAGATCAGCGCCTGCTTCGGCACGCCGACCGCGGGATGATCGTTGGGCGAATAGAGCGTAACGTTGGCGAACATTTCCGGCTTCAGGCGGCCATCCTTGTTGTCGATGGTGGCACGAACCAGAAGACGGCGTGTCGTGGGGTCGATCGCCGTGGCCACATAGTTGATGCGTGCCGACAACGGCTTTCCCGGCAGCGCCATCACGCTGAAGTTGACGTCCTGCCCAACCGCAACGTTCGCCGCATCGGTCTCGCGGACGTAGGCGATCAGCCAGACGGTGGAGAGATCGCCGATGACATAGACGGGATCGCTGGCGCCGGTGGACACAAATTGCCCCGGGCCGGCCTTGCGCTGAACCACCGTGCCGCCGATCGGGGAGAACACCGTCGTTTCCGGATTGAGACGGCCTTTTTGTTGCAGCGAGGCGATGTCATCGTCGGTGAAGCCGAGGATGTGCAATTTGTTTTGCGAGGCTTCCAGCGCTGTTTGCGACGAGCGCACATCGTTCTGCGCCTGAATCAGCGTCGCCTGGCTCTGCTGATAATCCTTCAGTGGAACGGCCTTGCCTTCGAACAGGTCCTTGGCGCGCGTGTCCTGGATCTTCGCCAGATCGAGCGCCGACTGCGCCTTGTTCAGGCCAGTCATCGCGGAGATGTAATCATTCTGCGCCTGCACGGTGTCGGCGGCTTCGATCACGAATAGCGCCTGGCCCTTGGCAACGCTGTCGCCCGGCCGAACCAAAAGCTTGGTGACGCGGCCGGTATAGGGCGAAAACACCGGGGTCGAGCGGTCCTCATCTATACCGATCTTGCCCTCGGTCACATATTCGGCCCGGAAAGCCCGCTCGGTGACGGGCTGAATGGTCAGGCTGGCCCATTCGGCCGGGCTTGGCGTGTAGCGTCCCAATCCCTTGCGGGACTGGCTCGACACCTCCGAATTGCCCTGCTTGCCGGCAGGCAGATGGAAATAGCCATAAGCGGCTCCCCCCGCCAGCGCCAGCATGGTCACGCCCAGCGCCAGCCGTCGTTTGCTAAAGGTCTGCAATCGCTTGAGAAACTCGTTGAGCATAGGACCCGGGGTCAAATCGGTGATGGATTCCGGCGGGATTGCCCCAGCGGTGCGCTAATAGTGCCAAATTGATGTTTCAAACAATCTAAAAGATAGAGGCAACCCCACTGTTTATATTTAAATTTTATTCAGAACTCGAAGACGGCTTTCTCAATCCCGCCCCGGCCATTGCGGCGGGTGACTGCCGAGCGGCATCGCCGGGCGGGCCCAGAATGCCGGCGTCTTCGACAGCATCGCCGAGTGCCTGACCGATCGTAGTGTCCCGAAGCCTGACGGGATCTCCTCGACCAGAGGCGTCACCTCCGCGCTCTTCAAATCTTCGGTGTTCAGACCATCGGCGATGCGGCCAAGATTCCACAGCCAGCGGCCGGTCTGCGCCAGCGAGACGCGGACATGCCAGCTTCCGCCCTCGCGCGACTGGCGCGCCTTCGCCATCATGGCGCCGAACGCCATGAAGTAACCGGTGGCATGGTCGAGCATCTGCGCCGGCAACTCCTTCGGCCCGTCGACGCCGGCGGCCTGCCCCTCGGCATGGTTGAAGCCGGTTGTGGTCTGCACCAGTGAATCGAAGCCGCGCCGTCCGGCCCAGGGACCGGCATGGCCATAGGCCGACAATGTCACATAGACGATGCCGGGGTTGATGCGTGCGGCCTCCTCCGGCGCGAAGCCGAGAGCGGCGATCGCGTTCGGACGATAGCCCTGCGAGAAGATGTCCGCCTGCGCCAGCAGATCGCGCAATACGCCGCGCCCTTGCTCGCTCCGCAACTCGACAAAACTCGTCAGCTTGCCGCGCCCGGTGTCGATGGTGAGCCAGGGGATCGCCGGCAACTCCGGGCCCGAGATCAGCAGCACGTCGGCACCGTGGACGGCGAGCGTACGACCGGCAACAGGGCCTGCGATCACGCGCGACAGGTCGAGCACGCGAATACCCGCAAGCGGCCGGTCGCCTGCAGGCCACGGTTTTGGCGCGGCATCGCCGATTTTCTCGATCGAGATCAGCGGCAATTCGGCCAGCGCTTTCGCGTGCGGCGTGGCCGACCATTCGTCATGCGAGCGCATCAGCGCGACCACGCAGCCGCCGGCATAGGCCGCCGTCTCGAACGCCTCGCCGTCCCACTGCATCAGTGCCGCCTGGACTTCGTCGCGCTCCGCCTTGCAGTTCAACACCTTGCACACTGCGTCACGATGATGCGGGAAATTCGTGTGCAGCCGGACGAAGCGCTGGTCGCGGGTTTTGTAGACGCCGGCAATCGCGTCCCAGGCCGGCGGCGGCGGATTGCCATCGACGCGCAGGTAGCGCTCGCTCCGGCATTCGGCCACGGCGTGGCGCATATCGACGGCGACGTCCTGGCGTTGCCCGCTGCGCAATTTCCAGATCTCGGCTGCCGCCAGTCCCGTCGCGGCGACGCTCACTTGGGCCGCGGCGGCGACGCGAAACGACGACGGCAGTTGCGGCTCTTCGCCGGTCAGCTTGAGCGCGTCGAGCGCGGAAGCTTCGCCGCCGGTTGACGTCCAGACATCCTCGAGAATTTCCCGCGGGTTTCTGCTTCGGACTTTCTCTTAGACTTTCTCTTGGGCTTTCACTTGGGCTTTGCATGAGGGTCACTCTTGCCTAACGTTCAAAGCTCTGCCCCACCTTGGAAGGAGTTGCAATGGCCGCCATCGATCCCCTGACCGCCGGAGCGGTCTTGCTTGCGACTGCCGCGACCGATGCGGTCTACGTCATGTTCACCTCGGCGGTGGTGGCGCGCAAGCGTGTCCCGGCGGCGACCTGGAGCAGCGTCTGGTATCTGCTCTCCTCCTATGCCGTCATCAGCTACACCGAAAACTGGGCCTATGTCGCTTTCGCGGCGATTGGTTCGTGGATCGGCGCGTTCGCGTCGATCACGTTTTTGCACCGGCCGCCGGGTGGTCCGCCGGTTGGGGCGGCGGTGGAGTAGCGCCAAGCGTCGTTGCAATGACGGCTCTCTCCCGTCGTCATTCCCGAGGATGCGCGCTGGAGCGCGAGCCCGGAATCCATAACCACGATCGTGAGTATGGATTCCGATGGCGCTTGCGCATCGAGCCGCGCGCATCCCGGAATGACGACGGAGAATGTGGCACACACCTTCGCGATCTCGCGGCACGATTCGCCCGAGGTTTGCACAGAAACTTTGCCCCTCTCGCAATAAGAGGGCGCAGGGAAGACCGGGTGCGCGCTGCACCCGCGGTCTCGTGTGCAAACTGCACATAGAAAACGCACACGAGCATACAGGTTCAGCGGAAACACTCCGGCCTTCCCCGCGCAATGGTTTTACGGCTTATATCGCGCTCTCCCTGGTGACCGGCTTTCTTGCCACCATCGCCTCGTGAGAAGCGTTTGCTTCGCAAAACTTGACGCCAGCATCGGGGCGCCAGAACCACACGACTTCGCCGTCCGCATCGCGCGCGTTCGTCTTTCGCGCGCAACCCGTCCACCGCATCCCACCGCAACGTTCGTGACGATCGCGATCCGCCCCTCTCTCGGGTGAGACGCGCGGAGTTATGCCACTGATTTGCCCGTCGGGATGTAGTGAAATATTTTTGCAGCAAGGGCTGGACAGCTTTTGTTGATTTGCCCGACAGGCAAACGCAAATATGCTGCGCTCGGGACAAGCAAAGGGAAAAATAACATGGATCTGGGTTTGAAGGGAAGAAACGCGGTCGTGCTCGGCGGCACGCGCGGCATTGGGCGGGCGATCGCGGGCACGCTGGCTGGCGAAGGTGCAGGCGTCGCGGTTTGCGCCCGCAACGCGGATCAGGTCACAGGAACAGTTGCCGAACTGAGAGCGCAGGGGGTTCGGGCCACCGGCGCGCCGGTCGATATCACCGACGGCGCTGCGCTGAAAACATGGATCACGGGCGTCGCCCAGGAGCTCGGCAGCATCGACATGCTGTTCTCCAACGCCGGCGCGATGGCGCAAGGGAACGATGCCGCGTCATGGGAGCAGAATTTCCGGCTTGATATCCTGGGCGCGGTGCATGCGTTCGAGGCGGCCCGGCCGTTCCTCGAAGCGAGCGGCGAGAAGAGCGGCGATGCCGCCTTCATCATCATTTCATCGGTTTCCGCGGCGCTGGCTGACACCGCCGGCTCCTACGGCCCGATCAAGGCGGCGCTGATCCACATGGCCAAGGGATTGGCGCGGCAATACGCGTCGAAGAAGATCCGGGTCAACGTGGTGTCGCCGGGCACGGTCTATTTCAAGGGCGGCATCTGGAACATGGTCGAGCAGAACATGCCCCAGCGCTATCAGGATGCGCTGTCGCGCAACCCGACCGGCCGCATGGCAACGCCGCAGGAAATCGCCAACGCCGCGGTGTTCCTGGCAAGCCCGGCATCGTCGTTCACGACGGGATCAAATCTCGTCGTCGACGGCGCGATTTCCAACCGGGTGAATTTTTGAGGGAGGGCGTGGCGCATCCGAGGTTGAAGGCTGCTTCGGCACCTCTGGCAGTCGCGAAGCGGCTCCGCGTGAGTGGGGCACGCCGGAAGCGACCCGACGACATTTTCTTCGCCGTGATACCTGCTGATGTGCTATACTTCTCTCATGACAACCAAACTTCTTAAAGACGTTCTGGAACGCGTGGAAAAATGGCCCCAAGAAGCGCAAACCGAGCTTGCGCGGATCGCGCTTGAAATCGATGCGGGCCTCGGGGGCGGAAAATATCAGGCAACGCCGGCAGAGCTTGCGGGGATTGATCGCGGCCTCAAAGCGGCGGACGAAGGGCGTTTTGCGACAGCCGACCAGGTCGGTCGCGTGTTCGAAAAGCATCGCCCGGGATGAAGCTGATTTTTACCGACTAGGCACTCGCGGACCTCGACGGAATCCTTGCTTTCATCGCTTCGAACTATCCGACCATCTATGGTGCGTTTCAAAACCGTCTTCAGTCCGTACTCGCGCGGATTGGCGACTGGCCGGAGAGCGCCCAGGAAGTGGCTGATCGGCCGGGGTTCGCGTGCGCCTGATCCGCTACCTACAGGATTCTATCGCGCCAGCGGCCAAGTGATCGAAATACTCTACATCCACCACGCCGCCCGAGACGAACATAGCAGCCTCGAACGCGATTGAGCCGCACCGCAATATAACTCCGCTGCCCCTGCGTCCAACATCAATTGATCAGCGGACCGGAGATGCGCTATGCTGGGCGCGGTCTGCAAGAAGATTGGAAGCCGGGGGTTGATGCGAGAGGGCGACTGAAGCGGGGCAGCACGATGATCACCTTACCGACGCTGGCGGCAAATGCCCTGGAGGAATTCCTCCGTACCTTCATGCGGCGCACCTTCGGCTCTTCACAGACCGAACTTGGGGAGTTCGTACCCGCGGCGGCTCGCATCGCTCTGGAATGCATCGGAAACAGCGACGCGCTGTACCACAATATCGAGCACACGTTGCTCGTCACGCTTGCGGGACACGAAATCTTCTGCGGCCGAGTGTTGCACACCCACCTGACCGCGGACGATTACGCCCATATCATCATCGCCTGCCTTACCCACGACATCGGTTATGTGCGCGGCCTTTTCAAGGAGGACGACGCGGACGGCTTCGTGATCGATGCGACAGGCAAGAAGGTCATGCTGCCGCGCGGTTCGTCGGACGCAAGCCTGATGCCCTACCACGTCGACCGGTCGAAGCTTTACGTGATGGAGCGGATCAAACCCATTGTGCCGCTCGATGCGCAGCGAATTGCCGTGGCGATCGAAGGAACCCGGTTTCCTCCCATCGAGGGCCAGCAACATGGCGAGGAGGCCTCGATCGTTCGCGCAGCGGATTTCATTGGGCAGCTCGGCGATCCGAGTTACATCAAGAAGGCCAACGCGCTCTACCATGAGTTCGAGGAGGTCGGCATGAATCGCCAGCTCGGCTATGATTCTCCCGCCGACATCGTCAATCGTTATCCGCAATTCTACTGGAACAGTGTGGCGCCGCATATCCAGACGGAAATAGGCTACCTCAACAAGACGACGCGCGGACGCCAGTGGATTGCCAACCTTTATAGCAACGTATTCCGCGCCGAACGCGACATCGCGCTGTCGGGACCGCAGCGGTAGGCCGGCAGTGATCGCGCGAGTGCTTGGCAACGCAATGGCGCCGTCGAACGGCGGTCATTGAACGAGCCAGACAGCCGCGGTCTCCCATGAACCGCTGAACCCACCAGAGCCCGTCGTTCACGACCGGCAGCGTCGCAATACCGATCATGGTCATTTCGGCCGCCGACATCCCGCAGTTTTATCGAAAGATGGCTCACCTTCCTTAGCCGGTTCTAAAGGACCTGCGTATCCTATACGGCTGGCATTGGCATCGCCTCGAAGGGCGGCGAGTTAATCCGCTCACTGATCACATCAGGGGCTGGCCGTCATGGACAAAGCGCGGCAAGAGCAGTTCAACCGGGCAAACGCTGCCACATCCGCTGAGGAGAGCGACGGCCCGTTCTTCCATCCCGATTACGGTGCCAAGGGTCTGCAGCGCGAGCTGGAAGACCGGCTGAAGCCGGATGTCCGCGAGCCGGCAACCGATACGCCGTCCGATCCGGAAACTCCGACGCGATCGTGGGTACCAACCGTTCGCCGCCTCCTCAAGGTCGCGGCTGGCCTTGCCATTGTCGCCGTGTTCGGCTGGCTGCCGCTCAAGGCAATCTGGCAAACGTCCAGCGTCGAGGCGGTGGTCAATGCCAGGATCGTGACGCTGAGGTCGCCGATCGACGGCGCTGTGACCTCGCAGTCCAGTCATGTTCCGCCGCGAAGCGCGGTGAAGGAAGGTGACGTCATCCTACGCATCGTGAACGCGCGCGGCGAACGAACCCGATTGGACGATCTGAGGCGACAGATGTCGCGGCTCGAGAACGAGCGGCCAAGTTTCGCGGCCAAGCTTGCCGCGGCTGAGGCCGCGCAGCAGGATCTTGCCCGGCAGGCCTCTCAATTCAGGGAGGGCCGTATGCTCCAACTGGAGGCGCGCATCGCCGAAATACAGTCGGCCATCGAAGCTGCCGCGTCGCGGCGGGAAGAGGCAACGGCGGCGGTGGAGCGGGCGTCGTCGCTAATCAAGTCCGGCAGCGTCTCGACCGTGGAACTCGCCCGGTTGACCCGCGAACAATCGATCGCCCGGCAAACCGAGATCGGCGCCCGCCGGCGACTTGACGCGGCCAACGTCGAGCTTTCAGGCGCGAAGAATGGCACCTACCTGGGCGACAGCTACAATGACCGGCCGAGTTCGGTCCAGCGCGAGGAAGAGATGCGTCAGCGCGCGGGCGATCTCAAGGCCGATCTTGCGCATGCGGATACCGAGATCGAGTGGCTCTCCCATGAGATCGCGTCCGAGCAATTGCACTACGCCAACCGATCGGAAGCGGACATCAGGGCGCCCGTGAGCGGCCGGATCTGGGAGATGATGACGTCCCCCGGCGAGGATGTCAGGGCCGGACAGCCGCTATTGAAGCTGCTCGATTGCAGCGGCACCGTTGTGACCGCGAACGTCACCGAAAGCGTCTACAATAGGCTCCAGCTCGGTGAACAAGCGGATTTTGAGCCGAACGACGGCAGCCCGGCGATCCAGGGGACGATCGTCAATCTCACCGGCGCCTCCGGCGCGCCCGCGAACCTGGCGATCGATCCCACAGCGCTCAACAAGGAACCATACCGCGTCTCCGTCTCAATGCCGGGTGTCGATGCGACGGGCAAGGATTGCGCCGTCGGCCGCACCGGACGGGTCGTGTTCAACCAGGGTGCGTCGGCGCCATGATCTCAGCGCTTGCGCCGGCCCTTGTCGCCCTCGGCGCCTGTCTTGCCATCATGCCATGGCTCAGGCGCGAGAGCACGATCGCCAGATCCTTGATGACGGGTATTTCGTTCGTCCTGCTGGTGCGGTACTTCGCGTGGCGGATCACCCAGACCCTGCCGCCGCCCGGTTTTACCGCCGATTTCCTCGTCGGGTATCCATTCATGCTGGCGGAAGGCGCTTCGCTGCTTGCCGCCTGCCTGTCGTTGCTGTTTCTCAGCCGAACCATCGATCGCTCCGCGCGCGTGGACATCAGCGTGAAGCGCGCGGCTCAGCCGATGCCGCTCGTCGACGTCTTCGTCTGCACGTATAATGAGGAGAAAGCGATCCTTGAGCGCACTATCATCGGCGCGACGGGACTGGAATACGGCAATTATCGCGTCTGGGTGCTCGATGACGGACGACGCCCCTGGCTCGAGCGCCTGACCGCGGAACTCGGCTGCCGCTACCTGACCCGCCCGGACCGTCGGCACGCGAAAGCAGGCAACATCAATCACGCATTGCTTCATGTGGCGGGACTGCCCGATCAGCCGCAGTTCATCGCCATCCTGGATGCCGACTTCGTCCCGATGCCGGAATTTCTGACCCGCGCAACCAGTCTGATGGAAGACAAAGCCGTTGGCGTGGTTCAGACGCCGCAGCACTTCATCAATCCGGATCCGATACAATCGAATCTTGCCGCCACCGACGTCTGGCCCGATGAACAGCGTTTCTTCTTCGACATTCTGATGCCAGCCAAGGACGCCTGGGGCGTCGCCTTCTGCTGCGGCACGTCGTCGGTGATCCGCTTTTCAAAGCTCATGGAGATCGGCGGCTTCCCGACGGACTCGGTGACCGAGGATTATCTCGTCACGCTGCGTCTGAAGGAGCGCGGCTCTCGCACGGTATATCTTAACGAGAGGCTGACGCTCGGCCTGGCGCCCGAGGGGCTCAAGGAATACATCACCCAACGTAGCCGCTGGTGCCTCGGCTTCATGCAGATCATGAGAGGCCGTAGCGGGCCATTCTCCATGCAGTCAAGGCTCACATTCATCGACCGGCTCTCGTTGCTCGACGCCTTCATGAGCTGGGCCGCGGTCTACGGGATCAAAGTGCTCGGCCTTGTCGTGCCGTGGCTATTTCTGCTGTTCGGGATCAAGGCGGTTTACTCCGATCTCTTCGAACTGTTGAAATACTTCCTGCCCTTCTACGTCTGGCACGCCTTCACGATGGCCTGGATTTCCCGCGGGCGATCGCTGGCGATCATGACGGACGTGTCGCAATACATCGCGGCGCCGGCGGTCCTCAAGGCCGTGGCGATGGGCCTGATCAAGCCTCAGGGCCACAAGTTCAAGGTTACCGCCAAGGGTGGGGATCGTAACCGGAGGTTCGTCGAGTGGCCGCTGCTGCGGCTTTACGGATCCGCACTGCTGATAACCCTGCTGGCGATCGCCTACGCCTTCATCCTGCATCTGCAGGGGGACAATATCGCCTATGGAGGATTGGCGCTGGCCTGGAGCTTGTACAATGCCGTGGTCCTGGCGATCGTGTGCTTCGTCTGTATCGAGCAGCCCCGACATCGCAAGGCCGAGCGCTTCGAACGCGACGAACCCGTGCTTGTCCACGAGGGCAACCAGCCTCGGCTGGTCCGCATGGCCGACATCTCGATAAGCGGGGCACGGTTCATCGATCCGGTAGCGCCAGCGATCGGTACCGCGCTCAGATGCAACGTGTACGGCCAGAACGTATCCGCAACGGTCGTACGACGGACGAGCGACGGCTTTGGCGTCCGCTTCGAGGAAACGGTGGACACCCGGGTTCGGGTAGTCCGCGCCTTTTACGCCGGAGAATACGTACGTGCTTTTCGCAGCATCCGGGCCGTTCCTGTCGGGAAAGCTCTGCTGATGCGCTTGTTCGGCTGAACGAACAGGTCGGTTTTCGGGACCTGACCTAGGGGTGGCGGAGCCCAATGTAAAACCCCTCGTTGCGAAGATGTTCGCGGGAACCGCAATCAAGGCATAACGATTGTTATGATGCCGTCGTCAGCGGTGCCGGCCTTGATGCCATCGCGAGCCATGCCCTCAATGACGGACCATCTCTGCCGAAAGAGAACTGACGCCTCATGCATGTTGGCAGCGCCTACCTTGACGCAACAGGCCCGCCGTCTACCGTCATTCGCTATCTGGAAGAAGAAAGTGTAGCGACCCGATTCCCTATCGGCATTATCAGGCGTTCGTTCTTCTCGCATTCAGTCACCCCCTGATTTGCGCGGAACGGGAGCAGCATGCGTTTTCGATTTTGATTTTCGTGCGGCGCGATTGTGACGCAGGATATTTTCACGCGCAGTGTTGCAAACATCCTACAGTTGGAACAATGGCAGCCTCAGTGAAAATCCCTTGATGGCGGCAGGATGCGGACGTCGCGCGGATGGCGGATCTTTTGCGCGGGCGTGTCGGGATGGTCGCGGCGGTCGTCGTTGAGTGGCTCGACCAGCGCAGGGCCCGCGCGGCAGCGGATGCTTGCGGGTAGCTGCGTCGTTGGCGAGACCGATCAGATCATGGGAGCGATCGACCATCCGCTGCGCCACCAGATGCGTCACGTGCTCCGGGCTGGACTGGATGTAGCCCTCGACCAGGATCAGGCGCGCGCCCATGACCTCCTTGCGGTATTGCTCCATCACCTTCGGCCACACCACGATATTGGCGATGCCGGTTTCATCCTCCAGCGTCATGAACACCACGCCCTTGGCGCTGCCCGGCCGCTGCCGCACCAGCACCACGCCGGCGCAGCGGATGCGGCGCCTGTCGTTGCGGTGGTTGACATCTTTGCAAGCAACGACCCGCTCTCTGGTGAACATCTCTCGTAAAAATTCCATCGGGTGGCCCTTCAGCGACAGCCGCACGGTCTGATAATCGGCGACCACCTGCTCCGGCAGCGGCATCAGAGGCAATGGCTTTGCGTTCTCGTCCGGCTGCTCGCGGGCGGTGGCGGCTTCGAACAGCGGCAGCGGCACGTCGTCGGGCAGCCGCCGTACGGCCCACAGCGCGGCGCGGCGATCCAGGCCGATGGAGCGGAAGGCATCGGCATCCGCCAGCAGGATCAGCGCGCGTTTTGGCAAGGCCGTGTCGCGGGCGAAATCCTCCAGCGAGGTGAAGGGGCGACGTTGTCGCGCGGCGACGATGCGGTCGGCCCAGTCGTCGGCTCTCTCCACGTCGTCATTCCGGGGCGTGCGCAGCACGAGCCCGGAATCCATCGAGCCGCATACGAGCTGAGGAATGGATTCCGGGCCTGCGCCAAGAGGCGCATCCCGGAATGACGACTGAATATTTTTCAACCGCTCCTCATCCTCATCACCCCAGTGAAACCCGTCGATCTGGCGGAAACCAAGTCTAACTGCACAATACTTGCCCTCCCCCTGCTCCAGCGTGTTCTGCGCAAAACTGAAGGACACATCGATCTCGCGCACCTCGACGCCATTGTGGCGGGCGTCGCCGACGATCTGCGCCGGCGCGTAAAAGCCCATCGGCTGCGAATTGAGCAGTCCACAGCAGAATGCATCGGGGTGATAATGCTTCAGCCATGACGAGATATAGACGAGCTGCGCGAAGCTCGCGGCGTGGCTTTCCGGAAAGCCGTAACTGCCAAATCCCTTGATCTGCTCAAAGCAGTTTTTGGCGAATTCGGGATGCGTAGCCGCGCGCGATCATGTTGCCGATCATTTTGTCTTCGAACTTGCCGATGGTGCCGACATTGCGGAAGGTCGCCATCGAGCGGCGCAGTCCGTTGGCTTCTTCGGAGGTGAACTTGGCGGCCTCGATTGCGATCCGCATCGCCTGCTCCTGGAACAGCGGCACGCCGAGCGTCTTGTGCAGCACCCGGCGCAATTCGTCCTTGTCGCCGTGCTCCGGCGACGGCGACGGATAATGCACCTTGTCGATGCCGTTCCGCCGCCGGAGATAAGGATGCACCATGTCGCCCTGGATCGGCCCGGGACGCACGATCGCGACTTCGATGACGAGATCGTAGAACGTCCGCGGTTTTAGCCGCGGCAGCATGTTCATCTGGGCGCGGCTTTCGACCTGGAACACGCCGAGCAATTCACCGCGGCACAGCATGTCGTAGACATTCTCGTCGTCCTGCTCGACGGTGGCGAGCTCCCAGCGCTTGCCCTTGTGATCCGCGATCAGGTCAAAACATTTGCGGATGCAGGTCAGCATGCCCAGCGCCAGCACGTCGACCTTCATCATGTTGAGCGCGTCGACGTCGTCCTTGTCCCATTCGATGAAGGTGCGGTCGTCCATCGCGGCGTTGCCGATCGGCACGTAGCTATCGAGCCGGTCCTGCGTCAGCACATAGCCGCCGACATGCTGGGAGAGATGGCGGGGGAATTCGATCAGTTCGGTCGCCAACTCGACGGCGAGTTCGATCATCGCGTTCGCAGGGTCCAAACCGGCCTGGCGGACCTGCATCTCGTTGAGGCCCTTGCCCCAGCTCCCCCACACGGTATCGGCCAAGGCCGCGGTGACGTCTTCCGTCAGCCCCAGCGCCTTGCCGACATCGCGGATCGCGCTGCGCGGGCGGTAATGAATGACGGTGGCAATGATCGCGGCGCGGTGGCGGCCGTAGCGGCGGTAGACATATTGCATCACCTCCTCGCGCCGCGAGTGCTCGAAATCGACGTCGATATCGGGCGGCTCCAGCCGCTCCTTGGAAATGAAGCGTTCGAACAGCAGATCGACCTTGGTCGGATCGACGGAGGTAATGCCGAGCACGTAGCAGACGGCGGAATTCGCCGCCGATCCCCGGCCCTGGCAGAGGATGTTCTGGCTGCGCGCATAATGGACGATGTCGTGGACGGTGAGGAAATAATGCGCGTATTTCAGTTCGGCGATCAGCGCGAGCTCCTTGTGCAGGGTGGCGCGAAGCGTGTCGATCGATCTTGCCGTCGAAATAGCGATCGACGCCCGCCCACGTCAGATCCTCCAGATGCTGCTGCGCGGTCTTGCCCGGCGGCACCGGCTCGTCGGGATACTGGTATTTGAGCTGATCGAGCGAAAAGCTGATGCGATCGGCGAAGCGCATGGTTTCCGCGATCGCATCCGGCAGATCGCGGAACAGCCGCGCCATTTCCTGTGCGGGCTTGAGATAGCGTTCCGCATTGGCCTCAAGCCGCTTGCCGATCGCCTCGATCGTGGTCTTTTCCCGGATGCAGGTGAGGACATCCTGCAGCGGCCGGCGTGCGGGATGGTGATACAGCACCTCGTTGGTCGCGAGCAGCGGTACGCCGGCCTTTGCGGCGAGGTGATGCAATCGCGCCAGGCGACGCTTGTCGTCGCCGCGGTAGATCAGGCTTGCGGCGAGCCACACCCCACAAGCAGAGCTATCCTTCAACCGCTTCAGCACCTCGAGGGCTTTTGACCGTATCGAACCGATGCGGCAACGCCAGAATGAGAAGCTGGCCTTCGGCGAATTCGAGGAGATCATCCAATGTGAGGTGGCACTCGCCCTTTTCGATTCTAGCGATGTCGTCGCCACGCTTGCCGCGGGTCAGGAGCTGGCACAGCAGGCCGTAAGCCGCGCGGTCGCGCGGGTAGACCAGGATATCGGGCGTGCCGTCGATGAAGACGAGACGCGTGCCGATCAAGAGCTTTGGCTTGTATTGAACCTCGGGATTGTCGAGCTCCTTGTAGGCCCGCACCACGCCGGCCAGCGTGTTGTGATCGGCGATGCCGATCGCGGGGATGCGCAGTTCGCTTGCCTGATGCACATAGGCGCGCGGGTCCGAGCCGCCGCGCAGGAACGAGAAATTGGTGGTGATGCCGATCTCGGCATAGCCGGGCGTGGTTGCAACGCCGCTCATGCGAACAGCCCGTGCACGAACCAGTTGACGGGCGCAGGCTGGCCTTCTTCGTCTCTCAATTCGCTTTCATAAAGCCCATCGCGAAAAATCCAGAAGCGCAGTCCCTCGGCATCCTCGACGCGGAAATAATCCCGCGTCAGCGTTTTTCCGTCCTGCTTCCACCATTCCATGGCGATGCGTTCAGGCCCTTCCACCCGCACCACCGCATGCAGCGCGCGCCGCCAGGTGAAATGATGCGGCGGCCCGTCGGGGACGGTCGCGAACGGCACTTTGATGGGTTCCGGCTTTTCGAACAGCCGCAGCGGGCGCAATGGAGGTTCGCTTTCAACACGCACGGGCCAGGCGGCCTGGGTGGCCGCGGCCAGATGATGCTGGGCCGGGGCGGCCAATACCGCGCGCTCCGGAATATGGGTGTCCTGCGGCAGGTGCACGACCACGCGCTTGCCGCCGATGCGCGCGGCGATGCGGTCGATCAGCGCAGCCAGTTCATCATTGTCATGGACATTGGCATCGAGATCGCGCTGCTGCTGCACCACGATTTCGGTGCGGCTCGCCGACAGGCGAATGAGATCGAAGCCGAAGCCGGGATCAAGGGGATCGCTTAAGCTTTCGAGCCGCTCGCGAAACAGGCGGTCGATCATTTCCGGCTTGGTCACGGGACGTCCGGTATCGACCGAGATCGTGCGCACCGCGCCGTCGGTGCGAAAGAAGCTCGCCTCCAGCCGCCGCGCGCCCTTGCCCTGCCTGTCCATCGCCGTGATCAGCATGGCGGCGAGCGCCGACAGATTGATCGAGATCACGCTCTCGGTGGTGACAGGCTCGGGAAAGCGTTTCTCGACGATGTAATCCGGCAGTGGTTTTCGGGGACTGATCGGTGCATCGCCCTGCCCCAGCGCGTGCTCCAATAGCGTCGTGAAGCGCGCGCCGAACCGCGCCGATATTTCGTGGCGGGCACGGGCAGCGACATCGCCGATGGTTTTCAACCCGGCGCGGCGCAGGCCGACGGTGATGGCTGCATCAGCCCCGAGCGCGGATACCGGCAGCGGGTTGACGGCGTCAGCCTCCTCGCCGTCGGCAACGATCTTGCCCGAGACATGGCGGGTGATCGTGCGCGCGCAAACCGAAGTACCGGCGATGCCGGCGCTGACGGCAAAGCCGCGCCGCGTCAGCGCGCCATAGACGGTCTGCAGCAGCGCACGCTCGCCGCCAAACAGATGGGCGCAACCGGTGATGTCGAGGAACAGGCCTGAGGGCGGATCGAGCGCCACCAGCGGGGTAAAACGGTCGCACCAGTCGGCGATGTCGTTGAGTGTTTTGGCATCCGCAGCCTCATCGGCATCGAACACCGTCAACTCGGGGCAGATGGCGCGGGCATTGGCGAGCGGCAGGCCGATCGCAAGGCCCGCGCGCGCCGCGGCATCATCGAGCGCATGGATCTGCAGCGCGTTGTTCTGCTTGGCGACGACGACGCTCGGGTACTTCTCGCTGCACCTCTCCCGCTTGCGGGGGTCGAGACGAGCGAAGCTCGCTCTTAGGTCGGATCGCATCGGTAGATGCGATCCGGGTGGGGGAAATTCTCTCAGCACGGGCAGTCTGAACTCGCGGCGGCACCCCCACCCCAGCCCTCCCCCGCAAGCGGGAGAGGGAGCCGACCGTCCGTGCCGCAAGAGATTTCAGCCCGCCCTTCGCTGCCCGCCAATTGCCGCTTGATGCGATCGATAGGCAGGCGCGGCAGCCACAGGCTGAGGATGCGCCGACGGTTCAAAGAAAAGGCACTCATCACATTTCCATTCCATGATCCACCGCCCAACCGGGCCATGACGATTACGAACGAGCTCAACGTCGAACATGGGCGCGCCCCATGCGCTAAAGACGGTGCCCGGCGGCGAATGTGCCGCACGCACGATCCATCGCGTCTCCGCCGTCGACGGGATCGGCGTTGCCGCCAGGCGCAACAGCAGCGCGGTGACGCCGGAGGCCTGCGCGGCCAATGTCAATTTGCGGCTCGCGACCAGATCGAGTTGCCGCGCCGCGCCAAAAACTTCCAGCACGACGGCGCCGAGCGCGTCGCAGGCAAGCGCGTCGGCAGCGGTGCGCAACGCGCTGTCGACATCGGCCGCGCGCACGGTCACCACGAGACGCGGGTCGAGGCCGAGTTCGCAAAGCCCGCTCATCGACAGCGCGCCGGTTTCGATTTCGGAAAAATCCTGCCGCACCCACACCAGCGGCCGTCGCCGCGTGATCCGCCCCGCCAGCCCCGCGATGAAGCCGGTGGCCGCAGCGCCCTGACGTCCCTCGGCGAACACCTCATGCACCGCGGCGACCGCAAGGCCGCCGCGCAGCATCGCATCCGCACCGGCATGGCCGAGTGCCACGCGGTTGAGGGCATGCGCATCACCGGGCGCCTCAATGCGCTCGATCCGCCCTCGCAAACTCGCAAGCGTGCTTGTGCGTGCGCCGGTCATGCGCCGCTCCTGAAAAATTTGGGCCCGTTGCAGTTCTTAGATGAACCTGCTGCTGGCTCATTTGTTCATGATATGTTCTAATATAAAGCTAACAGAGCCGGTGGAGTCAATCGTGATTCGTGGCCGGGTGATTCATAAGCAAAATCAAGCAACTAGGATTTTGGTTTTAAACAGGTCGTCATGGCCGGGCTTGTCCCGGCCATCCACGTCCTTCGTCGCCAACAAAACGAAGACGTGGATGCCCGGGTCAAGCCCGGGCATGACGAGAGTGGAGTGAACTCCGATGCACTCCATCAGCCTCACCAGCGAAACCGATTTCGACGGCTGGCGGAAGGCTGCGCGGACACTGGCGTTGAACGAGGCGAGGCCCTCCGACGTGACGTGGAGCGTGCGCAGCGATCGGCCCACCACCGATCCATCACTCGAAACAGCCAACGGCACTTTCAGCGTCCCCGCCAAATTCATCGAACTCGCGCGGGTCGCGATCCTGCATCGCGATGGCGAACGCTTTGCCATCCTGTATCGCCTGCTGTGGCGGCTGCGCAGCCATCACGAGCTGCTCAACCTCGCTGATGATCCCGACGTCGCGCTGATGACGGCGATGGCCAAGGCCGTGCACCGCGACATGGACAGGATGCACAACTCCGTGCGCTTCCGCGAAATCGGCCGCGAACAGAAATCACATTACGTCGCCTGGTTCGAGCCGGAGCATCACATCGTCGAACGGGCGGCGCCGTTCTTCGCCAGCCGCTACGCTGACATGCCCTGGTCGATCCTCACACCTGACGTCTGCGCGCATTGGGATGGACATGCGGTCTCGATCACGACTGGCGTAGCCAGGACTGAGACACCGACCGCAGACCGGCTGGAAGAAATCTGGCAACGCCATTACGCCGGCATCTTCAATCCGGCACGGCTCAAGACAATGCACAACGAGGTGCATAAAAAATAGCGAGAAGCCGAAATTGTCTCGGACAGCCTGAAGCATTCCAACAGGGTTCCATGCCGCAAATTCTCGTGACATCCCGGATAAAATGACAGATAAATGTACAACCTTTAATTGATAAGTGATACACTATTATTTCGACAGGAATTGGGGCGTCTGTTTACGCCATGACGTTCCCACGAGGTCGGCGCGCTGCGCAGCTTGCCCTAGCCCCAGCGCTGCGTGGCGCGCGACCTCACCTCACCCCCACCATCGCAGCGTTGTTGCATTGTGCTGCCGGCTGCACTGCTCTGCATCAGGCACATGGCCGAGGCCGGCGCTGCAGTTTCCAAGCATGGCCGCGACCATCCTCCAACGATCTGAGCGGCGCCGCCGCTCGACATGTTCCATCCGGCGCGGGTTTGAGGATCAGTCCACGCAACCCATGGCTGGCCTTTGGTTGCATTGCATCAAGGAGAGGCTTTTCGACCCGCATTCCGCTCAGGACCGGTGGAAAACCGGCTCATTTCAACTGCCTGTCACATCCATCGATCAAGATCGGGGCATTGGGACATGGAGAGTACAATGAGCGATATGGCGTTACCCGGTTCGATCGAACCCGCCCTGAAAAAGGGGCCGGATCTCGACAAGGGTTTTCATCCGATGACCGGCATCATCTATTTGGGGGTGGTCGCGGCCGCCCTGCTGTTCGTTGCCTACAGCATCTATTCCGACATCGATGCGACCGGCACCCGGGTCACCTCGATCCTGCCCTATCTCCTGCTGTTCGTCGCCCTGCTGATCGCGCTCGGCTTCGAGTTCGTCAACGGCTTCCATGACACCGCCAATGCGGTCGCCACCGTGATCTATACCCGCGCAATGCCGGCGCACATCGCAGTGGTCTGGTCGGGCATGTTCAATCTGTTCGGCGTGCTGCTTTCCAGCGGCGCGGTGGCCTTCGGCATCGTGTCGTTGCTTCCGGTCGAGTTGATCCTGCAGGTCGGCAGCGGCGCCGGCTTTGCCATGGTATTCGCGCTGCTGATCTCCGCCATCATGTGGAACGTCGGCACCTGGTATCTCGGCCTGCCGGCATCGAGTTCGCACACCCTGATCGGCTCGATCATGGGCGTCGGCATCACCAACGCGCTGTTGCGCGGCCGCGACGGCACTTCCGGCGTGGACTGGTCGCAGGCCGGCAATATCGCCAAGGCGCTGCTGCTGTCGCCGCTGTTCGGCTTCGCGCTGGCGGCGATCCTGCTCTATGTTCTCAAAACCGTATTGCAGCGTGCGACGCCTGCGCTGTTCGGCGAGCCGAAGGGCGATCAGGCACCGCCGTGGTGGATCCGAGGCATCCTGATCCTCACCTGCACGCTGGTCAGCTTCTTTCACGGCTCCAATGACGGTCAGAAGGGCATGGGCCTGATCATGCTGATCCTGATCGGCACCGTGCCGACCGCCTATGCGCTCAACCGGGCGATGCCCGCCAGCCAGATCGAGCAGTTCACGTTGAATTCGATCGCCGCGAGCAAGGTGATCGAGGGCAAGGCCGCCGGCTACAATGTGATCGGCAACCCGCGTCCGGCCGTGACCAACTATGTCGCGCAGCGTCAGATCAACGAAGGCACCTTTCCTTCACTGGCAGTTCTGGTGCGCGACATCGGTACCCAGGTCACCCAGTATGGATCGCTGGCGAAGTTCCCGTCGGAGACCGTCGGCAACACCCGCAACGACATGTATCTGGTTTCCGAGGCGATCCGCTTCCTGATGAAGGACAAGGAAGCCGAGCTCTCCAGCACCGACGTCGCCACCCTCAACAGCTACAAGGGCTCGCTCGACGCCGCGACGAAGTTCATCCCGGGCTGGGTGAAGTTCGTCGTCGCCATCGCGCTTGGGCTGGGCACCATGGTCGGCTGGAAGCGCATCGTCGTCACCGTCGGCGAGAAGATCGGCAAGACCCACCTGACCTACGCACAAGGCGCCTGCGCCGAAATCACGGCGGCTGCGACGATTGCGGCAGCCGACGGGTACGGACTGCCGGTCTCCACCACGCACGTGCTCTCGTCCGGCATCGCCGGCACCATGGCCGCCAACGGAAGCGGGCTGCAATGGTCGACGATCCGCAACATCGCCCTGGCCTGGGTGTTGACCCTGCCGGCCGCGATGATCATCTCCGGCTCGCTGTACTTCGTGTTTTACCACCTGTTCTGATCGAACAGTCTTCGGCGCTCGCCGTTGCGCCACAAGAAAAAGGCCCGCGTCGATGACGCGGGCCTTCGCCATGGCCTTGGGTCCTGACGCTAACAGCCGCGACCTGCCCGTCCGCCGGACCATGCGCACTGTTTTCGCCACTGTCTGAAGCAATCGTGGCCGTCACGTCGAGCGCGGTGGCCTCACCAAGCGGAGCCTTTCATGACCATCAAACGCGCGTCACCGATCCACGACCGCATTCACGAGGAAATGCTCGATAGCTTCGACGAAGAACTGGAGCTTGAGATCGACGACGATCGTCTCGATGCGCTCACCAGCGAGTTCTCCGACCATACCGCGCAAGAGACGGTCGATCGTCGCTTCTATTTCAAGGAGCTATTCCGTCTGCAGGGCGAACTGGTAAAATTGCAGAGCTGGGTGCAGAGCCAAAAGCTCAAGGTGGTGGTGATTTTCGAGGGGCGCGATTCGGCCGGTAAGGGCGGCGTCATCAAGCGCATCACCCAACGGCTCAATCCGCGGGTCTGCCGCGTCGCTGCCCTTCCGGCACCGAACGAGCGTGAACGCACACAGTGGTATTTTCAACGCTATGTGTCGCATTTGCCGGCCGGCGGTGAAATCGTTCTGTTCGATCGCAGCTGGTACAACCGCGCCGGCGTCGAGCGGGTGATGGGGTTCTGCACCGAAGACGATGTCGAGGAATTCTTCCGTTCAGTGCCGGAATTCGAACGCATGCTGGTGCGCTCCGGCATCGTGCTGATCAAATACTGGTTCTCGATCACCGACGAGGAACAGCATTTGCGCTTCACGATGAGAATCCACGATCCGCTCAAGCAATGGAAGCTGAGCCCGATGGACGTCGAGGCGCGAACCCGCTGGGAGCAATACACCAAGGCCAAGGAAGCGATGCTGGCGCACACCCACATCGCGGAAGCTCCCTGGCACGTGGTGCAGGCCGTCGACAAGAAGAAAGCGCGGCTGAACTGCATCGCGCACCTGCTTGAGCAGATTCCGTACAAGGAGGTCATACACGATCCGGTGCTGCTACCTGCCCGCGTGCATAACCCAGACTATCATCGCGGTCCGATCCCGGCCGAAATGTACGTGCCGGCTCGCTATTGAGGCGTGAAACACCGGGTCGCGGCCGGCGGAAACCGGCGCGCAGACCCGTGCGATCGGTGCGGGTTGGGCGCACCGGCCCTGGGGAGATATCGGGCACTGACCTGCGCCTCACGCCGCCAGCGTGTTCTCGACCAGCTTGATCCAGTACGAGGTGCCGTAGACGATCGCCTCGTCGTTGAAATTATAGGCGGGATGATGCAGGCCCGCGGTATCGCCGTTGCCGCAGAAGATGAACGCGCCGGGCCGCGCCTCCAGCATATAGGAGAAATCTTCCGCGCCCATCAGCGGCGGCGATTCCATGACATTGGCGTCACCGGCGATTTCCTTGGCTACCCCGATTGCGGTATCGGTCTGCGCGGCGTGGTTGACGGTGACGGGATAGCCGCGCTTGTAGTCGAGGTCGATCGTGGCGCCGGTGATCTGCGCGACGCCGGCGACGACCTCACGTATCCGTTTTTCGACCAGTTCACGCACGCGTGGCGTCAGGGTACGAATGGTGCCGCGCAGCTCGGCGGTTTGCGGGATCACGTTACGCGCGTGGCCGGCATGAAACTCGCAGATCGAAATGACGGCCGACTCCAGCGGATCTATGCTGCGCGACACGATCGTTTGCAGCGCGGTGATGACCTGCGATCCGACCAATACGGAATCGATGCAGAGATGCGGTCGCGCCGCATGCCCACCAAGTCCGGTGATCCTGATGTCGATCTCATCGGTCGCGGCCATGATCGGACCGGGCCGGATCGCGAACGAGCCGACCGGAAGGCCCGGGCTGTTGTGCATACCGTAGACCTGCTCGATGCCGAAGCGGTCCATCAGCCCGTCCTTGATCATGGCGTCGGCACCGGCGCCGCCTTCTTCGGCCGGCTGGAAGATCACGATCGCGTCGCCGGCGAAATTGCGGGTTTCGGCGAGGTAACGGGCCGCGCCCAGCAGCATCGCGGTATGGCCGTCATGGCCGCAGGCGTGCATCTTGCCTGATGTCTTGGAGGCATAGGGCAGGTTGGTTTCCTCATGGATCGGCAGCGCGTCCATGTCGGCCCGCAAGCCGATCACCCTGATATCGCCCTTGCCGGCGGACTTCTTGCCCTTGATGACGCCGACAACCCCGGTCCGGCCCAGGCCGGTCGCCACCTCGTCGCAGCCGAACTCCTTCAGGCGGTCGGCCACAAAGGCCGCAGTTCGGTGCACGTCATAGAGCAGTTCGGGGTTTTCGTGGATATCACGGCGCCAGGCCTGAATATCGGGTTGCAGATCGGCGACGCGGTTGACGATGGGCATGATTTCTCAGCTTCCGGGTTGAATCTGAGGCCCTCTGTAGCATGCAAGGGACGGTTTACCCAATCGCCTGCCGCAGAGCCGCATCCATCCAGGAGGATGCCTGAGCCTCGATTGAGATGCCGGTGAACGGCCTCACGCGGCCAGCGTGTTCTCGACCAGCTTGATCCAGTAGGAGGTGCCGAACACGATTGCTTCGTCGTTGAAATTGTAGGCGGGGTGGTGCAGGCCCGCGCTGTCGCCGTTGCCGCAGAAGATCAGCGCGCCCGGCCTCTGCTCCAGCATGTAGGCGAAATCCTCGCCAGCCATCAGCGGCGGCATCTCGTGAACGTTGGCGTCGCCCGCGATTTCCCTGGCTGCCCGCATCGCGACATCCGTCTGCGGGGCATGGTTGACCGTCACCGGATAACCGTGGTTGTACTCCAGATTGATCCTGGCGCCCGTAATCTGCGCCACGCCCGCGACCACTTCGCGCACCCGTCGTTCCACCAGTTTCCGCACTTCCGCGCTCAGGGTGCGGACGGTGCCCTTGAGTTCGGCGGTTTGCGGGATCACGTTGCGGGCATGGCCGGCGTGAAATTCGCACATCGAGATCACGGCCGATTCCAAGGGATCGACGCTGCGCGACACGATCGACTGCAGCGCCGTGATCAACTGCGCGCCGACGAGGACGGGATCGATGCATTTGTGTGGACGCGCGGCGTGTCCGCCGAGCCCCTCGATCTCAATGATGACGGCATCGCCTCCGGCCATGATCGGACCGGGCCGGATCGCGAACGAGCCGACCGGAATGCCCGGACCGTTATGCATGCCGTAGACCTGCTCGATGCCGAACCGGTCCATCAGGCCGTCGTTGATCATCGCGACAGCACCCGCGCCGCCCTCTTCCGCCGGCTGGAAGATCACGACCGCCTCGCCCGCGAAGTTCCGCGTCTCGGCGAGATAGCGCGCAGCACCCAGCAGCATCGCGGTATGGCCGTCATGACCGCAGGCGTGCATCAGGCCCTTGGTCTTGGAGGCATAGGGCAGATTGGTTTCCTCCTCGATCGGCAGTGCGTCCATATCCGCCCGCAGCCCGATCACCTTCATGTCACCCTTGCCTGGAGGCTTGCTGCCCTTGATGACGCCGACAACGCCGGTGCGGCCGAGACCGGTGGCAACTTCGTCGCAGCCGAACTCCCGCAAACGGTCCGCCACGAATGCCGCGGTGCGGTGCACCTCGTAGAGCAATTCAGGATGTTCGTGGATATCGCGGCGCCAGGCCTGGATATCGGGTTGCAGATCGGCGACGCGGTTGACGATGGGCATGGAGATGATCGGTTCCGGGTTCGAACGCTTCTGCTTCTGTAGCATGCAAGGAGCGATCCACCCAACTGCGTCGCTTTCAGACCTACTAACTTCCGGAAAATGGCATCAAAAGCCGTCATGGCCGGGCTTGTCCCGGCCATCCACGTCTGACTAATAAAAGCCCAGAAAAGACGTGGATGCCCGGGACACCTTGCGCGAAGACGCGCTTCGCGCTTTAGCCCGGGCATGACGATGGTCCGTAGACCGCCGGGATAGAGGAAATGCTACGCAAGCTTGAGAATGATTTTGATTACATCGTCGTTGGCGCGGGCACCGCTGGCTGCATCATGGCCAACCGCCTGTCGGCCGATCCAAAGAACCGCGTGCTGATCCTCGAGGCCGGCGGCAACGACAACTGGATCTGGTTTCACATCCCGGTCGGCTATCTCTTCGCGATCGGCAATCCGCGCTCGGACTGGATGTTCAAGACCGAGGCCGAGCCGGGGCTGAACGGCCGCGCGCTGGCCTATCCCCGCGGCAAGGTGATCGGCGGCTCGTCGGCCATCAACGCCATGATCTCGATGCGCGGACAGGCTGATGACTACGATCATTGGCGCCAGCTTGGCCTCACCGGGTGGGGCTATGACGATGTGCTGCCGCACTTCCGGCGGCTGGAAGATCATTTCCTCGGGGAAAGCGAACATCATGGGGCCGGCGGCGGCTGGCGCATCGAGGCGCCGCGGCTGTCCTGGACCATTCTGGATGCGGTCGGCGATGCCGCAGTGGAAATGGGCATCCCACGGATCGCCGATTTCAATACCGGGAACAACGAAGGTGTGAGCTATTTCCATGTCAACCAGAAGCGCGGACGGCGCTGGTCCTCCGCGCGCGGTTTCTTGAAACCCGCGTTGAACCGTACCAATCTGCGGCTGGAGAAGAACGTGCTGGTCGATCGTCTCATCGTCGAAAACGGCCGCGCGGTCGGCGTCCGCTTCATGCAAGGCGGAGAGATCGTCGAGGCCCGCGCCAAGGGCGAGGTGATCCTGTGCGCGGGATCGATCGGCTCGACCCAGGTGCTGCACCGTTCCGGCATCGGCCCGGCCGACTGGCTGGCGCCGCTCGGCATCGAAATCGAGCTCGACAAACAAGGCGTCGGGCGCAACCTGCAGGACCATCTGCAGCAACGCGCGATCTACAAGGTGGAAGGCGTCCGCACGCTGAACGAGACCTATTACAATCTGTTCCGGCGCGGCCTGATGGGTCTCGATTACGCGTTCCGCCGCCGTGGCCCGCTGACCATGGCACCATCCCAGCTCGGCATCTTCACCCGGTCGGACCCGGGCCGCGAGCGCGCCAATATCCAGTTCCATGTGCAGCCGCTGTCGCTCGACAAGTTCGGCGATCCCCTGCATCGCTTTCCCGCCATCACGGTGAGCGCCTGCAATCTGCAGCCGACCTCGCGCGGCACGGTACGCAT
Source organism: uncultured Alphaproteobacteria bacterium (assembly GCA_963774775.1). Classification (GTDB taxonomy): domain Bacteria; phylum Pseudomonadota; class Alphaproteobacteria; order Rhizobiales; family Xanthobacteraceae; genus Bradyrhizobium. Next base: position 146,260 of record CAVZGZ010000015.1, read on the forward strand.
TCGTTCGGCGCAAGCAGACGAAAAACCCTCGATCGCGCCGAATTATCTCTCGACCGATGACGACCGCCAGGTCGCGGCCGATGCCATCCGCACCACGCGGCGGCTGATGAAGCAGAAGCGGCTCGCCGAATATCACCCGCAGGAATATTTGCCCGGCCCCATCCGTCGGCGACGACGATGCGTCATTGGCAAAGGCCGCCGGCGATATCGGCACCACGATCTTCCATCCGGTCGGCACAGCAAAGATGGGGATGGCAAGCGATCCGATGGCCGTGGTCGACGAACGATTGCGATTCCACGGCATCGCCGGACTTCGCGTGGCCGATGCATCCGTGATGCCGACGATCACCTCAGGCAATACCAACACGCCGACCGCGATGATTGCGGAAAAGGCAGCCGCGATGATCCTGGAGGATGCGCGGACGCGTTAAAAAAGTGCCGTCCCCTTGCGGGGACGGCGACACGCCACTCTACGCGGTACTAGAACTCTTCTTGATACGGTTTCTCTGAACCTCGCCCGAAAGCGCTTAGTGGTGGCCGTGGTGCTCGGCGTGGTGACGGCTCGCCTCGACGTGATGATGTTCGGCGTGGCTGGCATGGCCATGGGCGGTGTGGGCGTGATGGGCGGCCTTCTCGTGATCGCCAGCCTCGTGGTGCTTGGCGGCTTCGCGGTGATGCTTGGCGGCGTGTTCGTGGTGCTCGGCAGCCTTGTGATGGTGGTCGACGCCTGCGTGGTCGCTCATTGTTTCGCTCTCCCGGGTTGGCGAATTAAAGTTTGCAAGCATTAACCCGGATCACCTGACACTATGCTGACGGCTGCAAGACAGGTTTGTTGCAACTGAAAGTCGGCCAACCCCCGCCCCCGAAGTCGCCGCCGCGCTCACGAAAACGTCATCGGCTCCGGTTGCGGAACCGGGACTGGCGGGAATAAACCCCGCGCCCGCTCGATCACGTCTCCGGAAACCCAATCAAGGGTTCTGGGAGATTTGTCATGAGCCATCACGACCATAACGACGACAATCCGGGCGTCAGCCGCCGCAAGGTGCTGGAATGCATGACCTGGGCCGGCACCGGTGTGCTCTGGACGGTTACCGGCGGCGTGCCGCGCTCGCTTGGCATCGTCGGCTCGGCGGAGGCCGCCGAACCGGCCGGCATGACCTTCCTTCAGATCAGCGACAGCCATGTCGGCTTCGACAAGCCGGCCAATCCCAACGCGCTCGGCACGCTGGAAGAAGCCATCAACAAGGTCAAGGCGATCCCGACCAAGCCCTCTTTCATGATCCACACCGGCGACATCACCCATCTGTCGAAGGCCGAGGAATTCGACAACGCCGAGCGCATCATCTCGCAGGCCAAACTCGACGTGCATTACGTGCCGGGCGAGCACGACTTCATCGACGAAGAGGTCAAGCTCTACAAGGAGCGTTACGGCAAGGGCACCAAGGGCGCCGGCTGGTACTCCTTCGACGCCGGCGGCGTGCACTTCGTTGGCCTCGTCAATGTCGTCGACCTCAAGGGCGGCGGCCTCGGCAATCTCGGCAACGAACAGCTCGAATGGCTCGAGGACGACCTCAAGGGGAAATCGAAATCCACACCGATCGTGCTGTTCGCCCATATCCCGCTGTGGACGGTGTATCCGCAATGGGGCTGGGGCACCGAGGACGGCGGCCGCGCGCTGGAATACGTCAAGGGTTTCGGCTCGGTGACGGTCCTGAACGGCCACATCCACCAGGTGATGCAGAAGGTCGAAGGCAACGTGACCTTCCATACCGCGCGCTCCACCGCCTTCCCGCAGCCGGCGCCGGGGGCAGCGCCCTCACCCGGACCGATGAAGGTCGAGGACAGCAAGCTTCGCAGCATGCTCGGCGTTGCCAGCATCAACTTCAAGCAGAACAGCCAGCCGCTGGCCATCATCGACACGCCGCTGCAAGGCTAAGAAGGAATAACGGCAATGAGTTCGATCAATCGCCGCGACTTCGGCATCGCCGTCGTCGCGACCCTGCTACTGCCTGTCGCCACGGCCCGCGCCGAGGACACGGAAGTGCATATCGACAACTTCGTGTTCCAGCCGGTACAGCTTAACGTGAAGGTCGGCACGACAGTCAAATGGACCAACCGGGACGATATTCCGCATACGGTGGTCTGTGCCGGAAAATTCCGCTCGAAACCCATGGATACCGACGGCACGTTCTCGTTCACGTTCACGGATGCCGGCGAATACAAGTATTTTTGTTCGCTGCATCCGCACATGACAGGGACCGTCAAGGTTGAGTAACTTGCCAAATCAAGGCATCACAACCATGCCCGGCCGGTGGATCAGGCACGGCCGGGCACCAGCGTCTTCTGTGGAAGCCGGGCGAGAAGCAATGGCCGTCAGCGGATCGGACGACACACCCGAAAAGGCGCGGCGCTTCCGCGAGGCCGCGCTGCCTTATCTGGACGATGCCTATACGCTGGCGCGCTATCTGCTGCGCGACGCTGGTGACGCCGAGGATGCGGTGCAGGAATGTTACCTGCGCGCGTTCAAGCATTTCGACAGCTATCGCGGGCCGGCGATGAAGCCGTGGCTGTTCGCGATCCTGCGCAACGTCTGCTACGCCGAATATGCCAGGCGCAAGGCCACGCCGAGCGCACATCGAAGACGCGCCCGAAAGCGCGGAAGCGACCCCACTCTGGCACGAGGCCCAGGAAACCCCGGAAGCGCAGCTGCTGCGCCGCTGGGATGGCGACACCATCCGCCGCCTGATCGCGGCACTCGCCGAACCGTTCCGGGAAACCTTCGTGCTGCGCGAAATTCAAAACCTATCGTATCGCGAGATCGCCAATGTCGCCGAAGTACCCGTCGGTACCGTGATGTCCCGCCTCGCGCGCGCCCGCGCCATGCTGCGATCGGCGTGGCTTGCGGAACAGGAGCAACCGAAATGACTTGCGAGGAAGCCGAAGTGCTGATTCACGCGCTGATCGACGGCGAGCTCGATGCCGGGCACGCGCGCGAGGTCGAAACCCACGTCGCGGGATGCGCGCATTGCACCGCTTTGCTGAAAGATTACCGCGAAATGAGCAAGGTGATGGCGGACGCCGATGTGCGCTACAAGGCGCCGCCGGAACTGCGCCAGCGCATCGAGGCGGCGCTGCCGCAACCGCAGGCGCAGGTGGTGCAGATGCCGAGCCGGCGCTCGGTGCTGCGCGGCTTTGCGATGGGCTCGGCGGTCTCGGCGATGGCCGCGACCGGCCTCGTCGCCATCGTGCTGCGTAACGACGATGAAGCGCGCATCGAGTCCGAAGTGGTCTCGGCGCATCTGCGCTCGCTGCAGGCGGGACATCTCACCGACGTGATCTCCACGGACCAGCATACGGTGAAACCCTGGTTCAACGGCAAGCTCGACGTCTCGCCGCCGGTGATCGATCTGACCGCGCTGGGCTTTACCCTGATCGGCGGCAGGCTCGACTATGTCGATGCCCGTCCGATCGGCGCCGTGGTTTACCGACGGCGGCAGCACATCATCAACCTGTTCGTGGCGCAGACCGCGAACACCGAGCGCCACGCCGCCAGGATCGCGACACTGCAAGGCTTCAATATCCGCCGCTGGAGCGACCGCGGCCTGAACTACTGGGCGGTGAGCGATCTCGGTGCCGACGAACTGGCGGAGTTCGGCGAGAAGTTCGAGGCGGCGATGAAGGCGAATACGGAGGGGTGAGAGTCTCGCATCGTCATTGCGACCTGTTCGCAATGACGGATACAGCATCCCCGGTCGTCATCACCCGCGCATGCGGGTGATCCAGTATTCCAGAGACGTCAGCGATGGAATCGAAAAGCCGCGGCGTACTGGATGCCCCGCCTTCGCGGGGCATGACGGCGGTGTATGGGGCGAGACCCGCCCAATGACGGGAGCGGCCTACGCCGACTTCCGCACCGCGTTGTCCACCAGCGTCTTGCCGAGCGACCAGATCGCGCCGGGGACCTTGTGGCTGGAGGCGATGACCTCGTCGAACGATTTCGCGATCCAGTTGCAGTCGTCTTCCGTGATCACGAGCGGCGGCAGCAGCTTGATGGTGTGGCTGCCGTGGCCGGAGACTTGCGTCAGGATCTTGTGGTCCTTGAACAGCGGCACGGTGATGAGCTGGCAGAACAGCCCCTTGTTCGCGGTCTCCAGCAAATTCCACGACGCCTTCAAGCGCAGCGATTTCGGCGGGCCGAACTCGACGCCGATCATCAATCCCTTGCCGCGCACTTCCTTCATCAATTCATAGCCGGGAACGAGACGCGTCAGCGCCAGCCGCAATTCGGCGCCGCGCTTGGCGGCCTGCTCGACCAGCTTTTCGGACTTCATGACTTCGAGCGTTGCAATACCGGCGGCCATCGCAAGATCGTTCTTCGCAAAGGTCGAGCCGTGCACCACGGCGCGGTCCATTTGATTGAATATCTTGTCGAAGATGCTTTTCCGCGTCAGCAGCGCGCCGATCGGCACATGGCCGCCGGACAGCGCTTTTGCCAGCAGCACCATGTCGGGCTCGACGTTCCAGTGCTCGACCGCGAGGAATTTTCCGGTGCGGCCGATGCCGGTCTGGATTTCGTCGGCGATGAACAGCGTGCCGTATTTCTTGCACAGCGCCGCCGCACCCGGCAGGAATTCATCGGACGGCAGGTTGACGCCCTTGCCCTGGATCGGCTCGACGATGAACGCGGCAACCTGGCGCGACGACAGCGCCCGTTCCAGTGCTGCGAGATCGTTAAAAGGGATGGCGGTGCATCCCGGCAGCAGCGGCTCGAAACCGCCGCGGAAATTCGAATCGTCGGTCAGCGACAGCGCGCCGTAAGACAGGCCGTGGAAGGAATGCGTGCAATAGACGATGCCGGGCCGTCCCGTCGCGCCACGCGCAAACTTGATCGCCGCTTCGACCGTCTCGGCGCCGGAATTGGCAAAGAACACCTTGTCCAGATATGGCACATATTCGAGCAGGCGTTCGGCCAGCACACCGGCCAGCGTCGACACATCGAGTTGCACCAGATTGGGCAGATCGCTGTCGAGGATGCTCTTCAGGGCCTCGCGCAGCGCCGGGTGGTTGCGGCCAATCGCAAAAACGCCAAACCCGCTCAGTAGATCGAGATAGCGAGCCCCTTCACGATCGAAGAGATATTGACCTTGACCCTTCTGAAAGCCGACGTCGTAGCCGATGGTCTTGAGAACGCGTACGAGTTGCTCGTTCAGATAGCGCGCATGCAGGGAACTCCGCTGCGACTCGCGCTCCACAAACATCTCGGAAACGTCTAAATTGGAACTTAGCATTTGCTACATACGTCGGTTGATGGCCATTTCGTCAACTGAAAACAGTCAATGCGGCGTTTTGACCCCGCTTGGATCATCTACATAAGCATAGGTTCGAACCATGTTGCACTGCCCAAGAACTTTCGCGCGTACAATAGCCATTTCAGGTTTATTTTTGACCACCGGGTTAATACCTGCACGGGCGGCCGACCCCACCGGCGACTGGAAAGTCGCCGACGGCGTTGCCAACATCCGGGTCGCACAATGTAACGGCAGCATGTGGGGCGTGGTGGCGTGGGAACAGACCCCCGGTGGCAAGGATACGCATAATCCAGATCCCGCCAAGCAGAGCCGCCCGACGCTCGGCATGCCGATCCTGATCGACATGAAGAAGAAGGCAGGCCTCGATCAGTGGGAAGGCCAAGTCTACAACGCGAAAGACGGGCAGTTCTACAGCTCGACCATCAAGCCAGTTGGTACCGACCAGCTCGAGATTCAAGGCTGCGTGCTGGGCTTTCTCTGCGGCGGCGAGACCTGGACCCGCGTCGCCCCCCGATCCCTTCGAGCCCGGCCAACAGCATGGCCAAGGGCGCATCGCCAAAACAGGCGTCAAAGCCCGCGGCTCAGGCGCCCAAGACCACCGGCTCGACGGCCCCTGCCGCCAAGCCCGGACAAAAGCAGGCCGCCGGCGCCGCCTCAGGTGACGTCGTTGGCGATATCTGTCTCCTTCCCGACGTTGCGGGGTTTGCCCATTAGCGCGGGCTGGAACAGCAGCACCGCCGCCAGGGTGGTGACGAGCGACAGCGCCAGCAGCTTGCCCATGCTGGCGGTGCCGGGATGACTGGACAGCCACAGGCTTCCGAACGCGGTGGCGGTGGTCAGCGCGCTGAAAAATATTGCGCGCGTCAGGCTGGTCTGCAGCAGATTCGTTCTGCCTGAGCGCCATGCCGTCACGTAATAGATCTTGAAGGCGACGCCGACGCCGAGCAACAGCGGCATCGCGACGATATTGGCGAAGTTGAGCGGCATCCCTATCAACACGCAGATCTCCAGCGTCACGATGCCGGCCACCAGCAGCGGGATCAACGTCATCAGCACGTCGGTGATCCGCTGCAGCGTCAGCCACAGCAGCAGGCCGATCACGAGCAACGCGTAGATGCCGGCATGAATGAACGCATTCACGACGACGTCGCCGGATTTCAGGATCGAGACCGGACCGCCGATCGCGGCCGGCTCGGCCGCCAGCACGGCGTCGGCAAACCGGCGCAGATTGTCGTTGTCGTTCGGATCCCCCTTCGGCAACGCCTCGACGCGCATCAGGCCATCCTTGGTCTTCCAGCCGGCAACGAGATCGGCCGGCAGCGTCTTCAGGCTGACCGGCTGGGCCTGCAGCGTGTTCTTGAGTTGATCGAGCACCACCTTCAGCGGCGTCACGAAAATGTTCTGCGCCTTGTCGCGCGTCGCCTGGTTGGAGTCAGCGAGCTTCGCCAGCGCATCCGCCAGACGTCGTGCCGCCACCGCGCCCAGCCCCTTGTTGTCGCCGGCGGTCTTGCGCAGGCTCTCCGCTGAGCTCTTCAACGACTCGACGTTCTCCTCATCCGACGGCGCCGCGTCGACCGAGTCGGGATTGAGCGCGGGCCCAACCACCTTGGCGGCCTGCGCGATCAGCTTCAGCTTGGCCGGCTGATCTTCCGGCACGAAAGCTGTCGAGCGACATCACCCGAAGCACTTCCGGCACCTTTTCCAGCTTGGCTTCGATGGTCTTGGCGTCCGCTTCCGAATTCGTCATCACATTGATGGCGTTGGCCCCGGTGTTCGGATCCTTTCGCAGATCGAGGAAGGTCGCGATCGACTCGGCGTTCTTGCTGCGCAGATTGATCGGGTTGAAGTCGAACTTCATGAAATAGAGCAGCGGCAGGCCCGCCACCGCGACCAACAGCGTGCCGACGATGATGATGACGCGATGCTTTTCGAGGAATTCGTCCACGGGCGCCAGGAATGCGTAGCCGACAGGATCGCTTTCGCCGGGCGGATTGAGCAGGTCCAGCAGCGCCGGCAATGTCGTGATGCTGGTCAGGAACGCGACCAGCATGCCGGCGCCGGCGATCTTGCCGAGTTCCGAAATCCCCTTGTAGTCGGTCGGCAGGAAGCACAGGAAACCCGCAGCCGTCGCCATCGCCGCAAGCGACAGCGGCACTGCGGCGCGGCGCGCCGCGTTCTCCAGCGCCAGCGGCAGATTGTCGTTCTTGAACCGTTCCGAACGGTAGCGGACGCTGTATTGAATGCCGAAGTCGACGCCGAGGCCGACGAACAACACCGCGAATGCGATCGACAGCAGATTGAGTGACCCGACCATCATCAGGCCGACGGCCGTGGTGATCGAAAGTCCGACGAAAAGATTGACGAACACGGCGAAGATGATCTTCGCCGAGTGCAGCGCCAGCCAGAGAATGAACAGCACGATGACGACGGTGCCGATTCCGTTGGTGATCGCGCCGTCCTGGACCGTGGCGTATTCCTCGTTGGCCATCGGCACCGGCCCGGTCAAGCGAACCCGCGCGCCATACGTGGTCGCGAAATTGAGATCCTTGGCCGCCTGCCTGATCGCGTCGGTCGCGGTCTTGCCCGGCTCCAGCGCCTGATAGTCGAGGATCGGCTTGAATTCGATGAAGGCGCGCCGATCGGCATCGGTCAAAGGCTTGTCGCTGGTGAGCTCGCGCCAGGAGAACGTCGCGTTGCCCTTGTTCAGGACATCCTCGACCGTCTGGGCGATCAGGTTGAACGGGCGGTCGGCATTGTCGAGCTTGGCCTGCCCGCGCTTGATGCCGGCAAGTCCGGTCTCCAGCGCACCGGTCAAGCCGCGAATCGAGGGATCGCCAGCCATGATCTCGATCAGGGGCGCGCCCGATTCGAGCTGGCCCGTGACCTGACCGACTTCTTCGACGGGCAGAAACAGCAACCCGTTCTTTTCGAAGAACTCGCCGGAACCGAGCGGGGTGACCGATTCGAAATTCTTCGTGTCGCCCGAAAGCTTCTCCGCGAGCGCCTTGGCCGCCGAGCTGGTGAGTTCTGGTGTCGGAGCCTCAACCACCGCGAGAATCAACCGGTCGCGGTCGAACGCCTGTTCGAATTGGTTGTCGCGCTTGCGCCAGTCGAGGTCCGGCGAAATCAGCGTGTTGATGTCGGTGTTGATGGAGAAGTTCCGGGCCGTATAGAAGCCGGCTCCAACCGCCAGCATAAGCGAGAAAATGACAACAGGAATGGCAAGCCGCGTACAAGCTCTAACAATCGAGACAACAATACTTGTCAGCACATCGTTTCTTTCTAAGGCTTAAGGAGGCTTGCCGAAAACGCTCGCTGTCTAGCGGAGTTCCCGGGACCGATCTAATGTTGTTTTGGTTACTTTCTCTTGGGTTCAAGAGAGAGGCAGCAAAACATACCAAAACATCGTCGAGGCGCCGGTATAGCCCCCCGTAAGGGGCGAGAAAGTGACGAACAAGTGACCTGGCGGACCGGGTGCGGGCGGCAAATTTCCTTACCATCTTACCGTTAATCGCTACGGCATCTTTCCCAGGCGCTGATTTTTTGACACAAAGCCCTGTACTTCCATGCGCTTGAGATCCGGATCGGCTGCAACGGCCGGTCATGGTGCGGATATTGCAGAACTTTGCATTACCGGGGTTTGCGTGGGTGTCCGGTGAGATGCGGGCCGGCGGCAATTTGCCCGCCGGAATGAGGCTTCGATGAGATTGGTGCAATTTGCGTAATGGGCGTCCTATGGAAGTTTTTCTTGCACAGCCGCGCGGATTTTGCGCCGGCGTTGTGCGTGCGATCGAAATCGTCGAGCGCGCGCTCGAGAAATATGGCCCACCGGTCTATGTGCGCCATGAGATCGTGCACAACAAATACGTGGTGGAAAGCCTGAAAAACAAGGGCGCGATCTTCGTCGAGGACCTTTCCGAGGTGCCGCCGAAGGCCGTCACCGTGTTCAGCGCCCATGGCGTGGCCCGCAGCGTCGAGGAGGAAGCGGCGGAACGCGGGCTCCCCGTCCTCAATGCCACCTGCCCGCTCGTGACCAAGGTCCATAACCAGGGCAAGCGCTATATGTCGAAAGGCCGGGCCCTGATCCTGATCGGGCATGCCGGTCACCCCGAGGTCGAGGGAACCATGGGCCAGGTTCCAGGCCCTGTCCTGCTGGTCCAGAATGTGGACGATGTGGCCGACCTGACCCTGCCGATCGACACCCCGGTCGCCTATATCACCCAGACCACCCTGAGCGTCGACGACACAAAGGACATCATTTCGGCCCTACAGGCCCGTTTTACAGATATTCAAGGCCCGGACATCCGGGATATCTGCTATGCGACACAGAACCGCCAATCTGCGGTAAGGGACCTGAGCAAACTGGTGGACGTCATTTTGGTGGTGGGGGCCGCCAATAGTTCCAACTCAAACAGGCTGCGTGAAATCGGCACCGAGGTCGGCGTCGCGAGTTATCTCATTGCCGATGGCAGCGAGCTCAACCCGGACTGGCTGAAGGATGCCAAAGCCGTCGGCATTACGGCGGGCGCATCGGCGCCCGAAGTCTTGGTCGACGACGTGATCGAGGCCTTGCGGCGCATCGGACCGGTCACGGTGCAGGTGCTGTCCGGCCGGGAAGAAAACATCGAATTCCGGCTACCGGCCGAACTAACTGCGGGCTGATCTAATTTCTCTATCCAAGTCCAGAAAGAAAACCTCTCAATGGCAATACCCTTCTTCAAGGAACTGCGTATCGGCGGCTATCTCATCAAGCAGAAACTGCTTGGCCGCAAACGCTATCCGCTCGTGCTGATGCTGGAGCCGTTGTTCCGCTGCAACCTTGCTTGCGTCGGCTGCGGCAAGATCGACTATCCGGACGCGATCCTCAACCGCCGCATGAGCGCGCAGGAATGCTGGGACGCGGCCGATGAATGCGGCGCGCCGATGGTGGCGATTCCGGGCGGCGAGCCGCTGATCCACAAGGAGATCGGCGAGATCGTCCGCGGCCTCGTGGCGCGCAAGAAGTTCGTCTCGCTGTGCACCAACGCGCTGCTGCTGGAGAAGAAGCTCGATCTGTTCGAGCCCTCGCCCTATTTGTTCTTCTCGGTGCATCTCGACGGCCTGAAGGATCACCACGACAAGGCGGTGTCGCAGAAGGGCGTGTTCGATCGCGCGGTGTCCGCGATCAAGGCGGCGAAAGCCCGCGGCTTCACCGTCAACGTCAACGCCACCATCTTCGACGGCCATCCGGCGGAAGAAATCGCAAAGTTCCTCGACCTCACCACCGAGCTTGGCGTCGGTGTCTCGATGTCGCCGGGCTACGCCTATGAGCGCGCGCCCGACCAGGAACACTTCCTCAACCGCACCAAGACCAAGAAGCTGTTCCGCGACGTGTTTGCGCTCGGCAAGGGCAAGAAGTGGAATTTCATGCACTCCGGCCTGTTCCTGGACTTCCTCGCCGGCAACCAGGAATACGAATGCACGCCCTGGGGCATGCCCGCGCGCAACATCTTCGGCTGGCAGAAGCCCTGCTATCTGCTCGGCGAAGGCTACGCCAAGACCTTCAAGGAATTGATGGACACGACCGACTGGGAGACCTACGGCACCGGCAAGTACGAGAAGTGCGCCGACTGTATGGCGCATTGCGGCTACGAGCCGACGGCAGCCACGGCAGCGCTGAATAACCCGCTGAAGGCGATGTGGGTCGCGTTGCGCGGCATCCGGACCACCGGCCCGATGGCGCCCGAGATCGACATGAGCAAGCAGCGTCCGGCGCAGTACATCTTCTCGGAGCAGGTCCAGAAGAAGCTCTCGGATATTCGCCGCGACGAGGCGGCGGCTGCCCAGCAGAAAGCCTCAACGGCCGCGTAAAGGCGGCTGCGAACGATACCAAAGAAAACGGCCTGACCGCAGCAAGTTGCGATCAGGCCGTTTTCGTTTAAGGGGACGCCAAAAGCCTCAGAGGCTGGCGGGAACGAGACCTTCGCTGCCGAGCAGGAAGCCGCGGCAGCCACGCAAGGAGCGTAGCGCGCGATTGAAGTCCAGTCCGGTCGAGACCAGCGCACGCAGCGTCGTCGGATTGCGTGCAACCCCGCGCAAAACCTTGCGCAGGTCGATATCGCCGTTGGGCTTGAGGGCCGTCTTGGCGAGTTCCGGCAGCGCCCGGCCGGCGGGATCGCTGATCACCCGCAAGGCGGCAAACGGAATGCCCGCCTTGGCGGCATAGGCAGCGGCGATATGGCTTTCCATGTCGACCGCGGCAGCCCCCGTGACCGAGCGTAGCGCGGCCTTGCAAGCCTTGGCAGCGATCACCTGCTCGACACCGGCAAGCCCGCCCCGGACGATCCGCCGGCGCTTCAGGGCTGCGCTCGCGATCATTTCCTCGCTCAGGGCAGAGGCGGCCAGGAACCGCGTATCGCCGGCCAGAACCTCGGTCGCGACCACGACATCGCCCGACTTCAGCGCCGGATCGAGCCCGCCGGCGACGCCGAACGAGATGACACCCCTGAATGTGGTCGGATCCAGCGTCTCCAGCAGCGCGCGTAGCTGCTGCGGATCGCTCGAGCTGCAGATGACGATCATGCCTGGCCCGGCCGCTATGCGGGCCTCCTGCACCAATCCTGTCACAATCAAAACCGGCCGTGGGTCGATTGAATTGTCGCCAATCGCATCGCCCACGGCAGCCCCCGCCCCCAAAATCACATCCCGACCCCTACCACCCTGCTGTTGGTGCTTCTCAAATTCCGATACCGGGCCATCGCCCAGAGCGGAAAGAACTTCGAGTAGCCATGATAACGCAAGTAAAACACCCGCGGAAAGCCTGTAGCCGTGTAGCGCGGCTCGTCCCACAGCCCTTTTTCGGTCTGTGTGACCTTTAGGTACTCCACACCCCGTGAAACTGCGGGATTTTCGACCTCACCCGCTGCCATCAGACCAAGCAAGGCCCATGCCGTTTGCGAGGAGGTCGAGGGACAGCCCTCGAATCCCCGGTAGTCCAACCGGTAGCTGACCGCATCCTCGCCCCAGCCGCCATCGTTGTTCTGGATCGCAACCAGCCAGTCCACGGCTTTCCGGATCACCGGATCCTGGTGGTCGATGCCTGCCGCATTGAGCGCCGACAGCACCGACCAGGTGCCATAGATGTAGTTCAGCCCCCAGCGGCCGTACCAGGAACCCTCGGCGAGCTGGGTGCGGCGCAGATAGGCCACCCCGTCTGCAACCGCCTTGCTGCTCTTCTCGGTCTCGCCGAGCTGCGCCAGCATCGAGACGCAGCGCGCCGTGACGTCCTCGGTCGGCGGATCGAGCAGCGCACCGTGGTCGGAGAACGGGATGTTGTTGAGATAGTATTCGAGGTTGTTGACGTCGAAGGCGGCCCAGCCGCCATCGCGGCTCTGGAGGCCCTCGATCCATTCCCGGCCGCGGGCGATCGCGGTGTCGTACTCGTGGCTTCCGGACTGGCGTTGCACGCGGTCCATCGCCATGACGACGACCGCGGTATCATCGAGGTCTGGATAGTAATCGTTGTTGTACTGAAACGCCCACCCGCCCGGACGGACGTTGGGCGCTTTCACCGCCCAATCGCCCTTGAGGTCGAGTACTTGTCTTGGTTTGAGCCAATCCAGGCCCTGCTTCATCTTCGCCAGCGTCTCTTCGCCGCCGGCCTCAGCGAGTGCATGACATGTGAGCGCGGTATCCCACACCGGCGAGACGCAGGGCTGGCAATACGCCTCGTGCTCGCCGATCACCAATAGCTTGTCGATGCCCCTGCGCGTGACCGCGCGCGGCGGGAAATCCTCTCCCTTGCCGAGCACCTCATACATCATGACGATGTTGGCCATCGGCGGATAGATCGCGCCCATGCCGTCCTCGCCGTTCAGCCGCTCTTCGATGAACGCGAGCGCGGCATCGATCGCGCGTTGACGCAACTTCTTTGGAAACAACGGCTCGATCACCCGCAGCACGGCGTCGAGCGCACGGAACAGCAGGAACCAGCCCCAGCTCTGGTGCGGCGCCTTCGCCGTCATTCCGACCGACTTGGGATCCTGCAGGAACAGCTCGTCGATGCCGATGCCGATCGGATTCTTCGCGCGCGGCTTCAGCGCAGCCAGCACCATCAGAGGTACGATCGTGGTCCGCGCCCAATACGATATCTTGTTGATGTGGAACGGCGACCACATCGGCAGCAGCATGATCTCGATCGGCAATACCGGCACGGCACGCCAGGTCATCACGCCGAACAAAGCCAGCATAAATCGGGTGAAAACGTTGCTGCCGCTGGCGCCGCCGCGCGAGCGGATCGCCTCGCGCGCCCGCACCATATGCGGCGTGTCCACGGAATCGCCGATCATCTTCAGCGCGAAATACGACTTCACGCTGGCGCTCATGTCGAAGGCGCCCTCATGCACCAGCGGCCAGCCGCCATGGGAGCCCTGAACGCGGCGCAGATAGTTCGCGATCTTGGCTTCGAGCGTGGCATCGACGGGCTCGCCGAGGTAATGGCGCAGCAGCACATATTCCGCCGGAATGGTGCTGTCGGCCTCGAGCTCGAACACCCAGTGCCCGTCGGATTGCCGGTAGCCGAGCAGCGCTTCGGTCGCCGAAGCGATGCTCTTCTCGAGCGCTGCGGGATCGACGGATACGGTGTCATTGCGGGAAAGCATGTTGATCGACATCCCCTTTGCGCGCAGCCGGTTCAACCGAACTAGCGGCGAGCGAGAACCAGATCGGCGGCGCGGTCGCCCGACCGTACCGATCCCTCGATGGTTGCCGGCAACCCGGTATCAGTCCAGTCGCCGGCGAGAAACAGGTTTTTGAAGGCGGTGGAAGCCCCCGGCCGAAGCGCATTCTGCTCCGGCGTGGCCTCGAATGTAGCACGGCGCTCGCGCACGATCTGCCAGGGAGGCAATTCGCCCGTTACGCCCGCGGCCTTGCAGACATCGTTCCAGATCGCCTGCGCCAGCTCCTCGCGCGGCATGTCGACCAGCCGGTCGCCATTGCTGATGGTCACCGACAGCCGTTGCGGGAACGCAAACAGCCATTCCACCAGGCCGCCGACGACACCGAGAATGGCCGGCGCATCCCGGGGCGGATCGACGCGGAAATGTGCGTTGACGATCGCCCGGAATTTGCCCGGCGTCTTCAGGCCGGGCAGCAGCGACGCCGCCGCGCGTGGCGGCACAGCGAGCACGACGGCATCGTCGGGCCCAAGCGTGATCGTATCGTCGCCGAAATTCAGTTCGCCGACCTTGTCGGGCGACATCACGAACTGACGCAGTTCGTGGCCAAATCGGACGGTGGCGCCTTTGTCCTGCAGCAGCTTGACCGCGGGCTCGATCAGGACCGAGCTCAGGCCGTCGCGCGCGATCAGGGGACGGCAGGCCTGCCCGCCCGCCAGCAGCGTCTCCCGCACGATCGCGCCGGCAAGCCCCGCCGAGCCCTCGGGCGGATCGACATTGAGAGCGGCCAGCAGCAGCGGCTGCACCAATCGCTGGTAAAGCGTGCCGTCGCAGGGGATCGTGTTGCCGACCAGCTTGTCGGCGCCTGCCCAGATCAGAGGCGCCAACGCGAAGTAATCGAGCAGCCCGGTGTCGGGGACGCGGCGCGTCTCGTCGAATACCCAGAGCGGCAGCCTGGATTCGCCGAGGTCGAGCTGCCAGCGCTGGCCGGTCGAGATGTCGACGAAGGGAAATTGGGCGCGCTTCGGGCCGACCAACCCTGCCTCGGTGCCGATCGATTTGGCATAGGCGAGCGCATGCCGGTTGCCCGACAGCAGGAGATGGTTGCCGTTGTCGATGGTGAGATTGGTCGCGGCGTCGAAATAGGAGCGGCAGCGTCCTCCGGCCTGCTGGGTCGCCTCGTGGACATGCACGCTGTAATTGGCGTTCGCGAGACGAACGGCCGCCGAAAGGCCGGAAATGCCGGCGCCGATGATGTGAACCGTCTTTCGCATCAGATAATCGCGTAGCGGAGAAGGATGCCGAGCTTGGCCATCTTGTGGACGCGCACCGGCGTGCGCGGGGCAGCAAATCCCCGCTCGATCAGGAGATCGAGGATCGCGCGATAATATTTCGACATGATCCGCGGCGCGCGCACCACGCGTCGCGAGTTGCCGCTCATGATTTCGTCCGACTTCTGGAAATGCATCTTGGCCCGCTCGGCGAGCGGCGCGCACACTTTCGGCAGCGCGCGGTCGGCGATCACCCGCGATGGATCGTTGGTGGTGATACCGGCGTGCAGCAGCGCCTCGCGCGGCAGATACAGCCGCCCGAGCCCTGCGTCCTCGTCGATGTCGCGCAGGATGTTGGTCAATTGCAGCGCGCGGCCGAGGTGGTGGGCGAGCAGGATGCCGTCCTGCTCAGGCAAGCCGAACACGCGCACCGACAGCCGCCCGACGGCGCTGGCGACCCGGTCGCAATAGAGATCGAGCGTCGCAAGGTCCGGGGCACGGATGTCCTGCGGCACGTCCATCTCCATGCCGTCGACGATGGCGAGAAAATCCTCGCGCTTGAGCCCGAAGGCTTTGACGGAGGCGACGTAATCCTGCAGACGCGCCGGCGGGTGGCCTTGATACAGCGCGTCGATATCGTCGCGCCATGCCTGCAGCGCCGCGAGCCGCTCGTCCCGGGGGCCGAAGGAATCGGCGATGTCATCGACCTGCCGGCAAAAGCTGTAGATCTGGAACATCGCCTCGCGCTGCGCGCGCGGCAGGATCCGCATCGCCGCGTAGAACGAGCTGCCGGACGCGGTGGTGCCGTAATTTGCGTTGGCCGCCGCCGTCTCGACGCTCATGCGCCGGCCGCCGGGTTTGACAGGGGTCGGCGACTGACCGCGCGTCGCGTGATCTCGCTGGCGATGCCGCCGAAACTCTGCGCCAACAGTTCAAGCGGGCTGAGATGCACCCGCTCGCTTAGGGGATCGCGCACCTTCAGCATGCCGACGATCCTGTCGGCAAAGGCCTGGATCACCGAGATCTCGAGGCCAAGCCGAAAATCCTTTACTTCGGCGGCGAGCGACTTGCTGTCGCCGAGCAGCGCCTCCGTCCGCACCGCCAGCGCCTGCAGGCACTGCAACAGCGCGGGCTGAGACTTCGCCTCGCCGAGCATCTCCACCGTCGCGCCGCTTGCGGCCAGCGCGTCGCGCGGCAGATAGACCCGATTGAGGTTCTTGTAGTCCTTGGCGCAGTCCTGCAGGTGATTGTTGATCTGCAGCCCCGCGCACAGCGCATCGGAGGCGGCCCAGGTCGAGGTGTTTTCACCGTGCACGTCGAGCATGAAGCGCCCGACCGGCATCGCCGAATAGCGGCAATAGTGGATCACATCGTCCCAGTTCTCATAGCGCAGCTTGGTGACGTCCATCCGGAACGCGACCAGCACATCGAGCGCGTGGCGGGGTGGCATCGCGCGCGCAGCGAGCGCATTGCGCAGATTGACCGCCTCCTGCTGGGTGTCGCCCTTGCCGAGCAGTTCCGCTTCGAACAAATCGAGATAGCGGAGCTTCTCTTCGGGCGCGAGCGTCGCGTGATCCGCGATGTCGTCAGCGGTGCGGACGAAATTATAGAAGGCGAGAATCAGCGCACGATGACGTGGATGAATGATCCACGACGCGACCGGAAAATTCTCGTCGCGGTGGGTCTTTCCGGATCGCAGTTCGCTCGCGCTGGTCATCAGCAAAAGGCTACATTCGTCTCGGCGTGGCGCACGCGCCGATACTGATGCGCATGCGAGGGTTTGCGTGCCCCATATAGGGGAATACGCCGCCAAAACCAATGCTATCTGTGACCGCTCGCAGCTGCAGCCCGCGCCGGTTTCATAACGGCGGCAGGCTCATTTCGGCAATTAAGTAAGGCAAGCGCAGACTTATTGGCCGTGGTTTTTCAGCACCTGATTGCAAGCGGGGGTGATCTTGGGACGATTCTGCTGCAGGCAGGCGAGAATGGTGAAATCGCCCTGGTCGATCACCGGGCGGCAAAACCGCTGGACGTCGCGGGAGCAAGCCTTCTGCTCCTCGGGCGTACCGCTGCGCTGCTGCTGGGCAAAGGCATCCGACGAAACCGGGATCGACAACAGGAAAAGAGCCAGGGGAGCCGAAAGAAATTTACGCATCGTATTCCTTCATTTTCGACAAGCAGAGAATCCCGTACCCGAAGCGCGCTTCGGCATGGGCCGGGCGAGATTTGTGGGGATTGCAGACGCCGCGTACCGCAGCCACGAGGGCACGACAAGCACCGCTAAATGCGGCTAAATTTGCGACGTTGTAAACGTCCGGATAAGGCACTGATATTCAAGATATATTTCCATCGTCCCTTTCGCCTTAATTGGGCTGTTGCAGACCAGGGCGGACGAAAGCTAGATGCGTAGTGAAAGAATCCGGTGAAGTCAGTTTTTGATTCCACAGGAAAGCAGACGTCGGCGGCGGGAACCGCCGTGCCGTCATTTGAACCTAACATACTGCGGTGACACTAAATCTTCGATGCGGCGAGACGTATCTTGGAAAGAACGTCTATTTTGATGGGAAAATTCACAATGAAACGGCTTGGTTCTTCCTTGTTCGGCCGGACTGTCGGGGCGGCCGGCATTAGCGCCGCGCTCTTGCTGTCTGTCTCCGCAGGCCACGCTCAGTCGGCAGGGCCATTTGCCGGTTTTGACGGGTCGTGGAGCGGCTCCGGCACGGTCGTGTTATCCAACGGCACCACCGAGCACATCCGCTGCAAGGCCGACTACAAGGTCAATACCTCTGGCTTGAGCCTGAAGCAGAACCTGCACTGCGCCAGCGACAGCTACAAATTCGATCTCTCCAGCGACGTGACGAGCCAGGGCGAGCGCATCTCCGGCAACTGGAGTGAAGCGAGCCGCAACATCTTCGGCAATCTGCAGGGCACGGCCGGCGGCGGACAGATCGACGTGTTCGTCGAGGCTTCCGGCTTTGCCGCGAATCTGAACCTGCGCACCAACGGCAACAAGCAGGTCGTTCAGATCAACTCCAAGGGTGAAATCCGCGGCGTCACGATCACGATGACGAAGGGCTGACACCGCTTCGATGCAAGGCGCGTTTCTGGCGCGCCTCGATCAGCTTCCTCGAAATTCTCTTGAATACGGCAAAGGCTCGGCTTCCGATTCGATCGGACCGAGCCTTTTATTTGCCCGGATTACTCCGCCGGTTTGGCGTGACCTGCGGTCCCGCGAAGCTTCTCTGACAGGTTGATCAGGAACATCGACGTCGGCCGCAGGATGAACAGGTCCGCGACCAGAGCCGCGATCATCGAGAACGCGCTGAGCCAGCCGAACAGGCGCAGCGACGGCAGGTCGGAGAACACCGTCACCACGAGGCCGCAGGCCAGCACCACCGTGGTCAGGATCAATGCCGGACCGACCAGCACGGTCGCGCGCTCCACTGCGAGGTCCGCGCTGATGCCCGGCTTTCGTTCCAGCCTCAAGCGGTTGAGGAAGTGGATCGTCGCGCTAAGGCCGAGGCCGAACGACACCGTCAGCGCCACCACGCTCGCGAATTGCAGGCCCTCGCCGAGCAGCCACAGCACGGTGCCGGACATCACTACCGGGAAAATGCCCGGCAGGATGCAGGAGAGCATCACCACGACGGAGCGGAACGCCAGACCGATGAAAACCGCAACCAGCAGGAATTCGACGGTCAGGCCGCGATTCAGTTTTTCGATCATGTTGGAGCTGTTGCGCGCGGCGATCACCGACAGACCGGTAACCGCGATCTCGTAACCGGGGTGCTCGGCACGCACCTTGTCGAGCGCAGAATCGAGTTTATTCACAACCGGAAGGAGCGCACTTGAGTCAATGTCGGGCACCCGGCCCGATACCACCACCGCGGTCTGATCGGCCGAGATGAAGCGCCGGACCAGATGTTCGGGAATCACGCTGACATATTCCTTCAGCGTGGCCACGTCCGAGCTACCGGCCTTTTGAGCGAGCCAGCGGCGCAAGGTTTCCAGCGACCAGACGTTGCCGACGCCCGCCGCGGTTTCGACCATCGAGTGCACTTCGGCGATCGTCTTCAGGGTTTCCGGCGCGTAGAGCGAGGCGCCCTTGGGAAATTCGATCAGCACATCGACCGGATTGGCGCCGGTGAGCTTTGGCGTCGAGGCGGCTGGAGGCCGCAACCGCCTGCCGCTTGTCCGGCACCTGGTCGGCCAGGCGATAGCGCGGTTCCAGATTGGCGTAGATGATGCCGAGACCGGCGACCACGATCACCGCGATCAGGCTGAACAGCCCGGGGCGGCCGACCATGCGCACCGCGATCCAGTAGCAGAAATTGCGCAGCGCCTGAACGCCGGCGTCGGCGCTCTGGAATTTCACCGCGAAGACCTTTTCGTTGCGCACCAGCAGCACGCCGAACACCGGCACCAGCGAGAGCACGGCGATTAGTGCGATGATGGTCGCGGCCAGTCCGGCCTCGCCGAATTTGCGGATCAGTTCGGAATCCGAGAACTGCAGCGCAATGAAGGAGATTCCGGCGGTACCGTGGGTGAGCACGCAGGCAGGCCCGACCACCATCACCGCGTTCCTGAACGCGGTGTATTTGTCTTGCCCCGCGATGAGCCGGTCACGCGCCGCAAAGGTCAGCTGCATTGAGTCCGAGAAACTGATCACCATGATGAGCGGCGTCATCACGTTCAGGAACATGTTGAGATTGAAGCCGGCCCAGCCGAGGCCGCCGAGCGCAAGCAGGATCGCGATGATCGGCGGGAAGGCCGCGACCACCATGAAGGATATCTTGCGGAAGAATATGATCGCGATGATGCAGCCGGCCACAATGCCGAGGATGTTGTAGGTCAGCCCGTCGCGCTTGACCGCATTGCGGATCTCGAGCTGCATGACGGGGACGCCGGACAGTTGGGCGTTGAGCCCGCTGCCCGAGAGATCATCGGCCATGATCTTGCGCATGTCGCCGATGGCTTTGGTGAGCTTGTTGCTGGCGACATAGTCAGGCTCCAGCGAGAGCACGATCAGCGCCAGCGTACCGTCTTCCGACAACAGCTTGCCGCGGATGATCTCGTTGGATTTTACCGTCTCGACGAATTTGTCGTAGTCGGCGCCCTGCGGCAGCTCGGAGGGGAACAACGCCGCCGGCAGCTTGCCGGGCTCGGGCGCCTGACGCGCCGAAAACAGCGAGACCAGACCGCGCACGCCGTCGACCAGTTGCAGGTCGGTGACCATGTCGCGGAGCTTTTCAAGGTTGGGGCGCGCCAGCAGCGTCTTGCCCTCGACCACGACCAGCACGTCGAACTCGGTCGCCGGGAAGCGCTTGGTTACCGCCTCGTACTGCTTGTAGTCCTTGGAATTGGAACGGAACAGCTGGCTCAGCGAGTTGTCGATCTTGATGCGGTCGATCCCGAACAGCGCGCCGATGATCAGCGCCACCAGGATGATGCAGGACAGTACCGGCTTCTGAACCGCAAACAGACCGATCCGCTCGAGCCCGAACGCGATGCTGGGACCCGTCGGCCGCTCCTCGACCGCGCCGACATGGACCTGACTTTCGGTGTTCTTTTCGAGCATGCCTTGTCCAGTTCTCACATCGGCTAAATTTGTCTAGTTTGGGGTCCGGGCGCGAATGAGGCTCTATAGCCAAGTCTGAACAGCCAAGTCTTGAATAGCCAAGTCTGATCTTGAATAGCCAAGTCTGATTTAGCCAAATCTGATCGGCTTCCGATCGGCGCTAGCCCTTGAAAATACGCATATATTCACCGGCGCCGGTTTTACAGGCGAAGGCGCAATCTCGCAAGCGCAGGGACTACGCCAAATCAGCGCGGAACAACCGAATAGCCCCTTTAAGTATCTGATTTGTCACACCCGAGCGGCTCGCTCGCGATTCGTTGAGACGAGCGGCCGCTCTCATCTTTCAGCGCGACGCCCGTGATCTGCCGCGCGAGCCCCTCCCGAACCAGCCACGCGATTCTGAATGCTGCCTCCTGATAGCTCAGCCCGGCGCGGTGGATATTGGAAACGCAATTGCGGTCGGCGTCGGTGCGGCCAATTCGTGGCGCAAAGGTCAGGTAGGCCCCGAGACTGTCGGGGGCCGACAGGCCCGGTCGTTCGCCGATCAGCATCAGCAGCATACTCGACCCGAGAATGGCGCCGATCTCATCTCCCAGCGCGACCCGCGCGCCGGATGCAAGGACGGTCGCGGCTATCTCGACATTGCCGGCGGCCAGTTGCGGGAGGACATGTCGCATCAATTCGACGGCGTGAACGTTCACGGCCGCCGGCGACAGGCCGTCGCCGACGACGACCGCGAGCCGGCCCGAAACGCCGGAATGGCCTTCGAGCAGTTGCCTCGAAGCCGGATCGAGCATGCGGCCCAAATCCGGACGCCGCAGATAATCGCGCCGGCTGCGCGCCTGGCTGGAAACCTCGAGCGGAGCGATGCCAAGCCCGCTCAGTGCCGCAGCGAGGCCTGCGACATCGAAGGAGGCATGAACGGCGTCGCGGGCGCGGGCGTGATCGAGCGTAAATCCCAGCAGCGCCTGCGTCGGCATGCTGGCGCCCGCCCGGCCGAGCCCGACCCGCGCCGGCGTCATTTCCCGCAAACGGTCGAGGGGACCGGACGGCGGCTCGGGCGGCTTCATGATCGCATCATTCGGCCGGAACCGAGGCCTCGCGCAGCCGGATCGAATAGTTCGACGCGCTCTGCTGCCCGACCGAGGCTTGCCGCGCGAACTTGATCAGGTGATGCGCGATCATCGAGGAAGCAATCAGGCCCTCGATGTCGCCACGCCTGAGCCGCCCCAGCGCGAATTTCCAGAACACCTTCCTGTAATCGCCGAGCACGCCGACTTTCCAGAATATGTTCCGGAGCATGATCAGGCCACGCTTGATATTGGCCCAGCTCTTCTGCTCGGGCGTAACCGGCACCTTGATCCGCAGCGAATAGGTGTAGTCGCACTGGTACTGGTAGCGCGCGTACAGCTTTTCCGGCTGATAGGCGACTTCCATGCATCTGCGCCAGGATTCGACGACCTGATCGTAGGGCAGCAGGAACGCCACGTTGGAGTCGCGGCTGCCGTCTTCCTCGACCAGGCGGCCTTCGCGTTCGAGGCGATCCCATAAGGGCGTCTTCGGCAGCGCCTGCAGCAGATTGATCGTCAGCAGCGGAATCTGCGACTCATCGACGAAGGCGAGCAGCGCGTCGCCGGTTTCCGGCTTGTCGGTGTCCAACCCCATGATGATGCCGGAGACAACCTCCATCCCGTAAGAGTTGATGGTGCGGATGCCTTCCAGGATCGGGACCATCATGTTGTGGTCCTTGTGCATAGCCTTCAGCGCGTCGGGATCGGGAGTCTCGATGCCGCAGAACACCGTCACGAAGAAGGCCTCGCGCATCTTCTCCAGGATCTCCGGCCGCTTGGCGATGTTGAGCGTCGCCTCGCAGGCGAGCCGCATCACGTAACCGGTTCGCTTCTGCCACTCGATGAGGTGCGGCAGCAAATCCAGCGCGGCCTTGCGGTTGCCGATGAAATTGTCGTCGACGAAATACACCGAACCGGTGACGCCGCATTCGCGCAGCCTGTCGAGCTCGGCGATGATCTGCTCCGGCGATTTGAGACGCGGATTGCGCCCGTAGAGGCCCGGGATGTCACAGAATTCGCACTGATAGGGGCAACCGCTCGAATACTGGATGCTGCCCAGGAAATACTTCTTGACCTCGGCAAGCTCGTAGGCGGGGATTGGAAAGTCGGTCATCGCCACGCGATCGACGGTCTTCAGCACGACCTGCTGCAGGGGACGCGACGTGTCACGCGCCAGACGCGCGATCAGTTCATTGGTCGCATCGCCGAGTTCGCCAACATGGAGATAGTCGAACGAGGGATAGTAATCCGGGCATGCGCTGACCGACGGCCCGCCGATCGCGACCGGCAGATCGAAGTCATGGGCACGGTGGCAGATATCGTTCATCTGCTGGCGCTGGATGTGCATGCCGCTGACGAACACTGCCTCCGCCCACTCGAAGTCTTCCTTCGTCGCAGGGCGGATGTTCTCGTCGATGAAGCGGACCGGCCAATCGGCCGGGAGATAGGCGGCGATCAGCAGCAGCCCCTGCGGCGGCATAAAGGCCTGGACGCCGTCGGTCAGGGGATAGGCGTGTTCGAACGTACCAAAAGAAGATGTATAGCGCGGGAAGACGCAGAGGATGCGCCGAATCGTTTCAATACCTTCAGCTCTCATTCAAACTTCCTCGGTCGAAACCAGCAAATTTAAGCACGTCATTGCAGGCTGGGCCAGAATTTCTTCAACATTGTGACGCGGCCCAACGTCTGCAAGGTTCAATGGTTGCGCAGAAAAAGCGCGGGCCGGGCTTACGCAATCAGTCTTGAGGCAAATTCGGGGAGCAGACCTGCTTCACCCGCAAGGCGAAAGTCGTTGCCGGCAAGGCCGGTGCGCAGCAGCCAATCGTCGAATTCGGGCGCCCGCTTGAGACCAAAGAGGTCGCGGATATAGAGCGCGTCGTGGAACGAGGTCGACTGGTAGTTCAGCATGACATCGTCGGCGCCAGGCACACCCATGATGAAGGTCACGCCGGCGGCCGCCAGCAGCGTCAGCAGATTGTCCATGTCGTCCTGATCGGCCTCAGCATGGTTGGTGTAGCAGACGTCGACACCGAGCGGCAGGCCGAGCAGCTTGCCGCAAAAATGATCCTCCAGCCCGGCGCGGATGATTTCCTTGCCGTCGTAGAGATATTCGGGCCCGATGAAGCCGACCACGCTGTTGACCAGCAGCGGATCGAACGCGCGCGCCACCGCATAGGCCCGCGCCTCGCAGGTCTGTTGGTCGACCTGGTGATGGGCGTTGGCCGAAAGAGCCGAACCCTGTCCGGTCTCGAAATACATGGTGTTGTCACCGACCGTGCCGCGGCGCAGCGACAGCGCGGCCTCGTGCGCCTCCCGCAGCAGCGCCAGATCGACGCCAAAGCTGCGGTTGGCGGCCTCGGTCCCGGCAATGGACTGGAATACCAGATCGACCGGAACGCCCTGCCCGATCAGGCCGAGCGTTGTCGTCACATGGGTCAGGACGCAGGCCTGCGTCGGAATCTGCAGCCGCGCGATGATCCCGTCGAGCAGCCGGAGCAGGTTGCCGATCACATTTGGATCATCGCTCGCCGGATTGATGCCGATGCAGGCATCGCCCGATCCGAGCAGGAGGCCGTCGAGGATCGAGGCCGTGATGCCTCTGGTGTCATCGAAGGGATGATTGGGCTGCAGCCGCACGCTCATTCGCCCGGCAAGACCGATGGTATTGCGAAACCGCGTCGTCACCCGGCATTTTTTCGCGACCAGGATCAGGTCCTGGTTGCGCATCAGCTTCGAGGCGGCCGCCGCCATTTCCGGCGTGATGCCAGGCGCGAGCTTCGCGAGCACCTCGGTCGTCGCGGCATCCGACAACAGCCAATCGCGGAAATCCCCAACGGTGAGCGACGAAATCGCTGCAAAGCTCGCCGCATCATGGGTATCGACGATCAGGCGGGTGACTTCGTCGTCTTCATAGGGGATCACTGTTTCGTTCAGGAACTGCTTGAGCGGCACATCGGCGAGCGCAATCCGCGCCGCGATCATCTCCTCCGCGGTGTCGGCAGCTATGCCGGCCAGCCGGTCGCCGGAGCGCGGCGGTGTCGCCTTGGCGAGCAGCCTGCGCAGGTCATCGAACACATAGGAGGTGGCATCGATGGCGTGGCGATAGACCATGGCGGCTCCAGCCCCGTCGGGAATCTGACGGAGGTGATCCCAGCCTAGCACCTCTCCGCGATCAGGGTTGCACAGGCTGTAAGCCCGCCTGCGTGAGGCACTGGCTGGGAGGGTGCGCTCACCGGTCGCGGCGGTTTACCGGGCTCGGCGACGAATAAATCCGGCATGCCAAACCAACATATTGATTTTATTTGCTAATTTTATGAGGTTGCGGCCACGAAAACCTCGCGCATTAAGGAATCCTCCATGAAAACTTTGCATAATTTTTAACCGCCGACGGTGCTCACACCGCCTCTTTGGAGTGCCTCGATGGCTGAAATCTTAAAATCCCCTAACACCTTATCCGGCCGCATCATGTCATCCCGCTTCTCGCTCGCAGCCAAGCTTTATTCGATCTTCGGGCTGTTCGCGGTTCTGACCGCGGCGATCACCTTCCTGTCGGACTACAATACCCGCCGCAACGCGGAACTGACCGAAGCGGTCGCGACCGCGAGCCGCGCGGCGCTGAACGTCGAACGGGTCAATTCGCTGGTCTACGCGGTCGTGATGGAATCCCGCGGCGTCTATATGTCGTCGGATCAGGCCACGGTGAAGAAATACGGCGACGGCCTGCTCAAGTTCAACGAGCGGATTCTCGAGGTCGTGAAGAACTGGCAGGCGCTGGTCCAGGCCGACGATGCCGAGCAATTCGCCACCTTCAAGAAGCGGATCGAACAATTCGTCGATTTCCGCAAGGAATTGGTCCGCCGCGGTGTCGAAATCAACGCCGCCGCGGGCCGCGAATGGGGCGACAACGACGCCAACCGCGAGGTGCGTGCCGCGCTGAACAAGGATCTCGAGGCGCTTTCCAAGGTCTATGCCGAGCGCAGCAGGAACCTCGCGCAGCAGACCGATACCAACCACCAACTGGCATTTGTCCTGACCTGTCTCGGCGCGCTCGCCTTGATCGTCGTTGTGATCGGCGTGCTGATCATCGCCCGCTCGATCGCGCGCCCGCTGTCGGTGATCACCTCGATCATCAAGCGTGTCGCCGAGGGGGCTGAGGACGTCGAAGTCCCTCACACCGACCGCGGCGACGAGATCGGCGCGCTGGCGCGCGCGATCGGCATCTTCCAGGAGGCGATGGGCCGCAACCGCAAACTCAATTCGCAGGTATTGCAGGACTCCAGGGCGCGCGACGAGCGCACCCGGCACATCGAAGCCTCCGTCGAAGCGTTCCAGATAGCGATCGGCGAGGTGTTGCGCGCGGTCAACGACAACGCAGCGGCAATGCGCACCACGGCACAAACCATTGCGAGTGTCTCATCGAATGCGAGCGGACGCGCGGTCGCCGCATCTGATGCCACCGAGCAGGCCGCGAGCAACGTCTCCGCCGTCGCCAGCGCGGCAGAGGAGCTGTCCGCATCGGTTCAGGAGATCGGCCGACAAGTGCGTCAATCCGCCGGCGCGGTCGAACAGGCGGGCCTGCGCACCGACAAGTCGGTCACCGAGATCGAGGGCCTCGCCGCGGCCACCCAGCGCATCGACGGCGTGCTCAACCTGATCCAGGCAATCGCCGAGCAGACCAACCTCCTGGCATTGAACGCGACGATCGAAGCAGCGCGCGCCGGCGACGCCGGCCGCGGCTTTGCCGTGGTCGCGCACGAGGTCAAGGCACTGGCCGGGCAGACCGCCAAAGCCACTGCCGAGATCGGCGAGAACGTCAGCCTGATTCAGGCCTCGACCCGCACCTCCGTCGAAGCCGTGCGCGAGATCGGCAACGCGGTGCGCGAAATCAACGATGTCACCTCGAACATCGCCGGCGCCGTCGGCGAGCAGGACACCGCGACCCGCGAAATCTCCGTCAACGCCCATCTAGCCGCGCAGGGCAACGGCACCCTGGTCGCCAATATCGGCTCGCTCAGCGATGCGATCGGCCAGACCTCCACCGCCGCGGCGTCAGTGCTTTCGGCATCCAGCGAACTGACCGCGATGGCGGAAACGCTGTCGCGCGAGGTCGAGCAGTTCTTCCGCAATCTCCGCGCCGATCCGCTTCAAGGCGCGAAGCGGACGGGGACCTGACCGCGCATCAAGCGCACGCCACACAAGTCAGGCATGCTGACCTACTGCTAAGCAGATTCTGCTTACCGAGCGTCGGAAATAGCATGGCGCCTAGCAGGGATTCCGTTTCGGCACATGATTGCTTCACGATAGACTAGTCGCGATTTCGCATCAGGAGGCATGCATGCTCGAGCGGCTCCCGCAGCAATTCCGCGAACTGCAAGAAATCACCATGGAAACGGACACGCGCGATATTCTCGCGCACGCCACGCGGCAGTCTGAAAGCTACGAGGACTATTTCCTCGTCGACATCGATGCTCATGTGACCGAGACGTCGTTCTGGCCGGAAATTCTCGCCTCGATTGACAACGAGGTGATCCGGCAAATGGGCGAAGGCAACGCCGCGCGTCCGGGCGTTGCAAACCATTCATTGCTGAACCATTCTCCCGGCATCGCACACCAGCATGTCTATGGCCGTATTCCGCATCAGCAGGCGCTGCTGGAGAAGGTGGACGGCAGTGGCGCCCACCGTTTCACCGAGCTTGCCCGACGCGGCATGGATGCGCTTGGCCTCGACTATCAGATCGTATTTCCGACACCGATGCTCACGCTCGGCATGCACCCGCAGGACGAGATCGAGGCTGCGCTTGGCGGCGCCTACAACAAATGGCTGGTAGAGCGCATCCTGCCGGAAGACGATCGACTCAAGGGTCTCCTGTATCTGCCGTTCAACACGCCGGAAGCCTGTGTCGAGCAGGTCGAGAAATACGCGCATGCGAACGGGGTCATCGGCTTCGCGGTCTGCTCGACGCGCAACAAGGCAGTCCATCACAATAGCTACATGAAGCTCTATGCGATGATGGAAGAGATCGGAAAACCGTTTGCCTTCCACTCGGGCTTCAACTGGAACGACCCTTCGTTCCTGCAGCTCAACCGCTTCATCTCAATGCACGCGCTTTCGTTTGTGCATTACAGCCTGATCCACATGACTAATTGGATCATAAACGGCCTACCCGAGCGCTTCCCGAAGTTGAAGGTGTTATGGGTCGAAAGCGGCCTTGCCTGGATTCCGTTCCTGATGCAACGGCTCGACCACGAATATCAGATGCGTTCCTGCGAGGCGCCGATGCTCAAGAAGCTGCCGAGCGAATACATGCGCGACATGTTCTATACAAGCCAGCCGCTGGAGAAGACCAACATGCGGCTTCTGCAGGCAACGATGGAGGCAATCAATGCCGACTCGCAACTGCTTTATGCATCGGACTGGCCGCATTGGGATTTTGACGTGCCGAGCACAATTACCACGCTACCGTTCCTCGATGAGCAGGCAAAGCGCAACATACTCGGGCTCAATGCGGCACGCATCTTTGATCTCGATGTGAAGCGCAAACGACCGAATGCCGGGGCGGTTCTGGCGGCGCGGCCGGGCGTATCATGATGGCGATTCCGGCGCCTGTATCGTTGCGTTCACTTGGCGACGATTTTGTCGAGGCAGCCGAGCGCGCGCTGTCTTCCGGCAACTATGAACAGGTGCCCGATGCCGAACTTGAGCGGGTGATGACGGCGGCGATCCGGCTCTATGCGGCCAAGGCCGAGACCGATCAACCGCCGGTCCAGCCGGTTACGCCATCGAGCGTGACACCGACCGACATCGTGGTGACAGTGAGCGATCTGATCAAATCTGCTGGTCTCAATCTTTGGGATGTATCGATGTGGTTCAACAGAACGAAGCGCTAGGGAATCCTCCCGAAAAGTGGGCACGCTTTCCAGGGCGGGAGCATGCTCAACAGAAGATGGGTGGGAACAAAGCAAATGGCTGAGGTAAACATCGGTCCAGCGTCTGACTTCGCCAACCCCGGGCGCAAGATTATCGGCTTTGAGCGGTTCGAGGTCGCCGTATTTAGGCTGGATGGCGAATTCTTTGCCTACCTCAACCAGTGCCCGCATATGGGCGGGCCCGCCTGCCAAGGCAAGATGATCGCCAAGGTCGAGGAGATCATCGCCGTCGACCGCACCAGCAAAGGCATGATGTTCTCCAAGACCAAGATGCATGTGGTCTGCCCATGGCACGGCTTCGAGTTCGACATCCGCACCGGCGTCCATCCCGGCAATACGCGAGCGCGGCTACGAAGGCTGAATGTGGCCGTTTCCGGTGGTGACGTGATCGTCACAATTCCCGACGCGCGGGAGCATGTGCCGGGGATGCAGGGAGCCGACATAGCGGTCGCGTCTTGATCGATTTTGGTTCGCAACCGGCACGCAATCCCATTTCGTCTGCGGTCAGCGGGTACTGTTTGAGATAGCTCGGGCAAGGGCTCGGCCAACGCAATCATAACCGTCGACCGTCGTGTGCAACCCGTCCCAGGACACAAGCTCGCCTTGCGCGACGCCGGCGTCGATCGCGCTTCGCATCAGGGCGAGGCGAGAAAACAGTCCAACGCGTTCCTGCATTGCGACATCGGTGATGATGGCCTCTGTAGTCGAATAGTGGGCCGAGGCGAGCACCATTGGTGCATATTGCAGGTCCATTAGTACTACGTCGGCAGATGCTGCCTTAAGCGCCCTTACGCCTTCAATAGCCGTATTTTTGAACAGCTGGTCTGGCCGACCGCCCCAGACCACGTCATTGGTGCCTAACTGCCATACGACGAGATCGGGGCTATGGGCGAGAACGTCGCGTTCGAACCGTGCGATGTTGCCCTGGATCGTGTCGCCGATTCGACCGCTGTTAACGACACTGATGGTCGCGTTTGGTCTAAGTCTCGAGAGTTCCCGGCGCATCACCTCGGGGTATGTCGCAGCCGCCGCAAGCACCCAGAGCCCTACCGTCGAGGACGAACCTATAGCTACAATTCTTAATGGCTCGCCGGACTTTAGGCGCGCAGCTGTGCGGGGCAATGGTACACCCAACGAGAGACCCGGATTTGCCGCAAGGCATCTCTCGGCGGGGGACACGACACCTCGTGCCTGCGAAAGGGCTCCGTCGGACGTTCCGGCAAGCATCGTTGCGCCGACCGACGCTATTCTGGCAGTTCGAGATAATATACCGGTAATGGTCCACGGAAGAAGGGCGAAACGATCCAACTTGCGTTCCCTGGGTGATTTGGTCGAATCCCTATTGACAGCCATTGGAGCTAGACGTTCGCTAGGTACTGCTTGCAACTATAGATCAAGTGAAAGCTGCGCAATCCGACCCTCGACAGGTTGCGGAAACACCGAGAGTTCGCAGGTTGAATAATGGCAAGAGCCCCCGTCTCCAAAAGGCTCGTGTACCATGTGGGCGGCTATGATCCAATCACGCCGCACGCTGGCGCGCAACGACGCTTTGTACGTGAAATCGCAAGGTTTCAGCTTACTTGGTCAGTGAAAGCTTCGATCGATGGTCTGCATGAGGGCGCCGACCAGACGAAATGGAATGTGACGACGACTGGGCCAAATTGGACGGTTGAAACCGATTTCCGTCTTGTTCGGTGGGACGACGTGATCGAAGGCTTTAGCCGTCGAGCAATTTACTGGCGCATTCCGCTCGGCATCGTTGCCTTTCTGGATTTCGTTGCGTCTGGCGCTTTGCGGGGTTACTTACGAACCAACTGGCACTACGCAGTTTTCTTTCTCTATCCATTCGTCATGTTCGGGGCCCTGTTCCTGGTCACGGTTCTCACTGGCGTGCTTGCCTTGAAGACCAGCGGATCTCTTCCCGTCGGCATCGCTGTAAGTGTCTTGCTGCTCGCAGCCCTCATAGCTGGCCCTTGGCGCTGGTTGCACCTGAATGCACTTTTCGACGATTGGAGTTTTTCTCGCGAATATGTTCGAAAGGGCAATTGGATTCTCGAGCAAAGATTGGACAGATTGGCCGCGGAGATCGTCGCAGCGGCCACTGGCTCTGATGCAGACGAACTTGTAATCATAGGTCATAGCCTTGGCGCCGTGCTTGCGGTTGATATTCTTGATCGCGCGTTGAAGCTGGATCCTGCACTCGGCACTCGCAAAATTCCGGTCACGTTGCTCACGATCGGATCGTCTCTGCTCAAGATCGGGTTGCACCGCGGGGCAACACGCTTTCGAGCGGCGGTGGCGCGCGTCGCCCTGTCGCCCGCGCATCTTCTGGGGTGACTACCAGGCTCGCGTTGACATAATGAACTTCTATAACACCGACTCAATGGCGGAGATGGGGTTGCCGACGGAAAACGGGCCAGTTGCCAGGCAGGTCGAATTTGGCCGAATGCTCGAGCACGCCACGTATCGGCGCATTCGCCTTAAATTCTATCGGCTGCACTGCCAGTTCATTAGCGGAAATGACAGGCGCGCACCGTACGATTACTTCATGCTGGTATGCGGACCTGTATCAGCCAAATCGCAGACGCTCGCTCCAGACGGCGCCGTTTCGATGATTGGGGAGGACGGAGCGCTTGTCAGCTCGCCGCCTTCCTGCGGCGAGCCGCTAGCTGAGCCGGCGCGGCGAACTGGTCCAAGATGACGCCTGCGCTTTCAAAGCTCGTGTTTGTCATACTGGCGATCGGTTGGTTCCTGATTCGCTACGAATACGCACGCCGTTCCCGCCGCGAAACGGTTCAACGGAGTGACCGAGGTCCCCGGGAAACTGCGCTACTGCTCATATCCCTTACCGGCCTTGGTATTCTGCCGCTCGCCTACGTTGCGACAGCCATTCCTCATTTCGCAGCTTACACCTTCCATCCTATCCAGGCCTGGCTGGGGCTTTTCGTTGCGATTGCGGCGTTGGTCATGTTTCACCTGACGCATCGAGCACTGGGCCGGAACTGGTCGGTCAGTCTCGATGTGCGGGAAAACCATCAACTCGTCACGGACGGCATTTATCGGCGAGTTCGACACCCCATGTATTCGGCATTCTGGCTTTGGGCTATCGCGCAGGCATTGCTGCTGCCCAACTGGGTTGCCGGCTTCTCCGGCCTGGTCGGCTTTGGAATTTTGTTTTTTGGCCGAATCGCGAGGGAAGAGCGAATGATGTTGGAGACTTTCGGCGACAGCTACCGCGCGTATATGGCGCGGACCGGCCGCGTTTTCCCCTCAATCTTCTGAATTCGGGTTCCCTGCAATAACCCATTGAGGGACGCAAGTTCCCGATCGCCAAATTCCGTGCCCTTTTTGCAACGTTCGTCAAAAAACGACTGCGAGATGGGTTGGTTTGCGACACTGTTTGTTGGCTCGTAGCAAGCATCAGGTTAATTTGCATCCATCGATGACAGCAGGAGACTTCGATGTTGAAATTCGTGATCGCTGGGACTGCATGCTTAGCTTTTGTTGGAACTGCCTTTGCTGCGGACCTCCCTCATCCGCAGCCGGTCGTTCAGAACGCCCCAGTTGGCAAGTACCCGGTCGGCAAGTACCCGGTCGGCAAAACTCCAATTGGTAAGTATCCGGCCCCGGTTGTAACCAAGGGCTAATTCGAGGGGCACTCGGCGTTTGCGTCTTCGGCCCTTGCGGCCGGAGGCGCATCTGCCGGCTCGAACTGACTGAGACGTCGGTTATTAAGACATCGGTTATCTTAGGTCGTAATCTTGGGTCTGTGAGGGTTTGAAGGTGGCAAGAGCGAATCGGAAACCGCCCGGTCTCCTATTTTTTGTTGGAACCAGCATCCTCGCCGCCTACGTGGGCTTGGGAATTGGAAGCAGCAGCGCACAACAACTTTCGGCGAGCGCCGATCATCTGCAACAGCAGGACACTCCGCGCAAACCGTCGATAAAGCCTGGTGTGACAACGGCCGCTGTTACACCGAGCGCGCCGCCATCCTCTGCAGTTGTGAAACCGGTTCGTAGGTCCGGCGCTATGGCCAAGGGACCCTACTACGTGGATTTTCGTGCCCGTACGGCAGCATCCTATGGTCATGCGTTTGTGTGGTTCGGCAAGACCAGCGACAGGCAGGTCGAAGTTGCCGGCCTGCACCCTGCAGGCGATGTGCTACCCTACGTGCTGGGGCATCTTACGTTTGTGCCCTCTGAGACTGGAGCGAGCTACGGTGACCTCGATGTCCAATATCTCACAGCCAGCTATCGCGTCTATCTGAGTGAGGCTGACGCCAAGAAAGTCTTCGCTCATATCAAGCATCTTCAGGCGACCTCGCCGGTGTGGAATGCTGAGACGACCAATTGCACTGCCTTCATTGGTAGCATAGCGGCCTTTATGGGGTTGAAAACTCCGTTCCATTTGTTGAAGCCTGAGGAATACGTAGACCAACTCAAGGCGCTAAATGGTGGACGCCAAACGGCGCAACTGGCTTCCGATAATTAGGTTTGCGTCTTCGTTCATTGCCGGAGGGCCCGGCGCAAGGCAAGAAGGCTAACCGTTTGGAAGAAGGGGTCCGTTATTGGCACTCTTCGGCCTGACGGGCCCGGCTGACGATGTTCGTTCTTGAAGGCAAAGCGGAAGCGCTAAAAACGCGGTGTCGAAGTCGGTTTTGACCGGTGTCGATAAAGTCTGCGATTGGCAGGCAGGGTCGCTGATCGAGCTTGTGACGAATCGCCTCCTTGAGTCCCGACAAACCGCGTGACACTCTGCCGCCGACTTCGGGGGAGTCACATGACGATCCTCTGCCGTGTCCTGATGGTCTATCCGAAGTTCGTTCCGAACTCGTTCTGGAACTATACGGAGGCCTGCGAACTGGTCGGCGCGAAGTATCCGGCTGCGCCACTCGGCCTGATCACGGTCGCCGCCATGCTGCCGAAGCATTGGGACATCCGTCTCGTCAACCGCAACACCGAGCCTTTGACGGACGCGGACCTCGACTGGGCCGATCTCGTGATGATCGGCGGCATGCTCAACCAGCAGCCTGATTTCATCCACCTGATCGATCTCGCCCACCTGCACGGCAAGCCAGTATGTGTCGGCGGGCCAGACGTTTCCTCCAGCCCGCATCTTTACGCGGAAGCGGACTTCCAAGTTATCGGCGAGGCCGAGCGAATCATCGAGCACTTCATCGCCGCCTGGGAAGGCGGCGAGCGCAAGGGCGTGTTCATCGCCGAGAAATTCAAGATCGACGTCACGCAAAGCCCGATGCCACGCTACGATCTCATTAATTTCGATCACTATCTCTTCATCGGCGTTCAATATTCGCGTGGCTGCCCGTTCACCTGCGAGTTCTGCGATATTATCGAGCTTTATGGTCGTGTGCCGCGCACCAAGACCAACGATCAGATTCTTGCCGAGCTGCAAGCGCTCTACGATCACGGTTATCGCGGACATGTCGACTTCGTCGACGACAATTTCATCGGCAACAAGAAAAATCTTCGCACGCTGCTGCCGCGGCTCAAAGCCTGGCTGGAAGAGCGCGACTATCCGTTTGAGTTCTCGACCGAGGCCTCTATCAATATCGCTGATGACGACGAGCTGTTGCAGGCGATGAAGGATGCGAACTTCTTCGCGATTTTCGTTGGCATAGAGAGCCCAGATCCAGAGACGCTCGTGCAGATGAAGAAGAAGCAAAACACCAGGCGCAATATCGCGGAGTGCATTCACAAGATTTATGGATACGGCATATTCGTCACCGCCGGCTTCATCGTCGGATTCGATACCGAGAAAGTTTCGATGGGACAGGCGATGATCGACTTCATCGAGGAGACGAATATTCCAGTCTGCATGGTTGGACTACTCTATGCGCTGCCTGGCACACAGCTGACGCGGCGGCTAGCCAAGGAAGGCCGCCTGCACCAAGACCACGACCTCATGAAGGTCGAGCAGGCGGGCGACCAATGCACGCTCGGCTGTAATTTCGATACCAAGCGTCCGCTTCGTGACATCCTTGTGGACTACAAGGCCGTGCTCGGGCACGTGTTCTGCCCGACGGCATACGCGGGACGCCTGTCACGGCTCGCCGTCATGCTCGACCGCTCCGACCGCCGCCGCGACCTGCCAGATGGCGACATGCGCAAGAGGCGTGGCGGCATCGAAAGCGTACACAAGATCATGCGGACTCTACCGGAGGTTCGCGAGCCGTTCTGGAAGACTTTCGTCGAAGTCGCCAAGACCAATCCAGGCGCGCTGCGTTACATCGTGATGCTGATGGCGCTGTACCTGCACCTCGGGCCGTTCTCGAAGCACGTGATCAGTGAAATTGACCGCCGCATTGCCGAGCTGGACAGCATGCATCCGGTGAGGGCCACGGAGTCGTCTGCCGGTGCTCGTCCGCTAAAGGACATGGGCAATAATGACCGCTGGACCTTATTGCACGAAGAGATCGACACGCGGCTGGGACCGGCCAACTGACCGCGGGCAGCTTTGCTTCACGACTTCCGGTATTGTGAAGGTTGCGGCGCGCACAGGCCGGCGTCGACCCACCAGTCTGAATTGATGAGTCCACGCCTAGAGCGAGATGACGTTTCTTCGAATCGTCAGCTCGCTCTATCTTTTTGTTTGAGCATGATCTTTTCGGAAAACCGGCACCCACTTTTCCGGATCATGCTCTAACAGCTCCGCTGCCGGAGTGTTTCCGCTGAACCTGTAGCTCGTGCGCGTTTCTTCGCACAATTTTGCACACGACACCGCGGGTGCAGCGCGCACCCGGCATTCCCTGCTCTCTCTTTTTCGAGGGAGAATGTCTGTGCAAAGCTCGGGCGGATCGTGCCGCGAGAAGGTGAAGCCGTGTTTGGAAAAGGCACCGCAGCCGCCGCACACTCGCTGTCATCACCCGCGCATGCGGGTGATCCAGTATGCCGCGGCTTCACGGCTCGGGCACTGCGGTCTCTGGGATACTGGGATCGCCCGGTCAAGCCGGGCGACGACGAGCGGGATATTTGAAAAATGAGTCGCGATCCCACTACGTCATTGCGAGGAGCACTTGCGACGAAGCATCCATGCCTCAGCAAGCCGAGAGATGGATTGCTTCGCTTCGCTCGCAATGACGGTGAGCCTACTTCCCCCACATCTCGTTGGCCACTTCCACTGCGAGCCGCAGCTTCGCCCACTGCTCTTCCTCGGAGAGGATGTTGCCCTCCTCGGTCGACGCAAAGCCGCATTGCGGCGACACCGCGAGCTGCTCGAGTGGCGCGAACTTGGCGGCCTCCTGCAGGCGCCGCTTGATGTCGTCCTTGTTCTCGAGCTCGCCGAACTTCGAGGTGATGACGCCGACCACGACCACCTTGTTGCCCTTGGGCAGATAGCGCAGCGGTTCGAAACCGCCGGCACGGTCGGAATCGTATTCCAGGAAATAGCCGTCGTAATTGGTGCCGGCCAGCATGGTCTCCGCCACCGGCTCGTAGCCGCCGGACGAAATCCAGGTCGAGCGGAAATTGCCGCGGCAGACATGGGTGGTGATCACCAAATCGGCCGGCCGCTCGGCAATCGCGTAGTTGATGATGCGCGCGTAGATTTCCTGCAGCCCATCAGGATTGTCGCCGCGCTCGCGCGACTTCTGCAATTCCTCCTGCGAGCAGAGATAGGCCCACACCGTGTCGTCGAACTGCAGATAGCGGCAGCCGGCGTCGTAGAACGCCTTCACCGCCTTGCGGTAGGTCTTGCCGAGGTCCTCGTAGAAGGCGTCGAGTTCGGGATAGACCTCCTTCGAGATCGCCTTGCGGCCGCCGCGGAAATGCAGCACCGCGGGCGACGGGATCGTCATCTTCGCGTGACATGCGCGGTGTCGCACTGCTTTTTCAGGAAGCGGAAGTGATCCAGCATCGGATGATTGTCGGGAAAATCGAGTTTGCCGATGACGCGGATGGCCTCATGCCGGGTCTCGACGCCCGCGAACTGAATGCCCGTGTCGGGGTGGAACAGCTCGCAACCGGTAAGATAGCTGAGAAAGTCGAAGTGCCACCAGGAACGGCGGAACTCGCCGTCGGTCGCAAGCTTCAACCCGATCGAGGCCTGCTTGTGCACGACCTTTTCGATCTCCATGTCCTCGGCCTTGCGAAGATCCGCCGCAGTGATCTCGCCTTTTTCCAGTCTGGCGCGCGCTTCCTTGATGCGTGGCGGCCGCAACAGGCTGCCGACCTCGTCGGCGCGGAAGGGAGGTTTTGTTCGCTGCATGGTGTTGAGCTCCCGAAATTCAGTGCTTGGCGGCGCCGGCAACGCCGAGATGGCGCTCCAGCACCGCGGGATCGGCCTTCAACGCGCTGCTATCAGCGTCGTGAACGATCGCGCCGCGTTCCAATATCACAACGCGGTCGGCCAGCCCCAGAATCTTTTGGGCATTCTGCTCCACGATGATCGAGCAGATGCCACTGGTGCGGGTGATGGTGCCGAGCGCCTTTAACAGTTCATCAACGATGATCGGCGCCAGGCCCTCGGTCGGCTCGTCCAGCAGCAGCACCTTCGGGTTCAGCGTCAGGGCGCGACCAATCGCCAGCATCTGCTGCTCGCCGCCGGAAAGCTGGTTGCCGAAATTGCTGCGGCGCTCCTTCAGTCGAGGGAACATCTCGTAGATGCGCTCGACGGTCCACGGGCCCGGCTGGGCCACCGCGGTCATGTTTTCCTCGACCGTCAGCGAGCGGAAGATGTTGCGCTCCTGCGGCACCCAGCCGATCCCCGCCCGCGCCCGCTGGTCGGGGCGCATCGGCGTGATGTCGACGCCAGCGAGCGCGACCGTACCGCCGAACCGGCGGGTGATGCCGACGATCGAATTGATCAGCGTGGTCTTGCCGGTGCCGTTACGCCCGAGCAGCGCCAGCACCTGGCCCTCGCCGAGCGCGAGCGTCATGCCCGGCAACACGACCGCCTCGCCGTATCCGGCGCGCAGGCCTTCGATGGAGAGGAGATCAGGCATCGGCGCCCTCACCGAGATAGACCGCCTTGACCTGCGGGTCTCGCGCCACCTCGTCCGGCGGGCCCTCCACGAGCATGGCGCCATTGACCAGTACCGAGATCCGGTCGGCGAACGAGAACACCAGATCCATGTCGTGCTCGATCAGGAGTACCGTGACATCCCTTGGCAGTGCTGCGACCGCCGCCAAAATATCGTGACGCTCGCTTTCGGGCACGCCGGCCGCGGGCTCGTCGAGCAACAGCACACGCGGCTTGGTGGCGATCGCGACCGCGATCTCGAGCAGGCGCTGCTTGCCGTAAGGAAGCGTCGCGGTCAGCTCGTTCATCACGTCGAGCAGATGGAAGCGCCCCAGCGTTTCCGCGATCTCGCCGTTGACGTCGTCGCGCGTGCCCATCCGCCGCCACCAGTCGCTGCCGCGGCCCATCCGTTCGGATACCGCAAGCCCGATGGTCTCGAGCGGGGTCAGATCAGCATAGAGCTGGTTGATCTGGAAGGTACGCGACAGCCCGCGCAGCACCCGCGTATGAACCGGCAGATCGGTGATGTCGTTGCCCTCGAGCAGGATGCGGCCGCCGTTCGGCTTCAGCACGCCGGTGAGTTGATTGATGACCGTGGTCTTGCCGGCGCCGTTCGGCCCGATCAGGGCATGGCGGGCGCCCTGCTCGATCCGGAGCGACAGGTCGCGCGTGACGCGCAAGCCGCCGAACGACTTTTCCAGTCCCCTGGTTTCCAGCGCGATCGTCATGACGCATCACTCTCGGGGATGGCAACGACCGCTTTCCGTCCCGCCAACAGTTTGATGATCTGGTTGGGCAGCCACAATGCCCAGCGATGGATACGGGCGCGGCCGACCAGCACGATCACGATCAGCACGAGGCCGATCCAGAACTGCCAGTATTGCGGCGTGATGGTGGAGAAGAACTCCTGAAGCATCTTGAACACGACGGCACCGATCAGGCCGCCATAGAGATATCCGGTGCCGCCGATCACGAGCACCAGCATCAGATCCGCGGAACGCTCGAACGCGAACACATCAAGCGAGGCGAGCGCCGTGGTCTGGGTGAACAGCGCGCCGGCGATGCCGGCATAAAACGCCGCAACCGTGTAGATCGCGATCAGGCGACGGTTGACGGGAACGCCGATGGCGGCCGCCCGCAGCGGATTGTTCTTGATCGCGCGCAGCGACAGCCCGAACGGCGAGTAGACAATGCGCCGCGCCAGCAGGAACAGCAGGAACAGCACGATCAGGGAATAGAAGAAGCCGGTCCTGCCGAACATGTCGAAGGCGAAAAGCCCAAGGATCGGCTGCATCTCGATGCCCTGGAGGCCATCGGTGCCGCCGGTGATGTTGGAATAGCGTTCCGCCAGCGCCTCCAGCAGCAGCGCGATCCCGAGCGTCACCATCAGCCGGGTCAGGTCGACGCCGCGGATCACCAGGAAGCTGGTGAGGAAGCCGAGCACCGTTGCAACGAGGCCCGCGGCGACCAGCGCAATGACAGGCTCATTGATGATGCCATGCAGCGCCAGCAGCCCCGCGCAATAGGCGCCGACGCCGAAGAACGCAGCATGGCCGAGCGAGACGATGCCGGCATAGCCGAGGATCAGGTCGAGCGACAGCGCGAACAAGGCCAGCCGCACGATGTCGGTCATGATGAGGTAGCGCGACGGAAACAGGAAGGCGCAGGCCAGCGCCACGATCCAGAACACGATTTCGCTGGCGCGCCAGCGGGCGCTGGCCATTGCGTGTGATGAGACGTCGGAAAGCGCGGTCATCGCAAATCTCAACGCGTCGCGGTGCGGCCGAACAGGCCGTTCGGGCGCCAGATCAGGATCACGATCATGATGGTGTAGATCACGAACGGGCCCATCTTCGGGACGTAATATTTGCCGGCGACGTCGCCAATGCCGAGCAGCAGCGAAGCAAGAAACGGCCCGGTGATGCTGGAGGAGCCGCCGACGGTTACGACGATCAGGAAGTAGATCATGAATTTCAGCGGAAAATACGGATCGAGACCGAGGATTTCCGCGCTCAGCGCCCCACCGAGCCCGGCAAGGCCGCAGCCGAACGCAAAGGTGAAGGCAAAGACCTGCGGCACGTTGATGCCGAGCCCGATCGCCGCGCGCGGATCGTCCACCGCCGCGCGCAGCCGGCTGCCGAAGCGCGTCTTCGCCAGGATCAACTGCAGCGCTATCGTCAGCAGGCCGCAGATCACGACGATCATCAGGCGGTAGCGGCCGATGCCGACGCCGAAAAAGTCGAACTGGCCTTCGAGCGCGGCCGGCAGTTTGATGAAGATCCGCGTCGACCCCATGATGTAATCGACCGCCGCCACCGACATGAAGACGAGGCCGATCGAAAACAGCACCTGATCGAGATGGCTTCGCGTGTAGAGGTGGCGATAGAGGGCGCGTTCCAGCACCAC
The DNA here is from genome assembly GCA_963774775.1 of uncultured Alphaproteobacteria bacterium. Taxonomy (GTDB): domain Bacteria; phylum Pseudomonadota; class Alphaproteobacteria; order Rhizobiales; family Xanthobacteraceae; genus Bradyrhizobium. The sequence continues at coordinate 186,451 of CAVZGZ010000015.1, forward strand.
GCCGATCAGGGCGGCGGAGACAAAGGCGAGCGGCAGTGCTGCAAAGAACGGCCAGCCGGAATTATTGACGAGAACGGCGCAGACATAGCCCCCGGTCATCGCGAAGGCGCCGTGGGCGAGATTGACGAAATTCATCAGTCCGAGCGTCACCGCGAGCCCGCAGGCGAGCACGAACAGCAGCATGCCGTAGGCGACGCCGTCGAACAGGATGGTGAAGAGGGTGGTCATGGGAACCGAACTCAGCCGATGTTGGAGAGCGACACGAAATCAGCAGCATCGTCATGCCCGGCCTTGTGCCGGGCATCCACGTCTTCCTTCGATGCAACCAAGGAAGACGTGGATGGCCGGGACAAGCCCGGCCATGACGTGGAGGGAGCCGGGAGTGAGCCCCGACGATGTGCAATCGCACATCGGGGATGACCTGCGATCACTTCTTGGTCTTGCCCGAATCCTTGACGGCCTCGAACGTCGCGAACTCGACATTGTAGAGCTCGCCGTCGACTTTCTCGACCTTGCGGATGTAGATGTTCTGCACGATGTCGCGGGTATCGGGATCGATCGAGATCGGGCCGCGCGGGCTCTCCCATTTCATGCCCTTCATCGCCGCGATCAGCTCGTCGCCATCGGTCTTGCCGCCGGTCTTCTTCAGCGCCTCGTAGATCAGATGGATGCCGTCATACCCGCTCACTGCCATGAAGCCGGGACGCGAGTTGTAGGCTTTCTTGTAGGCGGCGACGAAATCCTTGTTCATCGCCGACGGATGCGCCGCGGAATAGAGGTGCGCGGTCACGGTGCCGAGCGCGGCATCGCCCATGCCGTTCAAGAGATCGTCGTCCATGACGTCGCCGGGGCCGATCACCTTGATGCCGGCCTTGTCGAGCCCGCGCTCGGCATATTGCTTCATGAAGTTGCCGCCCTGCCCCGCCGGCACGAACACGAACACGGCATCGGGCTTGGAATCCTTCATCCGCTGCAGGAACGGCGCGAAATCCGGATTGGCCAGGGGCACCTTGACCTCTTCGACGATCTCGCCGCCGCCGGCGGTGAAGTTCTGCTTGAAGAAATTCAGCGCGTCATTGCCCGGGGCGTAGTCGGAGGTCAGGGTCGCAACCTTCTTGATGCCGTTCTTGGCGGCCCAATCGCCAATGATGGTGGACGACTGCGCCAACGTGAAGGAAGTGCGGACGATATAGGGCGAGCGCTCGGTGATGATCGAGGTGCCCGCGGCCATCACGATTTCCGGAACCTTGGCCTGGGTTGCGAGCGGCGCTGCGGCGAGCGCCGCCGGCGTCACGCCGAAGCCCGCGATGAAATTGACCTTGTCGTTGACGATCAGTTCCTGGGCAAGACGCTTGGTGTTGTCGGGGACCGCGGCGTCATCCTTCAGGATGACCTCGATCTTCTTGCCGGCGACGGTGTCGCCCTTCTGCTGCATATAGAGCTTGACCGCGTTGTCGATTTGCTTGCCGGTCGACGCCTGGCCGCCGGTCATCGGCAGGATCAGGCCGATCTTCACGGTGTCCTCGGCCCACGCTGGCGCAAGCGCGAAGGCGCCCGCAACGACGGTGAGCGTCGCGGCCCAAGACGGCATTTTGGACAGCATTTTGGTACGAATGAACATCAATGTTTTCTCCCCCTGATCGGTTTTGTAGGTTGAACCGAGTACCCGGCCCTTGCCTCACCATAGCCCAGATTTTTCGGCCGAGCAGCGCGCCGACATGGCGTCCTCGGACGCCCTGTTGTCAATCGGACGAAGGATGTGATTCGAGCACGAAGCGAGCTTCGCCGCATTGCGCTTGCGGCAACGGACTCGATCCGAATTTAGGTACCATGACACCATTAGCCACATTCGTGGGGAACGACCGAGGATCGGCCCCCCGCACTTCACCCATCGTTTTCTCAATCCAGCTACCAGCTCATTTGTACGAATGTACAAATAAAATGGTCCTGTCAACAAAGATGGCGCCGGTGCCGGCCATTGAGGCCATCAAGCCGATCGCGACCTCAAGACGGCCGCAAATCCATCATCCTTAAAGAACAAGGTTGTACCATCCTGCCGATGCCGATCCGCGCCCGCCATATTCCAACGATCGTCGCGCTCCTGCTCGCGGGCTTTGCCGTGAGCGGATGCGGCACGATCAACGAGAAGCTCGCGGCCGGCACGGCCGACGCCATCCCGGCATGGGCCGGTGGCCTGCCGGCCGATGCCCCACCACGGCCGGGCACCGCCAAGTACGACGAACTCATGAAGGAACGGGAGCGCAAGCGCCTGATACCGGCGGCGGAACGCGGCGAGGAGGCCAAGCCCGCATCGACCACGTCCCAGGACGCCGTGCACTAATCCATGAACACCACAGTCTTGCGGCCATTGGGAATGACGCGATCGTCGAGATGATAGCGTATCGCGCGTGCCAGCACCCGGCGCTCGATGTCGCGGCCCTTGCGGACGAGGTCCTCGGGCGTATCGCGGTGGCTGATGCGCTCGACGTCCTGGTCGATGATGGGACCTTCGTCGAGATCCCCGGTGACGTAATGCGCGGTCGCGCCGATCAGTTTGACGCCTCGCTCGTGCGCCTGATGGTAGGGCCGCGCGCCCTTGAAGCCCGGCAGGAACGAATGATGGATGTTGATACAGCGGCCCGACAGTTTTGCCGACAGCTCGTCCGACAGGATCTGCATGTAGCGCGCCAGCACCACGAGGTCGGTCTTGCTGTCCTCGACCAGCTTCAGGACCGCCTGTTCCTGTTCGCGCTTGGTCTCCTTGGTCACCGGCAGATAGTGGAACGGAATCTCGCCGAAATCGAGATTGCCATAGCTCTCGCGCGGATGGTTGGAGACGATCGCGGTCGGAATCATCTCGAGTTCGCCGGTGCGCCAGCGGTAGAGGATATCGACCAGGCAATGGTCCGATTTGGAGACCAGCAGTATGACCCTCCGGCGGTTGGCGCGATCGCGCATCTGCCAGTCCATGGCGAAGCGCTCGGCGATCGCGGTAAAGCCGGTCTGCAGCGCCGACAGCCCGACTGCGAGGTCGGCAGCCGTGAACACCACCCGCATGAAGAACTTGTTGGTCTCGGTGTCATCGAACTGCTGGGCGTCGAGGATGTTCTGGCCGTTGTGGGCCAGAAAGGTCGATACCGCGGAGACGATGCCGGGGCGATCCGGACAGGACAACGTGAGAACGAATTGGCGGTCGGGCATGTAAACTGACTGAGGCTCGAGCAGGTGCGTTAACTGGCGATTTGAACGGCCCTGCTCTATCACCGCCGGCGCCCTTGCGCCAATCCCGCGACAGGAATCAAATTGAACAAACAAGAGCAATCGCACTTAGAGCAATATCATGGCTGACAGGCTGAACGGCTATCGCATCCTGATCCTGGAGACGCGCGAGGAAGCGCAGTTTTCCCGCCTGCTCACCGAGCAGGGCGCGGATGTGCTGCAATGCCCGATGTTCACCATCCACGACGCACCTGACCCGGCGCCGGTCGAGGCCTGGATCCGGCGGGCGATCGAGAAGCCGCTGGATGATCTGGTGCTGATGACCGGCGAAGGGCTCCGGCGCCTGATGAAGGTGGTGCGACGTATCGGCGTCGAGGGCGAATTCGTCGCGGCGCTTGGTCAGACGCGCAACTTCACCCGCGGCCCGAAGCCCGGCCGTGCCTTGCGCGAAATCGGGCTGGAGCCGCAGATGACGACGGAAAAGCCGACCTCGGAGGGGGTCGCCGAGATGCTGTCGCGGGTCGACCTGAAGGCCCGTCGCGTTGGACTGCAGCTCTATCCGGACAAGGACCACAGTGTGCTGATCAACGCGATCAAGGCGCAGGGCGCCGAGGTCGATACCGTGCTGCCCTACGCCTACGACGCGCGAGCCGCGGACGCCAACATCGTCACCGCCATCGACGAGATGGCCGAGGGCCGCATCGATGCGATCGCGTTGACCAATCTGGGCCAGATCCGCCGGCTCGTCGAAGTCGCCCGGACACATGGATTTGAAACCCGGTTGCGCGACGGACTGGCGCGTACGCGGATTGCCTCCGTCGGGCCGGCGGTTTCGGACGAACTCAAGTCCCACGGCCTGCGGACGGATATCTATCCGGCCAACGACGCCTACTTCATGAAGCCGCTGATATCGGCGATGGCGACGGAGCTGGCGAAAGCGCCGCCGCGGTAAGTTACAGCGTCATTGCGAGGAGCGTAGCGACGAAGCAATCCATCCATCCACCGTGCTTGTCGTGAGCATGGATTGCTTCGCTTCGCTCGCAATGACGATGAGGCACGATCGGAATGACATCATTCCGCCGCCTGCTCGGCGCTCGCTCAGATACGCCTGGTAGGCGAGCCTGATCCCGTCCTCAAGCGACGTGCTGGCGCGCCAGCCGAGCTTCGCCAGCCGGCTGACATCGAGCAGCTTGCGCGGCGTGCCGTCGGGCCGCGAGGTATCGAAGCTGATCTCGCCGCTGAAGCCGACGGTCGCGGCCACCACACGAGCGAATTCGGCGATCGTGATGTCCTCGCCGGTGCCGATGTTGACCAGCTCAGAATCCGAATAGGTTTTCATCAAATGGATGCAGGCATCGGCGAGATCGTCGACATAGAGAAATTCCCGACGCGGCGTGCCGGTGCCCCACACCACGACATTCCTGGTGCCTGAAACCTTGGCTTCGTGGAAGCGGCGGATCAGCGCAGCCACGACGTGGCTGTATTCGGGATGATAATTGTCGCCGCGCCCGTAGAGATTGGTCGGCATCACGCTGATGAAGTCGGCACCATATTGGCTGCGATAGGTCTCCACCATCTTGATGCCGGCGATCTTGGCGATCGCGTAGGGCTCGTTGGTCGGCTCCAGCGGCCCGGTCAGCATCGAATCTTCGCGCAGCGGCTGCGGCGCCAGCTTGGGATAGATGCAGGAGGAGCCGAAGAACATCAGCTTTTCGCATGTGTTGACATGCGCGGCGTGGATCAAATTGGTCGCGATCGCCAGATTGTCGTAGAGGAATTCGGCGCGCAGCGTGTTGTTGGCGACGATGCCGCCGACTTTCGCCGCCGCCAGAAATACCGCCTGCGGACGGTGGGCGGCAAACCATCGGTTCACCGCCGCCTGGTCGCGCAGGTCGACCTCGCTGCGCGCGAGCGTCAGCAGTTCGACGTCTTCCGCTGCGAGCCGGCGCACCAGCGCGGAGCCGACCATGCCGCGATGGCCGGCGACGAAGACCGTTTTGCCCTTCAGCTCAAACGGAGTCCTTGCCATTGGCGACCTCCCGCTTGGCAATTTCCAGATCGCCCGCGACCATTTCCTTGACCAGCTGGGCGAACGGCGTCTTCGGCTTCCAGCCGAGCTTTTCGCGCGCTTTGCTGGCATCGCCGATCAGAAGGTCGACCTCGGTCGGCCGGAAATAGGTCGGATCGATGCGAACCACGGTCTTGCCGGTTTTCCTGTTGACGCCGATTTCATCGACGCCTTTGCCCCGCCATTCGATCGCATGACCGACTTCCGCGAAAGCCAGTTCGACGAATTCGCGCACGGAGCGAGTCTCGCCAGTCGCCAATACGAAATCGTCGGGCGCATCCGCCTGAAGGATCGTGTGCATGCCCTCGACATAGTCCCGCGCATGGCCCCAGTCGCGCTTGGCCTCGAGGTTGCCGAGATAGACCGTGTCTTCGAGGCCGACCTCGATGCGGGCGACACCGCGGGTGATCTTGCGCGTCACAAAGGTCTCGCCGCGGATCGGGCTCTCGTGATTGAACAGGATGCCGTTGGAAGCATACATGCCGTAGGCTTCGCGGTAGTTCACCGTGATCCAGTAGCCATAGAGCTTGGCGACGCCGTAGGGTGAACGCGGGTAGAACGGTGTACTCTCCTTCTGCGGGACCTCCTGAACCAGGCCGTAGAGCTCGGAGGTCGACGCCTGATAGAACCGCGTCTCCTTCTCCATGCCGAGGATGCGGATCGCTTCGAGGAGCCGCAGCACGCCGATGGCGTCGGCATTGGCGGTATATTCCGGGCTCTCAAAGCTGACGGCGACATGGCTTTGGGCGGCGAGATTGTAGATCTCGGTCGGCCTGATCTGCTGCATCAGGCGGATCAGGTTGGTGGAGTTGGTCATGTCGCCGTAATGCATCAGGAACGGCACGTTACCCTCGTGGCGATCGTGATAAAGATGATCGACGCGGGCGGTATTGAACGAGGACGACCGCCGCTTGATGCCGTGCACGGTGTAGCCGAGGCCGAGCAGATATTCGGCGAGGTAGGCGCCGTCCTGGCCGGTGACGCCGGTAATCAGCGCCACGCGCCGCTTGTCGTCCTGAGCCGCCGAATCCTTAGCTGCCAAATCCCTAGCTACCATGTCCTCTCCAAAAGGCGCGGCACCGCGCCAATCCTGACCGGGTCGGTCTGTAGCATCCGGCCCAGGCCAAGTCTAATCTCATAGTCGTTTGAAATCAGGCCTTTAGTGCGTAGTCAGCGCGCCCAAACGGATCCCAAGCGTCATTCGCCGTAATGGCGTAGCCGATCGAGGTCGAGGATGGTCACCCCGCCATATTCGAGCCGCAGGAGCCCCTCCTTCTCCAGCCGCTTCAGGCACTGATTGGCGTTCTGGCGGGAAATGCCGGACAGTGCGCCGATCTCTTCCTGGGTGATTTCGAGGTGACGCGTCAGGTCCGGATACAGGATCGGATTGAACAGCGACGCGATCGAGCGCGCCAGCCGCGCGGTGGCATCCAGCGTCCGGCCATATTCGAGCAGCGCGATGAACTGGCCGAGACGCTCATTGAGCTGCCCGACCAGGAAGCGGTTGAAGCCGACGCTGTTCTCGAACAGCCAGACGAAGGTCTTGCGATCCATCATCGCCAGCCGCGTATCGCGCAGCGCCACCACATCATAGCGGCGCGGCTCGTTCTTGAGCACGGTGCCCTCGCCGAACCAGGCGCCGGCGGTGAGGCCTGCAAAACTGGCCGCCTTGCCGCCGCGCGACACGATGCCCATCCTCACGAGACCGGTAACGACGCCGGTCCAGTATTCAAAACTGTCGCCACGCATGAAGATGAATTCATTGGCGCGGTAGGACTTCTCGACGATGCCGCCGCGCGCGATATCAATCTCGCGTTCGGTCAGCTCGCGCGACCAGGCCGCGATGCGCTTTAGGTAGTCAGAGGTAATCATGACTCGTTCGACGGGGTCCTCAGTCCAGAATATTGCACCGCAACAACGACTAGGTCAGGAACGGCAAGCGCGGAACGGTTCCAAAATTTACTGACCAATTGTCGGGCACAAGACATTTCAGCGTATCGCTTTCCCCTATTGAGGACCACCTCGCGTAACCGCCCGCTTGCCGCCACAGGACCAGGCGACGGCAGGAAGAAAAAGGCCGGAATCTGCGGGTGCGACCTTACCGCGCATGACATCGACGCATTGGAAAGCGCTTGATCGCAAAAGCGGCGATGGCAGGAAGTTGGATGGTTTAGCGATAGCCGCCCATGTAAGGTCGGTGGCGTGATGCTGTGAAGAGATAAAGAGCGCGTCAAGCGCCGTATCCGGAGGGAATAGGTGGCTTACAGTTTGGAAGTGCGCGGGGTGTCGCTGCGCTTCGGTGGCGTCCGCGCGCTGACCGAAGTGAGCTTCGGCGTCAACGATGGCGAGTTGTTCTCGATCATCGGCCCCAACGGCGCCGGCAAGACCTCGATCGTCAATTGCATCTCGGGCCGCTACAAGCCGACCGAAGGCCAGCTGTTCTATCGCGGCCGGGACATCACCGGGCTCAATCCCAACGCACGGCCCGGGCTCGGTATCGGGCGCACTTTCCAGAATCTGGCGCTGTTCCATCATATGAGCGTGCTCGACAACATCATGGTCGGGCGCCATCACCTGCTGAAGAACAATTTCATCACGGGATCGCTGTACTGGCTGACCGGCGCGCGGCGCGAGGAGCTCGAGCACCGCCGCAAGGTGGAGGAGATCATCGACTTCCTCGACCTGCAATCGGTGCGCAAGGCGACCGCCGGCACGCTGCCCTACGGCCTGCGCAAACGCGTCGAACTGGCGCGCGCCATGGCGCTGGAGCCGCAATTGATCCTGCTCGACGAGCCGATGGCCGGCATGAACTTCGAAGAAAAGGAAGACATGGCCCGCTACATCGTCGACCTCAACGAAGAGTTCGGCATGACCGTGATGATGATCGAGCACGACATGGGCGTGGTGATGGACATCTCCCACCGCGTCATGGTGCTGGATTTCGGGCGCAAGATCGCCGAGGGCGATCCCGCCGCCGTGCTGGCCGATCCCCACGTCAAGCGCGCTTATCTCGGCGAGGAAGACGAAATCCTGGTCGATCCCGACGACAAGCCGGCGGTTACGGAGAGCGCGGCATGATGGATTACGCCGGCCGCGTCGCGGCAGCCGACACCTATCCAAAACTGCTGCGGCTCAACGCGCGCGAGCACGGCAACGAGATCGCGCTGCGCGAGAAGGATCTTGGGCTCTGGCGCGTCTTCACCTGGAACGACTACCAGGCCCGCGTGCATGATTTCGCACTCGGCATGGTCGAACTGGGCCTCGGCCGCGGCGACGTCATCGGTATCATCGGCGACAACCGGCCGGACTGGGTCGCGGCGGAAATCGCAACCCACGCCATCGGCGCCATGAGCCTCGGTCTCTATCGCGACGTGCTGGACGAGGAAGCTGCCTATCTCTTGAGCTACGGCGAAGCAAAACTCGTCTTCGCGGAAGACGAGGAGCAGGTCGACAAGCTGCTGGCGCTAGCCGATCGCGCGCCGAATCTGCAGCACATCGTCTATTCCGATCCGCGCGGGATGCGGAAGTATGACGACCCGCGCCTGATGGAAGCCGACACGCTGGCAAAGATGGGGCGCGACCGCGCCGGGCGCGAAGCTGGTCTCTACGACAGGCTGGTCGACGCGACCCGCGGCGAGGACGTCGCGATCCTCTGCACGACGTCGGGCACCACGGCCAATCCCAAGCTCGCGATGCTTGCGGCCGGGCGTGTGTTGAAACATTGCGCGACGTACCTCGCGTTCGACCCGAAGGGACCGGACGACGAATACGTCTCGGTGCTGCCGCTGCCCTGGATCATGGAACAGGTTTACGTACTCGGCAAAGGGTTGCTCTGCCGGATGAAGGTCAACTTCGTCGAAGAGCCCGACACCATGATGAACGACTTTCGCGAGATCGCGCCGACCTTCGTGCTGTTTGCACCGCGGGTCTGGGAATCGATCGCCGCCGACGTCCGCGCCGGCGTGATGGATTCCTCGCCGCTGAAGCAGATACTCTATGATCTCGGCATGAAGACGGGGCTTGCGGCGCTGGCGCAGGGCAAGCATTCGATGTTGGCCGACCAGATCCTGTTCCGCGCCTTGCGCGACCGGCTCGGCTTCACGCGGCTGCGTTCGGCCGCAACCGGCGGCGCGGCGCTCGGCCCTGATACCTTCAAGTTCTTCCAGGCCATGGGCGTGCCGCTACGCACGCTGTACGGCCAGACCGAACTGCTGGGCGCCTACACGCTGCATCCTGCCGGCAAGGTCGATCCGGATACCACGGGCGTTCCGATGGCCGATGACATCGAAATCCAAATCGACAACCCTGATATCAACGGCGTCGGCGAAATCGTGGTGCGCCATCCCAACATGTATCTCGGCTATTACAAGAACCCGGAAGCTTCGCTTGCCGACATGAAAGACGGCTGGATGCATTCCGGCGATGCCGGCTACTACAACGACAACAAGCAGCTCGTGGTGATCGACCGTATCAAGGATCTTGCCGAGACCGCACGCGGCGATCGCTTCTCGCCGCAATATATCGAGAACAAGCTGAAATTCTCGCCCTACATCGCCGAGGCCGTGGCGCTTGGCGCTGGCCGGGGCGCGCTGGCTGCGATGATCTGCATCCGCTATTCGATCATCTCGAAATGGGCGGAGAAGAACCGGATTTCGTTCACGACCTATACCGACCTCGCCTCGCGCCCGGAGGTCTACGCGCTGTTGCGCAAGGAAGTCGAAACCGTCAACACCACGCTGCCGCCGGCGCAGCGCATCTCGCGCTTCCTGCTGCTGTACAAGGAGCTCGACGCTGACGATGGCGAGCTGACCCGGACCCGAAAGGTGCGACGCAACGTCATCAACGAGAAATATGCCGATATCATCGACGGCATCTATAGCGGCAAGCGCGACATCCCCGTCGACACCGTGATCCGCTTCCAGGACGGCACGACGCAGCGGATACGCACGACGCTACGGGTGGTCGATCTTGCGCAGGAGACGGTTGCAGCGGAGGCGGCGGAATGAGGGAGCGATCGGCTGTTTCCCACCGCCGTCATGGCCGGGCTTGTCCCGGCCATCCACGTCTTTCTTGCGCTCATCAAGTAAGGCGTGGATGCCCGGGACGAGCCCGGGCATGACGAACGAAAGATCGTCGCCTGCCGCCTTCAACCGAGCTGCCTTTCCATGAACCTCCACTTTCTGATCCAGCTCCTCGTCAACGGCCTCGTGGTCGGCACGCTCTATGGCGTGGTCGCGATGTCGTTCGTCCTGATCTACAAGGCGAGCCAGGTCGTGAACTTCGCGCAAGGCGAGTTGCTGCTGGTCGGCGCCTGGGTGTGCTGGACGCTGCTGACGAAATACCAGGTGCCGTTCTGGATCGGCATGCCCCTCACGCTGGTGTTCATGTTCGCCTTCGGAATCGCAATCCAGGTCGTGATCCTGCGGCCGATGATCGGCGAGCCGATCATCTCCGTCATCATGGTCACGATCGGTCTCTCGACCGTGTTTCAGGCCGCACTGAAATGGATCTTTGGCGTCAACCCGCAGCCGTTCCCACGGGTGTTCGAGAGCCAATCCCTGAGTTTCCTGGGCCTGCAGATCCAAACCGTCTATGTCATGAGCCTCGTGGTTTCGATCGCCATGATGATCGGCATGGCCTGGTTCTTTCGCGCCTCGAAATATGGCCTTGCGATGCGCGCCACCGCGTTCAACCAGCAGGTGGCGCAGTCGCTCGGCATATCCGTCAAAAGCGTGTTCGCGATGGCGTGGGCGATCTCGGCGACGGTATCGGCGGTTGCGGGCGTCGTGGTCGCCGTCGTCAACGGCGTCTCGTCCGGCCTCTCCGCCTACGGCATCAAGGTATTTCCGGCTGCGATCCTCGGCGGGCTCGACTCGATCGGCGGCGCGGTGCTTGGCGGCATCATCATCGGGCTGTTGGAAAACATCGCGCAATTCATCGACAGCGAATATCTGCACTGGGGCAATCTCTATGAGATCGCGCCGTTCTACGTCTTGATCATCATCCTGATGATCAAGCCCTACGGCCTGTTCGGCACCAAAGACATCGAGCGGGTATAATTCATGGCAAGTCCGTCCCTCATCCCGTCCGGCGACTTCCGCACCAGCTACGCGGCCGACACCACGATCTTTCCGACTACGACCAGCCGCAACTTTGCGATCCTGGGCATTGTCCTGGTCTGCTGTGCGCCGCTGGTGTTCTCCAACTACTGGCTCAGTATATCGATCCAGATCGGCATCTTTGCCATCGCAGCCCTCGGGCTCAACGTGCTGGTCGGATTCACCGGCCAGATCTCGATCGGCCACGCCGCGTTCTTCCTGCTCGGCGCCTTCACCTCGGCCTATATCTCCAACAATGCCCCGATCCCGGTGTTCTTCGCCATTCCGCTCGCCGGCGTCATCACCGCATTGGTCGGCCTGATCTTCGGCTTGCCGGCGGCGCGGCTGAAGGGACTTTATCTCGTCATCGCGACACTGGCCGCGCAATATATCCTGCTCGACTTCTTCTCGCGTGCCGAATGGTTCACCGGCGGCTCGGTGCCGGCCAGTGCCAACCCGTTCTCGATCTTCGGCTACGTCTTCCGCGGCGATAAGCAATATTTCTACGTGGTGCTGGCCTATCTCGTGGTCAGCTATCTCCTGGTGACCAACCTGATGCGCACCCGCGACGGCCGCGCGCTGGTGGCGATCCGCGACCATTATCTCTCCGCCGAGATCATGGGCATCAATCTTACCAAATACCGCACGCTGTCGTTCGGACTAGCGGCGTTCTTCGCCGGCATCGCCGGCGCGCTCTATGCCCATTACCAGCTCGTCGTCTCCAACGAAGGGTTCGGCATCGAGCGCTCGATTCTTTTTCTCGCGATGGTCATCATCGGCGGCACCGGCTCGGTGATGGGCACGTTGATGGGCACCGCCTTCGTGGTGCTGCTGCCGGAATCGATGGAATGGATCAGCGCGGGGCTGAAAGGCAGCGCGATCGACAAGGCGCTGTCGCTCAACAACAACATCACCTTCCTGCGCGAGATCGCGATCGGCCTGATCATCATCGCGTTCCTGATGTTCGAGCCCGACGGGCTCGCCCATCGCTGGCGGCAGATCAAGACCTACTGGAAACTCTACCCGTTCTCGCATTGAGGTTTGAACGCGACTTACTACAATCGGCATCAACGAATAACAGGAGGAAACGACAAATGACGATTAAATCCCTTTTGAGCACGGTTTCGCTGGCGCTCTTGATCGGCGGCGCGTCCGCGACGGCACAGGCGCAGATCGCCATCGGCCACCTTCAGGATCAGTCGGGCGGCACATCCGACGTCGGCACACCGTACGGACAGGGTGTCGCGGACACTTTTGCCTGGGTCAACAAGAACGGCGGCATCGACGGCAAGCAGCTCAATGTCGATAGCAACGACTATGGCTACCAGGTGCCGCGTGCGATCGCGCTGTACAAGAAATGGTCGGCTCCCGATGCTAAGGTCGCGGCGATCATGGGCTGGGGCACGGCGGACACCGAAGCGCTGACCGGCTTCCTCGCGCAGGACAAGATCCCCGATATCTCCGGCTCCTACGCGGCGGCGCTGACTGATCCGGAAGGCACCAGCGGCAAGGCCAAGCCCGCGCCGTACAATTTCTTCTACGGCCCGAGCTATTCGGACTCGATGCGGGCGATGCTGACCTGGGCGGCCGAGGACTGGAAGGCCAAGGGCAAACCGGGCAAGCCAAAATTCGTCCACATGGGCGCCAACCACCCCTATCCGAACGCACCGAAGGCGGCTGGCGAAGCGCTCGCCACCGAACTTGGCTTCGAAGTGCTGCCGCCGCTGGTGTTCGCGCTGGCGCCGGGTGATTACAGCGCGCAGTGCCTGAGCCTGAAGAGCTCCGGCGCCAATTACGCCTATCTCGGCAATACCGCGGCCTCCAATATCTCGGTGCTGAAGGCGTGCAAGACCGCCGGCGTCGACGTGCAGTTCATGGGCAACGTCTGGGGCATGGACGAGAACGCCGCCAAGACCGCCGCCGATGCCGCTGATGGCGTCATCTTCCCGTTGCGGACGGCGGTCGCCTGGGGCGGCAACGCGCCGGGCATGAAGACCGTGATGGAAATCTCCAAGATGTCGGACCCTACGGGCAAGGTCTACCGGCCCGTGCATTACATCGCGGCCGTTTGCAGCGCGCTGTATCTGAAGGAAGCCCTCGACTGGGCCGCGAAGAACGGCGGCACCACCGGCGAGAACGTTGCCAAGGGCTTCTACCAGAAGAAGGATTGGGTGCCGGCGGGCATGGAAGGCGTCTGCAATCCCTCGACCTGGACCGAGAAGGACCATCGCCCGACGACCAAGGTCGATCTCTATCGGTCGAAAATCTCAGGGCCGACGGACGGCGACATCAACGATCTGATGAGCAAGGGCACGATCAAGCTCGAGAAGGTCAGGACCGTCGAACTGCCGCGCAAGCCGGAATGGTTTGGCTGGTGAGGTAGAGGTTACCCGGACCAGCCCAGCCACACACCTGAACGTCATCCCCCGCGAAAGCGGGGGATCCAGTACGCCGCGGCTTCTCGATTGGTCACAGCGGCCTCTGGAATACTGAGTCACCCGCCGGAGCCTGTCATCGGGCGGCCATTCGGCCGACCCGGTGGCGGGTGACGACAGCAGAGAGTAATCGCAAGATGACCCAAACCGTCGAAGCACCACGTCCCGTACCAAGCGCCGTCACCGCAGCTCCCCTCCTCAGCGTGAACAACATCGAGGTGGTCTATGACGACGTCATCCTGGTGCTGCGCGGCCTTAGCCTCGAAGTGCCGAAGGGCGCGATCGTGGCGCTGCTGGGCGCCAACGGCGCCGGCAAGTCGACGACGCTGAAGGCGATCTCGGGACTGCTCAAGACCGAGGACGGCGAAGTGACGCGCGGCGAAATCCTGTTCGAGGGCGCGCGCATCAACGGCATCGATCCCGACAAGATCGTCCGCCGCGGCATCTTCCAGGTGATGGAGGGCCGTCGCATCATCTCCGACATGACGTCGCTGGAGAATCTGCGGCTCGGGGCCTTCACCCGCAGCGACAACGAAGTCTCGGCCGACATCGACATGGTGTTCAAATATTTCCCGCGCCTGAAGGAGCGCACGGGGCTTGCCGGCTATCTCTCCGGCGGCGAGCAGCAAATGCTTGCGATCGGCCGCGCGCTGATGGCACGGCCAAAGATGATCCTGATGGATGAGCCGTCGATGGGGCTATCGCCGCTATTGGTGAAGGAAGTGTTTTCGATCATCAAGGAGATCAACCGCGATCTCGGCGTGACCATCCTGCTGGTCGAACAGAATGCGCGTGCTGCGCTTTCGGTCGCGAGCCACGGCTACATCATGGAACAGGGCAAGGTGGTGCTCGACGGCTCGGCCGACGAATTACGCGACAACGAGGACGTCAAGGAGTTCTACCTCGGCGGCGCCGGCGACCAGCGCAAGAGTTTCAAGAACCTGAAGAGCTTCAAGCGGCGAAAGCGGTGGCTGTGAGCACTGGCGCTCCAGCGCGCGCTCTAGCGAAAGCCTGCCCCGGACTTGATCCGGGGCGGGTACCGGTCCGCGTGAAGAAACCGCGTCAAATCAAAATGCTAACCAAGCACCTGCTCCGCCTCCGCGACCGCGCAGAGAACATGATAGAACGACGACGCAGGGATCGTTGCCACCAGCGAATTGCCGTCGCGATCGAATTGATCGTACCAGCCGCCTGCGACCGGGTGGCTGAGGTAATGCCGTTCAAGCCGCGCCAGCGCGGCGCGCGCCTCATCGGCTGCACCGGCCTCGCCGGCCTCGGCTTGCGCGATCCAGGCCTTGGCGATCTCGGTCTGCGGCCACAGGCGCCGCGTGTGCCGCCGGATGTTGCCGACATCGTCGCCCTCGTCGATCAGGCATCCAGTGGTCTCGTCGCGATAGCGCAGCGCCGACTCCAACAGTTCGCCACGATGACGCCCGGTCGGGCAGCCGGTGATGCGTTCAAACCCCTTCAGAAGCCAGACCCACTCCGCCTGATGTCCAGGCTCGACACTGACGGGCTCGATCTTCGACCAATCGTCTTCGAAATATTCGCCAAGCACGCGCTTCTGCTTGTCGTAGAGATTGGCGAGAAACAGCGCGAAGAAGTCGCCGGCGCGCTGCTGAAAAACCGTGTCATGCGTCGCGTCGAAGGCCGCGATCATCGCCTCGAACAGATGCATATGCGGATTTTGCCGCCGCGGCATCGAGGACGGCAATCCCTCGAGCACGCCGCCATGCGGCGAGCGCAAATGAGCGTCCATGAACGACAACAGCGCGTCGATTTCGGCGCGGACCTGCGCGTCGCGGTCCAGCGCGTAGACGGTGCTGAGCGCCAGCAGCACGAAGGCGTGGTCATAGCTGTCGCGCAGCGGGTCCTTGACGGTTCCATCCGGCATAAGGGTATTGACAAATCCCGGTCGGCCATCGGGCGCCTTGGCCTTTGCCAGGAGATATTCCAGCCCCTTCAGCGCGATGTCGCGCCCCTGCGGGTACCAGCCCATCTGCGCCGCCTTGGCGTAGCAATAGATTTGACGCGCCTGAACGCGCACGCGGCGCGGCGCGAGGCGATCCGCACGCCCATCCGGATGCAGCCGTTCGATGAAGCCGCCGGTCGTCGCATCCCAACCTTCGGTCGACCACAGCGGCAAGGCATGTTCGATCATCCGAAGCTTCAGCTTCGCGACGATGTCGGCGGAATCCTCGGCGGTTTGTCTTTCAGCCATTGCGTCCCCTGGAGCCTTTCCAACACCGGCAGCCGCCGTCTGATAGCACGTACGAGGCGGCCTGCAATCAGCCTGAACCTTTAAGGAACAGCCATGATCGATCATTACGACGCCCTCGAAACGCGCGATCCCGCCAGCCGCGAGGCGGACCTGTTTGCGCGTCTGTCGGACGTCCTGGGCAAGGCCATGGCTGCGCCGGCCTACGCCGAGCGCCTTAAGGGCATCAATCCCACCTCCATCACCAGCCGGGCCGCGCTGGCGCGCCTTCCGGTGCTGCGCAAGTCGGAACTCCCCGCCCTGCACAAGGCCGCCCCGCCGTTCGGCGGCTTCGTGGCGGGGCCACTGGGCTCGTTCGGACGGCTATTCACCTCGCCCGGCCCGATCTTCGAACCTGAGCCTGTTCATGCCGACCCCTGGCGCGGGGCGCGGGCGCTGTTCGCCGCAGGGTTCCGCCCCGGAGACGTGGTGCTGAATACGTTCAGCTATCATCTGACCCCCGGCGGCTTCATCTTTGACGCCTCCGCCCGCGCACTAGGCTGCGCGGTCATACCAGCGGGCCCCGGCAACACGGACGCGCAGTTCGAGCTGATCGAGGCCTACCGACCGATCGGCTATAGCGGCACGCCCGACTTCCTGAAGATCCTGCTGGACGCGGCTGTGAGCAGCGGTCGCGATGTGTCCTCGATCAAGCGCGCGCTGGTCTCCGGCGCAGCGTTTCCGAAATCGCTGCAGGAAGAAGTGAAGTCGCGTGGCGTCGATGCCTACCAGGCATTCGGCACCGCCGATCTGGGCATGGTCGCCTTCGAGACCCCGGCGCGCGAGGGCATGACCGTGAACGAGGATCTGATCCTGGAAATCGTCAAGCCCGGCACCGGCGATCCGGTGGCGCCGGGCGACGTCGGCGAAATCGTGGTCACCTCGCTCGATCCGCATCATCCCTGGATTCGGCTGGCACTCGGCGACCTCACGGCGGCGTTGCCGGGCGCAAGCC
Source organism: uncultured Alphaproteobacteria bacterium (assembly GCA_963774775.1). Classification (GTDB taxonomy): domain Bacteria; phylum Pseudomonadota; class Alphaproteobacteria; order Rhizobiales; family Xanthobacteraceae; genus Bradyrhizobium. The sequence goes on from CAVZGZ010000015.1 coordinate 203,483, forward strand.
CCTGCGGGCGCACCAATCTACGCATCAAGGGCTGGATGGGCCGGGCCGACCAGACCACCAAGGTCAAGGGCATGTTCGTGCGCCCCGAGCAGATTGCCGAGATCGGCAAACGCCATCCCGGACTCGGACGGCTGCGGCTCGTCGTCTCTCGTTCGGGCGAGAGCGACGTGATGACTTTGAAAGCAGAGACGGCGTCGGTAAGTGAGGCCCTTCAGGGCGACCTCGCCGCAAGCCTGCGCGCGGTGACAAAACTCGGCGGCAATGTCGAACTGGTCGGCGCCGGCTCGCTGCCCAATGATGGCAAAGTGATAGCGGACGAGCGTGGCTAGCGTCTCGTTCTAGTTCAGGAACGACTATGGCTCCCATCGTTCATCCCGGCCGCCAGCTGAAACGCGAATTGACGGTCCGAGAGTTCAGTGCAAATCGCCTTGCACTCGATCTTGTCGTCCCCTTCCGGCCGCATCACGGATCCAGATTCGGGTGAGAAAAATTCTTGCCCAGCCTCTTCCTCTACCCGCCCTACGAAACTTAACGCTCTCGTCGTTCCGGGACGCGCTGCTTTGGCGCGGGCCCGGAATCCATAACCACGATCGTGAGTATGAGGGCTCGTGCTTCGCACGCCCCGGAATGACGGCGGGGATGAACTCAAAGCACCTTCCGCTCCGCCAGGTTTTTCATCAGCGCGCCGACGCCGAAGGTCCAGGGCTCGCACTCATCGCTGTTGCGCATACGGTTGACGAGCTTGCCGAGCTGGGGCGCCGAGATGGTGACGATATCGTCGCGCTTGTGGGTGAAGCCCTGCCCCGGCGCGTCGCGGTCCTTCACGGGGGCGAACATGGTGCCGAGGAACAGCGCAAATCCGTCGGGATATTGATGCACCGGCCCGATGGTCTGCGCGACAAGGTCAGTCGGATCGCGGCTGATCTTGCTGATCGACGAGTGACCTTCGAGGACGAAGCCGTCGGCGCCCTTGACGGTCAACCCGACATTCATCCTTCTGACGTCGTCGAGCGAAAACGTCTTGTCGAACAGCCGGAGCAATGGCCCAACAGCGCAGGAGGCGTTGTTGTCCTTGGCCTTGGACAACAGCAGCGCGGAGCGGCCCTCGAAGTCGCGCAAATTGACATCATTGCCGAGCATCGCACCGACGATCTTGCCGCGGCTCGACACCGCCAGCACGACCTCGGGCTCCGGATTGTTCCAGGTCGATTTCGGATGCAGCCCGGCATCCATGCCAGTGCCGACCGAAGACAGCGTCGGCGCTTTTGTAAATACCTCGGCGTCGGGACCGATGCCCACTTCCAGATACTGGCTCCAGGCGTTCTGCTCGATCAGCACCTGCTTCAACCGCGTCGCCTCGGCTGAGCCGGGCTTGAGTTTGGAGAAATCGTCGCCGACCAGCCGCACCACTTCCTTGCGAATGGCATCCGCGGAAGCCGGATTGCCCCGCGCCCGCTCCTCGATCACCCGCTCCAGCATCGAGATGGCAAACGTCACGCCGGCGGCTTTCAGCACCTGCAGGTCGACCGGCGCGAGCAGCCAGGGTTTTTGCGGATCGCGCCGGTCGGGCGGCGTGTTGGCCGCAAGGCTCTCGAGATCGCCAATGCGCTCGCCTTTGACGCTGCGCAGCGCGGCGGCCGGGTCGTCCTCTTCGCATAGCGCACTCACGGTCGGAAAGCGCGCCGTCACGTCGAACACCCCGTCGTCACGGACCGCAACCACGGCAGGGCCCTTGAGCTGTGGCAGCCAGGCCCGCCCGACCAGGGTGCCACTGGTGCCGTCCTCCGGCAGGAGGTCTTTTGTTGTCAGTGTGATCATGACCTATCTCCACGGCTCGACGATAATCTTCGTGTGCGCCTCCGGGTTCGCCAGATCTGCGAACGCCTGCGCGACGCCGTCAATGCCGACCCGCGCGGTTACGAGCGAGGCGGCATCCACCTCCCCTTCCGCGATCAGGCGCAGCGACCAGGCGAATTCCTCCGGCGTGTAGCCCAATACGTATTGAACGTTGAGTTCCTTCATAATGCCGAGCATCGGCTCTGAGCGGTCAGTTTCCATGCAGACGCCGACCACGACGATCCGTGCATCGCGCGGCGCACCCTCGAACACCTGCTGAATCAGACCGGGGATACCGACGCATTCGAAGATCAGCGCGGGCTTGAGCGCCGGCAGCAACGCTTGCAGCGGCGGGCTGGTCTACGACGATCTCGCCGCTCCTGAAGATGGCTGCGCGCATCCGGTTCCTCCCGCTTTTTTCGTTACCAACTCCCTCCCACAAGGCAGGGAAGAAAGGAAGCAAAAAGCGGCGGCGAAGAGGATTAGCCGTGTCAGGCGTTCGGCGACGGCTCGCCCGGCACCGCCAGCAATTGCGACTGCCGCACGCGCTCGCGATGGGCGGTGTAGAGGCCGCTGGCGACGATGAACGCGGCGCCCGTCACGGTCCAGACATCTGGCAATTCGCCGAACACCATGAAGCCGAGAATGCTGACCCACAGCAATTGCATATAGGAGAACGGCGCCAGCACGGAGGCATCGGCATAGCGGAACGCCAGCACCACGATCCATTGTCCCGCGGTCGAGGCGACGCCGATGAAGATGCCGAACAGGATGTCGTGCCAGCTCGGCGCGACCCAGACGAACGGCACCATCGCGGTGAGGATGCAGACGCCCACGATCGACGAATAGGCCATCACGGTGACGGCGCGCTCGGTGCCGCTCATCATCCGCGTCATGATCAGGGTGCAGGCCCAGGCCAGCGCCGACACGATCGGAAAGAATGCGGCGGGATGAAACGCACCGAAGCCCGGCCGCAGGATGATGATCACGCCGACGAGACCGACCGCTGTCGCGATCCAGCGCCGCAGGCCGACCTTCTCGCTGAGGAAAACGATCGACAGCGCGGTGACGAACAGCGGCGCAACGAAGCCGGTGGCGGAGGCCTCCGCGATCGGCAGGAAACTCAGGCCGGAGATGAAGAACAGCGACGAGGCCAGGACCGTGAAGCCGCGCATCAACTGCAGGCCGAGCCGGTCGGTCGACAGCGCAAACAGTGGCGTGCCCGGCATCATCGCCGGCGTCATGATGATCGCGAACACCGTGAACCGGATCCACGCGATCTCGATCGAAGGCAACGTCGCGGATAGATACTTCGCCGTCACGTCCGAGACGCCGAGAAAAACCGTCGACGCCAGGATCAACGCGATGCCCTTGAAGGGGCGATCGGCGCGTGCGAGCGCTTTGGGAGCGGCGGACTTCTTTTCGGGCAACGGCAACGGGGCGCTGTCCAGCCTGGCGGCTGCGGCGGGGGGCGGAGTCACGGCAATCTCGATGGGCAGAAAAAATCGAATCGGGCGAAGCCTATAAAAAAGCCATTTGGTGCCGAACAACAAGCCACGAAAACGGGACTCCGATATGCACGGAGCGGGCATGGCGATACGCCGCAGCTAGCGCGGCGTTTACCGTCGCCTGCGCGATGGTGGCCCGCGGATTGCAACACTTCGTTAAGAATTGTGTTCGCTACAGCATCGGCAAACCGCGCGGTTTTGGCCCGCGCGGAAAGGCTTTATCGAGCGCCGATATCTCGCTGTCGCTGAGTTTCAACTTTCCGGCCGAAGCATTCTCCGTCGCGTGTTCGGCCGACGATGCCTTTGGAATGGCAAACACCGCAGGATTACGGGTGAGGAACGCCAGCGCGACCTGACGCGCGGTCGCCTTGTGCGCATTGGCGATCACTTGCAGCACCTCGCCGGACTTGCTGTTCGCAGATGGAAATTCATTGTGACCGAACGGCGAATAGGCGACGACGGCAGTGCCATGCTCCTCGCACCACGGAATCACCGCGTGCTCGATCGCGCGCTCCTGCAGATGATAGAGCACCTGATTGCAGGCGATCTTGCCTTCGCCCGCCACCTCAAGCAATTCGTCGAGATCATCGACGTCGAAATTGCTGACACCCCATGAGCGGATTTTTCCCGCAGCGATCAGCTCATCGAACGCCGCGACGGTGTCCTCCAGAGGATACGATCCGCGCCAATGCAGGAGATAGCAATCGAGACGATCGGTCTTCAGCCGCTTCAACGAACGCTCGCAGGCGGTGATGGTGCCGCGCCGCGAGGCGTTGCTCGGCAACACCTTTGACACCAGGAACAATCCGTCGCGCTGGCCGGCAATTGCATCCGCGATCACGAGCTCGGCGTCGCCATACATCTCCGCGGTGTCGATATGGGTCATGCCGGCTTCGATGCCGCGGCGCAACGCCGCAACCGCCGCCTTGCGATCGCCGCGATCGAGATACCAGGTGCCCTGCCCGATCACGGGCAAATGCGGACCGTTGCCGCCGAATTTCTGTTGTCGCAAAGTCGCCTCGTTCGTCCAAAGTCGCGAGCCCGGACTTAGACGAACTCGATCTCGATGTCCTCTGGGAACACACAACGACCCGTCATCACCCGCGAAGGCGGGTGATCCAGTATTCCAGAGACCTCCGTGATAGAACTGAAAAGCCGCGGCGTACTGGATCGCCCGGTCAAGCCGGGCGATGACAACTGGGGGAGCTACTCGCGCTCAACCCCTCAATAATTCGTCGCTGTCTTCTCGTTCGGGATGCCATCGATCGGACATTCGTCGGTCCCCGCGGTCGGGCGGGTGATCGCCTCGACCATTTCGCGTGTGCCTTCCGGATCGGCGATCCACTTCTTGTAGAAATCGTAGGGGCAGGCAGCGATGCCGCGCGCGCTTTCGCCGGAATTGATCATGCCGGTATAGCCGCGGTGGACCAGCTTGTAGAGGTGGTTCTGCGACTGGCCGGTGCGGCGGGCATCGCGGATCAGGTTCTTCGACAGCTGCGCATACTGGATGCCGTATTCCTCCTCGCCGGTCTCGCCCAAAGTGCGGCCATCGAAACCGATGATCGCGGAGTGGCCGAAGTAGGAATAGACGCCGTCGAAGCCCGCGGCATTGGCAACCGCCACATAGACATTGTTGGCCCACGCCATCGCCTTGGAAATCAGCACCTGCTGGTCCTTGGCCGGATACATGTAACCCTGGCAGCGCACGATCAGCTCGGCGCCTTTCATCGCACAGTCGCGCCAGATTTCCGGAAAGTTGCCATCGTCGCAGATGATAAGGCTGACCTTCAGGCCTTTCGGTCCGTCGGAGACATAGGTGCAATTGCCGGGATACCAGCCTTCGATGGGGACCCACGGCATGATCTTGCGGTATTTCTGGACGATCTCGCCCTTGTCGTTCATCAGGATCAGGGTGTTGTACGGCGCCTTGTTCGGGTGCTCCTCGTGGCGCTCGCCGGTGAGCGAGAACACGCCCCAGACCTTGGCCTTGCGGCAGGCGTCGGCGAAGATGTCGGTCTCGGGGCCCGGGATCTGCGACGCAGTCTCGTACATCTCCTTCGAGTCGTACATGATGCCGTGCGTGGAGTATTCCGGGAAGATCACCAGATCCATGCCCGGCAGGCCGGTCTTCATGCCCACTACCATGTCGGCGATCTTGCGGGCATTGTCGAGCACCTCGGCCGTGGTGTGCAGCCGCGGCATTTTGTAGTTGACGACGGCTACGCCGACTGTGTCGTTGCTTGAGGAAATATCACCGTGAAGCATTGGGATCGCCTTCTGTTCTTGGTTTGAGTTCGTCGTCGATCAAACGTCGTGCGGCATCAGTGGCTGATCATCCACGGGCGCGCGGTCGGAAACCCTTTGGCGCCGCCCTTCGTCTTTGTTACCAGCCGCGCCGGCTTCTTGGAGGAACAGCAGCCGCAACCCGGTCCGTGCGACGCTTTGTATTCGGCGACCGTCTTCGGCGCATTGGCGCTGCGCTCGTTGGTGGCATGCGCCTTCTTCTTGTCCGATGGCATGCAGAAGAAATTCGGCGCGGTCAGGATCACGCGCGGCGCCTCACTTTCACAGTGCGGGCAGTCCTGCGGCAGATCGCATTCCGACATCGGCCGCATGTCCTTGAACGGACCGCAATCGTTGCAGAGATATTCGTAGACGGGCATCGTTTTCCTCGCGCGATCGATCTTCTTGAATTCGTAGCGGCGGATGCGGGACGGCAAATACGCCGCCGTCCCGCATCCCGTCGCGCAGGGATCATTTGTCCGGAGAGAGCGGCATCTGGATGTCGCCCGTGATGTGTTTGATCGGACCGACCGACGACGGCATGATGTCGAAGTCGAAGATCTCCGTCGGCAGCCACAGCGTGGCGCAGGCGTTGGGCACGTCGACCACGCCTGAGATGTGGCCCTGGCACGGCGCGGTGCCCAGGATCGAATAGGCCTGCGCGCCGGAATAGCCGAACTTCTTCAGGTACTCGATCGCGTTCAAACAGGCCTGGCGATAGGCGATGTGGACGTCGAGGTAATGCTGCTTGCCTTGCTCGTCGACCGAGATGCCCTCGAAGATCAGATAGTCCTTGTAGTTCGGCGTGATCGGCGACGGCTTGAATACGGGATTCTTGATGCCGTATTTGGCGACACCGTCCTTGATGACATCGACCTTCAGATGCAGCCAGCCGGCCATCTCGATCGCGCCGCAGAAGGTGATCTCGCCGTCGCCCTGGCTGAAATGCAGATCGCCCATCGAGAGACCGCCGCCGGGCACATAGACCGGGAAATAGATTTTCGAGCCGCGCGACAGATCCTTGATGTCGCAGTTGCCGCCATGCTCGCGCGGCGGCACCGTCCGGGCGCCCTCAGCGGCGATCTTGGACTTCACGTCGCCCTTGGCCTGACCGGCATGCGTGGTCGGCGCGAACGGCGGGTTGGCAAGGCCGGGAATGCGCGTCGGATTGGTCGCGATCAATGCGGCCTCGCGCTCATTCCAGGTCGCGAGCATTTTCGGGTCGGGCAGACAGCCGATCAGGCCGGGATGGATCAGGCCCGCAAAGTTCACGCCGGGAACGTGACGCGACGAGGTGTAGAGGCCCTTGATGTCCCAGATCGATTTCTGCGCCAGCGGGAAATGATCGGTCAGGAAGCCGCCGCCATTTTGTTTGGAGAAGAAGCCGTTAAATCCCCACAGGCTCTCTTTCAGGGGACCGACGTCGAGCAGATCGACCACCAGGAGGTCGCCGGGCTCGGCGCCCTTGACGCCGATCGGGCCGGAGAGGAAGTGCACGATCGACAGATCGATGTCGCGCACGTCATCGGCGGAATCGTTGTTCTTGATGAAGCCGCCGGTCCAGTCGACGGTCTCGATGATGAAGTCGTCGCCCGGCTTGACCCACGCCACGATCGGGATATCGGGGTGCCAGCGGTTGTGGATCATGTCGTTTTCGTAGGCCGACTTCGAAAGATCGACCTTGATCAGTGTCTCTGGCATCTGGAGCTCCCCTTTTTACGGTACTGGTTAGACGGACAGATATTTGGAAACCTGCGCGGCATCGACGCTGGCGCGTGGATCGTCGCGCACGATCTCGCCGTTCTCGATCACGAGCACGCGGTCGGCGATGTCGAGCGCGAAGCTCAGGACCTGCTCGGACACCACGATCGACAGCCCGCGCTCATCGCGAATGCGCTTCAGCGTGCGCGCCATGTCCTTGATGATCGAGGGCTGGATGCCCTCGGTCGGCTCGTCCAGCAGCAGCACCTTTGGCTTGGTGGCGAGCGCGCGCGCGATCGCGAGCTGTTGTTGTTGCCCGCCGGACAGATTGCCGCCGCGGCGGTTCTTCATCTCCAAGCAGCACCGGAAACAATTCGTAGATGCTGCCGGGCACCTCGGTTTCGCCTGAAACGACGAGCCCGGTCTCGATGTTCTCCCTCACCGTCATGGTCGAGAAGATCATCCGACCTTGCGGCACATAGGCAAGGCCCTTGGCGACGCGCTCGTAGCTCTTCAAGGTGGAAAGCTCGGCGCCGCCCATCGACACCGAACCGCTCTTGCTCGGAACGATCCCCATCAACGACTTCATCAGCGTGGTCTTGCCCATGCCGTTGCGGCCCATGATCGCCACGATCTCGTTTTGCGCGACCGAGACGTTGAGGCCGTGCAATACCTCGCTCTGGCCGTAGGCGACGTGAAGATCGGAGATGGAGAACATCGAACTCATCCTTGCTGTTCTTGACCGTGGTCCTGCGCCTTAGTGCCCGAGATAGACTTCGATGACCTTGGGATCGTTCTTGACCTTTTCCATCGTGCCTTCCGACAGGATCTGCCCCTGATGCAGGACCGTGACCTTGTGCGCGATGTCCTCGACGAATTTCATGTCGTGCTCGATCACCAGCACCGAACGGTCCTTGATGATGCGGTTGAGCAGCTCAGCGGTCTGGACGCGCTCGCTGACGCTCATGCCGGCGACCGGCTCGTCCAGCATCAGCAATTCGGGATCCTGGATCAGCAGCATGCCGATCTCGAGCCATTGCTTCTGGCCGTGGCTGAGCAGTTCTGCGTTGACGTTCAGTCGATCCTTCAGGAAAATCATTTCGGCGACCTCGTGAACGCGGTCGCGCACCACGGCGTCGCGGGTGAAGGTCAGCGCACCGAACACGGTGCGGCCGCGCGGAAACGAGATCTCGAGATTCTCGAACACGGTCAGATCGTCGTAGATCGAAGGGGTCTGGAATTTTCGTCCCACCCCGGCCTGCACGATCTGGTTCTCCTTCAGCTTCGTCAGCTCCTTGCCGCGAAACGCGATCGAGCCTGAGGTCGCCCTGGTCTTGCCGCAGATCAGGTCGAGCACCGTGGTCTTGCCGGCGCCGTTTGGGCCGATGATGACGCGGATTTCGTTCTCCTCGACGTAGAACGAGAGATCGTTGACCGCCTTGAAGCCGTCAAAGGAGACGGTGAGGCCGGAGACCGCGAGCAGGAACTCTTTTGGCTGATGACCGATGAGCATGATGACCTCCCCTCACTCCGCCGGCGCGCCGTCGGCAACGGAAAAGCCGTTGCCGGGCTTGGATGGTTTGCGCGACGTGAACAGGCCGGTGATACGGGGCGCCACATAGTCGCTCCAGATTCCGGCCAGGCCGTTCGGGAAGGCGAGAACGACCGCGATGAACAGGCCGCCGAGCCCGAACAGCCACAATTCCGGGAAGGATTCCGACAGGCTGGTCTTGGCGAAGTTGACCAGCAGCGTGCCGCAGATCGCGCCCAGGATCGAGAGCCGGCCGCCGACCGCCGTGTAGATCACCATTTCGATCGACGGCACGATGCCGACAAAGGACGGCGACATGAAGCCGACGTTGAGCGCGAACATGGCGCCACCGATCGCGGCGAACACAGCGGCGACGCAGAAGGCGAAGATCTTGAAGTTCGCGACGCTATAGCCGGAGAACCTGACGCGATCCTCCTTGTCGCGCATCGCGACCAGGATGCGGCCGAGCTTGGAGTGCCGGATGAACTGGGCGATGAAGATGCAGACGAACAGGCAGCCGACCTCGAAGAAGTAGAGCACGATCTTGGCGTGGTCCGGCCGGATGTCCCAGCCCTTCAGGGTGCGCAGGTCGGTCATCCCGTTGATGCCGCCGGTGTAGCCCTGCTGTCCCACGATCAGGATGGTCAGGATGGCGGCGACCGCCTGGGTGATGATGGCGAAATAGGTGCCGCCGACGCGGCGCTTAAACATCGCAGCACCAATGATGAGGGCAAACAGGCCCGGCACCAGGACGATGGCGAGGATGGTGAAGGTGAGGCTGTGGAAGGGCTGCCAGAACAGCGGCAGCGAGGTGATCTGGTTCCAGTCCATGAAATCGGGAATGCCTGGTGTCGACTGGATCTTGGTGTTCTCGACGCTCGACGCTTCGAGCTTGAGAAACATCGCCATGCAGTAGCCGCCGAGGCCGAAGAACACGCCCTGCCCTAGGCTCAGGATGCCGCCATAGCCCCAGCAGATGACGAGCCCCAGCGCCACGAAGGCGTAGGTGAGGTATTTCGCGACCAGGTTGAGCCTGAAGACATCGAGGCAGAGCGGCAGCACCACCACCAGCAAGACGGCGAGCAACAGAATTCCGATAAGCTCCGATCGGTTGACAAAGCGGTTGTCGGTCATTCCTTTAGCCCTCTTGTTATTTGCGAACCTTGAGGGCGAACAGACCCTGCGGCCGCAGCATCAAAATTCCGACGACGGCAAGCAGCGTGAGGACCTTGGCCATCGACCCCGACATGAAGAACTCGAGCGTCGACTGCGTCTGCGAGATGCTGAATGCGGATGCGATGGTGCCGATCAGGCTGGCGGCGCCGCCAAAAACCACCACCAGGAAGGTGTCAACGATGTAGAGCTGGCCTGATGTGGGCCCGGTCGAGCCGATCATGGTGAAAGCGCTGCCAGCGACGCCGGCGATACCGCAACCGAGCCCGAAGGTGTAGCAATCGACCTTCTCGGTGTTGATGCCGACCGCTCCGGCCATGATCCGGTTTTGCACGACGGCGCGGACCTGTCGGCCCCAGCGGGATTTGTACATGATGTAGGCGACCACGATCGTGATCATCACGGTCAGGCCCATCACAAAGACGCCGTTGATCGGCACTTCGATGCTGTCGGTGACCTTGAGCGAACCAAGCATCCACTGCGGCAGATCCACGCCAACCTCACGCGCGCCGAAGATCGAGCGAAAGGCCTGCTGCAGCATCAGGCTGAGGCCCCAGGTCGCGAGCAACGTGTCGAGCGGACGCTTGTAGAGATGCCGGATCAGCGCCCATTCCACCAGCATTCCGAGCGCCCCGGATGCTATGAAGGCCAATATCATGGCGAGGAAGAAGTAGCCGCTGAACAAACCCGGGAGGTAGGACTGAAAGAAATTGGAGGTCATCCAGGTGACGTAGGCGCCGAGGATCATGAACTCGCCATGCGCCATGTTGATGACGCCCATCTGGCCGAAGATGATCGCAAGACCGAGCGCCATCAGCACGTAGACGGAAAACAGGATCAGGCCTGCGAAACCCTGCATGACGAAGATGGAGCCGAGGTCACCAATCGAATAGTCGCCGAACATCTGACTTCTCCGTCGGGGGAAAGGCCCCGCGTCGCAAAATACGTTCGCGACGCGGGGTATTGGACGCGGATTGACGATCCGCGTCAGGGAGCGGTTGCTTAAGGGGAAAGGCGCGGGAAGGTCTGCGCGTACTTATTGGTAGCCCTTCGGGAACGGATCGGGCTCTACCAGATCTGATGTCTCGTAGATCAGTTCGAACTGGCCATCGAGCTTGGCGCGTCCGACCCGGGTCTTCGACCAGAGGTGATGGTTCTCGTGAATGCGGACGTAACCTTCCGGCGCACCCTTGAACTCGACTCCAGGAGATGCCGCCGCGATCTTGTCGACGTCGAAGGAGCCCGCCTTCTCGACCGTCAATTTCCACAGCCACGGGCCGAGATAGGCGGCCTGCGTGACGTCGCCGATCACCGTCTTGGCACCCCACATCTTCTGGAATGCCGGCACGAAGGCCTTGTTGTTCGCATTATCGAGCGACTCGAAGTATTTCATGCACGCGTAGGCGCCCGCGATGTTCTCGCCGCCGATGCCGTCGATTTCGTCTTCGGTCACCGAGATCGTCAGCAGCGCCTGCTTCGAGAGGTCGATGCCGGCCGCCTTGAGCTGCTTGTAGAAGGCGACGTTCGATCCGCCGACGACGTCGGTGAAGATCACGTCGGGCTTGGTCAGCTTGATCTTGTTGATCACCGAGTTGAACTGGGTATTGCCGAGCGGGTAATATTCCTCGCCGACCACCTTGCCCTTCAGCACGTTCTCGACGTGCTTGCGCGCGATCTTGTTCGACGTACGCGGCCAGATGTAGTCCGAACCGACGAAGAAGAACGATTTCGCGCCCTTCTCCTTGGCGATCCAGTTCAGGCCGGCAAGAATCTGCTGCGTCGCTTCCTGTCCGGTGTAGATCACGTTCTTGGACTGCTCGAGGCCTTCATAGAAGGTCGGGTAGTAGAGCATGCCGTTATATTGCTCGACGACCGGCAGCACCGCCTTGCGGGAGGCTGAGGTCCAGCAGCCCATGATCGCCGCGACCTTGTCGTTGACGAGAAGCTTCTTGGCCTTCTCGGCGAAGGTCGGCCAGTCGCTGGCGCCGTCTTCCTGGATGAACTTGATCTTGCGGCCGAGCACGCCGCCGGCGGCGTTGATCTGCTCGATGGCGAGTTTTTCGGCTTCGATCGACCCGGTTTCCGAAATCGCCATCGTGCCGGTGGCCGAATGCAGGATGCCGACGGTGACTTCAGTATCGGTTACCGCGAGCCCCGTGGTGTTGACCGCGGAAGTTGCGGGGACGTCCGCAAATGAGGGACGCGAAAGCATCGCAATGGCCGGCAATGCCGCCACCCCCATCAGCAGTTTGCGCCGAAGTGGAGACTTCAGCCCCTTATAGGTTTCGTCTGACATGAGCACCCCATCTGGTTCGAGTACGCGGCTTATTGGTGAGGCGAGGATTGCTCATAATTGTGCACTGCACAGATACGTGAGATCGCGTATATTGCACCGCAAAATAGCGACGTAGATTTTGGTACGGAATTTGCGAGCCAAATTCCGGGCACGGTTTGGTTTAAGGAGTTTGCAGAAGTGGCAGGGCGGCAGCGGATAGACCGCGTCAGGCGCCAATATAATCAGTGGGTTGCCAACCAGACGCTGGAAGACTACGCGCTGCGCTTCACCGCCAAGAGCGCGCGCCGCTGGTCCGCCGCCCGCGTCGCCAACACGGCGCTCGGCGCGATCTCGTTCCTGGCGATGGAGGCGATCGGCGGCACCATCACGCTGAATTATGGGGCGATGAACGCCTCGGCCGCGATCCTCGTCGTCAGCGTCATCATCTTTCTCTGCGGCCTGCCGATCGCCTATCACGCCGCCAAATGCGGCATCGACATCGACCTGCTGACGCGCGGCGCGGGCTTCGGTTACATCGGTTCGACCATCACCTCACTGATCTATGCGTCCTTCACCTTCATCTTCTTTGCGATCGAGGCGGTCATCCTCGCGTCCGCGCTCGAGATGTGCTTCGGAATTCCGCGGCCGATCGGCTATCTCATCAGCGCCGTCGTCATCATTCCGCTGGTGGCCTACGGCATCACGCTGATCAGCCGCTTCCAGTTGTGGACGCAGCCGCTGTGGATCGTGCTTCACATCATGCCGTTCGCGGCGATCGCGTGGGCCAACCCGCACTCGTTTTCGGAATGGCGCAAGTTTGCCGGCGAGCATGGCGACGCCGGCGGCCACCTCGATCTGCTGCTGTTCGGCACCGCCGCCTCGGTGGTATTTTCGCTGGTCGCGCAGATCGGCGAACAGGTCGACTTCCTGCGCTTCCTGCCGCGCGACCGGAGAACGTCGAGGAGATCGTGGTGGATCGCGCTGCTCAGCGCCGGTCCCGGCTGGATCATTCTTGGCGCGCTCAAGCTGCTTGCCGGATCGTTCCTCGCCTTCTTCGCGCTCAGCCATGGCGTCACGACAGAACATGCCGCCGAACCCGCCAGCATGTACCTTGAAGCGTTCCGCTATGTGCTGTCGCAGCCTGATCTGGCGCTGGCGCTGACCGGGACGTTCGTGATCGTGTCGCAGGTGAAGATCAACGTCACCAACGCTTATGCCGGCTCGATCGCTTGGTCGAACTTCTTCTCCCGCCTCACCCACAGCCATCCCGGCCGCGTGGTCTGGCTGGTCTTCAACGTCATCGTCGCGCTGTTGTTGATGGAGATCGGCGTCTACAAGGCGCTGGAGCAGACGCTGGCGCTCTATTCCAACGTCGCGATCGCCTGGGTCGGCGCGCTGGTCGCCGATCTCGTCATCAACAAGCCGCTCGGATTGCGCCCACAGCAGATCGAATTCAAGCGAGCCCATCTCTACGACATCAATCCGGTCGGCGTCGGCGCCATGACGATCGCGACCATTGTCTCGATCAGCGCCTTTTACGGCCTGTTCGGGCCGACCGCGAAAGCGCTGTCGGCCTTCGTAGCCCTCGCGGTTGCCTTCATCGTAGCGCCCCTGATCGCCTGGGCCACCGACGGCAAATATTACATCGCGCGCAAGCCGAAACGAAGCTGGCAGAACCTCGAGGCGATCCAGTGTTGCATCTGCGAGCATTCGTTCGAGCCCGAGGACATGGCCTCCTGCCCGGCCTACGCCGGCCCGATCTGCTCCTTGTGCTGTTCGCTCGACGCGCGCTGCCACGATCTCTGCAAGCCGCATGCGCGGATCCAGGTGCAGGTGTCGGAGACATTGGGCAAATTGATGCCGCAGCCGATCTACGCCCGCATCAACTCCCAGCTCGGGCACTATCTCGGCGTGTTCGCGATTTCTGCAGGGCTGGTCGGGCTGACGCTCGGCATGATCTATCTGCAGACCTCGGCGGCGGTGCATGAGAACGACCTGCTGGCGGACGTGCTCTGGAAGGTGTTCTTCGCGCTCACCATCATCATCGGCGTGGTGGCGTGGCTGTTCGTGCTGGCGCAGCAGAGCCGGCGCGCGGCGGAAGAGGAAACACGGCGGCAAACCACGCTGCTGATCCAGGAAATCGACGCGCACAAGCGCACCGATGCTGAATTGCAGCGCGCCAAGGAAGTCGCTGAATCCGCCAACCTCGCCAAGAGCCGCTATGTGGTGGGCCTCAGCCATGAACTGCGCTCGCCATTGAACGCGATCTCCGGCTACGCCCAATTGCTGGAGCAGGATACCAGCTTGAACGCGAAACCGCGCGATCAGGTGCGCGTGGTCCGCCGCAGCGCCGACCATCTGTCCGGATTGATCGACGGCATTCTCGACATTTCCAAGATCGAGGCCGGCCGGCTCTATCTGTCGCGCGACGAGGTACGGTTGAGCGACTTCCTCGATCAGCTCGTCGGCATGTTCCGCCTGCAGGCCGCCGCCAAGGGCATCGACTTCGTGTTCAAGCGGCCGGCGGTGCTGCCGGTCGTGGTCTATGCCGACGAGAAGCGGCTGCGCCAGATCCTGATCAACCTGTTGTCGAACGCCATCAAGTTCACCCAACGCGGCAGCGTACACTTCATCGTGCATTACCGCAGCCCGGTCGCCGAATTCGAGGTTGTCGATACCGGCCCCGGCATTCGGGCTGATGATCTAGAGCGCATCTTTGCTCCGTTCGAACGCGGCGCGCTCGGCGTGTCGCAGCCGCACACCGGCACTGGTCTCGGCCTCACCATCAGCCGGCTGCTCGCCGGTGTGATGGGCGGCGACATCAAGGTCAGCAGCACCGTCGGCACCGGCAGCAACTTTCGCATCAAAATTTTGCTGTCGGAAGTCACCAATCCCCGGCAGATCGCGCCGATCGGTGCCCCGATTTACGGCTATCACGGTCCGCGCAAGACCATTTTGATCACCGACGACGATCCGACCCACAGCGATCTGTTGCGCGAGGTGCTGGCGCCACTCGGCTTCATCCTGCTCAGCGCACCCGACGGACCCGCGTGTCTCGCGCTCGCGCAGCATTGCCGGCCTGATTTGTTCCTGCTCGACATCTCCATGGCGGGAATGGACGGCTGGACGGTGGCAGAGACGCTGCGCGAGACCGGCCACCATCAGGCCCGCATCCTGATGGTATCGGCGAGCGCGCTGGAGGCTCACGGCACACCATTGGCGCAGCCGTTCCATGACGGCTATCTGATGAAGCCGATCGACATTCCGCGCCTGCTGGAGACCATTCGCCAATTGCTCAGGATCGAATGGCAGCATGACGCCGACGAAGTCCCTGTGCCGCATTGGAAGCCCGACACCGGATCGCGTCCGCCGGTGAAATATGTCGAGGAGCTGATCGGTCTCGGGCAATTGGGCTACATCCGCGCAATCCAGGTTAAACTCGACGAGATCGGCAACGACTACCCTGAACATGCCGACTTCGTCTCGCAAATGCGCGCTTTGATCGACCGCTTCGATCTCGATCAATACATGGCGACGCTAAAGACCTTGCACAGCTATGATCACTGACCCCAAGATCACTGACCCCAAAAAGCGCGACATCGCGCTCGTCGTCGACGACTCCCCGGAGACGCTGCGCCTGCTCACCGACGCGCTCGACGGCGCCGGCATGACGGTGATGGTCGCGCTCGACGGCGCTTCCGCGATGCGGATCGTCGATCAGATCACGCCCGATATCGTCCTGTTGGATGCGATCATGCCAGGCATGGACGGTTTTGAAACCTGCAGGCGGCTCAAGCGCGATGCGGGGCTCGACAATGTTCCGATCATCTTCATGACGGGGCTCGCCGAAACCGAACACATCGTTCATGGCCTCGAGGCCGGCGGCGTCGACTACGTAACAAAACCGATCGTGGTCGAGGAGATGCTGGCCCGCATTCGCGTTCACCTCGCCAATGCGCGGATGACCCAGAGCGCCCGCGCCGCGCTCGACGTGTCCGGCCGCTATCTGCTCGCGGTCAACGGCAAGGGCCGGCTGATGTGGGCGACGCCGCAGGCGCAGAAATTATTGTCGGACAGCCTTGCTGGAAACGCCGACGACGATTTCGTGTTGCCGGATCCGATGCCGCAATGGCTGGAGCAGGCGCAGCAAGGCAAGAGCGGAGCGAAGACGGCGACAATGGCGGCGTTTCCGGGCAACGAAGCGTTGCGGCTGCAGTATATGGGCAAGCTCGGACCTAACGAATTTCTGCTGCGATTGGCAAAAGACACCAGCGGCGACATGCCGGCGGAATTCTCCAGCGAACTCGGCCTCACCACGCGCGAAGGCGAGGTGCTGTCATGGCTATCGAAGGGCAAGACCAACCGCGACATTGCGCAGATCCTGGGGTTAAGCCCGCGCACCGTCGACAAGCATCTCGAGCAGATCTACTCCAAACTCGGCGTCGAGAACCGCACCGCGGCGGCGGCGATTGCGGTGAATGCGAAGAACAGGAGGGGGTGAAGTGGCTCAGTCGTCATTGCGAGCGCAGCGAAGCAATCCATCGCACGGCGTAACGGATGGATGGATTGCTTCGCTTCGCTCCGCAATGACGCTGATACACTGACGCGCTTTAATTCGCCGCAGCCATCTTCTGCGGCACCGAAGCCGCGTCCGTCTGTGCGATCAGCCGCTTCAATTCCGGAATGCACGAGCCGCAATTGGTGCCGGCCTTGAGCTTCGCGCCGATGTCGGCGGCGGTGCGCGCACCAGAAGCTATGGCATCGCAGATCGTGGTGCGGCCGACGCCGAAGCAGGCGCACACGATCGGGCCGGCGCTGGCGAGGCCATCGGCGGATTTTCCCGACAGCAGCATGCGGCGCTGCTGACTGCTGAGCGTATCCGCCGCGAACAGGCCCTTGACCACGTTCCAGTCGCCGGCGTCGCCGGCAGGACCGATGAACAGGCAGGCCTTGATGCGGTCGCCCGCAAAGGAGGCGCCGCGATAGACGCCACCGCCAAAATCCTTGTATTCGGCGAGATCATTGCCCGCGATCGATTTCAACCAGGATTGCCAGCCCTGGAGATCGGCATTGTCGGCGAGCAGGTAGCCGTAGCCGCCATTGACGGCGACGCGCGCCGACCACGCATGCACGGGTATTTCGAGCGTGATCGCGCGACAGCGCAAAGCCGCGCCAGACATATTCGTAAGCCGCGATCGACGCTGGCGTCGCCTTGTTCTCGGGCTGGCCGGAGAACGGATCGGTGTGAGGTGCCACCAGTGCGCCGACGCGGGCGCCGGTGGCGGTGGCCCCGCTCCAGTGGATCGGCGCGAACAACATGCCGCGCTGCTGCCGCTCGCTGACCACGACCTTCAGCGTGCATTGCCCGTAGTCGGTGGTGATGCGCGCGAAGCTGCCGTCGGTGACGCCGTATTTCAGGGCATCGTCGGGATGCACCTCGACGAACGGCTCCGGCAGATGCTGGCCGAGCCGCGGGCTCATCCCGGTGCGGGTCATCGTGTGCCACTGGTCGCGGATGCGGCCGGTGTTGAGCCGCAACGGGCGCGCGGCCGATGTCTCGGTGCGCAGCACCGGCATCTCGGGTGCGACGAAGCGGGCCTTCCGGTCGCCGGTAAAAAATCCGCCTTCGGCAAAGAAGCGCTCCTGCGGCTGGGCATTGAGCCTTATCGGCCAAAGCACCGGCGCCATGGCGTCAAAGCCCTCGTCCGATACCGCCTTCAGCGCGCCGATATCGAAATCTCTGATACCGTTGTTCTCGAACGCCGAGAGCGCGGCGTGCTCGCGAAAAACATCTGCCGCCGAATTGAACTCGAACGCCGCGCCAAAGCCGAGCCGTTTTGCAATCTCGGCCACAATCCACCAGTCCGGCCTGGCTTCGCCGGGGGCCTTGAGAAAGCTGCGCTGCCGCGAGATGCGACGCTCCGAATTGGTCACCGTGCCGGATTTCTCGCCCCACGCCTCCGCCGGAAACAGCACATGCGGGCCGGCATCAACGGTGTCGTTGCTGCTGACGTTTTCGGAGACCACGAACAGCTCTAACTTCTTCAGCGCTTCGCGGACGGCGTCGGCGTTCGGCAGCGACACCGCCGGGTTGGTTCCCATCACCCACAACGCCTTGATCTCGCCGCGCCCGATCGCCTCGAACATCTGGACCGCCTTCAGCCCCTCATGGGTGGCGATCCGCGGCGCCTTCCAGAACCGGCGCACGCGATCGATGTCGGGCGGGGTGAAGCCCATATGCGCGGCCAGTTGGTTGGCGAGCCCACCGACTTCGCGCCCTCCCATCGCATTGGGCTGCCCGGTCAGTGAGAACGGCGACGCGCCTGGTTTGCCGATGCGCCCCGTGGCGAGGTGGCAATTGACTAACGCATTGACCTTGTCGGTGCCCTGCGCCGACTGGTTGACGCCCTGCGAATAGAGCGTCACCACGCGCGGCGTGTTGGCGAACATCTGGAAGAACGCAGCGACGTCCTGTTCGGACAAGCCGGTCGCCAGCGCCGTGGCACCGGTGCTGCCGGCCATGCTGCGGGCACGCGCGAGCGTATCCTCGAAACCGGATGTGTAACGTTCGATGTAGTCGCGATCGAGCGCACCGCTGTCGGCAAGGTGCACCAATAATCCGTTGAACAGCGCGCTGTCGGTGCCGGGCTTCAGCCCCAGAAACAGATCGGCATCACCCGCGGTGTCGGTACGTCGCGGATCGATCACCACGATGCGGGCGCCGCGCTTCTGCTTGTTGGCGAGCATGCGCTGGAACAGCACCGGGTGGCACCACGCCGCATTGGAGCCGACGAAAACCAAAAGATCGGCTTCGTCGAGATCTTCATAGCAGCCGGGTACGGTATCAGCGCCGAAGGCGCGGCGGTGGCCGGCCACGGACGAGGCCATGCACAGCCGCGAATTGGTGTCGACATTGGCACTGCCGATGAATCCCTTCATCAGCTTGTTGGCAACGTAATAGTCCTCGGTCAGCAACTGACCGGAGAGATAGAACGCAACCGCGCCGGGACCATCGCGCGCGATGATGTGCTGCAGGCGATGCGCGACGTGATCGAGCGCGTCGCTCCAGGCGATCCGCTCCATGCCCTTGTCGCAGCGGATCATCGGGTAGAGCAGCCGGTTTTCCAGACCCAGCGTCTCGCCGAGCGCCGACCCCTTCGAGCACAGCCGGCCGAAATTGGCGGGATGATCGGGATCGCCCGAGATCGCGGCACCTCCCCGGCCGTCCGGCGTTGCCAGCACGCCGCAGCCGACCCCGCAATAGGCGCAGGTGGTGCGCGTGGCGCGCAAGCCGGGATCGACGGCGCTCATGTCGGCGCCCCGGTCATGCCGCCTCCGAGCGGGCAACGAGCGAGCGGCCGAACATCATGTCGGTGCGAATGGCTGCGATGGCCTTGCGGGTGCGGATCAGTTCCAGATACCAGAGCGCATCGCCGACATCGCCGATCAGCACCGCGCCGGTCAGCCGGCCCTCCGCGATCACGAGCTTCTTGTAGGTGCCGTGATTGATATCCGAGAGCACGATCTGCTCGCTGCCCTCCATGCCCATGAAATCGCCGGCCGAGAATACGCTGACGCCGGATACCTTCAGATTGGTCGCGACCACGCTGCCGGCATATGAATCGTCCGTGCCGGCGAGGTGCCGCGCCAGCACCCGCGCCTGCTCGTAGGCCGGTTCGACCAGCCCGTAACAGATGCCGCGATGCTCGGCGCATTCGCCGATCGCAAACACATCAGGCGCGCCGGTCTGCAGATGATCGTCGACGACGACGCCGCGGTTCACGGATATGCCGGCTTCTTTCGCCAGCCCGACATTGGGCCGGATGCCGGCTGCGAAGATCACGGCATCGGCGTCGATCCGCCGTCCGTCCACGAGCTCGACGCCCTCGACGCGCGTCCCGCCATGGATCCGCGCCGTGTTGGCGTTGAGCAGGATCTCGATGCCTTTGAGTTCGACCAGCGATTTCAGCAAGGCGGCCGCCGGCGCGTCGAGCTGGCGCTCCATCAGGCGGTCCATCAGATGCACCAGGGTGACCGGCGCGCCAGCCTTGGCGAGGCCGTAGGCGGCTTCCAGTCCAAGCAGGCCACCGCCGACCACCACGACGCGCTTCTTGTGCCCGGCCAGCGCCAGCAGCAGATCGACGTCGCGGCTGTCGCGAAACGTATGCACGCCGGCCAGATCGGCGCCTGATACGTTGAGCCGCAGCGCCGAGGAGCCGGTGGTCAGCACCAGTTTCGAAAACTGGATGCTCTCCTCGCCCGCGATCTTGAGCTCGCGGCGGCCGACATCGATTTCGGTGGCACGGCAGCCATATTTCAGGGTGACGCCGCGGTCACGCCACCACGCCGCGGGCCGCAATTCGATATCCTGCGAGGTGGTTTCACCTGCCAGCACCGACGACAACAGCACACGGTTATAGGCCAGCCGCGGCTCGTCGCCGATCACGGCGATGGCGTAGCGCCCGAGCGCCACTTTCGCCAATTCGTCGACCAGACGGGCGGCAGCCATGCCATTGCCGACAATGACCAGCGGTTCGCTCACGGCGCATCCTTTACTCGGCGGCTTGCGCGCTGCCGTAGGCTTCCGAGATCATGTAGCCGGACAGGGTGCCATAGGCGGCGGTCCAGGCTTCCGCGACATCAGGCGTCCAGCCGTCGCCGAGCCCCTTCTCCAGGGTCCACAGCAACGCGCCGCCGACCACGGGATAATGTTCGGGCTTGGCGCCATAGTTCACATGGCGCTTTGCCAATGCGCTCGCCGCAGGCAGCACCGCCTCGAGATTGGTCAATCCGTTGACGACGACGGCCAGCGTTCCCATGAGCTTCTTGCGCTGCTCGGTCATGTCGGCGGGAAACATCGCCTTCACCGCGGGCGCAACCTCGAACAGCCGATCGTAGAACAAGACCGCGGCCTGTTCGGAGATCGGCGCGACCTTGGCAAAGCTGTCCTGAACCAATTTGATTTGCGTCGGATTCATCTCAACTCTCCTTCCGTTCTAGCAGACGTTGCAAAAGATGAGCCAGTTGGTCGCGACGTCGGAGCTCGTTGCCGGAGTGAGCCTACGCCGCCTCCACGAAACGATGCCGCTCGTAGAGGAATTCCAGCACGCGCTGCCGGCATTTGAGGTAACCGGGGTTGGTCGCGAGTTCGAGCCGCTTGCGCGGACGCGCCAACGGCACTTCCAGCACCTCGCCGATGCGCGCGCTCGGGCCGTTGGTCATCATCACGATGCGATCCGACAGCAAGACCGCCTCGTCGACGTCATGGGTGATCATCAGGATGGTGTTGCCGAGCTTCTGGTGCAGCGCCATCACCGAATCCTGCAGATGCGCCCGCGTCAGCGCGTCGAGCGCCCCAAACGGCTCGTCGAGCAGCAGCACCTTCGGCTCCATCGCGAGCGCCCGCGCGATGCCGACGCGCTGCTTCATGCCGCCTGAGATTTCGCTCGGCCGCTTGTCGCTGGCATGGGCCATCTGCACGAGGTTGAGATTGTGCATCACCCATGTATGGCGTTCGATGCGCGTCTTGCTCGACGCGAACACCTTGTCGACGCCGAGCTTGACGTTTTCATAGACCGTCAGCCACGGCAGCAGGCTGTGGTTCTGGAACACCACCGCACGGTCCGGCCCCGGCGAATTGACTTCGCGGTTCTCCAGCAGCACGCAGCCATTGGTGGTGCGGGTGAGGCCGGCGACGATGTTGAGCATCGTCGACTTGCCGCAGCCGGAATGCCCGATGATCGAGACGTATTCGCCCTTGTCGATCGTCAGGTTGATTTCCTTCAAAACCTCGGTGGTGGCGTTGCCGCGGGTGTAGGACTTGTCGATGTGGTCGAGCTTGAGATAGGCGTGCATGATGGCTTTCCTTCAGCTCACGGAGGTGCCGCGGGTCACGAACTTGCCCAGCCCCGCGATCAGTCGATCGAGCACGAAGCCGATGATGCCGACATAGAACAGCGCCAGGATGATCTCGCTGATGTGCGAGGAATTCCACGCGTCCCAGATGAAGAAGCCGATGCCGACACCGCCGATCAGCATTTCCGCCGCGACGATCGCGAGCCACGACAGGCCGATGCCGATGCGCAGGCCGGTGAAGATGTAGGGCGCCGCCGCCGGGATCATGATCTTGGTGAAGAACTCCAGCGGATTGAGCTGCACGACCGCGGCGACGTTGCGGTAATCCTGCGGGATGTTGCGGATGCCGACCGCGGTGTTGATGATGATCGGCCACACGGACGTAATGAAGATCACGAAGATCGCGCTAGGTTGGCCGTCGCGGAACGCCGCCAGCGACAGCGGCAGCCAGGCGAGCGGCGGGATCGTGCGCAGCACCTGGAACAGCGGATCGAGCCCGCGCATCGCCCACACCGATTGTCCGACCAGCGTACCGAGTGCGACGCCGACGACGGCGGCAATCGAGTAGCCCAGCGCCACACGCTGAAGGCTGGCGGAGAGATGCCAGAACAGCCCCTTGTCGATGCCGCCATTGTCGAAGAACGGATGGAGGATCAGCTCCCTGGTGTCCTTGAACACCCGCGACGGCGGCGGCAGGGTCGAGCCGGTGCGCCGGCAGATCAGCTCCCAGACCAGCATCAGCAGCGCGATCACGATCAGCGGCGGCACTACGCGAACCGCGGCCTCCTTCGCCATCTTGATGTACTTTTCCGAACGCGGCGCCCGCTTGGGCGTCATCGTAACTACCGGCGCCACCGCAGTCTGAACGAGCGTGGGCGCGGGTTCGGTCTTCATTGCAACCATAGACATCGAAAGAGCATCTCCGTGTTCAACAAGAGAGCCGCACGCAGTTGCGCGCGGCTCCACTCGGATCAGACCTCAACACGCTTGATCGACAGCGACTTCAGATAGGCGGCCGGATTTTCGGGATCGAACACCTTGCCGTCGAAGAAGGTCTCCTTGCCGCGCGAGGTCGAGGCCGGGATATCGGTCACGCCGAGCTCCTTGGCGGCCTCTTTCCAGAGATCCTCGCGGTTGACCTTGCCGATCAGCGCCTTGGCGTCGAAGCCCGCCTCGTATTTGCCCCAGCGGATGTCCTCGGTGAGGAACCAGAGGTCGTGGCTCTGATAGGGATAGGACGCGTTGTCTTTCCAGAAGCGCATCTGCTGCGGCGAATTCTCGACGACGCGGCCGGTGCCGTAGTCGAACTTGCCCTTCATGCGGTCGGTGATGTCCTCGACCGGACAGTTGATCCACTGGCGCTTGGCGCAGATCGCCGCCGCTTCCTCGCGGTTCTCGGGCTTCTCGGCCCATTGCTGCGCTTCCATCACGGCCATCAGCAGCGCCTTCGCAGCCTTCGGGTATTTGTCGACCCAGGCGGCGCGCATGCCGAACGATTTCTCCGGATGCTTGTCCCAGAGTTCGCCGGTCGTGATCGCGGTGTAGCCGATCTCCTGATGGATCAGCTGCAGGTTCCACGGCTCGCACACGCAGAAGCAATCCATGGTGCCAACCTTCATGTTGGCGACCATCTGCGGCGGCGGCACCACGATGGTTTCGATGTCCTTGTCGGGATCGATGCCGCCGGCGGCGAGCCAGTAGCGGATCCAGAGGTCGTGGGTGCCGCCCGGGAAGGTCATCGCGGCCTTGATCGCCTTGCCGCCGGCCTTCTTCTTGTCCAGCGCAACCTTGAACGGCGCGGTGTCGATGCCGACCTTGATGTCGGCATATTCCTTCGAGACCGAGATGCACTGGCCGTTCAGATTGAGTCGCGCCAGGATGTACATCGGCGTCGGCTGGTTATTCTGCGTCACCTTGCCGGACGAGATCAGATACGGCATCGGGGTCAGGATATGCGCGCCGTCGATGCCGTTGCCTTCCGAGCCGAGCACAAGGTTGTCGCGCGTGGTGCCCCAGGAGGCCTGCTTCTGCACTTCAACGTCGGGCATGCCGTATTTGGCGAAGATGCCCTTCTCCTTGGCGACGAACAGCGGCGTGGCGTCGGTCAGCGCGATGAAGCCGAGCTTGGCAGCCTTCACCTCGGGACCCGCGCCTTGCGCGAACGCGCCGGCGGGAAAGTTCAGCCTGGCCGCCGCCAGCAACGCCGCCGTTCCACTCGCTGCTTTCAGGATCTGGCGCCGGCTGAGTGCACGGGTGGAGGTCTCTTTGGTCGGCGTCGTCATGGCTGCGCTGCTCCTTTGCTGCGTCTGAATGGCCGTCCGTTTGGTGTCACAGCAGGGCGCATAGGCGCGCACTCCGGGAAGGCCCCGGTCTGGCGGTTTCACAATTCGGATTGGATGGTCTCAAGGGACGGCATCAATGGCGTCAGCACTAGCTATTCAAGCTTTGTGCCAAGCCGTCGGAGCGAAAAAAGTCCATTATTGATAGACGGTTGCGGGCGACGCCGGCAGCGCATCGAAACCGGCCCCGCACCCAAAATTTGCGATTCGCTTAAATCTTGTGCGGCGCACAAGCATTGTGCAGCCGCCGCAAAGCAAGCGTTCAGGCGTCCTCGGAGACCTTCGTACCCAGCGGCGCCGGGGCTGTTCCCTCACCCGGTTTCATTCGGAATTCGTAGGTCATCAGATGCCACGGCGCGGCTGCCGGCTTGCCATCGGGCATCGCCGCGTCGGTCCGCTTCTCGACCTTTGCGACCAACTCGTCCTTGACGCCGAACACCACGTCGGAATCGAGATATTTGTCGCCGTCCAGGAAGACGTGGGTGATCAGCGGCTGGTAGCCGGGCGCAGCCACCAGGAAATGCACATGGGCCGGCCGCATCGGGTGGCGGCGGGTCTGGATGATCATCTCGCCGACCGGACCATCGGTCGGGATCGGGTAGCTGCAGGGCAGGATGGTGCGGAAATAGAACCGCCCATCGGCGTCGGTGATGAAGCGCGCGCGCGACGACGGGCCTTGCGTCGCATAACCAGGCTTTTGCGAGTCATAGAAGCCGTCATCATCGGCATGCCAGACGTCGACCGGCACGTTCGCAAGTGGCTTGCCTTTGAGATCGGTAACGCGGCTCTGCACGAACATCCGCTCGCCCGGCTAGCTCGGCTGAAATATCGGTACCGTGCGGCGTCACCTTGTGTTCGCCGACATAAAACGGGCCCAACACGGTGGTTTCAGTGGCGCCCTCGCGATCCCGATGGTTCACCGCGTCGACCAGCATCGAGACGCCGAGCACGTCCGACAGCAGGATGAATTCCTGCCGGATGTCGGTGCATTTCTGCCCGGTGCGGGTCAGGAAACCGATCGCATAGTCCCATTCCTCAAAGGTGAGATCGGTCCGGCGGACATAGTCGTGCAACGACTTCACGAGTTCCTGCAGCAGGAATTTGGCCCGCGGATCCGGCGTGTCCTCGAAACTCTTGATCACGGCGGCGGTCAGTTCGGTCTCGCTGAATTGCGCCATCTTTGCATTTCCCCGCTTGTATTTCTGATTGCCGGCGGCGAGCCTACACCACCGTTCCGTCTGGAGGTAGCGCCAGGCGCTTGGAACAGCGCACACTTTTCGGCTATCAACTCCCCTCAAAGAAACTCCGGAGAAACCGCCCGATGTTAGCCCCGACCCCCGCCTCCCCTGAATCCGCCGGCATGTCGAAGGCCGCGCTCGACCGCCTCGAAGACCATCTGAAGCGCCGCTACCTCGATGCCGGCCGATTTCCCGGAACCCAGCTGCTGGTCTATCGCCGCGGCAAGATCGTGCACTCGACGGTGCAGGGCTTTGCCGATCTCGAGCGCAAGGTGCCGGTCAAGGACGACACCATCTTCCGCATCTATTCCATGACCAAGGCGATCACATCGGTGGCGTTCATGATGCTGGTCGAGGAAGGCCGCGTCGCAATCGACGAGCCCGTCTACAGATACATTCCGGAATGGAAGAACCTTGGCGTGTTCCAGGCCGGCACCGCGCCGGCCTTTTTGACCAAACCGCCATCGAGGCCGATGCTGATCGTCGACCTCTTACGCCACACCTCCGGCCTGACCTACGGCTTCCAGCAGCGCTCCAACGTCGACGCGGCCTATCGCGAGAAGAAAATCGGCGAAGTCGTCAAGGCCGGTACGCTGGATACGATGATCGCGGACCTCGCGAAGATCCCGCTGGAATTTTCGCCGGGCGAAGCCTGGAACTACTCGGTTGCCACCGACGTGATCGGCTATCTCGTTGGCCTGATCAGTGGCCAGCCGTTCGAGCAGTTCCTCAAGGAACGCATCTTCAATCCGCTCGACATGAACGATACCGACTTCTTCGTGCCGGCCAACAAGGCTCATCGGTTCGCGGCGTGCTATTCGGCCGACCCGCAAGGCGGCATGACGTTCCACGCCACCGAGCGCAAGGGCTCTCTGACGCTGCAGGATGACCCGGCCACGAGTTCGTTCCTGTCGCCGCCATCGCTGATTTCCGGCGGCGGCGGACTGTGCTCGACGGCATCGGATTATCTCACCTTCTGCCGGGCACTGCTCAATGGCGGCGAGCTCGGCGACGTCCGTCTGTTGGGCCCGAAGACCTTGAAGCTGATGACGTCAAACCATCTGCCCGGCGGCCTCGACCTGCCCGGGATGTCCCGCTCGCTGTTTTCGGAAGCGACCTACAACGGCATCGGGTTCGGCCTCGGCTTCGCCGTCACGATGGACCCGGCGCAGACGCTGATCGCCGGCAGCCCCGGCGAATACAACTGGGGCGGTGCGGCGACCACGTCGTTCTTCATTGATCCCGCCGAAGAGCTGATCACGATTTTCATGACGCAGGTATTGCCGTCGAGCGCCTATCCGCTGCGGCGCGAGCTGCGCACCATGGTGTACGCGGCGATTACCGACAGCAATCTCTGACAGGCCAGATCTGATTCCGCGGCGTACATGCCGGCGCCGCGGAAGCCAATGGTGATCGAAATCCTCCCTCAATATCCTTGGCGGATGTCAGCCGCTTCTCCTATGCTCGCGGCATTCGACCGTTACTTTGAATATTATTTTGAGCGTTGATCCGGGAGCTTCGTGCCAAAGCCCTCACTGCCAGTGCGTCTCGCGCTTCTCGTCGCGGGAACCACGCTGCCGCTGATCGTTTTCGCGGCCGGCATCGTTTTTCATAATTACAAGCAGGACCGCGCAGACGCGACGCAGCGTGTGCTCGAGACGGTTCGCAGCATCCGCCTGGTGCTGGACGCCGAAATGCAGCGCATGACCGGGGGCCTGCAGGTGCTGGCGCTCACCAATTCGCTGCGTGGCGGCGACTTCAACAGCTTTCGCCGCATCGCCATGGGCTTTCTCGATCAATATGGCAAGGACGGCGTCGTGCTAGTGGCCGACCGCGAGGGCCGCTCGCTGTTTTCCTCCGATACGTCTGACACCACGAGCCTGCCGTTGCGCAACAACCGCGACATGGTGGAGAAGGTGTTTGCGACCAAACGCCCGCAATACTCGAACCTGTTCACCGGTGTGGTGAAGAAACGCCTGATCGTAACGGTCGAAGTGCCTGTCATGCGCGACGGTGACGTCGTCTACGACATCTCCTTTAGCCCGCCGATCGAGATTTTCCAGAGCATCATCGAAAAGCAACGTCCGAGCCAGGACTGGACGATCTCGATCTTCGATGCCGACGGTATCAATTTCGCGCGGGTGCCGAACCCGCAGGAAACGGTCGGCAAGCGCGCGTCGGCGTCGCTCGCTGCCGAGATGCTCCGAACGACGGAATCGACCTTCCCGACGATTTCGCTGGAAGGCATGCCGCTGATCACCAGCATCGCGCGCTCGCAGCTCACCGGCTGGACCGTCGCCGCCGGAATTGCGGAACGTTCGCTGGTTGCGCCGCTGTGGCGCAGCCTTGCCATCACCAGCGTGATCGGCGGCATTCTGCTGATGGTCGGCCTTGCCTTTGCAGTGCGGATGGCGACGGCGATCGCGCGCGGCGAAATGCTGCACGATCTCTTGATCGAGGAGCTCAACCACCGCGTCAAGAACACGCTTGCGATCCTGCAGTCGATCGCGACCCAGACGTTCCGCAGCGCCAGCCGCGCCGAACGCGAGAAATTCGAGGGCCGGCTCGGCGCGCTGGCCGAGGCCCACAATCTGCTCAGCAGGGAGAAGTGGCAGGGCTCTGAATTGAAGGACGTCGTCAGCCGCGTCCTGCAGCCCTATCTGCTCAACAATCCCGAGCGTTTCAGGATGTTCGGACCGGCCGTGCCGCTGTCGCCGCGGGTGGCGGTTGTGCTGTCGATGATCGTGCATGAAATCGCGACCAATGCCGCCAAATACGGCGCGCTGTCGAACGATACCGGGACCGTCACGCTGGATTGGGAGATCATCGAGGAAGGCGGGGGGCCGATGTTGCGCATGATCTGGACCGAGGCCGGCGGGCCGCATGTCACCGCGCCGGTCCAGCGCGGCTTCGGCTCGCGCCTGATCGAACGCAGCGCCCGCGACCAGCTCGGTGGCGAGGCGACCGTCGATTTTCTGCCGCGTGGCGTCGTCACCACCGTGACCTGCGCGCTCGTGGGCGACGGCTGATCCGGCCGAATTTCCGCAGCGAAGCTAATACCCTGAACCGATCGCTGCTGGCCCGGGAACGCCGCGCGGTCGGAGCGGCTGCAAGCGGAATCGCTGGCCCGATCGCTGGTCCTATTGGCACATAAGTTGCTTGATTTCTGGGCAGATCAATTGGGGAGGCGTCATGTCGACCATCGCAGCGGTAGCCACAGCGGAAACGCGAAAGCCGCTTTACACGTCTCTTTTCGTCCAGGTGCTGGCGGCCCTTATTTTGGGCATCGTGCTCGGTATGGCCGCTCCCGAATTTGCCGTCGGACTGAAAATCTTCAGCGACGCGTTCCTGAAGCTGATCTCGATGATCGTGGCGCCGATCGTGTTCTGCGTGGTTGTGCACGGCATTGCCGGCGCCGGCGACCTCAAGAAGGTCGGCCGCGTCGGCGTCAAGGCGCTGCTCTATTTCGAAGTGATGACCACCGTCGCGCTCGTCGTCGGCCTGGTGCTGGCCTATGCGTTCGGCCCCGGGCACGGCATGAACATCGATCCATCGACGCTGGACGCCAAGGCGCTCAACACCTACGCCGACAACGCCCACAAGCTGAAGGGCGGCGGCATCGGCAGCTTCCTGGTCAACATCATCCCGACCACCTCGTTCGACGCGCTGTCGCGCAACGACGTGCTGCAGGTTCTGTTCTTCGCCATCATCTTCGGCACCAGCCTGGCGCTGGTCGGCGGCGAGAAGGGCGAGAAGATCACCTCGTTGATCGACGCTGTGTCCACCGTACTGTTCCGCGCCATGGGCCTGATCGTGCGCGTGGCGCCGCTCGGCGTGCTTGGCGCGGTCGCCTATACGGTCGGCCAATATGGCGTCGGTTCGCTCAAGCAATTGCTGTCGCTGGTCGCGTTGTTCTATGTCTCGCTGGCGATCTTCGTGCTCGGCGTGCTCGGCGGCGTGATGGCGCTCGCCGGACTGAACATTCTCAAATTCCTTGGCTACCTGCGCGAAGAATTGACCATCGTGCTGGCGACCGCCTCTTCGGACGCGGTGCTGCCGCAGATCATGCGCAAGCTGGAGGCGATGGGCGTCAAGAAGTCCGTGGTCGGCCTCGTCATTCCCACCGGCTACTCCTTCAACCTCGACGCCTTCTCGATCTATCTGACGCTGGCCGTGGTGTTCATCGCGCAGGCGACCAATACGCCGTTGTCGTTCGGCGACCTGCTGCTGGTGCTCGGCGTCTCCTTGATCACCTCGAAGGGTGCGCACGGCGTGCCGGGCTCGGCCATCGTGATTCTGGCGGCGACGTTGAACGCGGTGCCGAGTATCCCGGCGATCGGCCTGGTGCTGGTGCTGTCGGTCGACTGGTTCATCGGCATGGCGCGCGCGCTCGGCAATCTGGTCGGCAATTGCGTCGCGACCGTCGTCATCGCCGCCTGGGAGGGCGATCTCGATCGCAACACGGCGCACCGCGTGCTCGATGGCGCGGAAACGGTCGATGTGACCGCAGGGTAGGATTTGCGGGGCGGCCCGCCGGCCTATTTGATCAGTTTCAGATAGGGCGGCAGCTGCCGCTTGGCTGCCTCGAGAGCCGGTCCCTCCGGCGTTTGCTCTTCCTGCGCCATTAGGTCGCACAGCGCCTTCAGTTCGGAATCCGTCACCTTGTGCAATTCCATCCGCAACTCGAGGATCGCCAATGACAGCAGTCGCGCCGCCTCCGAGCTTGCCTTGTCGTGGAGAAATGCGCGGCACTCCTCCAGCGTTGCAAGCAGCGACAGCAACCGTTCCTCCGCATTGGCAACCGGCATTTTTCCCATTCCCGAGCTTGCGAGATAGAGCTGAGGCGTTTCCGATTTTCGCTTCATAGGGCCTCTCCACGAAACTTTCGGGGGCATTGTGGTCGGGCACGAACCTAGCGCAGCAATGATCCAGAAATTTTGCGCAGTTGTCCAGCACGCTATCGGCCCGAAAAAGCCATCAATCGGGCTTGCGTATCATTTCCGGACATGTCGGGAGTAGTCCCAACGCCCCCATCGCGCGGCCGGCAACCGGCTTGCTAGCAGAGGTTGCATGACGGTCTCTGTGCCCATATGATAGCATCTGGTCCCGTAAAACTACTGTCTGCGGGCCCGCGCTGGTAAGCATGCGTTCAAATTCTGTGGGCCAGCGAACCCGCAGTGGTTGTGGTCGGTCGAATATTTTGGCAAGTGTAACGTGCGAGGTGTCGAAGAGATGCCTTGGCGTTGACGACTTTAGGTGGTTGATCAGCGTCGGTATCCGGGTGCTTCCACAATGCAAGTGCGTGTGGCTACCATCCCGCAACTTCCTGGGAATTCCGTGGTTCTTACGACGGACTGACGAACCAGACGAACTTAACGCGGTACATATGGATGAATCCCTGACCTATCCGGACAGGGATTCCTGATTGAAGGACGGGTAAACCAGAATGAACAGATCAGCAGCAAAGAAGATGAAGCAGCGCAGTGCCGGCAAACCTGACATCGAGTTGGGCAAGCGCATTCGCCTGCGGCGTGTGGAGCAGAAGATCTCGCAGGCTGAGCTCGGCGACAAGCTTGGCGTCAGCTTCCAGCAGGTCCAAAAATACGAAAAGGGCGTCAATCGCGTCGGCGCAGCTCGTCTTCAGCAGATCGCCACCGCGCTCGACGTGCCCGTCACGTTCTTCTACGACGGCGACGGCAAGGCCCGCGAGGTCGAGAGCCTGCTGTTCCTCGACAGCGCATTCAGCCTGCGACTGTTGCGCGCCTACAGCAAAATCAAGGACCAGACCGTGCAGCGTCAGCTGGTCTCCTTGATGGAATCGATTGCCGCCAACGAAGACTGAGCGGCCTTCGCTTCACTGGCCTGCGGCTCCGCGAACGCGATCGATCAACGCGAGCGGATTGGCCGGCAGCAGATCGCTGCGCCAGGCGACATGCTGGTCGGGACGGGAAACACCAAAGCGCTGCCATCGCAGATGGCGGCGCTTTTTGTTGGCAGGTGGGGGATTTCCGGGCGGCACACTTTTTTGCCGCCAGCAGCGCTTGCGCGAGAAGCGCTCGCCTGGCGCGCCTTGCGAACCGAGCGCCAGATGCAATTCGTTTCGGTCAAGCTGGTCGAGAACATCGAGCGTGCCGCTCGGGCGAAAATCCAGCCTCACGGCGAGGGCGACCCGGGCGACGTGCGCTACGATCGGCGCGACCAGCACGATCGCCGCGTAGTTGTCGACGGCAATACGAAAGGTTGCCGCAGCCTTTGACGGATCGAACTGATCCGGTTCCAGCGATTGCTGCAACCCGTCGAGCGCGATCCTGACCGGCGTGGCGAGCTGCTCGGCCCGCGGCGTCGGCGACATGCCGTTCGGGCTGCGGACGAACAACTCGTCCTTCAGCATGTGACGCAACCGGGTGAGCGCGTGGCTCATCGCCGGCTGGCTGAGGCCCAGCCGCTGGCCGGCCGCGTGACCGACCGTTCCCGCATGATGGCGTCAAACACCACCAACAGGTTGAGGTCGATCGCACCAGTTTCGGCGCCGCCTGGCCAAATCTCTGCTTTCCATCGTCATTCAAAACGTACATGTGCAGATGAGGAGAATGCATTTTGCGAATGCGAAACTCAACCCTAAATTCCGGGTTGCCGGTCGGAAGAGTGCGCCTCGCGGGCTGCGCAGCAGCAGGTGGCACTGGTGCGCGCAGGCGGCCCCATCGACCGGCAGCCAACCCGACCGCACATTCGTTTCTCGAGGGAGATCGTCATGATCGGTATCGTCCGGCTCGCTTTGCGGAGACCTTATACCTTCATCGTCATGGCCGTGCTGATCCTGATCTTCGGCACTGCGTCAGCGTTGCGAACGCCGACTGACATTTTCCCGAATATCAACATCCCCGTGATCAGCGTGGTGTTCAGCTACACCGGCCTGCCGGCCGACGACATGGCCGGCCGCATCGTCACCTTCTACGAGCGGTCGCTACCCACGTTCTCGAACATATCGAATCAGTGATCGTGAATTACGGGATCATCAAGATCTTCTTCCAGCCGACCGTGAACATCAACGCTGCCTGGCCCAGGTCAACGGCATGTCGCAGACCGTGCTGAAGCAGATGCCGCCCGGCATTACCCCGCCGCTGATCCTGAGTTTCAACGCCTCGAGCGTGCCTATCTTTCAGATTGCGCTCTCAAGCAACCAGATGTCGCAAGACTCAGATCTTCGACTCGGCGTTGAATTTCATTCGCCCGGCGCTGGCCCCGGTGCCGGGCGCCGCACTACCGCTTCCGTTCGGCGGCAAGGTGCGTCAGGTCCAGGCCGACCTCAACCAGCAGGCGCTGCATCAATATGGTGTCTCCGCCAACGACGTCATCAACGCGCTGTCGCTGCAAAATTTGATCACCCCGGTCGGAACGCAGAAGATCGGCAGTTACGAATATACCGTCAACCTCAACGACTTCCCGAAGGCCGTCGAAGCCTTCAACGACCTCCCGATCAAGACCGTCAACGGCACGGTGATCTACATGCGCGACGTCGCCTATGTGCATGACGGCAGCCCGCCGCAGACCAACGCCGTTCACGTCAACGGCGCCAGCGCCGTGCTCCTGACCATCATGAAGGCGGGCGCAAGCTCGACGCTTGACATCATCAACGGCGTCAAAAGCCTGCTGCCGTCGGTATCGCAAACGCTGCCGGCAAGTTTGAAGCTGACCGCGGTCGGCGACCAATCCGTCTTCGTCACCGACGCTGTGTCCAGCGTGGTCCGCGAAGGCGTGATCGCGGCGGCGCTGACCGGCACGATGATCTGCTGTTCCTGGGAAGCTGGCGCTCGACCTTGATCATCACCTCTCGATCCCGCTGGCGATCCTCGCGCACTGACTGGACTGTCGCTGTTGGGTGAGACCATCAACGTCATGACGCTCGGCGGGTTGGCGCTAGCGGTCGGCATCTTGTCGACGACGCGACGGTCACGATCGAGAACATCAACTGGCATCTCGAGCAGGGCAAAACGATCGAGCCGCCATCCTTGACGGTGCACAGCAGATCGTGGTGCGGCAATGTGTCGCTGCTCTGCATCTGCATCGCTTTCGTGCGATGTTGGGCTGGGTGCAGGCTACCTGTTCGGGCTAGCGAGGCGGTGATGCTGACTGGAGAGTTATGTTTGTGGACACTGTGGAGCTGGAATTATTTTGGATAAAGAAGGGGACGATGTGCGGAAGGGAATCGTGAGTTCAGGGTTTGAGGACGTTGAAAGCGTTGCAAGATATTGGTGCTTAGTATGCTGGAATGGATAAGGTGATTGGATTTTTGGTTCAGATTGTGTTGATAGGTCATTGCAAGATTTTTGATGATGAATAATTATATGGGAAAGATGAAAAATAGATAGATTGTTATTGATATAATGTAAATATGTAATTAATAAATTATAAAATAATTAAAATTATATAAGAAATGGAAATAATAAAATGAAATGAATTTAGATTTGTTGTTAATGTATAGTTAATTTGTGATGATATGAATGAAAAATATAAGGTAAAAATAATATGAGGATAATTTAAATATATGTAGTTATTTATAAAAATAATTAATTAATGAAAAAAATAAAAAAAAAAAAAAAAAATAAAAAAAAAAAAAAAAAAAAAAAATAAAAAAAAAAAAAAAAAAAAAAAAAAAAAATATTTTTCCTGATCCGCAGCGAACCAGTATGGCAGCCACGCGACATATCCGTGGAGACAAAGGTCCGATCGGCGCGGGATGGTCAGGGGTTTGCGTCCGTGCGACGGTTGCAACGAAAACTTAATCAAGCCGCAACTGTCGTGATGTAGATTCTAATTTGGAACTGCTTCAGATCTTGTCAGATCTTGGGAAACAGCTTTGCGAAACGCGCCCTCCGGGCTGGCTCCAATCCCATTCATACGGCCTGCGGCCGCACTCAACATCCGCGCATTGCGTGCCCTGAGGAAATCCAACATGCGAAGAATGACCCTCGTTGCCATCGCCGCGATGCTGGTGGCTGCGCCGGCTTTTGGCGAAACAACCGATCAGACGGTTGGGCAGGCAGTTGGCCAAGCAGCCGGCCAAGGCACCCCCGGCACCGCGTCCCATCCCGCAGCGGCGGCAACGGCGGCCCCGGCCGCTGCCGCCCCTGCAGCGCATGCTGCCCAGCCCAAGCCGGCAGCGGCAGCCTCGACGCCAGAGCAACGCTCGGCGGCCGCGCTCGCGCTTTCGCATGAGCCGACCTACGACGAAGGCAGCGCGCAGCGCATCCGCGAGGCCGCGCTCAGCTACTCCGACCTTGCCGTGCGTGGCGGTTGGCCGACGATTCCACCCGACGCCAAATTCGCATTGGGCACCCCGAGCCCCAATGACGATCTGCTGCGCATGCGGCTCATCGTCACCGGCGATCTCGCCGCCGACAAGGCGACCGGCGCCTATGACGAAGTGGTCGCCGAGGCCGTCAAGCGCTTCCAGGCCCGCCATGGCCTCGCTTTAACCGGTACTGTGACGCCGCGAACGTTGGCCGCGCTCAATGTTCCCGTGCAGAAGCGGATCAAGCAGCTCGAGGCGTCACTCGAGCGCCTGGCCAACATGAATTTCTCGTTCGGCCAGCGCTATGTCGTCGTCAACATCCCCGCGACGTTTGCCGAGGCGATCGAGGACGACAAGGTGGTGCGGCGCTATCGCGTCATCGTCGGCAAGACCGAAAAGCCGTCGCCGACGCTGACCGCCCAGATCACCAGCGTCAATCTCAACCCGACCTGGACGGTGCCGTCCTCGATTGCGAAGACCGAGATTTCCGCGCATATGCGCAAAGACCCTGGCTATCTCGCGCGCATGCACATGGAAGTGCTCGACGCCCACGACGCGCCGATCGATCCGCATTCGGTGGACTGGTCCGGCACCCACACCCCGAACTTCACGGTGCGGCAGCAGGACGGCACCTGGAACGCGCTTGGCGCGGTCAAGATCGACATGCCGAATTCCTACTCGGTCTACATGCACGACACCAACCAGAGGAACCTCTTCAACGACGATTATCGCTTCGACTCCCACGGCTGCTCGCGCGTCGACAACGTCCGCGATCTCGCCGCCTGGCTGTTGAAGGACCAGCCGCAATGGAACCGGGCCGCGATCGATGCCGCGATCGCCACCGGCCAGCGCCACGATATTGCCGTGACCAGGAAAATCCCGGTGGCGTGGATCTACCTGACCGCCTGGATGACCAAGGACCAGACGGTGCAATTCCGCAACGACATCTACGCCCAGGACGAGCAGCTGCTGGAAGCGACCGCCGAAGAAGCCGCCTTCTTCAACAAAGCGGCCGACCACCCGCTAACGGCGCACCTGGCGCAGTAGGCTCTTACTTCTCCCTCGCCGCGCTCATGCGCCGGGTGGGGGAAACTCTCTCCACTTGAACAGTGCGAATCGCGGAAGCACCCCCACCCCACCCTCCCCCGCAAGCGCGGGAGAGGGAGCCCACCGCCATTGCCGAGATATCCGAACGAATGCTTCAATCCTGGCGGATCAAACTCAATTCACCGAAAGCTTCCGCCAATGCTCAACGCTCCCAAGCCCAGCGAAAAATCCCACGCCGACGGCAGGATCCTCTCTGCTGTCGCCGATGGCGTCGGTGTCATTACCTTCAACAATCCGGCAAAGCGCAACGCCATGTCGCTGGAGATGTGGGAGGGGCTGGGAGAAGCGCTGGTCGAACTGCGCGACAATCCGGACGTGCGCGTCGTGATCCTGGTCGGTGCCGGCGACAAGGCGTTCGTCTCGGGCGCCGACATCAGCCAGTTCGAAAAAAACAGACACAACGCCGAAGCCTCCGAACAATATTCCAGACGGAGCGAGGCCCAGCGCGCGCTGCTCGCGAACTACCCGAAACCGACGATCGCCTGCATCAGGGGTTTCTGCCTCGGCGGCGGCATGCAGGTCGCGATGCTCACCGATATCCGTTTTGCCTCGGACAACAGCCAGTTCGGCATCCCCGCCGCCAAGCTCGGCATCGCCTATGGCTATGACGGGCTCAAGCATCTGATCTCGCTGGTCGGGCCGTCCTGGGCGCGGCTGATCATGTACACGGGCATGCGGATCGAGGCCGCGGAAGCCTTGCGGATCGGCCTGGTCGATCGCGTGCTGCCAGATGGTGAGTTGTGGGGTGCAACGATGGAGATCGCCCGCACCATCTCCACCAACGCGCCGCTCGCGATCAAGGCCGCAAAAATCACCATCGCGCAGGTGTTGAAGGACGAGAGCCAGCGCGACATGGACGCCGTCAGGCAGATCGGCCTCGCCTGCATGGACTCGGAGGATTTCCGCGAGGGCCGGACCGCCTTCATGGAAAAGCGCAAGCCGCTGTTCAAGGGGCAGTAACGCGTTGGTCTGAAGCGCCGGATATTGCCTTGACTTGCGCGCCGGCGCCTTGACGAAAACTATCTCTGCGTGCAACTTGATGCTGTGACTACCTCGACATCATCGGGGCGGCACGTCGCCGCGACGCCAGCCTTTCGGGGCGCCGCAAAGGGAGTTCGCGTCATGTTGCTCGTCACGTTCCACGGCGGATCCGGATCATCAAGCATCAACAACATTCATGTCTACGATACGCCCTGATGGCAAGGACCTGACGAAGGAGGCGCTGGGCGCGCCGAAGCACGGAAAGCTCTCCGAGTTGCGCGCAATGGTGCTGGCCAATGGCTTGCTCTATGTCGCCAACGGCGCCAAATCGGAAAGTACGGTGCTGGTCTACGAAGTGCCAAGCTCCGGCACGTCGTTTACCTATGCCGCGACCCTGATCGGCCCCACCCTGAGCAAGAAGGAACACTTCGAAACCGCGATCGCCCATCCCTTCGGCATCGCTTTCAACGGCGCGACCTGCTTCATCTCCAACCAGGACACTAACGTCGTCGGCCAGGTCGACGTCGGCAACGGGGGATTGACGGGCAGCCTGGTTCAGGGCCCGTCCAACTATCTGAAGGGGCTGTTTCCCACCGGCACTTTTCTGGACGGCACCTATGTGGCGTCGCAGGTCGGCACTCTGCCCGACGTCAAGGTCGAGGCGACCGTGGTAGATCACGACCACGGCGGACTTGCGGTCAGCTTCGACAACGGCAAGGTCAAGAACTCGGTGCGGGACGTGGCCGTCGCCAATGGTATCCTGTTGGTGTGCGATGAGCCCGACAAGGTCATCAATCTGTACTCACTCGCCGACGGCAGCTATCTCGGATCAAGCAACGCGCTCG
Organism: uncultured Alphaproteobacteria bacterium; assembly: GCA_963774775.1. Classification (GTDB taxonomy): domain Bacteria; phylum Pseudomonadota; class Alphaproteobacteria; order Rhizobiales; family Xanthobacteraceae; genus Bradyrhizobium. Next base: position 241,447 of record CAVZGZ010000015.1, read on the forward strand.
CCGAAGCGCCAACGCATTTTGCGATCAACAATGGCGGGCTTTATGTCAGCGCCGGAACGACGCTGTACTGGGGGCAGCTACCGCAATCCGCGTCATCGGCCTCGCTCAGCTTGCAGACGATCACGCCGACGCCCCCGTCTCCGGGGCTTAAGATCGGCGGAATCTCGTTCGACGGTGCGTCCACCGTCTACGTGCCCTATCAGCTGGGAGTCGGCGGCAACAACCCGGGTGGCTCGATCTACAGCTACAGCGTAGGCCAGCAAACCCCACCTGTGCTGAGCAATGCCACGCTCCTGGTGTCGTCGTTGAAAGACACGCCCGAATTCGTGCTGTATTGGTCGGGCGGGTCGTAAGCGGGGAAGCGGCGCGTAGCGCGATCTGCCGGCACTTATGCGCTCTTTATGCAGGATCATCTTGGCTCCCTATGCCGCGCCTATGAGGCGGCGCGCCAGCCATGATTGAATTCATAGGCCCGGCGAGCATTTGATGATGCAGGTTCTGACCCGCAACCGATGCTCCGAGCCCCGTTATGAGTAATGCACCTGTCCCATCGACCGTTACCCGCATCTGGCGCCAGACGCTGCGTAGCTGGCCCGGCAGCGCCAACAATCCCTATTCGCCGGTCTCCTCGATCGCGCTGCTGCTCGCGGTCGGATTGATCGTCAACTTCGCGCGATAGGCTCGCGCGCTACAGCGCCGCCAGTACCGCCTTCGCAACGTCCGCCGTGCCGTTGCTGCCGCCGAATTCCATCGGCTTGATGCCATCCGCATAGACCTTGTCGACCGCGCGCTCGATGCGCTCGACTGGCTTCGGCCGCGCTTTCCAGGCCGTGCTTGTCGGCTAGCCAGTCCAGCATCATCGCGGTCGACAGGATCATTGCGGTCGGGTTGGCCTTGCCCTGCCCCATGATATCGGGCGCTGTGCCGTGGCACGGCTGGAACACGGCGTGGCGGTCGCCGATATCGGCCGAGGGCGCCATGCCCATGCCGCCGATCAGGCCGGCCGTCATGTCGGAGAGAATGTCACCGAACATGTTCTCCATCACCATGACGTCGAAATCCCAGGGCCGCTTGACCAGCAGCGCCGCGCAGGCGTCGACATAGAGCCGGTCGGCCTTGACGTCGGGATGGCGCTTGGCCGCGTCGTCGAACATCTCGCGGAAGAAGGCAAAGGCCTTGAACACGTTCGCCTTGTCGACACAGGTCAAGCCGCCATTGGCGCGGCCGCGCGCCTTGCGGCGCTCGGCGAGACGGAACGAGAACTCGAACAGCCGCTCGGAAGTCTTGCGCGTGATCACCAGGGTCTCGCGCGCCTCGGTATCGGTGACGACGCCCTTCCCCATCGAGGCGAACAGGCCCTCGGTGGATTCGCGGATCACCACCAGATCGATGCCGCGCTGGTCGGCGCCGACGATCGGGCTCGGCACGCCTGGAATGAGGCGCGCCGGACGCACGCCGGCATAGAGGTCGAAGTGAAAACGCAATTCGACCTGCGGCATGATCTCGGTGTTATCAGGGTAACGCACCGACGGCAGGCCGCAGGCGCCGAGCAGGATCGCGTCCGCCTCGTCGCAGAGACGCACGGTGCTCTCAGGCATCGATTTGCCGGTCTCGCGATAATTGTTGGCGCCAGCCGGCGCGTCGGTGAAGCGGAATTTCAGGTCGGTCGTCGCCTCGATCTTTCGCAGCACTTCGAGCGCCGGCGCCATCACTTCCGGGCCGATGCCGTCGCCGCCGAGGACGGCGATGTGGAGGGCGTTATTTGCGGACATCGGGATTCCTTCACGACGATTGATAATGACTTCGTCATGCCCGGGCTTGTCCCGGGCATCCACGTCCTTGTTCGCGGCGACCAAGGAAGACGTGGATGGCCGGGTCAAGCCCGGCCATGACGGTGTTGGAATTTTTACGGCGTCAGCACCGCGCGGCCGACGAGCTTGCCCTTCTGTAGATCGACCAGCGCCTCGTTGGCCTTGCTCAGCGGCAACGTCGTCACCGGGATCGGCGCGATCTTCCTGGTCCTGACCAGATCGAGCAGTTCCTGCGTCTCGCGGAGATTGCCGACATAGCTGCCCTGGATCGTGATCGCCTTGATCGGGATCAGCGGCAGCGCCCATGGCGCACCGCCGCCGAACAGGCCGACGATCACGAGCTTGCCACCCTTGGTCAGGCAGTCGAAGCCAAGCTGCGTGGTCTGGGCGTTGCCGACGAGATCGATCACCGCGCGGATCGGCCCGCCGGCTTTCTTCGCCAGCTGCTCCAGCGCATCCGGCGCCTTGCCGTCGACGGTGGCGAGCGCACCGGCGGCTTCCGCAGCCTCGCGTTTCTTCGCATCGATATCGACCACGATGGCGCCCTTGCCGCCCATCGCTTTCAACAGCGACAGCGCCATCAGGCCGAGCCCGCCGGCGCCAAAGATCACGATCGGGGTATGAAAGACGGATTCGACCTTCTTCAGCGCGCTGTAGGTGGTGACGCCGGAGCAGGCGTAAGGCGCCGCGGTAACGGGATCGAGCCCTTTCAGATTGAGCAGATATTTCGGATGCGGCACCGTCATGTGGTCGGCATAGCCGCCGTCGCAGTAGACGCCGATCGAATTCGGCTTGACCACGCACATGTTCTCATCGCCACCAAGGCAGATCTCGCATTTGCCGCAGCCAAGCCAGGGATAGGCCAGCGCGACGTCGCCGATCTTGAGCTCGCCCTTGTCGGCGGCTGTTACGTCAGGTCCGAAGGCCACGATTTCGCCGGCGGTCTCGTGGCCCATCGTGCGCGGCAGCGACACGCCGCGATCCTTCAGGGAGAGCGGCTTGCGGCCATGGCCGAGATCGTAGCCGCCTTCCCAGATGTGCAGATCGCTGTGGCAGACGCCGGCAGCCTTGACCTTGATCAGCACCTGCGTTCCCTGTGGCTGCGGCGTCGGGTGATCGACCTCCTGCAGCGGGGCGTTGAAATCGGCTACCTGGAAACTCTTCATCACGTCTCTCCCGATATTCTTGTTCTTGTGCGCGGACCTTGCCACGTCTGCCGAATCGAAACAAATGGCGGAAACTGGCCGTCAGCCGCCCGCCGCCTTCGTCGATTTACCCGCGAAGCCCGCGATCTCGTCGTCGGAGAAGCCGGTCTCCTTGAGATAGGCACGCGTATGTTCGCCGAGCGTCGAGATGCGCCGGCCCGCCGAAACTTTCGCGCCCGACATGCGGAACGGCAGGTTGAGAACCTTGAAGGTTCCGCCGCCATCCTCGACTTCGGCCAGCGCGCCGCGATGGGCGATCTGCGGATCGCGCAGCGCCTCGGCGACGGTGCGATAGGCCGACGAGGGCACGCCGCGCTCGTTGAGTGCGACCAGGCATTTTTCCGTGGTCACCGCGCGCGACCACTGCTCCACGCTATCCATCAGGCTTGCCCAGTTCTCGCGGCGGTCGGCATATTTGGCGAAGCGCGGGTCGCTGACCCACTCGGGATGACCAATCACCTGCATCAGGCTCTGAAACGTCTTTTCGCTGGCGATCGCCACCATGACATAGCCGTCAGACGTGGCGATCGGCCCGAACATCGGCCGTTGCGTCGCCTTTACCTCGAATTGCGACGACTGCAATTCGCTCAGCGTCAGGCTCAGCATCGATTCCAGCATGGAGACGTCGATATGCTGGCCGATCCGGCTGCGGCTTCGCTGATAAAGCGCGGCGGAAATGGCGCCGAACGCATAGACGCCGGTGATGACGTCGGCGTGATAGATGCCGCAATGGTCCGGCCGGCTGCGGCCGGGCTGATAGGCCAGATGCGCCATCTCGTAGCCGGACGCGGCGTGGATGACCGGCGCGTAGGCCGGCAACTCCGCCGACGGCCCGGTCTGGCCGTAGCCGGAGATCGAGCAGTAGACCAGTTTCGGATTGAGTTCGCGCAAAGAGGCATAGTCGAGCTTCAGCCGGCGCATCACGCCCGGGCGGAAGTTCTCGACCAGGACATCTGATGTCGCCACCAGACGGCGCACGGCCTCGCCGCCATTGGGCGATTTCAGATCGAGCACCAGGCTGTGCTTGCCGACGTTGAGCTGGCCGAACGCGGTGCTGCAACTATTCCGTAGCGGCGGGCGGGTCCGCATGGTCTCGCCCTCGGCGGTTTCGATCTTGATGACCTCCGCGCCCATGTCCGCGAGCATCCGCGTGCAGTGCGGCCCGGCGATCGTGGTCGAAAAATCCAGCACGCGAAGGCCGTCGAAGCTCCTTGTCAAATTCCCCTCATCGTCATCGGCTATGGTCATCCTTGGAGCTCCCGGTGTTTTTGTCTTGTTCGTTCGGTGTTGTTCGTTCTTGGCGCGCCGACCCTAGGTGGCGCTGCGGCGACAGGGAAGAGCCTCGTCCGTGGAACGGACGGCCGACCTCTCTATTCTAGTCGAAACAAAGCTGGACCCGATCTTGCATAACTCTGCTCAAGGGTTGGAACGAGGGCGCCTGTTGAAGGTCTTATTCGTCACAACGGAAATGGACGACTTCGTCCGGGTGGGCGGTCTCGCTGCCGTTTCCGCTGCACTCCCCCGGGCGCTGCGTCCATGGAGTGACGTCAGGATCATGCTCCCGGGCTACCGGGATGTCGTCGAACAGTTCACGCATATTGAAATTGTTGGAGAATGCGCAGCCTTGGCAGAGCTACCGGCGTGCAAGCTGGGGCTCGCGTCGACCAAGGATGGCCTGCCGGTTTACGTGCTGTTGTGCCCACAACTCTACGACCGGCCGGGCAATCCGTATGGCGATGAAACGGGGCGCGACTGGAGCGACAACGACATCCGCTTCGGCCGGTTTGCCTCGGCCGCTGCTGAACTTGCCATGGGCACTCTGGACAAGAACTGGGCAGCCGATCTGGTCCACGCCAACGACTGGCAGGCCGCGCTCGTGCCGGCTTACCTCTCCTGGAAGGGCGCGAAAGTCCCTTCGATCCTGACCATTCACAACCTCGCCTATCAGGGGCTCTTCCCGAAGGAATCGCTGCGGCGGATCGGCGCACCGGAGAGCTCCTTCCATATCGATGGGCTCGAATTCTACGACAAGCTCTCCTTCCTCAAGGGCGGCATCGTCTACGCCTCGCACCTCACCACCGTCAGCGCCACCTATGCGAGGGAGATCACGACGGCCGAGCTCGGCTGCGGGCTGGAGGGCCTGCTTCAGCAGCGCTCCAACGCCGAGCAATTGACGGGAATTTTGAACGGCATCGACGAGAGCTGGGATCCGCGCTTCTGCGCGCAGCTCGCCCAGCCGTTCGGCGCCGGGGACTGGACCGGCAAGCAGGCCAACGCCGATTACGTGCGCCGGCAGTTCGGATTGGCGTTGTCGCGCGGCCCGATCTTCGGCCTCGTCGCCCGCCTCGTGCATCAAAAGGGCGTCGACCTCGTGCTGTCGGCGGCCGATGAGATCATCAGGGACGGCGGGCAGATCGTCGTCACCGGCAGCGGCGAGCCGGAGATGGAGCAAGCCCTCGTTAAGGCACATCGGCGCCGGCCGGATGCCATCGGCGTCATCATCGGCTTCAACGACGCCCAGGCGCGGCGGATTTTTGCCGGCAGCGATTTCACGCTGATGCCGTCGCGGTTCGAACCGTGCGGGCTGAGCCAGATGTATGCACAACGTTTCGGATCGCTGCCGATCGGCCACCAGACCGGCGGGCTGGCCGAGACCATCAAGGACGGCGAAACCGGTTTCCTGTTTGCGCAACCATCGGCGGAATCGTTCCTCGGCGGTATCAGCCGCGCGTTCGACGCCTTCCGCGCCAAGGACCGCCTCGACTCCATGCGCCGCAGCGCGATGGCACGGTCCTTCAGTTGGGACCTGTCGGCAGCCTGCTACAGCGCGCTCTACCGCAGGATCGCGCTGCCTTAGATTCTTGTTTGACGCGTTTTCCACCGCAGATAAGTCTACGCAATCTGCGTAAACTTGATTGCTATGCGAACCGGTAGCCACCCCGGATCAAGTCCGGGGCAGGCTTTCGCTCGAAAACGCTTTATGCCGTCGTGCGCCGCGTCTCCGGCATGACGAGCCAGATCATCAAAAGGCCGAACGCCGCGACGCCGGCGAGGCCCATGAAAGCATGGCCGCTGCCGAACTTGTCACTGACATAACCGGCGAGCACCGTACTGAGCGAGGCCCCGATACCGATCGCGGTGCCGACGACCCCCTGTGCGAGGTTGAAATGTCCGCTGCCGAAGGCGACGTCGGCCACCACCAGCGGCACCATGACGCTGAAAACTGCCGCGGTGATGCCGTCGAATACCTGAACCGCGACCAGCCAATAAGGGTCGCTCACGGTCGCAAAAAGCAGACCGCGAACCACAAGCGACGCGAAGGCCAGCAACAGCAGCGGCCGCCTGCCCCATGCCTGCGCCTTGCGCCCGACCGACGGCGAGGTCAGCGCGACGATCGCCTGCGGTACGATGATGCAGGCCGCGATCAAGATCGGCGCCCACTGGCTCGATCGCATCGTGACCACGCCCGCCATCAGCGGCAGCATCGCGGCATTGGCCAACTGGAACAGCAGCACGCTGCCGGCAAAGATCAGCAACGGCCGCTGGCGCAGGAGATTGAACACGCTGGTGGCCTTGGTGTCGGGTATTTCGCGCACGACCTCGCCATGGCATTGCGCAATGTCGATCTCGCGCTCGCGGATTCGCGCGAGCGACAGCAAGGTCGGGATTGCCAGGACGAAGGTGACGAGAAACACCGAGCGGCTCGACAGCAGATAGCCGCAGGCCCCCATCAGCGCCGCCGCCGAACCGTTACCGAGCGAGGCAAAGCGGGCGTTGCGTCCGAGCCGCTCGCCGATCGCCAGCGGCCCGACCAGGCCGAGACTGATTGCGGCAATCGCAGGACCCAGCACGCAGCTTGCCAGTGCGTGCAGCGTAGCGGCCAGCGCAACTACCGGAAAGATCGGCCACACCGCATAGGCCAGCGCCGCTGTCCCGATTGTTGCGACCGCAAAGCCTGCGACGACCCGTTCCGAACGCGCGGCATCGACAATCGCTCCACCGGGCATCTGTCCGATCAGGCCGATGATGCCGCCGATCGAGAGTACGAAGCCGATCTCGACCTGGGTCCATTTCTGCGTCGTCAGATAAACCGCAACGAAGGGCCCGAACCCGGTCTGTACGTCGGCGAGAAAGAAGATGAACCAGTCAAGGCCGCGCTGGCTTTCGCGCGAAGGCGCTCGCGGCGGATTCGGCGTCGGCGGCTCCGGTGCCGGGGGCACACCACTGGCGCCGCCGACCGATCGTTGATATCGATCGTCGTCAATCGTGTCGAGCGAAGAGGTCGGGCGCGCGACCAGGGTAATCTCCCTCAGTGGTCAAACTCCCAAGGACGCAGACTACCCGCGGCGCCCAATACGATGAGCGGCGTGTCCTCCTTGTATTCGGGGGCCGCGGCGACCTGCTCCTTGGTCAGCTCCAACGTGATGCTGTCGCTTTTGTTCGCAACACTGCCGAAATGCAGCGCGTTCCAGTCGACGACGATCTTCCGGCTGCCGACGCCGAGGAAGCCGCCGAAATCGATCACGGCGGCACGCACCGTGCCCTCCCGATCCACGATCACGTCGACGATGCGTCCCATGTCCTCATCGGCCGTGCTGCGGACATAGCGGCCGAGAATGCCATGCGCGTCCCGCGCGCCTATTACAGTCACCGAGGGCGGCGGCGCTGGTGTCTTGGCGGGCGCGGGCTCCTTTGCTGCCGGTGCAGCCTGGTTCGCCGGCGGCGGCGCAGACTCGTCCGCAGCTTTGGCGACGGCAACCACCGCGAAAGCCGCCGCAGCAAACGCGATCAAAGTCCTGGCCCGCATGTAACCTCCCAAAAAGCCGAAACGTTGGCGCGTGGCGCCAAACCCTTAGTGCGTCAGCACGATCGATACCTGGATCTGGCCGCGCGTGCGCAGCACCTCGAGCGACACCTCGCCGTTATGGCGGCGAAGCCGCAAATCGACGCTGGACGGGCCGAGTTGGAGGTCGCGCAGCACCACCTCGTTGAGAAATTCAGGCAGCCGCGGATCGCGCAGACGAATCTCGCCACGGGCGGCATCGAATTCGAGGCCGAGCGTCGCCTCCAGCAGCGTGAAGGCCGTCGCGCTCGCCCACGCCTGCGGCGCGCAGGCGACGGGATAGAGTACCGGCCCCCGCCGCCGTTCGCGCTGGAAGCCGCAGAACAGTTCAGGCAGCCGCCGCAAGTCCATATAGCTGGCAGCATCGAACAGGCCCTTGAACAAATGCGCGACCGAATGCTTCAGGCCGTAGCGCGCGAAGCCAAGCGCGATCAGCGCGTTGTCGTGCGGCCAGATCGAGCCGTCGTGATAGGACATCGGGTTGTAGCGGGCCTCGCCCCGCGCCACGGTGCGGATGCCCCAGCCCGAGAAGAATTTCTGGCTCATCAGGTCGGCGGCGACACGCCGCGCCCGATCCTGCCGCACGATGCCGGTGAACAGCAGCTGTCCGGCATTGGAGGTACGCACCCGGCACGGCGCCTTGGCGCCATCCAGCGCCAACGCGTAGGTGCCGAGTTCCTCGCACCAGAACGCCTCCTCGAAACGCTCGCGCAGATGCTCCGCGTCGGATTCCAGCCTGTCCGCTCTATCGGCCAATCCGAGCCGGCGCGCGCAACGCGCGGCGAGGCGCTTGCCGGCGAATACATAGCCCTGCACTTCCGAAAGCGCGATGTAGCCCTCGGCGAGCCTGCCATCGGCATGAAAGATCGCATCGAAGGAATCCTTCCAGCCCTGGTTGGCGAGCCCCTGCTCGGTCGCGCGCTGGTATTCGACAAAGCCGTCCCTGTCAGGATCGCCGGGCCCATCGATCCATTGCAGTCCCGCCTCGATGGCGGGCCACAATTCGGCGAGCGTTTCCTCGTCGCCGGTGCGCTCGACATAGAGCCCCGCCAGCAGCACGAACAGCGGCGTCGAATCGACGCTGCCGTAATATTGCGCGAACGGCACTTCGCGCAGCGCCGCCATCTCGCCGCCGCGCATTTCGTGCAGGATCTTTCCAGGCGCAGCGTCGGCCAGCGGATCGATCGATTTGGCCTGGAAGAACGCCAGCCGCTTCAGCACACCTTGCGCGATACGCGGATCGACCCACAGCATCTGCAGTGCTGTGATCAGGCCGTCGCGGCCGAAGGTCGTCGAATACCAGGGAATCCCGGCATAGGGATATCTTCCCTGCGGCGTCTCCGTCATCAGCATATTGAGGTCGGCCATCGCCTGGCACAGCACCTGATTGAAGATGTTGTTCGAGGTCTCGATGCAGGCCGCACCGGCCGTGCATCTCCGCATTTCGCGGCGATGCGCCAGGAGCCCGCGGAAGAACGGAACGGGCTTTTGCATGATCGGCTTGTTGCAGGAGACCGCGATGAACAGCGACGTCACCTGTCCGGGCTGCAAGTCAAAGTGATAGGTCGCGGCATTCACCGATAGCCGCGTCGGCCGCGGGTCGAAATGCAGCGCGGTGATCCGCGACTGCCCGTCGAGCCCGCAATACTCCAGCACGACGTCGGTCGGACCGAGCAATTTGCTTGATCCAGCGCCCCTGCGCGGCCGGCGCTCTCCCCGCACCTCGAACAGATCGGCAAAATCATTGTCGAACAGCAGCGTGAGGTCAAAATTCGCCGGATGCTCGCCGTGGTTCTGCAGGCCGATGCGCTGATAGGCGGTCCCTCGCCACAGGAAGATCGAGCGGACGATGTGCAGCGTGTCCTTCTGCAGCACCAGCCGGCCGTTGCGGTAGACATCGGAATTGGTGAGGTCGACGCTCAGCGCCGAATTGTCATCGCGGAGATTCGAACCGAGCAGCAACGGCTGAACGTCGTCCAGCACCATCTCGAGACGGGCGAGATAGCGCGTGTCCGAATTGAACAGTCCGTCGGGCCCGCCGGCGGAAGCGCCGATGTCGCCATGGCTGTCGAGCACGATAAAGGTGTCGTCATGCTTGAGCGAACGCCGCGGCCGCGCCGCGGGTCCGGTCATCGGAATGTAGAACGGCTGTTCCGCGAACTCTTCAACGATCCGGACGGACGACAATTGCGTGACGACTTCAGCTGCCATTTGGACCTCGAGCAATATGTGATCGCGTTGTAACGGACGCAGCGGAACGCAACTCACTCGTGCCGTGGGTCAGGCCGCGTTGGTCGCAAGGCGGCCCATTTCGCGTGTGACCAATTCCCGGTAGGGGCCCTTTCCCTGCAGGAGAAGATCGGGCGGCCCGTCTTCGATGATGCGGCCGCTTTGCAGCATCACCACGCGGTCGAAATTGCGCAGCGTCGCCAGACGATGGGCGATCGCAATCACAGTACGCCCGCGCATCAGGCGCGACAACGCCTCGCGGATCGCCTCTTCGGATTCGCTGTCCAGCGCAGCGGTCGCTTCATCGAGCAGCAGGATCGGCGCGTCCTTCACGAACGCGCGCGCAATCGCGATTCTCTGCCGCTGCCCGCCGGACACCTTGATGCCGCGGTCGCCGACAATGGTCGCCATGCCATCCGGCAAGGTGTCGATGAAATCGCAGCGTGCCGCCATCGCCGCGCGCAATACTTCATCATCGCTCGCATTCGGCCGGCCATAGCGGATATTTTCCATGATCGAGCGATGGAACAGCGAGATATCCTGCGGCACCACCGAGATCGCCTCGCGCAGGCTCAGCTGCGTGACCTTCGCGATATCCTGGCCGTCGATGATGATGCTGCCGTCCTGAGCGTCGTAAAACCGCTGCAGCAGCGTGAACAGGCTCGATTTGCCGCCGCCGGACTGACCGACCAGCCCGACCCGTTGCCCGGGTTGAATGCGCAGACTGAAGCGATCGAACACCTGGGATCCGCCGGGATAGCGGAACGAGATGTTGTTGAAGGCTATCGCCGCGCCGCTCTTGACCAACGGTTCCGCTTCCGGATGGTCGTTCAGTTCATGGGGTTGCAGCAGCGTGGCGAGCGCTTCGGTCAACCGCGCGACATGCTGGGTCACGTCCACCAATGCGACCGCAAGGTCCCGTGTGGCACTCAGGATCGAGATCCCCAGCGTACAGACCAGCACGACATCGCCCGTCGTGGCGGATCCCTGCTCCCAGAGATTGATGACCCAGGCCAGCATTCCGATCGTCAACACCACGGTAACGGCCGCATGGGACAGACGCAATTTCTCCAGATAGCGCAGGCTGCGCCCGCGCGCGGCGAGTTCCCGATTTACCGTCGCGTCGAACCTGTCATGCTCGTAGCTCAGCCCGCAGAACGCGCGCACCAGCGGCATATTGTTGATGACATCGACCATTTCGCCGTCGACCGCGGCCGCCTTGTTGGCGAAATCGTCATGCAGCGGCTTCCCGGCGGCAGCCAGATGGAACATCGCCACTACCATGGCTCCCGCGATGGCGATGAGGCCCAGCGACATCGGCAGGCTGACGGTTCCAATCAGGACGATCGCCGACACGGTCGCGATGCAAGGCGGCAACACGTTCCATACGAACATGTTCTCGACCGTGAAGACTGCGTTCGATGTGGCGGTAATGCGGCTGGTCAGCATTCCCGGCAGGCGGTCCGAGAAATAGCTCGGCGCGTGGCCCGTCAGATGACGGAACATGTCGCGCCGCAAATCGCCGGTTACACCCACGAAGGTGAAACTCGCGGTCCAGCTGGCGATCCGCCACAGAAAATTATCGGCCGCGATCAGCGACATGAGGAAAACGAATGCCAGCCATACGCCGCCGCCATGCGACGGCCCCGCTGACAGACTATCGACCAGATTCTTCACGCCATATTGCGTGCCTACCGAACAGGCAACCGCGCCAACGACGGCGGCCAGGATGACCGCATGCGCTGGAAGACGCTGGCGCAGATAGCGCAACACGAACGGAAAAGGGCGGTGCGCGTATCCTGAGAGATGATCCATGACGCCTGCAAACCTGTTGAGGGTGAACGAGAATCTTTCAAGGCAAATTCTCGTGCACGATTACGTGAAGAGCGACAGTTCGATTCCGTAGATTAGCCATCCCTGCGCAACATTTCCGCAACGCTGGCGTCGGAAGAAATTTGTTCGCGCCAAATGGCATCAGCAAGACCGCGGTGTGAAGGAAGGAAGGAGCAGCCACACCCATAGGGAACCTCGCAGGCGCGAGAACGTTCCCGTCTCGGCATGCCGGTGCCAACAGAGGGCTTGGGGTTTTTTAGTTCCAACCAACACCAGACACAGGAGACCGAAATATGCGCATTGCGCAGGTGGCCCCGCTGACGGAGGCTGTTCCCCCCAAACTGTACGGTGGCACCGAACGGGTCGTGCACTGGCTGACCGAAGAGCTTGTGTCCCTGGGACATGACGTCACGCTGTTCGCCAGCGGCGATTCCCAGACGTCAGCGAAACTCGACGCGACATGGCCGAAGGCGTTGCGCCTGGATGGGTCCGTCCGCGATCCTAACGCACTGCACATGGTGATGCTGGAGCGCGTCCGCCAAAAATGCGACGATGAGGAATTCGACTTCCTGCATTTCCATCTCGACTACTATCCGTTTTCGTTGTTCCACCGGCAGCCGACGCCGTTCCTGACCACGCTGCACGGCAGGTTGGACCTGCCGGAGCACCAGCCGGTATTCGACGTTTTCTCTAAAATACCGGTGATCTCGATTTCGAACGCGCAGCGGCGGCCGGTTCCGCAGGCAAACTGGGTGCGGACGATCCACCACGGCGTGCCGGAGAACCTGCTGACACCGCAGCCGGCGAAGCCATCCTACCTCGCAGTACTCGGCCGCATCGCCCCGGAAAAAGGCGTCGATCGCGCGATCAGGATCGCAACCCGCTGCGGCATTCCGTTGAAGATCGCAGCCAAGGTCGATCGCGCCGACCAGGAATATTATGACGAGCTGATCTGCCCGCTCATCAAGGGCAATCCGCTGGTCGAATATATCGGCGAGATCAGCGACCGCGAGAAGCCGGAGTTTCTCAGCGGCGCGATCGGGCTGCTGGTGCCGATCGACTGGCCGGAGCCGTTCGGTCTCGTGATGATCGAATCGATGGCCTGCGGCACGCCGGTCATCGCCTATAACCGCGGCTCGGTGCCCGAGGTGATCGATGACGGTCTCACCGGCTTCGTCGTCGAGGACGAAACCAGCGCGGTGGCCGCAGTCGGTCGTCTCCCGGGCCTGGACCGGGCCGCGATCCGCAAGCGGTTCGAGGCGCGCTTCACGGCACGGCGGATGGCGCTCGATTATCTCGCGGCCTATCGCGGATTGATGGAAGAAGCCAAGCCGCGCTTCAAGCTGGTGGCGAGCGCGGAATAGCGTTGGCCGGTTCAGCCCACGGGCGCTAACGCGGCTTTGCCGAAGCGGCGTTCGTAAGCTTCGATGTAGGCTTCTGGCGAAGGCTTCAGGTGGCGTCTGGTCAGCGCCACCAGATCGTCTCGACGCGAACCGCGAAGCGCCTTGATCATATCAAGGTGGTCGCGGCGAGCGCGCTCGAGCGATTCAGGAAATGCATTCGCGTAGGAGCGGATGCCATAGACCTTCTGGGCGAGCCAATCGATGGTTTCGATCAGGCAGGCATTGCCGCACAGGCCGAACAAGACCTGGTGAAAACTGAGGTTGCTGTAAAATACCGTCAGCAGGTCATCAGCGGCAACGGCTGCAGTATGCTGGCGCTGCAGTTCCTCCAGCCGCTCGATATCCTTGCGGCCGACAGGAAACGGGATGATGCGGACCGCCATCACCTCCAGCTCTTCGCGGACCGCATAGATTTCCTTCACCTCCAGCGGAGTCAATCCGCGAACCAGTGCGCCGCGATTTGGGATGCGCTCGACCAGGCCCTTTTTCTCGAGCTCGAACAGCGCCAGTCGCACATCCCCGCGATGGGTCTGGAACAGGTCGGAGAGATCCTGCTCGATCAGACGCTCCTTCGGCTGACGCCGCCCCAGCACGATGTCCTCCTCGAGGCGCTTGGCGATCATGATCGCTGCGGGCTCGCGCGCGGGCGGGGCCGTTACCTGCCGGACTTTGGGGCGGGCTGTCGCGCGTTTGGATGGTTTTCCGACCATGATCTTCCCGGTTTGGCAGTCGCGTGCCGGCTGGCGCGGCGATCGCTGTCATACGCCAGAGCTCGCAATCATGATAATATTGAAAACTATATTGTAAACAATTTTGGAAGGGGCTACGATTGGAAAAACCGTGGCCGGCCAGACTGGACCGCGGATCGCACAGGGGGAACGGCATGGAAAAAGTTCGCAAGACTTCTGTCGGCAACAGGACTTCTCTCGGCAAGGACAACCCGAAGCAGAATTTGTCGCAGCGGCAAAACCGCCGCCGGTTTCTCATCAGGACGGGCGGCGTGCTTGCCGCCGGCGCGTTCGGCGCGGTGCCGTTGCGCGGCTGGGCTGCCGATCCCGTCAATATCGGCGCGCTCTATCCAACGACCGGCAGCATGGCGCAGATCGGCGTCGGCTGCGTCGCTGCCGCCAAGCTCGCGGTCGAAATGGTCAACGACGCCGGCGGCATCAAATCGCTCGGCGGCGCCAAACTCAATCTCATCATTTCCGACGTGCAGAGCGACACCACGGTGACGCGCACGGAGACCGACCGCCTGATATCAGGCAACAAGCTGTCGGCGGTCCACGGCTGCTTCGCCAGCGCGCTGACGCTGATTGCCAGCGAAGTGGCCGAGCGCGCCAAGGTTCCAATCATCACCGGCTCCAGCTCCGACCAGCTCAACAAAGGCCGCACCTATACCTTCACGCCGTTCGCCCGCGCCTCGCAATTTGCCAAGGCGCAGTTGCAGATGGCCAAACTGGTCGGGGACAAGCCGAAGGTGGCCGTGATCTTCGAGAACACCGCGTTCGGCACCTCGACATCGAACGGGCTGAAGGAACTGGCGCCAGGCGAAGGCGTCGAAATCGTGATGTTCGAGCCCTACTCGGCCGGCTTCACCGACGCCTCTCCGCTGATCAACAAGGTCAAGGCTTCCGGCGCCAATGCGCTGTTCTCGGTCTCCTATTTGAACGATCTCATCCTGATCGTGCGAACGGTCAAGCAGGTCGGGCTCAACGTCGCCATCAACGGCGGCTCGGGCGGTTTCGTGATCCCGGATTTCTACAAGAATGTCGGCAAGCTCGCGGAAGGCCTGCAGGGCGTGGCGCACTGGAACCATGACATGAGCGACGACGCGCAGACAGTGAACGCCGAATACAAGAAGCGCACCGGAGAATTCCTGTTCGAGTATGCAGGCGGCCTCGTCGCACAAACCTTCATGCTGGCCGACGCGCTCGAGCGCGCCGGCTCCGCCGATCCGCAGAAGGTTCGCGAAGCCTTGTCCACGCTCGATGTTTCAAAGGGATACGCCGCCATGGCTCCCGGTGGAAAGGTGAAGTTCGGGCCCGACGGCAAGAACATCTACGGCCACCCGGTCGGCGTGCAATGGCAAAACGGCGATCTGGCAAGCGTATTCCCCGACGAAGACAAGCGCGCGCCGCTGATGAAAACCTGAACGCCGGTCGCATCAGATGTTGGAGACACTGGCCCAGGCCGTGATCAACGGCCTGCTTATCGGCGGCATTTATGCGCTGGTCAGCATCGGCGTGACGCTGATCTTCGGCGTGGTCAAGATCGTCAACTTCGCCCAGGGCGAATTCGTGATGATCGGGATGTACATCTCGTTCTTTCTCGCCAACCAGTTCGGCATCGACCCCATCGTGTCGCTGATCGTATCGATGCCGGCGCTGTTCTTAGTCGGCGTCCTGGTCCAGCATTTTCTGATCCGCCGGGTGCTGGGCCCGAACGACATGCCCCAGATCTTTCTGACCTTTGCACTGTCGCTGTTGCTGCTCAATCTGGCGCTGATGTTGTTCACCGCGAATTACCGCACCGTCCACACTTCCTATTCGGACGAGGCCTTCCATATCGGTGGGCTCTATATTCCCGTCGCCAAACTCATCGCCTTTGTGGTCGCGATGGCCCTGAGCGGCGCGTTGTGGGTATTCCTGCACACCACCGATCTCGGCAAGGCGATGCGCGCGGCGTCGCAAAACAGGGATGTCGCGATGTTGATGGGGATCAATCCCAATCGCGTGTTCTGCGTCGCGCTCGGTGTCGCGCTGGCGCTGGCGGGCGCCGCAGGCTCGCTGCTGATGCCGTTTTATTCGGCCTATCCATTCGTCGGGCAGACCTTCGTGCTGATGGCCTTTGTCGCGGTGGTGCTGGGCACGCTCGGCAACGTCATCGGCGCGCTGATCGCCAGCCTGATGATGGGGGTCGCGGAATCGCTCGGCATCCAGTTCGTCGGCGCCGATTCCGGATTGCTCGTGGTGTTCGCGATGCTGCTGCTGACGCTTGCTTTCAAGCCGAACGGTCTCGGCGGCGGGAGGGCGCGCTGATGGCCCTCAACAAACTGAACCTGATGTGGCTTGCGATCGCGGCCGCAGTCCTGATCGCGCTGCCGCAGGTGGTGAAGAGCTCGTTTGCGGTCGACATCTTCATCCGCATCCTGCTGTTCTCGTTCATCGGCGTCGCCTGGAACCTGATGGGCGGCTACGCCAAACAATTGTCGCTCGGGCACGCCGCCTATTTCGGCCTCGGCGCCTACACCTCGACGATCCTTCAGGTGAACTACGGAATTTCGCCGTGGATCGGGATGGTCGCCGGCGGCGTGGTGGCGACGCTCGCGAGCCTGCCGATCGGCTGGCTGTGCTTTCGCCTGCGCGGCCCCTACTTCACCATCGCCACGATCGCGACCGCGCAGGCTCTGATGCTGATTTTCCTGAAGTTTCGCGATTTCGCCTGGGGCGCCGAAGGCACCACCATTCCAAACCTCGGCAGCGCGCCCCTGATGATGCAGTTCGAGGGCAAGGCCGCGTATTATTACGTCGTGCTCGGCCTGCTCGTCGTCGGGCTTGCGATCACCTCGGTGATCGAGAAATCATGGATGGGCTATTACCTCGTCGCGATCGGCGAGGATGAGGACGCGGCCGAGGCCATCGGCGTCAACGCGCCCAAGATCAAACGCGACATCTACATGATCAGCGCGTTCCTGACCGCGCTCGCCGGCACCTTCTACACCCAGTACATCTATTTCATCGATCCCGCGACCGCGTTCAGCTTCAACATCTCGATTGAAGCCGCCCTGGTCTCGATCGTCGGCGGCATCGGAACGTTGTGGGGTCCGGTGATCGGAACGGTGCTGCTGGAGACCACGTCGGCGCTGCTGCAGAGCTGGCTCGGCAGCACGGTCGGCGGCATCCAGCTCACCGTCTACGCCCTGATCCTGATGGCCGTGATCTTGTGGCGGCCGACCGGGCTGATCGGCGTGGCGCGCGAAGCGTATCAGCGCTATTTCCGCCGCCAGCCGGCGCGAGTGTAAGGCGATGGCGGAAGCGCTGGTCATCAAGGGTCTCAGCAAACGCTTCGGCGGCCTGCG
This sequence comes from uncultured Alphaproteobacteria bacterium, assembly GCA_963774775.1. Taxonomy (GTDB): domain Bacteria; phylum Pseudomonadota; class Alphaproteobacteria; order Rhizobiales; family Xanthobacteraceae; genus Bradyrhizobium. The sequence goes on from CAVZGZ010000015.1 coordinate 258,849, forward strand.
CGCCGTGCAGGACGTCAGCTTCACGGTGCAGGAGAATGAAACGGTGGCGCTGATCGGGCCGAACGGCGCCGGCAAAACCACGAGCTTTCACCTCATCACCGGCTTTCACCGGCCAGACAGCGGCTCGGTGCTGGCGTTCGGCAAGGAGATCGTGGGTTTGCGGCCGCATGACGTCTGCGCGCTCGGGCTGGCGCGGACCTTCCAGGTCGCAAAACCCTTCGGTGCGATGACGGTGCTCGACAACGTCATGACCGGCGCCTTCCTGCGCGATCGCCATGTCGCCGCCGCGCGTGCGAAGGCGCTGGAGGCGATCGAGTTCGTCGGCCTCAGCGCCCGGGAACAGACTGCAGCCAAGGACCTTACCACCATCGACCAGCGCCGGCTGGAGATGGCACGCGCGCTGGCGACGCAACCAAAAATCCTGCTGCTGGATGAGGTCATGGCCGGGCTCAATCCTGCGGAGATCGATCAGGCGGTGGCGCTGGTGAAGAAACTCGCAAGCCGTGGACTGACCATCGTGATCGTCGAGCACGTGATGCGCGCGATCATGGCGGTGGCCCGGCATATCGTCGTGCTCGACCACGGCCAGAAGATCGCGGAAGGCTCCCCGAAGGAGATCGTGGAGAATCCGGAAGTGATCCGGGCGTATCTGGGCTCCTACGTGCACCCGCCGACGCCGGGAGACGCGCATGCTTGAACTCTCCGGCGTCAGCGCCAGCTATGGGTCGGTCCCCGCGATCAACGATATCAGTATCCGGATCGGTGAAGGCGAAGCCGTCGGCCTGCTGGGCGCCAATGGCGCCGGCAAGAGCACGACGTTGCGGGCGGTTTCGCGCCTTGTCAAATTGTCGGCGGGAAGGATCACCTTCGCCGGCACCGATCTCGCATCGCTGCCGCCGCACCGGATTCCGGAATTGGGCATTGCCCATGTGCCGGAGGGCCGCCAGGTCTTTCCCGAAATGACCGTGCAGGAAAATCTGGAGATCGGCGCCTATGTTCCGAAGGCCAAGGCCGAGCGCGCGCGGACGCTGGAGCTCGTCTACGGCATCTTCCCAAGGCTCGCCGACCGCAAGAAACAACTCGCCGGCACCATGAGCGGCGGCGAGCAGCAAATGCTCGCGGTCGGCCGCGGGCTGATGCTGAAGCCACGGTTATTGATGCTCGACGAGCCCTCGCTGGGCCTGGCGCCCGTGATGACCGACGTGACCTTCGAGAAGATCGGCGAGATCCACAAGATGGGTACGGCGATCCTCTTGGTGGAGCAGAATGTCAGCCGCGCATTGTCGCTGGTGCAGCGCGCCTATGTGCTGGAAAGCGGCAACGTCATCATGCACGGCAGCAGCACCGAGCTTGCGAACAACAAGCAGGTGCAAGCGGCGTATCTGGGGATTTGAGATCGCGCCGTGCACATCTACCGTCGTTCCGGGGACCGAAGCGGCGAGCCCGGCAAGACCAGACGATGGTGGCGTGCACTGCACCACCGACGAACGCCAGCGTCCCGGCCGCAGGAAATACCAGTACGAATAATGATTTAGCCGCGGTCTTAAGACCCGGCGGGCGAAGTGCCAGCGGCCGGCCGCAGCGCCGTCGTCAGAGCACGCGAGATAGGATAAGATGCTCCAGCTGGTGCCTGCCTCCTGAACTTTCAGAAGTGTTCTTTTATTGGGAGCTTACCATGACCGAAACCACGTGGACCATTCACGGTCGCGAATTTGCAAATTGCAATTGCGCTTACGGTTGCCCCTGCCAGTTCAACGCTCTGCCTACTCACGGCAACTGTACAGCCGTGGTCGGCATGCAAATCGACACGGGGCACCACGGCGATACCAAACTCGATGGCTTGCGTATCGCCGGTGTTTTCGCCTGGCCGGGACCTATTCATCTCGGAAACGGCCAGGCCTTCCCGATCGTCGACAAGCGCGCGGACCCGGCACAGCGAAACGCCATCCTGCGCATCATGAGCGGACAGGACACCAAGCCGGGCGCCACGATGTTCAATGTGTTCGCGTCCATGCTGACCAAGGTCCACGATCCCGTCTTCACCGACATCGACTTCGAGGTCGACGTGAAGCAGCGGCGTGCGAAGTTGAAAGTTGCCGGCTACATCGACCAACGCGGCGAGCCGATCATCAATCCGGTGACCGGCGCCGAATACAAGGGCGCCATCGTGCTCGATGGCGGCTTCGAATACACGCGTGCCGAAATGGGCCGCGGCTGGTCGAAGACGGAGGGGCCGATCAAGCTCGACCTTGCCGACTCCTATGGGCAGTTTGCCGAACTGCATCTGTGTCAGGACGGTATCGTCCACTGATGCAGGCCGTCGACGCCGGGCTTGCTGCGCTGATGAGGCGGGACCGCCTCGCAGTCGCTGCGGCGTTGATCATCGTGACGCTCCTGGCCTGGGCCTATGTGCTGTGGCTTGCCGCCGCCGGCGACATGGCCGGCATGGACATGGGCGCGATGGACATGAGTGACATGGCTGGCGCGATGGCGCCTGGCATCCGGACCTGGGCGCCAGCCGATTTTGCGTTCATGTTCGCGATGTGGGCCGTGATGATGGTGGGCATGATGACGCCTTCGGTCGCGCCCATGGTGCTTCTCTATGCAGCTGTCGGCCGCAACGCGTCGCAGAGTGGCTCGCCGATCGCATCGACGGGATGGTTTTTTGCAGGCTATCTGATCGTCTGGATCGCCTTCAGCGCGCTGGCAACCGTCGCCCAATGGCTCCTGACGGTCCTCGCCCTCCTCACGCCGATGATGGCTACCTCAAGTGCGATCCTGGGCGGCATCGTTCTCATTGCCGTCGGTCTCTATCAATGGACACCGCTCAAGGAGACCTGCCTGCGATCCTGCCAGGCGCCCCTCGCCTTTCTGGTGTCGCATGGCGGGTTTCGCGGCAAGCCGCTCGGCGCGCTCCGTCTTGGCATGGCCCATGGCGGCTATTGCCTCGGCTGCTGCTTTGCCCTGATGGCACTTCTCTTCGTCGGCGGCATCATGAACGTGCTCTGGATCGCCGGGCTGACGATCCTTGTCCTGCTCGAGAAAATCATCCCTGCTGGGCGACTGATCCCGCGGATTTCCGGCGCGCTGATCGGAGCCGCCGGGATCTGGCTGCTCGTCCACGGATGATCGAGGACTCGCCGCTGGCTTGGCGCTATATCACCGTCTTCCGCTTCGGCTCGACGATCTCGAACATCCGCGGAAATTCGTCCATCAGCATCATCAGTTCGCCGAGCCGCAACGGCTCGCCCGAAACCTTGATCTTGCCGGCGCCGACAGCTTCGGGAAATGTCGTCAGCTTGGCGATGACTTCATCGAGCGTGCTGCGCGCCAGCGTGAAGCTTGCGTGTGCATCCGCCGCCTGGCTGCCTGCAACATAGGTCAGCGCGCTATTCTCCAGATTGAGGATGAAGGTTTCGTTGGTATCGGTAAAACTCCAGTTCAGCACGATGCGCTTGCCTTCGGCCTTGGGACCATTGAGCCTGATACCGAGCACGTCCCAGAGTTGTTCGGTGCGTAGCGCCGCCAGCGTCTCGCGCGGCATCCCCGCACGCGGCGGGACGTCAGGCATGCCCTGCCGCAATTCCTGGGCGCCGAACAGATAGGCGTTGCGCCAGGTCGAACTTTCGGAGGCATAGCCGAGTTGTTCCAATGTATCCGCCAGCATCTGGCGCGCGGCCTGATTGTCGGGCTCGGCAAAGACCAGATGGCTCACCGCCTGCGCGACGAAGCGGAATTCGCCGTTGGCAAAGTCCTTGGCCGCACGCGCCAGGATCGCATCCGCGCCGCCCATATACTCGACATACTTCTTGCCTGATGCGACCGGCGGCAGCGGATCGAGATTAACCGGATTGGCGTCGTACCATCCCAGATATTTCTGGTAGATCGCCTTCACATTGTGCCTGATGTGGCCGTAATAGCCGCGCCCGTGCCAGGCGCCGTCGAGGCTCTTGGGCAAGCGGATGGTTTCGGCGATCTCGGCCGCCGTCAGCCCGTGATTCATCAGGCGGATGGTCTGGTCATGCGCGAATTTGTAGAGATCGCGCTGCTGGCGGATCATGGTGTCGATCCGCTCGTGCCCCCACACCGGCCAATGGTGCTGGCCGCACATCGCGTCCGCCTTGCCGCCCCACATCTGCAGGGCTTCGCCGAGGTATTTCGACCAGGCCAGCGCATCGCGCACGTCGGCGCCGCGGAACGGCAGCAGATTGTGGAAATTATGCGTGCAGTTCTCCGCGAGATTCAAAAGCTTGTAGCGCGGAATGAAGAAATGCATCTCGGCCGGCGCCTCGCTGTTCGGCGCCATCTGGAATTCGAACTCGACCCCATCGATCGTGCGCTTGTCGCCGGTCGCGATGATCAGATCGGTCGGCCGCAGCAACGCGACCGAGCCCGCCGCCATCGACTTGCCTAGCCCGCAGTCGACCTGTCCGCGAACGCCCTTCGCCAACAGCGGCCCAAATTGATATTGCGCGCGCCGCAGCATCGCAGGCCCTGCGATGATGTTTTCGGAGACCGCATGCTCCATGAAGAAGTTCGGCGCGATGATCGGCACTTTCCCGCTCGAAAGCGTCGCATCGTCGAGCACGCCGCGCGCGCCGCCCCAATGGTCGGTGTGGGTGTGGCTGAAGATCACGGCCGAGACCGGCTTCTTGCCGCGGTGCTGGAAATAGAGCTCCAGCGCCGCCCGCGCGCCTTCGATCGAGGTCAGCGTGTCGACCACGATCACGCCCTTGTCGCCCTCGATCAGCGTCATGTTGGCGATGTCGAGCCCGCGCACCTGATAGACACCGGGCACCACCTCGAACAGGCCATGATGCATGTTGAGCCGCGACTGCCGCCACAGGCTGGGATCGACCGTCGGCGGCGCTTCCGCATCATCGAGGAAGCGATAGGGCTCCAGGCTCCACACCACCCTGCCCTGCGGCGTGGTGATCCTGGCGTGCTCCAACGTGCCGAGAAAGCCGCGCGCCGCGTCGTCGAAATCGCGCACGTCTGCAAAGGGCAATGCCTTGAGCGTCGCCGCATGCTGCGCGACGACGGAATCGGAAGCGTCCCTCGGGGCCTCGATGGTGACGGTCTGGGTCATGCTGTTTGCTCCCTCTCGGCGATCCGGCCAAACCTAGTGCATCCCGAGCAGCTTCGGGAGAAATAGTGTAAGCGCGGGCCAATAGGTCACGATGACCAGGAATACCAGCATGGTGAGCAGCCACGGCATCACGGCCATCGCCAGATCGGTAATGCGCATGCCGGCGATCATCGATGCGACGTAAAGGTTGAGGCCAACAGGCGGATGGCAGAGGCCGACCTCCATGTTGACGTCGATCACGATACCGAAATGGACCAGATCTATGCCGAGCCGCTTGGCGGCCGGCGCCAGGATCGGCGCCATGATCAGGATGATCGACGTCGGCTCCATGAAATTGCCGGCCAGCAGCAGCAATATGTTGACGAGCAGCAGGAAGCCGACCCAGCCGAGATCCTGCGCCGTGATCCAGTCGGCCAAGGCTGAGGGAATATTCTCGTTGCTGAGAACGAAGGAAAACAACACCGCGTTGGTCACGATATAGAGCAACATGGCGCTGGTGTTCGCGGCGCGCAGCAGGACGCGCGGTACATCTACGAACTTCAGCGCCTTGTACACGAAGACCGAAATGAAGAACGAATAGACGGCGGCCATGGCGGCAGCCTCCGTCGCGGTAAACAGGCCGCTGTAGATGCCGCCGATGATGATGACGACCAGCATCAGGCCCCAGATGCTCTCGCGGAACGCGTGCCAGGTCTCGGCCCAGCTCGCCCTCTTCATTCGCGGATAATCGCGCCTCCTCGCCAGAAACCAGGTGACCACGCATAGCATCGAGGTCAGCAATATGCCGGGAAGCAGGCCCGCCACGAACAGGGCACCGATCGATGTGCCGGTAGCAACCGCATAGATGATTTTCGGAATCGACGGCAGCATCAGGATGCCGAGCGAGCCGGCGACCGTGATGATGCCGGCGCCGAAGCGCATCGGATAGCCGTGCCTCACCATCTCCGGCAGCACGATCGCGCCGACGGCTGCGACAGTGGCGACGCTCGATCCGCAAACCAGCGCGAACATCGAGCAAGCCACGATCCCGGCGAGTCCCAATCCGCCGTGCCAGTGCCCGATCAGCGAGGTCGCGAAGTCGATCATCCGCCGAGCGACGCCGCCATGGGTGAGGAAGTTGCCGGCCAGGATGAAGAACGGGATCGCCATGATCTCGAAGCTTTCGATGCCGGTGAACAGCTTCATCGACACCGCTTCGATGGGCACCGTCGTCAGCGTGAACAGGAACGTCATCACCGTGAGGCCGAGCGCGATCGAAACCGGTATGCCGGTCAGCATCAGCGCGATCAGCAGCGCGAAGATGGAGAACGCGCGCAAGGCCTGCGGCAGAACGATGATGCCGGCCTTCTCGCCCAGGCAGACCATCAGAATAAGGATCGGCGCCATAATCAGGATCAAGCCCAACGGACTCGTTCTGCCGCCGGAGTCCTCTCCGGGACCGGTCGGCGCCGGATGCAGCGCGGGCGCGGTTATTTCGACGCCCTCGACATGCGCCTCATTGTGGTGGGGCAATTGGCCGGTCCAATAATAGAACCAGCAGACCTGCAGGAAGCGAAAGCACATCAGGCCGGAGCCGACCGGGATCGCGAGGTATACGATCCACATCGGCGCTTCGAGATCGTTCGATTGCTGGCCGGTCTTGAACATCTCGGCCACGAACGAGCCGCCGAAGGTGGCGATCATGCCGGTGAAAAACGCGCCGCACAGCAGGCTGAAAAGAATGACCTGCTTGCGCGCGTGCCCCGGCACCTTGTTGACGAGCAGGTCGACGCCGACGTGGATGCCGGTGCGCACGCCGTAGGCCGCGCCGAACTTGGCCATCCAGATGAACATGTAGATGCAGAGTTCCTGCGCCCAGGAGACGTCGAGGGCGGCAAGCCACAAATAAATGCTCTTGAAGAATTCGGGCAGAACGGGAACGCCGCGCGCGGCCAACCATTTTGACAGATCGATCGATACGCCCGTGCCGTACCGGTGCACGACCGCAGCGAAGATCAGCGCCGTCGCAGCCGCAATAAGGCTTGCGATCAGCCACTCTTCCAGATGGTCGAGCATCCGATTGAGCGTTTTAAACACGCGTCTCCCCCGTCTCAGACCGAAACGGCCGGGAGTGCAATCACTCCCGACCGTTTTTTCTTGTTGTTGTGTAATGAGGCCGGCCGTCAGTTCATCTTGACGTCGAGTTCCTTGGCCACCAGATCGAGCACCTCTTGCCCGACGCGGTTCTTGGCCCATGCGTAGGTCGGCTGCATGGCCTTCTGCCAGGCCTTGCGCTGATCGTCGGTCAGGTAGTGCAGCGTGGTCTTGCCCGCTTTCTTGATCTCGGCCAGCGCATCCTCGTTTTCCTGGACCGCGATCGAGTTGGTGTAATCGGTCGCCTCGTCCATCGCCTTCTCGAGCGCCTTGCGGATATCCGGCGGCAATCCGTTCCAGAACTTCGAGTTGACGATCACGGCGTATTGCAGGTGCGCGTGGTAGGAGACCGTGATGTCCTTTTGCACTTCATAGAACTTCTGCGTCAGGTAATTGGAAGCCGTATTCTCGCAGCCGTCGACCACGCCGGTCTGCAGCGCCTGATAGACTTCCGAAAACGCCATGATCTGCGGGATCGAGCCGACGTCGCGGAAATAGCGGTCTGCAATCTTGGAGCCGGAGATGCGGATCTTGAGCCCCTGGAAATCGGCCGGCGTCACCAGGGGACGGTTGGCCGACGTCATGTGGAAGCCGTTGTCCCAATAGGCGAGACCGGTGATGCCCTTGGCCTCGAGTTTCTGAAACAGCCATTTGCCGACCGGCCCCTTCATGGCCTTGCTGTAGGTGTCCTCGTCTTTGAACAGCCACGGCAAATCCAGCGCCTCGAACTCCTTGACGCCGAGCGGCGCAAATTTGGCGGTCGACGGCGCCAGCATCTGCACCGAGCCGAGTTGCAGCGCCTCGATCTCTTCCTTGTCCTTGTACAGCGAGGAGTTGGGATAGACTTCAATCTTGACCTTGCCGTCGGTGTACTTCTCGGCAAGCTCCTTGAACTTCAGCGCACCCTTGCCCTTCGGCGTATCGTTGGTAACGACATGGCTGAATTTGATGATGATCGGGCTCTGGGCCAGCGCGGCGCCCGGGACAATCAAGATGGCAGCCGCAATGCCCGCCAGGATCAACTTGCGCATGAACGCTCCTCCCGTTGTTCGGAAACCGGTTTTTTTGGCTTTCCGATCTTCGGTACTGGCAGCAAAGCCTCGTTCGAACAACTAGACCTAAGCCGAATTGGCAGGGTCTCGCGTCGAACCCAATCAGCAGTTATAGCGGCTGATTCCCGGCCATCCTGCCGCGCGGTCATTTGCCACAGCCGTCATGCCTTTCGATCCCGGCATCAGGCCTTGCGCTGCGCCACCATGAACAGTCGCCGGAACGGAAACAGCGTCTGGCCCTGAGAATTCGGCGGATAGGCTTTCGCAACGCGCTCGCCATAGGCCGCCTCGAACGCCGCTTTCTCATCGCCTTTGAGAACGTCCAGGTAGCGCGTCAGCCAGGTGCCCTTGGTCCATTCCTTGACCGGATTTTCGCCTTCCAGGACCTGGAGATACTCGGTCTCCCAGATATCAATGTTGGCCGACTGCGGCGCGAGCAGGTCATGATAAAATCCGACTTCGCCGACCGGTGGCGGAGTTACCAGATGCTCCACCTGTTTTCGCCATGGTCCGTTCAGCGCGGTTTCGGCGATCAGCAGATGCGAGGGTGCCCCGAAATTGCGCGGCATCTGCACGGCAAGGATGCCGCCCGGCTCGACATGGGCCATCAATGCCGGAAACAGCCCGGCGTGATCAGGCAGCCAGTGCAGCGCGGCATTGGAATAGATGACGTCGTATTTCTGCGCCGGCTGCCATGCCCCCAGATCCCGATGCAGCCATTCGACTTCCGGCGCAGCCTTCTTGCCGGCGGCGACCATTTCGGCCGAGCCTTCCACGCCAACGACCGTGGCATCGGGCCATCTCTCTTTGATCAGCCTGGTGACATTGCCGGCACCCGCGCCCAGATCGGCGACACTCCGCACCGGAAAATCCGGAATACGCATCAACAGATCGACTGCCGGCCTTAGCCTGTGCCCGGAAAATTTCAGATACTGTTGTGGATTCCATACCATCGCCCAGACCTTTTTTGTTTTTCCTTGAACGAGCGCAGGAGTACTACACTTGCCGGCGTGCAGGTAGGTCAAATCCGCGCCAGCATGGGCGTCTATTGCCAACGGAAAGAAAGTCTTCAGAAAAGAAAGTCTTCAGAAATGGACCTCGATCTCAAGTCCAAGACCGCAATCGTGACCGGAGCGAGCATCGGAATCGGCCGCGCCATCGCCAAGGGGCTCGCGATGGAAGGCGTTCACGTGGTCGCCGTGGCGCGGCGAAAGGATTTGCTCGACAAGCTCGTGGAGGACGTGAAAGCGGCCGGCGGTGCCGCCGTGATCCCCGTCGCGCAAGACATCATGGAGGCGGATGCCGCAGACAAGCTCGCGCGTACTGCGATCGCCGAGTTCGGTCACGTCGACATATTGGTCAACAACGCAGGCGGCAGCCGGCCTTTGCCGGTGGACGCGCCCGACAGCGCCTGGGACGAAGCCATTGCATTGAACTTCACCAGTTACCGGAAGATCGCCCACGCGCTGCTGCCGCAGATGATCTCGCGGAAATGGGGACGCATCATCAACATCACGGGAAAATCCGAACCGGAGGGGCTCAACGCCGCGTTCGCCGCGAAAGCCGCGGTTCACGCCTGGGCCAAGGGATTGTCCCGCGAGATCGGAGAGCATGGCATCACCGTCAACTGCATTCCGCCCGGCCGCATCATGAGCGAACAGATCCGCCGCAACTATCCCGAAGACTATCGCAAGCATTTTGCCCAAGAAGAGATTCCGGTGGGCTATTGGGGCGAGCCCGAAGATCTCGCGGTGCTGGCGGTGTTCCTCGCCTCGCCGATGGCGCGCTACATTACCGGCACGGTCATCCCCGTCGATGGCGGACTTCGCCGGTATCAGTTCTAGCGTGGACGCTTTGAACGCTGGCGGAAAAGTCGGCGGCGCCAGTGTCATCGCGGAAGCGGCGAGGCGATCCCCTCTTCGTCATTCCGGGACGCGCCACTTGGCGCGGGCCCGGAATCCATACTCACGATCGTGGTTATGGATTCCGGGCTCGCGCTGCGCACGCCCCGGAATGACGAGAGAGTTGTGTGTGACGCGTTAAAAAGCCCGCCCGACGGGCAAATCAGTAAAACCTGTCCAGTCCCCACGCGAAAAACATTCCGCTTAACCTGTCGGGCAAATCAGCGCTATCAATTCGCCCGTCTCACCCGACAAGAGGGGCGGCTCGCGATCGTCACGAACGTGCGGTGGGATGCGGTGGACGCGGATGCGCCTTTGACGAACGGCGCGTGACGCGGACGGCGAAGTCGTGTGGTTCTGACGCCCCGATGCTGGTGTCAAGTTCGTGAGAAGCAAACGCTTCTCAGGGGCGATGGTGGCAAGAAAGCCGGTCACCAAGGAGAGCGCGAAGTAAGCCGTAAAACCATTGCGCGGGGAAGGCCGGAGTGTTTCCGCTGAACCTGTATGCTCGTGTGCGTTTTCTTTCTGTGCATATTGCACACGAGACCGCGGGTGCAGCGCGCACCCGGTCTTCCCTGCGCCCTCTGACTTTTCAGAGGGACAAAGGTTCGTGCAAAACTTGGGCGCTTTGCGCCGCGAGAATGCGGTCGCGCATCCTCACTGCTGTTTGAATTTGAATCATGAGTCTCACCCCGTCATTGCTGCGAGGAGCGTTAGCGACGACGCAATCCATGCCTCCGCAAGCGGTGAGATGGATTGCTTCGCGGAGCCTGTCATCGGGCGCGCATTCGCGCGACCCGTTGGCTCGTAATGACGGCCCAGAACCTGTAGTTCAAAGAAGTCAGAATGGTCCCAAATAATTGGGATGCCCGGCCCACTGGATGTCGATCGGTTGACCGCCACCCTGCCCGTAAGGGACGCCGCTGGGAGCCGGACCCTGGAGTTTCATTCTTCCGCCGACCACCGCGTCGAGTGCGGCGTCATCCAATGCGGTCGCGTCGATGACCCTGATACGCTTCGTGTCGTTTACCATTGCTGTATCCTTTCATGCATCGTGAGAATAGCCTCACGCGAGAGGAGTACTGCAACGCCGATGCTCGTTCCGTGAGAAGAATCACTATGTAGACAGCAACGTCAGCCGCGAAGATTTCAACGATCTCGCTTTCCGGATTTCCGGCCCCTGATGCCCGCCTTCGCATACGCATCATGCAGCGGCACATCTGGGGAACGCCGCGCGTCCGTAGTACATGCAGAAAGCCCATGCCGGTCGCGCCATGGCTATGGCCGAGAGTTGAACCACGATGCTGATTGCCACTCCCCCCGTGAAGCCGTCCACGACACCGGCCATGGACGGTCTGCCTCCGGAACGGCGCCGCTGGGCGGTCGCCGCCATCTTCACGGCATTGGCGATGGCCTCGCTGGATACCGCGATCGCCAACATCGCGCTCCCCGCGATTGCCGCCGACCTCCATGTCAGTCCGGCCGAGGTCGTCTGGGTGGTCAACGTCTATCAGATCGCGCTGGTCGCCACGTTGCTGCCGCTCGGCGCCCTCGGCGAAATCGTCGGCCATCAGCGCATCTATCTCGGCGGCTTGCTGCTGTTCACGCTGGCTTCCGTTGGCTGCGCCTGCGCGTGGTCACTGGAAAGCCTGCTCGTTGCGCGCACCCTGCAGGGGCTTGGCGCCAGCGGCCTGATGAGCGTGAACACCGCGCTAGTCCGCTTCGTCTATCCAAGCCGCCTGCTGGGCCGCGGCTTCGGCCATAACGCGCTGGTGGTCGCGACCGCATTCACCCTCGGACCGACGATTGCATCCAGCATATTGGCGCTTGGGCCCTGGCCCTGGCTGTTTGCCGTCAATCTTCCGTTCGGCCTGATCGCGCTGGCAATCGGGCTGAAAACCTTGCCGCCGACACCGCGGGCCGTCCACGCCTTCGATTTCATCGGCGCGGCACTCGCGGCCGCCTGCCTCGGCCTCTTCATTATCGGCATCGGCAGCGCAGCGCATAAAGCTCCGCTCGGCCTGGTGTCGGGCGAGATCGCCGGTGCGCTGCTGTTCGGCTGGATATTGACCCGACGACATCTAGATCACCCGGCGCCGATATTGCCGATCGATCTGTTCCGCCGCCCGATCTTCGCGCTATCCGCTGCCACCGCGGTCTGCTCGTTCGCCGTGCAAGGTCTAGCCTTCGTCTCGTTGCCGTTTTACTTCGAAGCCGTGCTGCATCGTTCGCAGGTGGAGACCGGATTCTTCATGACGCCGTGGCCTTTGGTCGTTGCCATCATGGCGCCGATCGGCGGCCGGCTGTCCGACCGTTATCCCGTCGGAATTCTCGGTGGGATCGGCATGGTGCTGCTTGCAATTGGCATGGTGCTGCTGGCGACGCTTCCGACCGAGCCTGGCATCGCCAACATCGTCTGGCGCATGGTGATCTGCGGGATCGGTTTCGGCTTCTTCCAGACCCCGAACATGAAGGCGCTGATGTCGAGCGCACCGCCCCACCGCAGCGGCAGCGCGAGCGGCATCGTCGCCACCGCGCGCCTGACCGGACAAACCATCGGCGCAGCGCTCGCGGCACTGTGCTTTGCGCTTGCCGGTCACGACGGCGCGACGCTGGCGCTGGCGCTCGGCGCGGGGTTTGCAGCGCTCGGCAGCGTGATGAGCTTCCTGCGTCTGGCGGTGGCTTCGCCGCGCAAGAGTTGAGGATTGGGGGACGAGTTGCGAAGTCTTAGCGGGCTTTCCGGTGCGCCGACCGACGCTCTACGGATTCTCCCTTTGATTGTAGTTCCATGACATAACACATGACTGACATGTTGAAATCGCAAGCACGAACGAAACACCGGCAGTTCGCTTTTCTTCCGTCTTCGCAAACGCGTTTTCTTGATTTGAACAGTTCCACTATCGCGTTCTACATCGCGTCAGGGTTCAATTGATGAATTGGACTAATAAAGGGGACCGCGATGGCTAACCTCACGATCAATGGCAAGACAATCAACGTAGACGTCGAAGACGATACTCCGCTGCTGTGGGCGATCAGGGAAAATGTCGGACTAACCGGCACCAAATACGGCTGCGGCATCGCCCAATGCGGCGCCTGCACCGTCCATATGGATGGCGTCGCGGTGCGCTCCTGCGGCGTTGCGGTCAGCGAAGCCGTCGGCAAGCAGATCACCACCATCGAAGGCCTGGGTGCCAATAGCGCCCTGCACAAGGTGCAGCAGGCCTGGATCGCCAATGACGTTCCGCAATGCGGCTATTGCCAGAGCGGCATGATCATGGCGGTGGCGGCGCTTCTGAAGGACAATCCGAAGCCGACCGACCAGGACATCAACGACACCATTACCAATATCTGCCGATGCGGCACCTTCCAGCAGGTGCGCGAGGCCATCCACGCTGTCGCGAACGCGTGAGGAGGCAGCCATGAATCAACACGTCAAACCACAACTCAATCGCCGGGCCTTCGTGATCGGCACCGCCACCGCGGGCGCGGGTCTCGCGTTCGGTCTCGACATTCCCTTCGGCGGACCGACCATGGTACGCGCCGCCGACGGCTCGCCGGAAGTCAACGCCTGGGTCGTGATCCGGCCCGACGACACCGTCGTGATCCGGATCGCGCGCTCGGAAATGGGCCAGGGCACGCTCACCGGCCTTGCCCAGCTCGTTGCCGAGGAACTCGAATGCGACTGGTCGAAGGTCACGACCGAATTTCCGACGCCCGGCCAGAGCGTCGCCCGCAAGCGCGCCTGGGGCGACTTCTCGACCGGCGGCAGCCGCGGCATCCGCGGCTCGCAGGACTATGTCCGCAAAGGCGGTGCCATCGCACGAATGATGCTGATCCAGGCCGCCGCCAATGAATGGAAGGTGCCGGCTTCGGAATGCACGGCCGTGAACAGCGTCATCACCCATACGCCGTCGGGCAAGAGCACAACCTACGGCAAGGTGGCGGAAGCGGCCGCCAGGCTCGAACCCCCGGCCGATGTCAAGCTGAAGGATCCGAAGGACTGGAAGATCGCCGGCAAGGCATTGAAGCGGCTCGATACTGTCGACAAGACCACCGGCGCGATGGTCTACGGCATCGACGTCAAGCTGCCGGGCATGCTGAACGCCGCGATCAAGGACTGCCCGGTGTTCGGCGGCAAGCTGAAAAGCTATGACGAAGCCAAGATCGCCAACATGAAGGGCGTCAAGAAGGTGGTGCGGGTCGGCGACAGCGCGGTGGCTGTCGTCGCCGACACCTGGTGGCACGCCAAGACCGCGCTGGAGGCGCTGCCGATCGTCTGGGACGAAGGCGACAACGCCAAGGTTTCGAGCGAGACGATCGCGAAATGGCTCGCCGAAGGCCTCGACAATGCGCAGCCGGCCTATGTCGGCAACAAGAATGGCGATGCGCTGGCGGCGATTGCCAGCGCTGCCAGGAAGGTCGAGGCGGTCTACAGCTATCCGTACCAGAACCACGCCACCATGGAGCCGATGAACGCCACCGCGCTCTATACCGCCGATAAATGCGAGGTCTGGTGTGGCACGCAGAACGGCGAAGCGGCGTTCGCGGCAACGCTGGAAGCCTCGGGTCTTCCGGCTGACAAATGCGACGTGCACAAGTTGATGCTCGGTGGCGGCTTCGGCCGGCGCGGCATGACCGACTATGTCCGCCAGGCGGTTGCGATCGCCAAGCAGATGCCGGGCACGCCGGTCAAGCTGCTGTGGTCGCGCGAAGAGGACATGCAGCACGGCAAATATCACCCGATCACGCAGTGCAAGCTGACCGGCGCCTTCGATGCCGACAATAATCTGACCGCCCTTCACTACCGCCTTTCCGGGCAATCCATCCTGTTCTCGGTACGGCCGGACGCGCTGCAGAACGGCATGGACCCCGCCGCGTTCCAGGGCGTCGCGCAATCCGGCGAAGCCGCGATCGGCTATTCGGTGCCGAACCTCCTGGTCGAGCATTCGATGCGCAATCCGCACGTCCCGCCCGGCTTCTGGCGCGGCGTCAACGTCAATCACAACGCGATCTATATGGAATGCTTCATGGACGAGCTGGCACAGGCCGCAGGCCAGGACCCGCTCGAATTCCGGCGCAAGCTGATGGGTAAGCACCCCAAGAATCTGGCGGTGCTCAACGCCGTGGCCGAGAAAATCGGCTGGGGCAAGCCGGCGCCGCAGGGCGTTTATCGCGGCATTGCGCAGGTGATGGGTTATGGCAGCTATGTCGCCGGTGCCGCCGAGATATCGGTGACCGACGGCAGCAAGATCAAGGTGCATCGAATCGTCGCCTCGACGGATCCCGGCTACGCCGTCAATCCGGCGCAGATCGAACGGCAGATCGCGGGCTCCTTCGTATATGGCCTGTCGGCGCTGTTCTACGGCGGCTGCACCGTGAAGGATGGCCGCATCGAGCAGACCAACTTCGACACCTATAATTCGATGCGCATCAACGAAATGCCGAAGGTAGAGTCGGTGATCGTGCCGAGCGGCGGGTTCTGGGGCGGCGTCGGCGAACCGACGATCGGGGTCGCAGCGCCCGCGGTGCTCAACGCCTATTTCGCAGCGACCGGCAAGCGGATCCGCTCGCTGCCGCTGCGGGACCAGAACATCACCTTTGCCTGATATCAGCGAGCGGCGGCTTTCGAGCCGCCGCTCCATTTCCGGACCAATCGGCATGGATAATACGCGTCGGCCGGCGCGCAGAACAGTTGTCGGCGGTATCGCCGCCGTCGTCGCGGCGTCTGCCTTTCCATGCCCGTCGTTCGCCCAATCGGCAGCGCGCGTCGCCGTGATCGGCGGCGGCTTTGGCGGCGCGAGTTGCGCGCGGGCATTGCGGAGGCTCGACCCAAAACTCGCGGTGACGCTGATCGAACCGAACCGCAATTTTGTCGCTTGCCCGTTCAGCAACGAGGTGATCGCCGGATTGCGCGACATGGAGCTGCAACAATTCGGCTATGACCGGATCGCGGCGGAGGGCGTGACCGTCGTTGCGCAGGCGGCCGCGAAGGTCGATCCGCAGGCGCGCGTCGTCAACCTCGCCGATGGCGGCACGCTCACCTATGACCGCCTGGTGCTGGCGCCCGGCATCGACATGCGGTTCGACGCGCTATCAGGCTATGACGAGGCCGCATCGAACAAGATGCCGCATGCGTGGAAGGCCGGCGAGCAGACGATGCTATTGCGGCGACAGCTCGAAGCCATGGAGGATGGCGGTCGTTGTCGTGATCGCCGTGCCCGCAGCCCCGCTGCGCTGTCCGCCTGCGCCTTACGAGCGTGCCAGCCTGATCGCGCATTATCTGAAGACCAACAAGCAGCGTTCGAAAATCCTGATCCTCGACGCCAAGGATGGCTTCTCCCAGCAGCGGCTGTTCGAGAAGGCCTGGAACGAGCTCTATCCCGGCATGATCGAACGGATCGCGCTGTCGCAGGGCGGACGAGTCACCTCGGTCGATGCCGCAACCAAAACCATCGTCACCGACTTCGGCAACTACAGCGCTGACGTCGCCAACGTGATTCCGCCGCACAAGGCTGGGCGCATCGCGGAGATCGCCGGCGCGGCCGACAATACCGGCTGGTGCCCGATCGATCCCGTCAGCTTCGCCTCAAAGGTCGTGCCCAATGTTCACGTCATCGGCGACGCCTGCTTCGCCGGCGGCATTCCCAAATCCGCTTCGGCTGCGAACGCGCAGGGGAAGGCTTGCGCGGCCGCTGTCGTGAACGCACTCGCCGGCAAAGCTTCCGAGACGCCCCGGCTCAATGGCGCCTGCTACAACACGGTCGCACCAGATTACGCATTCTCGCTCAAAGGCATCTATCAGCCCAAGGACGGCCAATTCGTTGAAGCAGACGTGATCACCAGCCCGGTCGAGGCGCCGCGCGAATTGCGCCAACGCGAGGCAGAGCAGGCGCTCGATTGGTTCAAGACAATCACGGTGGACACGTTTGGGTAAAGCAGCCATTCATATCGCGAACGCGCTAGTCGCCGCCATACTGCTTGCCCCGTATTGTCCAGCGGGCGCGCAGGGCTTGCGGCCCTATACCGTCGTCGGCGATGCCATTCCGGATTCCCTGACGGAAACCAAGGGCGACGCCACGCGTGGCCGCGTGCTCGTTGTCGACCGCAGCAGCACTTGCATACTCTGCCATAGCGGCCCATTTCCCGAACAGAAGTTCCAGGGCGATCTGGCGCCGAGCCTGGCAGGAGCCGGCGGCCGCTGGTCAGAGGGACAACTTCGGCTGCGACTGGTGGACGCCTCCCGCCTCAATGCGGCGACGATCATGCCGGCCTACTACCGCGTCGACGGCCTCAATCGCGTCGGTCCGTCATGGCAGGGAAAGCCGATTCTGTCGGCGGAACAGATCGAGGATATCGTGGCGTATCTGATGACGCTGCGAGACTAGGAAGCAGAATATGTCGAATTCCGATCAAACCTCGCGCCGAACATTCCTCGGCCTCGCCGGCAGTGCGGCAATGCTGAGCGTGACCTTGCGCCCCACTGAGGCCACACCGGCCATGCTGTCGTCAGCGATCCGCAATGTCGTCGGTGAAGCCCCGGTGCGGGCCGGCAAGGTCAAACTCGACGTGCCGCCGCTGGTCGAGAATGGAAATACCGTTCCGATGACCGTCAGCGTCGCAAGCCCGATGACGGCGCAAGACTATGTGAAAAGCATCCACGTCTTCAACGAGAAGAATCCACAGCCCAACATCGGCAATTTCCATCTTGGGCCGCGCGCGGGGCGCGCGCAGGTCTCGACCCGCATCCGCCTTGCCGACAGCCAGAAAGTGGTCGCCATCGCGCGATTGTCAGACGACACGTTCTGGTCGGCGACCGTCGACGTCGTGGTAACGCTCGCCGCCTGCACCGAGGAGGTGATCTGATGCCCTCCGCCCTCATCAACGTGCCGCGCAAGGCCAAACGCGGCGACGTCATCGAGATCAAGACGCTGATGTCGCACATCATGGAGACCGGCTATCGTCATACCGCCTCCGGCGAGGTGGTGCCGCGCGACATCATCACCAGCTTCAGCTGCCGCTACAACGGCACCGAGATTTTCCGCGCTGATCTGTTCCCGGCGATCGCGGCCAATCCGTTCATTACCTTCTTCACCACCGCGACCGAAAGCGGCACCTTCGATTTCGAATGGATCGGCGACCGCGGATTTTCGGAAACCGCGTCAGCTTCGATATCAGTCGAATGAGATTGGTCGGCCTCATCGCAATTGCGGCCCTGCTGATAACGGGCGCGGTTCTCGCCACGGAGATCCCGCAAGCCGAACGCCGCTCCGGCTACAGCTTCATGGCGCCGGACACCAAGGCGATGCAGGATGACGCTTCGGCCAATCCCGGCATGCTCTGGGTGCTCGACGGCGAAGCGCTGTGGAACCGAAAGCTAGGCGGCGCGAACAAGTCCTGCGCCGATTGCCATAATGACGCCCGCGCCAGCATGAACGGCATCGCTGCCCGTTATCCCGCCTTCGACAAGGCGCTGGGCCGTCCCGTCGACCTGGAGCAGCGTATCAATCTCTGCCGCGCCAATCACCAGCAGGCCTCGCCGCTCGCCTATGAGAGCCGCGACCTGTTGGCACTGACCGCCTTCGTCGCGCAGCAATCGCAGGGCATCCCCATCGAGACCGGCAGCGATCCGCAGCTTGCGCCGTTCATCGCCAGGGGACGCGACCTCTTCATGCAGCGGCAGGGCCAGCTCAATCTCGGATGCACCAATTGCCATGACGACGTCTGGGACAAACACCTGGCCGGCTCGGCGATCACGCAAGCGCACCCGACCGGCTATCCGATCTATCGCCTGGAGTGGCAATCGCTGGGATCGCTGCAGCGCCGCTTGCGAAGCTGCATCACCGGCATCCGCGCGCAGGCCTATGACTACGGCGCACCGGAACTGGTCGAGCTCGAGCTCTATCTGATGTCACGCGCCCGCGGCATGCCGATCGAGACGCCGGCGGTGCGGCCGTAAGTACTCTATTTTACGGATGGCATCCATAATCCCGCAACCAGCGCAGTTGACAGCAATACATATCGCTTGCGCAGCACGCTCGAGGCGGAATACTGCGCGCGAGACACGAGTCCATGCGAATCATGGGCGTTGGCTGGGGTGTGTGAACATGAAACGCTATGTCGGCTTGGCCGCCGCGACCTTGTTGCTGTGCGCCAGCAGCGCGATTTCCAGCGCGCAGACCCTTCCGTCCTATATGGCCCCGATATCAGGGAAGACCGCCGCAGCGCCTGCTGACGTCGCGACCAAGGACATGCTGGCGCTCAACACCGGCATGTTCGAGCTGTATGGCGATGCCGGACGAATCTTCCAGAAGAACATCCTGGACAAGCATCCGGTCATCCTTGCGCTGTTTTCCGGCGCCGGCGGCCGGATGATCCTCTACCGGCCGGGGATGGCCCCGATCGATGCACCCCAGGTGCCGGTCGTCTACCAATTGCTGAAGTCGGTCGGCCACAGCACGATGGCGCTGGCCGAGGTCGTCGGGCCCTACGTCGACAACGCGGACGACAAATCCTGGCGCGGCGCGATGCTTGCCTACCGCAGCCGGATGCAGTCGGCGCTCGATGGCCTGGACCTCACGCCGATGGAGCCTCCCTGGCGCGACAACAACCGCACTATCCTGCAGAACAACATCGCCTTCATGGACGAGTGCATCGCCAAGGGCGTGATTCCCTTTGCGGCGCTTGAGGCCTTCGGCAAGAAACAGGCGCCGTACCTCGCCAAGAACGTTGCATGGGCGGCGCAGACGCAGGTCGGACACTGGATGAATGTGCTGGCCGACTGGAAGACCCAGATCGGCGCGGACTGGGACAAGACCTATGCCGCCAGCAACACGATCTATGTGGCGCGCCAGAACAACGTGCTGTTCAGCGTGCTCGCCCAATTCTTCGGTCCGGACGCGATCAATGACCGCCTGCTCCTGATCGAAACCGTCTCCTTTACCACGACACCGGCGGACATGCTGGAATCGCTGACGCGGATCATCGCGGATCGCTCGGTCGGTTCGCTGTTCTTCGGCAGCTACCACCTGATGGACTATGAATTGATGGGCGGCGACGCGCGCGTTGCGATCGCGGCTGAAACCGGCAAGCGCGGCATGACGACATTCCTGCCGCCGGTGGTGCCGTTCGGCTCCAAGCAGTGGCCGACATTGATCACACCGGGACCTGGGCCCGCATCGATCGCCGACTTGCGATAGTCTGGTCGCGTCGCCGTGATTCGTTTGGTTTGGCGGCTTTCATGTCCAGCGCCCGTCACGGCGTGGACCGAGAGGTAGCAGTATGGGGCCTTCGCGACGTGAGTTCGTGAAGTGGGTTACGGCGAGCGGCATCGCGCTAAGTATGTCGCGGTTGGGGGCGGTCGAACCATCTGGCTTTCCGGCGCGCGCGGCGCTGCCGGGGCGTGGCGGTTGGAATCCCGCGGCCAACGGCGCCGGGCGCATTGACGGCGTCGCCAAGGTCACCGGCGCCAAACTCTACGCCTCGGATTTTCGCGCAGCGGATCTGCCGGGATGGCCGGCTGCTACATCCCACGCGATCCTGGTTCGCGCGCCTGACGCCACCCATGTCTACCTCGGCATGGATCTCGCGCGCCTCGACGGCGCGTCGAAGCCGTCGGTCGTGGTGACGGCGGAAGACATTGCGAAAATCGGCACCCGCGTTCCCGAATTCTACGCCGGCGATCTGTTCTGCCCGGTCGGCAAGACGCCGCTCTATATGGGACAGCCGGTGGCGCTGCTGATCTTCGAGCAGTTCGACGCGTTCGACCGGGCGCGGCTCGCGCTGCGGGACGGGACCTTCGTCAAATCGGGCGAGGAAACCGGCCCTGTCGCCGTTGATAATTATGCCTCCTACCGTTTCACGCGCGTCGCGGGCGCGACGCCGGACTCTCCCGATGTCTATTCGCCGGTTCAGGCCGGCTGGGTGTCACCGGGGCGCATCCAGAACACCGCCCTTCCGATCTGGTCGTCCTTCGCCAAGGAAACCCTGGCGCCCTACGGCAAGGCCGCGGTTTATGGCGAGCAGATCCGGGCCGAACTTGATCCGAAAAATCCGGCCCTGCTGGTGCTCGAGCGTACCTTCGAGACCCAGTCCGTTGACCCGGTGTTTCTGGAACCGGAATGCGGGCTCGGCTGGTACAACAAGAAAAACGAAGGCCTCGAACTCGTGCTCGGGGTTCAATCGCCCTACGAGGCCACCGAGTTCGATCGCGTTCCTGCTCGGCAAGGCCCGCGCTCCGTTCAAGCCCGCGCGCATCAACACCCAGTTCACCTATCTCGGTGGTGCGTTTGGCGGGCGCGACCACACGCCGTTCGTGCTCTATGTCGCACTCGCGGCGATGTTCTTTCCGGGCAAGCCGGTGCGGCTGGCGCATGACCGCTATCAGCAGTTTCAGGGCGGCATCAAACGACACGCAATCAAGATGCACTCGCGTATCGGGGTCGATCGCACAACCGGCAAGATCCAGGGGTTCGCCGCCGACCATGTGCTGGATGGCGGCGGCCTTGCGAACTATTCGCCGACCGTCGCCACCGTTGCTGCCGCCGCCTCGATCGGCATCTATGACGTCCCAAAGGTCGACGTCACGACCGTGGCGATCCATACCCGCGGCGTGACCGCGGGGTCGATGCGCGGTTACGGAACGCTGCAGACCATGACCGCGCTCGAAGTATTGATCGATGAAGCAGCCTGCGCGTTGCCGCTCAATCCGATCGAGTTCCGGCGGCGCAATGCGCTGAAGCAGAATGGCCGGACCATGATGGGCAACCGGTACATTGTCTCGGTGCGTACGCCCGAGATCCTGGACAAGCTCGAAATGCATCCGATCTGGCGGCAGCGTGCGGAAGAAAAAGCCCGCCTGCAGCACAGCGGGATCCTGGTCGGTACCGGCGTCGCCTGCGTCGGCAAGGATTACGGCAGCGGCGGAGACTGTTCGCTCGGACGCGTCGAACTCGGCGCGGACGGCAAGATTTTGATCCATGGCGACCATGTCGAGATGGGCAACGGCGTCGGAACCGCATTGGCCAACCGCGTGGCGATGCATCTCGGCGGTATCGCCGACGAAGTATCGGTGGCGCGGATCGATAGCTACGATGCGCTGGGACTGGTCACGTCAGGTGACTCCTATTCGATGGACCAGAAGACCCAGGATTCGCTGGAGAAGAATCCGCGCTGGGTGCCCGCGATCAGTGCCCCCACCAGCGCCTCGATCGGCGCGCATGTCGGTACTCATGCGTCTGCCGAGGCCGCGAAGGTCATTTTTCGTTACGGGCTGTGGCCGGCGGCGCTTGAGCTTTGGCGCATTCCGTCCAGCGATCCCCGAGCAAGGGATTTTGCCAAAGCAAGCTGGAAGGACGGACAACTCACTTTGCCCGGCCTGCCGCCGCTGGCGTTACCGGCGTTGGCCGCAGCCGCCCATGCCCGCAACTTCGTGACGGGAGCGATGGCTCACGGTTTTTCCCGCTGGGCCTGGTCGCGCGCGCGCTTCCAGTTTGGTGGTGAGCAATACCGCGCCGAGATCGATGCGCTAGCGGTTCGCCGAGGCGTCGGCAAGTTCGAACCGCTCGACCGCGTCAGTGTCCTGTTCCCGCCGACCAACAACAACCGGATCGGCACCTCCTACACCTCAATGTGCGGCACGCTGGTCCGCATCGAGATCGAACGCCGAACCGGCGCGCTACGGATCGCGAAAGCCTACAGCGTGCTCGAATGCGGTCAGCCGCTGGTGCCCGAGGTCGTGCTGGGCCAGTCGCAGGGCGGCTTCGCGATGGGTGTCGGCTATGCCCTGCTAGAATATCTGCCGCCCTACGAAGGTGGCCCCGGCAACGGACAATGGAATCTCGGACAATATCTGGTGGCGCGGGGATCGGACCTGCCACTGCGCGACCTCGAGATCGAGATGCTCCCGCCGTCGACGCCGGACGAGCCGCCAAAGGGCATGGCCGAGGTCGTGATGATCCCGGTGGTGCCCGCCATTCTCAACGCCATCTTCGATGCCACCGGCCACAGGTTCCAGTCGCTGCCGGTCACCCAGGCCATGCTCAAGGGAGCGATCGCGTGACGAGGCTTGCCATTACGATCAACGGCCGCGCGCTCCCTCCGACCGAGGTACGCGATGATCTCTCCATGAACGATTTTCTGCGTGAGCATCTCGGCATGACCGGCACCAAGTTCGGCTGCGGCGCCGCGCAGTGCCTGAGCTGCGCAATCATCATCGATAATCCCGATGGCACCAGCTACACCAGCCCGACCTGCATCGTGTCGGCGGCAAGTTTTGACGGCAAGGCGATCCGGACGGTCGAGGGGCACGCCAAGAATGGCGAACTCACCGCGCTTCAGAAAGCCTTCATCGATCACTTCGCGTTCCAGTGCGGCTATTGCACCGCCGGCTTCCTGAACGAGGCCCAAGTGCTGTTGGAACGCCTGGCGAAAAAGCCGGTGGCGCGTGCCGAACTCGAACAGACCATCACCGACGCGCTCGACGGGCACATCTGCCGCTGCACCGGTTACATCAAATACCACGAGGCGGTGCGTGACGTGATCCTCGCCGAGCCCCAGCGTTATCTGGCCTGACCATGAAATCAGAAACGCGGTATCAGATTTTCGTTTCGGTCGCGGCGCTCAGCTTCAGCATGCTGACCGGTTACGCGGCGTCGCAGACTGCTTCGAACGCGCTGGCTTCACCTGATAGTTTTGCCTCGATATCAGACAGCGCCGCACGGTCGGCGGCGATGTTCACCGAACTCGGCAAGGTGCTGACGCATCCGCGCTGCACGAATTGCCATCCTGCCGGCGATCGTCCGCACCAGGGCGACGAGAGCCGGCTGCACCAGCCGCCGGTCGCGCGCGGCGCCGACGGACACGGCGTTGAGACGATGCGATGTTCGATCTGTCATGGCAATGCCAACTTCGAACCGGGTCGCGTGCCGGGTCATCCGGAATGGCATCTGGCGCCGCGCGAGATGGCGTGGGAAGGCAAAACGATCGCCGAGATCTGCGCCCAGATCAAGGACCCCAGCCGCAATGGCGGCCGCAAGGTCGAAGACCTGATCCATCACATCGGTGAAGACACGTTGGTCGGATGGGCATGGCACCCGGGCTTCGGCCGCTCGCCGGCTCCGGGCACGCAAGCGCAAGCCGGCGCCCTTGTCGAAGCATGGGCGAAGGCCGGCGCGGCTTGCCCGTCGAAATAGCGCCAGTTATCAGCGCTCCGCGAACGCCTTCTCGACCACGAACTGTGCTGGCTCGCCGTGATTGCCCTCGACAAAGCCCTTGCCGGTCAGCAGCGCACGGGTGTCCTGCACCAGCGCCGGGCTGCCGCAGATCATGACGCGGTCATGGGCGGGATCGAGCGTGGCGAGACCGATATCGCCGAACAATTTGCCCGAATTGATCAGGTCGGTGATGCGGCCGCGATTGCGGAACGGATCGCGGGTCACAGTCGGATAATAGATCAGCTGGTTGCGCACGAGGTCGCCGATCATCTCGTCGTTCGGCAGCTTTTCCGTGATCATCTCGCCATAGGCAAGCTCGGCGACGCGGCGGCAGCCGTGCAGCAGCACCACCTTCTCGAACCGGTCATAGGTCTCGGGATCCTTGATCACGCTGAGGAACGGCGCGAGCCCGGTGCCGGTACCGATCAGATACAAATTGCGGCCGTCCTCGATATTGTCGATGACGAGCGTGCCGGTGGCCTTGCGGCTGACGATGATCTCGTCGCCCTGTTTCAGATGCTGGAGCCGCGAGGTCAGCGGACCGTCCGGCACCTTGATCGAGAAGAATTCGAGGGTGTCCTCGTAGTTGGCGCTGGCGACGCTGTAGGCCCGCAGCAGCGGCTTCTCGCCGACCTTGAGCCCGATCATGGTGAACTCGCCGTTGCGGAAACGGAACGACGGGTTGCGGGTCGTGGTGAAGCTAAACAGCGTGTCGGTCCAGTGGTGGACGCTCAAGACGCTTTCCTGATTGAAATTGCTCATCGCACCATTCCCTGATCCGAGACCCCGATTGACCGGCTAAATCATTCGTATACGATCATTCGTGTACAAACAAATAATCCAGCTTGATCGAAACGTCAAGCCACAGGCAAGATGCGCTCCGTCGGCCTGCGAAGGCATTGAACAAAAAGGAAAAACCCATGGCCCACGATGCCCCCCAGGCGACCGGCCCGAGCAAGCTGGTGATCCGCAATATCGGGTTGTTGCTCTCGGGCGCCCTGGAAAAGCCCATCCTCGACGCCGACACCATCGTGGCCGAGAACGGCAAGATCACCGCGATCGGGCGCTTCAAGGACGTCAACACCGATGACGCCACCACCGTCGTCAACGCCAACGGCACCACCGTCGCGCCCGGGCTGATCGACAGCCACGTCCATCCCGTCGCCGGCGACTGGACGCCAAGGCAGAACCAGATGGGCTGGATCGACAGCTATCTCCACGGCGGCGTCACCACCATGATCTCGGCTGGCGAAGTTCACATGCCCGGCCGTCCCCGCGACGTCGTCGGCGTCAAGGCGATGGCGATCTTCGCCCAGCGCTCGTTCTGGACGCTGCGCCCCGGCGGCGTGAAGATCCATGCCGGCGCGCCCGTGATCGAAAACGAGATGGTCGAGGACGACTTTAAGGAGCTCGCCGCGGCCGGCGTGAAACTGCTCGGCGAAGTCGGTCTCGGCGGCGTCAAGGACGGCCCCACCGCGCGCAAGATGGTGGGATGGGCGCGCAAATACGGCATCCAGAGCACCATCCACACCGGCGGTCCCTCGATCCCCGGCTCCGGCTTGATCGACAAGGATGTGGTGTTGGAAGCCGACACCGACGTGATCGGCCATATCAACGGCGGCCATACCGCGTTGCCGGACGATCAGATCCGCTGCATCTGCGAGGGCTGCAAGCGCGGGCTCGAGCTGGTTCACAACGGCAACGAACGCTCGGCGCTGTTCACGCTGCGCACCGCGCGCGAGATGGGCGACCTCAATCGCGTCATCCTCGGCACCGACGCGCCGGCCGGCTCCGGCGTTCAGCCGCTCGGCATTTTGCGCATGGTGTCGCTGTTGTCATCGCTCGGCGAACTGCCCGCCGAGATCGCCTTCTGCCTTGCGACCGGCAACACCGCGCGCATGCGCGCGCTCGATTGCGGTCTGATCGAGGTCGGCCGTTCCGCCGATTTCGTCATCATGGACAAGGCGCAGCATTCGCCCGGCAAGGACCTCTTGCACAGCGTGCAGCTCGGCGACCTGCCCGGCATCGGCATGACCATCATCGACGGCATCGTCCGCACCCAGCGCAGCCGCAATACGCCGCCGGCGACGAGGGTTCCGGAGATCGTGGGGCATTAGTTTTGCGAGTCGCAACGCACCTGGCTTTCGTCGCGAGCCTGCACGCGCGCAGGCTGCGACATCGAGACCCCGATCGTTCCTTTCTCCTGCCAGCATTGAGGTATACTGTCGCGCCGCGAACGAGCCAGCGGCACTCGCGAGAGGAATTCGCGAGCCGGATTAGTTCTGCTGCATGCCGCTGAGCCATATTGGTCTACACCAAGGCAAACAGGGAGGCAGTCCCGATGACGATCAGGCCAGATCCCACGTTTCATGCATCGCCGAAGCTTGCAATGGAAGCTCCGCCGGAGAACTTCGCCTACACGTTGCTGCTTAGCCCGGATTTATCAAAACCCGACGCGCTCGCGGTGATTGACGTAAGGCCGGGATCTCCGACCTACAGTCAAGTCGTCCACACGCTGACGATGCCCAACAAGGGCGATGAGTTTCACCATTTCGGATGGAACGCCTGCTCGTCGGCGCTGTCGCCGCTCGCCGGGCACGCGTTCCTCGAGCGCCGCTACCTCATCATTCCCGGTATACGGTCCTCCCGCATTTACATCGTCGATACCAAACCGGATCCGACCAAGGCGACGATTCACAAGATTATCGAGCCTGAGGAAATCTTCCGGAAGACCGGCTACTCCCGGCCCCATACGGTCCATTGCGGACCGGAGGGCATTTACGTCAGCACGCTCGGTGGCGGTGGCAAGGATGGGACCGATGGACCGCCCGGCGTCTTCATCATGGACTGCGAGACGTTCGAAGTGCTTGGGCGGTGGGAGATCGATCGCGGCCCCCAGAAACTGCACTATGACTTCTGGTGGAATCTGCCACGCGATTACATGGTGACGAGCGAGTGGGGATTGCCCCCACAATTCGAGAACGGGGTCGTGCCGGAGGATCTGCTCTCGAACAAATATGGCCATCGCATCCACTTCTGGGATCTGCGGGCACGACGAAATGTCCAAACCATCGATCTCGGTGCCAACCATCAAATGGCGCTGGAGGTGCGACCCGCTCACGATCCCGTTCGCGAATACGGCTTCCTGGGTGTCGTGGTCGACACCACAAACCTCGAAGGCTCGATCTGGACGTGGTGGCGCGAGGGCGGCCAATTTCACATCGAGAAGACGGCCACGATCCCGCCCGAGGCCGCGCCGAAGGACCAATTGCCACCGCTTCTGCAAGGCTTCGGTGCGGTCCCGCCGCTGGTCACCGATATCGACCTGTCGATGGATGACAAGTTTCTCTACGTCGCGTGCTGGGCCACCGGCGAGATGCGCCAATACGATGTCCGCGATCCCCGAAAGCCGAAGCTGGCGGGATCGGTCCACACGGGCGGCATTGTACGCCGCACGCCTCACCCCAATGGCAAGGTCTACGCTGGCGGCCCGCAGATGGTCGAGATCAGCCGCGATGGCAAACGCGTGTACTGGACCAACTCGCTCTACTCGACGTGGGACGACCAGTTCTATCCAGGCGGAATACCGGGCGCCGAAGTCATGGCCAATGCAAGTCCGGGCGGCGGGCTCGAGCTGGCCAGGGATTACTGGGTCAGCTTCCCCGATGGGTACCGGGCGCATCAGATCCGGCTCGACGGCGGTGACTGTTCGACGGATTCGTTCTGCTATCCGTCGGTTTGAATGTGAGCGCAGCCGATTGGACACCGGCCTGGCTCTGGCTGGCTGTGATCGCGAGCGGCCTCTATCACGGAGCCAATCCGGGAATGGGGTGGCCGCTCGCCGTATCGGCTGGATTGATGGAGAGAAGTTCGCGGGCGCTGCTGGCCGCGCTCGGGCCGCTGGCGGCCGGCCATCTGCTCGCGATGCTGCTCGTGATCCTTCCGTTCGCGCTATTGGTCACCCTCGTCGAATGGCAGCGCCAAATTCAGATCGGCGCCGGCCTCGTTGTCATCGGGTTCGGTATCTTCCGGCTTGTCGCGAGGGGCCATCCGCGGGCATTGGCGCGAATACCACCGACGCAACTGGGGCTCTGGTCCTTCGCCGTGGCAATCGCCCATGGTGCGGGACTGATGCTGGTGCCGATCTATCTCGGGCTCTGCCGGGAAGCCGACCTCGACAAGGGTCACGAAGCGGCCGGGGCCCTCATCGATGCCAATCTCGGCATGGCCGTACTGGTCTCGCTCGTCCACGCCGGTGCGATGATCGCCGCCGGTGGATTCCTGGCGTGGCTGGTCTACCGTTATCTTGGTCTCAAATTCGTATCGCGGAGCTGGTTCGATCTGGATACGCCCTGGGCCGTCAGCCTCATTGTCGTGGGGCTCATTGCACTCGGATTCGGTCTCGCGGAGTAGCCTGAGCGGCGCTATCGAACACGCACCCTGTCAGCGGATCTTGTTGAGCAGCGCGAACAGCGTCTCGCGTTCCTTGGCATCGAGCGGCGCCAGCGTTTCCTTGGTAATCGCAAGCGCGTTCGGCGCCGCCTTTTCGACCGTCTGCTGGCCAACGCGCGTCAGGCTGACGAGAAGACGCCTTCCGTCGTCGGGATCGGGACTGGTCTCGGTCAGGCCACGCGCGGTGAGGCGATCGATCACGCCCTTGATGGTGGCGACATCCATCGCGGTGAGCCGGCCGAGCTGGTTCTGCGAGCACGGCCCGGTTTCGTTGAGCTTGGAAAGTGCCGCCCACTGCGCCGACGTCAGATTGATTCCGATGTCGCGCGAAAAAATCGTGGCATGGCGCTGCCAGACCTGGCGCAGGATGAAGCCGATCTGCTCGTCGAGAATGTAAGACGGCTTCGAGGGCTTGACGCTGCGTTTGGGTGAACCGTTCCTGGCCATGGTGCTCTTATTCTCCAGCCCGGTCACAGCGACAGATGCGCGTCGCGGATGTCGGGACGCGCGTCGAGCTCGGTCATGGTACCGCCAAAGCAGATCTTCCCGCGTTCGATGATATAGGCGCGGTCCGAGATCAGCCGCGCGAAATGCAGATTCTGCTCGGAGACCACGATGCTGACGCCCTCTCTCTTCATCGCCAGGATGGCATCGACCATCTGCTCGACGATTTTTGGCGACAATCCTTCGGACGGTTCATCGAGCAGCACCAGCGAGGGATTTCCCATCAAGGTGCGCGCGATGGTCAACATCTGCTGTTCGCCGCCGCTCATCCGCCCGCCCGGACGTCCCCGCATTTCGCCGAGGTTCGGAAAAAGCTTGAACAGCTTTTCGCGATCCCACTGCGGCGCGTTCGGCCGTTTCGGCTGGCGTCCAACCTCGAGATTTTCCTCCACCGTCAGATCAGTGAAGATGCGCCGCTCCTCGGGCACGTAACCGAGGCCGCCGCGCACGATCGCATGCGTCGGCTCCGTCGATACGTCCTTGCCTTCAAACACGATCCGGCCCGAACGGTTCGCGACCAGGCCAACGATGGAACGGAACGTCGTGGACTTGCC
This sequence comes from uncultured Alphaproteobacteria bacterium, assembly GCA_963774775.1. Classification (GTDB taxonomy): domain Bacteria; phylum Pseudomonadota; class Alphaproteobacteria; order Rhizobiales; family Xanthobacteraceae; genus Bradyrhizobium. The sequence continues at coordinate 288,744 of CAVZGZ010000015.1, forward strand.
GGCGCCATTACGTCCAAGCAGCGCGACCACCTCGCCCTCGCCGACTTCCAGCGCGATATCGAACAGGATATGCGCCGGGCCGTAGAAACTGTTGAGGTCAGTGACACTGAGCTTCATACGGAGGCTCCCTCGCGGTGGCGCGCGTCATAGACCAGGCCCTCGCCGAGATAGATGGCGCGGACCTGCGGGTTGCCGCGGACTTCCTGCGGCGAACCCTCGGCAATGAGAGTGCCCCTGTTGAGCACGAGGATGCGGTCGGCATGCTCGAACACCACGTCCATGTCGTGCTCGGTGAAGAGCACACCGATCGATTGCTCGCGGGCAATGCGCGCGGTCAGCCGCATTAATTCGATGCGTTCGCGCGGCGCCATGCCTGCGGTCGGCTCGTCCATCAGCAGCAGTTTCGGCTGATTTGCGAGCGCGATTGCCAATTCGAGCCGCTTGAGATCGCCATAAGCGAGTTCGCCGCAGGGACGCTCCGCATAGGCGCCCATGCCGACCAGATCCAGCAGGCGGCCGGCTTCGTCCCGCGCGTAAGTCGCCGTCGAGGCCCAGAAATTGAACAATTGCCTGCCGTACGACACCAGCGCGACCTGCACATTTTCGCGCACGGTCATGGTCGGGAACGTTGCGGTGATCTGGAACGTGCGGCCGACGCCGAGCCGCCAGATCGCGCGGGGCTTCTTGCCGGCGGTGTCCTCACCGAGCAGATTTATCTTGCCGCTGTCGGGAATGTTCTGGCCGTTGAGCATGTCGAAGCAGGTGCTCTTGCCCGCTCCGTTGGGGCCGATGAGTGCCAAAATCTCGCCGGCGCGTAGTTCGAACGACACCCCGCGCACGGCATGCACGCCGCCGTAGGATTTGGTCAGGCCTTGGACCGACAGCAATGTGGGGACCATGCTCATTCGGCGGTCTCGATGCGCGAGGTGAGAAGCGGCGATTTCGGTGACGACGAGCGGCGGCGATTTTTGATGGTCTCCAGCATGCCGACGATCCCCTTGGGGAAAGCGACGACGATCAGCACGATGAAGCCACCAAGCACCAGCTTGGAGAGATCAGTCTGGCTGACTAGCCAGATGTTCAGCGCCTTATAGACGATGGCACCGACCACAGCGCCCGACACCGTCTCCACACCGCCGAGCAATACCATCACCAGCGCATCGACCGAGAGCGAGATGCCGAGATTGTCGGGAAACACGCTGCCCTTGAGATACGCAAACAGCGCACCGGCAACTCCGGCGACCGTCCCCGCGATCACAAAGGCGGTCCACTGGATACGCTTGCCGTTGATGCCAACAGCTTCGCTGCGCAGTGGCGAGTCCCGGGTTGCCCGCAGCGCGAAACCGAATGGCGAAAACACGATGACGCGGAGAATCGCGACCGCAATCGCGGCAACACCGATCGAGAGCCAGTAGAAGTGCGACGGGCTCGCCGCCCATTTCTCCGGCCAGACGCCCAAGATGCCGTTATCGCCGCCAGTCACCGTCACCCACTGGAACGCGATCGACCAGACGATCTGCGCAAAGGCGAGCGTGAGCATCGCGAAATAGACGCCGGACAATTGCACGGCGAAAAAGCCGAACACGGCCGCGCCGAGACATCCGAGCAGCGGCCCCACCAGAAGTGAGACAATCATCGGCAATCCCGCCATCTTGGCGAGAAACGCCACGCCATAGGCGCCAAGGCCGAAATAGGCCGCATGCCCGAACGAGGCGAGCCCGCCGACCGACATCAGGAAGTGCAGGCTGGCGGCAAAGATCACGAAGATCGCGATTTCAGAGCCAACGGTCAGCGCATAGTTGCCGCTCACGAACGGCAGTGCGGCGGCGACGATCAGCGCGACCAACGCAGCGAGCCGTTCGTTCGATGTCAGCGGCCGCCAGGGATTGACGGTCAGGCCGGGCGTGCGGCGTGCGGCGGCTTCCGGCTTTCCGAATAGCCCCCAGGGACGCACGATCAACACCACCGCCATCACCAGGAACACCAGGATGATGGAGATCTTTGGGAAAATCAGGATGCCGAAGGCGTTGAGTTCCGACACCAATACCGCTGCAACGAAGGCGCCGATGATGCTGCCGAGGCCGCCGATCACGACGACGACGAACACGTCGACGATGATGCGCAGGTCCAGCGCGTGATGCACGGCGTCGCGCGGAATCTGCAGCGCGCCGCCGAGGGCTGCCAAAAATACCCCGAGCGCAAACACGCTGGTAAACAGCCATTTCTGATTGACACCGAGCGCTGCCACCATGTCGCGATCCTGCGTCGCGGCGCGAACCAGCACGCCCCAGCGCGTGCGCTGGAACATCAGCCACAGCAATCCGAGCACGACGGGACTGAGCCCGATCAGGAACAGATCATAGCTCGGGACATTCTGGCCGAAGAAATCGACCGCCCCCTTGAACCCCGGCGCGCGGCGGCCGAGCAGATCGTCCGGCCCCCAGATCAGCACCACGATATCCTGGACCATCAGGGTCAGGCCGAAGGTCGCGAGCAACTGGAACAGTTCCGGTGCGTGATAGATCCGCCGCAGCAGCACCATCTCGACCAGCACGCCGACCGCGGCCACGATCAGCGCTGCTGCGACGATACCACCCCAGAATCCCAGCGTGCCGGAAAATCGCTCGGTCAGCGTGAACGCGACATAGGCGCCCAGCATATAGAACGCGCCATGGGCGAAATTGACGATCCGCGTCACGCCAAAGATGATCGATAGCCCCGACGCGACCAGGAACAGCGACGCCGCGCTGGCAAGACCGGTCAGGAACTGGACGATGTAAAAGGCCATTAGAGGTCCAAGCTGGCGAAAACTTCGGTGGCTTCATCCTTCGAGACGGCGCTTCGCGCCTTCTCAGGATGACGTCTTGATGATACCTCCCCCACTTGCGGGGAGAGTTCGATAGGGCGGGTTAGCGTAGCGTAACCCACCGTTGCGCCGCTGCGTGAATGGTGGGTTACGCCTGCGGCTAACCCACCCTCACCGCAGGCGGGGCGAGGGAGAAGACATCACTCCTTCGGGCGAAGTTTTTCGACTTCAGCATCGCCCGGCAGATAGTCCGAACCCTTCTTGTAGGCCGTATCCACCATCACGCCCTTGCCGTCCTTCAAGGCGGTCTTGCCGACGAAGGCGCCGAGCGTGGACTGGTGGTCGATCTTGCGGAAGGTGATCTCGCCGAACGGCGACGGCACCGACAAGCCTTCGGTGGCCGCAATCAGCTTTTCCGGATCGGTCGAATTCGCCTTGGCGAGGATTGCCGCCGCCGACTTGATGGTCTGATAGCCGACGACCGAGCCGAGGCGCGGATAGTCGTTGTACTTCGCCTGATAGGCTTTCAGGAACGCATCGTGCTCAGCCGTCTTGATCGAGTACCAGGGATAACCGGTGACGATCCAGCCCTCCGGCGTCTCTTCCTTCAGCGGATCGAGATATTCCGGCTCACCGGTGAGGAAGCTTACGACCGCACGGTCCTTGAACAAGCCGCGGGTATTGCCTTCGCGGACGAGTTTGACCAAATCGGCGCCGAAGGTAACGTTGAGGATCGCTTCCGGGTTGGCGGCGGCAACCGCCTGCACCACCGGACCCGCATCGATCTTGCCCTGCGGCGGCCATTGCTCGTCGACCCACTGGATGTCGGGGCGCTTCTCCGACATCAACTTCTTGAACACCGCAACTGCCGACTGGCCATATTCATAGTTCGGCGCAATCGTCGCCCAGCGTTTTGCGGGCAGCTTTGACGCCGCTTCCACCAGCATTGCCGCCTGCATGTAATTGGAGGGACGCAGGCGGAAGGTGTAGCGGTTGCCCTTGGCCCAGGTGATGGCATCGGTCAAAGGCTCGGCCGCCAGGAAAAATACTTTCTTCTGATTGGCAAAGTCGCTGACGGCGAGACCGATGTTGGACAGGAACGTTCCCGTCAGCATCGCGACGTTCTCGCTCGACACCAGTTCGTTGGCGGCGGTCTGCGCGTCCGCCGGCTTGCCGCCGTCATCCTTGGAGACGACGACGAGCTTCTTTCCGTTGATGCCACCGCTCGCGTTGATCTCTTCCACCGCAAGCTGCCAGCCCTTGCGATAGGGCTCGGTGAAGGCCGGCAACAACGAATAGCTGTTGATCTCGCCGATCTTGATCTCGCTTTGCGCCATGGCGGAATTTGCCATGCCGGCGACCGCGATCGCCAAACCTGCCCCCAGGAAATAACTTCGCATCCTCATGCCTCCAGTTTCTGAGAAACTACCTTAAACCGTCTTCACCTTTGACTTCCGCAACCGTCAGCCCGCCAACACGCGGCAGCGGCCTGCCGCTATCGGTTACCGCAACGGCGACCATGATCTCGTTGGCGCGCGGCGCATCGTTGATCTGCACCTCCATGCCGTCGAAATGGCTGCGCACAAACGCCGCATCCTTGTGGCCGAGCGGGATATCGAGCGTCGTTCCCGGGCCGCTGCGCTTCTTCGATGAGGGGATCAGTGCCGCGCCCTTGCTCAAGACTTTTCGCACCGGCGCACCCATTTTGGGATGCAAGATCGCTGCCGCGTGCTCGAGTTCACCGTTTTCACCGACAGCCGCCGCCTTGCCGTAGCTCTGCGCCTTGGCGCCATCGATCCCGAGCGCGGCCACCGCCTTTTTCGACAGCAATTCGCCGAGTTCCTCGCCAATCGCGATCAACGGCGAGAGGTCCTCGACATAGCGGCCAGCGAACGGATTTTCGATCACGGCAATCGCCGCCGCGCGGCGGGTCGGTGGCGTGACCTTCTGCCCCATCTCCAGATGGGTCTCCTCAACCACCGTGACGATCTTGCGAATGACAGCACTCATCGTTGTCAGCCTTGTTCCTGATCAAGCACGCATCATGCTTTCTAGCGTCGTTCCATGAAACACCTGCGATCCCGGCGCCTCGATCGCGGCCGTTCCCACGACAATCGTCTCGCCCTGTAGACGCAACGCGGCGCCTTCGATCAAACCCGCAACCAGCAATCCGCGCGCCCGCGCGGCACCGGATTCGAGTGCATCCTCAATTTCATGGTCCGACAATTCGCCGACGTCGCGTGTCACCAGCCGCGCGCCGAGGTCGCTGTCCGGCTGCAATTCATTCGCGGGAATGCGGACAATCGCCGGATGCCCCGGCAGATCGACCGCATTGGCGATGATGGTCGCGGCGGCGTCGGCCTGCGAGGCGGTCCGCGCCAGCACGGTGACGGCATCGGCAATGCCCAGCGAGAAACTGCGTCCATGCCGCCCGCTGGTCGCCACGCCCCGGATCGGGCTATCAGCAAGGATAGTTATCGGGCGCATCACGCCATGGCGATCCGGCCGATCCACCAGGCCGACCGTAAATTGCTCGCTGTTCGTCAAATGCAACGCGATGTCGCCGCCATTATTGACGTAAGCGCGATCGAGCCGCGCCGCATTCAGCATCGCGCCAAGAATTTCTTCCGCCACCGAACCGGCTACCGCTGCCATCGGGGTGATGAAACAATCACCGGCGAACGGCGCGACCGCGGCATGCATCCGGCGCGCGACGACGCCTTGCAGCCCGCAACGGACGGGATCCGCGGCCTTGCGCAATTCCACCAGTTCGTCGCAGAGTTCATCCAGCAGACCCGTGAAGCGCCGCGCAGCGGCATCATAGGCTACGCGTACATCCGCATCCCCGCCCCTCGCCTCCACGATCAGATCAATCGGACCATCCTGCAAATGCAGCCGCTTGCCGTCAGGAAGAAGCGCGATTTGCGGGAGCCGCTTCATGCGCGATGTCCGGGAATGTAGGGCATCGGACGGGTTTCGGTGCTGTCCCGCAGTGAGGCGAGCGGGCGGACATAATCCATGTGGCCGCCGAGCGCGGCGTAGTCGGACAGTTTCATGGTGAACTCGATCGGCGCCACCAGCGCCGGCGTCGGCACGTAGCCAAAGGCACCCGCCGGCATCTGAGTGACATCGACCATGAAGGTGATGCCGCCGCCGGGCCAGACATAGACCGGCGCACCGCCGCTGGTGACCCGCGTCAGCGCGTCCTTGACCGAGCGCGTCAGCCGCACCGGATTGTCGGTGACCCCGGCGCGCAGCGAGCCGCCGGCCCCGCCCATGAACAGCACCGTGCACAACGCCGGTTCGCAATTCTCCTGGATCCGCTCGACCGACAGCTTCAGATCCAGCGGCATCTCGGTTTCGATCGGCTGCAGCGCCTCGTCGAGCACATAGTACGCCGCGTGTTCGCCTGTCGTGGAGACCATCAGCATGGTCAATCCGGGCCGGGCTTCCTTCTTGTCGAACGGTCCCAGCACCGACAATGGATCGGAAATCTTGGTGCCGCCCCAGCCGGTGCCGGGATCGGCGACCTGGAAATAGCGGCCCGGCGTCGAGCGCCGGCCCTTCATCTTGATCCCGGTATCGGGAATATCCAGCAATTTTCCGGCCTGATGCTCGCTGAGAACGCCGGTGATGTGGTCATCGACGACGACGACTTCATCGACCTTGCCATGCCATTGCTTGGCGAACATGCCGATCGTCGCCGAGCCGCACCCCACGCGCATGCGCTCTTCCGCCACGCCATTTACGATCGGCGGATAACCGGCCTGCACCACCACCGTGGCGCCGCCGTCAATCGTGAGTTCCACCGGCTTGCAATTGGAGAGATCCATCAGCGCATCGCAGGTGACGCGGCCTTCTTTCTTCGATCCACCGGTCAGATGATGCACGCCGCCGAGCGACAGCATCTGCGAGCCGTATTCTGATGTCGTGACGTGGCCGATCGCCTCACCCTGCGCGCGAACGGTCGCCGTTTCCGGGCCGAGATAGCGATCGGTATCGATCTTCACCTTGACGCCGCAATAGCTGAAAATGCCCTCGGTCACGACCGTGACCATATCGACGCCATCGATCTCGGACGAAACGATGAAGGGCGCCGGCTTGTAATCGGGATAGGTCGTTCCGGCACCGATGGCGGTCACGAACACGTTCGGCTCGCGAACGATCTTGCCGTCCCAATCGCCGGTCGCCTGGAACGGCACCAGCCGCCCGCCATGCTCAACCGTTCGTTCCAGCACGATATGGGGATCGACCCGCACCAGCTCGCCATCGTGGTTGGCATAGCGGTCGCAGGCGCCTGCCGCGCCCGGCTTGATGTAACACATCACCGGACAGGCATCGCAGCGGATCTTGTCGCCGACGGCTGTGGTCGTCACGTCACTCATGAACAAGCCTGATCTCGGGCGGCATTCGGTCATACCCCGTTTCAGCCACCGGGCATATCGTTCGTATACGAACAATCCTGCGCGCGAGTTGGAAACCTGTCAAGCGGCGTTCGCGGCGAAAAATCGCGACTGCCGCATAAAGACGCATTTGCCTCGCTTCCTTGTTCATAAATCGGGCAACGCGCTGCAGTGCGGCACGCCCGGCTTGCACGTTTGTACACAAACGTTATCTTCGCCGTCGGATTTAGGGGAGCACCACCACGATGCGCCTGACCGTCAATGGCAGGAGACATGATGTCGAAGCCGCTCCCGACACCGCCTTGCTGTACGTGCTGCGCAACGATCTCCAATTGAACGGACCGAAATATGGCTGCGGGCTCGGTGAATGCGGCGCGTGCGCCGTGCTGATCGACGGCGTCGCCGCGCGGTCCTGCGCGATTCCGATCGAGGGCTGCGTCGGGCGCGACATCGTGACGCTCGAAGGCTTGGGCACACGCGAGCATCCCGATCCGGTGCAGGAGGCCTTCATCGCCGAGCAGGGCGCACAATGCGGCTATTGCCTCAACGGCATGATCATCACGACAAAGGCGCTGCTCACGCGCAACGCGCATCCTTCCGAGAACGAGGTGCTCGAAGCGTTGCGATATAATCTCTGCCGCTGCGGCGCGCATATCGAAATCGTCCGTGCGGCGATGCGGGCGGCGGGTCATGTGCTCGAGGCACGCGACTGATGGCCGCGCCTCCTTCTCTCGATGATCGCGAACAGCCGCGAGGTTCGCTGACGGTCGTGCGTCCCGCCGTATCGGGCGCGGCGGGCGAGTTCGAGACGTTCATCAAGATCACCGCCGACGGTTCGGTGACGGCCTATAACGGCCACGTCGATCTCGGCACCGGGATTCGCACCGCGCTCGGCCAGATCGTCGCCGAAGAACTCGACGTATCCTTTGCCCGCGTGGTCGTGGTGCTCGGCGACACCTCGCGCGTTCCCAATCAGGGCGCGACGATTGCGAGCGAGACCATCCAGATCACCGCCGTGCCGTTGCGCAAGGCCGCGGCACAGGCCCGGCAATTCCTGGTCGCGCGCGCGACGGCGCGGCTGGAACTGCCGGCCGAAGAACTCTCGATCGAGGATGGCCTGATCCGTGGGCCAAACAATCGCAGCGTCAGCTATGGCGAACTGATATCGGGCGACAGCGTCCGGCTCGAACTGGCCAACGACGTTCCCGTCAAGGCGGTCGGCGCCTACAGCATCGTCGGCAAGTCGGTGCCGCGCGTCGATCTGCCGGCAAAGGCCACCGGCGAACTGGTCTATGTTCACGACATGCGTGTCCCCGGCATGCTGCACGGCCGCGTCGTGCGGCCGCCCTATGCCGGCGTCGACGCCGGCCCCTTCGTCGGCACCAGCCTGATCGCGGTCGATGAGACTTCCGTGCGCGATATCCCCGGCATGGTCGCGGTCGTCAGGATCGGCGATTTCGTCGGCGTCGTCGCGGAGCGCGAGGAAAATGCGATCAAGGCGGCGGCGCAGCTGAAGGTCAGTTGGAAGCCGGTGCCGACGCTGCCCGATCTCGGCGATGTCGAGACCGCGCTGCGCGCCAATCCCTCGACACCGCGCACGCTGATCGACAAGGGCGACGTTGAGACCGCGATCAGGGACGCGGCAAAGCCGATGCAGCGCACATATGTCTGGCCCTACCAGATGCACGGCTCGATCGGCCCATCCTGCTCGGTTGCGGATTATCAGGACGGCGCGATCCGCGTGTGGTCGGGCACGCAGAACCCGCACATCCTGCGCAACGACCTCGCGCTCCTGATCGAGCGGCCGGAAGCCGAGATCGATGTGATCCGGATGGAGGCCGCCGGCTGCTATGGCCGCAATTGCGCCGACGATGTCTCCGCCGATGCACTGTTGCTGTCGCGCGCGGTCGGCCGTCCGGTCCGCGTGCAATTGACGCGCGAGCAGGAGCACGCCTGGGAGCCGAAGGGCACCGCCCAATTGATGGACGTCAATGGTGGACTCAACGCCGATGGCAGTGTTGCTGCTTACGACTTTGCCACACGCTATCCCTCCAACGGCGCGCCGACCTTGGCGCTGCTGCTCACGGGGCGGATTGCCCCGGAGCATGTCGTACTCGAGATGGGCGACCGCACCGCGATCCCGCCTTACGACTACGAGAATATGCGCGTGGTGGCGAACGACATGCCGCCGATCGTGCGCGCCTCCTGGCTTCGTGGCGTCTCGGCGCTGCCCAATACGTTCGCGCATGAATCCTATATCGACGAACTCGCGACCGAGGCCGGCGTCGATCCGATCGAATACCGCCTGCGCTACCTGAAAGACCAGCGCGCGGTCGATCTCGTCAACGCGGTCGCCGAACGCGCCGGCTGGAAGCCGCGCCCGGTATGGCAGGAACCGGAAGCCGAGGGCGATATCGTCCGCGGCCGCGGTTTTGCCTATGCGCTGTACGTTCACAGCAAGTTTCCCGGCTACGGCGCCGCGTGGTCGGCCTGGATTGCCGACGTCGCCGTCAACAAGGCAACCGGCGACGTCAGCGTGACCCGCGTCGTCGCCGGGCAGGATTCCGGGTTGATGATCAATCCGGACGGCGTACGGCACCAGATCCACGGCAACGTCATTCAGTCCACCAGCCGCGCGCTGATGGAGGAAGTCTCGTTCGAACGCGGCGCGGTGACGGCCCGCGAATGGGGCGCTTATCCGATCATCAAATTCCCTGACCTGCCCAAGATCGACGTGTTGATGCTGCCACGGCAGGACCAGCCGCCGCTCGGCGTCGGCGAATCCGCTTCCGTTCCCAGCGCCGCCGCGATCGCCAACGCGATCTTCGACGCCACCGGCGTGCGCTTTCGCGAACTTCCGTTCACGCCGGAACGCATTTTGAAGGGATTGCGCGGCGAGGCGCAGCCGACGCCAACAGCCTTGCCTTCGCCTGCACCTGTCGCTCCGTCCGATAAATGGCGAAACCCGTTTGCGAAGCGGAGCGGCGTGTTTGCAACCGCCGCCGCGCTTTGCGCCGCAGTCGTCGGCATCGGCGCCGCCGTGCTGCCGTGGCGATCGATCGCACCGATCGCGCGGCCCGACGCATCGGTCTATTCGGCGGCAACGATCGCGCGCGGCAAGGAACTCGCCGCGCTCGGCGACTGCGCGGTCTGCCACACCACGGTGAACGGCATGCTCAATGCCGGCGGCCTGCCGCTGCAAACCCCGTTCGGCACGATCCACTCGACCAACATCACCCCGGACGTCGAGACCGGCATCGGCGCCTGGTCCTATCCCGCTTTCGAGCGCGCGATGCGCGAGGGCATCCATCGCGACGGCCGGCATCTCTATCCGGCGTTCCCCTACACCCACTTCGCCAAGACCAGCGACGCCGACCTGCAGGCGCTCTATGCCTATCTGATGGCACAGGCGCCGGTGCGCGCCGACGTTCCGCAAAACACGCTGGCGTTCCCGTTCAACATCCGGCCACTGCTCGCCGGGTGGAATGCGCTGTTCCATCGGCCTGATACTTTCCAGCCCGACACCACCAAGTCGGAGCTGTGGAATCGCGGCGCCTATCTGATCGAAGGTCTCGGCCATTGCAGCGCCTGCCATTCGCCGCGCAATGCGCTCGGCGCGGAAAAGCAAAACGCCTATCTCGCCGGCGGCTTTGCCGAAGGCTGGGAAGCGCCGGCGCTGACCTCGCTGTCGCAGGCGCCTATTCCGTGGAGCGAGGACGAACTGTTCGCGTATTTGCGGACCGGCGAGTCCCGCTTTCACGGCGTCGCCGCCGGACCGATGGCCCCCGTGGTGAAGGAGCTGGCTGCCCTGCCCGATCAGGACATCCGCGCCATGGCGGTCTATCTCGGATCCTTCCACGACACCGCTATCGACAAGCCGGCACAGGAGGCGCTGGCCGCCAGACTGGAAAGCTCGACCGGAACCCGGACGGCCGCCGCTTCGAGCACCGGCGCCCGCCTCTATCAAGGCGCCTGCGCGGTCTGCCATGAGGTCGGCGGCGCGCCGCTGTTCGGCAGCCGGCCGTCGCTGGCGCTCAACAGCAACCTGCACAGCGCGGTGCCGGACAATCTGATCCAGGTCATCCTCCATGGCGTCGCCCAACCGGTCTCGAGCGATCTCGGCTATATGCCGGCCTTCGGGGACAGCCTGACCGACGGCCAGGTTGCGGAGCTAACCTCCTACCTCCGGCGGCAATTTGCCCCGGACAAGCCGGCCTGGACCGATATCGAGGCTTCCATCGGCCGTATTCGGCGGGAAATAGCGCGCTGACCTGCCATGTCGCCGCCAAAACCCACTGGTTGGGCGGCTCCCGGCACGGTAGAGTTCCTATATGGCAGTTACCGACATCGCATCCCGGACCTACAACCATGGCTGGCGGCTCGACCCGATCGTGCGCAGCCTGCTCGATACCGATTTTTACAAGCTGCTGATGCTGCAGATGATCCGGGAGTTCTATCCGGACCAGCGCGTGACCTTTTCGGTGATCAACCGCAGCAGGCACGTGCGCCTCGCCGAGGTCATCGACGAAGGCGAGTTGCGCGCCCAGCTCGATCACGCCCGCTCCATCCGTTTCACCAAGAAGGAGCTGATCTGGCTCGCCGGTAATACGTTCTACGGCAAGACCCAGATGTTTTCGGCGCGATTTCATCAACTGGCTCGCCAATTTCCGCCTGCCCGAATACGAACTGAACAAGGTCGACGGCCAGTACGAGCTGCATTTCCACGGGCCGTGGACCCACACCACGATGTGGGAGATCCCGGCGCTCGCGATCATGAACGAGTTGCGCTCGCGCCAGGCGTTGAAGGGACAGGGGCGATTTGCCCTCGACGTTCTCTATGCCCGCGCCAAGGCAAAACTCTGGTCCAAGGTCGAGCGGCTGCGCAAGCTCGACGGCTTGCGGCTGTCCGACTTCGGCACCCGCCGCCGCCACGGCTTTCTCTGGCAGCGCTGGTGCGTCGAGGCGGTCAAGGAGGGCCTCGGCTCCTCCTTCACCGGAACTTCGAACGTGCTGCTGGCGATGGACAACGATCTCGAAGCGATCGGAACCAACGCGCATGAACTGCCGATGGTCGCAGCCGCGCTGGCGAACGACGATACCGAGCTGCGCTGGGCGCCCTATCGCATCCTCGACCAATGGCGCCACACCTATGGCGGCAACCTGCTGATCGCGCTGCCCGACGCTTTCGGCACCAAACCGTTCCTGCGCGACGCGCCCGATTGGGTCGCCGACTGGACCGGCTTTCGTCCCGACAGCGCGCCGCCGATCACGGCCGGCGAAGACATCATCAAATGGTGGAAGCAGAAGGGCCGCGATCCCAAGGAGAAGCTGCTGGTGTTCTCCGACGGCATGGATGTCGGCTCGATCGAGGAAACCTACAAGCATTTCGCCGGCCGCGTCCGCGTCAGTTTCGGCTGGGGCACCAACCTGACCAATGATTTCGTCGGCTGTGCGCCGGATGGTTCCGCCGATCTCGATCCGATTTCGATCGTCTGCAAGGTGACCTCGGTCGATGGACGGCCGGCCGTGAAGCTCTCGGACAATCCGGAAAAGGCGACCGGCGCTCCATCGGAAGTCGACCGCTATCTGCGCGTGTTCGGCAATGTCGGGCGTGTGCGCACCGCCGTTCACGTCTAGACTGGCGCGACGTCCTCTCATCATTGATCTGACGAGCACCTCCATGCCCGCACCCAAGCCGCCTGCCTTCGAAACCCTCAGCCTGCATGCCGGCCAGCGTCCCGATCCCGTGACCGGCGCCCGCGCGGTGCCGATCTATCAGACCACGTCCTACGTGTTCCAGGATTCCGATCACGCCGCGGCGCTGTTCAACCTGGAACGCGCCGGCCACATCTACACCCGCATCTCCAATCCCACGACCGCGGTGCTGGAGGAGCGGATTGCCGCGCTGGAAGCCGGCGTCGGCGCGATCTGCACGGCGAGCGGCATGGCCGCACTGCATCTGGCGATCGCGACCCTGCTCGGTAACGGCGATCACATCGTCGCCTCCTCCTCGCTCTATGGCGGCACGATCAATTTGCTGGCCCACACGCTGCCGCGCTTCGGCATCACGACCACGTTTGTGAAGCCCCGCGCGCTGGATGAATTCCGCGCCGCGATCAAGCCGAACACACGGCTCGTGATCGGCGAGACCATCGGCAATCCCGGCCTCGAAGTGCTGGATATTCCTGCCGTCGCGCAGATCGCGCATGACGCGAAGATTCCGCTGCTTGATCGACAACACTTTTGCGACGCCTTTTCTGAGCCGCCCGATCGAACTCGGCGCCGATATCGTCATGAACTCGGCAACCAAGTGGCTTGGCGGCCACGGCATCGCGATCGGCGGCGTCATCGTCGATGGCGGCCGGTTCGACTGGCACGCCTCCGGCAAATTCCCTGTATTGACCGAACCCTATGCCGGCTATCACGGCATCGTCTTCGACGAGCAGTTCGGCCAGGCCGCCTTCATCATGCGCGCCCGCACCGAAGGGCTGCGCGATTTCGGCGCGTGTCTCTCGCCGACCAATGCATTCCAGCTGCTGCAGGGCATCGAGACGCTCGGCGTCCGCATGGAACGGCACATGAGCAATACGCTGGCCGTGCTGGAGTTCCTCACCGCCAACAAGGCCGTCGATTGGGTGCTGCATCCCGCGCTGGAAACCCACCCTGATCACGCGCTCGCCAAGCAATTGCTGCCGCGCGGCGCTGGATCGATCGTCAGCTTCGGCATCAAGGGTGGCCGTCCCGCGGGGAAAAAATTCATCGAGACGCTGCGGATGATCAGCCACCTCGCCAATGTCGGCGACGCCAAGACGCTGGTCATTCATCCCGCCAGCACCACCCATCAGCAGATGGACGCCGAACAGCTCAAGGCCGCGGGCATCGGCGAGGAGCTGGTGCGGCTGTCGGTCGGCATCGAAGCCGCATCCGATATCATCGACGATCTCGGCCAGGCGCTGCGCGCGTCGCAGAGGGTTTGAGCCATGCAACTCACCGTGAACGGCATCGATACCTTCGTCGCCACCGGCGGCCGTCCCTTCGATCCCTCCCTGCCTGCGGTCGTGATGCTGCACGGCGCGGGCTTCGATCATTCGACCTGGGCGCTGCACAGCCGCTGGTTCGCCCATCACGGCTATTCGGTCCTGGCGCCGGATCTGCCTGCTCATGGCCGCTCGTCCGGCAAGCCGCTTCCGACCATCGCCGACATGGCCGACTGGACCGCTGCGTTGATCGCGGCCGCCGGCGCGCCGAAGGCGAAACTCGTTGGCCACTCCATGGGCTCGCTGATTGCACTGGAGACCGCTGCGCGGCATGCCGACAAGGTTTCCGGCCTCAGCCTGATCGGCACCGCCGCCACCATGACGGTCGGGCCCGATCTCCTGAAGGCCGCCGAGGCCAACGACCCTGACGCCATCGACATGGTCTCGATCTGGGGCCTCGGCTTCAAGGCCGAACTCGGCGGCAGCCTCGCACCGGGGCTTTGGATGCATCAGGGCGCCCAGCGCGTGCTGCAGCAGACGCGGCCGGGCGTGCTCTACAACGATCTCAACGCCTGCAATGCCTATCAGAACGCACTTGCGGCGGCGGCGCTGGTCAAGGTGCCCACTACGTTCATCCTCGGCGAACGCGACATGATGACGCCTGCGAAGTCCGGCGAAGACGCTCGCGGCCGCAACGCCGAACGCGCGCATTGTGGTGCTGCCAGGCGCGGGCCACATGATGATGGTCGAGCAGCCCGACGAATTGCTGGCGGCACTGCAGCAATAATCACTGCCTCGCGGCCGGCTTGCGCTCGATCGGATGGATGTCGATCGCGCGCAGGCGGCCCAACCGCAGCACGTCCATCGCCAATGTCCGGTCGATCCGGTCGCGGTCGAGCGCGCGGATCAGATCGTCGACGCCGTTGACCTCGACGCCATCGAGCTTGATCACGACGTCGCCCGGCAACAAACCCGCCTTCGCCGCCGGGCTGTCGGGTTCGACCTGCGCCAGCAACGCGCCCATCTTGTTGTCGACGCCGGCCACCACCGCATGCCGCCGCGGGATCGGCGCGGTCTGACCGGCGACGCCGATATAGGCGCGGCGGACATAGCCGTGACGGATGATCTCCGACAGCACGAACTGCGCGGTGTTGCTGGCGACCGCAAAGCAGATGCCCTGCGCGCCGCTGATGATGGCGGTGTTGATGCCGATCACCTCGGCGTTGGACGACACCAGCGCGCCGCCCGAATTGCCGGGGTTGAGCGCGGCATCGGTCTGGATCACGTCCTCGATGGTCCGGCCGCTGATCGAGCGGATAGACCGTCCGAGCGCCGAGACCACACCGGCAGTCACCGTCGACTCAAAGCCGAGCGGGTTACCGATTGCGACCACGAGCTGGCCACGGCGCAGGTTTTTCGAATTGCCGAGCGAAGCGTAGCGCAGATCACGCGCGCCATCGGCCCGCAGCAACGCGAGGTCGGTATCGGGATCGACGCCGAGCACGTGGGCATCGGTGACGAAGCCTTCGATGTCGCGCAGGCGGATGTCTTTCGACGAACCGACAACGTGGTTGTTGGTCAGCACCAGGCCATCCGGCGAGATCACGATGCCCGAGCCCATGCCGCCACGCTCGCGCGCATTACGCACTTTTGATCCGGTCTCGACGCGGACCACGGCGGGCCCAACGCGTTCGGTCACGCCGATCACGGCGTTGGAATAGGCGTCGAGCAGCGCTTGATCGTCGGCCGGGGTGGGTTCGATCGCTTCCGATGAGCTGACGTCACCGGGAATATCTGAGGTAATATCCAACATGGCGAGTTCCTTCGGCCTCTTCAAATGGTGGCCGGGGTTCGCTCGCGCAAGTACTTACGCAAGGCGCAGGTCTGCCCTGCTCTCTATTGTCGGAGCATGATCTTGTCGGAAAACCGGACTCCACTTTTCCGGATCATGCTCTATTGCGCCCGCCGCAACATCGGCGGTCGCGCCTTCACGGGATCGAGCAGCGACCAGTCGCCTTGCTCCAGCTCATACCCTTTTGGAAATGGAGCCCGCAGCTCCAGCCCGAGCGAGCGCAGGACGCGGTCGTCGCGGTAGTAGCATTGCAGCACGACACGGACGAGTGTCGCCGCGGGTGTGCCGCCAGTGGCGCGGAATTCCTTTGCGACTGCCTCGCGCCGCGCGGGATCGAGCTCCGCAAGCGGCTTTCCAGCCAGCCGCGCGAGATGATCGAGCCCCTCGCGTACCATATCGGTATCGCGGCCAAGCGTTGCAAGGATGTCGGCCTGAATGGCCGCATCATCGGCGCCGGGCACCTTGTACTCATCGCTCGCGGGAATCATCATCGCGGCGATGGTGCGCAGGTCGTCGCGCTGCGTTGAAGTCAGAATATTTTCGGCCGACATCATTTCCTCAATCGAACAAATTGGCGAGGCGTTGCTTCATCTGGTCGGCGACGTAGAGCGCGATGGCCTGGATGGTGGAAGTCGGATTGACGCCGCCCGAGGTCACGAACACGCTGCCATCGACGATGAAGAGATTCTTCACATCGTGCGAGCGGCCCCATTCGTTCACCACCGAACGATCGGGATCGGTGCCCATCCGCGCGGTGCCGAGCAGATGCCAGCCGCCATAGGGGATCGGTGAGTTCGTACAGATGTCGGTGGCGCCTGCGGTTTCGAGAATCTCACGCCCCCGCGCCAGCCCGTGCTCCATCATCTTGGCGCTGTTCTCGCTGATCGTGTAGTCGATCCTCGGCGCAGGGATACCGTGGCTGTCCTTCAGCACTGGATCAAGCGTGACGCGATTGTGTTCCTCGGGCAAATCCTCGCAGATCGCGGAGACGCCGAGCCGATGGCCGTTGAGCTTGCGGAAGACGCGGTGATGATCCGCTCCCCACGGCAGAATGCCCTTCTGCTCACTTACGACGGCTTCGAACACTGGCCCCGCCCCACGGACGAACTGGATGCCGTAGCCGCGGACGAAGCCGCGCGAGAGGTCGGTGTCGTAAAATTCCTTGCTCCACAGGCAAGTCGGCGGTGCACGGTTCGAATCTGTTGGTTGCTCGACATAACCGTAGATCTGCGCGTAGGGATGGAACATCAGGTTCTTGCCGACCAGGCCTGATGAATTGGCAAGACCGTTTGGGAATTTGCCGGACACGGAGTTCAACAGCAGCCGCGGCGTGCCGACGCCGTTGCAGGCGATGATGACGACCTCGGCCGGCTGGAACTGCTCGACGCCGTCCTTGTCGTAATAGATGACGCCGGAGGCCATGCCGTGCTCGTTGGTCAAGATCTCACGCACGCGGCAATGGGTCTTCAGCTCGACACCGGCGCGGATCGCGTGCGGCCAATAGGTGATGTCGGTCGACGCCTTGGCGCCTTGCGCGCAGGCCGGCGTGCAATGGCCGAGATTGATGCAGCGCGCGCGGCCCTCATAGTCGGTTGTGGCGACCGTGGTGTCTGACGGCCACCAATGCCAGCCGAGCTTGTTCATGGCCTTGCCGATCAGCGGACCGGAGAGTCCGAGCGGCTGCGGCGGCATCGGCGGATGCGTCACCGGCGAGCGCGGATCGCCTGACAGGCCAGAGACACCCATGATCCGATCATTCTCTTCGAAGAACGGGGTGAGCGTATCGTAATCGATCGGCCAGTCGTCGGCGACACCGTCGAGTGTCTTCACCTTGAAATCGGACGGATGCAGTCGCGGCCAGTGCGCGGTGTAGATCACCGTCGAGCCGCCGACGCCGTTGAAATTGACCACCTTGATCGGCGAGTTGTCGTCGTTGATCAGGGTAGTCCTCGGGCCGGGCGCGGATGTTCGGACTGGTCGACCATTCGCCGTAGAATTTCGCCTCCCAGTCGCGGCCCGTGCTTGGATATTGCGCTGAATTCATCCAGCCGCCCTGGTCGAGGCAGAGGATGTGCATCTTGGTGTCGGCCAGGCTCCAGGCCACCGCCGCGCCGGACGCACCGGCGCCGATGATCAGGACGTCAACGGGATCGTTCATGCAGGTTCCTTGGGCTCTTTTTGCTTTTTTCTTTCGTCATTGCGAGGAGCCAACGGGTCGCGCGAATGCGCGCCCGATGACAGGCTCCGCGACGCGGCAATCCATTCTTTCTTTACGCTGCACGATGGATTGCTTCGCTCCGCTCGCAATGACGGGGCAACAGCGATCGGTGTCTTGTTTGGCCAACGATAGGGGAAAACCGGATGCGGAGTAAAGGCACGGCAGCTCGTCATTCCTTGCGCGGCGCCACGATGAGATCGATACGGCGGACCTCATCCGTGCGCGGGGCGCGAGGTGGTGTGCCCGGCTGGATCACCTGCAATTGAAGCCGCAGCCGTCGATCGACCAGCGCCGTCGGCGGAACGGGTATGGTCGCCGTGCTGCCGCTTGGCGTTCCCGGTATGCCATAGGGCGTGATCGCGCCGATCACCTCGCCCTGCTCGGTCATGACGACGAGACGGGCGCCTGCCGGCAGCGGTCCCGTCGCGATCTGGATTTCAACGGCATCATTGCTGGTCAATGCGCGCGGCGCCGACAATTCGATCACGCTCTTCTCCTGCGCCGCGAGCGAGCCCGTCCACAGCCCATTGAGGACTGCGAGAAGCAAGGCGATGGACGGTCGATGCCACATCCTGACGCTAGTCTGTCCTTACCTTGATCGCGCTGACAAGGGGCGCGGCGGGGGCGGCGCCGGCGGCAAGCGTCGGCTGCGGAGCCCCGCCGATCGGCACCACGCGGATGTCGAGCGGCAGCTCGCCGGTCGCCCCCGCAACCGGAACACTGGCCGGGAGCGGCACGGTGAAGGTCGTCGGACCGTGATGGGGATGACCGAACACGGTGATCGCGCCGGCGGCGACGGTAGGTGCCCCGCCGCCCGGCGACACCAGCACGCGGAAGCGGCGGCCCTGGTCATCATGGGTGAGATTGAGCGTGATCTCGGCGACGCGTGGGCCCCCGGTGGCACTCGCATTCTGCAGCGCCGACGCCGGCACCCTCACGACGCCACCCGCTGCCTTGGCCGTGCCGATGGTGGCGGAGGCGACCGGACCGCTGAAGACCTGGCCCGCAGAAGCCACCACGGGACCTGCGGCCGGCACCTGGTCTTCGCCGGAACCCGGTGAATAGTCGTAGTTGAACAGATCAGGCGTCGCATAGGCGCCGGCATTGGTCTGCGAGACCGGCTGGCTCTGCGAATTGGTGAAGAAGCGGAACTGCTCGTTCGACCAGGCAGTGAGATCGGCGCCCTGCGGCAGGGTCGGACGCCCGAGCGCGATTTGCCGCCGGTTCCAGACGCCCCAGAGACGGTCGAGATTGCCGTGATGCAGGAAAAAGATCGGGTCGACCGGCGAATAGAACGACACCATGAAGGCGCCGCCACCACCGCCCATCGCGCCGTGCACGTTGTCATGCGGCTGGCTTTCGAGAATGCCCTTGGTGCTGCCGAGGCTGTGATTGTCCGCTTTGGCACTGGCAAAGCCGGCCGGATCGTTCGGTCCGCCACCGCCCGCGAAGATCGGAGTCTGCAGCGAACTGCGGACGGTGCCGATCGAGACGGCCACTCTCGTATCGGGATCGAGATCCGGATTGGTCGCGGTCAGGCCGCGGGCGCTCGGCTGGTCGAAGAACACCTGCGGCAGCACGTTCCAGAAATCGGACGGCGTCGCGAACGGGAAAGGCCGCTGCGTCAGGGCATCGAGCTGCGCCTGCGAGAACGAGGCGTACATCGCGGTAATCGCAGGCTCGAACTGGGTCTTGAATTCGTCGAAGGTCGCGATGAAGGCGCCATTGTTGGGATCGAGCACGCCGTCGAACATCGACTGTGGCACGCTTGGCGTCTTGGTCCAGTCCCAATAGGGCAGCGCGAAATCGGGATCGCCGGAGAGATCGCGCAGCGTCGTCTCGAGCCAGCCGAGATAGCCGCGGTGCCAGACGAGAAACCACCAATTGCCGTGCGGACAGTCGAGCAGGTGCACGATCGCGTTGCGGTACCAGTTGCGCGGGTCGGTTGGCGGAAGGTTCAGCATCGCCGTGATGCCCGCCTTGTAGCTCGTGAGCACGCGCGGCGGCATCGAGGGATCGGTGATTTCCCAGCGGCGGAATCGTGCCGCCTGCGCCGGGCTTGATGACGGCAACATGGTGGTGGCCGCGAGCGCCGCGCCGGCGCCGAGTAGGCCGCGACGGGTCAAAGACGAAAGATCAGCCTGCGTCATGGGTCTCTCCTGTTTCGCTAAACCAAATCCTGCTCGTCAGCGCCTGCCCCACGATGCGCTGCTGATTTCGCCTGCCCCGTCCGTGAATTTCGATGCGACGTCTCAGTATCGACCTGTCAGTGTCGGCCTGGCTTCGCTTCACCGCTATGAACGACGTCACAGAACCGGAGAAACGATCCGTGGGCTCGTGCGTCCACGAGATGCCGACAATTCCTGGTAAAATATCAAAGGTTGATAACACTAATACGATACACCTCTGGAAGAGTCCTCGCAACCCGATCGCCAAGCGGCATTTTCGCGCGGACCGAAAATGCCCGGCAAATCGCGATACCAGCTACGCTTTCTGAGGTTTGTCCCCTGCGGCAAGACCAGCTAGCCTTGCGGCAACTCGAAAAATCCGGGAGCACCGCCACGTGGCCGTTTCGCGCCAAACCGACAGCCCGCCCGACTTCGATGCCATCATCATCGGCGCCGGTCTGTCGGGCATGTATCAGCTCTATCGGCTGCGCGAGCTGGGGCTGCGAGTGCGGGTGTTCGAAGCGGGGACCGGCGTCGGCGGCACCTGGTACTGGAACCGCTATCCCGGCGCGCGCTTCGATTCCGAGAGCTATTCCTACGGCTATTCGTTTTCCAAGGAGCTGCTTCAAGAGTGGGACTGGTCCGAGCATTTCGCGGGCCAGCCGGAAACGCTGCGCTATTGCAACTTCGTCGCCGACAAATTCGATCTGCGCCGCGATATCCAGTTCAGGAGCCGCGTAGCGGCGGCCATCTATGAGGAGGAGACGCGAAGCTGGACCATCACGCTGGATAACGGCCAACACTTCCGCACCCGCTTCCTGATCACCGCGATCGGCCCGCTGTCGACCCCGACGCTGCCGCGCATCGAGGGCCGCGACAGTTTTAACGGCCAATCCTTCCACACCGCGCGATGGCCGCACGAGCCCGTGGATTTCAGGGGTAAGCGCGTCGCGGTAATCGGCACCGGCGCCACCGGCGTGCAGACCATCCAGACCATCGCCGGCGAGGTCGGCCATCTCACCGTGTTCCAGCGCACACCAAACTGGTGCGCGCCGCTGCACAACGGCAAGATCGACGCCGAGACGCAAGTGGCGATCAAGAACGGCTACCCCGAAATATTCGCCCGCTGCCAGGAGACCTTTGCCTGCTTTCTGCATACGCCTGATACACGCGGGGCGTTCGAGGTTTCCGACGCGGAGCGCGAGGCATTTTATGAAAAGCTGTATGGCGAACGCGGCTTTGGCATCTGGCAGGGCAACTTCAAGGACATCCTGATCGATCGCAAGGCCAATGCGACGATCAGCGACTTCGTCGCGCGAAAGATCCGGCAGCGCGTTAAGGACCAGCAGGTTGCCGAGAAGCTGATTCCGAGGAATCACGGTTTCGGCACCCGCCGACTGCCGCTCGAGACCTTCTATTACGAAGTCTACAACCGCGACAATGTCGATCTCGTCGATCTCAACGAAACCCCGATCGAGCAGATCACGCCCGAGGGTATCAAGACCAGCGACCACGAATACGCATTTGACATCATCATCTACGCCACCGGCTTCAATGCCATCACCGGCAGCTTTGACCAGATCGACTTCCACGGTGCCGGCGGCGCGTTGCTGAAGGACAAATGGAAGAGCGGGCCGAAGACCTATCTCGGGCTGATGGTCGACGGCTTCCCCAACATGATGATGCTGATGGGACCACACACCGCGCTCGGCAACATTCCGCGCAGCATCGAATACAGCGTCGACTGGGTCACGGGCCTGATGCACTTTGCGCAGGACAACAAGCTGACGCGGCTGGAAGCAACGGTCGAGGGCGTGGCGTCCTGGACCGATCACGTCAAGGCGCTCGGCGAGGGCCTTTTGTCCAACGAGGTCAACTCCTGGATGACAGGCATCAACTCCAACGTCGAGGGCAAACAGACCCGCATCATCGCCCGCTACAGCGGCAGCGCGCCGGCGTACCGCGCGCGTTGCGACGAGGTCGCGGCGAAGGGGTATGCGGAGTTGAGGCTGGGGTAGAACATTCACGTCGTCCCGGCGGCCACCGTGAGCCGTATCGCCGTCATTGCGAGCGAAGCGAAGCAATCCATCGTGCCGCAAGGAAAGAGTGGATTGCTTCGTCGCTTCGCTCCTCGCAATGACGCGGCTCAAGTTGAAATACACCTTCGCATTCTCGCGACGCGTTGCGCCCGGAGTTTTGCCGGAAACTGTCCCCCTCGAATACAGAGGGCGCAGGGAAGACCGGGTGCGCGCTGCACCCGCGGTCTCGTGTGCAAACTGCACAAGAAAATGCGCACACGAGCATACAGGTTCAGCGGAAACACTCCGGCCTTCCCCGCGCAATGGTTTTACGGCTTATATCGCGCTCTCCTCGGCGACCGGGCTTTCTTGCCACCGTCGCCCGCGGGATCATGCCCTCACGACTTGACGCCAGCATCGGGGCGTCAGGACCACACGACTTCGCCGTACGCTCCACGCGCGTTCGTCTAGCGCGCATGTCGCGTCCACCGCATCCCGCCCCGCGTTTCCTGACGATCATGATACGCCCCTCTGGTGGGGTAGGATGGGCGAGCTTATAGCGCTGATTTGCCCGACGGTTTAAGTGGAATATTTTTGTGTGAGAGGCTGGACAGGTATTTTCTGATTTGCCCGTCGGGTTGGTTTTTGCGCGTCGCCCTCACCTCTCTCGTCATTCCGGGGCGTGCGTAGCACGAGCCCGGAATCCATACTCACGATCGTGGTTATGGATTCCGGGCTCGCGCCAAGAGGCGCGCCCCGGAATGACGACTGGAGGAGTTAGTTTGCCCTCACCACGCATCGATACACGGCCGCTTGCGGCCGCTGCGCGGCTCCGGCTTCGGCACCGAGCGCAGGCCGGACATGATCCAGTGCCGGGTATCAGCGGGATCGATCACTTCGTCGATCTCGAGCACCGAGGCAATCGAGACCGCCTTGCCGTTGGCGTAGAGCTCGGCGACCTTGGCCTGGTAGTATTTTTCGCGCTCGACCGGATCCTCGATCGCTTCCATTTCCTTGCGGAAGCCGAGCCGCACATAGCCTTCCAATCCCATGCCGCCGAATTCGCCGGTCGGCCAGGCCACCGTGAAGAACGAAGCGTGGAAACCGCCGCCGATCATGGATTGCGCCCCGAGGCCGTAGCCCTTGCGCAGCACGATGCCGAACAGCGGCACGGTGAGGCTCGCGCCGGTCACGAACATCCGCGCGACGTGGCGTACGATCGCGGTCTTCTCCGCTTCGGGGCCGACCATGAAGCCCGGCGTATCGCACAACGACACGATCGGGATATCGAAGGCATCGCAGAGCTGCAGGAAGCGCGCGGCCTTGTCGCCGGCCGGCGCATCGATGGCGCCGCCGAGATGTTTTGGATTGTTGGCGATCAGTCCGAACGGTTTTCCCTCGATGCGAATGAAGGCCGTGACCATGCCGACGCCAAAGTCGCGGCGGATTTCGAGCACCGAGCCTTCGTCGGCGAGGAGATCGATCACGGTCCTGATGTCATAGACCCGCAGGCGGTTTTCAGGAATCGCGCGGCGCAGTAGTCGTTGGTCGGGCGCTTTCCAGTCACTGACCGCGCCCTGAAAGTAGGACAGATATCTTTGCGCGGCGATGGTCGCCTCCGCCTCGTCCTCCACCAGAATATCGACCACGCCGTTCGGCGACTGGAACGAGACGGGACCTACTTCAGCGGGATGATAAACGCCGAGCCCGCCACCTTCGATCATCGCCGGTCCGCCCATCCCGATCGAGGCGTTTTGGGTGGCGATGATGACGTCGCAGCAGCCGAGCATCGCGGCGTTGCCGGCAAAGCAATAGCCGGAGACGATGCCGATCACCGGCACCAGGCCGGAGAGCTTTGCGAACTGCACGAAGGACGGCCCGTCGAGGCCGGTCATGCCGAGCCGGTCGGTATCGCCAGGACGGCCGCCGCCGCCCTCGGCGTAGAACACCAGCGGCATGCGCCATTGCTCAGCCAGGCCCAGCATGCGGTCGATCTTCTTGTGGTTCATGTGGCCCTGGGTGCCCGCCAGCACGGTATAATCATAGGAGATCACCATGCAGCGGGCGGCATCAGCGCCGAACTTATCGGCGTTGACGGTGGCGACGCCCGAGATCAGGCCGTCGGCCGGCGTATTCCTGATGAGGTCGTCGACCTTGCGCCGCCGGCGCTGGGCGGCAATCGCGAGCGAGCCGTATTCGACGAACGAACCCTCATCGACGAGATGCGCAACGTTCTCTCGCGCGGTGCGCTGGTTGGTCTTGCGCCGCCGCTCGACCGAGGCCGGCCGGTTCGCGTCCAGTGTGATGGCGTGGCGCGCGATCAGCTCGGCGAGGTCAGGGCGGATATGATCGAGATCAATCGCCTCCTCTTCCGCGGCGTCATGGCCATCGATGTCGGCCGGCTCGAGAAACAGAATCGGCTCGCCATGCATCAGCGTGACGCCACTGCCCGCGGCGATCCTGGTCACCTTGCCGCCATGGGGTGCGGTGACGAGATGCTCCATCTTCATGGATTCCAGCACGGCGATCTGCTGGCCCGGGCGGACGATGTCACCTGGCGCGACGTCGATCGCGACGATGGTGCCCTGCAGCGGCGCGGGCACCGGCACGGAGCCTTCCGGAGCCGCTTCGGCGGCGTGAGACTTTGTCGCCGCGCCGGCAGCACTGCCTGCCTCAATCGACAGCAAGTCGCGAACTTCTTCCGCCGCGCCGACGAGCGCAGCGACGTGGGCATCGATGAAGCCGGTCGAGATGCGGTTGGCGGCAAAATCCGGATGCAACAGCACCGCGCCGAGGAACGGGACGTTGGTGGCGACGCCGCCGATGCGGAATTCGCGCAACGCACGGACGCCTTTCTGCACGACGTCGGCCCAGTTCGGGCTTGGCGAATGCACGATCACCTTGGCGAGCAGGGAATCGAAGGCCGCGCTGGTCTTGTAGCCGGTGTAACCAAACGTATCGACGCGGACGCCGGGGCCGGATGGCAGGTCGAACACCGAAAGCGTGCCGCCGGTCGGCTTGGTTACGCCCTTCTCGTCCATGACCTCCATGTTGACACGAAGCTGCATCGCGTAGCCGCGCGGCGACGGAACCGAGGCTTGCGCAAGCCCGAGCGAGGCCAGCGTCGCGCCTGACGCGACCGCAAGCTGCGACTTGACGAGATCGACGCCGAGCACTTCCTCCGTCACGGTGTGCTCGACCTGGAGCCGCGGATTGGCCTCGATGAAGGCGAACGCGCCGTCGCCTGATTTGGCGTCGTCATCGACCAGAAATTCGAAGGTGCCGAGATTGTCGTAGCGCGCGGCGGCGGCGAGGCTCTTCGCGGCTTCGATGATGCGTGATCGCAAAGCCTCGCTCAGCGACGGGCTCGGCGCCACCTCGATCAGTTTCTGGTTGCGGCGCTGGATGGTGCATTCGCGCTCCCAGAGATGGCTGATCGCACCAAAGCGATCGCCGATGATCTGCACCTCGATATGGCGGGCTTTGCGGATCAGCCGCTCGACATAGACGTCACCGCTGCCGAACGCGGCCTTGGCCTCGGACTGGCAGCGCGCGTAGGCCTCGTCCAGCCTGGATGCGTCCTCGACGACGCGCATGCCGCGCCCGCCGCCGCCCGCGATCGCCTTGATCATGACTGCACCGCCGGGACCGAGCGCGGCAAAGAACGCTTTTGCTTCGTCCAGCGTGGTGGGGCCGCCGGTGCCCTGGATGATGGGAACGCCGCACTTCTTGGCCAGCGCTTTTGCTTTCGCCTTGTCGCCGAACAGATCCAGCGCCTCCGGCGACGGTCCGACGAAAACGATCCGCTCCTCGGCACAGCGACGCGCGAGCGCCGCGTTCTCGCTGAGGAAACCGTAACCCGGATGCAGCGCGTCGCACCCGCTCGCTTTGGCGGCGGCGATCACCGCCTCGATATCAAGATAGGCGCGCGCGCCTCGCCCCGGGATTTCGCGGGCCGCATCGGTGGCGCGAATATGCAGCGACGCCGCATCGTCGGCCGGATAGATCGCGACAGTGGCAAGGCCGGTTTCGTCGGCGGCGCGGGCGATGCGGATGGCGATCTCGCCGCGGTTGGCGATCAATAATTTCTTGAAGGACATCAAGGATTCCGTTGGACTCTTCATTTGGGCATGACCCCCGCGCAAATGCTTTGCATTTGTCGCGAGGAAAGTCGCTATCCACCTGGGGAGATATCGATACAAGCGGAATCTTGTTCCGCATTACGGAATTCGCGAGATGCCGATTCGGCTTAGCTGCAGCGCGCAGGAAATGCGCGAGCTAGGCTTCAATCCCGCGCTGAACCAGAATCCGTTCCGCGCTGTCGTTCCAGACATCCATCTTCACGATCTGCCCTTCCTTCACGACGAAACGATCGACATAGCGGTTGCCCTCGAACGGCGTGCCATCGATCCATTCGCCGTAGAGCGTGCCGATGCTGTAGACCACGGTCTCGCCATCGCCGGGACAGACGTCGAAGCGATCCATCTTCTTCTTGACCCAGCGGTATCGCCGCGCATTGAAGCCGGTCGGCCCGCGCGGATGATCGAATTCGCGCCCGCCGGTGAAGGTGATCACCGTGCCCGGCTTCATATAGGCCGCGGCCGCATCCGGATCGGGAATCATCGAGAGCGTGAGGTATTCTCTGACGACCTCGGCATCCGACAAGGCGTGGGGCTCGGCTCTCGCGGCAACGGACATGTCAGCTTCTCCGTGAAGTCAAAATACTACAACCAGGCCTGCGAATTGCGTGCATCTTTTTTGAACAATTTTACGGCCGGGCAGCATACAATCAGGAAGTTATCCGAAGTTAGCTCTTCCGCCGGCCTTCCCACTCCTCCAATCTCCTCTTCATGAGCGCGCGTCCCCCCTTCGACCTGATCTTCCGCAACGCCGTGACGCGGGCTTCGCCAGCGCCGGTCGATATCGGTGTTACCGGCGGCCGGATCGCCGCGATCGGGCCGCATCTTGTCTGCGAGGCGGCCGAGATCGATGTCGGCGGCAGGCTGGCGCTTCCGGGCTTTGTCGACACCCATATCCATCTCGACAAGGCCTGCCTGCTCGGCCGCTGCGCCCACATTCAGGGCGGCCTGAGCGATGCCATCCGCGCCGTGGCGGCGATGAAGCGCGATTTCACCGTCGAGGACGTTTATGCGCGCGGCGCAAAAGTGATCGAGCGCGCCATCGTTCATGGCACCACGCGGATGCGCACCCATGTCGAGATCGACCCGCGCATCGGCTTGCGCAGTTTTGAGGCGATCAAGGCGCTGAAGCGCGACTACGCCTGGGCGATCGATCTGTCGCTTTGCGTGTTCCCGCAGGAGGGGCTGACCAACGATCCCGGCGCCGAGGAGCTGCTGATCGCCGCCCTGCGCGACGGCGGCGAGGTGATCGGCGGCTGTCCCTATACCGACACCGACCCGAATACGCATATCGAAAAGATCTTCAATCTGGCGCAGGAATTCGACGTCGATGTCGACCTGCACCTCGATTTCGATCTCGATCCGTCATGGTCGCACATGGAGGAGGTCTGCCGGCAGACCGAGCGGCGCAACTATCACGGCCGCGTCGCGATCGGCCATGCCACCAAACTCTCGGCGCTGCCGCCGGACCGGCTGAAGGCGGCGACCGAGCGGCTGGCGAAATCAGGCGTCGCCGTCACCGTGCTTCCCGCAACCGACCTCTATCTGATGGGGCGCGACGCTACGCACAATACGCCGCGCGGCCTCACGTTGGCGCACAAGCTTGTCGAGAACGGCGTGCTGTGTTCGGTCGCGACCAACAATGTGCTCAATCCCTTCACGCCGTTCGGCGACGCGTCGCTGCTGCGGATGGCGAACTTCTACGCCAACGTCGCCCATGCCGGCATCAGTGAATTCGACGCCTGCCTCGATCTCGTGACGGACCTGCCCGCGCGTCTCATGAACTTGCGCGATTACGGCATCGCCGTCGGCAATCCCGCCGACATCGTCGTGCTCGATACCGACTCCGGAGCGAATGCGATTGCGGAATTGCCCGAGGTGCTGATGGGCTTCAAGCGCGGGCGGCAGGTGTTCGCGCGGCATCGGCCGACGCTGTTTCCGCCGGCCTAGCGGTGGACGCCCTGCGTGTCGCGCAGATTGACGCGTGGTGCGATCCATTGTTGTTATCGGTTCAACGCATAACAATACCGGGCAGGAAACTATGGCCAAGTCATCCAGCATCCGAAGTGTCGAAACCCTTTCCTGCGACGCCGGCTGGCGGAACTATCACTTCGTCAAGGTGATGACCGAAGACGGCCTGATCGGCTGGAGTGAATTCGACGAGGGATTTGGCGCGCCCGGCGTCGGCACCGCGATCGAGCGGCTGTCGAGCGCGGATCATCGGCAAGAACGCGCTGCAGCACGAGCGAATCTACGCCGAGCTGTTTTCCGCAACGCGGCCGGCCGCCGGCGGTGTGGTGGCGCTGGCGCTCGGCGCGATCGAGAACGCACTGCTGGACGTGAAGGCAAAGGCGCTCGGCGTGCCCTGCTACGAACTGCTCGGTGGCAAGATCCGCGACCGTGTCAGGGTCTACTGGTCGCATTGCGCCACCTGGCGCATCAACCATCCCGATTGGTACAAGCCGGCCATTACCGATCTCGATGGCGTCAAGGCGATCGGCCGCGAGGTGCGCGAAAAGCGCTTCACCGCGATGAAGACCAACATCTTCGTCTATACCGACGGCAAGCCGCAGGGCTGGCGTCCCGGCTTCGGGTCGCCGTTCGAGCCCGAGATCAATGTCGATCGCAAGGTGCTGCGAGATCTCTGCATGCATCTCGAGGCAATCCGCGACGGCGCGGGCCCTGACGTCGATCTCTTGCTCGACCTCAACTTCAACGCCAAGACCGAAGGCTATCTGAAGATTTTGCGCGCGATCCAGGACATGGACATGTTCTGGGTCGAGATCGACAGCTTCAATCCGCAGGCGCTGGGTTACATCCGCCGCCAGAGCGCGCATCCGATCTCGTCCTGCGAGACATTGTTGGGCCTGCGCGAATTCCTGCCCTATTTCACCGAACAGGCGATGGATGTCGCGATCATCGATACGCCGTGGAACGGGGTGTGGCAGTCGATGAAGATCGCCAACGCCGCCGAGCATTTCGAGGTCAACGTCGCCCCGCATAATTTCTACGGGCATCTCTGCACCATGATGAACGCGCATTTCTCCGCCGCGGTGCCGAACTTGCGGATCATGGAAACCGACATCGATCGCCTGGCGTGGGACCACGAGCTGTTCACGCATGTCCCCGACTATGTCGACGGCCATCTCGATGATTCCGGATCGGCCGGGCTGGGGCACCGAGCCGAACGAAGAAGGCCTGCGCGCCCATCCGCCGAAGAGCAAGGGCGGGCTGTTGAATTACGGGCAGGCAGGGAAGCGATGATATTGAAATGGGACTAACGAACGTCTCTGCCGCACGTCGCCCCGCTCAATTATCCCCCGGCACATTCGAAAACGCACTCTCGATCACATCGCCGATCGGCTGCCAGGAATAGCCATCGAACTGCACGAGGCGCATCTGCTTGATGGGGCGGAAATCGGTCGGCCCGGTGTTGATCACGATCCCCGGCAGCGCCACCGGGCTCTGGTAGTTCTTCAACGAGGCCGCCTGCCGCATGATGTTCTCGCGCGACAGATCATTGCCGCATTGGGTCAGGACCTGCACCAGCGTCTCGGCCGCGGCGTAGCCGAAAATGGCGTAGACATCCTGCTTGTCGCCATCGGGAAAATATTTGTCCATGAAGGCCGACCACGCCTTGATGGCAGGGTCTTCCTTCCAAGTGGTGTCGTCGAAGTCCTTCAGGAACGATGTCGAGATCACGCCGATGGCATTCTGAAGTCCCGCAGGTCTCAACGCGTTTGCTATCGAAGCCGCCGCATTGACCAGCACCAACACCGGATGCCAGTCCAATTCGGCCGCTCTACGGATGGCGCGGGCCGAGATCGGCGGCGCGCAGTTGAGGACGAGCACCTCGGCGCCGGAGTCCTTGAGGATGTCGATCTGGGTATCGATCGACATATCCGCTTCAATGGCGATATCAGCCACAATCCTGTTGGCGGTCGCTCCCAGGCCTTCCTGCAATCCGCGGAAGAGATCGCGACCGAACTGATCGTTCTGCCAGAGCACGGCGATCTTGCGGTCCGAATAGGAAGCCTGGATGTAGTTGGCGTAGATCCGGCCCTCGGCGCGGAAGGTCGGCTGCCAGCCCATGGTCCACGGAAATTTCCTGGGATGCGCCCACTCCTCGTCGCCGGAGGCGACAAAGAGCTGCGGCACCTTGTTCTCGTTCAGATAGGTTCGGGTCGCCAGATTGCTCGGCGTGCCGAACGAGCCGAACATCAGGAGCCACATCCTCCTTCTCGACGAGTTCGCTGGTCCGTTCGAGCGCGGTGCGGGGGTCCGAGCTGTCGTCGTAGGAGATGAACTTGATCTTTCGCCCGTTGATGCCGCCGTGCTCGTTGATCATGTCGAAATAGGCGCCTTCCGCCCGTCCGATGGTCGCGAACGCCGCCAGCGGCCCGGTGTAGGGCATGATGTTGCCGATGCGGATTTCATCGTCGGCCCCGCCGAGATCGGGAGCCAGCTGCGCGCGGGTCGGAACCAGCACGAACAGCGCCGCGAGGACCAGTTGTAGCCAACGCCGGATTTGTTTTCTTGTTTGCATCAACATCGCCTCAAACGTCGGTAGACGTGCGCCGGAGTTCCATCCCTGTGGTTCCAACACTACCGCCCAAATGTGGGCGTTTACATGAAATGTTGCGGTTGCCGGCCGTCGCGGCCGTCACCTTAGCGTGATGTCGAGCCAGCCGAGCGCATTGACGGCGACGCGATCGCCGGTATCGACCAGCACCGTCGTGGTCTCGGCCTCGATGATCGCGGGGCCGTCAAGGGAATGGCCGGGCCTGAGATCGTCGAGCGAGTAGACCGGCACCTCGCGCCAGCCGCCGAAATAGGCCTGCCGCTTGCCGCGCGGCACGCAGGCGCCCGCCGAGCCCGACGCCGCGGCGCCCTCGCCGCGCTGCGCAACCGCGCCGACCGCGGCCACCCGCGCGTTGACGAACACGACTTCCTGGCCGGGCGAGGCGTAGGTGTACAATTCCTCGTGACGACGGTGAAAGCGGTCTTCGATCTGGTCGACGAGATCGGCTGCCCCGAGATCGAGATCATCAAGGGGAACGTCGATCTCGAACACCTGCTCGCCATAGCGCATTTCGGCGGAGCGCTCGATCGCAATGGGCCCGCTGAACCAGGCGCGAAGCCGGCCGGCCGCCTGCTGCTCCAGTTGAGCGAACAGCTCGCGTACTTCGCTTGCGGAAATGCGCCCGCCGCGCCGTAATGCGTGCGGCTGACTTCATAGCGCAGATCGCTGGTCAGCATGCCCCAGGCCGACAGCACCGAGGCGACGGTCGGCACGATGATGCGCCTGATCTCGAGTTCGCGTGCGACTTCAGCCGCGTGCAGGCCGGCCGCGCCGCCGAAACTCAATAGCGCGAATTTCCGGGGATCGACGCCGCGGCGCAAGGTCATCAGGCGGATGCCGTCGGCCATCTTCAGATTGATCATCTTGTAGATGCCGGCGGCGGCCTCCAGCCGCGACAATTCCAGCGCCGATGCTATCAGGTCGATCGCCGCTTCCGATGCTGCGCGGTCGAGCGGGCGCGCGCCGCCCATGAAGGCGGCGGCGTCGAGATAGCCGAGCACGACGTTGGCATCGGTGACGGTCGCAGCCGTGCCGCCATTGCCGTAGCAGGCCGGCCCCGGCACCGAGCCCGCGCTCTCGGGGCCCACTCTCAAAGTGCGGCTGGCATCGACGCTGGCGATCGAGCCGCCGCCGGCCGCGATGCTCGCGATATCGAGGCTGCGCAACGCGATGCGCTGGCCCGCAAGCATGCCGTCGGCGGAGAGCGAGGCCTGTCCGTCCGCGATCAGCGAGATGTCGGTCGAGGTGCCGCCCATGTCGAACGGCACGAGGTCGGGAATATGCAGCAGATCGGCGCAGCGCCGGCTGCCGGAAATGCCGCCGGCGGGGCCCGACAGCACCGTGCCCGCGGCAAGCCGCGAGGCTTCCTCGACCGGCGCCATGCCGCCATGCGACAGCACGACGAACAGAGAGCCCTTGAAGCCGGCTTCGGAGAGGCGCCGTTCAAGGTTGGTGAGATAGCGCCGCACGACCGGCTCGACATAGGCGTTCACGATCGTGGTCGAGACCCGCTCATATTCCTTGATCTGCGGCAGCACGTCGCTGGAGCGCGACACGCTGGCGTCGGGCAGCTCCTTCATCAGCCGTTCGACCGCGGCGAGTTCGTGCACGGGATTGAGATAGGAATGCAGGAAACAGACGGCGACCGAGGTGGCGCCGGATTGCTTGACGGCCGCAATCGCCGCGCTCAGCGAGGCCTTGTCCAGCGGGGTCGACGCGCTACCGTCCGCCTTCAACCGTTCGCGCACGCCAAAACGGCGCTCGCGCGGCACCAGCGGCTCCGGCGGCGGCGAGCGGAGATCGTAGCGGTCGGGTTTGAGGCCTTCGCGCATTTCGATGACATCGCGATGGCCCTCGGTGGTGAGCAGCGCGACTTTTGCGCCCTTGCGCTCCAGCAGCGCATTGGTCGCGACCGTGGTGCCGTGAACGAGACGATCGGTGGTGGCAAGCATCTCCGCCCGCGTCACGCCCAGGCGTCGCGCCAGTTCTTCCAGCCCGGCCATCACGCCGATCGACTGGTCCGATGGCGTGGATGGCGATTTCGCGAAAACGGTGCGCCCGGTCTCATCCGTGGCGACCAGGTCGGTGTAGGTGCCGCCGACGTCAACTCCGATGGTGAACATGATTAGTGACGCGGCTCCACGAGAAGGCCCTGCTCGGCGTCGCGCGCACGCGCTTCCGCCGATCGCTTTGCAGGCGGCCCCCAGCCGCCGCCACCGGAGGAGCGGATTTCCAGGCAATCGCCGGGACGGAGTTCGATGCCGACTTCCTTGGTGCGCAGCACGCGCGGCTCGCGGCCCTCGGACAGCAGCCGGTAATGATGCGGCTCGCCATCTTCGCCGCCGAGCATGCCGCAGGGGCCGTGACGCGCGCCGTCGCCGGCGGTGTTGCCCTTCGCCGGCTTTTCGGTTTCCAGCACCAGATCGAGCGCGACGCCGAGGCCGCCGCGATATTGTCCGTCGCCGCCCGAACCGGCGCGGAATTCATGCCGCGCAAAATGCAGCGGAAACCTTGCTTCCGCGACTTCGAGGCTGCCGAATTTGAGGCCGCCGACCGAGTGCCATTCGCCGATCGAGGACCAGCCGTCGCCGCCCGGTGACGCGCCGCCGCCGGGGCGGGCGTGAAACAGGTGCCAGATGAAATGGCGCCCGGTTCGCGGGTCTTCGCCCTGGATCGCGATCCGGAACCTGCGGCTCCATCCGGCCATCGCGCGATCCGGACAGGACGCCGACAGCGCTTTGACGATCGCTTCGACGATCTCGTTGGAAGGATGGCTGGTGCACAGCGTCACGGGACGGCCGGGATCGGCCCAGACAATCGTTCCCTGTTTCGCAATCACCTTCAGCGGCCGCAGCGCGCCGGTGTTCTTCGGGATATCGGCGTCGATCAGATAGGCGAAGGCCATCGCGACCGCGGCCTGCATGTTGGCATGCGAGGAATTCACAAAGCTGGTCGACTGCGGATCGGAATCCGAAAGATCGACCTCGATGTCGCTGCCCTTCTTCGTCACCTTCGCCGCGATGCGGATATCGCTGCGGCCATGGCCGTCATCGTCGAGAAACGCCTCGCCGTGGAACACACCGTCCTTCCAGGTCGAGACCACGGCGCGGGTCTGCTGCTCGGTGGCGTCGAGGATCGCCTCGATCGCGGCTTCGACCACGGTTGCGCCGAACTCCCTGAACAGTTTCGAGACCCGCCGCTCGCCGAGATGCGCGGCTCCCAGCATCGCCGCGAGATCGCCGCGAAACTCGCGGGGATTTCGAACATTCAGCGCCAGCAGATCGAGCAGGTCCTCGCGCGGGCGGCCGGCCTCGTAGAGCTTGATCGGCGGAACGCGCAATCCTTCCTGAAATATCTCGGTGGCGTCGGGATTGTAGGCGCCATGGGTGGCGCCGCCGATATCGCTCTGGTGGGCGCGAACGACGGTCCAGAGCAGGCGCTTGTCGCCATCGAACACCGGCACGAAGGCCGTGAGGTCGGGCAGATGGCTGCCGCCATGATAGGGATCGTTGAGCAGGATCACG
Organism: uncultured Alphaproteobacteria bacterium; assembly: GCA_963774775.1. Lineage (GTDB taxonomy): Bacteria > Pseudomonadota > Alphaproteobacteria > Rhizobiales > Xanthobacteraceae > Bradyrhizobium. The sequence goes on from CAVZGZ010000015.1 coordinate 323,431, forward strand.
TCGCCGGGCGCAACATCCTTGAAGCGCTGCTCGACCGCGAGCGTCGCCCAGGGCAGCGCGCCGACATGCACCGGCAGATGATCGGCCTGCGCGATCAGGCGTCCGCCGGTGTCGCAGATCGCCAGCGAGAAATCGCGGCTGGAATTGAGGATCTGCGAATAGGAGGTGCGAAGCATGGCTTCGCCCATTTCCTTCACGATCGAACTGAGACGATGCTGGACGACGGAGCGGGTGATGGGATCGATCTTGGCGGACATTTTTGCCTTGCTGCTTGGGACCAGTCGTTATAACCGCTCAATCGCTGCCGGCAAACCTTCGCGATCTCGCGGCGCGACGCACCCGAGCTTTGCACAAACATTCTCCCCCGAAGAGGGAGCAGGGAATGCCGGGTGCGCGCTGCACCCGCGGTCTCGTGTGCAAGATGCACAAAGAAAGCGCACACGAGCATACAGGTTCAGCGGAAACACTCCGGCATCCCCCACGCAATGGCTTTACGGCTTATGCCGTGATCTCCTCGGCGACGAATTCGTCTTGTCACCGTCACCGGCGGATTAGCGGTCTTGCGAGACCCGGTTGGGCTCGCAAGACCTCCGCCGATTTGACACCAGCAACGGGTGCCGGGACCACACGGTTTTGCCGTACGCTAAAACGTCGTTCGTCCTGCACGCCCTTGAATCGCTCACGAGGTTCAACCCGCCCTGCGACATCAATTGCGCGCCGACGCTCTCGCGTCCACCACATCCCGCCCCGCGTTCGTGACGACGCGCGACCGCCCCTCTTCCGGAACGGGATGGCCGCAGTTAAATCACTGATTTGGGGGCGCGGTGAAGCGCAAGATTGCCCGTCGGGTTAATCTGTCGCAATCCGACGGGCAAGTGGGTGAGCTCCCATGGTGCGTGAACTTAATTGGCTCATCGCGCCTTGGCGGATTGAAGCTCCTCGAACCGGAAAGCCATTGACGTGTGCTTCAGTTAGGTTGTAATTGAGGCACTGTCACCGCAATCGTGTTTTAGCACCCAGCACGGACATCTTTTTCATTTCTCACTCCAATTGCAGCGAAGCGCAGGAGCGCTAGGTAAGCCGGGATAGCGGTAGCAAGGCGTCGCCAGAAGCCGGCCTTGACTTTTCACAACAGAAACTCCGACATCGCGTGACCACTTGTGCAGCCGCTCGAAAAGATTTAATGGCTTCACTGGAACCAATCTCGCCTCCTTCTCTCGTCGAAGTCACCTCCATTAAATAATGCGCAGGCCCAAATCCTGCGTCGCAATCTGGTTTGGTATAATCTCTGAGATGCACACGTTCAAATATTTCATTTTCGCGATGTTGAAACGCGCCCACTGTGCCCACTCACGAGCGTTCATTTCCAAACGTCTAAGGAGTGCAATAGCCGTCTCTACATCTTTCGAAACTCCCCGCCCCCAGTAATACAAGCAAGCTAAATCAAAAAGCGCTTGGGGATTCCCCATTTCGGCTTGTCGGCAATAATCTTCAAGTGTCAGCTTTGCCATAGTCTCCTCATTGCTCAGTTTCAGAACAATCGGCCTCTCGTAACGGAGGACACGCCGGCATGCCGGCGTGTCCTTTTAGGAAACTCATAGACGGTTACTGGCTGCCCCTTGACGTTCATCAGCCAGGGGCCCGCCCACAATCCCCGCAACACCAGCGAGGCCGCCAGCGACAACGCGATCAGCCCGCGGAGCGGACGCGACAAGCCGAACACTTCAACACTTCGTATTACGGTGACATAAAACTTCTGGTGAATTAAATGCAGCACTGGACCGTAATACCTAACCACTTCTTCGTTGTTCAATCTTGACAGTGCTGCTCGGACCGATAGTCGTCGCGTGAAGAACCACCTCGCCGTCCTTTGCCATCGCGTAATGGGAGATCTTCGCTGGTTCAATTAAGAACGAGCCGGGTGGGTATGCCTTGAATTTACTTTCATCCCAATGATCACCGTTCGCGTAATACAAGGTGCCGGACACAACGATGGCCGTTCGTGTCTCACCATGCCAATGCGGCATGATCTTGAAGCCAGCTGGGATTCTCACCCGCTCCGAAAGTAATCCCGCTTTTTTCGGGTCGCCATATAGGGAGCGATCCCCACCGCTCCGACTGGTCCCTCGAAATGAATGTCCTGAGGAAGCGTTGCGACAACCGCATCCTGGGCGAAGGCCGACATCGATCCCCAGCGTGAGAAACGCCGAGTCGCAAGGCCCATAAATGAAGGTGCCGGCCTTGTCGAAATTGCGTACGTCATGTCTCGATCCTTCCTCGAGTCGGCGGTTCGGTTACGGTGCACAAAACTGCTGAATAAGTGAATCGTCGCCGTGATCCACGCTCGCCTATCTTATCGCCGTCTCCGCCGAGGTATAGACCAAAAACAGCACCGTCCCGACGATCAAGGCCGCCGCCATGAAAAGCAGCACCGCGGGTAACCCGTATAGCGCGGCAACGACGCCGGTCGCGGACTGCATCAGCGCGGCGCCGAGGAAGAACGCCAGATTGACCGCCGATAGCGCCTTGCCTGCGTTCTGGGCATCCACGAGCTGTCGCGTCATGCCGAAAATCAGCGGCTGCGCCGAAATCGCAAAACCGATCATTACCAGCAGCAGCAGGTCATATCGCGACGACATCGCCGTCACGCCGAACAGATCCGAGACCGGATAGTGCGGCGCGCCGGCAGCCATCAGGCCGAGCAGGACCGCGGACAGGATATGAGCTGCGGCAATGACGGTGCGCCGATGGCCGAACCTGCGGTCGAACACCCCGATGCAGAGCGGCCCGACGATCAAGGCCAGCGTGAACAGGCCAAGCTCGTTGCCGGCCGCGATCCGGCTCAGTCCCTTGACGTCCATCAGCCACGGGCCCGCCCACAATCCCCGCAATACGAGCGACGCCGCCAGTGACACCAGCGCCAACGCGATCAGCCCGCGCAACGGACGCGACAGGCCGAGGCGCAGCACTTCGGTCATCTGTGCCAGCGGTGACTTGTCGTCCGCATGATCGGCCGGCTGCTTCGGCACCAGGGCGAATACGGCCACCGCAATCGCGACGCCGAAACCGGCCGACAGCCAAAATCCGGCCCGCCAGCCAAGATGCTCGACGATAAAGGCCAACGGGCTCGATGACAGCAACATCCCGATATTGCCGATCGAGAGGATCAGCCCGGACCACAGGCCGAACCTCGCGGCCGACATCTGCTTTGCGGCCAACGTCATCGGGCACATCAACATACCCGACGTCGCCACGCCGAGCAGGAATTGCCCGAACAGAAAGCTCAAAGGCCCGGTTGCGAAGCCGGACGCCATTGCGCCGACGACGGTTCCGATCAACAGGCTCAAGGAAACCGGCCGGACGCCAAAGCGGTCCATCGCCGCGCCAACCGGAATCTGCGAGGCGGCAAAGGCGAAATGATAGATCGAGGTGAGACTGGCAAGCGCCTGCGGCGACGTGCCGAAATCGGCGGCCATCAGGTCGATGCTGATGGCCGGGATCGTCCGCAGCAAGGTCGACAGCATGTGGCCGAAGGCCAGCGCAACGAGCGCGAAAATCAACGCGCGAAGCTTGATCCTCGCATCATCTCCGGCAACGCCGTCCATGAATCGTCCCGTCCCATTATGTTTTGTGGACGGGGTATCACTATTGTGTGGCGGGCGCCAATCGTCGCGCCCGCCTGAACAGCAGTCATTGCTTGTGGAACACCAGCGTCCTGAGCTCGATGCTCTCGCGCGGCGGCGCGTCGGCCGGTGTGGTCGGATCGATGAAGGCGGTATGCGGCCCAAATCGCGTGCGGCCATCGGTTGCGGAATCGTAGCACTTCAGCAGCAGCGCTTCATCCGCTGTCATCTCCGGAACATAGAACCAGCGATGGTTTGGATTGTATTTGACCGAATAGGTCTCGCCGCTGCGGTTCGGATAGATCAGGTCGGAGGCAACGAGATCGCCCGGCTCGACAGTCTGGCCGTCCAGCATCGCCAGCGGCGCGTCGCGCAACGGCCCACGGATCGGCCGCCACAGATTGATGACCTGGACGCGGCCCTTCAACAGCTCATCGGCTTCGTCGGGCAGATGCTCGCGCACGCGGTTGCGGCCGGATATGTCGGTCTGGTCGACATGGACGCGCGTCGCCGGTTGCCGCGGGCCGGCGCCGCGGATATCGGCCGCGCCCTCCACCCGCTTGCGGACGGTGTGGTCGAAGATGAATACGCGATCGGCCCTCAGTGTCGCCCGGAGGAAGGCTTCGGCGGCGGGATAGTAGACGCTGCGTACTTCCTTATCGTCGTAGAAATTCCGGACGATGGTCGGATGCTTGACCAGCGCAAAACCCTCGCGGTCGAGCGACAGCGTGTTTGCGATCAGGCGCGCATCGAAGATCGGAACATTGTGGGGTTCAGGCAGTGCGGTGGATTTGGGTTCGCCCGGCGGCGGATCGAGCGCGTAGGTTCTGGGTTTTCCCGGCGTGGGCGCCAGGTAGTTGAGTTCGGCGGTGACGAACGGCAGCGACTCGATGCTAGTTTGTTGAAGGCCCATGGTGGTCTCCCGGACTCCATTGTTGTTGATTTGATTTTGGAGGGGCCGCCCTCCCCGGCAAGGGTGAACGCAGAAATAGCAACGTTGCGATTCTGCCTGGATGCGCAAACGGGGAAAATCCTTATCGAGCATGCCGGCGCAAGGCGGATCGGTTATTCCGCGATCACGCGTTCGTTAGCTTGCCCGTGAGCACCTTCGTTACAGTCCTGCGCCCTTGCCAATGGCCTCGGAAAACGACCGGTCTACGATGTCGGACGCGTTGAGGTTCTGCTTGATCAGTCCCCACCGGAAATAGAGATCGATGGTCTTCTGCTCGTCGGCCACGACGGCGTCGTCGATCGGGGCGATGCGAATCTTGGCCCGCGTCAGCCAGTTGAGTGGCACCGCGGTTGGAATGTTCATGAGCTTGCCCCATGTCTCGGCATAGCCTGCAACATTGCCCAGCGACCAGGCCCGCGCGGCCACCAGCCGTCGCACGAAGTCCTCGAGCTCCGCACGCTTGGCGTTGATCGCGTCTGGCGTGGCGACCTGAAAGCCGATACCGGGCGTGATGCCTTCCGCCGTGATGACACGGCGGGATTTGAACAGCACTTCCTCCTGGCTCACATAAGGCTCCCACGTCGACCATGCATCGACCGAGCCCTGGGTGTAGGCGACCTTGGCATCGGATGGCGCAAGGAAGACGATCTGGACGTCGCTTGCCTTCCATCCCCTGGATTCCAGCGCCGCCAGGATCAACTGGTGGCCGATCGAGCCGCGGCCGGTGGCGATCTTCTTGCCGCGCAAATCGTCGAAGCTCTTGATCGCCGATGGCCCGGGCACCAGGATTGCGAGCCCATCCCCCGATTGCCTGATCGCGGCAATCGCCTTCACCGGCACATTGGCGGCGGCCGCAAACGTGAACGGCGCATCGCCGACCAGACCGGTGTCGATCGCGGCCGCGCTCAGTGCTTCCAAGAGCGGTGCCGCTGCGGCAAACTCCTTCCACTCGATCTTGTAGGGGACGTCCGTCAGCACCCCGGCCGCTTCCATCACGGCCCGCGAATTTCCCTTCTGGTCGCCGACGCGCAACGTCGTTTGCGCGGAGGCGAGACCGACGCTGCCGAGAACCAGCCCGGCAGCGAGAATGAACCGGATCATTCCGCCGCCACCCCGCGCCGCTCCTGGCGCTCGGCAATCAGCTTGCGGGCCAGCGGAATGAGCTCGCGGCCATATTCGATGGCATCGATCAGCGGATTGAAGCCGCGGATCAGGAAATGGCTGATGCCGAGGTCATAATAATCGCCGAACACTTCGGCGACCTGCTCGGGCGTGCCGACCAATGCGGTGGTGTTGCTGTTGGCGCCGGTCAGTTTGGCGATCTCGGTCCACAGCCGCTTGTCGATCCGCGTGCCCTGATCGGCCAGCGCCAACAGCCGCCTGGCGCCGACGGTGGCGTGGCCGTCCGCGGGTTTGCGGTAGCCGGTCTTGTCCTGCAGCGCGGTGGCGCGCGCGAGGATTTCATCGGCCTTGGCCCAGGCTTTCTCCTCGGTATCGGCGAGGATCGGCCGCACCGAGAGGCTGAACCGCGGCGCCGGCCGGCCGTATTTGGCGGCCGCAGCGCGCACGCGCGCGGTGACGTCGCGCACCTGGGCGTAGGATTCACCCCACAGCGCAAACGTGTCGGCGTGCTTGGCGGCGACCTCGATCGCGGCGTCGGAGCCGCCGCCGACGAAGGTGTAGATGCCGCCGGGATGATAGGGTTTCACTTGCGAAAAGCCCTTCTCGACCTGGTAGAATTTTCCGTTGTAGTCGAACGGCTTTTCGCTGGTCCACTCCAGCCGCACGATGTCGAGAAACTCGCTGGTGCGAGCGTAGCGCTCGTCCTTGTCGTCGAGCGTATTGCCGTCCGCGCGCAGCTCGGTGGCATTGCCGCCGGTGATGACATGCAGCGAGACACGACCACCTGAAAACTGGTCGATGGTGGCGAGCTGACGCGCCAGCAATGTCGGCGCGGTAAAGCCCGGCCGCTGCGCGATCATCACCTTCAGCTTTTTGGTGACACCGAGGACGTGCTGGCCGACCTGCAGCGCATCCGGGGTCGTCGAATGAAACGCCAGCAGCGCGCGGTCGAACCCGGCGAGCTCATGCGCCTTCGCCACCGTCTCGATATAGGGCGGATCGAGCACGGGGCCCGAGCGCACGATGGTTTCGGAAGAATTGTGGTTGGCGATGAATCCGATGAATTCGACCGACATTGGCTAGGCTCCGGTTTTGGTTGTTTCTTTTCAAACGCCCAGCGCAAGGCGTCCGGCGGAGAGACGGGTAGCGTCATCCTGCGGGGTATGGATACGGCCGCACAGGACATCGCGATAATGCCGTTGCAGCGGGTTGGTTCGCGACAGACCGTGATTGCCGGTCAACGACAGCGCGTCCTCCACCGCGGCGACGGCGTTATTGGTCACCGTTAGTTTGATGATGCTAGACTCGATTGCGCCGAGCTGGAAGCCGTCGTCGAAATCCCGGGCAAAGCTGTCGATCAGGCGCGCGTTGACCGCTAGTCGCGCCTCGATGCCGCCGAGGACTTCCTGGACTCGCGACAACGTCGCGAGCGGCGCACCGAGATTGGCCGGAACCCGCTCCTTCAGGAAGGTGATCAGCCAGTCCCGCGCGGCACGGGCAACACCGTCATAGATCGCGGCAACGAAGATGGCGAGCACCGCACCTTGCGTGAAATCGGGCGCCTGCCATTCCTCCGGCCGGCGGACATCGATCTCGTGGTCCAGCGGAAACACAACGTCCTCGAAGATCACGTCGTGGCTGCCGCTGGCGCGCAGGCCCAGATGATCCCAGGTTTCCACGATCCGCGTGCCCGGCAAGCCCGCTGGGACCAGAAACAGCCCGACGCGGGTTTCCGCTTCATCGGTCTTGGCCCAGACCGCATACCATTTCAGGATCGGCGCCCCGGTCGAATAGATTTTTCGTCCCGAGAGCCGCCATCCGGTTTCGGTGCGCCGAGCGATCGTGGCCGGCAGGCCGCCGCGTGCGGGCGATCCCAGTTCGGGCTCGACGCGCAGCGCGTTGATCAGGGCCACGCCTTCAACGGTCTCCCTGGCAAGCTTGCGCGACAGCCGTCCGGGCCAGCGCGTGCTTCGCGCCATGACAAGGTGCTGGATGTAGTGCATCGAGAGCACGAGCGCCGTCGATGGATCGGCCTTGGCGATGATGCCGAGCACGCGCGCGGTTTCGCTGGCGCCCGCCCCGCCACCACCCAACGCGGCCGGAACGGTCAGTGCCAGCAGTCCTGCGTTCGACAAGTCCTCGAAATTCCGGAACGGAAAGCTGGCGTCTCGGTCATGCGCCGCTGCCCGCTCCGCGATCGCCAGAGCAAGGCAAGAGGCGCGCGCCACGCTGGCGGATTGATCCTGCGACGGCAGCCCTTTGGTGGCCGTGTTGCCGAGCGTCGTTACCATGTCGCGTCCAATCCGAGCAGGCCGAGGATTTGCTTGCGCAAGTCCGAAAGGTAGGGATCGCCGCGGTGGCGCGGATAGGGCCGGTCGACCACGATGTCGGCCTTGATGCGCGCCGGGCGGTCGCTGAGCACGATGACGCGATTGGCGAGGAACAGCGCCTCCTCCGCATCATGGGTAACGAGGAGCGTCGTAAAACCCTTGCGTTGCCACAGCGCTGCGATTTCAGCCTGCATGGTGATCCGCGTCAGCGAATCCAGCTTGCCGAGCGGCTCGTCGAGCACGAGCACCTTGGGATCGTTGACCAGCGCGCGCGCCAGCGCCACGCGCTGCGCCATGCCGCCCGATAGCTGATGCGGATAGGCTTTGCGGAAGTCCGAGAGACCGACGAGGTCCAGCGCCGCATCGACCCGGTGCCGCTGGCGCTTGAGAATGCCCTGTGCCTCCAGACCGAGCGCGACATTGTCCCAGACCGTTCGCCACGGAAACAGCGTCGGATCCTGGAACACGACGACGCGGGAAGGGTGCGGTCCCCTGATGCGGTTGTCGTCTTCCCGCAGCACGCCGGCGCGTGGCGGTTCCAGTCCCGCGACCAGCCGCAAAAGTGTGGACTTGCCGCAACCGGAGGGGCCGAGCAGCGCGACGAACTCACCGGGCTCGATCGCAAGGTTCACGTCTTCGAGCACCGGCAGCACCGCACCATCGATGTCGAAGGCGTGGCTGACATGCTCGATATCGAGCGCGGCGCCAATCGAAGGGTAATCAATCGCCTCGGCGGCGGATGACGCTACCATTTGACCACTCCCTTCTGCCACCCCAGCAATCGATCGCGCGTCCGAAACAGCAGCGTGATGGCACCGGAGCACAACAGCGACATCACGATCAGGGCCGCATACATGTTGGCGTAAGCCGCCCAGCCCTGCGCCCATTGCAGGTACCAGCCGAGCCCCGCCTTGACACCGATCATCTCGGCGATGACGAGCACGGCGAACGACGCGCCGAGCCCCATGAACAGGCCGACAAAGACATGCGGCAGCGCCGCCGGTATCGCCACTTTCAGCACCAGGAAGGATGGCTTGGCTCCCAGCGTGCGCGCGACGTCGTAATAGGCATTGCTCACGCTGGCGACGCCGGACCATGTCAGCACCGTCACCGGAAAGGCGGTGGCGAGCGCGATCAGGAAGGTGCTGGCGCTCCAGCTCGAGGGAAAGGTGAAGAAGGCAATCGGCAGCCACGCCGTGGCCGGCAGCGGACCGATGAAGCGCAGCACCGGATGCACCCAGTAGCCGATCTTCTGCGACCAGCCGATCGAAACGCCGGTCAGAAATCCGACCGTCGCACCGATGACGTATCCGCCGAGTTGCAGCTTCACCGACGCGAACACGCTATCGAGCAGCTTCGGCAGATCGTCGGTATAGACTTCGAGGATCGCCTGCGGCGGCGGGAAGAACGGCAATGGCAACCAGGCGAATTTGGCGGTCGCGGCTTCCCAGAGCGTCAGGAAGAGCCCGAGCACGACGAGCCATGGCGCGCGACGCCGCAGCGCCGGCCCGGCGCTGCCGAGGAAATCGGCGCCGAGCGTGCCGAACAGCACGAAGGCCGCGATGATGAAGGCCCCAATGCCGAGCGAGTGGGTTCGCGACCAGTCTCCGAGATCTTCCCAGAACAGGCAGGCGAAGCCGAAGGCGGACCATGCGACGCTGGCCGCGAGGCCGGCGCCGTAACCGCTGCTGCGGATGTTCTCGATCCAATTTGCGCCTGATGGCGCCGCCACCCGGCCGGCCGCGGTCGCGTCAGACACCGAATACGTCGACATAGATGCGCTCCGCGAATTTGGCCGTATCGGTGCTGGGCTTGAAGACCGAAACGGTCTTCAGATCGTCGGCATAGGCCTTAAGTTCCCGCTTCAGCACTTCGCCGACGGGGTGATGGCGATGGGTGTGATAGCGCGCCATCGCTTCGAGATCGGCGAGCGTCGCTGCCTTCGGCGCGTAGGGCTGGAACGACTTTGCGGCCTTGTCCGGATTTTGCGAAGTGAACATCGCGGCATCCAGCAGCGCCTGCGTAATGGCGCGCGCGACTTGCGGCTCGTCTCGCACCAGGCTGCCGCGAAGGCCCAAGATGCAGCAGCTCTTGTCCTTGTATTCGCCGTCGAGATTGGAGGCGACTTCCTTGTATTGGGGATCCTTCAGCCAGAGATGGGCGAGCGGATCGGACGACAGGAACGCCTGCACTTCTCCCTTCTCGACCGCGAGGTTGAGGAGATTGCCGGGATAGGTGCGCCAGTCGACATCCCTGTTGGGATCGATGCCCTGCTTGGCGAGCTGGATCGAGAAGAAGTTCTTGTCGGGACCGGCGAGATCGCCGACGGCGACGATCTTGCCCTTGAGATCCGCAAGCTTGTCGACGCCGGAATTGACGCGGGTCAACACGCGCATGCAGCCGCCATGGGTGCCGGCCGCGATCTTGACGTCAAAGCCCTGCTCCAGCGGCTTGAGCCAGCGCAGCGCCATGCCGAGCCCGGCGTCGCTCTTGCCGGTGGCGATGGCCTCGAGCAACTGATCGGTCGAGCCGCTGTAGTTGACGAGTTCGACGTCGAGATTTTGTTTCTGGAAGAAGCCGTAGTCGATGGCGACCGGCACTGGCGCAAGGCACACCGCGCCGGCGTTCCAGGAGAGTTTCAGCTTGCGCGGCGCGCCGGCAATCGGCGGCGCGTCGGATGATGCCTCGCAGATCGGAAATTGCGAGAAGTCGATCGCAGGTGCAACGCCACGCAGCGAAAACGCCTGCGCACCAAACGCCCCGATCGGGGCAGCGATGGCCGCCGCAGCTCCTGCACGCAGCAAACTACGGCGATTGATCGCCGTTTTGTTATTCTTGTCAGTCGACATCTTCACTCCTGCTTGCGGCATGGCTCCGCCGTGCACGCCCAGCGCCCAAAGCGCCGCGCACCAATCATTCGGACTTGTTGTTTGTAAAAAGACCTTCCCGACCGCTGTTCGCATTCGAATGCGACGCACAAATCATGCGGCGCGATCGCGTTATCGTCAATGAAATGGAATTTCGAATGTGATGCGCGCGAAAGGGATTATCTCCACGATCGCTTCACGCGACGATGCAACGATTTTCGGATTGCCGGGATTTCGTGCAGCACGCTTGTGAATGGACCGGAGCCAGCGCGTTGCGTCTGAATTGCGCACGTACGAGAAGGTCGCAGCCGACTTCGGCAAGGTCGACGTGCTCGTGAACAACGCAGGGACGTCGCGCGCGATGGCGTTCGAAACCGTCACCGACGAGATCTGGCAGGAAGATCTGGATCTAAAACTGTTCGCGGCGATCCGGCTCGGCCGGCTGGTCTGGCCCGGCATGCGCGAGCGCAAATGGGGCCGCATCATTAACGTGCTCAATGTGGGCGCCAAGGCGCCTGCCGCCGCATCGGCCCCAACCTCGGTGTCGCGCGCGGCCGGCATGGCGCTGACCAAGGCGATGGCGAACGAAGGCGGCCGCACAACATCCTCGTCAATGCGATGCTGGTCGGCCTGATCGTCAGCGATCAATGGGTGAAGCGTCACGCCGCAAAGGCGCCGGATACCGATTTCGGCGCCTTCACGCGCGATCTTGCCAAGGGCGTTCCGCTCGGCCGCATGGGCACGGCGGAGGAATTCGCCAACCTCGCCTGCTTCCTCGCCTCGGAGCAGGGCTCGTATATCACCGGCACCGCCATCAATGTCGATGGCGGCCGTTCACCGGTGGTGTAGGCGCGGCATTTCGAGCCTCGAACTCGGTGCCCTTCCCGCTGCGGGGAGGTGGATCGCGTAGCGACCAGGCGAATCTAGACCCGGGCGGTGCAATCGGGACCCACCAGCCTCCAAGCGGGAGACGGATTCAAAAGCAAAAGCCTCCGTCGCCAGAGGCCTTTTCTTTTTTACACCGCGTCCTTGGCGGCCTTGACCGGCCGTGCGCGGACGATCTTCCGGGCCGGCTTGGCCTTGAACATCATCTCTTCGCCCGTGAAGGGGTTGGTGCCCTTGCGGGCCTTGGTTGCGGGCTTCTTGACCACAACGAATTTCGCGAAGCCGGGAACGAGGAACACCCCGTTCTTCTTCAGCTCCTTGTGACCGACGTCGACGAGCGCTTCCATCACGCCCTTGACCTCTTTCTTGGAAACTTCGGTGGTGGTCGCGATCTTCTCGATCAGCTGCGACTTCGACATTTGGGTAGCCATGTTTGCTCCATTGATTCTGGAAGAGGCACGTTATGGCGGAAACCGGCTAAAAAAACAGGCTTTTCGACATTCTTCACAGCTATATCGCCGCGAAAGGCGCTTTTTCCCGCAATTCTAGGCATTTTTCGGCTTCGACGTGCTGAAGAGCCTGCATTTGAGCAGGTTGCGAACGGCAATACGCGTCCACTTCTCGTTTCAGAAGTGATTCTTCCGAATCACTCCGCGAATAGAAAATGGCTTAAATTCCCCTTCCGTCGTAACATCGGCTAAAGATGCCCGCGATCAGATCGTCGGGGCAAATACTCAGTTCATGCCGGGGAAATAACAGAGTGACACTCAAAAACATCATCGGACTGGATCACGCCGTGGTCATGGTCGGGGATCTCGACAAGGCCGCCGAAAACTGGAAACGGCTCGGCTTCACCATATCGCCGCGCGGCACCCATAGCGCGCATATGGGATCGGGCAACTACACCATCATGCTCGACCCCGACTATATGGAGTTGCTCGGCGTGCTGACGCCCACGGAGCATAACGCTCCGGCGCGGGCGTTCCTGGAAAAGCGCGGCGAAGGCATCGAGCGTATCGCCTTCACCGCGGTGGATTCCACAGCCGGCGCCGAAGAGATCCGCGCGCGCGGTTATCCGCCTGTTGGTCCGACCGATTTCGAGCGGCCGGTGACGATGCCCGACGGCAGTCTGTCGGCGGCGAAATTCCGAACCTTCCAGTGGCCGATCGCGGAAGCGCCGGGCGGCGTGCGCATCTTCGCCTGCCAGCACAAGACGCGCGAAACCGTGTGGATCCCCGAATTGATGAAGCACGCCAATGGCGCCAGGCGGCTGAAGCAGGCGCTGATCGTGACGCCGGATCCGGCCGAGGATGCGGCCCACCTGTCGCGGATGATCGATCGTGAGGCGCGAACCGATTCCGACGGTGCCGTCGCGGTGCCCTCAGGCGGCGATCGGGCCGACTTTGTGTTTTTGACAAGTGAACAACTCGGCAAGCGCTATCCCAATGTTTCGCTCGCCGGCCTGCCCGAACGTGGCGGCGCAGGCCTGGTGATATCAGCCGATCTCGCGGCGGCAGAGAAAGCGCTTGGTTCTATCGGTATCCACAGCGGCGGCGGCATCGTTGTGCCTCCGTCCGCCGGCAACGGAACGCTGCTGGCCTTCGTGCGGGCGTAGCCCCAGGGATATTGAGCCGCTGCATAATGCCGCGGGCAAGATCGTGGTCGATGTCGCGGAGTAAGCCGTAGCGATCTCCGCGTTCGCCGTTTCCGCCATAATAACGCACAATGGGATAATAGCCCACAATGGGGCTAGGCAGACGGCGCGCGGACGCTAGTATCCTTTCATAAAAAGAGCCGACCCAAGGGAGAGATACATGAACGAACATCTGATTTCGCGCCGCAAACTGCTGGCCGGCACGGCCGCGGCGGGCGCGCTCAGCCTCACCGGGCTGCCCGCCCGCGCCGACGTGCAGTGGAAGAAATATGCCGGCACCAAGCTCGAGGTGATCCTCGCCAAGGGCCCGCGCGGCGACAATCTGCAAAAGAACATCAAGGAATTTACCGACCTGACCGGGATCGAGGTCGAGTCGGAGCAGATCCCCGAGCAGCAGCAGCGCCAGAAGGCGGTGATCGAGCTCGCCTCCGGAAAGCCGAGCTTCGACGTCATTCACGTCAGCTATCACGTGCAGAAGCGCCAGTTCGAGAAAGCGGGCTGGCTCGCCGACATCTCCGGCTTCATGAAAGACCCGAACCTGACTGCGCCCGATCTGGTCGAGAGCGATTTCTCCGCTGCAGGCCTGCAGTACGCCAAGAACGACAAGGGGCAGATGCTGTCGCTGCCGTGGTCGGTCGATTATTTCATCCTCTATTACAACAAGGAGCTGTTCCAGAAGAAGGGCGTCGCGGTACCGAAGACGTTGGACGAGATGGTCGCGGCGGCCGAGAAACTCACCGATGCCAAGGAAGGCATCTACGGCTTCGTCGGGCGCGGCCTGCGCAACGCCAACATGACGCTGTGGACCAACTTCTTCCTCAACTATGGCGGCGAATTCCTGGACGACAAAGGCAACATCCTGACCGACGGCCCGGAAGCGATCGCGGCAACCAAGCTCTATCAGACGCTATTGACAAAAGTTGCGCCTCCCGGCGTCGCCGGCTTCAACTGGATGGAGTCGATGGCCTCCTTCACGCAGGGACGCTCGGCGATGTGGATCGACGGCGTCGGCTGGGCGCCGCCGCTGGAAAACCCCGCTGCCTCCCGCGTTGTCGGCAAGGTCGGCTACACCGTCGTCCCGGCCGGGCCCAAGGGACAATACTCGGCGACCTATGGCGACGGCCTCGGTATTGCCGCGGCCAGCAAGAACAAGGAAGCCGCCTATCTGTTGTGCCAGTGGGCGGTGTCGAAGACGCAAGGCGCGCGGCTGTTGCAGGCCGGCGGCGGCGTGCCGTTCCGCAATTCCATCCTTGGCGATCCCGAGATCCAGAACGGTGTGAAGATGCCGAAGGAATGGCTGCAATCGGTGATCGATTCCGCCAAGATCAGCAAGCTCGGCCTGCCCGTGGTGATTCCGGTCGCCGAATTCCGCGATCTGGTCGGCGCGGCCGTCACCGCCACACTCGCCGGCGCCGATCCCGCGACAGAATTGAAAAAGGCCCACGAACAGTTCCGGCCGATCCTGGAGCGCAGCGAAAAAGCGTGAGTGCAGTGACACAGACGACCCCCGCCGCGGCAGAAGATGCCGCGCCGGGGCATGAATGGCGGCCGCCATCGTACTGGCCCTTCATCGTGCCGGCGCTCGTCGTCGTGCTGGCCGTGATCGTATTCCCGTGGCTGTTCACGATCTGGATGAGCCTGAACGAATGGAAGGTCGGCTCGCCGACGACGTTCGTAGGCCTCGCCAATTATTGGCGAATGCCCAACGATCCGCGTTTCGTCGAGGCGGTCGGACACACGATCGTCTACACGGCACTCTCCGTGCTGCTGCCGCTGATCTTCGGGACGCTTGCCGCCGTGGTGTTCCACCAGAACTTTGCCGCGCGCGGCTTCCTGCGCGGCATCTTCATCATGCCGATGATGGCCACGCCCGTGGCGATCTCGCTGGTCTGGACCATGATGTTCCACCCGCAGCTCGGCGTGCTCAATTATATCCTCTCGCTGGTCGGAATACCGCCGCAGCTCTGGGTGTTTCACCCGGCAACCGTGATCCCGTCGCTGGTGCTGGTCGAGACCTGGCAGTGGACGCCGCTGGTGATGCTGATCGTGCTCGGCGGCCTGGCGGCGATCCCGGTCGAGCCTTACGAAAGCGCGCAAATCGACGGCGCCAATTTCTGGCAGATGTTCCGCTACATCACGCTGCCGCTGATCATGCCGTTCCTGTTCATCGCGGGGATGATCCGCATGATCGACGCCGTGAAGAGCTTCGACGTCATTTTTGCTATCACCCAGGGCGGCCCCGGCTCGGCGTCGGAGACCATCAACCTCTATCTCTACAGCGTCGCCTTCATCTACTACGACCTCGGCTACGGCTCGGCGATCGCGGTGGTGTTCTTCCTGCTCATCGTGGCATTGGCGGCTCTGCTGCTCTATCTGCGCAAGCGCATGCTGTGGACCGAAATAGCGAGCGGCGCATGAGCCTACGTCAGATCCTCGGCAAAATCGGTCTCTGGCTGGCGGTGTTCGTCATCGTGTCGCCGGCGATCCTGTTCTTTCTCTGGATGGCCTCGCTCTCGCTCAAGTTCGAGGTCGACAACGCGGCCTACCCGCCGGTGCTCATTCCCGAGCATTTTGCCTGGAAGAATTACAGCGACGTGCTCGCCTCCAACCGCTTCGTGACTTATTTCTTCAACAGCCTGATCGTGACCGGAGGCGCCACCGGGCTTGCGATGCTGGTCGGCGTGCCCGCCGGCTTCGGCATTGCGCGGATGGCGGCGCACAAATCCGCGATCGTGATCCTGATTGCGCGTATCACGCCTGGCCTCTCCTATCTCATTCCGCTGTTCCTGATGTTCCAGTGGCTGGGATTGCTCGGCACGCTGGTGCCGCAGATCATCATCCATCTCGTGGTGACGGTGCCGATCGTGATCTGGATCATGATCGGCTATTTCGAGACCACGCCGCTGGAGCTCGAGGAAGCCGCCCTGATCGACGGCGCCACGCGCTGGCAGGTGTTTCGCCACGTCGCCCTGCCGATCGCGCGGCCGGGGCTTGCGGTCGCCTTCATCCTCGCGGTGATCTTTTCCTGGAACAATTTCGTGTTCGGCATCGTGCTGGCGGGAAGAGAGACACGCACCCTGCCCGTCGCCGTCTACAACATGATCTCGTTCGATCAATTGAGCTGGGGGCCACTCGCGGCCGCAGCCCTGATCGTGACGTTCCCGGTGCTGCTGCTCACGGTATTAGCCCAGCGACAGATCGTCGCCGGGCTAACGGCAGGTGCGGTCAAGGGCGGTTAGCACATTTTCAAGAACGTGGATGCCCGGCACAAGGCCGGGCATGACGAGCTTTGGATATCACGCCTTCCTTACGCGAACAAGAAGGGCCGGCAAGCGTCTGCCTTACTCCGCAGGCGCAGCGACGTGCATGTCGCCATGCAGGGCTATAGCTTTCGCTGGAACTGGTTCGACCCAGCGCATACAAGCCACCCGCCATCACGGCATAGGCCAGTGCCACGCTCGGCGTGACGCCAAATCCGCCGCCGATGCCGACCGCCTCGCCGTGCATGAAGCCGAAATAGGTCATCACGGCGCCGGCGAACGCAAAGGCCGAGGCCTTCATGAAATCGCGCTCGATGACGAAGACGCCGATCGCACCGAGGATGAGACCGGCGAGGATCGAACCACCGCCCATCACTTCCAGCCCGTGATAGAGCACGCCCTGCTGCGGCAGCGCCGCGATGGCCGCGGTCTTGACCTCACCGACCTTGTCGGCGGCAAGCCCGCCGACGCTCTGGGCCGCCATCAGCGTCGAGCCGAGCATGGTGTCGATCTGCAGCTTGGCCCAGGCCGCCAGATGCGGCGTCAGCGCCAGCACGATCGCGGGCGCATGCTTGATCGGCGTGGTCTGGAACGCCTGCGCGCCGATCAGCATGCCGATATAGAGCAGGATCGGCGATATCGCGACGACAGGCACCAGCGCCAGCAGTACCGAGATGATGCCGAACCACGACAACACCACCACCATGATGCCGGTCGCGGCGGAATAACCGATCCGCCCGCCCATCGCCTTCCAGCCGGGATGGCCGATATAGACCGCGTTGATAAAGGGGTTGCCCATCAGACAGCCGATCAGGCTGACGATGCCGTCGGCGGTCAACACGCGCGTGGTCGGATATTCGTCGCCGGCGGCTTCGGCGCTCTCGACATTGTCCATGGCTTCGACGAGATCGTAGATGCCGAACGGGATCGCCGTCACCAGGATCACGCCGAGGAATTCGAAGCCGGAGAAGACGTAATTCGCGGCCGGGATCGGCACCGAGAAGCCGAAGCTGGCGAAGGCGTCACCGACGCCCTTGACGCTGAGGCCGCCGAGCCCGAGGCCGAACAGGTTCGAACCCCACGCGATGATCATGCCGACCGCGATCGCGACCAGGCCGGCGGGGATTCCCTTCGGATATTTCACGCCGCCGAACCAGCTCACCAGGATGATGGCGAAGCAGACCAGGCCGATCTGCGGCGTCATGTACATTTCCAGCGCCGGACGCATCGAGATGAAGGTGACGGAGACGCCCGCGAGCGTGCCGAGCAGCGCCGCGCGCGGGGTGATCTTGCGGATGTACGGCGCAATGAAGCCGCCGATCATCAGAATAAAGCTCTGGAAGAACACCCAGACCAGGCCGGCGGACCAACCCTTCAGGGGATCGCCGGTCTTGATGGTGATCGGCAGCATGATCACGAAGGTGACGATGAACATGTGCGGCACGCTGACGCCCGATGGCAGCGCGCAGACGTCGCTGCGGCCGGTCTTTTGCGCCAACCGATAGGCGAGGAACGCGTAATAGAAGGTAGAGAGGCACATCATCAGGCCGAGCGCCGGCAGGATGCGGCCGAACACGAGTGAATCAGGCATCTTCAGCACGAAGCGCAACAGGCCGGTCAGCACCAGCATGTTGACCAGAATGTTGGTGCCGAAGCCGAAGAAAGCGTTCCAGTCGCCAGGTGTCCATAGTACCGGCTTGAATTCAGACTTGCCGGCCGTCCCCGTCATGTTCGTGCTCATGTTAAACCCCCGCTAAACAGCTATTTTTGAAGTCTCCGGTGAAAGTGCCTCGAGTACCGCGGCTGAATTGCTGACCCAGCCGAAGATGCCGCCCTGGGCCTTGATCATCTTCAGACCCATCTCGTGAAATTCGGGAAAGTAGGATGCGCAGCCGTCGGACAGCACGACGCAGCGATAGCCGCGGTCGTTGGCCTCGCGCACGGTGGTGTTGACGCACACTTCGGTGGTGACGCCGCACACCAGCAGGTTCTCGATGCCGTATTTCGCCAGCACGTCGGAAAGCTCGGTGGCGTAGAACGCGCCCTTGCCCGGCTTGTCGATCACGATCTCGCTGTCGAGCGGGTAAAGCTCGGGAATGATGTCGTGTCCGGCCTCGCCGCGGATCAGGATCCGGCCCATCGGTCCGGGATCGCCGATGCGCAAGGAAGGCGCGCCGCGTTCGACCTTCGCCGGCGGCGCGTCGGACAGATCGGGCAGATGTCCCTCGCGGGTGTGCACGACCAGCATGCCGGTATCGCGCGCCGCACTCAGCACCGCCGCAATCGGCTTCACCGCGCGGGCGAGTTGCGACACGTCGTTGCCCAGCGTTTCACCGAACCCGCCGGGCTCCATGAAATCGCGCTGCATGTCGATGATGAGGAGTGCGGTTTTGGTCCAGTCGAGCTCAATCGGCTCGGGTTCCGCTGTCACCTTGCCGAAGGTACCACTTGAGTTCGCCATGACTTACGCGCCCCGAACGAGAGAACTCTCGGGGCTAAGCTAAGCAAGGCGCGTGCCATTGTGTACAATCCCGCCGAGCGCTTCGCCGAAACGAAATCCGTCATGTTTTCAATGTGTAGGATGCGAGTGGATCGGTTGCTTATTCTCTGGGCGTCGCTTCGGCGACGTGCATTTGCTTATTGGATGAGCGAATTTTTTATTGCACCGCATTTGCGCAACGCTCGCCGACGCTGGCATAATCGTTGCTGATCGCTGATGACAGCCGGACCGCGCGCGGCATCTCGTGCGGCGGCGTCAATGAGCAAGCCTGGTGGGAGGACAACATGAGCGGACTTGGCGGCCTCAACAAATCGCCGAACGGCGTCGTGATCGGGCTCGTTCAGCTGCAGCTGCCCGTCGTCGTGACCAAGGCCGATCTGGCACGGCAGACCGAACGGATCGTCACTATGGTCGGCAAGGCGCGGCGCAATCTCGGCACCATGGATCTCGTGGTATTTCCCGAATATTCGCTGCACGGATTGTCGATGGACACCAATCCCGAGATCATGTGCCGGCTCGACGGCCCGGAGGTCACAGCCTTCAAGAAGGCCTGCATCGACAACAAGATCTGGGGTTGTTTCTCCATCATGGAGTTCAATCCCGACGGCAATCCCTATAATTCCGGCCTTGTTATCGACGACCACGGCGAGATCAAACTCTATTACCGCAAATTCCATCCCTGGATTCCGGTCGAGCCGTGGGAGCCCGGCGACATCGGCATCCCCGTGATCGAGGGGCCGAGAGGTGCAAAGATCGCGCTGATCATCTGCCATGACGGCATGTTCCCGGAGATGGCGCGCGAATGCGCCTACAAGGGCGCCGAGATCATGATCCGCACCGCCGGTTACACCGCGCCGATCCGCGAGAGCTGGCGCTTCACCAATCAGGCCAATGCGTTCCAGAACCTGATGGTCACGGCGAACGTCTGCATGTGCGGCTCCGACGGCTCGTTCGATTCGATGGGCGAAGGCATGATCGTGAATTTCGACGGCACCATCATCGCGCATGGCACGACCGGCCGCGTCGACGAGATCATCACCGCCGAGGTGCGCCCCGACCTCGTGCGCGAGGCGCGGATCAACTGGGGCGTGGAGAACAACATCTATCAGCTCTGGCATCGCGGCTATGTCGCGGTGAAAGGCGGCGCGATGGATTGCCCCTACACCTTCATGCAGGACATGGTGGCCGGCACCTTCCGCCTGCCGTGGGAGCACCAGGTCAAGGTGACCGACGGCACGTCGTGTGGGTTTGCAGCGCCGACGCGGATGTTCGGGAAAACGGCGAAGGCTGCGGAGTGACGTTTCTCGCTTCACCTCTCCCGCTTGCGGGGTCAAGACGAGCGAAGCTCGCGGTTAGGTCGTATCGCATCCGAAGGATGCCATACGGGTGGAGGAACCCTCTCCACACGGGCAGCGCGAACTCGTGTCGGCACCCCCACCCCAGCCCTCCCCCGCAAGCGGGAGAGGAAGCGCAGCACCTTCGCCGCCTGACCTAATCTTTTCCCGCCCTAGAGGTCGATCAAGCCGCCGTCGACGAATAGCTCGGCGCCGGTGGTGTAGGTGGCGTCAGCAGCGAGGTAGAGGGCCGCGGCGGCGACTTCGGCGACGGTGCCGGTGCGGCCGAGCGGAATGCGGGTCTTGGCGCCCTCGATAAAGTTGTCCTTCTGGACCGGCGTGAGGCCGCCCTTGTCGAGGATCGGTGTGACGATCGGGCCGGGGCTGATGGTGTTGACCCGGATGCCGCGCGGCGTCAGCTCCTTAGCGATTGTGCGGCCAAACGAACGCAGCGCCGCCTTGGTCGAACCGTAGACCGTGCTGCCGCCCAGGCCACCGCTGGCACCGGCCACCGAAGCGGTAAGGATGATCGCGCCGCCGTCCGGAATGACTGGGATGGCGTGTTTAACCAGGAAGAATGCGCCCTTGACGTTGATGTTGAACTGGCTGTCGTAAAAGGCCTCGTCGACCTGCGCGATTGGCGCGAATTTTGCGATGCCCGCGTTGACGAATAGCACGTCGATGCGGCCGTGCTTGGCTTTGACCTGGTCGACCAGGGCCTTGGTAGCGGCCACGCTGCCGGCGTCCGAGACCAGCACCTCGATTCCTGGCAGTGCAGCCTTGGCAGCCTCAACCGAGCGCTCGCTGGAGCCTGTAACGACCACCGTCGCGCCTTCGGATTGAAAGAGTTTGGCGGTCTCCGCGCCGATACCAGTGGTACCGCCGCTGATGAGAGCGATCTTGCCATCGAGCTTGGCCATGAAAGGCCTCCTGACTTGAGTTGATTGCCGTGCTCGAGAGATGGGGCGGCGGCCGGCGTAGGCAATGGCGGCCTAGTCCCAATTGAGCAGCGGGGCTCCGAATGCCCTTCGCCAGACCGAAAGGAAACGAGGAAACCAGGAGTGCGCAACCGCTCCGCGATAGGCCCATGTGCGGTATTTGAGACCTGTTTCGGACAGCAGTTCCTGATATCCGCCATGCGTCTCGGTGGCGGTTCTGATGTCGTTCAATATCGCTCTAGCGTGAGATCGGTACGTATCGGCTCCCGAGAAATCATCGTAGTCCAGCATCCGATCGGCGAATTCGACGTTGAACGTCGGCCAGGAAGAACGCCCCTGGTAGGCCGGAGCTGCGATCTTGTGGATCATCTTATTCTCTGGATTATCTACCGATACCAGGAAGTGAGACGTACTGGGTATTCGAAACCGCGGTTCAGCGAGGACCAGATCGGTCGTGGCTGCGAACAACGCGCGCTCGCTCGCGTCGCTCAAATCCCAAAATCCCCGGTGCACATTGACGAAATCGAGCGCGATGGCAGACGCCGGCGGAACGCTGGCGGACTGCAGCGCATGCCTGATATAGCCGTGCTTGCCGAACAGAAGGAGAAGCTCCTTCTTGTATTGTGACAACTCGCGTCCGAGCTCCTGCTCCAGCTCGGCCTTGTCGATCACTCCGAGTTGTATGCCGCGCAGGAAGGTCGTGTAGACACAGGCGTTGGTGACGAACCGCCTGCGTTCGGCGCGGGTATCCGTTGCCGCGGAACGAGGAGCGGTTACGTCACAAAGCAAATATTTGACGCCGCCATCGTCGAACGGCTCCAGCGATTTCGCCAGTTGCAGGATCGCCCGCTTCAGATCCTCACGAAACTCCGCAAGCAGCAAGCGGCCGGCATGCGCGCCCTGTGACATCACCAGATAGGAAGACGGCCGTTGGTCCGCGCAGACGATCTGTTCGAGACCTGCCAGGATGCCCAACAGCGTATCCGAAGGCCGCGAGAAATAATTGACGCCAAGATACCGATCGCGTCCCGCCGGGATGATGGTCGTCGTGACGACATCGGCGCGAACGGCCTCCAGCATCAGCCGGACGCTTTTTTCGAGCAGGCGAACCCGCCGTACGGCGTCCTCGGAATCCATGATGGTCTCGGGATCGAGAACATCAGGATAGAACCAGGCGAAGTCCCGCGGATAGTAGGCGGTTGCGTGCGGCGCCCCCGTGACAAGAAAGGATTCCGTCTCGGAAAACGCAGAGTTCATCGAGTGCCGGTACAGGTCATCGATGGCCGACGACAAGCCATGCGTCTTTCTCAGGAATCGATCACCGAGAAAATTCACCGCCTGGATGGAGTTGGCCACCCAGGTGGCAACAGGCCCCTGGTAAAACCGGTATTCGCGATGGGATGGAAACGAAATATCGCTGTTCATATGCCTGGATGAATGATGTTCGTGTTTCGAGTGCTGTTGTAGCCAAACTGCCTTGATTTGTCTCTCTGCTCGCTAATCTCTCAATACGTCGTCCCGGCTCAAGGCCCGGACGACGAGTATTTTATACTTCCCGCGGCCTGAAATTCTCGATCAGACGCAACAGCACCCGGGCGCCGGCATCGGCGTCGGCCAGTTCGACATGCTCGTCGGGATGGTGGCTGATGCCGCCGCGGCAGCGCACGAAGATCATGGCGACGTCGGCGATGTCGATCATCGCCATGCCGTCATGCCCTGCCCCGCTCGGCAGTTCGAACACGCCATATCCTTCGGCGGCGACCGCCTCCGCCACCTGCGACTTCAGCCAGGGCGCGCAGGGCACGGTGCGGTTTTCGTGGGTGACGTCGAGCTGCAGCGCGAGATTGCGGCGCTTGGCAATGGCCTCGATGCGGCGGACGATGTCGGCGACCGCGAGCTGGCGATGCGCATCCGTCGGCGCGCGGATGTCGATGGTGAAATTGACGCGGCCCGGGATCACGTTGGTGGCGCCGGGCATCGCGTCGATATAGCCGACGGTGCCGACCAGTCCGCCTTCGTCGGTCTTGCAGAACTCCTCGATCGCCACGATGCATTCGGCGGCGCCGGAGAGCGCGTCGCGCCGCAGCGCCATCGGCACGGTGCCGGCGTGACCGGCCATGCCGGTGAGGTGCGCGGCCAAGCCGCGTGGCGCCGGCGATCGCGGTCACCACACCGACCGGCAGGTTCTTTTGCTCCAGCACCGGCCCCTGCTCGATATGCAGTTCGACATAGGCGAGCAGCTCGCGGCGGGCGCGTGCCGCGGCGCCGACATGCTCGGGATCGAGACCGAACTGCAGCATCGCCTCGCGCATGGTGATGCCGGCGCGGTCGCGTGAATTGAGCACGCTTTCGACGAATGTCCCGGCGACCGCGCGGCTGCCGAGCAGCGTGGAGGCGAACCGCACGCCCTCTTCGTCCGCGAACCCCGTCACTTCGATCGCGAACGGCAATCGCTTGCCCCGCTTGTCGAGATCGGCGACGCAGGCGATCGCCGTGATCAGGCCGAGCGGCCCGTCCCATTTGCCGGCGTCGCGCACGGTGTCGTAATGCGAACCCAGCATCAGGCACGGCAGCTTGGCCGTCTCGCCCTCGTAGCGGCCGCAGACATTGCCGATCGCGTCGAGATGCGCGCTCATGCCGGCCTCACGCATCCAGGACAGGATCAGCTCGGCCGCGATGCGGTGCTCTGATGTGAGGAAGATCCGCGCCAGATGCTCGGGCGTCTCGGAAATGGCCCCGAGCTGATTGATCCGGGCGACGATCTCATCGCCCAGCGATGTCGGCCTCGTTTCGGCAACTGCCGTGTTTGCTTCGCTCATGCTCTTCCAGTGCAGTGCCGCTTCAATCCGCGTCCGGTGGACCAGACTCGTGATCGCTCCATCCGGTTGACTGGTAGCAGCCCGGTCGCGATTGACCAGACGACAAATGATCGAATTTTGCGTCGCGCCTGCTGGCACCGGGGGCCCTTTCCCGGGTTAAGGACTGCTTAAGCACCTTGCATACAATGAGAGAATGACGCCTAAAAATTAATCATTCGGCTCCTGCACAAAGTTTGAACGGAAAACTGCATTCTCATAAACACAAATAAATTCAATATCTTATTTGGCTATGATTACCGAACATGCTCTGGCACGAAGCTTGCGACAATCCCTTGAGCTCCGCCGTCTCGGCGCGGCTGCGAAATAGGAGGCGGACCGGTCCGCCAAGAGGGAGCAGGCAATGGATTTCAGCAGGATTTCACGGCGGCACTTGTTGCAGGGAAGCGCCGCGCTGGCGCTCGGCAGCACCATCGGCGCGCGGCGAGCTGCGGCGGCCGACACCACGATCGGCTTCATCTATGTCGGGTCGCGCGACGACTACGGCTACAACCAGGCGCACGCACAGGGCGCGGCCGCGCTGAAGAAGCTGCCCGGCCTCAAGGTGGTCGAGGAAGAGAAGGTGCCGGAGACCGATGCGGTCGAAAAGACCATCGAGTCGATGATCAATCTCGACGGCGCCAGCCTGATCTTTCCGACCTCGTTCGGATACTACAATCCGCACATGATCAAGATGGCGAACAAGTTTCCCAAGCTGCACTTCGAGCATTGCGGCGGATTGTGGAGCGACAAGGATCCCAAGAACGCCGGCAGCTATTTCGGTTATATCGACGAGGCCCAGTATATTTCCGGGATCGTTGCCGGCTACTCCACCAAGAGCGGCAAGCTCGGCTTCGTCGCGGCGAAGCCGATCCCGCAGGTGCTGCGCAACATCAACGCCTTCACGTTCGGGGCGAGGCTCGCCAATCCCAAGGCCACCACGCAGGTGATCTTCACCGGCGACTGGTCGATGCCGGTCAAGGAAGCCGAAGCCACCAACAGCCTGATCGACCAGGGCGTCGATGTGCTGACCTGTCACGTCGATGGTCCGAAGACCATGGTCGAGAACGCCGCGCGCCGTGGCGCGATGGTCTGCGGCTATCACGTCAACCAGTCGCCGCTGGCGCCGAAGGCCTATCTCACCGGCGCCGAGTGGAACTGGGAAGCGCTGTATCCGAAGTTCGTGAAGATGATCGCCGCCGGCGAAGCCATTCCGAACTTCTACCGCGGCGGGTTGAAGGAAGAGATTGTCAAATGCTCGCCCTATGGCGAAGCTGTCTCGGCGGAGGCGCGCAAGCATGCCGACGACATCAAGGCCAAGCTCACCGCAGGCACCTACACCATCTTCAAGGGCCCGATCATGGACAACAAGGGCAAGGCCGTGATCACCGCCGGCACCGATCGCGGGCAGACGGACCCTGAGCTCGAGAAGATGGACTATCTGGTCGAGGGCGTGATCGGAGCGACTTCGTGACAACTGACGCGGCGGATCCGCTCGAGGCGGTCGGGGTAGCCCCGGCCGCCGATTCCGGCTTCCTCCAGCGCTACGGCGCAAGCATCGAGTACATCCTGATCCCGGGCGCGGCGCTGGTCGGCGCGCTCGCGGTGTTCGGCATTTTCGTCGCCCTGTTCGGCAAGAACCCGCTCGACCTTTACTTCTATATGTACCAGGGCGCGTTCGGCACCTGGTTCTCCTGGCAGAACACGCTGACCCGCGCCGCGCCGCTCATTCTGACGGCGCTGTGCACGGCGTTGCCGGCGCAGCTCGGCATGGTCATCATCGGCGGCGAAGGTGCGCTCCTGATCGGCGCGCTGTCGGCGACCTCTGCGGCGCTTGCGATGCAATGGGCGCCGCCGCTGGTGGTGCAGACCGCCATGGTCATCGCCGGCGTGATCGGCGGCGGCCTCTGGATCACGCTGTCGGGTGGCTTGCGGCAATATCGCGGCGTCAACGAAACGATCTCGAGCCTGCTGCTGGTCTATATCGCGCTCGCGATCCTCAATCATCTGGTCGAAGGCGCGATGCGCGACCCGGCCAGCCTCAACAAGCCGTCGACGCGCGAGATCGGCGCCGCCAACATGATCGGCTCGATTCCCGGCACCGACGTGCATTGGGGGCTGGTGTTCGGCCTGGTCGCCGCGGTTGCCTCCTACATCCTGATCTATCACACCACCTTCGGCTTCGCCGCGCGCGTCGCCGGCGGCAACATTCGCGCGGCAAAAATCGTTGGCTTAAGCGTCGGCAAGCTGATCATGACGATCTGCTTTCTGGCCGGCGGGGCCGCAGGCCTTGCCGGCATGATCGAGGTCGCCGCCGTGCAGGGCCGCACCAATGCCAATCTCGCCGCGGGCTATGGCTTCACCGGCATCCTCGTTGCCTTCCTGTCGCGGCAAAATCCGCTGGCGATCATCCCGGTTGCGATCCTGCTCGGCGGCATCAGCGCCAGCGGCGGGCTGCTGCAGCGACGCCTCGGCCTGCCGGACGCATCGGTGCTGGTGCTGCAGGGCATCATCTTCGTGTTCGTGCTGGCCAGCGATGCGCTGTACGGGCGCATCGGCTTCCTGAAAGGAAAATCCTGACATGGCGGATGGAACGATCGGACTCTGGACCGTCCCGCTCGCCGTGTTCGGCGGCGCCATCCGCGTCTCGACGCCGTTCCTGTTCGTGTCCCTGGGCGAATGCATCACCGAGCGTTCCGGCCGCATCAATCTCGGCCTCGAAGGCACCCTGGTGATGGGCGCGATGAGCGCTTACGGCATCTCCTATCTCTCCGGCTCGCCCTGGCTCGGCGTGCTCGCCGCCGGCGTCACCGGCGCGCTGTTGGGGGCGCTCCATGCCGGCATCTGCTCGCTGCCGCGGGTCAACGACATCGCGGTCGGCATCGCGCTGATGCTGTTTGGCACCGGATTGGCCTTCTATCTCGGCAAGCCGCTGATCGAGCCGACCGCGCCGCGGCTGCCGGCGATCGATTTCGGCTGGTGGAGCGATATCTCGCAGGTCCGCGCCGCACTGCGCATCAATGTGCTGTTCCTGATCGGCGTTGCGATTGCGCCAATTCTCTACTGGGCGTTCCGTACCACGCGCTGGGGCCTGTTGATCCGGACCGCCGGCGAGAGTTCCGACGCCGCGCGCGCGATGGGGTACTCGGTGCTGATGATCCGGCTGCGCGCCACCATGGTCGGCGGCTTCCTGGCCGGGATCGGCGGCTCCTTCCTGTCGCTGTTCTATCCCGGCAGCTGGAATGAAGGACTTTCCAGCGGACAAGGCATCACCGCGGTGGCGCTGGTGATCTTCGCGCGCTGGGACCCGATGCTGTGCCTGTGGGCGTCGCTGGCGTTCGGCGGCGCCGCCGCGCTCGGGCCGGCGCTGCAATCGGTCGGCGTCACCTCGGGCTATCACCTGTTCAACGCCGCGCCCTACATCCTGACGCTGGCGATCATGATCATCACCTGCTCGCCGAAGCGCACCCTGACCGGCGCGCCGGCCGAACTGTCGATTACCCGGTAACCCGCGCACCAGCGAGGTCGTCAATGCCCGAGCGCTACATCAAATCCGAACCCTATGCGTGGCCCTACAATGGCGACCTTCGCCCGGAGAACACCGCGCTCATCATCATCGACATGCAGACCGATTTCTGCGGCGTCGGCGGCTATGTCGACAAGATGGGCTACGACCTCTCGCTGACGCGCGCACCGATCGAGCCGATCAAGCGCCTGCTCGCGGCGATGCGCGCCAAGGGTTATCACATCATCCATACCCGCGAGGGGCACCGTCCTGACCTCACCGACCTGCCGGCCAACAAGCAGTGGCGCTCGCGCCAGATCGGCGCCGGGATCGGCGATCCCGGTCCCTGCGGCCGCGTGCTGGTGCGTGGCGAGCCCGGCTGGGAGATCATTCCCGATCTGGCGCCGCTGCCGGGCGAGCCCATCATCGACAAGCCCGGCAAGGGTTCGTTCTGCGCCACCGACCTTGAATTGATGCTGCGGCTGCGCGGCATCCAGAACATCGTGCTGACCGGCATCACCACCGACGTCTGCGTCCACACCACGATGCGCGAGGCCAACGATCGCGGCTTCGAATGCGTGCTGATCGAGGATTGCTGTGCCGCCACCGACAAGAGCAACCACGACCACGCGCTGAAGATGATCAAGATGCAGGGCGGCGTGTTCGGCGCGGTCGCACGCTCGACCGAGCTGATCGGGGCGCTGTCGTGATCATTGGCGAAGCGCCCCCGCCCACTGGCGCCTTCGGCGTCGACGCCATCGCCATGACCATGCGCTTCGGCGAATTCCTGGCGCTCGACAATGTCGAGCTGAAAGTGCGTCCCGGCAGCTTTCACGCCCTGCTCGGCGAAAACGGCGCCGGAAAAAGCACCCTGGTGAAGTGCATCATGGGTTACTACCACGCGACCGAGGGCAACATCGTCGTCGGCGGCCGCGAACAGGCCATCGCCAACCCGAAGAACGCGCACGCGCTCGGGCTCGGCATGGTCTACCAGCATTTTACCCTGGTGCCGGCGATGACGGTGGCGGAAAATCTGGTGCTGGCGCGGGACGACGTACCGGCCGTGGTCGATTGGTCGAAGGAGAAGAAGGAGCTCGAGGCGTTTTTGGCTCGGATGCCGTTCAAGGTGCCGCTCGACGCAAAGGTCTCCGACATTTCGGCCGGTGAGCGGCAGAAATGCGAAATCCTCAAGCAGCTCTATCTGAAGCGCCGCTTCCTGATCCTGGACGAGCCGACCTCGGTGCTGACGCCGGGCGAAGCCGACGAAGTGCTGGGCATGCTGCGCGCCATGGTGGTGGCCGGCGACCTCACGATCCTGATGATCACGCACAAGTTCCGCGAAGTGATGGCTTTTGCCGACGAGGTGACGATCCTGCGCCGCGGTAAGCTCGCCGGCGCCGGCCGCGTCGCCGATCTCACCCCTGATGACATGGCGCGCACCATGATCGGTGCCGAGCAATTGACCGTGCAGCCGCCGCGGGTCGGCGAGGTCGGCGAGCCGAGGCTGGAGCTGGACAAGGTGACTGCGCTCGACGATGCCGGTGCGATTGCCGTTCACGGTGTGTCGCTGACGGTGCGAAGCGGCGAGATCGTCGGCGTTGCCGGGGTGTCCGGCAACGGCCAGCGGCAGCTCGTGGAAGTTCTCGCCGGCCAGCGTCAGGCGGAGGGCGGCGCGATCCGCGTCCGCGGCGATTTCTATTCTGCGAGCCGCGAGGACATGCGGCGTCACAAGATGTCGCTGCTGCCGGAGGAGCCGTTGAAGAATGCCTGCGTCGGCGGCATGAGCGTCGCCGACAATCTGGCCTTCCGCGAATTCGATCGGGCGCCGTTTGCAAGCGGCAGCTGGTGGCTTAGCGGCAAAGCCTTTCGAAAGAACGCCGAACGCAAGATCGGGCTCTACAAGATCAAGACCCGCACGCCGGATACGCCGATCTCGGCACTGTCGGGCGGCAATGTGCAGCGCGCGGTGCTGGCGCGCGAACTCGGCGGCGAAGTCGAGGTGCTGATCGCCGCCAATCCTTGCTTCGGGCTGGATTTCGCCGCGGTCGCCCAGATCCATGCCGAGATCATGGCGGCGCGCAACCGCGGCGCAGCGGTGCTTCTGGTCAGCGAAGACCTTGATGAATTGCTCGAATTGTCGGATCGTCTGGTGGTGATGTTCCACGGCGAATTCGTCCACGAGGCCCGCGCCAGCGAAGCCGACCTCACCGAGATCGGGCGCCACATGGCGGGGCATTGATGGTCTCAGATAGGTCGGAGCGCGACGAGCAATTCCTGCGACACTCGTTCGACGTCGCGCGCCGCGCCATGACCCATGGCAACCATCCGTTCGGCGCGGTTCTGGTCGATCAGCACGGCAATGTGCTGCTCGAGGCCGAGAACGGCTACATGCCCTCCCATGACGGCACGGCGCACGCCGAACGGCTGCTGGCGACGCAGGCCTGTACCACGCTTGGTGCTGACGTGCTCGCGACGGCCACGCTGTACTCATCCGCGGAGCCCTGCGCGATGTGCGCGGGCGCGATGTACTGGGCCGGCATCGGCCGCCTGGTCTACGGCTTGAGCGAACACCGGCTGCGCGAATTCACCGGCAACCATCCGGAAAATCCGACGCTCGACCTGCCCTGCCGAGAAGTGTTCGAGAGCGGACAGCGAGCCACCGAAGTGGTCGGCCCCCTGCTCGAGGACGAAGCGGCGGCACTGCACGCTGGCGTCTGGGACAAATAGCCCTCGCGCACTTCGTGACTGCAACAGAAATGGCGCCGCGGGGAACATCGCGGCGCCATTACTTTCACCTGGGGAACGTCAGGCGTTTAGAACTTCACCGTCACGCCACCGTAGACGGTGGACTCGGTGCAGGAGTTGGTGCTCTGACCGGTCGCAGCGAGCGTGCAGACGCCGGGCATCGCATTGTGATCGAGGCCGAACTTGTTCTGCCAGTAGCGATAGGCGACCCAGAGGTCGACGAAGTGCGAGTATTTCGCACCGTAGACAGCCTTGCTGGCGTCGAAGGTCAGACGGATCGGCTCGCTGTTGAACTCGGTCTTGGTGGCGGTGCTGAACCGACCCACGCCCGAAAGGAAGGGAAGATTGTTCGAGTCGCCCTTCGGTCCATACCAGCCTGCACGGCCGCTGATCGACCAGAACTGCATGTTTTCGGGCATGAAGCCGAGATCCATGTAGTAGTTGGTTTCGACCGCCCATGTCGCATTGTACTTGACGTTGCCGTCGCCGTTGCAGGTTACGCCGGGAACGCCGGGACCGAACAGGCCGCACTGGGTGAACGCGTTGTGGTTGGAGAACTCCCAGTAAACCAGGGGCGCCACGTTGAAATAGCCCTTGTAGGGCAGGTCGAAGGCAAACTGCAGACCGGCGACGACGTCACGCTTGGCCGGCGCCAGGAAGTTGTTCTCCGTGTTGCCGTCCATGCCGACTTCGAACGAGATGTTGTGCAGCGGCCCCATGGTGAAGGCCTTGGTGTTGAAGATTTCGTTCCAGCCGAAGGTGGAGCGGAACAGGCCGTAGATTTCGGTGGCGCCCGCGCAATCCGCGGCACCGCCGGTGATCGTCACGCCGGGCGCGACGCAGGGCGAGGCCGGATCGTTATGACCCGACTTGAACATCGAGATGGTGAAGAAGTTGGTGCCGTAAGCCCACGCATCGAAGTGACTGAACGAATAGACCTGCTTGGGAGTGGTGCCGTTGATCGAGCCGTTCGGGTTGACGGTGAACATGCCGGGATCGGTACCCTTCGGCATCCACGAGAACGACACCCGGTCGTCGATCACAAGGAAGAACGGCAAGTCGGCGACCGGCTTCGCCTTGGCCTTGACCGGCAAGTCAGCCGCGCTGGCAAATCCTGTCGGCGCGAGAGTGGCAAGTGACAGCGCCGCAGCTGCCAATGTTCGGCGAAGAGTAGACATCCCAAATACCCCCAAATTAACGAGCGAAACGATGTGATCGAGGCCCTTGGGGACGACCCTTGCGCTGTTCACTTGAAGTGAGAAGCCTCAACTTTCTCCATGGCGTGCCGCAAGTTTGATCAAGAAAGCCCGATGCCGCAGCGGTTTCTGCACGAAACCTATCCGCGTCGAATGTGCACAAAGCAACTTGAGGTAGACGGGAAAAAATTCCGCTTATGGCCGTCGCTATTGGATTTCTGCGGCGATTGAGCGCAGGGCGCACGGCGTGAACGGTTCCAAGAATCGGATCGTACACAGGTGGAACAAACTTGCTCAATTTTGCGTCAGCACTGACTAGCCGGTTTCGAATTGTATGGACCGTCGCAAATCTGCAACAGGCGGTTCGGCGTTTTCATCTGGCCAGCGCCGGCGCGGAGCGCGCGAAGACAGCAAGTGCCGGCAGTCTGTCGAGAATCACCGCTGCTTTTGCTTGCCAAACAGTTGGGCAGGCGCTGGCGCATTTTCCCTACTTACGCAGGCGTCCAAACTAGCACAATATCGAGGCATCCGTTCCTCTCGACCGTGACGACGCATGCTCGATCCAACGCCTGCCGTGCTGCCCACTGGCGCCACGCCGTTGCTCCAGACGGTCGGCCTGACCAAGCGCTACGGCAGCTTCCTGGCCAATGAAAAGATCGACATCGATATCTGGCCGCAGCAGATCCACGCCTTGCTTGGCGAGAACGGCGCCGGCAAGTCGACGCTGGTCAAAGCCATCTATGGACTGATCCAGCCGAGCGAAGGCGAGATGCGCTGGCAGGGCGAGAAGATGGTCCTGTCCGGGCCGTCGGAAGCGCGCGCACGCGGCATCGGCATGGTGTTCCAGCATTTCTCGCTGTTCGACAATCTCACCGTCGCCGAGAACGTGGCGCTCGGTCTCGACGGCAAGGAATCGTTCAAGGACATGTCGGCCCGCCTTGAGCAAGTGTCCCATGTCTACGGGCTTCCGCTCGATCCCAAACGCGAGGTCTGGCAACTCTCGGTCGGCGAACGCCAGCGCATCGAAATCGTCCGCGCGCTGATGCAGGATCCCAAATTCCTGATCCTCGACGAGCCCACCGCCGTGCTGACGCCGCAGGAGGCGGATCAGCTGTTCACGGTGCTCGACCGCCTGAAGGCGGAGGGGCGCGCGATCCTCTACATCAGCCACAAGCTGGAGGAGGTGAAGCGGCTCTGTGACACCGCCACCATCCTGCGCGGCGGCAAGAAGGTCGCAACCTGCAACCCGAAGGCCGAGACCGCGGCCTCGCTGGCGCGCATGATGGTCGGCGGCGAGATCAAGCAGGTGAAGGCCGCCGCGAACCGGCAGATCACCGTGCCGCGGCTTGTCGTCAACGATCTCAGCCTCGAGCCGGATGATCCACACGGCACCCGGCTCCAGCACATCTCGTTCGAGCTGAGGGGTGGCGAAATCCTGGGCATCGCCGGCGTTGCCGGTAACGGCCAGGACGAACTGTTCGCCGCACTCTCCGGCGAACGGTTGGCGAAGGACCCCGGCACGGTGGTGATCGAGGGGATCGCTGCCGGCCATCTCTCGATTACGCAGCGGCGCAAGCTCGGCGCTGCCTTCGTTCCGGAGGAACGGCTCGGCCACGGCACCGCGCCGCGCATGAAGCTTTCCGAGAACGCGCTGCTGACCGGCCATGCCGCGAGCAACATGGTCCAGCACGGCTTCGTCAACACCGCTGCGACCTTGAAGACCGTCGACCGCGCCACCGAAACCTTCGACGTGCGCAAGGCCAAGCGCGA
This sequence comes from uncultured Alphaproteobacteria bacterium, assembly GCA_963774775.1. Classification (GTDB taxonomy): domain Bacteria; phylum Pseudomonadota; class Alphaproteobacteria; order Rhizobiales; family Xanthobacteraceae; genus Bradyrhizobium. The sequence goes on from CAVZGZ010000015.1 coordinate 356,967, forward strand.
TCCGGAGGCGGCGAGCCTGTCGGGCGGCAATTTGCAAAAATTCATCGTCGGACGCGAGATCCTGCGCAACCCGGCGGTGCTCGTCGTCAGCCAGCCGACCTGGGGCGTCGATGCGGGCGCGGCAGCCGTGATCCGGCAGGCCCTGCTCGATCTCGCCGCCGCCGGCGCCGCCGTGCTGGTGACCAGCCAGGATCTCGACGAACTCGCCGAAATCACCGACCGCATCGCCGTGATGTTCCACGGCCATCTCTCCCCGCCACTCGCCACAGCAGACGCCTCCCGCGAGAAGCTCGGACTGTTGATGGGCGGAAGCACGCTCGAGCCGAAGGAGGCCGCCCATGCAGTTGGTGCTTGAGAAGCGCGCCGAACGCTCGAACACGATCGCGCTGGTGTCGCCCTTGATCGCGATCGGGCTGACGATCGTGACCATGAGCATCCTGTTCATGATCCTCGGCAAGAATCCGATTTCGGCGCTCGGCGTCTACTTCATCGATCCCTTGACCGACAGCTATTCGCTGCAGGAAATCGCGGTGAAGGCGACACCGCTGGTGATGATCGCCATCGGCCTGTCGCTCTGCTATCTCGCCAACGCCTGGAACATCGGCGCCGAAGGCCAGTTCCTGGTCGGCGCGGTCGCCGGGAGCTGGATCGCGGTGAAGACCCAGGGCACCGACGCAGGATATTGGGTGTTGCCGGCGATGCTGCTGTTGGGCGCAATTGCAGGCGCGCTCTATGCGCTGATCCCGGCGATCTGCAAGGTCAAGTTCGGCGCCAGCGAAATCCTGACCAGCCTGATGCTGGTCTATGTCGCCGATCTCTTTCTCGACTATCTCGTGCGCGGCCCCTGGCGCGATCCCAAGGGCTTCAACTTTCCAACCACCGCCGAATTCGATCCGGTCGCCACCGTTCCGGTGCTGATCGAGGGCGGCCGCCTGCACCTTGGCGCCATCATCGCGCTCATCGTCGTTGCCGCCGGCGCCGTGCTGCTCGGCAGGACCATCAAGGGCTTTGAAATCCGCGTGGTCGGCGCAGCTCCGCGCGCGGCACGGTTCGGCGGATTCAATTCCAACCAGCTGGTGCTCCTGACCTTCGCCATATCAGGCGCGCTGGCGGGGCTCGCCGGCATCATCGAGGTCGCGGGGCCCGTCGGCCATCTTCAGCCGGGCATCTCGCCGGGCTACGGCTTCACCGCCATCATCGTCGCCTTCCTCGGGCGGTTGAACCCGGTTGGAATATTGATTGCCGGCCTTTTCCTCGCCCTCACCTTCATCGGCGGCGAGCAGGCCCAGATCGCCATGAAAATCCCGCTTGATGTCACCAAGGTGTTTCAGGGCATCCTGCTGTTCTATGTGCTCGCCTGCGATAGCCTCATCCTCTATCGCTTCCGGCTTATTCTCCCGTCGCGACAGGTGGCCTGATGGAGCTCGTTGAAGCCATCATCCTCTCCGTGCTGGCGGCGTCCACCCCGCTGTTGCTGGCGGCTACCGGGGAACTCGTGACCGAGCGCGCGGGCGTGCTCAACCTCGGTGTCGAGGGCATGATGATCGTCGGCGCGGCCTGCGGCTTCGGCGGCGCCTGGCTCACCGGCTCGGTCATCATTGGCGCGCTGTGCGGTATCGTTGCCGGCACGGCGCTGTCGCTGATCTTTGCGATGATGACGCTGGGCCTGGCGGTCAATCAGGTCGCCACCGGCCTCGCACTTACGATCCTCGGCATTGGATTGTCCGGCCTGATCGGCGCCGGCTTCGTCGGCGAAAGAATTACGCCGGCGCCTCATCTGCACATTCCCGGCCTCACCGATATCCCGCTGGTCGGGCGGATAATCTTCGGCGAAGACGGTTTCGTGTATCTCTCGCTCGCGCTCGTCGTCGCCGTCTGGTACTTCCTCTATCGAACACGCGCAGGACTGGTGCTGCGCGCCTGCGGCGACAATCATGTCTCGGCCCACGCGCTGGGCTACCCGGTGCTTCGCATCAGGTTGTATGCGGTGATGTTCGGCGGCGCCTGCGCGGGACTTGCCGGGGCCTATCTGCCGCTCGCCTATACGCCGTTCTTCATCCCGGGCATGACCGCAGGCCGTGGCTGGATCGCGCTGGCGCTGGTCGTGTTCGCCTCGTGGCGGCCGGGCCGCCTCGTGATCGGCGCTTATCTGTTCGGCGCCGTCACGATCCTGCAGCTTCATGCGCAGGGCTGGGGCGTCGGCGTCCCCTCGCAATTCATGTCGGCGTTGCCGTATCTCGCCACCGTGATCGTTCTCGTGCTGATTTCGCGCGCGCGGACTGGCGGCTCGACGGCACCCGCCGCGCTCGGCACGGTGTTCGTGCCCGACCGCTGACTTTGGATTCCAGACTTCCGCGATGAGAACCATCAAGCGAAAGCTGCGTTCTCCTGCTTCTCGCGCTCGTCCAGTTCGTGCACGAGATCCTGAAGGTAGCTCTCCATATAGGCCGGAAGCGCGCGGTCCGACCGGACATAGACGCCGAGGTCGGACCACACCGGGCTTCCCCCATTGTGCAGGGGCAGGAAACTGAGCCGGCCGGCCTCCAGCAGCCGCTCTATCCCGATCTGGGTTTGAAACGAGATGGCGACGCTGCGCTCGGCCAGTTCGCGCATCAGGTCCATCGAGTTGGTCTGGATGGCCGGCTCCGCCGTTTGCGGAAGCCTCGCCATCAGTGGCTGAAGCAGATCGTGAATCGACAATTCGGGGAATGCGAGAATGAAGGGAAATGCCATGCATTGCGGCACCGTGACCTTGCCCTTGGAGGCAAGCGGATGGTCCTTGGCCACGACCGCGCCGAGGCGAAAGCGCTTCAATGCGACCTGACGCAATTCCGGACTATGGCGAAGCGCAAACGCAATGCCGATATCGGCGTCGCCCCGAACCAGGACGTCGTGAATTTCGAACGAGCCCATGATGCGGGCCGAGAAGGTCACGCGCTTCGCCCGCTGCCGATGCCGCATCATGAGATCCGGCAGCAATGATCCGGCCAATGCCTCGATGCAGGCAACGCGGATGCTCCCGCGCCAGGTACCGGAGAGCGATTGCAAGTCCGATCTGAAACGATCCTGATCCTGGATCACGGTCATGACATGACGGGCGAACATCTCCCCCACCGACGTCAGCTTCAGACCGTTGACGGTTCGCTCGAACAGCGGCGTGCCGAGTTCTTCTTCGAGTTTCAGAATCTGGCGGTTCACCGCCGACGAGGCGACGTTCAGGACGCGTGCTGCCCCGCGGATGGAGCCGGCCCGGCGCACTGCATGGAAGTAATAGATTGCCGGTGCGTGAAACCGCATGGTTGAGCCCACCCCGGGGCAAACTAGCCTGATGCCGATTTGGCATCAAGGTGCGCGAGAATCTCTGCTACTTGAGAGCACCCGGTTTCCGTTAGCCTTCGTCCCGATTTGCACCCGGCGGCGCAGGTCCAAGGACGCATGGATTGAATCCATCGGTTCGCCTCAACCGTCCGCCGCCCAACCAGCACCGAACCCGAAACAGATGCCGTCGACGCAACCATCCGATCAGGACGCGCCCGACCTTGGGAGTTCACGTCTTTTGGATCGTCGGCTGGCCGCAGCCCATGTCGGCCTCACCATCGGCCTGTTCGAGCGACTGGTCAGGGAGCAGGTGATCCCTGAGCCGGTCGTGATCGACCGCAGACCTCTATGGAGCGCCCGCCTGCTGGACGGCTGCGTTGAGGCGATCACACGTGCGCGGGGCTTACAGACCACCGACGCCAGCCGGCCGGAGGCCGCCCAATCCGCCAATTCGGGTCCAGGGCATTCAGCTGCGAACGAAGCCGCGATTCTGCCGGACGAGGAATGGCTCGAGAGGCGGGCGGACCTTGTCCGTCGCATCCGCAAGTCGCCGCTCTCGCAACACGAGCTGAGCATGTTGCATGAATTCAACCTGTTGCAGGGGCGTGAGGCCAGCATGTTCGGTTTCTATCGAACGTTCGAAGCTCTGATGGCCCGGGGGCTTGTGGTAGAAGTATCGAGGTCCGGACCCATCAGTCGGCCGCTCGTCACCTACCGGTTGACGGACGCTGGCGCGAAAATTGCTGGTTCCATGAAGGACAGCAAAGTGTGACGCAGCTTTTCGGGGTCCTCATCGACCCCCACCAACGATCCAATCAGAAACGCACGGGGCGAGGCGAGGCGTTTCGAAGACCAGTTCCCTCGGTCAACAGGAGAAGTATATGAAAAAGTATTGGATGGCAGCGGCAGCCCTGCTGCTGGCGACTGGCGCCGGACTGTCGATGGCCTCGGCCGCCGACAAGCTGAAAGTAGGTTTTATCTATCTTGGCCCGGTCGGCGATTTCGGCTGGACCTACCAGCATGACCAGGCCCGCCAGGCACTGGTCAAGGAATTCGGCGACAAGATCGAGACCACCTTTCTCGAAAACGTCAGCGAAGGCCCCGATGCCGAGCGCTCCATCGAACAGCTGGTGCGCGCCGGCAACAAGCTGATCTTCACCACCTCGTTCGGCTACATGGATCCGACGCTCAAGGTGGCCAAGAAATATCCCAACGTGCATTTCGAGCACGCCACGGGTTTCAAGCGCGACAAGAACATGTCGATCTATAACGGCCGGTTCTACGAGGGTCGCTACATCCAGGGCGTTATCGCCGGCAAGATGTCGAAATCCGGCGTGCTGGGCTACATCGGCTCGTTCCCGATCCCGGAAGTCATCATGGGCATCAACGCCACCATGCTGGGCGCGCAGACCGTCAATCCCAACATCAAGGTCAAGATCATCTGGGCGAACACGTGGTTTGATCCCGGCAAGGAAGCCGACGCCGCCAAAGCTCTGCTGGATCAGGGCGCCGACGTGATCATGCAGCACACGGACTCGCCGGCGGCGATGCAGATCGCTTCCGAACGCGGCAAGCTGGCGTTCGGCCAGGATTCCGAAATGATCAAGTTCGGGCCGAAATCGCAGCTCACCTCGATCATCGACAATTGGGCGCCGTACTACATCGACCGCGTCAAGGCCGAACTCGATGGCAAGTGGACCTCGGAAGACACCTGGGGCGGCCTGAAGTCGAAAACGGTTGTCATGGCGCCCTACACCAACATGCCGGATGACGTGAAGAAGCTGGCAATGGATACCGAAGCGGCCATCGTCGACGGCAAGCTGTTCCCGTTCAAATGTCCCGTCGTCGGCCAGGACGGCAAGGATGTGGAGTGCAAGGGCGGCGACCATCTTGCCGACGATCAGGTGCTCGGCATGAACTTCTACGTCAAAGGCGTCGACGACAAGATCCCCGGCAAGTAAGGATTACGAATATCGGGTCCGGGCGGCAGCGCCCGGACCGTTTTCTTTTTCAAACGCCTTCACCCCGCCTGCATCGCGCGCGCGGCGGCGCTGTGGCGGCGGATCAAATCCGCAACGTCGAGCCCGGGAATGGCGCCATCCATCACCGCCCAGTTGCCACCGACCATCACCCGATCGGCGTGATGCGCGCCGCAGAGCACCACAGCGGCCAAGGGATCGCCATGGCCGGAGAAGCGCAGTTCGTCGAGCTTGAACAGCGCGAGGTCGGCAGCCTTGCCGGCCGCGATTTCGCCGAGCTCGGGACGGCCGACGCAGGCCGCCGAGCCCCTGGTCGCCCAGCGCATCGCATCCTTGTGGCTGACGCGGCCAACACCATAACGCGCCCGCTGCAGCAGGAACGCGGCGCGCACTTCCTGCATCAGATTGGATCCGTCGTTGGAGGCCGAGCCGTCGACGCCGAGACCAATGGAAACGCCGGCCTCCTCCATCTCGCAGACCGGGCAGCAGCCGGACGCCAGCAACTGGTTGCTGCAGGCGCAATGGCTGATGGCGGTTTTGGCCTTGCCAAGCCGCTGCATCTCGTTCGCGTTGAAATGGATGCCGTGGGCGAGCCAGGTCCGTGCGTTGAGCCAGCCGCATTGCTCGAGATAATCAAGCGGCCGGCAGCCAAACATCTGCTCGCAGAATTTGTTTTCGTCCTCGGTTTCGGCGAGATGGGTGTGCAGGCGAACGTCGAGCTTATCCGCCAGTTCGGCGGTGGATCGCATCAACGAGGTCGTCACCGAAAACGGCGAGCACGGTGCCAGCGCGATCTGCACCATCGCATCTTCACCGCGCTGGTGATACTTGGCGACCACGCGCGCGCTGTCGGCCAGAATCGTATCTTCGTCCTGCACCACGCTGTCCGGCGGCAGGCCGCCGTCGCGCTGCGACAGGTTCATCGAACCGCGCGTCAGCAGCACGCGGATGCCAAGCCGCTTCGCGGCCGCGACCTCGATATCGACGGCATCCTCGAGCCCGGCCGGGAACACGTAATGATGATCGGTCGTGGTGGTGCAGCCCGACAGCAGCAATTCCGACATCGCCACGGTGAAACCGAGGTTGAGGGCATCCGGCGTCAGCCGCGCCCATACCGGATAGAGCGCCTGCAGCCAGGGAAACAGCTCCCGATCCAGCGCCGCCGGCAGCGCCCGCGTCAGGGTCTGGTAGAAATGGTGGTGGGTGTTGATCAGCCCCGGCAGCACCACATGCGCGCCGGCGTCAAACACCGCGACACCCGGCGGTCGATGGCTCCTGACCGCGCGGCACCAGTTCGACGATCTTGCCACCCTGGACCACGACGCCGCGCTCTGCCCCATCGGCCAGAATAGCCAGCGGGTCCTTGATCCAGATCGGCTGCGTTTGGTCCATAATCACCCTATCTCCCGGAAGCGATTGCTCTCACCTTACAATGCAAAGACTGTCCCAACCTTGATGACAAGTGGCGCTGGTCTTGCAAGACTTCTTATTCGGAGATGCATCTCGTTGAAAGCGTTGGCGTATCCATGGACCTGAACACCGTTTCCGAAGTTGCCCATCCGACGTCGCGGGCGCAATTGCCCGTTTGGACGGCAGGCGATGCTTGGCTGGCGGGCGGGACCTGGCTGTTCTCCGAACCGCAGGTACATCTGACGCGGCTGATCGATCTCACCGATCTCAAATGGCCGGCGCTGAGCGTCAGCGAGCACGGGCTGAGCATCGCCGCGACCTGCACGGTCGCGCAGCTCGATGCGCTGGCTTGTCCGCCGGAATGGACCGCCTCGCCCCTGATCAACCAATGCTGCCGGGCATTTCTCGCCTCCTTCAAGATCTGGAAGACCGCGACCGTCGGCGGCAACATCTGCATGTCGCTGCCGGCCGGGCCGATGATTTCGCTGACCTCGGCCCTCGATGGCGTCTGCACGATCTGGCAGGCGGATGGCAGCGAACGAAAAATTCCCGTCGCCGAGTTCGTCACCGGCGACCAGCGCAACGTGCTTCAACCCGGCGATCTCCTGCGCCAGATCGATGTCCCGCTCGCGTCATTGAAACGCCGTTCGGCGTTCCGCCAGATCTCACTGACGCCGGTCGGCCGATCGGCCGCGCTCCTGATCGGCAGCATCGCGGTTGACGGCACCTTTGCGCTGACGGTCACGGCCTCGACCAAGCGGCCGATTCGATTGCTCTTCGCAACAATTCCGAAGGCCGAAGAACTTCGCGAAACAATCCTGCAGACCATCGGCGACGACCTCTACCACACTGACGTTCATGGCAAGCCGGTGTGGCGCAAGCACATGACGCTGCGGCTGGCCGAAGAGATCCGCGGCGAATTGGAGACGCGGCCATGACCTTCGAGATCAACGGCAAGGCGTTCTCGGAAACACCACGGGCCGGACAATGCCTGCGCACCTTCCTGCGCGAAACCGGACATTTCGGCGTCAAGAAAGGCTGCGACGCCGGCGACTGCGGCGCCTGCACGGTGCTGCTCGACGGCGAGCCGGTGCATAGCTGCCTGATCCCGGCGTTTCGCGCCGAGGGCCACGCCGTCACCACCATCGAAGGGTTCGGCGGCGATGGCGGCACGCATCCCCTGCAGCAGGCCTTTCTCGATGCGCAGGGATTTCAGTGCGGCTTCTGCACCGCGGGCATGATCCTGACCTGCGCGTCGCTGAACCAAGCCCAACGTCAGGACCTCGGCGCTTCGCTGAAGGGCAACATCTGCCGCTGCACCGGCTACCGCTCGATCGAAGATGCGCTTGATGGCAAGAACAATATCGAGGACGCGGCCGCGGGCACCGCATTCGGCCGCAGCCTGCCAGCGCCCGCAGGCCCCTTGGTAGTCCGCGGCGCCGCGCGCTACACCTTCGACATGGCGCTGGAGGGCTTGCTCCACATCAAGCTGCTACGCTCACCGCACCCGCACGCCAAGATCATTTCGATCGACGACAGCGCCGCACTCAAGGTTCCAGGCGTACATGCGGTGTTGACGCATGCGGACGCGCCGGACCGCCTGTTTTCGACCGCGCGGCACGAACGGGACTGGATGGACCCCGACGACACCCGCGTGCTCGACGACGTCGTCCGCTTCATCGGGCAAAAGGTCGCCGCTGTCATCGCGGAGACCGAAGCCGCCGCCGAAGAGGGTTGCCGCCGCCTCAAGGTCGACTACGAGATCCTGCCGGCGGTGTTCGATCCGGCGCTGGCGATCGCACCGGGCGCACCGATCATTCACGGCGACAAGACGCCGGAACACCGCGTCACCAATTCGCAGCGCAATATCGTCGCCGAAAAGCATGGTGAGTATGGCGACGTCGCGACCGCGCTGGCGCAATCCGCCGTCACCTATGAGGGCACCTTCACCACCCAGCGCGTCCAGCACGCGGCGCTCGAAACCCATGGCGGGCTCGCCTGGGTCGATGCTGCAGGCGTTCTCACCATTCGCTCCAGCACCCAGGTCCCGTTCCTGACGCGACGCACGCTGGCCGATCTTTTCGGTCTTGCGCCCGACAAGGTGCGGGTGTTTTGCGAACGCGTCGGCGGCGGCTTTGGCGGCAAGCAGGAGATGTTCGTCGAGGACATCCTGGCGCTCGCCGCGCTGAAGACCGGACGGCCGGTGAAACTCGAACTGACCCGCGAAGAGCAGTTCATCGCGACCTCGACGCGGCATCCGATGCGGATCACCGTGAAGGCAGGCGCCGACAAGGACGGCAGACTGACGGCTCTGCAGCTCGACGTGCTCTCCAACACCGGTGCCTACGGCAACCATGCCGGCCCGGTGCTGTTCCACGCCGTCGGTGAATGCATCGGCGTCTACAATTGCCCGAACAAGAAGGTCGATGCCGTCGCCGCCTATACCAACACCCTGCCCGCGGGCGCGTTCCGCGGCTACGGCCTGCCGCAGACCCTGATCGCGGTCGAAGCCGCGATCGATGAGCTGGCAAAGCAGCTCGGCATCAGCTCGTTCGACATGCGCCGCCGCAATGTCGTCAAGCCCGGCGACCCCATGCTGTCGCCGCCGGACTCCGAATATCACGATGTGATGTATGGCTCCTACGGCCTCGACCAGTGCCTCGACCTGGTCGAGCGCGCGCTGGAAACCGATGCACCGAGGCCGCAGCTTTCACCGGACTGGCTGATCGGAGAAGGCATCGCGCTGACCATGATCGACACCGTGCCGCCCGCCGGTCACCTCGCCGATTGCAAAATCGCGCTGCGCGACGACGGCGGATTCGAACTGACGGTCGGTACTGCCGAGTTCGGCAACGGCACCTCGACCGTACACCGCCAGATCGCGGCCTCCGCGCTCGCGACCACGGTCGATCGGATCATTCTGAGGCAATCCGACACCGCGCATGGCGGCCACGATACCGGCGCCTACGGCAGCGCCGGCATCTTCGTCGCCGGACGCGCGACGCAGGCCGCGGCGGAAAACCTCGCCGCCGAGATCAAGGCCTTTGCGTCGGAGCTGACGCAAGTCGATCCCGCCACATGCACGATCGAGAACGAGAGCGTGGTCTGCGGCAAGCAGCGGCTGTCATTTGTCGAGCTTGCGGAAGCTGCGAAGGCCAAAGGAAACACACTGGTCGGCAACGGCAGCGCAGAGGGTTCGCCCCGATCGGTTGCCTTCAACGTGCAGGGATTCCGCGTCGCCGTGAACAAGGCAACGGGAGAGATCAAGATTCTGAAAAGCGTTCAGGCGGCCGATGCCGGCCGCGTCGCCAATCCCATGCAGTGCCGCGGACAGGTCGAAGGCGGCGTCGCGCAGTCGCTGGGCGCTACGCTCTATGAGGAGATGGTGATCGACGATGGCGGACGCGTGATCAATCCGAAATTCCGCGACTATCACCTTCCCTCCTTCGCCGATGTCCCGCGCACCGAAGTGCTTTTCGCTGACACCTCCGATTCAGTCGGGCCGATGGGCGCGAAGTCGATGAGCGAGAGCCCGTACAATCCGGTGGCGGCCGCGCTCGGCAACGCCCTCGCCAACGCCACGGGGATTCGGTTCACGACAGTGCCGTTCAAGCCGGACCGGCTGTGGCCGAAGTTGCATGAGAAGTTTGGGTTGTAGCAAAGACTCGTCATGCGCGGGCTTGACCCGCGCATCCATCGAGAAAAGAAATTCACTGAGTTGATGGATTGCCGGGTCAAGCCCGGCAATGACAGAAGGAGCTACCCCCTCCCCACCGTGCACTCGATCTGGCCGTGCGGCTCGTCGGTCGGCAGGAATACGTCGTTGTTGTTATCCATCCCGAACGCCGAGAGGTTGATCGGGATGAAGTGCATGTTCGGGCAGGCCATGCTGATCTCGGAGATTTCAGGCACCGCAGCCAGCGCTGCCTCGCCCATCCGATAGAGACTGTCCTGCACGCTCTTGCTGTAGGTGGTCGAGAACACTTCCAGCAGGGTGTCGAGAATCTTCGCGTTGATGGCAGGATAACTTTGCGGCGTGCCCGACCATTTCCACGACGCCACCATGCTGGTCGCGCACATGCGGTCAGCGGTCGGCGGAATCGTGGTGTAACGATCCTTGACGTAGTTCTCCCAGCCCGACTGGGTCGACTTCATGAAGGTAAAGCCGTCGACCCCCGATATCAGCGTCGACGATCCATCGCGCGCGATGGTCAGTTCCACCGTCGGCTTACCGTTGCTGTCGAGTACGAAACTGTGCGGATGAGGCTTGCCGCCGAAGCTCAGCCGGCTCCACTTGGTCTCATGCGAGGTGATCGAGACGGAGGAAACCTGCGGATAGCTGTCGAGATATTTCTTCGCCAGCACCTGGCAGAATTGTTCCGGGCAGAGCCCGGTGTTTTCGCGGGCAATGACGTTGACCACGTTCTTGATCGTGTCGGTCGAGACCGAGGTGGAGTTGTCACCGTCGGTATAGGCGCGGGCAAAGTCGCCTTCGATCATGGCCTTGATGTTGAGCTGACTGACCTCGTGCCTGTCGCCATCGCGATGAATCCGCATCACGCGGACGCGGCCCTTTCCGTATCGGTTCTTGATCAGTGGCACGTCAGAGCCTCCCCGTTCAGCCGGCGGATATCGCGGGATTTTGTTAGCAATCCCGTCGATAACGAGCAACGTTCATGCCATCGGATAGCCGCTGGCACGACCGGCCAGGCTTCACAGTCAGATGATCGATGCCGGAATCTTCGTCATCGATGCCGCGCCTTTTGGCAGCCGACGGCCTCAACTGCCCCGGTAGGTCGCATAGCTCCACGGCGTGACCAGCAGCGGCACGTGCAGATGCCCTTCGGGATCGCTCACCGAAAAGCGCAGCGGGATTTTGTCGAGGAACGGCGGATCCGACATCGGCACGCCACGCGCAGCAAAATACTCGCCGACGCTAAACATCAACTCGTAGCGCCCGATCGGCACCGGCCGGCCGCCGATCAACGGCGCGTCGGTGCGGCCATCGCTGTTCGTCACCGTGCGCGTCACCACCCGGCTGACACCGAGATCGGACAACTCTATTAGTTCGACCGAGATACCGGCGGCAGGCTTGCCGCTATGGGTATCCAGCACGTGCGTCGACAGCCGCCCGTGGACCGGAAGCTTGTCGTCCGACGCTAGCAGGTGATCGAGCCGCAAAGCCGCGATCCGGCAAATCTCCTCGACCGATTTCTGTGTTTCGGTTGCGGCGTCGTTCGGCAGGCGCTGCGCGAAATCACGCAGGATCGAATCCTTGGTGTGACGCCGAACGCAGACGACATAGGGAAAGCCGAATTTCGAACGATAGGCGTTGTTGACGCGCTCGAAGGCGTCGTATTCGGCGTCCGACAGCCGGTCGAGGCCGACGCTGTTCTGCTCGGCATCCGACTCCGCCGTGAGGCCCGCGGCGCGCTGGGTTTTGTTGGCGAGATCAGGATGCGCCTTGATCAGCGCCAGACGCAATTCGACAGGCGCGCGATCGACGGCCGCCTTCATCGCCGCGAACAACTGGTTGATGCCTGCGAATGGCCGCCCGGCAGCCGCGTGCTCGGCGATCCACGGCGAATACTCGAAGATGTTGGCAAGGGCTGCGACGAAGTCGTCCTTGCTGCAGCCGTTGAGTTCGGAAAGCGTCTTTGACATTCACCTATCCGATATTGAACGCATGCTCCACAAGATGCATCAGATTGGCGTGCCAGTGATCGGCGATCTCAAGCCGCGTCGGCACCCAGACCCGCTCGTGCTTCATGATGTAATCGAGAAAGCGCATCAACGCGGCGGCGCGGCCGGGACGGCCGACCAGCCGGCAGTGCAGGCCGACCGACATCATCTTCGGCGACGTCGCGCCCTCGGCATAGAGCACGTCAAAGCTGTCCTTCAGGTAGGTGAAGAACTGGTCGCCGCCGCCAAACCCCTGCGGGTTGACGAAGCGCATGTCGTTGGCATCGAGCGTGTAGGGAATGATCAGATGCGGTTCCGACGATGACGTCTTGATCCAGTACGGCAGATCGTCGCCATAGGCGTCGCACAGGTAGCGAAAGCCGCCGGCCTCCATCAACAGCCTGAGCGTATTGATCGAGGAACGCCCGGTGTACCAGCCGAGCGGCCGCTGTCCCGTCGCCTCCGTATGCACCCGGATCGCCTCAGTGATCTCCCAGCGCTCTTCTGCCTCCGACATGTCCTTGTGTTCGATCCACTTCAGGCTGTGGCTCGCGATATCCCAGGAGGCCTCCTTCATGGCGGCCACGATTTCGGGATTGCGCATCAGCGCGGTCGCAACGCCGAACACGGTGGTCGGCAGTTTGCGCTCGGTGAACATCCGCCACAGCCGCCAGAAGCCGGCGCGCGAACCATATTCGAACATCGACTCGATATTCGCATGACGCTGTCCCGGCCAGGGCTGCGCACCGAGCACGTCGGACAAGAACGCTTCCGAGGCGCGATCGCCGTGCAGAATATTGTTCTCGCCGCCCTCTTCGAAATTGACCACGAACTGCACAGCGACGCGGGCGTTGCCCGGCCATTTCGGATCGGGCGGATTGCGGCCGTAGCCGCGGAGATCGCGCGGGTAATTGGCCTCAGCCACTAGACTTCCTCGAAGCGGATTTTCTGCGCGCCCTTCCACAGCACGGTCTTGCCGAACGCAGTGAGGTTCTCAAGGCCCGAGGTCAGGGTGATGAAGTGATTGCCGGCAAGCTGGCCCATCTTGCTCGCGAAATGCACGCCGCCATAGGCCAGCAGGATTTCAGTCTCACTGATGCCGCCGGGATAAAGGATGATCTGGCCGGGCGCGGGGTAGCTGGTGTGGTTCTCGTAGGAGACGCCGAAGTCGAGATCGCCAAGCGGCATCCAGACTCCCTCGCCGCTCCAGCGGACATGGATCGCCTGGCTCTCGAAAGGCATGGCCTTGCGGAACGCCGCAACCGTCTTCGGCGCCAGTTGCTCTTCGAAACGGGCCTCGAACGTAAAGTCGCCAGCGCGGACAATCAGTTGGCTCATCGATATCTTCTCAGTCGGTTTTGCGAAAAAGGGGTCGGCGATATCCATTGCAGCCGGGATTGGCGGAAGCAAGGACCATTCCATCCAAAAATGCGGGTTTCAGACCCGATCCGGGAACGCGGTCGCCCCTATTGCCGGCGGTCGTAGGACCAGCCGAAAATGCCACCCCGCTGCACCTCCGGTTCCGGCGGCGGGGCCGGCGCTTCGGCCTGCGGGGGTGGCGGTGGCGGCGCCGGCAGATTGTCGCACTTGAGCGAGTAAACCAGTTCGCCCTTGGCGGTTCGGCCGATCGGGGCGCAATTGTCGACGACGCGCGCGGTCGTGCCCTTGGCCGCCGTAGCCTTGGCCGCCGTCGCGTTGGGTGTCAATTGAGTCTGGGCCCAGGCCGGGGATGCTGTCAGCAGCAGGACCAACAGGAGTTTCTTCATTGGCTTCGCTCGCGAGGACGCTCTTTGATATTCAACCGGATCGGCCAGGCCAGGTCCGACCGTAAGTCTACGACAGCTTTGGCCTGCAAACCTGCCAAATATTTAGCCGTGACCAAGAAATTTGCTCGCCGCTTCGTGATGCGCGCGCCGGTAATAATCATCAATCGCGATCGTTAACTGGGTGGCAGCGCTGAGGCGCGAGGCGCGATTGCCTCGCCAATAAAAGCGTCCAAGGGAGAACAACAATGCGCAAGACAATTCTCACCATTCTCGGTTCGGCTCTGATCGTCGCGACCTCCATGCAGTTCGCCGCGGCGGCCCAGCGCCATCACGGCAAGACGGACCGTACAGCCGTAACCGGGCAGCAGAGCCGTGGCGCCGATGCCTATGCCGCCTGGCCCGCCCCTGCAACGCAGCCCGACTGGTCTTATCGCTACTCCGGCGGATACTCGGCGCCGGCCGGTCGCTGAATGTCGGCTGAAAGTGAAGTCGAAAGCCAGCCGCGCGCCCGGCTTTCGCTTTGCTGCGAGGCTGCCAATGTCTAGTATCGACGCGCATTTGAGAGGTGATCACGATGACGACAGGCAGCCTGCATGGCCATACCGCATTGGTGACCGGGGGCTCGCGCGGCATTGGCGCGGCGATCGTGCGGATGCTGGCCGATGCCGGCGCTGCTGTCGTGATCAATTATCTTGAGCGCTCCGCCGAGGCCGATGCGCTCGCTAAAGCCATCGGCGAAAAAGGCGGACGCGCGATCGCGATCGCCGCCGACGTCTCGCAGGCCGATGCGGTCGCGCACATGATCGACCGGGCAAAAGCCGAGTTGGGGCCGATCGACATCCTCGTCAACAATGCCGGCATCGCGATTACGAAAGGCGTCGACGATCTCACGGAAGCGGATTTCGACCGGACCATCACGGTCAACCTGAAGTCCGTCTTTCTGTGCACGCAGGCGGTATTGCCGATGATGCGAGCCAAGCGATGGGGCCGCATCGTCAATGTTTCCTCCGGCGCCGCCCGTGGTGGCGGCTCGATCGGGCCGCACTACAACGCCTCGAAGGCAGGTGTCGAAGGACTGACCCGTGGTTATGCCGCCCGCCTCGTCAAGGACGGCATCACGGTGAATGCGGTGGCGCCCTCCCTGATCGAAACCGACATGATGAAGGGCCTCACCAATCTCGTCAGCCGGATCCCGCTCGGCCGCTTCGGTACGGCGGACGAGGTGGCCCAAGCCGTGATGATGCTGGTCGGCAATCCCTACATGACCGGCCAGACGGTCGCGATGAGCGGCGGCATGGCGTTCAATTAGACTTCGGCCGATCGCGAGATGTTCGATAGTTCCGCGCCGGCTCGCTCGCCCGGCGCGATCTTCATCAGGCCCGGTTTGTCGACGAATTCGCCGTCGAAGTCTGCCGGGCTAGCGAACCCATGCCAGGGTTCGAGGCACAGGAACGGTGCCCCACCCAGCTTTGACCAAACGCCGAGTTCGCGAAATCCCTTCCAGGACATTTCGATCGAAGGACCCTGATCGGCAGCGAAGCGCACGGAGGAACTCGCGAGCTGGTCGATGATGATCGCATCGTCATCGAACAGCCGCTCCGACTAGCGCCAGCTCTTTGCCCTGTATCGGCGTTGGCTCCGGCATCGCGCGCATCAGTCCGCCGCTCACCCGCCGGATCGGCGCGGGCTCTTCGTTTGAGAATGTCAGCCGGTAGGCTTCCTTCGGCAATCCGGCCTGCAGCGGCCAGTTGAACGCGGGATGTCCGCCGAGCGAAGCGGGCAGCGTCTCGTTGCCGGTATTGATGATGTCGAACGCGACATCCAGATCGGCGCCCTTGGCCGTGTAAGTGACTTCCAGCCGAAACGCGAACGGATAGCGGGCGCGAGTTTCCGCATTGTCGGTCAGCACCAGCTTGCACCAATTCGCCTCGCGCGCGATCCATTCAAACCGATGGTCACGGGCGAAGCCATGCTGCGTCATCGGATAGGTCTTGCCGCGATGGCGCAATTCGTCGTTCTTCAGTCTGCCGACGATCGGAAACAGCAAGGGCGCGTGCCGTGGCCATGCCGGGCCGGCCTGCCAGAGCAGTTCCTGCCCTTGCGCGTTCTTCAGCGAGCACAGTTCGGCGCCGTGCGCCAAAATGGTCGCGGTGATCGCCTCACCGTGAATTGTGTGACTGTCCCTGCTCATGCCTCGCCTCGCCAGAAACGTTACTACCGGCTGTGTACATTTTTTGAGCTGATGATGTCGAGATATGACGGCTTTCGCCTCGCCCGGATCAATAAATGAGGCAAGCGCGGGCGCGGTAAGGCAATGACGGAATAGGACTTTTCGTCGTTCGGCCGCTGGCGGATGTCGGGGCCCTCAAAAAAAGTTTGATCGGCCTCAAACAATGGAAGAATCTCGGCGCTAGAGTGCCACCTGAGTTCCTGGCTGATGCTGGCCCGCACGCGAGAAGATCATGCCGCCATCGGCGAGTTCAGTGAAGGAGCGAAGTTCCCGCCCCGGCAGGGATCGCCGGCTCAGTCCGGGCACACCCTGCGCTGCGGCATTTCGACAGATCGCGTCCGGATGTCTTGACGACATTGCGGCGTGCCACATCGCCACGTGTGCGGGCGATACCGCGGCGCTGCACCAGATGCGCGTCGCGTTGACGCGCCTGCGGTCCGCGATCGCGTTCTTTTCAGCGATGGTCGAGGACACCGCGTGGGCGCCCCTGAAGTCCGAACTGAAATGGCTGAACGGATATCTCGGTGCGACGCGCGATCTCGACGTCGCGATCGAGAACAGCCGCGGCGCTGCAGATCAAAGGATCTTCAGGGCCGCACAAATCGAGAGCCACCGGCGCCTGCGACGCGCCCTGCTGTCGAACAGATATCGGCAGTGGTTTGCGGACCTGTCGGAGTGGGTCGCCCATGGCCCCTGGTCGACCACAGCGGACCGTCGCGCCGTCCGACGGCGGGCCGCGCCGGTTTCGGCCTTCCACGCGCAGCGGCTGGCGCGATGGCATGAAAAACTTAGCCGGCGAAGCCGCGGCCTTCAGGGCATGGGAAAAGACAAGCGGCATCGCCTGCGACTGGCGAGCAAGCGGCTGCGCTATGCCATCGAATTCTCCGAAGGGGCGCTTGCCGGCGACGAGTTTTCGAAGTGGCGCACGACCGCAAAGCATCTGCGCAAGGGGCAGCAAATTCTTGGCGAATTGAACGACACCGAAATGCGACGGCGGCTTGCGGCCGATCTTGCCACGCCGAAAGGGCCGGCATCAGTTCGCAGCCGAAAGAAGTCGAAGCCGGTCGACCGCAAGAAGAAAGGCCGGCTGCTCCGGCGGGCGGCGATCGTCTACCGCAAGATCGCAGACTAAGCTAATCGGCCTTGTCACCTCCGTATTGATCCGTAGCCCATGGCCGATCAGTCGCATTTCTCGCGCCAGGCGACTCTGCTAGTTTGAGAGCCTCATCCTCCGATCGGTCGCCAGCATGCCTGACGGTTCTTCCACGGCGCACCTCTATCGTCCCGAAGGTCGTAACCACGTTGCTCGAAGGCTATGGCCTCTCCTCCTTGCGCCACGACGTGGTTGCCGGGCTTACGGTCGCCGTGGTGGCGTTGCCGCTTGTCGATGGCGATAGCGGTGGCCTCCGGCGTGCCCCCGGAGCGCGGACTTTTCACCGCGATCGTCGGCGGCTTCCTGGTTTCTGCTCTGGGCGGCAGCCGGTATCAGATCGGCGGACCGGCGGGCGCCTTCATCGTTCTGGTGGCGGCGACGACCGCACAGTTCGGCATCGAGGGGCTCGTGCTCACCGTCATGGTGTCCGGATTGATGCTGACGCTGATCGGCGCGTCCGGCCTTGGTTCACTCATTCGCTACATTCCGCATCCGGTGACGGTCGGATTCACCTGCGGCATCGCCCTCACGATCCTGGCGAGCCAACTGCGCGACCTCGGCGGCATCACTTTGTCCGGCACCGAACCGGGGCCGTTGTTGCCAAAGCTCGCCGCGCTCGGCCATGCGCTTCCAACGTTGAGCTGGCCGGCGCTCGCCATCGGCATCGGCACTTCCACGCTGATCTTTGTGCCTGCGCGAGTGGCGGCCGGCATGGCCCGCCATGCTGATCGCGATTGTGCTGGCGTCTACCGCCGCACTGCTGCTTCATCTGCCGGTTGAGACCATCGGCAGCCATTTCGGCGAAATTCCCCATGGCCTGCCGGTGCCGCATTTGCCGGACTTCTCGTCGTCGCTGTTGCTCCAGATCCTGCCGGCGGCGTTCTCCTTCACGTTGCTGGGCGGGGTCGAAAGTCTGCTGTCGGCAAAGGTGGCCGACAGCATGACGGGCCGCAAGCACCGTTCGAACATGGAACTGGTGGCGCAGGGGATCGCCAACATGGCGTCCGCCCTGTTCGGCGGCATCAGCGTCACCGGCACGATCGCGCGCACCGCGACCAATATCCGCGCCGGCGCGCGCAGTCCCGCTCTCCGGCATGACTGCATGCCGCTTTCCTGCTGATCTTCATGCTGGTGGCCGCACCGCTGGCGAGCTACATCCCGCTCGCTGCGCTCGCCGGCGTGCTCGTCGTGGTGTGCTGGTACATGGCGGAGAAAGAGGAGTTCGTGCGGCTGCTGAAGGATTGGCGCAGTGCCGTGGTATTGATCCCCACGCTGGCGCTAACGCTCCTGAAGGATCTCACCTTCGGCATCATCGCCGGCTGCGTCCTTGCCGCGCTGTTCGCCAAGCTCGGCAACCCGCAGAAGGCCGAGGACGATGCCTAGGGCGGCCGCATCGCGGCTATTCGGTGCGCCTCTGCTGAACCGAAGTGAGACCGCCCAGCATGATCGCGCCGACCAGCCGTTCCAGCTCCAGCCTCGCCGTGACATGCGACATCGTTGGGCGAGAACCGAGCGTCAACTCGTTGACCTCGTCGATCGCGGTCAGTCCCCGCGGATAGAATTCGCGAAAAATCACCCGCTCGGCCAGTCCGTCGATAATCCTGAAATTCAGCGTCTTCGAAAGCTCGCCCAAGGCTTCGCCGACCTGGCGCTTGTTGCGCGATCCGAGCGTGGACAGGCGGTTGCGCAGCACCACCCAATCGAAGGCAGGATTGTCGTGTAGGCGGCGCTCGCGGCGCGCCTCCTCCACCATCTGCGCATAATGGCTGATGCCGGTGACCTTGAAAGCGTGCGCATCCACGGTGCCGAGCACATCGAAATCGACGAAGCTGTCGTTGAGCGGCGTCACCAGGGTGTCCGCCAGCGAATGGGCAAAGGCCGTCAGGTAGGTATCGTGGCCTGGATTGTCGACGACGATAAAGTCATGCGAGCGGCTCAGCCGCTCGACGATTTCAGCGAGCGCGCTGCGCCCCAGCGTCTCGACTTCCGCGCTCCGCCCGCCCACATTCTCGAAACACAGATGCGTCGGGATGCCCAGTTCGAGCGACGCCTCCCGCGCCCACGCGCGGCGGTTCTCGACATAGTGCGTCAGGCTCTTCTGCTTGTTGTCGAGATCGATGGTGGCGACGCGTTGACCGGCCTTGATCAAGGCGACGGCGAGATGCATGGCAACTGTCGACTTGCCCGATCCGCCCTTGTTGTTTCCTACGACAATAACCCGTGCGCTTGTCATGCGATTCCCGGTAGGACGCTGAAGCAAAGCAAACTGAGATTGAGTCTGGGAAAGCATCTGCTCTGATTCGAAGGCTGCCGACAAGGGCCGCACGATTCTCCGCATGCTTTTATCTTGGACTGTTGCTTTCCGGAAACCCTGTGTTTCGCGGCGCGGCCTTGCCAGACTGCGGCCAGCCATTAACTGCGGATCATCCCAAACCCAAGCGCTCGCCGTCCAGGTTGCGGATATCGCGAAGCGAATTGGTCTCCGTCGGTTCGTACCGATTGGAAGCTTGCGGTGCGATGCGATAAAGCACGCCAAAACCGGACAGGACAAATGACGACACCCCTCCAATTTGGGCTCGATACTTTTGGCGATGTCACCAGGGACGCCGCCGGCGCGCCGCTGCCGCATGCGCAGGTGATCCGCAATGTGATCGACGAGGCAGTGCTCGCCGATGAACTCGGAATCGACTTCATCGGGCTCGGCGAGCATCACCGGGCCGATTTCGCGATCTCTTCGCCTGAAGTGGTACTGGCGGCGATCGCCGCACGCACCAAACAAATCCGTCTCGGCTCCGCGGTGACGGTGTTGAGCTCGGACGATCCGATCCGCGTGTTCCAGCGTTTTTCGACGGTCGATGCGGCTTCGAACGGCCGCGCCGAAGTGATCCTCGGTCGCGGTTCGTTCACCGAGTCCTTTCCGTTGTTCGGCTTCGACCTGCGCCAGTACGAAGAACTGTTCGAGGAGAAGCTCGATCTGTTCGTGGAGCTGTTGAAGCAGGAACCTGTGACCTGGCAAGGCAAGCTGCGCGCGCCGCTCAACAACCAGCTCGTGTATCCACCGATCGAGCGCGGCACGCTCAAGACCTGGATCGGGGTGGGTGGCAGCCCGGAATCGGTGGTGCGCGCCGCGCACTACGATCTGCCGCTGATGCTTGCCATCATCGGCGGCGACCCCAAGCGGTTCGCGCCCTATGTCGATCTCTACCACCGCGCCTACAAGCAGATCGGCCGCCCGGTCCGGGAGATCGGCGTCCATTCGCCAGGCTATGTCGCCGATAGCGATGCGCAAGCGCGCGAGGAGCTGTGGCCCGACTACAAGACCATGCGCGATCGCATCGGCAAGGAGCGCGGCTGGCCACCGATGGGCCGCGACGAGTTCGTGCAGGAGGCCGATCACGGCTCGCTTTACGTCGGCTCGCCGGAGACGGTGGCGCGAAAGATCGCGGCTACCGTGAAGGCGCTCGGCCTCGCCCGCTTCCAGCTGAAATATTCGGCCGGCCCGCTGCCGCACGAAAAACTGATGCGCAGCATCGAGCTTTACGGCCGCAAGGTCGTACCGATGGTCCGCGATATGCTGGCGTAAGGAACCAGCTTTCACATCAGCGTCAGCCCGCCATCGACCGGCAGCAGCGCGCCGGTGATGTGGCCGGCCTCGGGCGACAACAGGAAGGCGACCGTTGCGGCAACTTCGTTCGGTTCGGCCAATCGTGCCATCGGATTGGCCTTGGCGGCCGATTGCCACGCATGCGCGTTCAGCGCCCCGGTTAGTCCGGCATCCTTGCGCGTGTAGCCAGGCACGACAACATTGGCAGTGGCGCCGGAAGGGGCGAGTTCAATGGCAAGACAGCGGACCAGCACCTCGAGCGCAGCCTTGGCCGCGCCAGAGGCCGGAAAGGTCGCATCGGGCACAAATCGATGCGCGGCAAAACTGCTGATCGCGACGACGCGCCCCTGCGCGCAGCGGACGAGATCCGGCAATGCCGCGGCCGACAACTCGTGAAACGCGGCGGGCATCACTGCGAACGCCCGCTCCAGTCCCTCCCTGGGCAAGGCCAGGAAATTGCGCCGATCGGCAAAGCCCGCGGCGTGCACGATGGCATCGACCGGGCCGAACGCAGCGCGCGTTGCGCCAACGAGCTCCGATGCCGTGCCGGCCTTGGCCAGATCGCCCGTACGCCACTCGACCCTGGCGCCGGCACGTTGACACTCGATGGCGACCGTTTTCAATCGCTCGAGCCCCGCAGCGTCCGTCCCCTGTCCGTGCAACATCAGGCACTGATCGCCGGCCGCCAGCCGGCGCGCGACCGCAGCGCCGATCCCGGATCCGCCGCCGGTAATGATGGAAACTCGCATCGATGGATGTTCCCGAACGTCCTTGAATCACGCCGCGCTTGTTGATCCTGCCAAACCTCACGAGAGGCGCAGGATCTTGCCTGGGTTCATGATGTTTTTTGGATCGAGCGCCCGCTTGACCGTGCGCATGATGTCGAGCTCGGTCTTGGACCGGCAGCGCGCGAGTTCGTCGATCTTCTCGATGCCGATGCCATGTTCCGCCGAGATTGAACCTCCCATGGAGGTGATGAGATCGTTCACAGCCAGAGCGATCGCGGCGGAATACTGAGTTAGTGTCTGCCGGTCCATGCCCTTCGGACCCATGAAGGAGAAGTGCAGGTTACCGTCTCCGATATGACCGAGCGGATAGGGGCGGATCGTCGGCAGGATATCGAGTACGGCCTTGAGGCCCTTGTCGATGAATTCGGGAATTCTGGAGATCGCCACGGATACGTCGTAGCTCAAGCCAGGCCCCTCGGCTCGCTGGGCCTCGGCCATGCTTTCGCGAATGCGCCACATGTTGCGCGACTGCGTTTGCGTTTGCGCGATCACCGCGTCCAGCACGCGGCCCGCTTCCAACTGGTCGGCAAGGAACTGTTCCATCTTTTCCGACATGCCCGTGCCACCGTCCTGCCGCGGCCGGGAAGAAGACCATTCGAGAAGAAGATACCACCCGTTCTCCGCCTTGAGAGGATCCTGAGTGCCCGGAATGTGGCGAAGCACCATATCGATGCTGGCGCGGCTCAATAGTTCGCAGGAGCCGACATTGTCGTCCGACGCGGTGTACGCCCCGGACAAAATATCTATGGCCGCATGGGGATCGCGGATCGCCAACCATGCGGTGCACACGTCCTTGGGCGCCGGCCAAAGTTTCAGCACCGCCTTTGTAATGATGCCAAGCGTTCCTTCGGCACCCATGAACAGGTGCTTGAGGTCGTAGCCGGTATTGTCCTTCTTGAGCGCGCGCAGCCCGTCCCAGACATCGCCGTTGGCCAGTACGACCTCGACGCCCAACACCAGATTGCGCGCATTGCCAAAGCGCAGCACCTGCACCCCGCCAGCATTGGTCGACAGATTGCCTCCAATCATGCACGAACCCTGGGCACCGAGGCTGAGCGGGAAGAACCGGTCGTGGCTAGCTGCCGTTTCCTGAATCGTCTGCAGGATGCAACCCGCCTCCACGGTCATGGAGTAACCGATCGGGTCGACATTCAGCACGTGGTTCATGCGCCCGAGCGACAACAGGATGCCGCAATGCGCAGGCCAGGGTGTAGCACCGCCCATCAAACCGGTGTTCCCACCCTGCGGCACGATGGCGATGCCGTTGTCGTAGCAGAGCTTCACTACCTTGGAGACCTCCTCGGTATTTGCGGGACGCACGACCGCCGCAGCCCGCCCGACCCGCGACCCGCGCCAGTCGGTCACGAACGGCTGCTTGTCGTGCTCGTCCAGGATCAGGCCCTTATCACCCACGATCTCACGCAAGGAATCGAGAATGGCTGCCGTCACAGGAGCGTTCGGAATGGAGGGATCGGCTGCACTCGGCATTTGGTCCTCTCTTTGCGGATATCAGTCGATTCTGCGCGGCTCAGGCGCGCCGGCCTTTGTTCTTGTTTTCCGTCGTTCTCGACTTTGGGCTCCTACACTAACATGGCGACGCCAATAGTAGGTCGCCTCGCAGCGAAAGATGTGGACAGCTATCGGAACGCGACATCCCATGCCACAGGACTGGGTCGCAAAGCTGTGCATCAGCTCATCCAGGCCGATTTTCAGTATTGATCGAGTCCCGGCTGGCGACCCAGTGATGATCGCACCCGTCTCCAGGGAATATTACAGGGGAATTTTTCCATTTTTCGGATCTTGAGGCTTGCTGCACTCCAACCTACTGTAACGAGATCCTGATCCCGCTCCGGTTGGCCGCAAATTCCAGGCCGGCCTCTCGCCCCTGAAGCGTGATGACGACGCCTTTCTTGTTGGTCAATTGCACTCCGCCGAAACCGCCGACCAGAGCGCCGCCGGCGCCAACGGCGTCGTAGACGCCAGAAAAATCCTTCAGTTCACGCAGTCCCGAAACGCGCCCCGTCAGTCGCATCGCCGAGGCGCCGATGGTGACGCCGAGGCTGAGGCCGGAAACGCGGAACCGATGGTCTCCGCCGCGATACGTCAGGACCCCGCGCCCCCGGCCCGCCCCCACGATCAGGCCAGCCTTGGCGAATACGACGCTGACGGTGCCCAGCGCCTGTGCATACGACGGCGTCGCCAATCCGACCGTGACGGCCAACAGCAAGATGGCAAGTCCAAAGGACCGCTTTGCCATCACGACTGCCTTCAGGAATTCGTCAAGGACAGAGCGCATTGATCAGGCCTGCTTGTTGTCGAGGCGCTGAACCGGGACATCGGAGAACTCCAACGGCCGAAGCGGCGTGGCAGCCTTGATCAAGATCAAAGGTCCAAATTGCTCTGACCGATCGAGGCCGCCTCGCCGACTCATGTCTGGATCATGTCGCCTAGCTGCGCCGCAAGCTGGATCCGGCGATCGTGGATCAGGCTTTGAAGGCGATGCGCGGCCACATTCAAGGTCGTGACATCGAGATGGCGTTGCCGCTGTCCGCGTCGAGTTTCTTTTTTGCAACCGGGTAAAACGAGACCCTGAGCTCCTGACCACAAGGACAATCCGAGCATGCCGGCATTGCGATTGAAGCTATGTGGCGCTCACGGTGGCGGTGACATCTGGGGGCCGGACAAGCCGAGTTCGCGCTCCGCCCGAAATACGTTGCTGTAGAGATTTGCGATCCATTGCCGCCCGCTGGAAGTCACGTTGAGATAGCGGACCGCCGCCTGCACCTGCGGCGCGACGTGGGTCCAATAAAACTGCGGATATTTGTAGATGATGTCTGCGGGCGTGTCATAACCCAAGGTCTTGTTCATCCCTGTCTCCTCAAACTCGTAGAACAGGGCGTTCGCCTTTCTCATGTAGTTGGGATCACCAAGCTGGCCGATCAGATCCGCCGCCCGCAATAAAAGTCCCTCCTCCTCGTGCAGGTCGTCTACTGATTCAGTCTGCGATGGTACGTAGGGAAAGCGCGTGTATTCGATTGCCCTGGCGATCCTGGTGGCGTCCAATCCCTCGACGCTATCCAGACGTTCGATAACGAACAGTTTTGAGCGGTCGACATGATAAGGTGCAAGCGCAGCGTCCGACGCACCGGTCGGTAAGCGGACCATCCGGCCCGTCACATCGGCGACGAAGCACGCGTCTTCATCGCCGTGAACGATGCCGCGGACGTAGCCAATGTCGTGGGTCAAGCAGGCCATAATGAAATTGGCGTAATCGCCGGCCGTCGTTGGACGCCGCAACGCGCGGCCGACCACTATGTCGTGGCCGGCCAGGGTCACGAGCATTGTGTGTTCGAGGTCGTGATAAAGCGCATCGCTGTTGCCGATACACTCCAGCGTCAGCTTTGCCCGGTGGGGCATGAGTTCAGCAAGCGCTGCATGCGAAGCTCCGAACCGGCTCTTCATTTCCACGTTGAGAAACGAGCCGAGCGCCTGCGCGACCAAGTCCGGTATAGTGATCATAAAAGACCTTCCTTGCCCGGTTCGATACGTGCGCGAACGAACGGGTTCTTTTCGCCACTCTACGTGACACCGATGCGGGCAGCGCTAGTGCCCGCTCAGCACCAGCGTCTTGATCGGCAGCATCAGAGCCTGAATCCGCAGCAGCATGGCATGCACGAGCCCGACCGCATCAACGGCGTGCAGCCCAAAACTCTGTGCCGAGCTCAGCTTGCCGGAAGAAATCAGCTCGTGGTTGCTGGTATAGGCGTTGACGATGCAACTGCTTCCCGCCGTTACACCCTCAAGTCCTCCTTTATAGAGCGGCTCAAGGAAGACCAGGATCGTGCCCGGGTCGCGTGACGTTCTGCGCCATCGACGAGTTGCTCACCGCCACGGAACTGACCGGCCGCGATGTAATCCTGAACGTTCGTCACGATCATCGGGATGATGGTCCACGGCTTCGAGTTGCATGCGGCTTCCGCTACCATGCCCGGCTTGAGAACCTGCGCTTCGATCTGTCCAAAGCCGGCCTGCAGCCCACGTTGCCCGGCACCCTCCGGTATCAGGATTCCCGCGGGCCGCATCAACGGATTGACGACGTCGCCGACCCGAAGGAGGAACTGCTCTACGCGCCCGGCAACGCCGGCGCGAATGATGGTCTTGTCGAGATCGACCTGGGCTTGCTGCAGCGCGGCCTCCGCGCTCGCTTTCTCGGCCGGGAGAAGGGTCGAAACCCGCAGCTCCGTTGACTGCTTTGCGGCGTTGGCGGCGTCGAGGCTGCCTTTCCGCCCGTCCACGACGACCTGCAGTTTTTCGATGTCGCGCTGCGGGACGATACCTGGGTTGCGCCGCTGCAGCTCGCTCTTCACGTCCAGCTCATCCTGGGCTTGTTGAAGCGAACTCTTCGCCTCCTGGACCTGGCCTTCGGCTTTCAGCACATCGGCTTGCGCGGAGACCAGCGCCGCGTCGACTTCGGCAATCTTGCGCCGGGCCGTCTCAGCGGCAGCTTCCTGCCTGGAGCTATCCAACTTGAAGAGTACATCACCCTTGGCAACCGGCGCGCTGAAGTCGAGACGCACCTCTGCAACCCGCCCTGAGGCTTCGGGCAAAATCGGGACCGTCCGGAAGAGCAAGGTCGCTGTGTTGGTGGACGGATGAAAATAGAAGATCACGGTGATGAGCGAGACCGTGAGCATCAGGCAGCTTACAATGCCCCACCTCAGTTCGTACCAGACCGAAAAGAAGGTAATCTCGATGCCCAGACGTTTGCCCTGAACCAGGCGGCGGTACAGATA
The DNA here is from genome assembly GCA_963774775.1 of uncultured Alphaproteobacteria bacterium. Lineage (GTDB taxonomy): Bacteria > Pseudomonadota > Alphaproteobacteria > Rhizobiales > Xanthobacteraceae > Bradyrhizobium. The sequence continues at coordinate 383,690 of CAVZGZ010000015.1, forward strand.
GTCCGGCAGTATCGTGAGCATGGAACAAAGTGTGAGTTCAAGCATGGCCGTGCACCTCTCGCTTGGACGCACGCGCTTTCAGCTTTTCTGCCTCCACTCCGTCCAGAGCGCCGTCCGCGTCGCCACCCCCTTCATCGACAACATCGCTCGGTGCGGGCCCGGCAATGCGCTCGACCGAACTCGCTATGCTGCGCAACGGCGACCCGAAGTCCGGAAGGTCGACCAACGCAAGCAACAGTCCCACGATCCAGAACAGGTGCTCGTGGGTGAAGAGCGCCAGAAGCCCCAGGACCGCGACAATTTCGAACTGCAGTTTCTGCGACTTGTGCGCCATCCGCTCCGGCAGCGTGTGCAGCTGCAGATAGAAGTTGCCGACGGCCAGGACCGCGAAGATCAGGAAAATACCCATCCCCACCAACCACACGTCCGTTTCACCGGGCGCGGTGATGAAGTGCGGCAGATGGTGGGGCGCTAGCGGATGAAGCTGATCGCTCACATGATTCTCCACGTCTCGAACACATCGCGGCCGCCGACATTGGGCCCCCGCGCCGGCTCGGGTTCTTGATTTGAATCAAGTCCTCGTTTCCACCCGACCAAGCCGCGTATCGGTCAACGGAGGTCAGATCGGGCAGCGCTCGTAGCTTATCTCGATGTCCGGCATGCCCGGAAACAACCGCAATATCTTGTTCGGCTCGAGAACTTTCAGGCTGAACTGCACGTTCGAAAGCATGATGTCGGTCGTGCAGCGCGCGATGATATTCACGGTTTGGCCGTCCTCTCTTCTCGACTTGATCTTGCAGATCGCAAATTTTCCCCTGAGACGGTCGGCCTCGATAATAAAGCCGCCGCCATGCTGATCCGACATCGCGGTGAACCCGATCTGGTTCGCCCGCCCCTTCCGCTCGAACACCTTTCCGCATTCATCGGCGTGGGAGGCCCATGCCCCGGAGAGATCGACGGCACGCGCCTCTCGACTGAAGAGCAAGCCCGCCAACGCCACAGCGGCTATTGCGAATTTGACCGGCCGATCCATGCCATCTCCCGATGCGTTGCCGAGCGTCGACGACCACCACCGTAAACAGTGAGAGCAGCGCGAACGGGCCGCTTGATTTGGATCAAAGGGGTAACCAGTCGCCGGCATTAGCTACCTCCCATGACTGGGAGGATCGGCCATGCCCGAGAAAATCGATGATCTGCTGCCGACGGCCAAGGAAATCCAGAGACAAACCGCTCTGCAGGCCGCCGAAAAGGAAGAACAATACGCCCGCCTGCAGGCCACGGTGGATGCGGAAAAACGAAAATTGATCGAAAAGCTGAGCAAGCCGTCGGGCCTGACCGAAGACGAAAAGGTCCAGCTGGCGTCAACCGTTATCCAGCGCGCGGTGCGAAATGGCCTGACCGAGGTCCAAGTCTACCGCTTCCCTCACACGCTGTGCACCGACAACGGCCGCGCCATCAATCAGCAGGAGCCAGGCTGGGAAAAGACGCTTACGGGAATAGCGCAGGAAATCTATCAGCTCTGGTCAGATTATCTCAAACCCCGTGGCTACCGGATCCGATATCAGATCGTCGATTTTCCGGGCGGCGTACCCGGCGACATCAGCGTTGTCCTGGTCTGGGGCGACTAATCCTTCCAGTGTACCGCGAACAAAGATCGATGTGATGATGGTGGGCGGCAGGCAGCGCCATCTGGCAACCTGCCGCCTGACACCTATTTCAAGCGTATCGTTACTCCGCCCACCGCAGCCGACAACTCCGCGCCGACTTTCGGGCCACTGAGCTGCAAGATCACGCCATTGGCGTTCTGCAACTGAACGCCGCCGGCACCAGCGGCGACTGCTCCGCCGGCGCCAATTGCGCTGTAGGAGCCTTCAATCGAAGCCGGTCCCTGCAGATTGAGCGCTCGTCCGACCAGCTTGGTGGTTGAAGCGCCGATCGTGAAGCCGACGCTCATGCCTGAAACGGTGAAGGGATAGCGGTGGCCCCGGAAGATCAGCACCCCTTCGCCGCCGCCGACACCGACAATCAGTCCTCCCTTGGTAAAGACCACGGCGACGTGGCCGGTCTCGGCCCGCGATGGCGTGCTGACACCCGCTAAACCCACGAGCAAGGCAACCATCGCAACGCTTGCAGCAAAATTCCTCATGGCTCTTTTCCTCTCGTTCACTTCGCCGGAACAAGTTTTGATGCCTCATACATGTCTCTGTAGCCGCGGGCGATCGTCCGAACGCCCCGTCCAATGTCTTCGTAGGCTTCGTCAGGCAGATTCGCGAGCGACACGCGCATCGACCAGTTAGGTGCTTCAAATCCGCCACCGTTCAGCAGCACGATCCCGTGTGCCTCGGCCAGCCGAAAAGCAAGATCGAGCGGGTGGACGTTCTTTTTGAGGTATTCAACGGCTTCATCGCCGATGTTCTTCCGGGCCCAGAACTCGAAATCGATCAAGGCGTAGTAGGCGTCAAAACTCGGATTCGGCGGGACTTGAAGGTCCATGCCCTCGAGCAAGGTCTGCATGCGCCGGTGCACGATGTCCATGCAGGCCTTCTGGTAATCCTTCTTTTCGTCCATCAATTCGCAGAGCGAGAACATCGTCATCATCACCTGCTGCGGCAGCGAAAGCCCGGCGGTGTGGTTGAGGCCGATGTCGCGACTGTCGGCTACGATGCGGTCGATGAATTTGAATTTTCGCGGTTCAAGCGTGATTGGGCCGTAGCGCTTGTCAAGCGCCTTCACGTGCTGCTCCGGCAATTTGGCGATCATCTTGTCGAAAATGTTGTCCTCGTGGATGGCGATGACGCCAAGTCTCCATCCGGTGCAGCCGAAATACTTGGAGTAGGAATAAACGCCGATCGTGTTCTGCGGAAGCTCGCCAAGCAGGGAGCGGAAATCGTCGACGAATGTTCCGTAGACGTCATCCGTCAGTAATATCAGATCGGGGCGCTTGGTCTTGACGAGCTTCACGATCATGGCGATCGTCTCCCTGCTCATCCCCATGCCACTGGGATTACCGGGATTGACGATGAAGAATGCCTTGATTTTCGGGTCTTCCAGCTTCTTGATTTCCTCCTCCGTATATTGAAAGCGGTTCTCTTGCGGCGCTCTGATTGGTACCATCTTCAGATCGTAATCCTCGAGGTGCGTCATCTCGAGGTAGGGCGTGAAGATCGGCGTGCCGAGCGCGATCGTGTCGCCGGGAAACAGCAATCGGTTGGCCTTCAGCGATTTGAAGATGTAGCACATCGCGGCGGTGCCGCCTTCGACCGCGTAAAGGTCGAACTTGCCGGAAGGGAGCGGCTTTCCGCACATCGCCCACATTAGATACTCGTGCACGATGCGCTCGTTGTGGACCAGCATGCGATCGGGCACCGGATAACGGTCGCCAATGATCGAATCGACGAGCTCGTGGACGAATGCATCGGGATCGAACCCGAAAGTCTTGATCGCGAACTTCACCATAGAGGGCAGAAAGTCTGCACCGGGCATATCCATGTGCTTCGCGAGCCATGCGTCGAGGCGAGCCGCGATGCCTTTGGCCTGTGGCATGCCACCGATCCCAGGAGATTCCTCCATCGTTCGTTTGCTTTCGGTGATGGCAAACTGGCCGAGCAGGAAGAAACCTTCGCGCGGCGTGGTGGCGACCCAATTCGGATTGCCGCGGCCAGCGTCCAGGAACGCGGACTGAGTTGTCTTCGACGTGGCTTTGGCAAGGTTGATCAGCTCGTTCTTGATCTCGAAAGGACCCAGAGCTTCAAATTTCCGTAATGTCATAAGGTCGGCCATGACTTGCTCCTCTTTTTTGGATTACGTCGACAGGGTCGTCATAAAAAGGGGAAGTGGATGAGCACGGCCTTACCGGTACGTGCTCACCAGGATTTCTCGCCGCTAGCCCAGCAGCATTACCAACACCATGCCCCAGACGGTCAGCAACGTGTTTCCGACTGCATAGGTGACGGTGTAACCCAGGCCGGGAATCTGGCTCTTGGCACGGTCGTTGATCATGCCGAGCGAGGCCGTCGTGGTGCGCGCACCGGAGCAGGCGCCGAGGACGATGGCATCGTCGAACTTGAACAAATATTTGCCAACGTACATCGCCAGTATCAGCGGCACCGTCGTGACCACGACGCCCCAGAGAAACAGGCTGAATCCGAGCTGTTGCAGGCCGGCGACAAAGCCCGGTCCAGACGAGATTCCGACCACTGCGATGAACATGTTCAGGCCGACCGAGTTCATGAACCAGACAGTGGGTGATGGGATCCGGCCGAAGGTCGGACGGACCGAACGCAACCAACCAAAGAAAAGGCCCGCAATCAGGACGCCGCCGGATGTCGAAAGCGTGAGCGGCACACTGCCGACCTTGTAAACCAGCGCGCCAAGCAAGGCGCCGATCGTGATCGCCGCACCGATGAAAGCGACGTCCGCCACATCGGTCGCCCGGTCCGGATGACCCAACATCTTTGTGCCCGTCGCCACGTCCTGCGTGCGCCCGACCAGGGTAACGACATCGCCCCGCTGCAACTGCGTATCCGCCAAAATCGGGATGTTGGTTGCAGTCGCGCCTCGGACGATCTTTCGCAAGAATACGCCCCGCGCTCCCGGCTGGTTTGCCAATTCAGCCAGCGTTTTTCCGTCAACGTCCTTGCTGGTCACATAAACATCGACACCTTCGATCGGCACCGCCAGCAGTTCGCGATCATCAACTTCTTCGGCGCCGGCACCAAGGAGACTTACCAACACTTCGCGGCGTCCGGCCATCGCCACGATGTCTCCGGCGTGAATCACGGTATCTGCCGCGGCATCCAGGATCTTGCCCTCCCGCCGGATACTTTGCACAAACACACGTTGGTCCGGAAGCAGCGCCTCGGTTTCTTGCGCCGTCTTGCCGACAACAGGTCCACGTTCCTTCACGCGAAACGCGCGCAACTCAAATTGATGCCAGGCCGTGCCGGGGCCGCCAGCTTCCTTCTTGCCCCCGTGCTTCTCCTCATAGCGCTTGCAGGCGGCCTCGAGATCGATTCCGAGAAGCGCCGGACCGATCAGCGCCAGGACGATCGCGGATCCGACCGTTCCGAAAATGTACGTGACGGCGTAGGCCACCGGCATCGAATCCAATAATTTCTTCGTTTCCTCGGGCGACAAACCAAGGCGGCCGATCGCATCGGTCGCCAGCCCCATCGACGCGGAGATCGTCTGCGATCCGGCATAGAGCCCAACAGCCGAGCCGATGTTGTAGCCCGCGAGCTTCGCGCCCACATAGGCGGCTTCCGAGACAGAAGAAGCACACCACGACGGCAAACAACGCCTGCGGAATGCCATCCTGCGCGATACCGCGGACGAATTGCGGTCCGACGCCGTATCCGATGGCAAACAGGAACATCAGGAAGAACACCGGCTTGAGAGGACTACCGATCTTGATCTCAAGCTGTCCGATGATGACGGCCGCGATCAGGGTCGCGGTTACGGCTCCCAGTCCGAGACCTTTGTAAGTGAAGGACCCGAAGTAATACCCGAGGGCCAGAGACAGGAAGATGGCGATCTCCGGATAGCTGCGAAGCGTCTGTACGAACCAATCAATCATGACGACACCCTCCCTGTTACAGCGCCCTTATTCCGCAGCAGCCTTGATCCCATGCGCGCGCGAATGGCGGTCTCCAAGTTTCGCCAGGGCTTCCGGACGCACGAGCTTGAGGCCTTCCGTGGCGTCGTAGCCATGGATTTCCTTCACATCGAGCTTGCGCATGAAGTCGATGGTTTCCTGCGTGATGACCTGGCCCGGCACCATGATCGGGAAGCCGGGCGGATACGGAATGACGAAACTGGCCGAGACCAGCTCGGGACCGTTCTTCAGACGCCGATCGATCTCGGCGTCCGCAAGACGGATATACTCGCATCCCGCCGCGTCGTAGGCAGCATAGAAGCCGCTCCGCATATCGCCTTCATTGGTCTTGTCGCCGGCATCGCCACGGAAAGCGTCGTGGAAACGCGAGAAGTTCGGCAGGTCCGGCACGTCCGTCATCAGGCTCTTGACCCGCGCGTCGAACGTCTTGCGGGCGTTCGCGCCACCCTGACTGAGGGTGCGATCGATCTCGCCACTGATTTCGGCCAGTACCCGAATGAGATTCGCAACGTCGCTGCGGGTGTTGTTGATGTTGGACTGGAACAGCACGGAATTGCGCGAAGTCTTGTTGACCTGGATTCCGTAACGGTTGGCAAGAATGCCCTTGAACTGGGTCCCGTCGAACCCCGCCGTGCCGCACACCAGGGTCATGCGGGTTGGATCGAGGCAGAACTCGTCCTCCTGCAGGCTGCGACGGATAGTCGCCCAATTGGTGCCCGGCGCCAGGTAGTCGGCAAAGCCGCTTTCGCGATGCTCGGCAGGCACCATCTTGTCGGCGCCGAGAATGCTGAAATATTTCGAAATCAACGGGTTTGCGGCGACCGCCTGCCGTATGGCGAAGGCAACCTCCATCGCGTTGGCGACCAGCCCAAAGCCTTCCAGCTCCATCTGGCGGCGTGCCACATCGAGGCTGGCGATCAATTGCTGGTTGGGACTCGTCGAGGCGTGGGTAAACACCGCTTCCTTGAATTGCTGCTCCACGGTGTGGAATTCGACGTCCTTGACGATTAGCATCGATCCCTGCCGCAGCGCCGACATCGACTTGTGGGTGGAATGGGTGTGGTAGACGCGCAGCCGCACGGCCCGCGGGTCGGGGATCAGCCGCGTCTTCAAGAGCAGGTCGTTGGACGGCTTTTCGCCGAGTTCGGCGCGCTGCTTCTCGAACGCCTGGACGGATTTTGGATCGTGCATCCAGGCTTCGATGTCGTTGGCGGCGCCCATCGCGGTACGCGGCCTCAGGAAGGGTGAAAATCGCGCAAATCCGAACCAGGCCTCATCCCACAGGAAGATCAGGTCTGGCTTGATGGCGAGACATTCCTCCATCACCCGGCGCGTGTTGTAGATGTGGCCGTCGAACGTGCAGTTTGTCAGGTCGATCATCTTGACCCGATGCAGCCTGTTCTCCGCCTTCAGATTGAGGAGCGCCTGCTTGATGGTTTTCAGCGGCACCGCGCCATACATCGAGTACTCCGTCATCGGAAATGCCTCGACGTAGAGCGGCTGGGCACCCGCCAGCACCATTCCGTAATGATGGGATTTGTGGCAATTCCGGTCGACGATCACGATGTCACCGGGGCCGACGAGGGCTTGTACCGCCATCTTGTTCGATGTGGAGGTGCCGTTGGTGACGAAGAAGACGTGGTCGGCACCAAACGCGCGTGCTGCCTTTTCCTGCGCCTTCTTGATGTTGCCGGTCGGCTCCAGCAAACTGTCCAGCCCGCCGGTGGTGGCGCTGCTCTCCGCCAGGAAGAGGTTCATCCCGTAAAATTCTCCCATGTCCCGGATCCAGTCCGACTTGAACACGGATTTGCCGCGCGCGATCGGCAGCGCATGGAATGTCCCGATCGGGCGCTGGGCGTATTTCTTCAGATTGTCGAAAAACGGCGTCTCGAACCGGTCCTGCACGCCTTCCAGAATGGCCAGATGCAGTTCCAGCAGCTCTTCCACGGAATAGAATATCCGGCGAAGCACGTCAGCCTCGGGATTTCCCGCCAGTTGCTCGACGTTCCGGTTCGACATCAGATAGAGGTCGAGTTCGGGGCGCACACGCTTTAACGTGTGTGCCAACCGCAGGGCGGAGTCGGCGGTGCCAAGCGGTTCGATCGATGCGGTCAGGCTCCGCAATACCGGCGCGTCATGTCTCGATTTCTGCGCAAAGCCTTCATTGATGATGACGGCCGCTATGTTGGGATTGATCATGGTGGCGCAAAAGGCGTCTTCGAAGCTTCCGACGAACACCGGCTCGTAGATGAAGCTGTCCAGAGGGCGACGGAGCCTGCGCCATTCGATGCACAGATTTGGCCAATTGGTCGCCGGCACGCCGGTGACGATCAGGACCTCGAAATAGGGTCGACGCGATTCTGCGTGACCCAACGATAGAGGCAGCAGATCAGTCGGAGCGCGCTCGCCGTCGTCGTGAATATCCCAATCGTTCGCATGCTGGCGGAAGGATCTCGTCTGCAGGGACTGCATAATGCGGGTTGCTAGCGCTGCTGTAGCCGACGCGTCGCCCGAGGCCGCGGCTTCCTTCAAGGCAGCCATCAGGCGAGGGCCGGGATAGCCGTGAAATTCTTCGGTTACTTCGATCTCGGCGAAGAGGACGTCGAACTGGTTGCGCTTCCCGGAGCCGTCGGACCAGGCTTTCGCGGCATCCACCAGGAAGTGCCAGTGATCGGCTCGCGCACCGGGGCCTGAGTGGAATTGATCGATCCGGTAGTCCTGACTCTTCTGTTCGGTAGCCATCGCTCTCTCCCGCTCGCCTGTTTTGGCAGGAGTACCGTAGGAGCCACGGCCGCAGTGGAGTCTTGATCCAAATCAAGCCACCCTGTCGGCCGTGCGAGGTCATATGGGTGCCGCTCGCCGGCTTGATCTGAATCAACGAGATTGTCCGAAGCGATCCAACTTTGCTGCAGGCACGGGTTGAGGATCGCTCCAATGGATACGATCACATGGATGGTTTCGACGGCGCCGGAAATTTTCCTGCTGCTCTCGATCGCGTTGGGAACTTTTTTTGGACGACTTCAAGTCAATGGATTTTCGGTCGGTGCCACAGCCTGCACGCTGGTAGCGGCCGTACTCCTTGGACAACTCGGAACTTTCGTGATCGCCCCGCTGTTCAAGTCGATCTTCTTCAGCCTGTTCGTGTTCACGATCGGTTATAAATCGGGGCCTGAATTCTTTGCTTCGCTAAGCCTCCGGACCCTGTCGCAAGTCGGTGTGGCCCTGGTTATCAGCATCACCGGACTGGCCCTGGTTCTCATTTTCGCCTTTGTCTTTCACCTGGATTCCGGCACCGCTGCCGGTCTTGCGTCCGGTAGTCTCACCCAGTCATCCATGATCGGAACGGCGACGGGCGCGCTGGCACAGCTCGGTCTTGCCGACGATGTCTTGCGACAGCAACAAGCCAATATCGCAGCCGGTTATGCCGTCACCTACATCCTTGGTTACATCCTGACGCTGCTGTTTGTGCCCTTTGCAGCGCCCTGGCTGATGGGGATTGACCTCAAGGAAGAGGCCGCGAAGCTGGAGGCGGCTCTCTCCGGAGGCAAAACCCGCAAGGCGGGAAACCTCGGTTACCAGAAGTTCAAGGGGCGGGCCTACCGGGTCGCCACCGCTGCCGGACAGACGGTTGGAGCCATCGAAGATCGTGTCGGCCAACGAGTCGTCGTCGAACGCATCGATCGCAACGGCAGCGACGTCGACCCTTCAAGGACCACAGTCCTTGAAAGCGGAGATGAAATCGTACTCGCCGGACCAGCAACGGCTCTCGTCAAAGCCGGTGCTTCAATCGGCCCGGAAATCGAAGGCGCCGAGGTATTGCGCGAGGTATTGGGCGATGCGCTCGGCGTTCTCGTCAGCAATCAGGCGCTGCATGGCCGGACCTTGGCCGAAATTGCCGCACAGGTCGGCGATAGCGCGCGGGGCGTATTTCTGCGGGATCTGACGCGCCGAGGGCAAGAGGTGCCACTTACTCCGGACACGATAATCTATCTAGGCGATGTCATGACGCTGGTTGGCGCAACGCATGACGTCGAGCGCGCCGCAGCGAAAGTCGGCCAGGTGCTGCGCTATGGCGACCGGACCGATATCGCCTTCCTGGCTGCGGGAATTGCCGTGGGCCTGCTGATAGGATTGCTCAGCATGAAGATCGGGTCTTTCGCTATAACGCTCGGGGGCGCCGGCGGTACCTTGCTCGTGGGACTGATCTGCGGCTGGCTGCGTGCGCGCCGGCCTACCTTCGGAAGCTATCCGCCTGCGGCGCAGCAAACGTTGAGCGACATTGGCCTTGGCGGATTCATCGCCGCCATCGGGCTTGCAAACGGACCAGCGGCGATTGCGGCCATTCAATCCCACGGCCTGCTGCTTCTCTCCTTGGGGGTGGTCGTCACGATCGTTCCGCTGACGATCGCGACCATCGTGGCTCATCGCGTCCTGCACCTGAATCCGGTCATCATCTGCGGCGCGCTCGCGGGAGCAATGACGGTGGACGCGGCCGTCACCGGATGCTGCGAACGGGCGGACAGTCAGACGCCGGTCCTAGGGGTCGCCGTGCCCTATGCAGTCGGAAACGTACTGCTGACCATCCTCGGCCCCGTGATCGTGACACTCACCAACACCGGGTGATGTTACCGCCGCGTCGTTGATCCAGATCAAAGCCCGGGGCTGCTATCAGCCAAAGCCTTTGCGGCAGCCACAGTAAGTTGCGGCAAGACATTGGACGCATACCATGCTCGGATATCTTCTGCGCGTTCTCGTCATCTACACGATCGTTGTCCTGATACTGGTTGTCGCGGCCTTCGCTGAGGACCGGCCAACCGATCGGGCGATCCAGGAGGAAGTGTGGGCGATCCCGATCACGCTGCCTACGATCGCGTATGTGACCGATCAAAAGCTGATCCTGCCGGACAATGTCATTGTCGTCGGCCAATCGGCCGGCGGCTGGGCCGCCATCGCACTGTCCAGCGAGAACCTCCCGGGGGTGCGCGCGATCATTGCATTCGCCGCAGGCCGCGGCGGCCGCGTTGGCGGCAAGCCCAACAACAATTGCGCGCCCGACAGACTGGTCGCGGCGACCGGTGAATTCGGACGCACCGCTCGCACCCCCATGCTGTGGATCTACGTGGGGAACGATACCTGCTTTGGACCGGCTTTATCGATGAGAATGCACCAGGCCTACACCGAGGCCGGCGGTAACGCCGAATATCACTTGTTTCTTTCGTTCGGTAGCGATGGGCATTTCATGATCGATTCGCCCGACGGCATTCCATTGTGGACGCCTTTGGTAGAGTCATTCCTGGAAAGGCACCGATGAGTTTGGCGTAAGACGAGGAGACGGAAGATGATCGAGCGGCGAGACCTCCAATCGCACTGCAAGGCAAACCTCTGGGTGGCGCTGCCGATCCTGTTGCTCCTGGATTCCGGCATCGGCGTCACTTATGCACAGCAACCCGCAAAATCTGAAAATCCACCGGCGACCGACAAAGCCGCCGGCCAGGAGTTTGCGCTACGCGGCCAGCGCGCGGCGAGAGACATCAAGTATTCCGATTGGCGCAAGGTTTGTTTCAAGGTGCCTGGAACAAACATGGTGTGCCGCACATCAATCGCCGGCACATTTGCGACAGGCCAATCCGCCGTCCGCATCGACCTGATTGAGCGCGAGGGCGACAACGCTGCGCGGCTGCAACTATTCCTGCCCGTCGGCCTGTACTTGCAGGCCGGCGTCAAGATCACGATCGACCAGGGGACCGCTCATCGGATTCCATATGTCTGGTGCCTGACCAACACCTGCATCGCAGCCGATGTGGCCGATCCCGGATTGCTCAAGGAATTGGAGACAGGTCAGAGGCTCCTGCTTGAGGTCGTCGATTCCAGCGTGTTGACGGTGAGCACCTCGCTGCCGCTCAACCAGTTCGCCACGGTTCGGCAGGGGACTCCCGCGCAGACGTTTGAGCAGGCTATCGACGAATAATGCGCGCCTTCGGTGCGTGACGACCCGCAATCTATGCCAGACCGGCCGATGCTTTTTCAATCGGCTCGAGCAGCGACCTCGCCGCAAATGGCTTCGTCAGGTAGGCAATGCATCCGGATGCCAGCGCAGCCATGCGGACAGCGGGGTTGTCGTTCCCGGTGATGTAGATGACTGGCAACGAAATTCCGGCCGCCTTGAGACGATGCCTCAACTCAATCCCTGACTCCCTGTGCAGGTTGATGTCGAGAATCACACAACAGGCAGCGTCGAAATCGTCGTAATTCTCGAAAGCTTCGGCCGACGGAAACAGAACGCTGTCGTAACCGTGTTCACGTAGCAGCCGTTTTACCCCCCTGCGCGTTCCCGGGTCATCATCGACCACAAAGACATTCCGATTTCGCACCATAGCTATCCTTGGTCAATCCATCGCGCCATGAAAGCCTTCTCCGCGGCCGATCAGACATCAGCCGCGACATCGAGGAACTCTTTTCGATGGATTTCATCAAATTTTGTTGGGTTTCATCAACGCTTCATCCTCCTCTGGTAAGCGCCGCGACACGCAATTCCTATTGTCCTGTAGGACAATGGAACGCAATTCCTGTTGATGGAATTTCAACCAGGCTGTCGACTACCCGACGAATTCCCCAGGACGCCGGCCCGCTCGGCAAGGGAGACTAGTTCCGCGAGAGACTGGACTTGCATCTTCTCCATCACCCTGTGGCGATGGGCCTTGATCGTGCGCTCGGTCGCGCCCAATACGTTGCCTGCCTGCTTGTTCGTATTGCCGCGAACGATGAGTTCGAACACTTCGCGCTCGCGCGGCGTCAGCGTCGCGATATGCGCGCGGACCGTATCGAGCTTGTCTCTCGGGCCGCGCGCTGCCAGCTGGTGCGCCAAAGCACGTTCGACTGCGGCAAGAAGGTCCTCTGATGATACCGGCTTGGTAAGGAAATCCTCCGCGCCCGCCTTAATGGTGCGCACCGTCGTCTGGACATCCGCATAACCGGAGAGAAACACGATCGGCAAGGTCGAGCCGAGTTTTCTCAATCGATCCTGCAGCTCTGGACCGCTCAATCCCGGTATCCGCACGTCTAGAAGAATGCAGCCCGCTTCACTTTCGCTCGGCAGCCGATCCAGCAAATCCAGGGCCGAGGGATAAATCGCAACTTCGTAGCCTGCCTTCTTCAAGCGACGTTCCATCGCCGTTCGGAAGGAAGCGTCATCATCGACGATATGCACGAGCCCGAGCAAAGGAGCCTCCTATTATGGGGCACGTGGCGGAGAAAACCAATTTCCGCGCAAGTCCGGTTGGTCGAAGAACGGCATCGACCGCGCGCGATCTTCCTCGGCCATCATACGGGGCGGCGTGATCACCGCAACGACGCTGGTCAACAATGCACGGATACGCATGGTCATCTCGACAGGAACGGCGCTGGGTTCCGTGAAGACTATCATTCGATGTTTTGCGTGAGAATATGCAGTTTGTGCCAAATCGCATCGTTCGCGCGCACCGCTAGTCAAGCGTGCGGCATCTAGTCATTGTCCCCTCGGACAATGACCCTCAAGACAATAGCTCATGACACACCCTGTAGTTTAAGAACATCCTGGCGGAATCGAGTCAGGATTTTCAGACCCTTGGCAGCGCGCGCCGCACGGATGCGAACAACTTGTCTAAAACAGGGGGACATCCATGTTTGTCAACGTCAACGCCCATCCCGGCAGCAAGCCGAAGGCCCTCGGAGAGCTTGGCCAACTCTCCCGCGCACGAGTCATCCCAAGCGAATTCAGATATGTCAGAGGCACCGAGATTTACGGCCAGGCCGAGCCGGCCGAGTACATCTACCAGGTCGTTGAAGGCGCGGTTCGCAGCCACAAGCTCCTTTCCGACGGCCGCCGCCAGATCGGCGCCTTCCATTTGGCCGGCGATATTTTTGGGCTGGAGAACGGTGCCGAGCATCGCTTCACCGCGGAGGCGATCGTCGATACGACAGTAAGGCTGATGAAACGATGCAGCCTCGAACATGTGGCGGAAAGCGACGCGATGGTCGCGCTCGACCTTCTGAACATGACGACCAGCAATCTTCAGCATGCTGAGGACCACATGCTGCTGTTGGGGCGCAAGACCTCGCTTGAGCGGGTTGCCGCATTCCTGCTGGAAATGGACCGCCGCCTGACGGCCGCCGGCGTCATGGCCCTCCCGATGTGCCGTCGCGATATCGCCGACTATCTCGGCCTTACGCTCGAGACAGTATCGCGGGCGCTCTCACAGCTCCATGGCAAGGGAATTCTCGGCTTCCTCGGCCAGACCCAGCGGCAAATCGTGCTGCTGGACCGCACGCGGCTGGCGGATCTGGACCTGTAGGACGGGTCTTATATGGTCACTTCGCTTCTCGGCAGCCCGCCGAACCATGCGCCGAAATAGCCGGCGTAAAGGGACGGCACTTCGAGATTCATAGAATGCCCAATGCCCGGTACTGTGACCAGCCGGCAATCCGGCATGGTAGCTGCCATAGTTCTCAGGTCGGCGGGCGGAATCCAGCCATCCTTCTCGCCCCACAACACCAAATGCGGATGGCAAATCTCCGCCATTTGCCGTTCCAGTTCGCCGCTCTCCCGCTCCAGATTGAGGTGGAAGGGCGTACCAAGCCAGACCCCCTCGGAAACACCGAACGTCTGCTCCAGGATGCGTTCGTAGAGCGCCTGGATTTCGCCGAGGCCCTCCCGAAACCGCGGCATGGTGTTTGGCGCAAGACTCTCAGGCACGAAGAGAGAGGCCGCGGCCGTCGCCATCACGGAGCGCGTCACCTCCCGGCTTGTCATCATCAAGCGAAACAAGCCGATCTGATCAGCGTTGAACGACAAACCCAGCGGCGTCACGGGATCGAGGGCGAACACTCTGCCAAAGCGTTCGGGCTGTTTGAGCAGCATACGCGCGGCGATGATGCCGCCCGTGGAATGGGTGGCGAGATGACAGAAGGGAATTTGCAACCCGTCAAGTGCAGCCAGCATGTCGAGCGCGTGCTGGCGCATCGAATAGTTGGAAAAATCTGGCGCCGGCGCTGGCCGGTCGCTTTCGCCGCAGCCGCGCCAGTCAATGCCGATCACACGGACGCCACTCGGAAACAGCGGGGCGGCGAGTTCGATCCAGTCCTTGCTGGCGAGATTGCCGTGGATGAAGACGACAGTGACGTCGCCCTTCCCCCATTCCCGCCAGCCGAGCTGAACCTCGCCCGCACGCACCCTTGCCACCGCGAGAACTCCTACTTGTTCAGGCCAACGGTCGGCGATGGTCCGGTGGGCGACGGCGCCGCGACGGCCATTCCTACAGTGGTCGTGCTGCCATTGATCAACCTGTCTACCGCCAGCGGCGAGGGTTCGACATTGCCGAGCGTGATGAAATCCACCACGTCGGCCGAGAACTCGACCGGATTGTCGGTGTGGATGAAATGCCCGGTATCGAGATAGACCTTCAACACAGGCCGGTTTCCAGCGAGCGTCATCCGCGTCATGAACGGCGTGATGACATCCCGGCCGAGATCCTCCAAACCGTTGAAGGCGGTGGCCGGGATATACGGCTCCTTATCGCCGAACGCCAGGAACACCGGCACCTTGATCTGGGTCAGTCGCTCGTAAAGGTTCTTCGGATCGTCCCTCTGCAGTTCGGAGACCATGCTATAGATGTCGAAGATATAGACATTGGCCCACTGCTCCAGCTCCTTGCGATTGCCCTTGATCAGCCCGATCCGCTGATCGGTATGGAAGCGGGCATATTCGCCGTCGTTCATGAAATAGCCGTTCGGATTCTGAGAGACAGCTCCCGTCACGGGGTCGCGCTTCTTGATGTAGAAGAAATCACGGACGCCTTGTTCGGTGCGGCCGATTTCGCTAGCCAGAATCCCGGTCTGGTCCCAGGCCTGCTTCCACTTCTCGAAGTCGCGCGCAAAGGTTGGATCGAACAGAAGCGCAGATTTGCCCGGCGCATACGTCACCTCGCGCGGATATTCCTCAAGGCCAGCCGGCGCTTCGAGGATGACATCCTGCACTGCTTCGGGCCAGCTCAGGGCGTAGCCCATCACCAGCTGACCGCCGAGCGAATGCCCGAGATAGGCAGCGCGCTTGACGCCGAGCTGGTTGACCACGAGCTCATGCACGACCTCGCGCATGTCCTGCATCGTTCGGGCCGGGCTCTTGTCGAGATTACCGGGACCGGACATACCGTAGTGAGGCAGATCCGGCGTGATGACTCGGAAGCCGCTGCGCAATGCGTACTGCATGATGTTTCCATACATGCCGCCGAAGGCGCCCTTGCCATGAATAATGACGAGGACCTGGGGGTCAGCCTGGTTTCCGGCATATTCGTCCATGTAGCCGATCTGCCACGACACTCCGTTGCCGTCCTTCACGGTGGCGTATTTGACCGGGTAGGGATAGGTCACATACTCTTTCCAGAAGGAATTCTTCGGATCGATGTTGGCCGCAACGCCGGGAACGCGATAGTTTTTGTCGGTGAATTGCTGCGCCTTGTCGAGCCGGTCGACGTCGTTCATGAACGCGACGAATTTGGGATCGTTCTTCCTGTGGTTGATGATCGGGAACACGCCGTAGTGCGCCACGGGACTTTCCTCGGTGATCAGATCGGCACCCGGAATCCGATCCACAGCGCGCTGGGCGAGCTTGAAGTTCAGCCACAGGTCGTTGGTGATATGCATCACTAGCGTCCTCGACCTGATGCGGCCGAGATACGGATTGATGTTGTGGGTTTCACCGACCCGATTGCGCCAGACAAGATCAACCGCGTCATAGAGCGCTGCCCGCTTCGTGACGCTCGAACTTGCTTTCTCGTTCGGGGGCTCCCAATAGAACACCTCAGGCTGCACCGACGTGAAGGCTTGGCTCGTACGGTATGCGAGATCATAGCCGGTGAGGCCAAGGACCGACCAACCAAAGGCGACGCCCGGCAACGGATGCTTTTCCTTCGGCAAGTCGTAGTAATTGCCTTTGGTCGCCTGCCACACCGGGTCTGATTCAATCGCGGCCGTCATCAACTGGAATGTCCAGTTGCCCACCGGATCCTCGGCGTCGGACTGCGTCGTGCCACCGATCGGCATCAAGGCTTGCACGTATTCCGGATGCATGACGCCCCAGACGTAGGTCTGCGTGCCGCCCATCGAGACGCCGGTGGCAAGCGCGACGTTCGCTATCTTCAGGTGGTCGCGCAGCAGGCGGTAATTGGCCTGCACCATGTCGTAATAGCTGTATTGCGGGAATTTCGTTCCGAGGCCGTCGGACGGCTTGCTGGCGCCCCACGTCCCAAGCGGATCGACCATCACGACATAGTAACGGTCGGTGTCGATCGGACGACCGGGACCGATGATGGGTACGCCACCGGACAGCGCGGTACCCTTTACCCACTGCTCGTACATATCGGTGGAGTCGCCAGAATAATAGGAACTGATGACGACCGCGTTGGTGATTTCACCGGCCGCATTGCGGCGCGGGGTGCCGACGGCGATGTAGGCCGTTCTCAATTTACCACCTCCGAGCGACTCCAGCGTCGTGCCACCCTCGCCGCCGAATTCCCATTTTGCGGGATCGGCAACGTCGTAACGCCCGCCCAGCCGGAAATCCGGAATCTCATAGTACTGCTTCAGCCCGTCGTGCTGCGGTTGCGACGACCGGCGGGTGAAGGGTTGTGCCATCGCAATCGAGGTTGCGACCAGCAGCAAAAACAGGCTGACGACGAAACGCCTCATGAGATCCTCCCTCGGACGGCCTCGACCAGCAATCTTCAAGGACTAGAAGCGCGTATCGGGATGACCCTTGACATATCTCAAGGGTCACTTGTCCGGTCGGGACTTCGAATGCCTGGTCTCGTCGGGTGCGCCATGCCGTTCCTTGTCCTCGGCTCCTATCGCATACGCTATGAGCTTGATGGCCCCGAGCACGGGCCGGCTTACGTACTGGTCAACGGCCTGACGCAGTACGCAGAACTCTGGAGCGTCTACCGCGACGCGTTGGTCGCGAAAGGATTCCGCGTTGTCACGTTTGACCTTCTCGGCCAGGGCGCATCCGACAAGCCGGCGCTGGCGATCAGTCAGGATGACCAGGTGGCGGCGCTGGCTCTCTTGATCAATCAACTCGGTGATGTCCCGATTTTCCTCGGCGGCATCAGCTTCGGGGGGCTCATCGCGCTGCGGTACGCAATCGAGCATGGCGACCGCCTTGCGGGACTGGCTCTCATGAGCTCTTTTGCAGAATTATCGCCGCAGCTTCTGCTGCTCGGCAATGCACTCCGGACCGGCCTGATCCTTGGCGGAACCAGCTATTTGCAGGACCTGTTGCTGCCGATGAACCTGTCGGACGCCTGGCTCGGGCCGCAGCTTGGCAACCTCGAAGCGATCAAGCGGCAGGGTTGGCTCACCAACGATGTCTACGCCCTGCAGAACCTGATGGAGTCGTTTCTCGAATTCAAACCTCTGACGCCTCAGCTTCATACCATCGGCATTCCAACGATCATCCTGAACGGTGAGTTCGACTTTCTTACCCCGCGCACCCTTCACGAGACCCTGCGGCTCCAGATTCCCGACAGCGCACTCGTCATCATTCCACGCGCCTTTCATGCTTTCACGCTCGAAAAGCCGGCGCTCACGGCCCAACTGCTTTCCGGATTTGCCGAGGATGTTCTCTCCGGGAAATGGAAGGGCGACCGCTCGGTGTGGATCGCTCCGGAGAATGCCGGAGATCCCCTCATCCCATTCCCTAGCGGGCACGACCATCTACGCGCAATCCCGGCGCACGGCGTGTCGCCATGAGCGCGTTCCTCGGCCCCCTTGACGCGATAGGTCGCGTGCCGCCGCGGCAGCAGACGCGCGTTGCTGCGTTCCTGGTGTCTGGTCATGGCGCCATGGCCCGGCAGCTCGCGATCGCGCTCGCCTGGCAAGCGAAAGCTGCCTGGCACACGGAGCTGAACACGCAGCTCTACCGCGAATCCGAATTCGTCTCGCTGTTGCTTCGGGCGACCTCCTGGACACCCGATCCGGAATTGATGTTTCTGCTTCCATCGTGGGAAGCAGCGTGGCTGCCGCGGCCGGTTGACGGCATCCCCGAGCGCGTACAGGCGCTGACCATTGACATAGCCGCGCTCGGCCACGCCCTGCATGGCGCCATACGGCCTGCGGCGTTGCTTCCGGATTCGGCGCCATTGCCGGATCCGTTCGCGCTGGCCTTGCGGAAGATCGAGCTTGAAAGCAATCGGCTGATCCAGGCGCAAATCCTGTTCCTGAAGAGCGCCGATCTGCAGCCGTTTCGCAGCGCTGTGAACGCGACCGTCGAAAGCCGTCACGCGCAGGTACGCAGGCTATGGAACGAAATGCTGACAGGCATTGGCGTGGAACGCGGCATGGATCGATGAGCCGTCCCAACATGGCACGGACCAAGGCGGAAGAGGCCTTGATACAGATCAAAGCCTGATGCCGGGCCCGCCGCACCTTCGACGGTGAGCCCGCAAGCGAAAGCGATTTCGGAGCCTTCCAATGAAAGCCGTCTCCGTAGAAGAAGCGGTCGCCATGATCCCCAACGGCGCAACCGTAATGGTAGGTGGCTTCATGGGAGTGGGGACGCCGGTACGCCTGCTCGACGAACTGGTCCGGCAACGGAAGTCCGAGCTCTCCATCATCAGCAACGACGCCGCGGTTCCGGGCAAAGGCGTCGGGAAATTGTTCGATGCATCGCTGGTCTCGACGCTGACCACGAGCCACATCGGTCTCAATCCGAACGTGCAGAAGCAGATGATGGCCAACAAGGTTGCGGTCAACCTCGTGCCACAGGGTACGTTCGTCGAGCGCATCCGGGCCGGCGGCTGCGGCCTGGGGGGCGTCCTGACGCCGACGGGCGTCGGAACCATGGTCGAAGAAGGCAAACGTCAGATCGAAGTCGACGGCAAGCAGTACCTGCTCGAAACGGCGCTTCGCTCGGACTTTGCGCTGATCCACGCATTTCTGGCGGATTACCTTGGTAATCTCTCCTACGCCCTGACGGCGCGCAATTTCAATCCCGTTATGGCAATGGCGGCCGACACGGTCATCGTTACCGCGGAGAACATCGTTCCAGTCGGCGTCATCGCGCCGGATAATGTCGTGACCCCTGCACCGCTCGTCGATTATCTCGTCGCCAACGGGTGAACCATGGATGCTCAATCGCTCATTGCACGGCGCGTGGCGCGGGAACTTCAGCTCGGGCAACCTCGTCAATCTCGGCATCGGGATTCCAACCCTGGTCGCCAACTTCGTTCCGTCCGACCTCAAGGTATTCTTTCAATCGGAGAACGGATTGATCGGCACGGGACCCATGCCGGAGCAAGGCATGGCCCACCCCCTGCTCACCGATGCCGGCGGACGGCCGATCAGCGCCCTGCCCGGCGCTTGCGTCTTCGACAGCGCGATGTCGTTCGGACTGATCCGCGGCGGGCACGTCGACGTTACGGTTCTTGGCGGCCTTCAGGTCGATGCCGAAGGACACCTCGCCAACTGGATGATTCCCGGCAAGATGGTGCCGGGGATGGGTGGCGCGATGGATCTGGTGACTGGCGCAAAGCGCGTCATCGTTGCCATGCAGCACGCCGCGAAAGGAAAATCCAAAATCGTCCAGAAATGCAGCCTGCCGCTGACCTCGTCCCGGCCGATTGACCTGGTCGTCACCGACATGGCGGTGATCAGCTTCTCCGGTGGAAGGATAACGCTTCAGGAGACTGCGCCGGGCGTCAGCGTTGCCGAAGTGATGGCGGTGACGGAGGCGGATTTGTTCGTCCCTGCCAGCGTTCCGGAAATGAAGATTTGATCCGACAAGGTTCAGGCACGAGGACCGCAGATGCGCATCTTCAGCGACTTCAGTGAATTCAAGGCGGCGGTTGGCTCCGAGGTCGGTGCCAGCGAGTGGATCGATATCACCCAGGAACGCATCAACCTCTTTGCGCGGGCGACCTGCGACGAGCAATGGATCCATGTCGACCAGGACCGGGCGAAAAAGGAGCTTCCGGGTGGCATCACCATCGCTCACGGGCTGCTGTCGCTCAGCCTCGCGCCGATGTTCATTCGCTCCGTGATGGGCCTCAAAGGGGTGCGCAACACCTTGAACTATGGCGCGGACCGGATCCGCTACCTATCCCCCGTCCCGGCAGGCTCACGGATCAGGGGCCGCACCAGTATCGCGGAAGCAGAGGACGTCCCGCCCGACGGCTTGCGGGTCAACTATCGCGTGGTGATCGAAATCGAAGGCGGCCAACGCCCCGCCTGCGTCGCCGAGTTGATCGCGCTTCATTTTCGCTGAGATTGGGCCGTCGTTCTCCCGTGCCGCCGCTGGGTGAATTGCTGCTCTCACCAGAAATTTCTGCCGAACCAACCAAATTGCAGTTGCCGTGCCATCGCGACCGTCGGCGCCGGTGCACGTCTCCTGGCGATTTTGCGATGATAGCGCGGCTTCAGGTCTCGCATTCTTGTGTTGGATGCCTGCGATCGGTCCTCGGAAGGCGGCAGCATCGCAAAGGCCTCGCGTTTTCCGGAGCCGGCAGAAGCGTCAGCGGGCGTGTCGATGATGCCCGCCGCACTTGCGATCGACGTCGGAACTATCGTCGGGAGGCTGGTATCGTAGACAATACGCTCCGGCCATTTGAGATCGGAACGAATATGAATGACGGGCAAATAGACTTTCGCCTTCGCCGCGTCCGGGGGATTTTGGAAAGCACGCATCCAAAATGAACAAGAGCGCCAGCAGCACTCCGCCAACAAAGGAAAAATATCGCGCCAGGGGCATTCGTCGCTCCACCCCCCCTTGGCGAAAGAACCTTGATGGCACGCGGCTCGCATTGATCGAGATCAAGGTCAGCGATGCCAACGCGATGAAATCAATGGAACAGGTTCGGATATGCGAGGAAGAGTTCCTCGCGGATCGGTTCGGATTGAATGCCCTGCACCAGTATCTTCGACGCTTCCAGGTCGTTTGCCGTCATGCAGAGCTCGATGATGTGCCCGAGGGCGGCATCGCGATATGCAGCGTCCGAAATCGTCTTGGCGAGCTCGAGCGACATTCGCTTGGCGCTTGCGAAGCGAAGCCTGTTTACCCTTGTCATGTCAGTATGGATTGGCTGTGCCACGCCCTCGGCGCTGGCCATCGCGACTGCGCACATGCTCCTGATTTTCGATAATGCCTGCTCATCGGCCTCAGCCAACAGATCGTGCTCCGAGTCTGGAGCAGCCGTCCCAAGCCCGCCTGGCGGCTGATTTTGGAACCAGTTCATCTTGCGATCTGAATTTGCAAATGCTGATCGTTGTACGACGGCGTGCATAACGCGTGACCCTCGGTCAGCGGCCTTGATTTAGGTCAAGCCATCACCGCTGGAGTCATCTGTTGCTGCACGTGCAGCGGGTGGATCGCTGCACCGACGCTTCGAAGAAGCGGCACCGTTCTCTACGACCGATCTATCTTGACAGGGCCAGCCGGCGCCACCGGGATCAGGGATGAATCATACTTGGTATGTTACTTTTGAAGTACCCAGGAGTGGCACCTTGGTACAGCGACGAAACCCCCGCTTGACCAGGACGTTTGAAACCGAAGCGGACGCCATGGATTTCGCGCGAGCGAAATTCGATGGCGGATTGATCGTCACCGCCGGCACCATCAATCCCCACCTGCCGAGAAGGGCAATTCCGTCCGGAGAAATTCCAGCCTGGCTTGAATCTGACCCGACACACGGCGGGAAGGACAGAGAAGACGCTCACGGGCCAACAACGAAGACAGATTAGTCCTCATCCGCTTCTCTTGCGATAGCTGGCAGTTTGTTTAACCGCCGCATATGCACGGCAATCCACATAAACACGCAGCGTGACCTGAACTCAACTTGCCTGCCACGCTGAAAGCACTTGAGTGTTGCCATTTTGGCACGCGGCATCCGGCTCTACACGCCTAGGGTCATGGCGATAACGAACCGAATTCGATCCAAGAAGCGGGGATACCCTGTCATGAAAAAGTTGCTACTCGGTACGATTGGCCTCTTTGCGCTGTCCGGATCTGCCATGGCCGCAGATCTTCCTGCGCGGACTTACAAAGCACCGCCTGTTGTCGTTGCTCCCATCTATGACTGGAGCGGTTTCTATATCGGCGCCAACGGCGGTTGGGGAGAAAGCCGCAATTGCTGGGGCATTGTCCCGCTGGCGGGTACAACTATTCCTGACGGCTGCGCCAGTCGATCAGGCGGAGTCTTCGGCGGCCAGTTAGGATACCGCTGGCAATCCGGGCAGTTTGTCTTCGGTCTGGAAGGTCAGGGCGATTGGGCGAACCTCAGCGGATCCCGCGTCAGCGTGTTCAATCCGTTCTTCTCAACCGGCGTCAAGGTCGACGCCGTGGGCCTCTTTACCGGTCAGATCGGATATGCCTGGAATGCCTCGCTGCTTTATCTGAAAGGCGGCGCCGCGACGACAAGGAATCGCTTTGACGTATGGACCACGGCAAGCGGCGTCAACGTCGCCACGGCAAGCTCAAATCGATGGGGGGGTACCGTCGGTGTCGGATGGGAGTACGGCTTCGCGCCGAACTGGTCGGCCGGTATCGAATACGACCATCTCTTCATGGGTGATTCGAACAATTCGTTCTCGGTCGCGAATCCGCTGCTAGCCGGCGCAGCCAATCGGATCAGTCAGGACGTGGACATGGTCACCCTCCGCGTAAACTACCGTTTCGGCGGCTATACGAACTCGGCCGTTGGAAATTACTAAACGCACTTCAGGCGAAATCTGAAAGGCCGGCCGAGAGGCTGGCCTTTCCTTTGGAGCAAGTGTCCGCCGCCAGCCGATCGATCAGGCAACCAGCGCCAGCGCGAGGCTTGACATATCTCAAGCGGGTCATTGCTTCTTGACGTCTGAATGTACGTTCAATACCGAACGGAGCATTCCATGAAGAAGCTGGTATTCTGCTTGACGCTTGCGGCAGCCATGCCGCCGGCTGTTGCTCATGCTCAAGTGAGCATCGACATGTCTCGCGTCACCTGCGCACAGTATCTCGCAATGGCACCTGCCCAATCCGCCGACTTCTCGGCCTGGATGAGTGGCTGGTTCAACCAGAAGAACGGCTACGTCTTCGTTGACCTGAATGCCTATGCGAGAAACGTGGCAAACGTGAAATCCTGGTGCGCTTCCAACCCGGCTCAGACCGTCATGGCGGGCCTTCAACGCTCCACCGCCCAATAATCATTACTGGCCAGGAGTTTCACATGAAGAGTTTCATCATGAAGCGCATTGCTATTGGCACCGCCCTTGTTCTGGCTTGCGGACCCACTGCGCCCGCGAAGGCGCAAACCGTGCTCGATCTGTCACTCATCACCTGCCAACAGCTATTGGCGTCAGATGCTGAGCGGCAGGCTCTGATCGGCTCGTGGATGAGCGGATATTTCAGCGCCACCAAGAACCTCGACACGCTCGACTTCCGTTACGTGGAACGAAACCGGCGGGTCGTCGGCAACTATTGCAAGACCCACAAGTCGGAAACGGTCATGAGCGCAATGCAGAAGAATTGGCGCTAGAGCATTTCCAAGCTGGCAATCAGCAATGCTGACAATGTGAGCGAGATTTTCATTTCGATCTCCCTGTGTCGGATGCTCCAGATTGATCCCGGAGCCATCCGCACTTCGAGGCAGCCCGCTTCAAGGCCAATCCGGAGCGCTGGCACAAGACTGACCGGCCACGCTCGCTACGGGCGCGTTCATCCGCCATGCGCGGACGCCTGCCACACGCTACTTCGACCACCCAGGCTTCTCACCTTCGCCGCTCACGAGCAGCGTCATCCGCAACACCTCAAAAACCACGGCCGTCGACCAGCCGAACAGCAGCACACCGTTCATCGCGGTCATGGGCCCAAGCAGATGCCAGCGCACGACCGGCGTCACGTCGCCATAACCAAGCGTCGTGTAATTTACAAAGGCGAAATAGACGATGTCCGAGCCATCAGGCGCGACACCGAATATCGCGTAGGTCAATGACCAGACCAGCACCTCGGCGAGATGGGCGATCATCAGGACGGTCACGGCGGCAATCATGACGGCGATCAATCGAAACGTCTGATGGGTCGTTGCCAATTCATCCGCGATGCGCGCCACCTTTATGACGGCTACCATCACCAGTGCGTGAATCGCGATGTTGCAAACGCTGGCAGCTGCGCCGACGAGATATTGACGCAACATAAGGATGTCTCCCGAGATGGAGCGCCTGCCGCGCCACAATGTTGGCCCGGCAACCTAATTGCGCCATGGCCCCACGCTTCAATCGATGATGTGATAGCCGCCGTCGATATACATGACGCCGCCGGTAATCAGCTTCGCGCCGTCGAGCGCCAGGAACGCGGTCGCCGCACCGACATCGTCGATGCTCACCAGGCTCCGTGTGGGCGCCGCGGCCTGCGCCTTGTCCATCAATTCGTCGAACTCGGGAATGCCCGAAGCCGCCCGCGTCGCCAGCGGCCCCGGCGAAATCGCGTGCACCCGGATACCCTTGGGACCGAGTTCGGCTGCGATGTAGCGGACAGCGGCTTCCAGCGCCGCCTTCGCAACCCCCATGACGTTGTAGTTTTTGACCACCATCTGGCTGCCGTAATAGGTCATGGTGAAGAGCGTGCCGCCGTTCTTCATGAGCGGCTCCGCCAGATGCGCCATCCGCATGAACGACCAGCAGGAAACGTCCATCGTCTTGAGGAAGCCGTCGCGCTCGACGTCGACCACGCGACCGTGCAGCGCTTCCTTCGGGGAAAAGGCGATCGAGTGAAGCAAAAAATCGAGCTGTCCCCACTCTTTCTCAATTCGCTCGAAGACCTGTTCGGTCTGCCCCTCGGCATTCACATCCAGCGGCATGAAGATCGGCGCATCGAGCGCCTTTGCCAGGGGCTCGACGTGTTTTTTTGCCCGTTCGTTCAGATAGGTGACCGCAAGCTCCGCGCCCAAAGCCCGAAATGCCTTGGCGCACCCCCATGCGATCGACTGGTCGTTGGCTATCCCGACGATCAGGCCCTTCCGACCCTTTAGCGCGACCTTGGTCTCTGGAAATACGGGAATTGTCATGACGCTCTCTCGCGTTTCAGACTGGAGGATGAGTGCCTGTTCCACAGCAGCGACAATGTGTGCTGTGCAATCATGAGTTCTTCGTCGGTCGGCACGATGTAGGCCGGAACTTGGCTGTCCGCGCGGGATATCCGCGAAGCGGGCCGCGCGTTCTCGACCGGGTCAAGCGACACCCCGAGCCATTCGAGCCGCTCCGCAATCCTTGCCCGAATGCCGACGGAGTTTTCACCGATCCCCGCGGTGAAGACGAAACCATCGAGACCTTGGAGGGCCGCGGCCAGCATTCCGGCCTGCAGTGCAACCCTGTAGACGAAATAGTCGACGGCAAACGCCGCGCGGGGATCGCTGCTGTTCTGGAGCTCACGCATGTCGTTGCTGACGCCGGAAAGGCCCTTTCAGCCCGCAATCGCGGTAGAGAAAATCCTGCACCTCGGCGGCCGACATGCCCTTTGCCGATCATCAGGTACAGAACGACACCGGGATCGATCTGGCCGGTGCGCGTTCCCATCGGAAGCCCATCGAGCGCGGTGAAGCCCATCGTGCTCTCCACGCTGCGTCCGCCGTGTATCGCGCACATTGAGGCGCCGCTGCCGAGATGCGCGACGATGACCCGGCCCTTGGCAATTTCCGGCGCGACGTCCGGCAATCTTCTTGCAATGTATTCGTAGGAAAGCCCGTGAAATCCATAGCGGCGAACCCCCTCCTCGTGCAGACGGCGGGGAATGGCGTAGTGATCCGCGACCTCGTCGTGGTCGCGGTGAAAGGCGGTGTCGAAACAGGCGACCTGGGGCAGCGCAGGAAATTTGGCAAGCAGAATGCGGATCGGCGCCAGATTGTGGGGCTGGTGCAGCGGCGCGAGCGCCGTGAACCGCTCCAGACGCGCAATCACACCATGGTCGATCAACACGGGACGATCGTAATCGGGACCGCCGTGGACGACCCGATGGCCGACGGCGAGCGGGCTCAATTGAAGTTCGTCCCGCAGCCAGGCGCTTGCGAGCATCAGGGCGGCGGGGACATCAGGCACGGCCTCGATCGGATAGGCACGGTCCGCCAAGGCGTCGCCGCTGGCGCCGGTGGCGCGCAGCCGCGGACGGCTGCCAATCCCGTCCATCTGTCCCTTGATCTGCCGGCGCAGCCTGCCATCGCCATCCACGGCGAATACCTGGAACTTGACGCTTGAGGAGCCGGCGTTGACGACGAGGATCGTATCCATGGCGATCACGCGGCAACGGTTTGGGCGCGCCGCCGCCGTGCATCGGCATAGAGCGTCGCAACCGCACAGGATGCCATACGCGCCCTCGGCGAATCCGCGCGCGACGTCAGCACGATCGGAACGCGAGCGCCCAATACGATGCCG
The DNA here is from genome assembly GCA_963774775.1 of uncultured Alphaproteobacteria bacterium. Lineage (GTDB taxonomy): Bacteria > Pseudomonadota > Alphaproteobacteria > Rhizobiales > Xanthobacteraceae > Bradyrhizobium. The sequence goes on from CAVZGZ010000015.1 coordinate 410,727, forward strand.
GCTCCATCGGCCTTGGCGAAGTAAGCGAGGTTCTTGGCCAGCATGTTGCCGGCCTCGAGGTCCGGCACCACAAGGATCTGCGCCCTTCCCGCAACCTCCGACTTGATGCCCTTGATCCTTGCCGCTTCCCTGTCGATCGCGTTGTCAAATGCCAGCGGTCCATCGAGTAGCCCGCCGGTGATCTGGCCGCGGTCCGCCATCTTGCACAGCGCGGCAGCTTCAATGGTCGACGGAATTTTGGACGTAACGGTCTCGACGGCCGAGAGGATGGCAACCCGCGGAGATGTACCAAACCCGGCCTGGATAAAGAGATCGATGGCATTTTGCACGATGTCGCGCTTGCCATCGAGATCCGGAAAAATGTTGATCGCGGCATCAGTAACGAAGATGGTTTCGCTATATGCCGGAACATCCATCACGAACACGTGGCTGATCCGCCTTTCCGTGCGCAGTCCGCCTGCCTTTGCCGTCACGCTCCGCATCAGTTCGTCGGTGTGCAGGCTGCCTTTCATCAGCATCTCGCCCCTGGCCGCGTGAATCAGCTCGACGGCCTTTGCCGCGGCGGCTTCGCTGTGCGAGACATCAATCAACTCAAATCCGCTGATATCGATACCGTGCTTGAAAGCGGCCGCCTTGATCTTTGCGGACGGTCCGACGAGTATCGGCTTGATGATGCCGGCCTCGGCAGCGTCCGCCACGCCGCGGAGCGAGCCTTCGTCGCAAGGATGGACAACGATGGTCGCCGCCGCCGGGATCGCCTTCGCCGCCGCGATGAGACGATCGTACTTTGCGCCGGGTTTGACTTCGCCGGCCTCCATGGATGCAATAGCCATATCCAACTCTCCGATCTCGCAGGACCTAAGAAGCCTTCGCCTGTGGCTCGCCGGCGAAGCCGAATAATTGTGTCACGCGATCGAGTCGCCTTGCGGTCTCGCCGGATATTTCCGCGCTGGCCGAAAGCACGCTCCGAATGGAAGCCAGGCCGGCGCGGCGCTCATCTTCACCCGGCGGCAGCAGCTTTGGGATGGCAGCAAGGCTCGCCTCGGGTTCGAGCAACAGCATGAAAAACTGCTCGCGCACGATGGTTTTGAACTGCGCAAGCGTGAGGCGCGAACCCTTGTCATCTGCGCGGGCCCGCCGCAACGCCTCCAGACTCCGCTCGTCCACCATTCCCCGTGACATTCCGACATAAAGCAGCCCGCGAATGACACATTCCCTGAGGCCGCCCTTGCCGATCTGCGATTTCAGCTCGGCGATGCGTGCCTCCAAACGCTTGCTGTGCTCCGGCGACATCTGCGGTTTTGGCGAGACTTTCGCGTCGGGCGTGATGCCAACCGCAGCCTGAACCATGGGCGAACCGTAGATGCCGAGAAAGAGCGCCTCGCTGAGCGCTTCCTGGGTATCGCGCCACTTGTCGAGGACATCGACAATGTTCTTCGAGACGGTTTCCTGGAAAGTGAGGAACGGATTGTCCTCCGTTGCCACCTTTCGGTTTTCGCGAATCTTGTTCGCCCCGGTGGCTACAGCCTTCATGGCGGCATTATCGTTTCCGAAAGCTTCATAGGAGACGCGGAGTGGGTGTAATTTTCGCGTCCACTCCGCCAATTGGGGAGTAACTGCGGCACGAATCCAGGGCTGCATGAAGTTCCGGTAATTGGCGAGATTGATCTCGGATACCCGGGCGGCTGTCGCAAAGCGCCGTTCGTCCTCGTCCGTATTACCGCCCATGGCCCTGATATCGTCGAGGGTGCGCCGTTCGCAGCGCATGATCCATTTTCCACCCGCAAGCTCGGGATTGGCCGTGTCGGCGGATTTGGCCTCGAAGGTCGCCTCGTACAGCCCGGGCGGAAGCACATCGATTAGATCGATGTTGCTGGAGAATTCGCTGTGCTCTTTCTTGGCGACGCCGCCGGAGACGAATATGCCGAGATGCCCGACTGTCTCATGCACGGTATAAACGATGGTTTGTCCATAGGACCGGATTTCATCGACGTCGCCGTAAAGATCGAGGATCCAATTGAGCGCCTGCTGCGGCGGCGTGATGTTGTCGCCCTTGGAACAGAATACGACAATCGGCGACGAGATTTTCCGGAGGTCAACGACCTCGCCGTCGGACATCTTGATGCGGCCGGCAGCAAGGTTATTGCCGATGAAGAGTTCATCGACAATGAACTGAATCTCTTCAGCGTTCAGATTGACATGACCGCCCCACCAGCGCTCGAACTCGAGATAACGATCCGCCTCGCTATCGACTTTCGAATAGACGTTGTATTGCTTGGTCCACAGCGTGTTCGAGGGATTCATGTTCTCGAAGTTCTGGACGAGCCACGCCCCGTCGAATTTGCCGCCGCCGAGATCGCTGGTGGCCGCCGTCAGCCAGCTTCCTCCGAGCAGCCCACCCGAGTAGCGCATCGGGTACTTGCCGCGAACACCGGCCCAGTAGGACAACGGCGCGCCTGCGACGATGATCGGGCCAAACAGTTCCGGCCGCAGCGAGGCCAGGATCATGACCGCCCAGCCGGCCTGACAATTGCCGATCACGCATGGCTTGCCGTCGGCTTCCGGATGCAAGGCGATGACTTTTTCGATGAAGACCGCCTCGGCCTTTGCGACGTCCTCGATCGTCTGGCCAGGCATTGGCTCGGGCAGGAAGCCGACGAAGTAACAGGGATGACCGGCCTTCATCGCGACACCGATCTCGCTGTCCGCCTTGAATCCACCGATGCCTGGCCCGTGACCTGCACGAGGGTCGATCACCACGAACGGGCGCCGCCTGTCATCGATCGTCACCCCGCTTGGTGGAGCAACGCGCACGAGCGCGTAATTGACCGGTCGCTGAAGGGTTCGGCCGTCGATGATCAACTCAACGGCATAGTTGAGAACATGAGGCGCGGTCTCGGCGATGTGTTCGCGGTATTGCAGTCCGCGCTGACGCATGACATCCAGGAACAGGACGCTACGCTGCCCAGTATCCACCAGATATTCGAGAGCAGATGCAAAGAGGCCGGACGACATATCGCCCGAGATGGGTGGCTTGTCGGCAGACATGCTCAAATCCTTCTCAAATTTGCACTGCTTGCAGCGCGTGCGTCAGCTTCACGCTGGGGCGGATGCGACCATTGACATAAGTCAAGGGAGATAGCGTCCGTTGGACGCGCAGTTGTATTTAATCATCGGATCTGGCACGCGGCCGAAGCAGTGAACGGAGGGTGGAACGCTGCGCTTGAGCGCTAGGCTTCGGCTGCGAGCTTCTGTACGCCCTGTTCAACATCAGGCGAAGCCGCCTCGGTCCGCTCTTCGCGGATCCATGCCATGATCAGTTCCCATGTCACCGCCAGGATGATGGGCCCGACAAACAGGCCGAGGATTCCATGTGCCAGCATGCCACCGAGAACACCGATGAAGATAACGAACATGGGCGTGTTCAACCCGCGCCCCATGAGCATCGGTTTCAGGATGTTGTCGGCAAACCCCACGACCAACAGATAAATCGTCAACGGGAGCGCCACCGCGAAATCCTTGGTAGCCCAAAGCCAGATTATGACGGGAATAAGGACGACCGCTGACCCGATCTGCAGGATAGCAAGAATCAATATCGCGAAAGCCAGCAGGCCCGCGTGAGGCACGCCCGCAAGCTTCAGGCCGATTCCGGCCAGCAGTGCTTGAAGGACGGCCACTCCGATAACTCCCTGAGCCACCGTGCGTATCGTCAGCCCGGCCAGCGCGACAAAATCCTGACTTCGCTGCGTGACCAGCCGGGCCTGAATTCTCCTTATCGCTGCAACGAGCCGCGGGCCATAGTGGAACAGGAAGCCCGAAATCGCGACCGCCGCAACGAATTTGAGCGTTCCGAAGCCTGCGCTGCCGGCAAAGGCGAGCACCGGGCCTGCCAAAGGCTTCAGGTGCGGCGCGAGTTCGCGTAGCACGGCCCTGAGATTTGTCGAAGCTTGGTCCCAAAGGGTGTAAATCTGCCCGCCCACGATCGGCCAATCCTTGACGCCTTCGGGAGGCGACGGAATAGCCAGGGTGCCGGCGCCGAGTTGTTCCGCAAGATCTTGCAGGCCATCAACCAGACCGAAGCCAAGCCAGGTAACCGGTCCGATAATGATCGCGAGAATGATGACCGTGATGGTCGCGGCCGCGAGCTTCGGCCGATCGCCAAGATGCGCCGATAGCCAATCGTAGACCGGGTACAGGGCAACGGTCAGGACCATGCTCCAGACGAGTATCGGAATGAACGGGCGCACGAGAACGAACGACCAATAAACCAGGAAAGCCAGCAGCCCCAGGCGGACCACCAGTTGGATGATTTCGTCGCCGGACATGTTTTGCCGAAACATCCTCGGAGCCATCGTCTGGATACCTCGTTGCGCACGTGCGACCACACGCGTGGGCTGGATGCAGCACGATCGGACCTACCCTTACGTTTCGAGCCTATCGGCGCTCGCGCAAGCGCCCGCTTGATCCAGATCAAGCACGAATACCCAAAAAATGATTCTGGCTGTTTGGGAACAATTTCCCTCGGAGGCCAGGAGCCACCCATCATGGTTGAAGCCGCAGATTATTCGGCCCCAGAGCATCTTCGCGACGGCCGTCCGGTCAAAATCCGTGCGCTTCGTCCCGATGATCGGGCCGACATGCTCGCGGCGATCGGACGCACCAGCATGCAATCGCTTCAACGACGCTTCTTTGCGCCGAAGAAGGGTTTTTCAGAACGGGAAATGGCCTTCTTCCTCGACATCGACTTCGAAACCCATGTCGCGCTCGTTGCGCAAGTCGCCGAAGATGGACGACTGGCTATCGTGGGCGGTGGCCGTTATATCGTCGGCCAGCCAGGCCAGGCCGAGATCGCGTTCGTCGTGGTCGATGCCTATCAGGGCCAGGGCGTTGGAACGATCCTGATGCGCCATCTGGCGGTCCTGGCGCGCGATGCAGGCCTCAAGGAACTGATCGCGGAAGTACTGCCCGAAAATAGCGCGATGCTGAAGCTGTTCAGGAAGTTCGGCTTCAAGACCGCCTCGAAAGACTCCCCGCAAGTGATCCATCTTGCACTGCAACTGCCCTAAATCGGGTACCATGCTTCATGGTTCAATCGATCGGGACACGTTACCGCAACCCAAGAAGTGAGCGGCGATATCCGCCGCCGCGAGCTTCCTCCCGGCACACGAAACTTCCGGTAAAGCCGCGGCCATACCAGCGCTGCCGCTTCGAATAGTAGATCCCCTTACGAAGATCGAGCCAGACGACGACATCCGCAGGGCAATGCCGCTGCGCCTGCGTCTCGTAACGGAATGGCGTCAGCGGAATTGCAAAAGCGCCGGTGATATGGCAGGCGACGATCAGAGCCATGATCACGCTCGTAGTGCAGCGCCGGAAGTCTTGCATCGATGAAAAGCCTGCTTGTCTACGCAATGATGGCAGCAGTTCGATCGAAGAACAATCGGCTTTGTGCGCGCACCGATGCGCCAGCAGCGTGGGCGCTCATTGAAAGGCGTCCCACGCCACCCGAATGGCGCTATCGTGACCCGCGCCGTTACACCTCAGCGGCACACATACGAGCCGTTCACCAGCACGCGGGCGCAGCCGTAGGCGCCTGCACCCACGACCGCCCCGCCTACCACCGCACGGCGCGTTGTCCGTCGTGCGACGCCTGCAACGCTCACCGGCGTCAACGGCCGCCCTACCCTGGCCTGCGCGCTTTCAACGGCGACAGAAGGACCCTCGCCCGGTAACCAATTTATGGATGCAAGGGCTCCGAAAGCGAGAGCAGCGGTAGCCAATAGTGCCTGCTTGATGCCGATTTTTCTCATTGCAACCTCCCTGTGCTGAATAGGCCAACCATAATGATCGGCGGTCAGCAGAGTTGATCTAGGTCAAGGGGTTGGCCGGAAGGCGCGAGCAGCAAGCTGTTCGAGGAATGGCGATCTAAACCGCTCGCCGACAGGACCGCACGAGCTCGTTTGGTCAAAGCGGATCGGACTGCTCAATCGCGCGGTTCCATACCACCTCAAATCGTGCTGTTATGTAGCACGCGAGCGATGCCGAGGCGACGATGGGCAGAGGCGGATCAATCGGTCCGATCCGGGGTCACGCGAGGATTCGGCGCGTGCCTTTGCCTGTTCATGGAGGCTGCTGTCGTGCCGGGCCGCCGGAAAGAGCCGCGCCATGAAGCTGCGCGCTGCTCTCCTCATTGCATATACGGGCTTGGCCATGGCAGCCGCCGGCTGCTCGCCGGTGTCGGCCGCGACCCGGCATGTCGTTCTGCTCTATGACGAACGCATCGAATTACCAGGTTTGTCGCTCCTCGATGCAGAGCTCGTCAACACACTCCGGTCCAACTCCACCGAGCCGATCGATATCTACCGCGAAGTGATGGATTTATCGCGATTTGGCTCCGATGCCTACAAGGCGCTCCTGCGAGATTTCCTTCACGCAAAATATGCTGACAGAGAAGATCGACGTCGCAGTCGCCGTCATGGCCCCTGCGTTCGATTTCTTGATGACTTATGGTGACCTGATCTTTCCTGGTGCGCCGACCGTGTTCTGCGGGGTGGATAGAATGCAACTTGGCGCCCGCTTACTGCCGTCCAAGGTGTATGGCGTTCTCGTAGAAAGAGAGTTTGCGCCAACGGTTGAGCTGGCATTGCGCCTCCATCCCGCCACCAAAAGGTTTGTCGTGGTTGCGGGTACGTCGGAATTCGACAAGAGCCTTCTCGCGCAGGCTCGACATCAGTTCCAGTCCTACGAGACCCGGGTCTCGTTTTCCTATCTTTCAGAGCTCCCTCTTGAGCAGATTCTCGCAAAAGTTTCGCAGTTGCAGCCCGGAGACATCGTCCTGTATCTCTCGATGTTCCGGGACGGCACCCCTCAGCTCTTCGTTCCACACGAAGTCGTTGAACGAGTTTCCAACGCGGCGAATGTCCCCGTCTATGGCTTTCTCGACCAGTACCTCGGCCGCGGGATAGTTGGGGGAAGCCTGTTTAGTTTCACTGCGCATGGTTCCGATACAGCCAACATGGTTTTGCGGCTACTCATGGGCGCGGCGCCGTCGCAAAACATTTTCAAGAAGTTCAGCAACAAGATCATTTTCGATTGGCGACAGATGCAGCGCTGGGGCATCGGCGAAAGCAGCCTTCCTCCAAACAGCGAAATCCAATTCCGGGAAAAAGCTGTATGGGAGCAATACTCGTGGCAAATCGCGCTCACAAGCGCGATTGTTCTCCTGCAGGCGTGGCTCATCTTGATCCTGCTGCATGAGCATCGCCGACGTCGCCTGGCCGAAGTACAGGCGCGGCAGCGCATGGCGGAACTTGCCCATATCAATCGCTTCTCGACGGCCGGCGAACTGACCGCGTCAATCTCCCACGAAATCAACCAGCCATTGGGAGCTATTCTCACGAATGCCGAAACGGCGCAGGCCATCCTCCGATCTCCGCACCCCGACCTTGGGGAGCTGAACGATATCGTGGACGATATCCTGAAAGACGACCGGCGCGCCAGCGAGGTGATTCGGAGGATGCGCGGCCTGCTGAGAAAAGCACCGTTCGAGCCGAAGAATATCGACCTCAACGACCTGGTAGGGGAAACAATCGAGTTTCTCTCGGCGCTCGCCGTTGCACGGAAAGTCGAATTGGCCAGTTTGATTACGCAGGACCCGCTCCCGATCGTCGGCGATCGAATCCAGCTTCAGCAGGTCATTCTGAACCTGGTCGTTAATGCGATCGATGCGATGTCAGACACGCCAGCCGAAAGCCGCATCATCAGCCTGCAGACTTCGCGCGTCCAGAAATTTGCCGACCTTGCAATATCGGATTGCGGACCGGGGATTCCCGCCGAGAGGCTGAAGGAGGTGTTCGAACCTTTTTTCACCACCAAGGCGGCCGGGATGGGTATGGGGCTTTCGATTGCGCGAACCCTTGTGGAAGCACACAATGGCCAGATATCCGCAGTCAGCGCGCCCGGAGTCGGCGCTGCGTTCCGGGTTAGATTGCCAATCGCACGCCACGCGGCTGCTCCCGCTCAGCGGGCACTCAGCTGACCAAGACGCCGTCGGCGCACATTTCGGGGCTCTGTTTTCACACGACGCTTGCTACGCCAGGAGGAACAGGAATCTGGTCGATTGCGCGCGCAAGCGCGCCAGAATTCCGAAATCAATCCTCATGTCGTCCTCGGCGCGAGGCTTCTCTCTCGACAGGCGCGACCAATTTTCCGCCTCAGCCATCCAGAACGTTCGGTTGGCCGGCTCACGCTGTGCCAGCCTTCTACATAGTGCAGCGCGCGAATTGAGTTCCGACTGCTCGGTCATTTGCGCCCCCCGCCTTAGCTAATTGTTCCTGAAAGCCTACGACAGTTGCGCGTGCGGAACTATTGCCCCGATGGCCATTGTCCTAACGGGCATGTGGCTCCTGAGTGAAGCAAGTGGCCTTCGGCCGGACCGACACAAATCGCCGCAACGGTTTCCCTTGATCTGTGTCAAGCCTGTCCAGGCCGAAACGCAACGACATGCATCGCTACCATGTTCAACGCAGAACGGAGACAATCCATGAAACAGAATATGTGGAAATTTGCTGTTGCCGCTTCCACGTTCGTGATCGCAGCGCTGCTTTCATTCAGCTGGTCACAGCAGAGCGGCATCTCGCTAGCAGTCGAGAAGGCCGAGGCACGGGTCGGACGCCCGCTTACACCGATGAGTGTTGCGGGCGTCTCACGCCGGCACTACCGGCGCGCCGCATACGGTACGGCGGCCGCGGTTGGCGTAGGCGCCGCCGCATGGGGTGCGGGCTACCACGCGGGTAGCCCCTACTACAGCGGAGCAGTCCGGAACGCGAGTGCGGCCTACTATGGCGGGAGCCCACCCGAACAGACTGTCCCTTTCTATGCGGTGACGGCTTATCATGCGGGCGGTCCCTGGTACGGCTACAGCGGGTGGGATGACTACGCGGCTCGCAATGGCATCAAGTGCGCACCCGGCACCCTGGTGAAGCTTGACGACGGCCTCATGTACTACTGCCAATAAACATCCGAGATCCGACCGAGGCGGCTGAAAACCGCCTCGGGTCGACTGCACAGCATGGGAGGAAAACCATGCTCAAGTCGATCGCCGTTGCTGGCCTCGCCCTGGCAGTTGCAACATCCGCGCAAGGCATGACACCTGCGCCGCTTGCTCCGCCGAACGATATGGTGACACAAGTAGCTGTCGGATGCGGTATGGGCAGGACCAGAGTCAACGGTGTGTGCGTAGCGCGCACGACTATGCGCCACGCTCGCCGCGCTGCCCGAAGATGCGTGCGATGGCAGGGCGGCGCCTGCGCCCTATATGAATGAGCCGACGTTAGGGATCGCCACGGTACCGTCGGCCGGTTTTGGGCGCGCGACGTCTCGCCAACTCGCGGGCCTGCGAAGCGTTTCACTTTTGCAGGCAGATCGGCCTGAGCGCGTCCTCAAGCCCGCGCGCCTTGGCGTCCGCAACCAGCGCGAGCCGGGCTGCCTCGCAGCGCTCTGCACTGGTAAATTCCTGGGTCGATATCGCGGCGCCATTCACGGCCCCGCCGAGCCAGCCGACGACGATCAGGACATAGCTCACAACAACCTCCATGGTCATGCTTAGCGGCGGTCGCGTTTGGGATCCGATCTGGTTTCTCGACTTTTTTCCGAAGGTGAGCGGGCGAGGCGCGCCGACGTCCTTGGTCGGGTTAGTCAGCGATGTGGCCGAGCAGCGCGGTTAGCTGAGGCTTGATGCAGGCTCGGGCGACCTGGATCTCGGCATCCGTCGCACCCTTGCTTCGAGCCCACGCCTCGGCAGCAGCCGCTGTGTATCGGGCGACGAAATACCGGATGAGAGCGCAGGACGCGCGGCGAACCGGTCCACGTGCCTCGCCGGCGGCGGCCGAGGATACTGAAACTGTGAAATCTCCCTGGAGGAGTTGTTGCGGAGGTCCTGTGTTGCTTGACCACTCTATCGATCCCATCGTGCCGCACGCGAGAACGGCAACAACCAGGACCGCTTGCATCGTTCTGGTTTGCTTCATGGAAGCCTCCATCGTCAGGGCTTAACCATGCGCTCCGTGTCTTTGGGCCGTTGATCTAGATCAATCAACCAGCTGGGCCTGCTTCGAACCGCGATCGAGCCCTTTCGCTTGGGCCCGCTTCCCGTCCTCCTCGAAGGTGAAACAAGAGGCGACTTGGCATGGACAATCGCAACAAGTCGTTTCGCCCGAAGGGTTCATTGCTCGCGGCCTCGACAAGGCCGCCTCGCCCTCATCGAAGCTCCGGAGCCTTATCGAAGGCGCGCTGGCCTGTGCGGGACGCACTCGGCACAGAGGTAAAATCCCGTCTGTCACCATGGTTGCCGAAATGGCGGGATCGTTGATCTAGGTCAAGCCACCAGCCGCTTATCGTCAAAGGCTGTCTTGGGGTGCGGATCGCCGCGGGCCTTGCATTGTTGGACTCGCACGCAGGACAGGAGAAATGGCCATGTTTCGAAATACCCTCACTGCACTGGCAGCAGTCGCTCTAGTCGGTGCCAGCCTCATGCCGGATGATGCGTTCGCTCGCCGCGGCGGTGGCGGCGGCTATCGGGCTGGAGGCTATCACGGAGGCGGAGCGGTTCATGGTGGTCGTTACGGCGGTGCCGGTCGAGGATACGGAGTTGCAGGACGCGGCTATGGCCACCCGGTAGCACGCACCGCGGTCCGCCGCGGCGTTTATCGCGGAGCGGCGGTTGGTGCGGCGGCAGCCGGAGCCTACGGCTACTACGGCAACTATTATAACAATCGTTGCTATCAGGATACTTACGGCAATATGGTCTGCCCGCAGCAATATCCCTATTGACCGGACCCGTTTCGTGCGAGCGGCGCTGAGCAAGGCCTGCAGACGCCCCTGCGATTCAGCGGCGTCTGCGAGGCAAACAATGCTTGGAGGAGCTGAGCGCCTTTGGGAGAGCCTGAGGGCCTTGCGGCGTCATCGCAGCGAAGTGGTCTCGTCAAAATTGTTCGCACCGTAAGGGGCAAATATGCCTGACGATCCCAAGGATACGATTGAGTTCGCCATTCGCTCGGCCTTTGTTAGTTACCCCAAGGAAGACGACCCGGAGTGGAGAAGCCCGCACTGGATCAGTGCGAAGGAATGCGCATATTTGGCGATGGCCATCATTCTGGAATTGCAAGCCAAGGGCTTTCAGATCGTGAAGAAAGTGTCCTGACGCGTGGCGTATGGTAGGTCCAGTCTTTTCTCTCGATCAGCTCTACGGGCGGCTCCCTCTGACGTGATGGACCGACGACCCGCCGGGTCTGCCTGGACGCAGCCAGGGTAGTCAGGACGACCGTGCAGACGGTCAAGGCGGGCGCGCACGACTTTCTGACAAAGCCGGTATCGTCCGCCGAGTTGTTGCCGGCAATCAATCGGGCACTGGAGCGGCACGAAGCATCCTCGGCCGCAAAAGCCGTCCTTGACCACCTTCGCGCGCTTGTTGCGACACTCACACCGCGCGAGCGGCAGGTTTTTGAACTTGTTATCCTCGGCAAGACCAACAAGCACGTTGCGTGCGAACTGGGGTCGACCGAACGCACGGTCAAGGCTCACCGCCAAAAGGTCATGGAGAAGACCAAAGTACAATCCCTTGCAGACTGTTGGCCGAGCGGATCGGAATGCTCCATCCGCAATGAACCGCCCGCCTTCAATGAGGCGCCAAGCCTGGACCGTCTCACTATTCGGGGACTTGTCAGGATTAACGAGGATGAAAGCGCAGATTGTTGCACTGTAATTTGCTCGCTTTAGGCAATAGGATGCTCCGATGCGCTCGCGAATGGCCCTGTCGTTCCAGTCTCTTTCGGCGCTCGCTGTTGTTGGCTTAGCAACCGCAACAATCATGCTTGGAACATCGACGCCCGGTCAAGCGGCCGATCCGGAGCACAAGCGGGTGATGATGCTGCATTCATTCGGTCTTCGCTTCAGGCCGTGGACCGATTATTCCGAAGCTCTTCGCGCCGAGCTAAGCCGGCGCACGTCCGTGGAGTTTCAGGACCACTCGTTGCTGAATGCCCGACGAAACAGCGATAAATCAGACGCTCCCTTTGTCGAGTATCTTCGCGCACTCAACATTGACCAGCCACCCGATCTGATCGTCGCCATCGGTGCGCCTGCTGCCAATTTCGTACAGGCGCACCGCAAGGACCTTTTTCCAACAACGCCCATGCTCTACACTCTAGTAGAGCGACGCCGGGTCGACTTCGACAAATTGACTAAATACGATACTGTAGTGGCGGCTTCCAACAACGATGTCGTCTTTTTTGAAAATATCCTGCGCGTACTGCCCCTCACAACGACCATTGCCATCGTTGTCGGTGCCTCGCCGAGCGAAACGTTTTGGCGGAATGAGGTGGCCAAGTCCACCGTGCGGTTCGCCGACCGCGTGCAATTTCGCTGGTACAATGAACTTTCCTTCGAAGATATGCTCAAGGACGCCGCCAACCTTCCGCCGCACAGCGCAATTTTTTGGATTGGATTGAATGTCGACGCGGCTGGAGTGGCACATGAGGGCAACAGCGCGTTCTCACGGCTTTATCGCGTAGCCAATGCACCGATCTTTTTTCACGATGAGACCTTCTTCGGAGAGGGCATCGTCGGTGGTCCGATGCAGATCGTTGCTGGACAAACCAAGAAGGCCGCGGAGGTCGCCCTCCGCATCCTTGATGGTGAAAAGGTCGGTGACATCAAACCCACGTTCGTTGAAGTGGCAGCGCCTATGTTCGACTGGCGACAGATGCAGCGCTGGGGAATTGCCGAAAGTAATTTGCCGCCTGGCAGCACCGTCTACTTCCGCGAGCCAACGGTGTGGGAACGGTATTGGTGGCAAATCGCGCTGATCACCGCCATTGTTCTCGTACAGGCCGGGCTTATCTCGGTCCTGCTCCGTGAGCATCGTCGGCGCAAATTTGCCGAGGTGCAGGCGCGGCAGCGCATGACAGAACTTGCCCATGTCAACCGCTTCTCGACTGGCTGGCGAACTGACCGCCTCGATTGCGCACGAAATCAACCAGCCGCTCGGGTCTATTCTGACCAATGCTGAAACCGCAGACGCGATCCTGACATCCCCAACGCCCGACATCGCTGAACTCAAGGATATCGTGCGGGATATTTTGCAGGATGACCGACGCGCCACCGAAGTCATCCGGAGGATGCGTAGCCTGCTGAAAAAGGCCCCTTTTGAGCTGAAGAATATCGACCTCAACAGCGTGGTCCGAGAGACAGTCGAGTTTCTTTCCTCGCTGGCCGTCGGACGAAAGGTCGAACTGACAAACGTGGTGACGCCGGAAGCGCTTTCGATCGCCGGCGATCGCATCCAGCTTCAGCAGGTCATCCTCAACCTCGTCATCAACGGAATCGACGCGATGCAGGATACGCCGGGTGAAGCGCGCATCATTGGCATCCGGACCTCGCGGGAGGCGAACTTTGCCGAACTCTCGGTATCGGATCGCGGCGCCGGCATTCCGCTGGAGAAACTGAAGGAGGTTTTCGAGCCGTTCTTCACCAGCAAGGCGGAAGGCATGGGCATGGGCTTGTCGATCGCGCGGACCATTGTCGAAGCGCACGACGGGCAGATATCGGCGGAAAATCGGGACGGTGGCGGCGCATTGTTTCGGATCCGGATTCCTCTGGTGACGAATGCTTGACCAAGGGTAACTTCGACGGCGTTGGCAGGCGAGATTTGCCGGTCTGTGCAGGATCTCGCCACGCTCATCGATATACTCGGATCGCTCCCTGACATCGTAGTCAACTCTCGTAAGTTCGGCCTCGCGCATCCCGTCGGCCCACATGATCCGGCCGCCCAGCCATTGCGGATGGCGAATCAGGACATGAAGCGTCGCACCCGCTTGATCGGAATGCCCGCTCGCTGGAGCATGTCAGGTGCGACAGGACGCAGCGGTGGCGCTGCGCTCTCCCGTTCAATCCAAAACTTGCCTTTTGGCAATTCGAAGGGCTTTCGACTTGCGACAGCGGTTCACACGAGCTTCGTCTCGACCGCGATGTTGCCGTGCGTTGCCCGGGAATACGGACACACCTCGTGCGTCGCCTCGATCAGTCTCTGCCCCACGTCGGGCGCAATGCCGGGCAGGCTGACGTTCAGGCGGACGGCGACATCGTAGCCGACGCCGTTCGGTCCGAGATCGACCTCTGCGTCGACCGCGAAGTCAGCCGGTAGCGCGACCTTCATCCTGCGAGCCACGAGTTCCATCGCCGACTGGTAGCAGGCCGACCAGCCCGCGGCGAACAGTTGCTCTGGATTGGTGCCAGCGCCGGAGGTGCCTGGCCTCGACAACTTGACGTCCAGTTTGCCATCATCGCTGCGCGATGAGCCAACCCGCCCACCGGTAGTGTGGACCTTGGCCGTGTAGATTACTTTCTCTGGTCGGTTCATGATGTACTCCTGTTGAAGAGATTACGCTGGCTGTAGGAGCCAGATCGGTGGGGCTCGAGATTGTGACGACTCCTATGTGTATTCGGTCGATCTCGTGACCGATTCCCACGTGTCGATCTCCTTCCCTAGCGAATTCAACTTATCTCGGACCAATTTCAGTGCATCGTTGCCGAGCAGCAGATGCATTGGTGGATCGTCGGCTTCCACCGCTTTCAAGATCGCACGAGCAGCTTTGGCGGGATCACCTGCCTGCTGGCCACTCTTTTCTGCTCGAGCCCGTCGGATGGGTTCAAAGAGGAAATCATAATCAGCAATACTCCGCGGCGAACGGATCATCGATCGCCCCGCCCAGTCGGTCCGGAAGGAGCCGGGAGCAACCGCCGTCACCTTGATGCCGAAGCCGCGCACTTCATTCGCCAACACTTCAGATATGCCTTCAAGAGCGAATTTGCTGCCCGCGTAATAAGGGATGCCCGCTAGCCCCAAATATCCCGCCATCGAGGTAATGTTGATGATATGCCCGCGGCGCCTCTCGCGCATGAATGGCAGCACCGCCTTGATCATCGCGACTGCCCCGAAAACATTGACGTCGAACTGACGCCTCATCTCTTCGAGTGGAACTCTCCTCAAGAGTCCCCTCATGACCGTATCCTGCACTGTTGACGAGGACGTCTATCGGACCAGCATCTCTCTCGGCCTGCGCAACCGCGGGATCGATGGCCGCGAAATCCGTGACATCCAACATGATGGCGCGCGCTCGCGCAGAGTCCATCGCGCCGAACTCCTGTCGCGCTGCTTCGCTTCGTACCGTGCCGATCACGGAGTATCCGCACGAGAGCGCTTCCGTCGCCAGCGCTCGCCCGAAGCCGGAGCCGGCACCCGTGATCAGAAAATTCCTCTTTCCACTCATCGCGATGTTCCTCCTCCGACGTCGTAGCTGTGCTCGACGATCTCCCGGACCGCCGCCACAGCGTCAGGTCTTGACGACGCGAGGATAAACCGTCTCTGCCCTTCCCCGAAAGAAGGGGCCCGAATTTACCGGAGGATGGTCACCGTCATCACCCGGCCCGGTGCATTTTGAACACGGACCTACAAAGTAGCGCAGGCGTACATGTTGATTTCCATTCCAACCGACACTTCGACGATCTTTGGCGCAGTCCACATCATGTGTTTATCTCCTGAAGCTGTAAGGCCAAGTCTGCCATTCAGCGGTGGCCGGCCATCACCAAGGGAGATGGCCGGCAAGAGCAGCCCTCGCAAGCTATTTCTGCTTCTGCGCTCGAACTGCGTCCGCGGTCCCCTGGATGAAAGCCTGGATCTTCACGACATCGTCCTCGGACAGTTTGCCCGTAAAATCGGGCATGCCAAGCGACACGAACGGACCGTTAAAGACGATATCTTTCAGGTTCGCTATAGTAGCGCTGTCGGAATAACCCAGGTTCCTAATATTGCCCCCTTTGTCGACTCCCGGAACGCCATGACAGAATCCGCAGTGGCTGACATATAGTAGTGTACCAGGACCGACATTCGCGGGATCGTACTTGACGCCCTCCAGCAGGTTTCCAATCGGATAGCTTGCGAACTGTGGAGGTGACGCTTTGCCGCCGATGGCATAGGTAAACACCGTGCCCGGACCATCCTTGTCGGTCGCGCGCGCGCTCTCGCCGTAGACGCCGCCCCATCCGACCGCTACTGACACATATTGAGTACCATCGACTTCATAGCTGGCCGGCCCGGCGACGACTCCTGTGCCGGTCGAAGCCTCCCAGAGCTTCTCACCCGTTTTTGCATTGTAGGCGACGAAGCGACCGTCAGCCGTGCCCTGGAACACAAGATTACCTGCCGTTGTCAACGTGCCTCCATTCCACGGAGACGCGTAATCCTGCTTCCACACCTGTTCCTGCTTCACGGGATCCCAGGCAATCAAGCGGCCGAACGGCTCGCTCTTGGGCGGCGTCACATTTATATCGTAGCCGAGGTTCCAGCCCAATCCACTCATTGGATTGCCGGGAACGCTGGCGTTGTACTTCCACTCCTTCTGCGCCGTCAGATTCATCGGTATATTCTGCGCCGGAAGATAGGCATAGCCAGTTATCGGATTGTACGACATCGGATGCCAGTTATGGGCCCCGTGTGGATCAGGGATTGCATCGAACGACTTGTCGCCCCGGGCTTCCGGCACTTCGATCGGCTTTCCATTCGCGTCGTAACCGGTCGCCCAGTTCACATCCACGTAGTTCTTTGCCGAGATGAATTTGCCGTTGGTCCGATCGATGACAAAGAAGAAGCCATTTTTCGGTGCGTGGAGGATGACCTTGCGCGGCTGGCCGTCGACCGGGATGGTGGCGAGGATAATCGACTGTGTCGACGTATAGTCCCAATTGTCACCCGGCGTTTCCTGATAGTGCCAGACATACTGGCCCGTGTCGGGGTTCAACGCGACGATCGACGCCAGATATAGATTGTCACCGCCGCTGGGGCTTCGCAGCTTGCGGTTCCAGGGCGCTCCGTTACCCGTTCCGATATAAACGAGATTCAGCTCCGGGTCGTAGGCGATGGTATCCCACGGCGTACCGCCTCCGCCATTGATCCAGTATTTTCCGGCAGGATCCCAGGTCTTCGCCGCCGCCGCCATCGACGCATCTTCGTAGGGCCTGCCCGGATCACCCGGTACGACGAACCATCGCCAGGCCTGCTCACCGGTCTCCGCATCGTAGGCGGTGAGATAGCCACGGACGCCGAACTCGGCCCCGCCATTGCCGATCAGCACCCTTCCTTTCACGACGCGCGGCGCGCCGGTAACAGTGTAGGAATGGCTGTGATCGATGATGGTATCCTTTTCCCAAACCTTTTTTCCGGTAGCCGCATCGATGGCGACCAACCGGCCATCGTAGGATCCGACAAAGACCTTGCCTTTGTAGAGCGCGACCCCGCGGTTCACAACATCGCAGCAGCCCTTGTAGCCGCCCGTCCGCGGCACTTCGGGGTCGTAGGTCCAGATCCGCTTTCCGGTACGCACATCGATCGCATGAACTATGCTCCATGACGCCGATACATACATAATTCCGTCAACAATGAGCGGCGTCGCCTCGACACCACGCAGAGACTCGAGATTGTAGGTCCACTTTAGACCGAGATTTTTTACGCTTTCCGTATTGATCTGGCTTAGCTTGCTGTAGCGAGTTTCGGAATAATCAAGTCCATAACTCAACCAGTCCTTGGTCGTTTTCGCGTTGGCTATGATCGCCTCACCGTCGATTGCCGAGGTAATGGATTGGATGCGTTGCGGCGACAACGCCTGACCACTCGCCTCCTCTGCCGAGGCATTCGTTCCACAACCCGCAAGGATCACGATGGCGGCCGCCGCTACATTCAACTTATATCTGAAACGAGTGACAGACTGTGCAAAACGGTAACGGCGCGCGATGAGTTTCATGATCTCCCCCTTAATAGCCGAAGTTCGTTCAAAACGTTGTTTTCGACGCGTGCTTAACTCGACCTATTCGCCCAAAGGACAGTTCGTGTGCGTTGCTTGTCGAGATGCAGAGAAAGTCCAACGCCAGGCTCAACCATTGTCGAACCCCGCATCCGTTCGATCGCGCTCAGTCGCAAAGGCACCTGTTCGCCGCTCTCAATGGCGGCGACGAGCGTTGCGCTAGCGAGGCATCAGCTTCAGAAAAAGCCAACAGCCTTTGGCGAGTAGCTGACCAGCAGGTTCTTGGTCTGCTGGTAATGGTCGAGCATCATCTTGTGATTCTCACGGCCGATACCCGACTGCTTGTAGCCACCGAACGCCGCGTGGGCCGGATAAACGTGGTAGCAATTGGTCCACACGCGGCCGGCCTGGATGGCACGACCAAACCGGTAAGCACGGGTGCCATTCCGCGTCCATACCCCCGCGCCGAGACCATAGAGCGTGTCATTGGCGATCGAGAGCGCTTCCTCTTCATCGCTGAACTTGGCGACGGAAACCACCGGCCCAAAAATCTCCTCCTGGAAGACCCGCATCTTGTTGTGGCCCTCGAAGATAGTTGGCTCGACGTAATAGCCGTCGGCCAGTTCTCCCCCGAGCTGCGCGCGCTTGCCGCCTGTGAGCACCTTGGCGCCTTCCTGCCTGCCGATATCCATGTAGGACAGAATCTTCTCAAGCTGATCGTTCGAAGCCTGGGCACCGATCATCGTGTTCATGTCGAGCGGATGACCCTGCTTGATCTTCGCAGTGCGCGCCACGGCCCTTTCCATGAAGCGGTCGTAAACCTTTTCTTGTACCAGCACGCGGCTCGGAGCGGTGCAGACCTCTCCCTGATTGAGGGCAAACATCGCAAAGCCCTCGAGAGCCTTGTCGAAGAAGTCATCTTCTTCATCGCCCACATCGTTGAAGAAAATATTGGGCGACTTGCCGCCGAGCTCCAATGTCGCGGGGATCAGGTTGTCGGACGCATATTGCATGATCACGCGACCGGTCGAGGTTTCTCCCGTGAACGAGATCTTGGCGATGCGCTTGTTCTGGGCAAGCGGCTTGCCGGCTTCGATTCCAAATCCATTAACGATGTTTACCACTCCAGGCGGCAGGATATCGGCGATCAATTCCATGATGACCAAGATACCCAGCGGCGTTTGTTCGGCAGGCTTCAAAACAACGCAATTGCCGGCCGCCAGAGCCGGCGCGAGCTTCCACGTCGCCAGCAACATCGGGAAATTCCAGGGAATGATCTGCCCCACGACACCAAGCGGTTCCTGGAAATGATAAGCTACGGTATCGTGGTCGATTTCGGAGATACCGCCTTCCTGGGCGCGAACGACGCTCGCGAAGTAGCGCCAGTGGTCGACTACATAAGGAAGGTCGCCGAATGTGAACTCACGAAGGGGCTTCCCTTTGTCGAGCGTCTCGACCAGCGCCAGCAACTCGAGATTCGCCTCGATCTTGTCGGCTATCTTATTCAACATCCGCGATCGTTCTGCGACCGATGTCTTGCCCCAAGCATCCTTGGCCTTGTGGGCGGCATCGAGTGCGAGCTCGATGTCGGCAGCGCTAGACCGCGGCACTTCACAAAGCTTCTTGCCGTTGATCGGGCTGTAATTGTCGAAGTAGCGGCCCTCGACCGGCTCAACCCATTTACCACCGATATAATTTCCGTATCGGCTTCGAATCAGACTTTGCTTCGAAACCGTTTCAAGAGCCTGCTGGAACATGGGATTGTCCTCTTAATTTTAAACTGGCTGTGCAGCTTTGGCACTCGGAGATTCAGCGCACGTTGCTCTTGGCTGATGTCGAAGTGACAGATACCGTTCTGTCCAAAGTCATCATCCGCGTTCGCGAAGGTCAAACGAATAAACATGATACTCGTATCGCCGAATGAGATTGGTCTTTCGTCCGCTCCACATGCCACTTCGCTCAACGTGAGCTTCGGGCTCTCATCGGCAAACTTACAGCGAGCGTCGTGCACTCACGCGCATCCCTATCGCGCGATTGCGCGAGTCAGGGCAAACGGCCGGCGGCACGCCGCTGCTCGAAAGCTCTGATGTGCGTGTAGGCAAGCAGCAATGTGCGATTCGCAATGTTGGCCTCGCCCGCCTTGTTGAGCATGTAGCCCAGGATGTGCTCGACCTCCGTCCGGCCACCGCGTTCGACGTCACGCAGCATCGACGTCGCGTATTGTGAGTCCCGTTGGGAAAACGTCTCCCCCCACGATCTCATAAACTCCTCGCTTGGCGCGTGACCGTTTGCGGCTGCGATAGCGGCACCACACTGAAGCTGGTCGAGGAAAAGCTCGCGGCCATTGGGAGTGCGGACAATCTCGCCAACATTCGCCCGCATCAGACAGGTCATCGCAGCAGCGGTCGAGAGGTGAACCAGCTTTTCCCACATCCGCTGAACAATGTCGGTGACCGCGAAGGCTTCGACGCCCTTCGCAGCAGCGAACAAGGCTGCCAGCGTTCCCACGCGTTCCGTCATTTCGCCGGACTGCTCGCCAAAGGTGAGCGTCCGCCAGTCGTTGAAGTGGCGGATTGCACCGTTCGACGTGAGCGTTGCTTAAATCTTCGCGGTTCCGCCGAGCACGCGGTGCTGGCCGAACCTTTGGTTCAGGACATCGATATGGGCAATACCGTTCAGGAAGGGCAATACGTAGCCAGTCGGTGCCAGGGCCGGTGCGATCGCAGCGACGGCAGTATCGAGATCGTATGCCTTGCAGGCCAAAATCACCGCGTCATAGATCGGTGCCAGATCTGACGCGACCACGGTCGCCACAGCTAACTGCGCGTCCCCGAACGGGCTCCCGATCTGCAGCCCTTGCTCGGAGAGGATTTTGCGCCGTCCTTCACGGACAAGAAACGTGACGTCGGCACCGCTCTCAACCAGGCGACCACCGAAATAGCCGCCAATTCCCCCGGCACCGAGCACGAGGATCTTGAGATTGCTCACAATAGGTTCTCCTCTTCCCGGCCAATCGCCGGCTCACCGCGCCTTGCGCGCGTCCTCGAGTCGAGGATCGAACGCGAACTCGATCCGTACTCCGCTGGGCTCCCGCACGATGAAATGGATCTTAGGACCGGCGCCCGAGGGCTCGGGACCGAACTCGACGACGACGCCAGGCCAACCCGACACTCGCTTGTAGAGGGTATCGAGGCCGATTTGATCAACGACCGCAAGGGCCAAATGATGCAATCCGACGTTGGCGCGGCGATCGAACGGGATCGCTTTGCCGGGCAATTCGACCTGCCACAGCGTCACGACGTCGTGCCCATCGGATACGAACACCGCTGGATAGTCCGCCCGCTCGCCGACAACTCGCCATCCAAGACAGTCACAAAAGAATTTTCGCGTGTTCACGAGGTCGCGAACGCTTAGCCCAACGTGGTCGACACCGTACGTTCCGGTTTTGAATTCATCTGCCATAGGTGCTCCATAAGGTACCGGGTTTTGCCAAGCCTGCCCAGCGGCAGCGCAGCCGCCACGCCGATCCGCATCGTACTCTCCTGTTACCTGTCGTTGAATTGAAATTGCAAAAGGAGCGGCGACTTGGCTGCCGCTCCTTTTGGTCAGTGACCGGCGCTCTGGCCGCCGTCGACGTGCAGGATCTCGCCGGTGACGAAAGGGGCGTTTTCCAGAAACATGATCGCGTCGACGATGTCTTGAATTTCTCCCATGCGTCCGACTGGATGCAGCTTCGCAAGAAAATCGTGCGTTGCGGGAGCGTGCATCGGCGTCTTCATAACGCCGGGAGCAACGGCGTTAACCCGAACTCCCTTTTTTGCGTACTCGATCGCCAGGGACTTCGTGGCTGCGTTCAGCCCGCCTTTGGTCATCGAGGCAAGGACCGACGGAACGTTGCTGTTGGCGTGATCGATAAGGCTGGTCGTAATCTGAACGATGTGACCCGACCCCTGCTTCAGCATTTCGGCTGCAACTCGCTTGGTGATCCGGAAGAAGCCCCCAAGATTGGTCGCAAGTATCGAAGCGTAGTCTTCCTCGGTATAATCAACCAGTGGCTTTGCGATGAAGATACCGGCATTGTTGATCAGCGTATCGATGCGTCCAAAGCGTGCCAAGCCCTCCTGAACAATTCGGTCGGCCGTCTTTGGATCGGCCACGTCTCCCGCGATAGCCAGGACGTCCGGATCCGTGCTGGGCTTAATTGACCGGGAATTGGCAATCACTCGATAGTTGCGGTCACGATACGCCTTCACAAGTCCCGCGCCGAAACCCTGCGATGCACCGGTGATGACGGCGACCTTCTGCTCTGCTCCCATTGTGTTTCCCATTGTTCAGCGGACGACCTGATTGCCACCCGCCAGACGGTCCACGTCTGATGGGTCACACCTAGTGCCAGTTTGCGCGCATTCGAATGGCCGTTGGCCGGCAGCTTCTGTTCCTCAAACCGGAACAGTGCGCGGCCGTGCAACGTATGAGACGCAAATCGCCGTCAGCTCGTGAATTCTCGACGGGCTGAGCGTACGCTTGCCACGATATGCGCATGCACCTCCGACACTCTTCGCGTATGATGGGTGTCGGGATGCGAAACCAGCCAGTAGTTTCGCACGAAGCGGATCTCTGGCAGCAACCGCTTAAGCTCCGGAAATCGTCGCGCGGCGTAGTCGTGCAATATTCCGACGCCGTGGCCACCCCTCACCGCCTCCATCTGTGCCACGACGCTCCCGCACTCGTAGTGCCTGTTCATGACTTTTCCGAGCGCTGACGCGTAGTCGAGCGCTCTGCTGTAGACGTAATCCTCGACATGCGTGACGAAGAGATGGCCGGCGAGATCCGCCTGTTTCCTGATTGGTCCCAGGCGCTTCAGATAACTTTCTGCGCCATAGACGCTGAGCGTGTAATCGGTAAGCTTTTTAACGATGAGCCGGCCCTGCTTCGGGCGGTCCAGCGTGATTGCAATGTCTGCCTCCCGCCTCGACAGCGAAAATGTCCGCGGCAGGGGAACAAGTTGAATGAGCAAGTCGGGATGTCGCGCGGCAAGTGCGCCAAGCTGGCCGGCAAGAAAGTAGTTCCCCAGTCCATCGGGAGCGCCGACGCGAACAGTTCCTGAGATTGCCTCCGACGATCTGCCAAGGTGGGCGCCGACCTGAAGGAATTCCAATTCAGCCCGCTCCGCTGCGGCAATGAGGGCCTCGCCTGCGCTTGTCAGGACGCATCCCGTCGTACGCCGTTCGACCAACTGGGTTTTCAATTCCCGCTCGAGGGCGGTGAGTTGCCGCGCCACGGTCGCATGGTTCACGCCCAAACGCCGAGCGGCACCGAGAATCTGACCCGTTCGTGCGACCTCCAGAAATATGCGGATACGATCCCAATCCATCGACTTCAACTTCCGCACAACAAGCACGCGATAGTTCTCGCTGATGTGCAGATTTTAGCATTTCATATCGGACTTGTGGAAACAAGCATTCCACCAATGGCAAGCAAGTCATCACAAGTTCTACCGTTCCTTCGAAACGTTCCTTCCTTGTTTGGTTGGCAGACGCATCAGATGAACTAGCTGATTTGGTCCACATGCAATTGCCGCGATTTGACAACCAAAGTGCGTCCCTGAAAGCCGGCAATGGGGCGTGCCCCAAAGCCGACCAGTCCCATCGAGATGACCGCCAGTTGATCGTCTACTTTGCCGCAGCCTCGATCACCCGAGCGACCGCTTCCGGCTGAGAGGCAAAAACAGCGTGGCTTGCGGCAACTTCGGTGACCTTGGCGCCCGAGCGTTGATACATCCAGCGCTGAAGCTCAGGGGCTATGACATGATCCTTGGTGGTCAGGATGGCAAAGCTGGGCTTGGTGCGCCATGCAGCCTCGGTGAGAGGCGCGCCCATGGCCTTCTCGGCAAGTTGCTGCTGCAGAGTCCGACATGAACTTGGCCTCCGCCGCCGGGACGTCCGCGGCATAGGTTTCCCGGAACTTCGCCGCCGGGATGTAGAAATACTTGACGTCCGGCGTGGTCCGATTGGTAGCCGCCCGCATGGCATCGTTTGGCGCGGCAAACTTCGACATAAGCTGGCCGCTGGCCTCTCCCTTGTCGGGCTGCAGGGCGGCCACATAGACGAGGGCGCTGACCTTGGGGTCGTTGCCCGCTTCCGTGATCACCGAGCCGCCATAGCTGTGGCCGACCAGCACGACGGGCCCCGTCTGCTGATCGATGACGCGCTTGGTAGCATCCACGTCCTCGGCGAGGCCGGTGAGCGGCTCCTGCACGATAGTTACATGGAAGCCATCCTTGTTCAGGATGTCGTAGATGGCGCGCCAGCCCGAGCCATCCGCCAGTGCGCCATGGACAATGACAACGTCCTTCGCAGCCGGCTTCGTCTGGGCGTGAGCGATCGTGCCACTCGTAGCGATCATGATGGCAATCGCGGAAGTCTTTCGCAGGATAGACATTTGATTTCTCCAGGTGTTTCATTTGCCCGTTGCTTCGCGTAACCATCCCGGTAGTGGGCGATTATTCACCGGTGATGGCCAACCTGGTTGATGCAGGTAGAATCTTGCGCCCGGCCCGCCGTGCGCAAAGACATCAGGCCAGCTGATTCTTCATTCCCAGAATATCGACGGGCTCGACTGACGGCGGCTTTACCAGCAATTCGTCGACCCGCGACATCAGTGCCTTCGCCATGTTGCCGGCGAGATGTGCCAGGCGGTCCTCTTCGCTCGCAAAGGCGTCGAAGACGCCGAATGTCGTCGGCGAGAGCTTTAGAGCAAACCAGATCGGCGTGGTCGCTTCCCGATTTGTCACTTCAACGCCGGCGGCAAGGAAGTCCGCCACCGCCTGCTCCTTGCCGGGCTTGGCTTCCAGCCGGACGAACAACCCACACTTGATCGTCATTTTTCTTCTCCGCTCGATGGTTACTAGGTGCTCCAAGGCGAGAGGAAACCTACAAGGGAAGCCGCTCTGGAGGCATTGGCAGGATTGCCAATTTTGATATCAATCAGGCCATCTCTCTTTTCGCCAACCGCTGATTTATTGGGAGTCGGTATCCGTAAAGCAGAGCCGAAACCGTGATCGCCGTATTGGCAACTTTATCGATTCTGATATCATTCTTGCCATGCGTATTCACATCCTTGCTCTCAACGGCGTGTTCGACACCGGCCTGGCCGCGGTGCTTGACGCCTTCGGCACCGCCAACGCGCTGGCGGAAATGAGCGGCATTTCCCCGCTGCCCTTCCGGACGAAAGTGGTGGGTCTGCGAACGACCGTCACAACCGCGCGAGGCCTGAACGTGCCCGTGACTTCGGCAACGCGCGCGCAGACGCCGGATGCGGTGGTGATGCCTGCCATCAACCGCATCGTGCCGGAGCTGCTGATACAGGCACTCGCCAGCAGCGAGGTACGCGAAGCCGGCGCCGTGCTGCGCAAATGGTCGGGACGCGGCGCGATGACCGCGGCCGCCTGTGTTGGCACCTTCGTGCTCGCGGAAGCCGCCCTGCTCGACGGCGAAGAGGCCACCACCACCTGGTGGCTGGCACCTCTGTTCCGCCAGCGCTATCCGCGTGTGCGGCTGGACGAGTCGCGGATCATCGTGCAGTCCAACACGGTGGTCACTGCCGGCGCGGCGCTTAGCCATCTCGACCTGGCGTTGACCCTGATCCGGCGCGCCAGCCCCGAGCTGGCCGAGCTCACGGCAAAGTATCTGGTGGCCGACTCGCGCATCTCGCAGGCGGCCTATGCGATCCCCGGCCACCTGATCCACGCCGATCCGCTGGTCGACAAGTTCGAGCGCTGGGCGCGGCAACGTCTGGCCAAGGGCTTCTCGCTCGATCAGGCTGCGGCGGAGCTCGCCACCAGCAAGCGCACGCTGGCGCGCCGGATGCAGAGCGTGCTGGGCAAATCGCCGCTCGAATACCTCCAGGATCTGCGGATCGAGCGCGCTGTGCAACTGCTCAAGACCAGCCAAGCCAGCGTCGATCAGATCGCCACCGAAGTCGGCTATGCCGAAGGTGTCACGCTGCGCTCGCTGCTGCGCCGGAGGCTCGGCCGCGGCGCGCGCGAAATCCGCCGCAGCGCCTAAGGCCGGCTCGCCCGGCTCAGCCGACGCCCGCAGCCGCCGCTCCTCGAGGGTGTTGAAAAACTCTGCGCGATCTGCACCGAGAGCAAACTGGCGCCGATGATGCGCAACTCGCGTCACATTTTCCGGCAGCAGACATCAACTCTCAGCTAAACCGGGGCGTTGTCGCCTGGTAGCTCGGCATTGCCTGTACCTGCTCCCACCATCTGGCGAAACCATCCACCGCAAAGACCTCGTTGGCATCTGGGGTAAGTGAAACGAGGAAGCAGATCGGGGCGACGTAGAAATCACCGAGCGACGGGCGCTCGCCCGCGATGAAGGCACTGCCGCCACGAAGTTTCATAAGCTCCTGCAGCACGCGACGGCTGCTGGCGATCCCTTGCTTTCTCGCTTCTTCATCCGCTCCGCCGATGAAGTCGGGGAACAAGTGATATCCCGCGACAGCGATCAGAGCGCCATAACCGTAGGAATCAACGATGCCCATCGCCATGTGCATGCGCGCCCGGTCCTTTGAACTTTCCGGTGTGAACGACGGGCCGGGCAGCACCTCGTCCAGATATGACGCGATAGCGCCTGTTTCGATGATGCGGAACCCATCGTGGTCGAGCACCGGCACTTTGCCGAACGGATGGCGAGCCATGTGCTCGGACTGGCGCGGCTCGCCCTTGAGCACGTTCACCGGCACCTGTTCGTAAAGCGCGCTTTTCTCTGCAAGTAGCATCCGCACTGTCCGGACATACGTACTGCCGTCGAAACCGTAGAGGACCATCCCAGTCATTCTATTCCCTTTTGCTTGGACTTCGCTCCAGGCTTTTGCATTTGGACGTATCGCCAATTTCGTCAGTTAGGATGACGTGCACGCCGTCACATGGGTGATCCCGACAACGGAACAACTTCAGTGGTTTTGTGCAAACTCGTCCCGCTGCACCAGCTCATCTGCGTCGCATATTTGCGTTCGAGCGAATTCACGCTAGGCAACGACCGGTATCGCCATCAAACGCTTTTTCGAGATAGCCATATCTCTTATTCAGATTGGTGGACGATTTATCGACGTCCTCACAACGACGCGAATGACCGGAACAGAACTCGCATAGCAATTTGGGCGATGTTAGTATGCAGCCGATAGAAGCACGCCCAGCGGGGACGGTCGTCCGATGAACTATTCAGAATTGCCACAGACGCGATACGCGATGAGCGGAGACGTAAGCATCGCTTATCAGACGATGGGAGATGGTCCCATCGACATCATCGCCATCCCCGGAGCCATTTCGCACGTCGAGTTCTTGCATGAAATGCCCGGGTATACGGCGTTCTTGCAACGTCTTTCAAAATTCGCCCGCGTCATCACCTTTGACAAGCGTGGCCAGGGACTGTCGGACAAGATATCAGGCGCTCCCATGCTCGAAGAGCGCATGGATGACGTTCGAGCCGTTCTGGACTCCGTTGGCGCACAACGTGCAGCTCTGCTTGGATTTTCCGAGGGTTGCGCAATGAGCGCAATGTTTGCCGCGTCCTATCCCGAGCGCGTTTCACACCTCGCTTTGTTCGGAGCGTTTGTCCGCTACCCGGAGCTTTTTCCGGACGCTGACCCACAGGTGATCGTTCAGGAGCAGATGAAATATTGGGGGACCGGGGCCCTGATGAAAGGTGTGATAGCCAGCAGGGCGTCCGACCCCGACGCGGTTGCGAAGTTTGCCAAGTTTGAGCGCCTGTCGGCCAGCCCCGGCGCAATGAAGGCCCTCCAGCTATTGAACTTCCAGATCGACGTCGGGCATATCCTTCCAGCCGTGCGCATCCCGACACTCGTGCTACACCGGGCGGCCGACGCACTGGTCCCGGTCCAGTTGGGACGCGACTTCGCGGCGCAAATTCCCGGTGCCAAATATATCGAATATCCCGGCGGCGATCATGCATTCTGGTCGGGCGACGTAGAGGCATTGCTCGGCGATATCGAAGAGTTCATCACCGGGCATCGCGAGACTGAATCGGCCGATCTGGAGCGGATCCTGGCGACCGTGCTGTTCACCGACATCGTCGACTCAACTCGTCGCGCCGCCGAAATGGGCGATCAGAACTGGCGTCGGTTGCTGGACAGTCACGATCAACTGGCGCGCCAGACGGTTGAAAGACACCGTGGCAACCTGATCAAGAACACCGGTGACGGCATTCTCGCCACCTTCGATGGACCCGGTCGCGCCGTGCGCTGCGCGCTGGCATTTTCGGCCGCAGCCAAGCAGATCGGCTTGCCCCTGCGTTCGGGTCTGCATACTGGAGAAATCGAGGTCAGGGGCCGCGATATCGGTGGCATCGCAGTCCACGCGGCGGCCCGGGTGATGGCAAATTCCGAGGCCGAAGAAGTCCTCGTGTCCCGCGTCGTCTCGGATCTCGTAGCGGGGGCAGGACTGAAGTTCGACGATCGGGGAGCATATGAGTTCAAAGGCCTCCCAGGTCGATGGGATTTGTTTGCAGCCAGTGCGTAAAGCGTTGCCTCTCTGCTGACGCGACGATTCACGCGCATGCCCGTGCGGACGACCTCCAGAAAATATGCGGATGCGATCCCCGTCCATCGACTTCAATTTCCGCACAACAAATCCGCGATAGTTCTCGTTGATGTGCAGACTTTGACGCTTCATATCGGACTTGTGGAAACAAGGAGGTAGTCGTGGTCACACAAGTCAAGCATTACATCAATGGCAAGCAAGTCTCTGGCCGCAATGGGCGGACGTCGTCCGTCTTCAATCCCGCGACAGGTGAGCAGACGAAGTTAGTACCGATCGCGAACGCCGCGGATGTCGCGGATGCTGTCGCTGCGGCAACAAAGGCCGCGCCAGGATGGGCGGCGACGACGCCGTTGCGGCGAGCGAGGGTACTCAACCGATTCCTCAGGATTCTCGAGGAGCGTATCGACGAACTCGCTGAAGTCATCGTCGCCGAGCATGGAAAGGTCCACTCGGATGCCGTCGGTGAAATTCAGCGTGGTATGGAAGTCGTGGAATTCGCGACCGCCGCGCCGCAGCTGTTGAAGGGAGAGTTTACCGACAACGTCGGAACTCGCGTCGATAGCTACTCTACACGTCACCCTCTCGGCGTGGTAGCCGGCATTACTCCCTTCAATTTCCCTGCGATGGTGCCGATGTGGATGTTTCCTGTCGCACTTGCCTGTGGAAACGCCTTTATCCTGAAGCCCTCCGAGAGAGATCCATCCGCTTCACTGATCGTCGCGGAGTGGCTCAAGGAAGCAGGCCTTCCCGAAGGCGTATTCAGTGTGGTCCATGGCGACAAGGAAACCGTCGACGCGCTGTTGCATCATCCCGACATCTCGGCGATCAGTTTCGTGGGATCGACGCCTATCGCGCGATACATCTATGAAACGGCCGCGACGACAGGAAAGCGCTGCCAGGCGCTGGGCGGTGCCAAGAACCACATGATCATCATGCCCGATGCTGATATGGATCAGGCCGTCGACGCGCTAATGGGTGCTGCCTTTGGTTCCGCCGGCGAACGTTGCATGGCGATTTCCGTCGCGGTGCCGGTGGGCGAAACGACCGCGAACAGGCTGATCTCCGCGCTGACGCCGAAGATTTGCAGCCTCAAGATCGGACCTGGCACGGATCCGGAAGCGGAAATGGGCCCGCTCGTCACCAAGCAGCATTTGGACAAGGTCCGCGGTTACATCGACGCAGGTGTCGCGGAGGGTGCCCAATTGCTCGTCGACGGTCGTGGCTTCAAAATGCAGGGCTACCAGGACGGCTACTTCATCGGCGGCTCGCTGTTTGATCATGTCACGCCGAACATGAAGATCTACAAGGAAGAGATTTTTGGGCCCGTCCTGGCCGTCGCCCGTGCTCCCGACTACGACACCGCCGCACGGATGATCAACGAGCACGAATTCGGCAACGGCACATCGATCTTCACGCGCGATGGCGATGCGGCTCGCGAATTTGCGCACCAAATCAAGATTGGCATGGTCGGAATCAACGTTCCGATCCCGGTGCCGATGGCATTCCATTCCTTCGGTGGATGGAAAGCGTCGATCTTTGGCGACCACTACATGCACGGCCCGGAAGGCGTTCGCTTCTATACCCGATTGAAGACGATTACGAGCCGCTGGCCGACCGGCATTCGGGCTGGTGCCGAATTCGTAATGCCTACCATGTCTTGATCGCGACGACTGGCCCGCTGCGGACCACGCAGCGGGCACGGGTTACCAAAGCAGCGGCAAATCGGTCAGTTCCAAGCCTATCAACCAGCTACCTCGAGTTTGTCTCGGGCCCGGTGGACGCAACAGGCAGCGTCCTTGAGTTACAAGGAGAATGATCATGCCACTTTTGTGCTTCGATCTAATCGAGGGTCGTTCGGAAAACCAGATCAAGAAGATATTGGACGTGACCCATGAGGTGATGGTCAACGCCTTCAACGTGCCCGAGCGCGATCGCTATCAAATCGTCAGAGAGCATGCGCCATCCAGAATGATCGTCGAGGATACGGGCCTCGGCATCGAGCGAACCCCGAACATGTTGGTTCTTCAGATCACGACCCGTCCTCGCAGTCGAGCGATGAAGCAAGCATTTTATAGCTTGCTGGTGGAGAGACTTGCTGATAGATGCGGCATTTCGCCAAGCGACGTTGTTGTGAGTTTCGTGACGAATACCGATGAAGATTGGTCATTTGGGCTCGGACGCGCTCAGTTCCTTACCGGAGAGCTCTAGCTTGTCGTCCCCAACACTTAACCTTGGCTACCATCGAAGCTCAGATCGTCTCCAGCCGCTTTAGCTTGGCTTCGTCCCATGAAATCCCGCTGCCGGCCCTCTCTGAAGTGAGAACCATTCCGTCGCGAATTATCAGGGGCTCCTGAACGATCGCATCTGCCCAATCCACGTACTCAAGCCAATGGCCGGTGGGCGTTGCGCAAAGGAGATGCGCGCTGATTTCGGGCATCAGGTGCGAGGACATTTCGATGCCGTGGGCTGCGGCTACGCCGGCCGCATGCAGCCAACCGGTCACGCCACCTATCCTCGCTACGTCGACCATTATGTAATCGCTCGCCCGAGCACTAAGGGCGCGTAGCAAGCCTTCCGGGCCGTTGAAGTTCTCACCGATCTGGATCGGGACCCTCAGTTCGCGTGCTATTGCGGCGCTTGCCACATAATCATCGTGCGCAATCGGCTCCTCGAGCCAATAGATTCCCTCCTTTTCCAGCTCCCTTCCGCGAAGAATGGCTTCCGTGCTTGTCAGCGCCTGATTGTAGTCCACCATGATCGCAACATCGCGGCCGGAAATGCTCCTACGAACCGCCCGCAAAGCGACCAGGTCCTCGAAAAGAGAGGGATATCCGAGCCGGAGCTTAACAGCCCCTAAGCCGCTCTCCAGAAGCGTCTGAACTTCTTTCGCGAGGCGATCCGGCTCCATCAGCCCGAGCCCGCGACTGTCATATGCGCGGAGCGGTTTCGGGCTGGACCCAAGTAGCGAGGACAGCGGAACACGTTGCATCTGCGCGATCGCGTCCCACATGGCCATGTCCAACAGCGACAATGCCATCCGGACGGCACCGGTCACCCCAAGCAGCGCAAACTGACGCGAAAGGATCTGAGCCGCATCGAAGGGTGTAGAATTCTTACCCTTCAGGAGATCGACCGCCTCGAAGAGATGTGACGATATCGCAACCGCTCCCGAAGGCCGGTAGCAAAACGCATATGCCCTGCCCGTTATGCCGTCTTCGTTGAGCAAATCAACCAGCAGCAGCGGCACAGCCCTAACGATCGCCGCACTCGTTCCCAGTGTAAATTTCAGTGGGACCATCATGCCGCGGGTCACTAACGAGCGAATTCGCTGCCCTCCCGCACTCCGACCTTCAGTCATTTTGACCTTTCGATGCTCTCCACCAGGCGGATGAGCTGTAAGCGTTTCTCCGCGACCTACTTCGGCTCCTCGCCGTGAATTCGTCCGGAAATGCTCATGTTGTCGGCCGGATGCTCAAACAAAAGAACATTGATGATCTTCGGATCGGATCCGATGGATTCGTGAGTAACCTGGACGATGTCACGGATCAGTTGCGTCTTGCGGGCCTTCGTAAGGCCGGTGGCGATATGACACTCGATATAGGGCATGGTTACCTCCGATTTCTTATTTCAAGCGAGCGATCAGCTCTTTGTCGTTGGCGTTGCCTTCGACGAACTCAGGCAAATGTTGCCCATGCTCCACGAAGTTGATGCCTCGTCCTTCCCTGATGACAAAGAAGATATTGTCGGCGGGTTCGCCGGTCGCTTCGCCGATGACGCGCATCAGGCCGGCTGAAAGGGCGCGTTTCTGCTCATCCGAGCGGCCGTACCGCATGTCGCAAGAAATCATTGACATCGGGATTCTCCTGAGTTGGCGTGAATGACTATTGAATTCCGGGGTGCGATGCAGGATGGACAGCCTTGGGATTAACTTTTCCAAGGAGACCCATCAAATCAGCGATGGGCCGCTCGTCGATTTTCACAACCGCTTCGATGATACTGTGGCGTAGCTCCGCATCCGCAAAGGGCTCGCTGAGCCAGTTGAACTTCTCGACCGCGCGTACCCACGATAATGGATTACCGAGACCGCCTTCGTATCCGACCTGCTCGCGATCGAAAGTACGACCGTCTTTGGTCCTGATGGCGATACGCGTGTTCAGTTCGTGCGGGTATTTTGCAGTAAAGGCATCGTCTGGACGAATCTTCACCCTGCTCAGTAGAGCCTGTGCGTCGGCGGCCTGGACCCGCGACTGCTCGAGCTGCGCCGGTCCGACCTCGTCGTCCAGAAGTGCGGCTGCAATCAGGTACTTCAGATTGTAATCCGCCTGTTCCTTCGTCTGCGGTCTATCCTTTGGGCCGAAAGCGCCTCCACCCGCGATATCGAATCCGGATTGGAAGATGTCGCAGCGGACGGCCTCGATATCCTGGGCTGTCAAGCCGTTGTCGCGCTTCAACTTGAGCACGGCCTCCAGGACCGGCTGACCGTGAATTAGCGAGCAGAACTTCTTCATGATCGTATGCTTGACGATCTGGAGAGAGTTGTTTGACCAGTCAACATCGATCTCCTGGTTGAACATCCGCAGCAAGCCGTTTGGACCCTCAAAAAGCCCGGACGGACCGGTGAAACCCCGCTTGGCGAGCGACGCTGAATAGACCGCACGCATTCCAGTCATTCCGGGAGAAAAGCCCTTCCACTGCGATACCGGCTCGACGTGGACGCAGGTGAGCGAAATGTTGTCGACGGTCGCGATCGAAATCGCATGCGCGATCTGCTCGTCGCTCAGCCCGAACAGTTTTCCTGCTCCCGCGGCTGCGGAGATTGCAAGCTGAATGGCATGATTGAATCCCTTCGCCATGACAGGCACGACGGCGGTGAACCGGCACTGGATCTCATAGGCCACCGCGAGGGCAAGCATGAAATCCTCGCCAGACGCCTTTGCGTGCTCCGCGGCAGCCAGGATGGCGCCGAAATTATCGCTGGGATGACACAGCCCGCCCGGCGACATGTAGCTGTCGAGCAGGTCGACATATCTGACCAAGCCGGAATTATACAGCGCGGCCTGATCCGGCGCCGTCTTGCCGCCGCCAATCAACGTGCACGATTCGCCGGACCGATACTCCGCGAACTGTTCGCGCAACGCGGCGAACGGCGCTCCCGGAAGCGCCGAGATCGCGCATCCCAGGCTATCCAGAATGTTTCGCTTGTAGAGCTTGCGCGCGTCGGGCTTCAGCGATGTCGCAACAGCCCGTTCTGCAAAGCCTGCGATCGCATTTACCGTAGAGGGGGATGTCGAATTTCTCATCAGCATGTGAGCGTCCTTGGCCGAGTCCAATGCGATTGATCTAGTTTTTTTTTCGCGCGAGGAACTGTGCCCGCATCAATTGCGATCGACAAACGAATAGATTTCGAGAGGGCAATCTGCGGTGCAGATTGCCCGGCTTGCGTTGGAAATCGCTTGATTAGGGAGGTAACATCACGTGACGAAATCGAGCGAGGTGTAGTCACCCGACAGCCGACGCCATCAATTCTGGCGATCGGGCGATCAATTATCGTTGCCACTCAAGCGGGAGCATGCATCCGCATATCAAGGCGTCCGCAGCGCGCAAAACGGATCCTTTACGGCTACTGAAAAGGATAAATGAATATTCCGACGGACGAAGCTATTCGGCCGCTATGCGCAATTCGGCGTCCGGTCGTACAATCTGAAGGAAGGCCGAGAGCGCACTGGACACGTAGGCGTCCGTGCGCCGAATGAACACAGTCTGCACTTCGGAAAACTCGGACTCCAGTTCGTGCACCGCGACCTGGCCGTCCCGCCACGCCGCAACGACGATACCCTTGGGCAACAATGTGATCCCGACGCCCGCGGCGACACAGCCCAGAATCGCCTCGATCGAGCCGAATTCCAGCGGCTGTGCAACGAGTATTCCAGCCTTGTTCAACAGATTGTCCAGCCTGGTTCGATATGAGCAACCAACGCGGAAGACGATGGTTTTCAGCTCGGTTATCGAGGAAAGATCTTCAATGCCGCGAATTGAGCGAGGCGTGACCAGGACCAGCTCTTCGCGAAAGACGCTCTCTTGTTGCAAATCCGGATGGTCGACCGGCCCCGCAACAAACGCGCCCTCAAGTCTGCATTCAACAACATCCTCGATGAGACTACAGGTGGTTCCCGTCGTGACTACGGGACGAACCTTTGGATAGGCTTTTGTAAAGCTTGCGAGCACTGACGGGAGCCGAAGCGCCGCCGTCGTTTCCAGGGTACCGACTTCCAGCACACCGCTCGGAACGCCATCATCCCTTGCAGCGGCCTTGGCGTCGCTAAGCAGCCTGGATATGCGCGCCGAAAAGGGGAGCATACGGCGCCCGGCAGGAGTGACTTTCACGCCGCGTGCGTGCCGCTGGAATAGAAGGACACCAAGCTCTAGCTCCAACGCCCTCACGCGCGCAGTGACGTTGGATTGCACGGTGTTCAGCTCAGCCGCCGCTCGATTCATGCTGCCGTGCCGGGCAACTGCCTCAAACACTTTCAGATCGGTTGCGTCCATAACAAGTCCCATCTTCAAGAGTGAGGGGTTCGGCATTCACGCGCTTGAACGAATGATTATCATGACCGGTGCCGCTCGTTTTACAAGATTGAATCCAGGTCTCCTCTGTCAACTCTCGATCGGCGAAGGGATCGGCTATGACAAGGTATCTCCGGAAATGATACCACTATCGCCAGGACAGATATCGGCTGCAATGGTTACGGCGCGTTACGTGACGGTAACGAGACCACGTAACGTCGCCAATACCCGCTAGCCGGAAGACACTCTTTCGCGACGCGGTTGAATGTCCCGTTGTTGCCCCGCAGCATCGCTTGCAAGGCGAGAAAAATGCGCCTTGAGGCGAGGCACAGCGAAATCCACGAATGCCCGGACCTTCGGAACGGCAAGCCGACCTTGCGGGGAAATGAGGTGCAGGGGCACCGCGGCGTGCTCGTCTCGCGCGAGAAGGATTTGCAGCGTGCCTTGCGAAAGTTGCTCAGCAATATGATACGAGAAAAGTCGGGTGATGCCGCGTCCTTCGACGGCTGAGGCAACGGCGCCACGAACACTATTTACCACGAAGCGTGGCGAGAATTGAACCGAGCGAGGGATCGATGACCCCCTCACCGGCGGGAAGCTCCAGGAGTCGATTCCGAAGTGAGCCATCGCAATGATCTTGTGTTTTGCAAGATCAGCGGGCTCTTCGATTTTCGGATGCGTCGACAGATAGCGAGGCGATGCTGCTACGACACGCCGAACCTCGCCCAACCGGATCGCCACGTGTGTGGAATCCGTCAAATGGGCAATTCGCAAGGCAATATCGATGCCCTCATCGATAAGGCTAACCGGCCTATCCAGCAGAAGCAATCTGACCGAAACGGTCGGATAGGCGTCCATGAAGGCGTCCAAAACCGAACGCAAGACGTCTTCACCGGCCGCAACTGGAGCCGTTATGGTCAACGTGCCGCGCGGAGCCGATCGCTCACCCGCCGCGGCAAGGTCGGCTTCTTCAAGATCTGAAATGACCCGGCGGCATACGACTGCATACCGTTCGCCCGCTTCGCTTAACTTGAACGAACGCGTCGTGCGATGAAGGAGGGTAACGCCAACATGAGCTTCAAGAAAAGCTAGCGCTCGGCTTATCGCAGCAGGAGATCGCCCCAACTTACGCCCGGCCTTCCTCAAGCCACCCTCGTCGAGGGCCGCGATGAAGACCTTCATGGCGTCGATTCGATCCACTTACCTACCGCTT
Organism: uncultured Alphaproteobacteria bacterium; assembly: GCA_963774775.1. Lineage (GTDB taxonomy): Bacteria > Pseudomonadota > Alphaproteobacteria > Rhizobiales > Xanthobacteraceae > Bradyrhizobium. The sequence goes on from CAVZGZ010000015.1 coordinate 446,920, forward strand.
GAAATTTGGTCTCAGAACAAACGTAGGCGACTGTCCTGAGCGCCGCAATGGGTCGGGGGCATGATCGGTTTTGATAGGGGTATCAGCACCAATTGCTGCTCGTCCCTACCGACCAGGCTCCTTAATTCCAAAGCCTGGATGAAGGTCCTCCATTCGGCGGCGCGGTGAGCGAAGCGAGGTGAGCGCGACCGGCTTAGCCGGTCGCGCCTGTCTAACGTCAGATCGGGGGGACTACGCCATCCTTTTCTACCAGAAGCACATGCGCCTCAAAGGCCCCGCCCTTGCTCGGAGTTGTGAGCACGAATACCTTCTTGCCCGCGGTCAGGTCTGCTCGCGCTGCCGGAGCAAAGGTCACGACTGGTGCGCTCTCCGGTACTGTCACCACCTTGCTACCGCCCTTGTAGGACAGCTTGAGCTCTCGACCGTTGTTAGCTTTAACAATCGTGTCGACGTTCGCGTTCGTCATCGTACTGTTGGCACCGAAATCGTAAGGGAAGTGCCCTTCGTTGGTGCCGCGGGCTCCATCCGGAAAGACCAGCAGCGAGCCAGCAGTCATCTTTCCGTCGCTGCCCGAAATTGCCTCTGCCCCTACATAGGCTCCCGCTTTTACGTCAGAGAGACTGATCGCTTTGAGAGCCGACACTCCGACATCCGGCTTCACTTCGATTGACACGGTGTCGCCGCTGCGACGATGCACCGTCAGGATATCTCCCTGAAGCGATACGATATCGCCGCGAATACGCACGGGCTTGATATCGGGCGCCTGCGCAAGGGCAGCGCCGGCGAACAGGAGGGTGGCCAGCATCACGCCGGCCTGCTTACGAATTGACATCGGATTCTCCGTTGAGGTCAGGTGGGTTGAGGGTGGTTCGAACTTGCTCGGGCATCGCATCGAGCGATCACCTGGCGCCCGACGATGCGAGATTTTTAGGCACGATTGTCCGAAATCATCGAAGCATGGTGGGTCTCAGTCGTTTCATCCGCCGGGAACATGCATTCGATGCGAAGCTCCTGGGCTGCGACCGTTTGGGGGGTCCCGACGGTCGTGACCATCGAAAAATAGTTCAGGACTTGACCATCCTTACCCGGCTTTCGAGCAGGTTCTACGCCACGTGAAAGCAGTTCTTCAATTACATGGAGTGTAATAAACACGCGCCCGGCCAAAGAAAGATAGAAAGCGAGCACTGGCAGCGATCTATGCAAGCGCATTGGCTCGACGCGCACGACGCCCTTCGTGAGGCCGCGACCTCGTAGACATCGGCAAGGACGAAAGCTGCCTGATCGTCTTACACGCCGTGAGAAGCTCCCGACGTACTCGGGCGGATCACGCTTTTGACGATTCCGCGTATTGAGCGACCGCAGGTTGGGCGAGCTGCCAGTCCTCCTCGGGTTCAGCCTTGGCAATCGATGCCAGCCAGCAGACAAACAGCGTGAGGGGCAGCGTGAACAGTGCCGGCGAGTTGTACGGAAAGATCGCGGGACCAAGACCCAGCACCTTCGACCAGATAGTCGGCCCCATTGCCGTCAAAACAACCGACGAGATAAGGCCGAAGGTGCCGCCAACGACCGCACCACGCGTCGTCAAACCGTCCCAGTAAATTGCCAGGAGCAGCAACGGAAAGTTGGCGCTGGCTGCGATCGCGGTGGCAAGCGCCAGGAGGTAAGCGACGTTCTGCCCCTCACACGCCAGTCCAAGCAGGATCCCAAGCACTCCCAGTGCCATCGCGGCGATCCGTGATATCCGGAGCCGCATGCGCTCATCGAGCTGCCGACCGGACAGGCCGACAACGAGATCGTTAGCAGCCGATGAAGCACCTGCTATGAGCAATCCGGAGACAACAGCCAGGATCGTCGCGAACGCAACCGCTGAGATGAATCCGGCCAGGATGCTTCCACCGACGGCCCTCGCCAGGTGGATGGGAGCCAGATTATTTCCGCCAAGCAGCGCGCCGCTCGCGTTAGCATAGGTGGTGTCGCCACGGAGGAGCGCGATACTGCCATATCCGATGAAAAACAGCATCGCAAAGAACAGGCCAATGAGACATGTCGCGTAGAAAACTGATACACGCGCTGCTCGCTCGTCACTAACCGTAAAGAAGCGCATCAGGATATGCGGGAGCCCCGCAGTACCAAACAGGACTCCGACGCCGAGAGACAGGGTTGCGACCGCATCTTGAGCGAAGCCGCCAATATCCATGATCTTGTTACCGCCTGGATGATTGGTCGCCGCCGTCTTGAAGAGGTCAGACACATTGAATCCGAACCTGGCCAGCACCAATGTCGCGATCATGGCGCTTCCGCCAATCATCAGCACAGCTTTGATGATCTGAACCCATGTGGCAGCACGCATGCCGCCGAGGGTCGAGAACACGATCATGAGCAGCCCGACCATGATGACGGCCGGCCCGTAACCGATTCCGAACAGCAATGAAATGAGTTCTCCGGCGCCGACCATTTGTGCGACAAGGTAGAAACTGACGATGACGAGGGTGGAAGCACCCACCAGGATGCGAATTGGCCGCTGCCTTAACTTATGAGTTAGCACGTCTGCGAACGAATACTTTCCCAGACGGCGAAGCGGTTCTGCCACAAGAAACAGAACGATCGGCCAGCTGGCCAGATAGCTTGCGGCGAGAAACATTCCGTCCAAACCGGATGCATAGATCGCCCCCGACAGCCCAAGGAAGGCACCGGCAGACATATAGTCGCCCGCAATGGCCAATCCGTTCTGGCCTGCCGAGATCGAACTCCCCGCCGTCAGATATTCCGACGAACTGGTTGTGCGCCGGGCTGCCCAAAAGCTGATGAGCAGCGTAAGCACCGCGAAGACCACGAAGAACACGATGGTAGAAGGCTCAGCCTGGCGAATTTGAGAATCGGACTGTGCGGCGTACGCCGATCCGCCGGCACCGAAGGTCGCTACAGTTGCGACCAGAAGCAGCATGCCGTTCCGTGGAATGCGCATCTTTCAATCCCCATGCCGTACGAACACGAACAAGGCGGTCAAGATCACGCTGAACGCCATGCAGCACCCCAGCGCGACCATCGCCGGGCTGAAGTCAGATGCAGCAACGGCAGTCTGCGTCGCGTGCCGCGCGCTGTGGATCAAAAAGGTCATCATCGCCAAGTATGAGGCGATCATCGCGAGCACCAACTGGAATCGGAGGGTGCCCAATCTGTTGGCCGTAACGCGCAACGGAACTGTTTCAGTAGCTTTGTGCACGCTCGCCCCCCTGCATTAGCTCATCTGCTTCGCATATTTGCGACCGAGCCGGCTCAAGCTAGGCAGTGACTATTGTCGCCATCAAACGCATTTTCGAGATAGCCATATCTTCATTGGAGATCGGATGACCGCTTACTCGGCGCTCTCGGGTGCTGATGATTGCGTGGCATGGCTACACCGGATCGATTCAGCGCCGCGGATTGACGGTCGACGAGCTTGGCTCCCAGTCCTATCGTCGTGACAGATACGGCGTTCAGTTCAAATCGCTTCGCTCGGACACACCAAGTTTATAAGCTCTGTTTGTAAGTCGAACTGGAAGAGTTCGTCATGGACCAATTGCAGACTCCGACTGTGCAAGCACGACCACGCAGCATCGACAGCACCAACTCAAGCGTCTCTCGGGATATCCACATGAAGCTGTATTGGTCGCCGAACTCTCCTTTCGCGCGGAAGGTGGTCGTGGTTACCAAGGAAATGCAGATCGATCATTGTGTCGAACTCATCGAAACATCTGCAATTCCGACCAAAGCGAACGAGGTGCTGTCGGCACTCAATCCGCTGACCCGCATCCCAACGCTTCAATTGAATACCGGTGAAATTCTTTTTGATAGCAGCTTGATCTGTGGGTACCTTGATGAATTCTCGGATGGCGGGTTGCTACCGGAGCCGGGACCTGCCCGCAGGCAAGTACTCAAGCTGGAACTCTTTGGCGCAGACATTATGGATCGCGCCGTCGTCTGCCGCCAAGAAACCCTCCGGCCTGAAAGCCACCGCTGGAGCGCATGGGTAGATGCTCAGTTTGATCGGATCGGCAAGATCCTCGACGCTCTCGACGCCAAAGTTCTGGCACTCGATCCCGACCTCGGGACCATCACTGTCGGTTGCGCCCTTGAATACCTTGACTTTCGCTTCCCCGACCGTCCCTGGCGATCGGAACGACCGCAGCTGAGTGCCTGGCACGAACAATTTGCTCTGCGGCCGAGCATGGCAAGTACAAGGCACCCGGAGTGATCCATTCAAGGAGCAGCGGCATGCCGGGTAGCTGTTGTCGAATTGCTGAGTTCAGTCCCCCCGTATCCATTCGTGGTCGGCGGAGTTGGTCATTTTTGAAAGGCCGTGGAGGCGTCACCCTCAGGCGTTTCTCCCACACTTGCTGGGATCTCGTTCGAGATCCCAGCGCTCTTTTCAGCCAAAACCCAATTATTTTTCTGCGAAGCCCCTGCTTAGCGGGGTGGAAGCGATTTGAGCAGCGACTTGGCCATCTCTGTGGCCCGATTGATGGCGTTTCGATCGCGATAAACCCTCGAAACGACGAAGCCGCCCTGCACCACAGTTATGAGCATCAGCGCAAGCTCGCTGGCGTCGAGACGTTTCGCAAGTTCGCCGGCGGCTTGAGCTTCGCGGAGGGCTCCCGCGAGGAGTTCCTGGAGTTCGCGAAAATAGCGTTCGACGGGCTTCCTCAACGAGGCCTCGGCGATGGACGATTCGGCAGCAAATCTGCCCATCCTGCAGCCTTTGAGGCCGTCGCGGGAAACGTCGAGATAGCGGATGACGCGTTCCAATGCAGAACCGTCCGTTCCGACGGTCGCGCGCGCGAGCTCGCACATTTCATCGGACACCTCACGGAGAGCCACAGACGCCAGGTCCATTTTTCCCTTGAAGTGGTGATAGAGGCTGCCTTGCCCCGCGCCGCTTTCTTCCAGCAAGTCGCGCGGACTTACCGTCTCGTAGCCACGCTCCCACATCAATTTCTTGGCCGCCTTAACGAGCTCGCCCTTCGCCTTCATGACACCCTCATGATCGCATCGAATCAACCGAACGTGATTGTATTTTGTAACTAGTAGTATGTACAGACCGCCGCCACCAACGGGTATCAGCCATGTTTTCTCGAGGCGTGCGTCCATGATCGCTGCACTACCATGACAAGGACTACGTCTCCCTTTCACGCCGGCGAGCAAACGATCCAAAGTCTTGCTGGCGTACGCGATCGCATCGAACTCAGGGGGCGCGCGGTTATTCGGGACTACATGCCGGAGCAGCATCGGGCATTCTTCGCGGCGCTACCGTTCATGGTCGTGGGGCTGGCGGACCAGAACGGCCATCCCTGGGCCACTACCCTGTCCGGCCCCCCAGGGTTCATGAATTCGGCGGAAGAGAATCTGACTTACCATCAAAGCATGGCTCGATCCGGGCGATCCTTTGCATTTCTGTATTAGGGATGGTGCTCCGGTCGGCGGGCTGGGAATTGAACTTTCAACGCGTCGCCGAAACCGAGTCAACGGCCGCATCGAAAATTGCATCATCGGTGAAGGTTTCTCGATCAGGGTTCAGCAGAGCTTCGGAAACTGCCCGAAATACATTCAGGCTCGCCACGAGCGGCTGCGGATCCATTCCAAGCCCGCGCCTGAATGCCGAATGGCTTCCCATCTAGGCGATAGCGAAGTCAGCTTTATTGCCGAAGCAGACACGTTTTTCATCGCATCCCGGTCGGCACAACTCGACCAGCAGGAACTCCTCTCACGGTCTCGACGTCTCCCACCGTGGCGGCCTTCCCGGCTTCGTGCGGGTGGTCTCACAAAGAGAAGTTTGCTTTCCGGATTTCAGCGGCAACCTGCTCTTCAACACTCTCGGCAATCTGGAAGCTGACGCGCGCGCTGGTCTTCTGTTCATCGACTTCCAAACCGGCGGGATGCTGCACATCATCGGTAGAGCCAGGATCTGCTGGGACGTTTCGGAAACGACGCGGTCGGCTGGAATTGAAAGATTCATCTTTCTCGACATCGAATGCGTCCTGAACCGCGAGCACGCATTCCCGCATTTGTTCGACTTTATCAGCTACTCGCCGCACCTGGGGGCGGAGAGATAGGATTCCAAAATTCCCCAATAAGAGGCTTGCGAACGGCTGACACGAGACGCCGGCTTCGACCGGTGAACCGCGATGTTCGTCTTCGCATACAGAGCAAGGAGATAACGATGTTAAATCTCACCCGCCGTAACGCCCTGTTGACGGCTGCAGTTGCAGGAGCAGCGTTCTGCCTGCCCAAACCCGTCTCGTTCATCGAGGCTGTGCTCGCCCAGAAAGGACCGGAAGCCGGCAATGGCTTCCGGCCGTTCAAGTTCGGTACGACCCAAGGATTCATCCTGAACGATGGCGTTTGGGAGAAACCTCACGATCCTGCGTTTATCGCGAACGTGTCCGTTGAGGAAACCAAAACCGCACTGGCTGCCGCAGGCATCGCGAATGAAGTCGTGCCCATTCCGTTCAACATAACTCTGCTCAAGTTCGGCAGCGAAACGATACTCTTCGACGCCGGCACGGGTGGTCAGTTTCAGCCCACCGCAGGAGCGATGATCGCCAATATGGCTGCAGCCGGAATCCAGCCGGGGCAGATCACGAAGGTGATCGTTTCGCATTTCCATCCGGACCATGTCTTTGGGCTTATGAGCAAGGCCCCTGACAACACACCCGTCTTCCCCAGCGCTACGATCTACGTGCCCAGCAACGAGTTCAAGTTCTGGATGGACTCGAGCATTTTCACCAAGCTCCCCGAGAAGCAGCATGGCCTGCCTAAAAGACTTCAGGCCATGTTTCCGCTCCTGAAAGATAAGGTGAAACAGTACGAGTGGGATACCGAGGTTATTCCGGGCATCCACTCAATCGCGGCACCAGGCCATACCCCGGGTCACACTGCATTCGTTATCGGGGCGGGCAAGGACCAGTTGATGGTGCTGAGCGATACGACGAACATGCCCGCCCTTTTCGCGAAGCACCCAAACTGGCACGGCGCAATCGATGCTGATCCGGTGCTTGCGGAGACGACCCGGCGCAGATTGTTCGACCGTGCCGTATCCGACAAGTCGCTCGTCACCGGCTACCACTTCCCGTTTCCTGCCGTTGGTACGATCGTCTCGGACGGCGCGGGTTACACCTTCGTGCCTGCTGCATAGTTAGGAAGACGTCTACGGAATCGGCCATCGTTAGCTTACGTCGGTGGCCGTTTTCGACGCACCCGCAAACGGGAATATTCGCGGAAACGGCCGGAGACTTTCCGCGATTTCCGCCTCAAGACCGGCGAACCGGGAGTCTGGAGACCAAATCCCGTGTCTCTGGGGAAGCCTAGCCGAATGCCGGAATGGCTGGCTGGCGACGCCGTGCTGATCGCACCTGTCTCCCGCCAAATTCCCTGCTAACAGGGAATTTTACAGGGAAACTGGCGATTTTTGGTATCCAGAGACATGGCATGTAGCCTGAAACCGCTGCAATGCAGCCGTTTCTCGGTCAATTCCCTACCCAACCCAACAGGGAATTTTTTGGGGCTAACAGGGTAACCGTCACGACAAAGCAGGGAATTCCGTCACGTGCCCGGTTGCCCGGTTGTTCTGCCATCGGGAATAAGCGAGCCGCCGGGCAACCTGGACAGTGCGAGCGCTGGCGTCACGCGCCTTCTTGCGAAGTTCGCCCTGCGGCACTACGGCATTCGCCAGGCCGCAAGCAAGTGCCGCGGTCGGTTCCATCGGCTCGCCCAGCGCAAACATGACGTAGGATTGGTCTAGAGGATGATTGCGGCGCGCCGCCACGTTCCCAATGGTGAAATTTACTTACACCAATTCCTTCCAATACTCACTCACATCATACCTCCGCACCTCCTCCACGCAGGTCGTCTCCAGGCCTTGCCGCGGAATTAGCCGGTCATAGAAGTGCGGAATGTCTTCGCGTTGATAGAGAATGCCGCAGGCGATGCGATCCTGAACTGTGTAGCGAGCGTCTTCGCCTGCTGCAGATTGCCTGGATCGTGACCCTCGGCATTTGCATCGAAGTACCTGTCCAGCAGATATTCGTGCGTCGCGAAGTGATTGTATGTCGGACACGCCTGGAGCATCTCGACGAAGGCAAAGCCGCGGTGCTGAATGGCGGCTTTGAGAATGCGAGTCATCAGTTTAATGTCGTCGCTAAAGCCGCGGGCAACGAAGGTTGGGTTGAGCGAGAAGATCAGGTCCATGCTCGCCAACGATGCTCGGGGACCCCGTTGGGGCTTGTGTTCATTGGCTGGCCCTGTGGCGTGAGCGAACTCGCCTGCCCGGTCGTTAGCCCGTAGTTTGCATTGTTGTGCAGGACGAACGTGCACCCGGGCGTCACGTGCAGCACGACCCCTCCCGGTTTCAGTTCATCCATGTTCAGCTCGAGACCGTGATGGTTGAGCGCGACAAGCACGTTCACCTTCGTTTCGTTGCTGCAAATGCGCTCATTCGAGACGTCGAGCTGATAGCTCGCGTGCCCGCCCTTGATGAGCGAGGAATACTCGCGGTAGCCGAACGCACAGTATCCGGATCTCTTGAGACCCCTGCAAATGATCCGCCGCTCGGGCCGTGTAGAAGTATCGATGGTCCCCAAGTCCGATGCACGCACACGGTTTGCCGGCCAAATCCAGAGTCTTCGCCTTGTCATGGAGCAGAATCCACATGTGTGGATTCAATTGTCCCTCGGTGCCCCCTGTATTCCAGGTCGAGGAGGCAAGGAGGAGAACATCTCCGCTCAGCAAATCTTGTGGCTGCGTTTTCTCGGCGATCGTTGCCTCGACCTCCCACCCTGGGGCAGCGCTCTTCAAAGAGTTGGTCAGCGCATCCACTACGTACTCAGTGTGACCGCTGGTCGAGGCAAAGACGATATGAAGGATTCGACGCTGAATGAAGTGCGGGACTGCACCGACGGTGTTGTTCACGAAATACCTCCGCTTGCCACCGGCATGTTTCGGTTGCTCTTCTCGTCACCTTCAACGTTCCGATGGGAACAGCTTTCGGATCGAACTAGTCCATCAAATCCCAGAATTCGTCCCACCGCTTGGAGACGTTTGCGGCGACTTGGCTATTGCTGCGCGATCAGGGGTAGCTTCGCCCCAGAGCTGCGACCAAGACCGTGTGAATGGACAACGAGTTCCTGGTGGCAAGCATGCGCGAGACGCACGCGCCTTGCGACGAGAAAGGCGACCGTCGGCGCGAGCCTTCTCGAGAATTGGATCGACGAAGGCGCGCGCAGAGTCTGGTTTCTGTTCGAGACGACGAGGCAAGGTACCTGAGCGCCATGTCGTCCTGGTTGGTCCCTCAGGCTCATCGCGACGTACACCCTCCCCTAACCGCCAATGCGAGATCACCTCGGTACAAATTATTCCGCAGCGAGGCTAGGACTGGCGATGTCGCGCAATTTGGCAGCAAGATCCATGCTCACAATCCGCAGAAGGTTAGCACGAAGTTCAGGTCTGCTTGCCGTAAACTCTCTCACGTGCCGCAGGTCCCACTTTGCGAGAGTTCCGGGTCCGCAAGCCACTACGTCCGCTGGACTGGCTAGACCACTGTAGGCGCTCACGTCTCCGATGAGCTGACCGGGTCGAATCGCCAGTCTGGAGTTTCCGCCGAGAATAGCTTCGAGGTCCCCAGATATGACGACAATAGCCTCGGATATCTGCTGGCCCTTCTTGAGAATAACCTCCCCAGGCGAGCAGTCGACCCACCGGGCAAGGCTGACCAGCCTCAAGAATTCTCGCTTGTCGATCGAGCTGAATGCGACACGGTAGAGCTGCTGTTCCTTGTCGCTGAGAACGACCGGCCGACGCTCCAAAGCGATCGCTACGACGCGGATCGCGTTGACGATCATGAACGCGGCTCCCCAAAAAATCGGCGGCCACAGCTTTTCGTCCTGGAAATAGTAATATGGCAAGGTCAGCCCCTCACCGACGATCGCCAAAATGCGCAGCTTGAGGACGTCTCGCACCGAGAACGCCACAAGAAACACAACGTTCGAGAGGTTAATCAGACCGTTGATCCCAGCAACCTGATTAGCGATGAGCTCGTACATCAAGACTCCCCACGATATTTTTGGCGCGACCAAGCCGGGCACGTGCCAGTTCGAACAAGGACAGGCCGCAACAGCGGCTGAAGAACGTCAGCAATGTCGACGGCGAATGTTCGAGATAAAGAGGATCGACCACAATCTTGCTGGTCGGCTCCCGCCAACAGAGCTGATCGCTTATTCGCAAAGACGCTGAGGCATTAGGGTCGGCCGATCGTCAAAGATGCAGGTGCCAAGAAGAGCTGATCGCGCATAGGATTTCAATATGCAATTCTGGCAGCAAAACTAAAGGGCCTGTAGGCAAGGTGAGGGCAGCGGTCGTCCCTCGAATGGTGAGGTGACCGTACCAATGCTTAATCGGCGCGATGGCATGGCTCCGACCGCCCATAGCGGCGGCCTTGATGATCCTAGGATGTCTGCGACTGGCGGCATTATTTCCACTCTTGGAAAGGAACGCAGCGATCCGTCTCGAATTCAAATGCCTTCCCGTTCTTCTTCCCGGCAAACATTTGCCTACCGTGGCGATCGAGACGGAGACGGAACATGAACCGCTCAGCTCTTGCCAGAGATCCGAGGAGCCTGCTTCGAGATGCCAGCCTGGCGCTACTTGGGTTCCTCTTGGGGAATGATGGCGCGTGGCACGCGTCTCGTCGATAGCCACGATGCGGAACTTAGGCAAATGGATCGGCCAGCGACGCTGCGCCGGTCGCACGGGACGTCGACGTACGGTTAGGTTCAGGATAGCTCGCATTGACACTCAGCCGAGGAAAGCTGCTTTCCACCCTAAATACCCCTGCCATCCTGTTTGCCAAGCACGCAGCGCCATGCCGCCAGGCGCTCGGCGGGATGCTGCTTCATCCACTCCGTGAGCTGCGGCATGCCCATCAGACAGGATTGCATTGAGACCTCGGCGAAGTCCGAGGTGGTGACTGTCTGCTCGTGACAATTTGCCGGAGAGGAGAGACTGCAGAGCACGGCGATGATCTTGATCACGATAGGAGACCCCGTCCTATGATAGGCATTGGCGCCGCTACGCATGATTTACCGCCGCCTTGTTCTGATCGCTGACTGGATCAGCCGGCGGGAAGATATGTCGTACGCCGCGCGAGCCTCTCGAATTAGGCGGGCTCGCTCGCGCTCAGACTTTGGGACAAGTCGAATAATTTCACCCATGTTTGCTCCAAGCATTGGTTAGAGACGGAGTCCCAGTTAGAGAGCAAGTCGGACATAAGATGACGAAATCATCTCATATCGATTTAGGATATCAGCTTCAACTTTGAAGCTCTGCAGGCGGTAACGAACAGATCAAAGGCGCGTAACTGGCCGCGCACCCGCCTTCAGCGTTGCCGATCGGGCGAATGCTTTGGCCGCGTCAAAATTAGAAGCTTTCTCAGCTCGCCGCTGGCAGTCGTCGGCAAGGGCCTTAAGCTGATCCGCAATCGCTCGGTCGGTCATGGCTTGGGCAGCGCGGATCATACTCTGTGCCGCTTTTGAAGTATTCCTTGCCTCGTTGTGAGATCTGGAACGTCACAGAGCCCTCGCGCGGTTCTCTGGCGCCCGGTTTAAGGTGATTTGGAGCCAGAGCAACCAATTGCGATCACTCTCCCTGCGAGTCCTGAAGCGATCGACGCACTTCTTGGAACAAAGCGGGGTTCGCCACGAGTAGTGCCGGACGAGACCAAACTTGCCATCACAAACTGCGCATCGCGCGGCTCTGCCAGATCTAGGACTTTCGGAGCGGTTAGGCATTGTAGTCTCCTCTTGATATTATCGTCGCTGTTCGTCGATCATCCTTTTGCGTCGCACTTCATTAGCTTGCGCGCTTTTCCAACGCATGCAGCCTAAGACGCTCGCGATCAGCGGCTCAATTGAACGTAGGTAAACCTCGGGCATCCAAAGGGGGGCACGGCACGATACGAAGGTTTATCTCGCTCGCCCTTGAGGCCGACCACTTACGCTGGGGTAAAACGCTGCAACTCGGATAGCCAAAACCGGAACCTCGGCACCGCCTTGCGCAGCGTGTGCCGGCGCGCATCCGATCGATGAGATATCCGCCCGAAAGGGAAGCGGGAAGAACGTAGCGGGGTCGAAAGCTCCAAAGGCCGACGTTTCGCTACAAGCACGGGCTTCGGCAAGAGTGTATTTGTATCGGCCATGAAGATGTCGAGTATCGACTTCGATTACGTATGGCAGGTCCTCTGATGAGCGCAGAAAACCCAAATAAATGGATGATACTTCGGCTGACTTGCTCCGCACCGTGGCGCATCTTGCTTGCCTTACTGTCCGCGACAGTCGCGCCCGCCCCTTCCTTCTCACAAGGAACACTGGAACAACGCATCGCGTGCACACCCGACGTGCTCAGACTTTGCAGTGCGTCCATGCCCAATGCAGATGAGATAGCGAGCTGTCTCAGAGAGAAGAACGCCGAGCTTAGCGATGCGTGCAGGACGGCGTTCGAGGCGGCAATGACCCAACTACCCGGTGTGAGCGATGGCACCGGAGCTCGCAAACGCACCGCAAGATAAGGACCGGTGAGATGCCCGTTCACAGGATGAAGTTTGTCGTGGTTAACAACATGGCGCCGCGCAACCCCTCCGTCTGCGCGGCGTGTTCGCGACCGCTGGAACGGGGCTACTTGCACGATCTTTCCAGCTCGAGACGCTATTGCGGGGTCGAGTGCTACCCCCTGGTGAGTGGCTTCGTCGGATTGGCCGCCACAACGTACCCATTCGAACTCGCTGTCGCTTGGCCGAAGCTGACAGCTGATGTCACGTCAGCGCGGTTCGACAATGTAGGGGGCGACTATCGCGGCTGATGCTTGAGACGCATTCCATCTAATTCTGTCCTGATCTGAAGGGCGCGGCGCGTCACTGAGCGACGTCGTCAACTATTTCCAGTTTTAACAGGACTGAGTGACGTGCATGCACCAACTAAAGAACAATCGGAGGCTCGCGAAGCAATTGGTAGCTCACGTTTGCGCCCGCCCCGCCATTATCGTCGACCTTTGCGACGCGGCAGCTTTTATTGACATGCACGGCGGCCGCACTCGGCTATGGGTCACCGCGGAGACCGCCGTCAAGTGCGTCGATCACAACCCCCGCCAGATCGACCAGGCCACCAGGACTCTCGAAAATGCGCTACGCGGAGACGGCATGCTCGATTAACAGCCCAGCGTCCATCCCTGCGTCGCTCTTCAGTGCTGCATGTGCAGATTCGTAAGCTCTGACCTGCCGTCGGCTCAGGCCGGCATCCTGGTCGGGGTCATCTAGAAGCGGTCGGTGAACTCGATAGTCACGAAGCCGCCGTCTAGAGAACGGGCAACGCTCTCTCGATCTCCTTGCGACGCGGTTCGAGAAAGTTCGGCAGCTCCAAATCCCGACCAAGGGCCTCGACCGGCTCGTCGACCGCAAATCCGGGAATATCGGTCGCGATCTCGAGCAGAACGCCGCCGGGTTCGCGGAAGTAGATCGAGCGGAAGTACTTGCGGTCCTTCTGTTCGGTCGGATGCCGGCCGTGGCTACGGATCAACTTCTCGGTCATCTGCGCCTGCTGTACGTCGTCCGCGGCGCGGAAGGCGATGTGATGAACCGAACCGCGTCCCTGGAGCCCTCGCAGAACTCCCGGGGCTTCGCAGATGTCGACCACACTGCCTTTCACGTCGCCCGCCGCAGCGAAGCGGATAACCGATGCTTCACGGCCAACCTCGCGGAAGCCGAACACATCGGTCAGGATCGCTGCCGTCTTCTGCGCGCCGTCGAGAAGCAGGGTCACGCCCTGGAAGCCGCGGATCGCATGTTCGGAGGGAATGTCCCCGTTGCTCCAGCCCGGCTCATTCTCGGCATCGGCGATGCCGACGAGCGCAAGCGCCATCCCGTCACGATTCTTGACGGGATCGCCAGCGATTGCCGTCACGTGATGGATACCCATATTCGTCTCCTTGATGCCTAGCCCTCATGGTCGCTTTGATCTAGGGACAATCAGAGCGCGTCTGGCCTCCCGCGGTGCGGGCGCGAAGTTCTGCATGAGACACTGCGGGGTCGCCGGGGATCTTCAATCGGGGTGATCGGTGTTATCCGGATCGTATGTTCGCGCCTATGCGGTCGTTGGAAATACGATGCTCCTGGTGAAGTCAGGCTTGCGCTTTTCCAGGAAAGCCGTAAGCGCCTCTTTTGCGTCGTCAGAGCGGACTTGCGCACTGAACTCTTCGTTCTCGGCCTTCATCGCAGCTATGTTCTGGTCACGAAATGGTCGCTTCATGAGCCTCTTGCTAGCTTGCAGCGCTTCAGCCGGCTTCGCAGCCAACCAGAACATCCTTGTCGGACACGACTTGGGTAACGAAACCCAATTCCGCGGCGCGCGTGGCGTCAAAGGGAGCTCCCAGCAAAATCAGCTCCGCCGCACGGACATGACCGATCCGCGCCGGCACGGAGCAGCTCGATCCGAATTCCGGCACAACAGCAAAATTGATGAAGGCATCTGGAATTTAGTGCTTTCGCCTGCGTAGATGAAGTCGCAGTGCGTCAACATGGTGGTGCCGCCACCGATGGCGGCGCCGTGGACCGCCGCTTACTTGAAGTGCGTCACTTGTTTATTCCTGCCGCAAACCAGAACGCCCTTGTTGGAGTCAGTCGTGATCGCTACGCGGTCAGGTCTGCCAAGATCTCGATATCGGTGATGGAATAGGAAAACGAAAATCGATATCCGCGCCCTACCTTCAGTGGCCCCAGTACTTCCAGCTCTTCGCCATAGGCTTCCGGGAAATTGAGCTCACTCTCCCCGATCCAGATGTTTGTGATCAGGAGATGATCCGAGACGCATCGGACGAGTTCATCCACGGCCGGCTTATCGTGCATGCCGGCGGAGAGCCGCGGGAAATATCGCCGTCCCACGATCCGGCGATCGAGCAAGCCGACAAGGCGCTCGGCCTTTTCGCGCAGGGTAACATTCGCTTGCACCAGCAAACGGCCGTGAGCGGACATGCAGGCCGAGAATCTGCCATCATGCACGAGTGGCGCCGAGGCCGCGTTCGCGGTGGCAAATGTACGGGTCTGGTGTACCGTACCGAACTTTTTCGGATAGCCCTAATCCAGCCTCTCATCAACGCAGCGTCGTTGTCGACATAGCAATATGGACACCATGCTATTTGTTTCCCCTTCCACGTCGCGTCAAGGAGGACGCTAAATCCGCGACACTGGTACCTGGCAGGATCCAGATACTCATCGTTCTGCGCGGTGAACTGGTAGTCGGTGAACAGTGCAACACAATGACCTGGACATTCCTTATCAAGCTCGACCCCGGTTGGAAGGATATGGACTGATACGTCGGGATCATTCCAAAATTCCACCGCCAGGACGTCACCCGCGAAATGCCAGGGTGGCGACGGGACCAGTGCAGCAACGCCGAGGATGGACCGAGGAGCAGTGAATCCTTTGAGCATTTCTCGTTCCACCACGAATAACGTGTCGGCCGTGCGCCACTTCAACATGAAGCGTTAGCGTTGTGGTCGATCCCAATGCTTGGACAGACGTGCGACGGCTGGTGGTTTGTGTGCACCCGATGTTGATGGCGAACGGATCTAACCGGGCCGCACCGCAATCCGCCCGAAGGGCGTGCAGTGGGGCACGAGGCATCACCACTCGTAATCAGGATTCTTGGTAGGCTCGACGTCTGCCGCGTCGTGGATTCGAAGCGGCATTCCACTCACGATGCAGCGGCCGGATGAGCCGGCGCAATGAAACGAAAGATAGCGCCACGTGGCACATTAGGGCTCGCCCACAATTGTCCGTTATGCGCTTCGATAATCGACCGGCAGATCGACAGCCCAAGCCCCAAACCGCCCGGTTTCGTGGTGTAGAAAGCCTCGAACACGCGCTCAAGAGCCGCCGGCGCGAAGCCTGGACCTGAATCCCGCACCTCGACTGACACGCCATCCGGTTCGTTACGGGTGCTGATGAGCAATTCCCGCTCCTCTTCGCCGACGTCGCGCATCGCTTCGATGGCATTGATGATCAAGTTAAGCAGTACCTGTTGCAGCTGGACCCGATCTCCCTGGACACGCGGCAAGCCCTCCGCCAACTGCGTCCGCACCGAGACGCTATTGTTTGCGGCCTCGGTACGGGTGAGAGCAATAACCTCGAGGATGGCATCGTTGATCTCTACGGCGTCTTTTCGTGCGGGCGCCTTCTTGATGAGCGCGCGGATTCGCCCGACGACCTCGCCTGCGCGATTCCCCTCCTTGACAATAAGAGAGAGCGCGTCATCCACCTCACGAAAATTCGGTGGCTTAGCGCTTAGGAAACGCCGAGCGGCTGACGCGTACGTGACTGCCGCGGCGATCGGCTGATTCACTTCATGCGCGATTGATGACGTCAGCTGGCCCATCGTCGCGACGCGGTTGGCGTGCGCGAGCTCCAGTTGCGCCTCACGGTAGCGCCGCTCGCTTTCGCGAGCTTCTGCCTCCGCGCGCTTGCGCTCAGTCAAATCAAGCACGAAGGCAACACCATGGTCTTGCTGTTCGTCGAACGCGGCCGAGCCGATCAGCACAGGCACGCGGCTGCCGTCCTTGCGCAAGTACTCCTTTTCATAAGGTTGGACCGCGCCAGTCGTGTCTATGCCCACCAGGGCGCGGGCGGCGCTGGCGCGCCATTCCGGCGGCGTCAAGTCGGCCAAGCGCATGTTGCCCGCGGCGATATCCTCTCGGTCGTATCCCATCATCTTGAGGAACGCGTCGTTGGCTTCGATGATTTCACCCTTCCGACTCGAGATGAAAATCCCGATGATGTTGGCATCGACCAGTCGCCGGATTTTCGCCTCGCGCTCTGCGACGTCACTGTACAACCGGGCGTTCTCCAGCGCGATTGCCGCCTGTGAGGCGAGCAGCTTCAGCACCGCGATCCGCCCCGGCGTGAACACATGCGACGCCAGGCTGTTTTCGAGATACAGCACGCCGATCAGCTCGGCCTGTTTCAGCAACGGCAGGCAAAGAAGCGACCGTGCCTGTTTGCGGCCTATGTATTCATCTTCGGCAAACGCGTTCTGCTCCGCGGGCGTCATCCAGAATCACCTGGCTCTCAGTGCGGATGACTTGTTCAAGGACCAGCACGGGCAATTCAGACGGCGTTACCGGTGTTCCGAGAAGATGGACCCTGACACCATCGCGACCGCTCCTCGCGACCGCCTCGATCCGGTTTTCGCCGCCGTGCGGGAGAATCAGGAGGCCGCGGTCGGCCCCGGCATGCTCGACCGCAATAGCCATCAGCGTCTCGATTAACCTCTCGAGGACGATTTCGCCGGCCACGGCTTCCGACATCTTGATGACCGTAGCCAGATCCAACCGCTCGACAGACGTCTCGATGGTGGGCTTTGCGGCCAATGATGCCGGTTGTCGGATCCGGGGGTGGGTCTTGTCGAGCTGAGCGACCTTCGCCCAGGCGCCCCAGCGGACGTAGCAGTCGCGGGCTTCGTCCAAAAAAGTATCTGCCACCTTTTCGAGACCGCGAAGGCGGTAGAATTCGAGCTGCCAATTCGCTGGCGAGCGCCTGGTCCTGGAGGAAACCGCGCTCCGCCGCCAAGCGGATTGCCTGCTCGTACAGCCGCATGGCCTCGATGTCCCGTCCTTCGAGGCGCGCCCATTCCGCCGAGACCAAGGCGTGCTTATGCGCGAACGTCGCCGGGCCACTCTCAGCCCATCGCTGAAACGAACCCAGGTGTGCGATGAACTCCTCACGAAGCTCTGCTCGTCTCTCCGGCGAAGACGCCGGAAAGACCGCGGCGATGGCAAGAGAATGATAAAAGCAGTAATCCATCGACTGAAGATTGAAACGAGCCGACCAGAGAACTGGCTTCGCCTTGGCGGCAAACTCAAGGGCTCTCTCCGCGTTGCCCAGTAAGAAGTGCCGCTGCAATTGCAGGATCCAATGAAAGCAGGCAACGATTGGAACGCCGCCCCGGAGCACCCGCGCTTCCAGCGCCGTCTCGTCGAGGGGGGCGCCGCTTCCCGCTCCTCCGCGAAGACTTTGGACGAAACCCTGAATGCTCAAGATGACCAACTGACCAAATTTGTATTTGCGGACGAAATCCAGGGCATCTACCGAACTCGAGCCACACTTGGTCGAGAGGATCGCCGCGCGCCATCAGATCGGTGAGGCGATGTTGACGGTTCCAGCAGGCGTAGACCATCTCGCCGGTTTCCGCGACAGATCGAGTCGCGGCCTCGAGGCAGGTCAGAGCGTCTTCAATTGGACGCGTCCACAGGACCGCCATTTGCATGAGGAAATGTGCGCCCGCCTTTTGCGCGGTGAACCCGTATCGTTCGGCGACTGCGACCGCCAACCGTGCAAATGCCTCCCCGTCTGCGAAGCGATGGAACACCGGACCAAGAGCTACGGAGATCCCGGCGTAGCCGATCGCAGAGTACCCGCTTGTTCCGTGCCGACAGCTCAGCTTGACCATCCTTAAACAATTCATCTGGAACAGTTCGCCGTCGGCGTGATAGGCCAATTCGCCCATCGAACTGCAGAGCTTCATGACGGCCTGCATCTCCGGGTCATCCATCATCGGCAGGTCGATCAGGCTCTCGATCGGGCGCCCGCCGAGGGCCTGGCGCATCTCCTCGTATTCTGCTCGCACTTGTTCCGGCGTCGGCGAGTCCGGCAGGTCGACGCCGAACGTTCGCAGGCATTCGAGCGCCGTGCGGACCGCCGGGGCGTAGTTGCCTTGCCTCAATTGAAGCATGATACGCAGACGACAGATCTCGGCATGATCGATCTTCGACCGCGCCTTGATGAGTAGCACCTCCACGAGTTCCGCGGCCTGCTCCAGGTTCGAGCTAAGGATCTCGCATTCCGCCCGTTCCAGGAACAGGCTCAACGTCAAGTCATAGGATCTCTGCCAGCCTTCGTCCGACAGAACGGCGATGCCTGCTGCGAGGTAGGTGGAGGCCGCAGCATAGGCGGTCGAGGCTTTCGCCTTCCGGCCTGCAACAAAATTGAGTTCGGCCGCGCGCACCTTCTCGGGCCACTCGGAAATGAGCGCCGAGCCCAGGTTCAGCTGGTTGACGAGGTCGTAGATCTTCTCCGCGACCCTCTCCTGCGCGGTCTCCGCGACAAGGAGACGTGCGATCCGCAGATGGAGTTCGGCGCGACCTTCTGTCGGAATTAGCGCATAGGCGGCCTCCTGAACCCGATCATGGAAGAACCGGTAGCTTCCCTCGCGGGGGACAGCGGCGCCGGCGCGGACCGCGTCGCGAAAGCTTGCATGCATCGCTTCGTCGGATTCGCTGCGCAGCTTTGCCAAGGTCGCAAAGTCAGCGTGACTGCCGAGGCAGGCGAGCAGCTTCAACGCTTCCTGGGCCTCCGGAGCAAGACGCCGCAACCTGCCGATCATCAGGTCCACCGGATTGTCGCTGAACCTCTTGTCGACGATAGCGTCCAAATCCCATGTCCACGACCGCGAGCGCGGATCGAACTCGATCAGCCGTTCTTCGGCGAGGCTCGTGAGGAACTGTCCGGCGAAAAAGGGATTGCCGCCGCCGCTTCTCCTGTGCACCAGCTCAGCGAACGGCCGCATCTCGTCGGGCGCACGCCGCAACGTGTCGCACAGCAGTTGGTTGATGTCGTCGACCGAGAGCGGGCCGAGGACGATCTGATCGACTTTCGCGCCGGCTTGGCGCAGATCCTCCAGCTTGAGCATCAGCGGATGTGCCGGGTCGACCTCGTTGTCGCGATATGCGCCGATCAGCAACAGGTGACGCGTGTCCGGATGGAGGAGGAGATATTCGATGAGCGTCAGCGTGGCCGGATCGAGCCATTGCAGGTCATCGACGAAAATGACGAGCGGGTGTTCCGCCCTCGCAAACACGCCGACGAACCGCTGGAACACGGTCTGAAACCGCAGTTGGGCGTCGACCGGCGAGAGGACTGCCACGGTCGGCTGTGGGCCGATCAGTCGAACGAGGTTGGGAATGAGGTCGGTCAGCAGACGGCCCTGATTGCCGACAGCTTCCTTGATCGCGTCTCGCCAGCGGGCGATGTCGTTCGCCTGGCCGTTCAGTAGCTGTTGAATCAGTCCCTGAAACGCTTGAGCCAATGTCGAGTGGGGGGTGTCCCTGAGGCGCAGGTCGAATTTTCCCGAAATGAAGATGCCGCGAGGCAGCACGATGACCTTGTGCAGCTCGTTGACGACCGACGACTTGCCGATGCCCGAGTAGCCAGAGACCAGAACGAGCTCCGAACCGCCATGCTTCACGACACGATCGAAGGCAGCGAGCAGGGTGGCGATCTCGCCCTCGCGTCCGTACAGCTTCTCCGGGATCATCAGCCGGTCCGACGCGTCCTGCAGACCAAGCGGGAACGGGTCGATCCGCCCGAACGACTCCCAGGCGGTGAGGCACTTGCGGAGATCCGCCTCGACTCCTGCTGCGGTCTGGTAGCGCTCCTCGGCGGTCTTCGCGAGAAGCTTCATGACGATCATCGAGAGCGGAGCCGGCAGCGCGCTTGCAAGCTCGTGCGGCGGGACAGGCTCTCGCGCGATGTGACAGTGGATCAACTCGATCGGGTCAGCGGCGGTGAAGGGCAACGCGCCGGTCAACAGCTCGTAAAAGGTGACCCCCAGCGCGTACAGGTCGCTTCGGGAGTCGACCGAGCGGTTCATCCGGCCAGTCTGCTCCGGCGCCATGTAGGCGAGTGTACCGGTGATAGTCTCCGGCGGCTCTGGCGCCTGGCGCTCACGCGGCAGACGCGATGCGATGCCGAACCCCGTCAACCACACGCCGCTGCTTGCCGATTCCACCAGGATATTTGCCGGCTTGATGTCCTTATGGATGAGGCCACGCTCATGCACATGGCGAAGCGCGCCCGCGAGCGGGATCGCGATGCGCAGGAAATGCGATACGTCCAGTGGACGGCCAAGCAGTTGATCGAGCGGCGTACCGCCGGGATCCTCAAGCACCAGCGTCATACGGCCGTTATCGTGCGTAAGCGCGACAGGTCGCGCCGCCCACTCGGCGTCAAGTTCGGACTTGAGCGCATATTCGTGCTCAAGTCGCTCGACGCAACCGGGCGAGGTTTCTTCTGCAGCAACAAGCAGGATCGGCGTCAAGCCGTTGCCAGAGCCCCGGTATAGAGCGATGTCGCCCTCCCGCAGCGACGAGAATACGTAGCCCGAGAGCCCGTTCATGAAGGCTCCTGGTGGAAGTACTTTGAGGCTTGCTCGGTAATCACTCGCGTTACGGCCTGCACACTCGCGCGGTCACCAATTCGTGACACGCTTACCAGAGGCTTCAGCCATTTCGTTACCTCCATGACTGTTCCGGTTGCTTCCGGCTGGAGCGTTTTCCGGGTGGGGACTTGCACCTACTGGAGAGCGCCGCCTTGTTGGCTGCCCATTCTCACCCGCCGCGGCAACGCATCCGCACCAGCTTTAGACGCGTAGGTGTCTCGCCGCTTGAAGGAACGTGCGACGACTTGTCGGCTCCTATTGCCAACAGCGCAACTCTTTGCGATTCGAGGTAGCCAGCGACGTATTCCCCATGCCGGCGGAGGACTACGTCGACTTCGGCATGCTCCTCCAATTTTTCGAGTGCATATGCCCGCGTCGTGTCCAGCAACCGATACTGTGCCTGCGTTTCGTCGATCCGAGTTGCTATTAATGACTTCTCAACCAGGCCGGCGATCGCGTCAAAGATTTCTCCGGTGCCTATGCCGAGTTCGCCTGCGACATACCGCGCGCCCTCAAGGGTGAATTGACCAACGAAAGGGGCGATGCGTCGAAGAACAATCCTCTCTCCGTCAGACAGCAGATTGTAGCTCCAATCCAATGTCGCCTTCAGCGTCTGATGTCTGGCAACCGCCGATCGATGCGCCAATTTCAGCAACTCCAGCCGAGCAAGGGTGTTCTTGAGGCCGAGGGCGGCCACCTGACCCGCCGCCAACTCAATTGCCAAGGGTATGCCATCCAGCTTTCGGCACATTTCCGCGACAAACGGCGCGTCCTCATCGGTGAGAACGAAGCTTCCCGCCCTCGCCGCCACGCGTCGTGCGAGCAACTGCACTGCCGGATATCGAAGCACGGCATTTGCCGTTTGCTCCGAGCCATCTGGTGGAAAATCAAGGGGAAGAACCCGCCAACAATGCTCGCCCCCTACCTTCAGCAATTCGCGACTGGTGGTCAGAAGATAGACCTGCTCCGCTTCCTGGTAGAGTTGCTCGGCAAGCAGGGCGACCGTCTCGATCACGTGCTCACAGTTATCGAGAATGATAAGAATCTTCTGCGGGCGAACGAGGTCGACCAGCTCCAGGTCGGGATCTCTCGATTTGAGCGCAAGTCCCAGCGATGTCGCGACAGCCCCCGCAACATGTCGCGGATCGGTAAGGCTTTCCAAGTCAACAAAATGGACCTTCCCGGCAAACTCCTCGGCAACGGCGCGGGCAACGGCCAAGGCAATGGTCGTCTTGCCAATACCGCCGGGGCCGAGCAGTGTTACGAACCGCTCATTTCGAAGCTTGTCGCTGACCTCGCTGACGACCTTTTCGCGCCCAATCATCATGACCGGTCGCACGGGGAGCCTGCCTTGGGGGGAGAACTTGGCATTCCTGTTTTCCGTCCCACCAGCCAGCTGGACGACGGTGCCGACGAACGAATAGCCCCGTCCCTTGATGTTTGCGATGTATCGATTGCCAAATTGGCCGTCACCAAGCGCCTTGCGAATTGCGGCCACGTGGACCCGGAGGCTCCCCTCCTCAACGGTTACGTCCGACCAGACGTGATCCATCAGTTCCTGCTTCGCGATGACCTCACCTGGGCGGTCGGCAAGATAGGTCAAAATATCCAACGCCCGATCCCCGAGAGGAAGCACTCGACCGTCGCGCCGGAGCACCCTCTCGCCAATCGAAAGTTCAAAAGGGCCGAACCTCAGCTTCCTGTGAACTACGGTGCCATGCATGTGTGTCAGCCAAATGTTGGATCTCCCCGGCCCGGCATGCGTACCGTCGGTCGGAAAACGCCGCAATTGTGCGCGCGTAAAGTTGGCCCCAACGAAGCTCGTAGTCTTTCCCTCACCTTTGGAAAGCACGAACTACACCTTGGTATAACTCAATCACCCTCAACGCGGAGTTGAGCCGAACCCCCGCGCCGCTGCGACCACAATGACGGGCAGGAGCAGTGTGCGCCGGCACGACCGTCCTGCGCTGCGCGTCTAGTCGCTGAAGCGTGTTGCACCAAGATCAGTCGGCAGATAATGGACAGGTCTAGCTCGCGCCCGCTGCGATGCCGATGTGAATTGAGTTGCATCGCCGATGACCAGCGGAGGCGACCTGTCGCGTGCCTAGCGGCCATTGTGCAATGTAGGCAAGCTAAGGCGCGCCTCTATTTCCCTTTGCGCGATCTAGCGCAGCCTGAATACAATTCAGGAGGTCGCTCTCATCGAACGGCTTGGGCAGAAAGCAGATGACCCCAGCTTGAAGTGCTCGGGCACGAATATCATCGCTCGGATAGGCAGTTATCAGTACGGTCGGGAATCTCATTGCCCAATCGAGACAAATTGTTGTGCAAATCGAGGCCACTCATCTTGGGCATGTCGTAGTCGACAACCAAGCAGCCGGTGCGGCTCAGTTCGGGTGAGCGCAAGAACTCCTCGCCGGACGAAAATGCCTTGGCGATCAACCCTACCGAACGCATTAAAACTTCGATTGCATTTCCAACCGCGTTGTCGTCATCGACTATGGCAACTATTGGTCTGGTATTTGGCACTTGGCACGACCGGTAACCGCGAGCAGCGTTTGGAGAAACGGATGTCGTCCGCGACACTCTTGCTCATCCAACCTAGGCGCAACCAATACGTGCTTCGATTATACAATTGTATAGTAACTCGACCGGAAATCTTGTGGTCCATGGAGCAGGCCGCGTCACAGGCATCGACTTTCATATGACCCTAGCCCCTGTTAACTCAAAAGAGTCCCTCCAGCCCCGACCGGGCTGGAGGGACAAGGGGAGGCCGCAGGGAGTGATCGGCCTCGGGGGAGGGACAACTTCACCATAATGGCACGCATTGGCGCTCACTATTGAACTAGCGGAAAGATCGAGTACCAAATGGGAATGTGCGCACTATACGAAGGTTGCGCGCTGCCAGCGCTAGTCGGTTCGACCTTGGTGGGCAGCTGGCTGCCTGACGCAAAACACTGGGCCGACTTCAACAGGCCAGTTCACCGATGACTGCAATCCGTGGGAGCCGAATTGGGCTGATGGTCCCCTCTATCGCCCACGCGATAATCTCGCTATGCTCGGTGGCGGACTAGAAAAGCTGATGCGCATGTCAACGAGGCACATGTGGTAGAGCAACCGCCAACAGTGATGGTCATCGACGATGATCCGGGAGTGCGGGACTCCCTCGGTAAGCTGCTTCGATCGGCGGGCTTTCGGGTCAGCCTATTCGGGTCGGTGAGCGAATTTTGCGCGGCAGATCTGCCAGAAGGACCCACTTGCCTGGTGCTTGACGTGCGGCTTCCCGGCCAGAGCGGACTCGAACTGCAGCGCGAACTGGCAGGCAACAAAAGACGGCTGCCGATCATCTTCATCACCGGACATGGCGACATTCCAATGTCGGTGCAGGCGATGAAGGGTGGCGCCATCGAATTCCTGACAAAGCCGTTCCGGGAGCAGGATTTGCTTGAAGCGATTCAGCTCGGTCACGCCCGTGATCGAGCGCAGCTTGAGCAGGAACAAGCTATGGCAGGGCTGAAAGCTCGATTTCGAAACCTTGACGCCGCGGGAGCGCGAGGTCATGGCGTTCGTGGTGACCGGGCGGCTAAACAAGCAGATCGCAGCCGACCTCGGCGTAAGCGAAATCACGGTAAAGGTTCATCGTGGCCAGGTAATGCGCAAGATGCGGGCATCGTCCTTGCCTGACCTGGCGCGCATGGCCGACCAATTGCAACTGACGCCGACAAAGCCGCGTAGCCCAGGTCGCGTTGCCTAGCGCAGACGCAGCCTGCATCTTCCGCAATGGTCCCATTGCGTCTCACCACGGGTGCTCAGGGTGCCTGCCAGACTCGACGTCTGCCACGTCTTCGATCCGAAGCGGCATTCCACTCACGATGCGGCGGCCGGATGAGCAGGTGCAGTGAAGCGAAAGATAGCGCCACGTGGCACGTTAGGGCTCGCCCACAATCGTCCGTTATGCGCTTCGATAATCGACCGGCAGATCGACAGCCCAAGCCCCAAACCGTCCGATTTCGTGGTGTAGAAAGCCTCGAACACGCGGTCGAGATCCGCCGGCGCGAAGCCCGGACCTGAATCTCGCACCTCGACTGACACGCCATCCGGTTCGTGACGCGTGCTGATGAGCAATTCCCGCTCCTCTTCGCCGACGTCGCGCATCGCTTCGATGGCATTGATGATCAAGTTAATTAGCACCTGTTGCAGCTGGACCCGATCTCCCTGGACATGCGGCAAGCCCTCCGCCAACTGCGTCCGCACCGAGACGTTATTGTCTGCGGCCTCGGTACGGGTGAGAGCAATAACCTCTAGGATGGCATCGTTGATCGCTACGGCGTCTTTTCGTGGGGGCGCCTTCTTGATGAGCGCGCGGATTCGCCCGACGACCTCGCTTGCGCGATTGCCCTCCTTGACAATAAGGGAGAGCGCGTCATCCACCTCACGAAAATTCGGTGGCTCAGCGCTTAGGAAACGCCGTGCGGCTAACGCGTACGTGACTGCCGCTGTAATCGGCTGGTTCACTTCATGGGTGATCGAGGCCGTCAATTGGCCCATCGTCGCGACGCGGTTGGCGTGCGCGAGCTCCAGCAGCGCCTCGCGATATGCTTCTTCGGCCCGCTTCTGGTCATCGATGTCGTGACCGGCGCCATACCAGTTCACGATCGCGCCGTTCGCGTCGCGCAGCGGCACGCGCCTGCTGCGGTGCCAGCGATACACGCCGTCGGCGCGGCGCAGCCGCATTTCGATGTCGTACGGCTCTGCCGCCGCAACATGTATGTCCCAGTCGCGCGAGCGTTTCGGGTAATCTTCCGGATGCACCACACTTTTCAGGTTGTCGAACCCGACCCCTGGACCGACAAATTCGCTAAAGGTCTGATTCATGAAATCGGCTGTGCCGTCCGGCTGATAACGCACGACATGGGCCGGTATCGTATCGATGATTTGACGGAGCTTGTGTTCGCTTTCCCGCAGGGCTTCCTCGCCGCGCTTGCGTTCTGTTATGTCTGTCGCAGTGCCCATCAATTCGATGAGCTCTCCGTTCCCATCGAGGAACGTGTGCCATGTTGAACTGACGTGTTTCACTGTTCCGTCGGGCAGCACAATCCTAAACTCGTCGAAGCTGCCAACTTTTTCGTTGACCACCCTCGCTTGTCTTTCGTCTACCCTGTTGCGATCCTCGGGATGAACTCGTTGCCGAAAGTTCCTGCGAGTCGGTAGATCCACCTGCGGATCCAAGCCGTAAATTCGGAACATTTCCTCGGAGCAGAAGAGCACCTTCTGGCTGCGGGCGTCCCATGCCCAGGTGCCGGTGTGGGTCAGCTTCTGCGTTTCGGCTAAATAAGCCTCACTTCGCACCAGAGCTTCTTCGGCGCACTTGCGCTCCGTCAGATCGAGCACGAATGCGACGCCTTCGTTGCCGCCCTCTTCGAACAGCGCGCCTCCAATCAGCACGGGGACGCGGCTGCCATCTTTTCGAAAAAACTCCTTCTCGTACGGCCGAGCAATCGTATTTGAGCTCAGTTCCGCCAGGGCGCGCTTGTCGCGCTCGCGCCATTCCGGTGGGGTCAGGTCCGTCCAGCGTATGCGACCTGAAACCAGATCGTCCCGCTCCTGTCCTACGAGATGAAGAAACGCGTCATTGGCCTCAAGAACCCGACCTTCCAGGCCCGTAATGAAAATTCCGATGATGTTGGAGTCGACCAGGCGCCGGATCTTCGCTTCGCTGTCCCGCAGTGCTTCCTCGGCGCGCCTGCGTTCTGTTACGTCTGTCGCAGTGCCGATGAACGCGATGAGCTCTCCGTTCCCGTCGAGAACCGGGTGCCCCGATGAAATGACGTGCTTGACTGTTCCGTCAGGCAGCAGAACCCTGTACTCGTCGAAGCTGTCAACTTTTTCGTTGACCACCCTCGCAAATCTCGCGTCGGTCCTGTTGCGATCCTCCGGATGAACTCGTTGCCGAAAGTTTTTGCGGGTCGGCAGATCCACCTGCGGATCCAATCCGTAAATTCGGTACATTTCCTCGGAGCAGTAGAGCACTCTCTGGCTGCGAGCGTCCCATGCCCAGCTGCCAGTATGGGTCAGCTTCTGTGTTTCGGCCAAATAGCCTTCGCTCCGCTGCAAGTCGGCGGTTCGCTCCACCACCTTGGCCTCGAGCTCCTCGCGGGCCTGGCGAAGCTCGTGCTCTGCCCGTCGTCGCACGGCGCTGACCCAGCCGACAGCTAAGGCGCAAAATATGCAAAAGGTTAAATAAACGAGATCAGCATAGCTAATTGCGCTGAAGGAATAAGTGGGACGCAGGAAGAAGTAGTTGAGGCTGAGGACTGAGAGGACAATTGCGAGCACACCCGGCCCAGTTCCAGCGTACCAAACGGTCGCAGCGACTGCGAACAGGAACGGCGTCAAAATGGCTTCGAATTGCCGCAGCACGAAGAAACCCAATCCGATTGCGATTGCTACGGACAGAACTGCAATGCCGTACCGGAGAATCGTCGGCATGGGTGTTGGCGATGAAGGATCCCGATGCGCCATGGCTTGCCTCATTCGTGAGCCAGCCGACCAACAAGGAGCTATGCGCGAAAGCTGGTGACGGCCTGAGGAGATACGGCGGCGTATCGTAGGGGTGTTCGAAGTCTCTACTTCTCCCACTGAAGGAGTGATACGCCCAGACCGACACTAACGTTTTCCAACTCTCCCAACCAAGAACTTTTTGCGGACCCGCTGACCGAGGTCTTGCGCAACGCCGCGCCAGCGCTTCTGGAGCAGGCCGTCGAGGCCGAAGCGCAAGGAAGAATGCACCGACGAAGTGCGCCTGCTGGCGGCCCGATCCCGTCGTGAGTGACCCGTCTCGGACGTGTCCCTCGTGGCAACACTCGCCGCTTCCGGGATTAGGCCGGTATAAGTCAGCGCGTGACCGTCTCAGCACCCATCACGATTGCTCGGGCCTGTGGGTGGGCAATGTGAATTGAAAGATGGCGCCGCGGGGCACGTTCGCCCTCGCCCAAAGTCGTCCACCGTGCGCTTGGATGATGGAACGGCAGATGGCCAAACCTATGCCCATGCCGTGGACCTTGGTAGTGTAGAAGGCCTCGAACAGGCGGTCCACAGTCTCTAGATCCAGTCCCGGACCCGAATCTCGTACCGCCACCAGCGCGCCGTTTGAATCCGATTTCTCGGTACAAATCAGCAATTCGCGTGCTCCTTCACGCATGCTGATCATTGCCTCGAAGGCGTTGATAATCAAATTGAGGATTACTTGCTGCAGTTGCGCCCGATCTGCTTGGACAACCGGCGATGGCTCTGCGAACTGCGTCCGCACCGATACGCCGTTTTTCGTCGCCTCGCCACGCATCAGCTCAAGCACGTCGCGGATCGCTCCGTTGATCTCCGTACGCTCCCTCTTCGGCGGCGTCTCCTTGAAAAGCCCGCGGATCCGGTAGATCACGTCGCTTGCTCGATAGGCCTCCGTCACGATGCAATCGAGGGTTTCTCGTACCTCGTCCAGGTCCGGCGGTCGACGATTCAGGAAGTGCTGAGCGGCCTGAGCGTTCGTGACTATCGCCGCAATGGGCTGCGTCACTTCAGGAGCGATCGAGGCCGTGAGCCGTCCTATCGTTGTGATGCGGTCCACATGCGCCAGATCGACCTGCGCCACGTGCAAGGCTTCTGTGGCCAGCGTCAGGGCGTACGTTCGGACTGGTGCGACATCAAAGTCTTTTTTAGTATCGTCTGGCGCGGTGCCCAAGTGTCGGATGTAGATCATAGTGCTCTCCTTTGCATCTTCGAAGCGGAGCACAAGACCGCGCGAAGACCTGTCCGGCGGCAAAAGCATCTCCCGAATGATCACCTCCCTCTTGGAGGGGTTTGATCCGGCCCGGAGGCCTTTGCTGTTTTCATGTGGAATTTGGCCTGTTGCGCCTTGAGAGACGGGTCGGGCTGAATTGTCCAAATCTGGTTACTTCGGGATCGGCAATTTGCACGCACTTTGCTAAATAGGCGGAAGCACCTCCGTCAATTGCCTTCGATGTGGAAGTATCATGATACCGCATCGACAACGCCTTTTTTCGTTTCCGCAGTGCCGGCGCCGTTTGCCGCAACAGCGTGTTTCACCATGGCCGGAAACTGAACGGCGCGCCGTCGCCAGAAGCGCGTCCATAGTAAACCAGGTGCGGTGATGGGACTCTCGGAACGGTCTGCAAGGTCGCTCGACACTATCGCGGGGCACGCCGAACGCGTTTATTCGGTGGCCGAAGGGGCGACGCCTCCGCTGGGGATGCAAGCTGTATCAAACTCCTGGCAAAGATCGGCAAAAAAACACGGCCTCGATCCACTCGATAGCCAGGCGCCACGCATCGTCACGCCTGCCGAGCTGAAACATTTTCGCGAACCGCTGGATAAGCTCATCTTCACTGCCCAGCAGGAGATAGATGAATTGTATGAGGTGGTTCGTGAGGCTGCATACACCGTCTTGCTCTGTGATGGCTCGGGCGTCGCAGTCGCGCATCGTGGTGAAAGTGCGCTGGCAAGCCAGTTCCAATATTGGGGAACCTGGCTCGGCGGGGTGTGGTCCGAGGAAGTGGAAGGCACAAACGGCATCGGCACCGTCATCGCCGAAGAGCGGCCCGTCACCGTTCACAGAAGCCAGCATTTCAGGTCCAGACACATTAACCTGAGCTGCTCTGGGGCGCCGGTGTTCGGGGTCGATGGGCGATTGATAGCCGTGCTGGATGTCTCTGCCATCGATCCTGAACTCTCCGAACGCGCGCACGCGCTGACTGGGGTGCTCGCAGTGCGATCGGCGCGCGCGATAGAAGAACGATTTTTTCGTGAGCAGTTCCGTCGAGAGTGGATTGTCGCGGTAGCGCCGCCGGAAGGAGGTGCTTCAGGCATGCTGTTGGCGGTTGACGGCAACCAACGCATCATCGGCGCAAACCGGGTGGCGCGCACCTCCCTTATGCTCGATGATCGCGGGCTCCAGGCCGGTACCAGCTTGTGGTCGATTTTCGAGCGAAACATCGACCTCTTCCGGCACCAGCACCGGGGCGATATCTCCGCGCAATTACTGATCGCCGGCAGCGATGACAGTCGGCCCGCGCTTGTCACGCCGCCCGACCCTAGGGGTGCCTCGAGCCATTCAACGAACTGCAACCTGCACACGCGTCCACGCCCGATTGATATTTCAACGCTGCCGCGAACAACGCAGGCATACGGCGGATTGTCGCCCGGCGCGATGCGTCGGGTGCGGGAATACGTGGAAGTGCATTTGGGCGAAAATATCGATCTGTTGATGCTGGCTGGAGTCGCCGGACTATCAGTGCATCATTTTGCGCGCCAGTTTAAGCAATCCGCCGGGGTGACGCCGCATATCTACCTCACGCAAAAGCGAGTCGAACGCGCCCAGGAGATGTTGGTTCAGACGGATCTCGCGTTAGCGGAGATTGCGTTCGCCGTGGGCTTTTTCGACCAAGGTCATCTGGCGCGTCATTTCCGTCATATGCTCGGTACTACTCCTCGAGAGTTTCGGTGGTCGCAACGCTAGAAACAAATGGCGCCTAGGATTCACACACTCCTCGAATAACCATCAAACAAGCGGAACGCCAACAGCTGAGCGCGCGGCGGCCGGATGAGCCGGCGCAAGGAAGCCAAAGATGGCGCCGCGTGGCGTCAAAATTGCCTCGAAATGTCGCAGCAGGAAGAGATCCAACCCGATTGCGATTGCTACGGACAGAACTGCAATGCCGTACCGGAGAATCGTCGGCATGAAGGTTGGCGATGAAGGGTCCCGATTCGCCATGCTTGCCTCATTCGTGAGCCAGCCGACCAACAAGGAGCTATGCGCGAAAGTTGGTGACGGCATGAGGGGTAAGTCGGCGTATCGTCGGGGTGTTCGAAGCCTCTACTTCTCCACTCGAGGAGTGATACGCCCAGACCGACACTCGCGTTTTCCAACTCTCCCGCCTAGAACATCTTGCGGACCCGCTGATCGAGGTCTTCGCAACGGCACGCGAGCGCTTCTGGAGCGGGCCGTCGAGGCCGAAGAGCAAGGAAGAATGCACCGACGAGGCGATCGAGAAATCAACTGACTTCCGGTGACGCCACTTTTCGGACATGCCGGGGCGGCCCGACGATCTCAGCTGACTGAGCCGCATCCGTGATCAATGTCGCTTGTCGGCGCTTTCGAACCTTACCGCTTCGTCGAATGTCCGCCTCGCGAGCGTGAGTACGCACCCTAAACCAACGGATAGCCGCCCTCCATTCCAATTGCGTAGTGGGAGCCTACCTTGGTACGGCCTAACCATACCTGCGTGCAATGGCGTCAGCCGGCGCTCGGCGCTACCAATCAAATCGATCCAGCAAGACGGAATCCAAAGTAACGGAACCGGACCGCGAGCCGGCAGTTGCAGGACAAGGTCGGCGGCGTAATGCCCGCCGGCCTTTTCTTTTGATCGAGCGGCGAGCTGACTTTCTCGCCATCGTGCTCTTGCAAAACACGGTAAGCATCGTCGATCTTCAGAAGCAAGCGGGCGACTATTCCGGGATAACCCGGAAAATTCGGCAAATCTCCGTTTTGCGCCAACAGCCGTCCTTCAGCGAAGGTCGCTTGTGGTAGCTTTGAGACACGTCGACCGGTTGACCCGACAGGGGAAGACCGGGATCGGCGCTTACTTGATGCGCGACGAACATTTCTCCGAATACCCGACGGCCATACGCAGGGGGCGACGGCGTCTACGCCACGTCAGGTCGGGCGGCACTTCTCCGATGCCGAGCACACTTTAGAATGAAGGGGACAATTCGAATTATTGCCCGTCTGCTCTGTGTTAATAGTAAAGGGCACCTCAGAGATTTGCCCCTTTAGAATTCACGGATCTTTGCCGATGCGTCAGCCGAGCGCGCAGCGCGTTCGATGGTGGGGGCCGAAAAGGAATTGAAAGCCAATACGCGATTGCCGTCCTTGACATCAATGCTGCTTTGAACGACGTGGAAGCGTCTCTCGGTTGTTGGCGCTGGGCGGTTCGAGCATGACCTGCTTGAGGTTAGTGCCGGACAGAACCACGATCACAAAAATCAACTTGCCAGCTTCGTTCATCAGTCCGCCACTGAGCGCTTTTCCTGACGTGTTGTCCTCGGCTACGAAGACCGCATCTGCAAGCTCTTGCCGGACCGATTGCATGGCGATCAAGTTGAGGCGATCCTCTAGGTTCAACTCGCTCATGGAAGACACTGTAGCATTGCCCGCAACCTGCCCTGTTTTGGCGTCGATCGTATCTTCCCAGATGCGATCCTGCCGAAACGTCTTCACGCGATAAACGGATGAGCCGGAGCCGCCATCAAAACTGACATCCACGATCCTCGAACCGGGGTGGAGGCTGTCGGCTATCTTCAGCGCTTGGCGCAGTGATATTTCCGCGCCTCGGAACAACTCAAGTTCACGGCTTATCGCCTCGTCGGTAAGTCCATTGCCGCTTGCATCCTGTTCCTGAGCCGCGCTGATTTCGCCATGCAACGTAGTGCCGGCATAGGAGGGTGCGCATATCAGCAGCGATAATAGGGCTACGAATAGTTGTTTCTTTGACATTGGCCCACTCATTTAGATCGACGTGGAACGGTTAAGACGAGGCGCGCTGGCCAGCAGAATAATGTCGTTCTAGCCATGAGCCATCGACTAACACAGAGCCGCTTCGCGGAATTTCCAATCGTTGGCGCTGCGGGAGACCAGACCATGAGCTACAACTATAGGCGCCGACGCCGCCAATGTCGCTCGAACTGACGGATGAAGGAAATGATGATGTTCGAAGCCCGCGCCGTCGCGTTCCCAACGGTCAAATTTAGTTACACCAGTTCCTTCCAATACTCGCTCACATCATACCTCCGCACCTCCTCGACGCAGGTCGTTTCGAGTCCTTGCCGTGGAATTAGCCGGTTATAGAAGTGCGGAATGTCTTCGCGTTGATAGAGAATGCCGCAGGCGATGCGATCCTGAACCTGCGTCGCGAGCGCCTTCGCCTGCTGCAGATTGCCTGGGTCGTGACCATCGGCATTTGCATCGAAGTACCTGTCCAACAGATATTCGTGCGTCGCGAAGTGATTGTATGTCGGACACGCCTGGAGCATCTCGACGAAGGCAAAGCCGCGGTGCTGAATGGCGGCTTTGAGAATGCGAGTCATCAGTTTGATGTCACCGCTAAAGCCACGGGCAACGAAGGTGGGGTTGAGCGAGAAGATCAGGTCCATGCTCGCCAACGTATGCTCGGGGATCCCGTTGGGGCTTGTGTTCATTGGCTGGCCCTGTGGCGTGAGCGAACTCGCCTGCCCGGTCGTTAGCCCGTAGTTTGCATTGTTGTGCAGGACGAACGTGATGGGATAATTGCTCCTCACGCCATGGATTAAATGCCCGATACCCTCCGAGAAAGTCGCGCCATCCCCGGCGAAGGCGATGACCGGAACCTTCATGTTTGCAAGCTTCGCGCCTGCTGCAAACGGGATGACGCGACCATGGAGCCCGTGGAAGCGGTAGCCCTCAATTTTGTCCGAGCCGTTGCCGTTACAACCGACATCGTAGCAAAGGCAAACCTGCCACGGATGCAAATTCAGTTCTACCAGCGCATACTTCACGGCCGTCCAAATGCCATAGTTGCCGCAGCCGTCACACCAGATGCATTTGGTTTCCGAATAGTACTCGGAAAGAGCGGGCGGGCGGGTCTGCAGAGCGATATTCATGATGAGGTACCTGCATGTTCGAAACCGGGCAACTTCTCTTCGTTTTCCGAGGTGCTCCCACATCTCTCCATCACCGACGAAAGAAGCTCATCGTAGAAGAACGGTCGACCGTCGTACTTGAGAATTTTATCCGGGATATCCAGGCCGCACTCCATCCTGATGAGCATGCCCAACTGCCCCTGATAGTTCTGCTCCACCAGGACAATGCGTTTCGACCGCATTGCCAATCTCCGAAGCTCCTCGGTGCGGAGCGGCCAGAGATACGTGTAGTGCAAATACGCGATCTTCCGCCCTCGCAGTTCTTCGCTGCGCATGACGTCTTGAAATGATCGTCACCGGTGCTTCCCCAGCCGATCGCGAGCAACTCGATTTCGTCGCCTGCATCCATCCAATCGGTCGTCTTTGCGCTGCGACCGCCGATACTCAAATGAGGTGCGGGAAGCCCCGCTTTTAATCCGTGGAACTTCCGCAATCGCTTTTCCATTTGCAACTTGGTATTGAGGCTGGAACTCATCCACGGCGCCGATGGAATTGTGTTCATCGCCCTGGGCGCAATAGGTCGCCGCGTCGCTGCCGGGAAGCCATCGCAACGAAACGCCGCCCTTGGCGTGCGGGTTAAATCGATCAGAAGATTTCAGGAGTTTCAGCTTCTCGGGATCGACGACGAGCCTGCCACGATCAATTTCGGCCTTTTCCAGATCGTAAGGGTGTTGCGTGTAGAGCGCCTCGGCGATCTGCTTGTCGGTGAGGACAATGACACTGATTTGATACTGCTCTGCCAGATTGAATGCGACCGGCATCAAATCGAAGGCATCCTGGCTGTTGCTGACCGAGATTACGCAGCGCGCGAATTCGCCGGCAGAGCAACTCGCGGCCTGTAAGAGACCGCCTTGAGACGTCCAGGTCGGCAAGCCCGTCGCCGGACCGGGGCGTTGCGCCAGCACAAACACCGTCGGGTTCTCGATCATCGCATTCAGAGACAGTGTCTCGCTCATAAGATCAAATCCGACACCGGAGGTGGCGGTGAGCGCGCGGGTTCCCATGTACATCGCCCCGCTCACGATCTGCGCGGCGGTGATTTCGTCTTCCGCCTGCTTGACCACCATGTGAGTCTTGTTTTCGAGCTCGGCAATGAATGACAGCAGCGGGCTGGAGGGCGTCATCGGGTAGCCGGCATAGAGCCGCACCCCCGCATGAACCGCGCCGAGTCCCATCGCTTGACTGCCGGTAATCAAAAGGTCGCTGGCGAAACCCTTGTCAGGCGGCGGCAACGCGACGGAGATCGTTCCCTGCTCTGGATCGACAAAGGAATATCCCTCATCGATACATCGCATGTTGAGTTCGAGCAGCGCTTTCTTCTTCGCAAACTTCTCTCCGACGAGAGACTTGAGGGCATCGATATCCTGGTCCAGCATGGACCAGACAAAGGCGGTCAGCAGCACGTTCGACAGAATTGCCCTCGCGCCGAGGCGATTGAGCATGTCATCAACCGGGAAATAGATGACGCGAAGGCTTCGCTCCGCGATCAGCTTCTGATGATGCTCCGGAAACTGCCACCCGGGCGTCACGTGCAGCACGATCCCGCCCTGTTTCAGTTCATCCAAGTTCAGCTCGAGACCGTGATGGTTGAGCGCGACAAGCACGTTCACCTTCGTTTCGGTGCTGCAAATGCGTTCATTCGAGACGTCCAGCTGATAGCTCGCGTGCCCGCCTTTTATGAGCGAGGGATACTCGCGGTAGCCGAACACGCAGTATCCTGATCTCTTGAGACCTTTGGCGACAATCGCGCCAATGGAGTTTATTCCCTGTCCGGAAGCACCGACGATTTTGAGAGATATGCGGGGCATCGCCTAACACCAATCTGCCTGTTTCGAAGCATCCACCAACTGTTTGCCCCAAACTCTTACCGCCTCCTCCTGGCCGTAGGGCTCGTCTATGATTTTAAGCGTTGGAACAATCAGCCGACCATGATGGGCCTCAACGTAGTGCTGCAAATGATCCGCCGCTCGCGCCGTGTAGAAGTATCGATGGTCCCCAAGTCCGATGCACGCACACGGTTTGCCGGCCAAGTCCAGAGTCTTCGCCTTGTCATGGAGCAGCACCCACATGTGTGGATTCAATTGTCCCTCGATGCCTCCCTGTATTCCAGGTCGACGGAGGCGAGCAGGAGAACATCTCCGCTCAGCAAATCCTGTGGCTGCGTTTTCTCGGCCATCGTTTCCTCGATCTCCCAGCCTGGGGCAATGCTCTTCAAAGAATCGATCAGCGCATCCACGACGTACTCCGTGTGACCGCTAGTCGAGGCAAAGACGATATGGAGGACTCGACGCTGAATGAAGTGCGGGACAGCCTCGGCAGCATTGGCGGTGTTGTTCACGAGTTACCTCCGCTTTCCACCGGTGACTGGCTTCACTTTCCGCGCTCCTCGTGTGACGATCTGACGCGGACTCGGTCAGCGTTCGACCGGGACTGTGCTGCCAATACTCTGCCGCGATATTGAATGAGCGTGTCGTCGGTGGAATGGTTCTGCTTCTAACTCCACTTCTGAAAAGCACGACGCTTTCGCTCCCTTTGGAGAACGATCGCGAACCAGGTCGAGCGCAGCGGTTGGAACAGGTTCGGTTCAACCGCTGGCGGAATTCTAACGCCACGGTCTAGCCACCCTGAACTTCCGCTCAGCGTTGATTGAGAGGCGCGCGGTCTCCATGAATATTTCTTATTTGCTAACACCAAAGTCCGGCTCGGCGTGGCCGTACGCGGGTGCGGCAGCGGGAGTCCAATTTGCTCTTCGTCCACGCGCCTATCGCTCTGTGGGACTCTGATCGGCTTCCAGCGAATGATCTGCCGGTTGCCAACGCCATGATGAAAACGGTTCCGGCTGACCTACCTTGACGCCTCCAACCGCCGAGGGCGGCGCATCTTCCTCCGCTTCAACGAACATCAGAGCGTCGCGCCGGCAGCACGTTGCTCGGCCTCAGTCAATGGAAAGGTGAGAAGGAAGGAGGATCCTTCGGCGGCGCAAGACGTATGAACGCGGCCGCCCAAACTGCTGACCAACTCGCCGACGATCGTAAGCCCTCGACCGCGCCGGATGGGCTCAGGTGCCGACCCATTGTCAGAGACCCCGCACTTTACGACGTTGCCTGCAAGCATCAACTTCACTCGCAATTCCGGATGTCTCAGCGTCGAATTGTACATGTCGTGCCACATTGGTCAGTAGCTCGGATACAATCAGTCCAAGCTTCCAGCAGCGTTCTCCTTCAAGCCTCAGATCATCCGCTGAAAACAAGACACGTATCGCCAGGCAATCCAGTCGGTATTTCGTCATGGCGAAGCAAAGCTGCTGGAGGTACCTCGCGGCATCGGTGAGGCGCCCTTGATCCGGCATGCGCAGCGCGCGATGAACGTCGGCCCATTGATGCAAGACGTCTACGACGTCGAGCAGCGCGGCCTTGACCGCCACACTATCCGACTGCACCGCTTTAGCTGAAACCGCGCATATGGCAGACGTGAGCTCGTTTTTTATTCTGTGGTCCAACTCGCGAAGAAGCAACGATCCATCGGGATTCGGCAACTGTGCGACGTGCTCTGTCATTTCGTGCTCCAACGATTGTTCTCTCCGACCAAAAATGAAGCTAAGCGTCCGCCACGGTTTCGTTCGGATAGCAATGCCGTTCCAAACAGCTCGCGCAACGAATAGCTTCGGACAGGAGCCTTCATAGCTCGACGCCGCGACGCTCCAATTCGGCTTCAATCGCGTCAAAGACGGATCTCGACCGGCATTACTGCAAGATTGGTCCAGAGGATGACCGCAGCGCGCGCGGCGATTAGGTATTCGG
Source organism: uncultured Alphaproteobacteria bacterium (assembly GCA_963774775.1). Lineage (GTDB taxonomy): Bacteria > Pseudomonadota > Alphaproteobacteria > Rhizobiales > Xanthobacteraceae > Bradyrhizobium. Next base: position 484,751 of record CAVZGZ010000015.1, read on the forward strand.
TCATGCAAGGTTGCTCCTAATGCGAGATGCCGGTTAGCCCGCGCGTGTTACTTGAACGTGACGCCAAATAAGCGGCGGATTTCGTCTCCTCTTGATGCTGCAAGGAATAACGGATGTACTTTCGGATGATCTTGTACATTGCTGATTTATTTAGATGGTTGATGCGCACTTCCGTGCGCACCAGCAGAAATCTATCGTCTTTCAATTTCTGCCGATCGAGCGCACGTCAATCCAAGGGCCATGACGACGCGGCGCGCCTGGGCGGCATTGCATTCGAGCTTGTTCGACCGCTATCAACCCACCCAAACTGGCAACAGTCCCCGCCTATTACTGTTCGCCGACGTGTAACGGGACCTCTGGCCGCACGCCTCGATCGAACGGTCCTTGCAACGCCGCGTTTGATTTGTTGGGTTGAATGATTGATCGCGGCCGGCTGTGTATCTGGCTTTAACAGGGCCATAGCTTCAAGATTCGGCTGATCCGGCGCTTTGTCAGACGGTAGCGGAATCGACGACTGGATCGTCGGAGGGTCCATGACAACGGGAGGTGTGATGGTCAGCTGACCGGTATCCAGAATGACCTTTTCCGGCCATTTGTGCGCAGACCTGATCCGGATAACCGCTCTATCGAGGGCGACCGACTGATCGGCGAACATCGCTGGGGGCCTCGGCAGAAGACCAGCCGGGGATGAACAACAAAGCCGCAAGCGTGCCTCCGACGAAGATAAAATAGCGGGCTACAGGCAACGCTCATCGCTCCGGAAAATCGAGCAATTTCGGTTCACCTGCTCGCTCGACGAAGGCGCCGCAGTGATGGACACTGGTCTTACTTTGGTCAGGAACGCCACGAAGCACAGCACCCCGATGGCGAATGTAGCCAGACTCAATACGCTCCTCATATCAGCTCCTGTGCCCTTTCCATTTCGCGCCGATGCGGCCGACTCCGCTCCTTGACACGTCGCGTCGCGACGACCCTGTTTCGACGGCAGGAACGGTACGCGGTTGGGGGTGACCGATGGCGCGGGGAGCGCCGTCGGCTGCGAGGAAGGCAAGGCCTACTCCGCCGCGATCATGTTCGATTTCAAATCGATGCCCAGCGCCTTCGCGACGCCCGCGCCGTAGGCCGGATCTGCCTTGGCGCAGTTGGCGACATGACGCTCCTGAATGTGCCTTGCAGCGGCGCCGACCTGGCGAGCCGTATTGTCGAACAGCGTTTGCTGCTGGGTAGGAGTCATCTTGCGAAAAAGGTCGCCCGGCTGCTGGTAGTGATCGTCGTCGACACGATGGTCCCAATGTGCGACCGCGCCTTCGAGCTCCAGCGGCGGCTCGTTAAGCTGCGGCTGGTCGATCCACTCGCCCCGGCTATTGGGGAAGTAGGTGGGAGTTCCGCCGAGATTGCCGTCAGTGCGCATGGCGCCGTCGCGATGATAGCTGTGGAACGGGCATTTCGGTGCGTTGACAGGGATGTGGTGGTGATTGACGCCCAGGCGGTAGCGCTGCGCATCTCCGTAGGAGAAGAGACGCCCCTGCAGCATCTTGTCCGGTGAGTAGCCGATGCCCGGCACGATGTTGGCAGGAGAAAACGCCGCCTGTTCGACTTCGGCGAAGACGTTCTCGGGGTTCCGGTTGAGTTCGAAATATCCGACCTCGATCAGCGGAAAGTGGCCCTTTGGCCAGACCTTGGTCAGGTCGAAAGGATTGAATGGGAATGCCGTCGCTTGCGCGTCCGTCATCACCTGGATGAACAGGGTCCAGCGCGGGAAATTGCCGGCGTCGATATTTTCGAACAAATCGCGCTGATGGCTTTCGCGATCCTTGCCGACGAGGGCCTCGGCTTCCGCGTCCGTCAGATTCTGGATGCCCTGCTGGGTACGGAAGTGGAATTTGACCCAGATGCGCTCGTTTGCGGCATTGAGGAAGCTGTACGCGTGGCTGCCGAAGCCATGCATGTGACGCAAGCTTTTCGGAATACCTCGATCGCTCATGACGATCGTGACCTGGTGCAGCGCTTCAGGCAGCAGCGTCCAGAAGTCCCAGTTGTTGTCGGCGCTGCGCATGCCGGTGCGCGGATCGCGCTTGATGGCGTGATTGAGGTCGGGAAAGCGCAGCGGATCGCGGAAGAAAAACACCGGCGTGTTGTTGCCGACGACATCCCAGTTGCCCTCTTCGGTATAGAACTTCAGGGCAAAGCCGCGGATATCGCGCTCGGCGTCAGCGGCGCCGCGCTCGCCCGCGACGGTCGAGAAGCGGGCGAACATCGGGGTCTGCTTACCGATCTCGGAGAAAATCCTGGCCTTGGTGTAGCGCGTGATGTCGTGCGTGACGGTGAAGGTGCCGTGAGCGCCGGAGCCCTTGGCATGCATGCGGCGCTCGGGGATCACTTCGCGGGCGAAATGGGCGAGCTTCTCGATCAGCCAGACATCCTGCAGCAGGGCAGGACCGCGCGGCCCCGCGGTCTGAATATTGAAATTATCCGTGACCGGGGTGCCCGATGCATGGGCCAACGGCGGTCGTTTGGATTGGTCGTTCATGCGGAGGCTCCGGTGGAGAGAGTTGGGCGTGCCGGGTGCTCAGTGCTTCATCTAGAATGAGAGCTGTCGTGTTGAGCTCGAACGGCTTTTCAAGACCTGCATTCAATATGTCTTCTCGCTGCCAGTCGCGATTGAATGCTACTGCGGGATTAACGCCAATCATGCTCAAAACTGTCAGTGATGGCCCTGAAATCGGATCGTCTCGGCCCAATTCGCAAACGCCTGCATAAACTGCTGCAGGAATTTTCGGGTATCATCGTTGATGAGCTTGCCGTGTTGATCGAAGAGCTTGTGGGCATGACTGACATAGGCTTCGGGCTGCTGCATGGTCGGCACGTTCAGAAACACGAGCGACTGCCTGAGATGATGATTGGCGCCGAAGGCTCCGATCGCGCCCGGCGAGCTGCTGACGATCGCACCAGGCTTGCGGTCCCAGACGCTACTTCCATACGGCCTGGAACCGACATCCAGTGCATTCTTTAGGACGGCAGGCATCGACCGGTTATATTCAGGCGTAACGAACAGCACTGCATCAGCGGCCTTGATGCGCTGACGGAACGCAGTCCATGGCGCGGGCGGAGGGTCGATCAACCTCTCAAGGTCTTGGTTGTAGAAAGGCAGTTGCCCGATTTCGACGACCTCGGGCTCCATCGAGGATGGCGCGAGCGACATCAGTGCGTTCGCCAGCATCCCGCTGAACGACGCCTTCCGCAGGCTTCCAAGCAATACGCACACGTTCATCGGCTTATCCAAGATCATTCTCCGTCATAATATTTTCCGTTTGAACCGACCAGGTTTGCTTCATTCGCGAACTTCCATCCGGGTGAGGCGGCAATCCGCCTCAATCGCGGGAGGCACGAACCTCGGCCGCCGTGACGTTGCCTCGCTTGCCGCCGAAATGCCCGATGACGTAGTTGCTGACTGCGGCGATCTCTTCGTCGGAATATGCGTCGGCGAATGGAGGCATCGTGTTGTTGCCACCAAGCGATCCGATCTTGATGCCTCCAAGTACGGCGCGGACAACATTTGTGCCGGCGGGGTCATTCACGCTGCGAGAGCCGCGAAGTCCTGCATTGTCGGTCTGCTGACCATTGCCGTCCCAACCGTGGCAGCTCGCGCACGCCGACGCGAATACCTGGAAACCGGCACTCTCGTCGTGGTCCGCTCCGGGCGACCACGCCGTGGCGCCGTTCAACGTGCCCGGATCGTGGACGACTCGGGCGGCGAGTTCGGATCGTTGCGGCGGAACTGTCCTCAAATATCGGGTCAGCGCGGCAATGTCTTCTGAGGATAGATGACGAAGACTGAGATCGATCGCCTCGGCCATGCCGCCCCCAGCGCTGCCGTGCGCGGGCGCGTGCCCGGAAGACAGATACTGTTCTATTTCGGCGTCGGACCATGCGCCTATGCCGGTCTCACTGTCAGAAGTGATGTTGTAGGCCTTCCACCCGTCAACGACCGCTCCGGCGTATTTCCTGCTACTCTTCGTCGCGAACATCAGATTGCGAGGCGTGTGGCAATCGCCGCAATGCGCGAGCGCTTCGGCGAGATACGATCCGCGATTCCATGCCGCATCGTGGGCCGCTAGAAGGCTCCCATTGCCTGGTCGGCATAAACAGGAGCTTCCAGGCTCTTAACGTGTACCGCTGGTTGAAGGGGAAGACGAGCGTGTTATCGGCGTTCCGCGTGGTCACCGGCCGCAAAGTCGAAAGATAGGCACGGATGGCAAGAACGTCGTCGGTCGACAGAAGCGCATAAGCCGTATACGGAAAGGCGGGATAGAGATCCTCTCCGTTTCTTCCGATTCCTCGATGCAGCGCTCTCACGAATTCCGCATCGCTCCACCGGCCGATCCCCGTTTCCTGATCGGGCGTGATGTTGGTCGAATAGATCGTACCGAACGGAAGTTTGAAGGCACGCCCGCCCGCGAATGGTTTGCCGCCGGGAGCTGTGTGGCAGGCGGCGCAGTCGGCCGCTTTGGTCAGATACTCACCCTTCGCGACCAGTGCGGATCCAGTTGGTTGCGCGTCCGTGGCCTGGACCGCCTCGATAGAGGCAGGCCAAAAGAAGAAGCAAGCGGCTGCAATCGCGCCGACGACACCCAGAGCGCCCATGGTGATGAGCGTGCGCCGCCGGTTCATGAGCTTTCCCTTTTGGAAAGCAGCCTCCGATCGACCGGCAGGCGGCGCAGGCGGACACCGGTCGCTGCGAAGATCGCATTCCCGAGCGCCGGGGCTGCAGATACCGTTCCGACTTCGCCGAGGCCGCCGGGACCCTCGCCGCTGTCCAAAAGGTGGATCTCGATCGGCGGCGTCTCGTTGATGCGAAGTTGTCTGTAGTCGTTGAAATTGCCCTGCTGGACGCGCCCTTCATCGAAGGTAATGCCATTGAACAGAGCGGCGGATAGTCCGAACAGGACGCCGCCCTCGATCTGCGCGCGGACGGTATCCGGATTGATCTGGATACCGCAGTCGACGGCCGCCACGATCTTCTTCAGCGAGATCTCGCCCGAGAGAGCCACCGCGACTTCGACGACCAGAGCGGCGTAGCTTCCGAAGTTCTGATGCAGCGACACCCCGCGCCCGGACCTTGGCTCCAACGACTTGTTCCAGCCGGCGGCGTCGGCAACCTTGTCCAGCACGGCCATTGCGCGCGGATTGGCATCGAGCAATGCCCGCCTGTAGGCGATCGGATCCTGTCCTGCAGCATGCGCCAACTCGTCCAGGAAGCTCTCGACGACGAAGACGTTGTGCGTAGGGCCGACGCCGCGCCACCAGTTCAACTTGACCGGTGGATCGTGCCTGATCCAGTCGACCCGGATAGCTGGGAACGCATAGGGGCTGTCCCAGGCGCCATCGACGGCATCCTTGTCGAGCTTTCCTTCCGGCCAGCCGTCTTCAGTCGAAGTAGCGTCTGACCGTTCCCGATGTGGTGCGATGGGTCCAGACCAGGGGCTGGCCTTGCTCGTCCAAACCCGCTGCTAGTCTGTCGAGATAACAGGGGCGGAAGCGATCGTGCCGGATATCCTGCTCGCGCGTCCAGATGATCTTCAGTGGATAGGGGACCTGTTTGGCAAAATGAACGGCCTGCTCGATCGTGTCCGCCTGGAGCCTGCGCCCGAATCCTCCTCCGATCAGATGATTGTGCAACGCCACCCTGTCGACCGGAAGTCCCGTGATCCTGGCCGCATGCTTCTGAGCTACCACGGGCGTCTGAGTGCCGACCCAGATGTCGCAACCGTCGGGACGGACATGAACGGTCGTATTGATCGGCTCCATCGTCGCGTGAGCCAGAAACGGAAGTTCGTATTCGGCTGTCAACCGCTTCGTCGCGTTCTTGAGCCTGGTCTCGACGTCACCGCGTTCGAGAGCCTTGATCGGCGTCCCCTCATCGGCCGCTTTGACGGCTTCCGGCGCGGATCGATGCGGTGGTCAGCTTTCGCGTTCGGTCCCAGCTCCCAATCGATATCCAGTGCTTCAACGCCGGCGCGAGCGACCCAATAGTGCTCGCCGACGACTGCGACCGCGTCGTCGATGCGCAAGACGTCGATTACGCCCGGGATCTTTCGCGCACGGTTGTCATCGACCGATTTCAGCCTGCCTCCGTCCACGGGGCTGATCGCCACGGCCGCGGTCTTCATTCCATCGATCGTCACATCGATCCCGTAGACCGCGCTCCCGTTCACCTTGGCCGGCGTATCGATGCGACGTTGGGACTTGCCGATGATCTTGAACTCTCCGGCGCGACTTCAGCCTCGGATCTTCGGGCATCGGCTGGGTCGCGGCCGATTCAGCGACCTCTTCATATCTCAGCACACGGCCCGTCGATGAATGCAGGATCGTGCCGTCCTTCGTGGAGCATTCGTCCGGGTGCACTCCCCAGGCCTGCGCCGCCGCGGCAACGAGCATGGATCGCGCAGCGGCGCCCGCCTGCCGAAGGGGCGTCCAGAATCCGCGGATCGAGGTGGACCCACCCGTCATCTGCGCCTTGAAGAGAGGCTGCGCGTAAAGCGATGCGTCGGGCGGAGCGGCAATCGCCACGATCTGATCGAGACGTACGTCGAGTTCCTCGGCCAGCAAAGCCGCTTCCGCGGTGTAGATGCCCTGACCCATCTCGACGCTCGGCATCACCAGCGATATGCCTCCCTCGTGCGAGATGCGGACGAAACCGCCGATTGCGCTCGGTCCTGTCGCTTCGGACGTCGCGGCTCTTGCTCGGGCGCTACAGGCGAAGGCGACCATGAGGCCGCCTACGATCAACTTGCGGCGGGAAATCGACAGGTGCCCGGTCATGTGCGTGCAGGCCAACTTGATGGCGGCGCGTATGCGGGCGTAGGTCGCGCAACGGCAGATGTTTCCGGCCATTGCCGCATCGATTTCGGCATCATCGGGAGATGGATTGCGCTCGATGAGAGCCGCCGCGCTCATGATCTGGCCCGACTGGCAGTAGCCGCATTGGACGACCTCGAGTTCGAGCCACGCCTGTTGGATCCTGCGCCCGCTCTCCTTTTGCCCGATGGCTTCGATCGTCGTCACTTCGCGCGAACCCACGTTCGCCGCCGGCAACATGCAGGAACGAACGGGACGGCCGTCGACGTGTACGGTGCAAGCGCCGCATTGCGCTATTCCGCATCCGAATTTGGTGCCCTTGAGGTTCAGAAGGTCGCGCAGAACCCAGAGCAATGGCATGTCATCGGGAGCCTGCACGGCATAGCCGCGCCCGTTGATGTTGAGCGATATCATCTGTCCTCTCAGTCGATGCGGATGGAGCATTGCCTAGTGGGAAAACCATTACTTATCCGATCTCAACACCCACTCTTGATGCTGCATGGAGTAGCGAACCTGCTTCCGACGGTCTTGTTCGTTCCTGATCCATCTGGACGGTTACTGTGCAGTTCGGCGAACAACGCCGGAATCTTCTCGTCCTCCAATTTCTGCTGGCGAGCTGAAGTCAATCGAAAGGCCATGACGGCCAGCGCGTCTTGGTCCATAGCAGTCGAGTTCGTTTGACCGTTGTCGAGCCATCAAAACTGACAACAACCCCGGGCCGTTTCCATTCGCCGGTGTGTCACGGAACCTTTGGTTACGTGCCTTGATCGGGTCGTTCCTGCCGTACGGCGTTTGATTGCAAGGGGTTGGATGATCGATGAGAGAAGGTCGGCTACCGGAAGCGGGTGCGCGTGCGAACATAATCGAGAACGACCGAGCCAAGCCCGATCAGCGCATGCGTGATTCCCGCAAGAACGACGAGGATTACGACCAAGGCTAGTACAGGCAACGAAAGCCAGTCAGTTGCCGTTTTTCGGCCAGAGGTCGCGAGCGACAAGATCGACGCGGCGAAATGCAGGCTCAGCGGGATGACCGCGATCGCCGTCAAGCGCTGTAATCGCCATTCGCGCAGTCCATCGCGCGCGTTGGGCTGGACAAATCGGCTCTCTTGAATTGTCGAAGTCTTGGTCGCCTCCCTAGTGACTTTCATTGCAAGTGGAGGTTCGGGGCGACACCCTCGCCGCCCCGACAGTGTCGTCGTGCTAAGCCGCATGTTCCTTTGCTTTCGGAATCGCACCACTCGCACGCAAACCATCGATTTCGGTCGCGCTGAATCCGAGCTGCCGGAGAACTTCCTCGTTGTGTTCTCCAATCTTCGGAGCGCGCTTGGCGGGCACTTTGGCGACGCCATGGACCTGAAGCGGGCTAGCAGATGGTGGACGTCAGCTTGCCGCCGGCACCATTGAGCGGAACGATGATGTCGTTCGCCTGGAGCTGGGGATCGTTGATCACCTCTTGCGGCCCACGCACCGCTCCGAACGTCACGTGGACGCCGTTGAACACCTCGTACCAATGCGCCATCGGCTCGGCGCAGAAGATCTCGTCGAGGATCGCCGTGAGCTGCGGCATATTCGCCATCAGCTTCGCCGGATCGGAGAACCGCGGATCGGTCAGAAGATCAGGGCGGCCGATGGCCTTGGCGACGGCTGCCAGCTTGTCGGGCGTGATGATGAGAACGAACCAGGTGTCATCCTTGGCGCGCCAGACGTTCATCGCCGCATTCGCTGGATTCTTGCGATCGTGCAGCCCGAAGAATTTCGCATCGCACAGCGCTGCCTGGATCGAGACGCTTGCAGACCACACGCCTTCGGCAAGCAGCGAGGTCGTGACATGCGCCCCCTCCCCCGTGCGCTCGCGACGATAAAGGGCCGTGACGATCGCCGAATAGAGCCCGACGGCGGTGGCATTGTCACCGCTGCCGGCGACCGGCCAGGTCGGCGGCGCGCCGGCATCGCGCGTCATCGACAGCAATCCGCTGCGTGCCCAATAGGACGTGATGTCGAAGCCGGGGAGATTTGCATCCGGCCCCTTGTCGCCGAAGCCTGAGATGTCCGCGTAGATCAGCCGCGGATTCCACTGCACCACATCTTCGATATTCAAGCTTCAGTCGTGCACGCGCCGGGTGCGGCGTGTTGACGATGAGCACGTCGGCCCATTTGACGAGCTTTTCGAGAACCTGCTGGGCGCTCGGGGATTTCAGATCAAGCGCGATGCCGCGCTTGTTGCGATTGGCGAGGTGCCAGGGGTAGGCATCCTCGGCGACCGGCTGCGGCGGCAGGTGGTTCGCAATTCGCCACAGGTCGCCGTGCGGCGGCTCCACTTTGATGACGTCAGCGCCGAAGTCGGACAGGATCACGGCGGCGCTCGGGCCGGCGATGAAGCTCGCCAGATCCACCACTTTCAGTCCAGAGAAAATGTTGTTGCTTGTCATGACTGTCCTTTCTGAATTGCTGTGTGCGGCCACTTCAGCGACCTTGAAACTGCGGTGCGCGCTTTTCGAGGAAGGCGGAGGTGCCTTCCTTCTTGTCTTCGGTGGCGGCGCAGATGCCGAAATAGGACGCTTCGAGCGCAAACCCCTCGGCTTGGCTGGTGTCCATCCCTTTGTTCGCCGCCTCCAGCGAGAACTTCACAGCGATCGGCGCATTGGCGGAGATCTGCTTCAGGATCGTCTCGGCGCGGTCGATCAGGCTGGCCGCAGGAACGACTTCGTTGACGAGGCCAATGCGATAGGCTTCCTGCGCCGAGATCGTCTCGCCCGTGAGGATCAGCTGCAGCGCACGGCCCTTTCCGACCAGGCGCGGCAGACGTTGCGTGCCGCCGCCGCCCGGCAGCAGGCCCAGCTTGACTTCGGGTTGCCCAAATTTGGCGTGCTCGGCCGCGATCCTCATCGTGCAAGCCATCGCCGTCTCGCAGCCGCCGCCAAGCGCAAAGCCGTTGATCGCCGCGATCACCGGTTTGCCAAGATTTTCGATCAGATCGAGCACGCCTTGCCCGAAGCGGCTGGACTCTTCGGCTTCATAGGCATCGACATGCGCGAGTTCGCTGATGTCGGCGCCGGCGATGAAAGCCTTGTCGCCAGCGCCGGTGAGGATCACGCCATGCACAGACTTGTCGGTCTTTGCGTCCTCGAATGCGGCCTTCAAATCGGTCCAGGTCGGCGTGTTGAGCGCGTTGAGCACCTTGGGCCGATTGACCGTCACGTAGGCGATCGAACCCTTTTTCTCGTACTGGACGTTGGCAAGCGCCAATGCCGCCCTGGGCAACGGAGTTGGATGCTGTTGCAGACGAAGGGTCAATGATGCAGTTTCCGAAACCATCATCATATCTCCTGGATTAGGGGCAGCCGGCGTCCGAGCGCCGGCCGCCGGGATGTCAGATGAAGGCGCCGTGACCGGTGATGGCCTTGCCGACGATCAGATTCTGCATCTGATAGGTGCCTTCGTAGGAATACAGCGCCTCGGCATCGGCGAAGAAGCGCGCGAGATTGTAGTCGGCGACGATGCCGTTGCCGCCCAGGACCTCGCGGCCCCATGCGACCGTCTCGCGCGATTTCGCCGTGCAGAACGCCTTCGCCAGCGCCGCATGATGATCGTCGAGCTTGCCTTCGTCATCGAGCTGCGCCAGGCGGAGCATCAGGCACTGGCACGCGGTCAGATTGGCAAGCATCTTGGAGAGCAGATCCTGAATCATCTGGAACGAAGCGATCGGCTTGCCGAATTGCAGTCGCTCCTGGGCGTATTTGAGGGTTGCTTCGAATGCGCCCATCTGGATACCGGTTGACGCCCAACCCACCATGTAGCGCGTCATCCGCAGCACGCGTGCGGTATCGCGGAACGAGTTGCCGCCCTGCAGGCGGTTCGCTTCGGACACACGTACGTCCTTCAGGGTGATCTGGCCGTTCTGGACCACCTTGAGCGCAATCTTGTGCTCGATCTTCTCGACGCTGAAGCCCGGCGTCGACTTGTTCTCGACGATGAAACCCTTGACCTGGTTGTCCGCCAGATCCCGCGCCCAGATGATCGAAACGTCGCACCAAGTCGAGTTGCCGATCCACCGCTTCTGGCCATTGAGAATCCAGGTGTCGCCCTCGCGCTTGGCGGTCGTGGTCAACCCGCCGCTCGCTCCCGAACCAACCAGCGGCTCGGTCAACCCGAAACACCCGATCTTTTCGTAACGCGCCATTTGCGGCAGCCATTTCTGCTTCTGCTCCTCGGATCCATCGAGATAGATCGAGCCCATCGCGAGACCGCTGTGGACGCCCCAGAACGTGCAGAACGACGCGTCGGTGCGCGCGATCTCCATCGTGACGAAGCCGTACAGCTTCTGGCTGCCGCCGGCGCAGCCGTAACCCTCGTAGCCGAGCCCGCCGATACCGAGTTCCTTGAACGAAGGCAGCAGCTCGAACGGAAACGCGTCATCGGACCAGTACTTGTTGATGATCGGCTGGACCTTGGTCTGCATATAGGTCCGCACCTTTGTGACGACCGCTTTCTCCTCGGGTGTGAGCAGCTCGATCAGCTGATAGAAGTCGGCGTTCGGTACGGGGACCGGCTTCGGCGCGGCGGTCTTGCTTGCTGCGGCTGCGGTAGGCATTTGAGACTCCTTTGGCTGCGGCTTGAAAGCCGGAAAAGTTGAAGGACGTGTCGGATGTGTGATTGATCTCGCCGGTGGCGCCTGGTCTCAGGCGACCGGCTCCGTCGATTTCGCCTGGCTCGACTTGGCAACCTTGTTGCGCAGCTCGATCAGGCCGAGCAGGACTTCGTCGCGCTCCGCCTCCAGCTCCTCGATGGTGCGCGATCCGGCCTCGGCATGGACGCTGTCGATGAGCTTCTTTTGCACTTCCGGCGTCAGCACCGGCGAGCCGAGGGTCTTCCACCAGGCCGTCATCGGGCCGGTGAACTGCTGGAAGAAGTGCTCGATGCCGCCTGGACCACCGCCGAGGTGGTTGAGCATCAGGCCGCCCATAACGCCCCAGCGCAGGCCCGGGCCCCAGGACAGAGCGGTGTCGACATCGGCGGCGCTCACGACACCCTCGGCGACGAGGTAATAGATCTCGCGGCTCAGCGCCGCCTGCAGACGGTTGGCGACATGCCCCGGCATTTCCTTGTTGACGCGCACCGTCCGTTGCCCGATCGAGGTGTAAAATTCATCCGCGCGCCGGATTGTCGCTTCCGAGGTCTTTGCCCCGCCGACGATCTCGACCAGCGGGATCAAGTGGGGCGGATTGAACGGATGACCGATGACGCAGCGCTCGGGATGGGACGCGGCGCCCTTCTGGATTTCGCTCATGGTGAGCCCCGACGAACTCGACGCGATGATCACCTCGGGCGGCAGCAGCTCGTCCAGCTGCCCATAGAGCTTCTGCTTGAATTCGATCCGCTCGGGCCCGTTCTCCTGGACGAGGTCGACGCCGGCGAGCGCCTGTGGAAGGTCGGCCGTGAATGTCAGGTTCGACTGCGACGCTCCGGGCGACAGGCCCAATCGCTTGAGCGCCGGCCAGGCGGTCTCGACGAACTTCCTCAGCGCAGCTTCTGCGTTCGGCGCGATGTCGGTTGCGACGACCTGCAGTCCCTTGGCGAGAAACAGCGAGCTCCAGCTCGCGCCGATCACGCCGGTGCCGATGATGGCGATGCGGCGAATGGGTTTGTTTTGCGACATGTCACTTCTCCTTCGGGATTTCGGCGTAGGCGATGCCGGTGAGGTTGCCCTGTGCTTCGAGGACATTTCGTTCACTGGATCCATCGAGCCGTGCGGAGAAAATTGAGCCGGCGAAATCGGTCACGAACATGCGATCGTTTGGAATGTCGAGCGCGATACCGATCCCCTCCATGAGATGGGTCACCACGATCTCCGGCTCGGCGGGCTTGTTGTCGATCGAGGCCCGGTTCACCGTGTTGCCGCGCGGAGGGTCGCCGCGGTCGGTCCAGTAGAGAACACGGTTCTTGAGGTCGAGCTCGAGATCGATCGGCTCCGGCAGACCGTCGTAGAAGATCTCGATGTCGGACCTGGTCGCTGCAGTTTGGCCGGCGGGAATTTCGACTTGGCGCGGGAGATACGGCCGAGCCCGGCATTGTCCGGGCCTTTTTGGCTCCAGTAGATATGTCCGAATTTCGGGTCGATCGTCAGCCCAACGCACCATCGTGTCGCATCCCGGCTGTCGGCTTCGCCGCGCCCCGTCTCGATGAGCGTCTCCAGCTCGCGAACCGTCGAGATTGCAGCGCATGACGCGCATGCCCTCGCGGTCGCACCAATAGAGCTTGCCGCCTTTCTTATCGAGGATGATCTGCTTCGGACTGTGGGTGTCTCCCTGCGCGACGATTGTCTTGCGGTTCTTGCCGTCGATGTCGGCGCGCTCGACCGAGCCGTCGTTCAGGCTCGGGATGCCCATATTGGTCCAGTAGATATGGCCAGCCTCAACATCGACGACGATGCCGTCGGGCAAATGGCAATCCGACACGATGGTCTTGCGGTCCGGAACCGTCCGTATTCATGGAGTGAATGCGGCCGGCGTTCAGCTCAAGAACAAAGAGGCGTGGGATAAGCCGCCCTCGCAACAGCGTCTTGAGAAGATTTCAATGACGGCCTCGACATGTCGTACCTCTTTTGCGATCTGGATCGTGTTAACTCAAAGCTCGACCGTGATTATGCCGCGCAGGTCGATGATCATCTTTGATGAGACTGTTGTCGCTGGAACGGTTCTGTTTCTAACTCCATTTCTGAAAAGCACGACACTTTCGCCTTTGAGAACAATCGCGAACTAGGTCGATGAAAAAGTTCAGTTCAACCGCTGGCGGAGTTCTAACGCCACGGTCTAGCCATCCTGAACTTCCGTTCAGCGTTGGATTGGGGCGCGCCAATCGGCCTGATTTGCCGGTCAGAGCTGTGTCGCGAGAAGTCCTCTCGCGGCTCTGGAGATCTTTTTCGACGGCTTGCTTGTCGATATCGCGGACTGGTTCGAACTGTTGCGAGAGCACCAGCAGGGTCGTATCCAGGTCGATGAGGCACCCGGCGTATGCGCGCGGGCCTACGGTGAGGTCATTCGGATCGCTGGATCGCACTCGATGTTACCCGATCCGTTTTTTGAACGGTCCTGATAATTACGATGCTCGCTTGCTATCGCTTGAGAGCCCGACGCCACGCGCCCGGACTTACGCCGACCGTCTGTCTGAAAACTCGCGTGAGGTGACTTTGGTCGCTGAAGCCGCACTCCGCGGCCACATCCGATAGCGACAGCCCGTCATCGCGCAGCTTTTCCTTGGATAGCACGACGCGCTGCTCAATTAGCCACTTGTGCGGCGCCACTCCCAGTGTGCGACGGAAGGCGTGCGAGAAATGACCCACCGATAGGCCGCACTCTCGCGCCACCTCCTTGAGCGCCACACCGCGCTTGATGTTGGCGAGAAGAAATTCCCTCGCGCGTCGCTCCTGCCATGGCGCGAGCCCACCCCGGGCCGGCCGCGACATTGGCCGCATGCCTCCATAGGTCTGAGCGATATGCACCCCGACCGCCAGCAGGACGTGGTCGACAAACAACGGGTTAGCTTGGTCGGGATGGCTGAGGGCGGGCAGCAGCAAGCTCCCCAGGCCGGAAATCGTGACGTCGTTGACGCCCGCGCCGGGCTCATAGCTCAAATCGCGAATTCGCGGCGCGTTGGCGTCGTCAGCGATCGCGTCCAGCGCCGCACGCGGCAGATAGAAAGCCAGAGAGTGATAGGGCTTGTCGAGGAGAACGGTGGGATCTCGCTTCAGGTCATGGAGACAACTCTCGCCAGCCCGCAAGTCGCACACCGACGCTCAGTCGGCCATCCTCCCAATATTCGCGATCGGGAAAATCGCGGAGTTTCAAAGCCGACGACAAAAGCATCTTCCTGCTGAATCGGACCGCTCATTTCCGGCAGCGGATTATCACATCGAATCTCCGTGACCGCTATATCAGCTGTACGCAATGCCCGGGTAACGATCGCCGGTGCGTTTTCGACTCGCAATCGCCTCGCCAAGCCGTTGTCCATAAGCCTCGGTCATCACTCACTCAATCGCTCAAAGGGCCAAACTGTAGATCCGCATTTTGTAGCTCCTTGGATTTGACGTCGCGACGGCACCGGAAACGGTCATCGTCGATGAGGCTGTCCCATCGCACGAACGTCAACTGTCAGTCCGATGGCGACGATCCCACAGTTGCTCAAGTAATTCTTGAACGGACGTGATCCAACTGCGCTGCGGTGCTGAGGTCCTTGAGGTGGATAGTGTGGTGCCGATTCTCGTCGATTAAAGCGCACTCGCGCTATCTGCCAGCCTGCTAATGCGCCGGGTCTGAGGCCCTCAGTGCGCGAACGGCGCTCGATTTCCGATTGCAGGAAAGATAATGCCGTAGCCAGCAACGCCTTCGCCGCCTCGCGGACGCGATCGAGCTCACGCTTCGCTGTCTGAAGAAGCTCAAACAAATTGCTCGCCAGATGGACGAACTGCCGCAGGTCGATTGGCGGCGGAGTATCGTCGATGTGGTCCTGAGCCGTCGTCATGATCCCGCTACTTCGTGTCGACGACGGTTCCTGCTTTCCGCACAGCCTGCGAGAGGGACGATGGTGCCGACGAACGCGTAACCTCGTCCCTTGATGTTTGCGATGCAGCGGTTGCCAAATTGACCGTCGCCAAGTGCCTTGCGGATCGCGAACACGTGGACCCGGATGCTCCCCTCCTCCACGATGACGTCTGACCAGACGCGATCGAGCAGTTCCTGCTTTGCGATCACCTCACCCGGACGCTCGGCAAGATAGATCAGGATGTCGAGCGCCCTGCTGCCAAGGGGCAGCATCACACCGTCGCGGCGAAGCACCCTCTCCCTGCTTGAAAGCTCAAAAGGGCCAAAACGCAGATTTCCATAAAAACCGTCCGCCATGGCTATCCTCCCGCGTATTCAGTCGCCTTGGTCTAGTGGCGCGGCTGGCTCGGAGTTCGAGGCCGGCGGCTCAAGCGTGCTCGCCATCCATCGCGCTATATGAGGGCCAACGAGCAGCAGCACGATCATCCTGACGGTCTGCATCGCCATGACGAAGGGTGTGTCTACTTTGGTAGAGGCCGCGATGATCGCGGCCGCGTCGACGCCACCGGGGCTGGTGGCGAGATAGGCGGTAAGTGGGTCAATGTGGAAGAGAGCCGTCAGCGTCCCGGCCAGTATGCCGCAGAACGCCATCAGCAGTGCGATGGCGGCCAGACACTGAGGAAGAGCCCGGGCGGCAGCGGCCAGGACGTCGTGGGTGAAGCGCAATCCAATATTCCAGCCTATGAGCGCGAAGCTTGCGACAAGGACGACGGGGGGCAGCTCGATGCGCACCCAGCCGAACACATTGAGCACCGCTCCCAGCACCAGCGGGCCGAGAAGCGCGCCGGCTGGTATCCGCAGGCCGAGACCGACGCTACAGCCGATCACAGCCAGAATTGCCGTCGCCGCGAGGTCCGGCAGGCTGATCGGCGGGAAATATCCGCTGGAGAAGCGGCTACTCCCATTGGGGACGAACATCAGCGAAACCACCGAGGCTACGCGCCGCCACCATCACGACGCGCAGGTACTGCATGAAGGCGACGAGGCGAAAATCGGCGCCATAAGCCTCGGCCATCAACATCATCACTGGAGCGGCGCCTGGAAGCATGCCCCATACCGCAGTCGTGCCAGGAATGACGCGAGAGCGACTCATAACCCAGCCAACTCCCGCGCTCGCGATGATCGACAACGCTACAACGCCGAGGAACAGAGGCCAATGAACGATGAAGCCTCCGAGGATCGAAGAGGTGATCGAGCGGGCGACGAGACAACCCATGATCGCCTGCGCAGCTATGAGGAAGACGCCGGGAACCTTCACTGCGCCACCCGCGACCTGCAGCAGCACAGCGGCCGCGAGCGGCCCGAGCATCACCGCGGCGGGCAGACGGGCACACTGGAGGACTGCCGCCGCCACGGCGGATAGTGCGAGGAGCACACCCAGCGTCCCGCCGTGGATAAGCGTTGCAGCGGATGAGCCCATTTCGCCGACGGCTCGCTCACCTCTGGAGCTCGATTTCGTCGGCCTTCGCCACACGTCCCAGCATCGGGAAAATCTGCTCAAACGCAAAGCTATGCATCTCGGCCGACCGGCCTGCGGCGGCGTCCTCGGGCAACACAACGGCATAGCCGTGTTCATGCGCCGCCCGGGCGGTCGAACTCCACACCGATATTGGTTGCTATCCCGCCGATCACCACCGAGGTCACTCCGCGGCGGCGGAGCTGCAGATCCAATTCGGTGCCATGGAATGCGCCCCATTGGCGCTTTGTGATTCTCAGATCGGACGGTTCGGCCAGGCCGTCGGCCAGCTCGGTCCAACCTTCCGGCAAGCCGCCGGGTGGCAACGCCGGTGGGCGATCGACCGGCATCTTCAGGGCGTCGCTGAAATCCAAAGAGAAGGCGACATTGACGAGCATGACCGGCGCCCGAGCGGCCCGGAAGCGCCGAGCCAACTCTTTTCCTTTGGCGAGCACCGCTTCGCCAGAATAAGGAGCCGTTGGCATTCCGACGATGCCCTTCTGCAAATCGATCAAGATCAGTGCCGTCGAAGCGGCGGGAAGAATTATCATCGGAGTGTCCTTTCGAGTTCGAGACTTCTTGTCTTCGCCTGTTGCCTAACGCGGAGCGGTTCCGCTATATACTTGAGGACATACTCAAGCAGGAATACTATTTGAGCAAATCCTCAAATTCGTCAAGCCCCAATCGACGGTCGCTGGAACCTCAGCGGGATGTCGGCCGCCAACGCGTCGCGGATTTGATGCAAGCGGCGGCGGCCGTGATTCAGGAACGGGGATACGAGGCAGCAACCATGGCGGAGATCGCGGCGCGGGCCGATGCAAGGATAGGTTCGCTCTACCGCTTCTTCCCGAGCAAAGAGGCAGTGGCCGATGCTCTCATGCAGCGATACGCTGAAATCCTGCAGGCGGAATATGACGCGATCCACGCGCGGGCTGCGGTGATCACGCCCGAGGAGCTCGCTGACGCCCTCATCGATCTCTTTGTGAAACTCCATCCGCAAGCGCAAGCTGTGACGGCATTCCTTGAGTTCCGAGCCGACTGGACGGTCGTCCGTCAACGTTTCCGAGCCCAGGCGCTCACTGGAGTTAGAACGGCGCTAACTGTCTGTGCACCTGATCTCGATGACAATCAGGCCGACGACATCGCTGCCGTCGTTCTGAACAACATGAAGACGATGGTAGGTATGGCCAGTAAGGAAGCACCTACCAGCCTCGGCGCACCGGACGAACTCAGATTGATGAACCGCCTCTATCTGGCAGCGAAGCTCAGAACTGGAGCGCCGCGTAAAAGGAAAAAGAGCGGCAACTGAATTAGTCTGGTCTTTAGCTCAGGTCAGGGTGGTCCCATCTGCCGGCTTGCAAGCCATCATTGCGCAGCCACCTGATTTCCGATGTCGATCGGCCGCAAAAACGTCTCATCGTCATCCACAAAGATGAATGTGCCAGCCGTGTTGCGATAACGCGCGGCTTGGTCGTGCAATCGTGAATAAAGTACAGCAACACTTACAAACTGGTCATGCCCCAGATCGTCGTGCTTCGCGAGTCTCGAAATATCGACGATTTGAACCTTTTCTTTCAGGGCAGCCTCCCGCACAACCGGATCGTCAACGTTGATATCGCCCGCACGCGCGATGCCACCATCAAGAAAACTGGACAATCGAAGC
The DNA here is from genome assembly GCA_963774775.1 of uncultured Alphaproteobacteria bacterium. Taxonomy (GTDB): domain Bacteria; phylum Pseudomonadota; class Alphaproteobacteria; order Rhizobiales; family Xanthobacteraceae; genus Bradyrhizobium. The sequence continues at coordinate 503,327 of CAVZGZ010000015.1, forward strand.
GCACCATCATCCTTGGAAACCAGAACCAGCAAAGGAGGCTTGAGCGGACCGATGGCTTCTACCTGAGCACGGAACGTTTCCGCGTTGATGTCGGGCGCCGCCAGCACAACACGGCTTAGCCGGGCGATCACTCGGTCTTTGCCTTCGATACGAAGCTGGCGCAGAGCGTCAACGGTCAACATGGCACCCATGCTGTGGGCAACCACTACAATGTCGCCGACCTCGGAGCTGCTGCTTAATATCGTTAGTAAAGCCATCAGATAATCGCGAGAATTGCTTGCCGATTGCTTGTCTGTTTCATAGGCAGCTACCTGACCTTGCGATGGCCAGGAGAACAGGATCGGAATCCCGTCGATCTTGATGTCCGCCTGTAATTGGGCAAGTCGGAACAGCGACTCCTGGAAGTTGCTGTTAAACCCGTGCACGAAAACGAAGGCTTTGTGCTTTTTTCTCCGAGTATCGCCTTGCGGAGCGACGGCTTTGCGAAAATCGGCTTCGCTCATCACGGCCTGATCCACTACAGCAAAGCTGCTCCGTGGATCGGAGGTTGCGGTCGGCATTTCAATATTGCCGGACTTGTGATTGGGCGGTACCGAGACGACAAACTTTGCAAAGTTGAGCGCATTGGCTTGGTTCGCAGTGAATACGTTCCCCGACGAAATCTCGCGCGCACGCGTGGTCGCCACATAGATCTGCAGCGCCTTTTCGCCGGACGAGGCAGCCACGGGCGTCAGCACGTCTGGGCCAGGCCTGGCAGCGCAACCGACCAAAATGAAGGAAAACAGGACGACGACTGTCCAACCTAGCCTGCGACAACGAAAGCTACTCCGCACGGCAACTGCCCCCCACCAAGCCAACACGCATTGATCTACTCGCTTGCTATCGCTTAAGCGCCCGACGCCATGCGCCCGGACTTACGCCAACCGCCTGTCTGAAAACTCGCGTGAGGTGACTTTGGTCGCTGAAGCCGCACTCCGCGGCCACATCCGTCAGCGACAGCCGGTCATCGCGCAGCTTTTCCTTGGATAGCACGATGCGCTGCTCAATTAGCCAGTTGTGCGGCGCCACTCCCAGCGTGCGACGGAAGGCGTGCGAGAAATGACCCACCGACAAGCCGCACTCCCGCGCCACCTCCTTGAGCGCGCACACCGCCTGAGGTTGGCGGGAAGAATTTCCTTCGCGCGTCGCTCCTGCCATGGCGCGAGCCCACCCCGGACCGGCCGCGACATTGGCCGCATGCCTCCATAGGTCTGAGCGATATGCACCCCGACCGCCAGCAGGACGTGGTCGACAAACAATCGGCTAGCTTGGTCGGGATGGCTGAGGGTGGGCAGCAGCAAGCTCCCGAGGCCGGAAATCGTGACGTCGTTGACGCCCGCGCCGGGCTTATAGCTCAGATCGCGAATTCGCGGCGCGTTGGCCTCGTCAGCGATCGCGTCCAGCGCCGCACGCGGCAGATAAAAAACCAGAGAGTGATAGGGCTTGTCGAGGAGAACGGTGGGATCTCGCTTCAGGTCATGGAGACAACTCTCGCCAGCCCGCAAGTCGCACACCGACGCTCGTCGGCCATCCTCCCAATATTCGCGATTGGGAAAATCGCGAAGGTGCAAAGTGACGAGAAACGCATCTTCCAGCTGAATCGAACCGCTCATTTCCGGCAACGGACTATCACATCGAAGCTCCGTGACGGCTATATCAGCTTTACGCAATGCCCGGGTAACGATCGCCGGTGCGTTTTCGACTCGCAATCGCTCGCCAAGCCGTTGTCCATAAGCCTCGGTCATCGCTCAATCAATAACTCAAAGCGCCAAACTGTGGATCCGCATTTTGTAGCTCCTTGGATTGGACGTCACGACTGGCACCGGAAACGGTCATCGTCGATGAGTCGCCCATCGCATGAGCGTCAACTGTCAGTCGAATGGCGACGATCCCACAGTTGCTCAAGTGATTCTTGAACGAACGTGATCCCAACTGAACACTTATGCCCGTTGGGGCGTGGGCTCATTAGCACGTGGCAAGTACGGATGGATGCGAGCTAGACGAAGGTTGGAGATCGAATTTTGTTTACGTCGATTTCGTAACTCATTGCTGTCACCGAGTTCTCTATATCAGCCGGGCTGACCGTGCCGCCGGCATTGTTGACGATTTGGCGTGTTCAGGCGGCGTGCAGGCCGAGCACGGCTTTCGGCTCGAGAAACGCTTCGAGCCCGAACGTCGCCGAATTCGCGGCCGACGCCGGACTGCTTGAAACCACCAAAGGGTGCCAACGGCTCGTGGGCCGCGTGTTGATCAGCACGCGTCCGGCAACGAGCCGGGCGGCGACCGCGTCGCGCCCGCGCGAGGTCCCGGCCAGGACATACGCCTGCAGGCCGTAGACCGTGTCGTTGGCGATCGCGATCGCCTCTTCCTCGTCCGCGTAGGGAATGATCGACAGCACCGGCCCGAAGATCTCTTCGCGCGCAATGGTCATGTCATTGCGGACGTTGGCGAACAGGGTCGGCCTCACGAAATAGCCGTCGAGGCCGTCCGGCCGGCCCTCGCCGCCGGCGAGCACGTGCCCTCCTCGATGCCGATGCGGATATAGCGCTGCACGCGCTCGTACTGCTTCTGGCTGACCATCGGGCCGATCGTCGTTGCGGGATCGCGCGGATCGCCGACCTTGACCGTGCGACCGCGGCCTTCGCGAGCGCTGACGACTTCGTCGAGCCGGCTCCGGGGCACGAGGATGCGCGTGCCGGCGATGCAGGCCTGGCCGCTGTTCAGGAACCCCGCCTCAGGGCCAGCGGAATGGCCTGGGCGAAATCGGCATCGTCCAGAATCACGGTGGGCGACTTGCCGCCGAGTTCCAGGGCGACTTCAGCGTCTCGGCGCCGGCGCGCAGGATCGCCTTGCCGACCGCCGTCGAGCCGGTGAACGAGATCTTGGCGACGTCGGGATGGCTGGTGATCTCGGCGCCCACGACGTCGCCGCGGCCATTGACGATGTTGAACACGCCGGCCGGCAGGCCCGCCTCGTGCAGCGCTTCGGTGACGACCTGGGTCTGGAGCGCGCTCATCTCGCTCGGCTTGATGACCGCCGTGCAGCCGGCGGCGATCGCCGGCCAGCTTGCTGCAGATGAAGCCGGCATCGCTGTTCCACGGCGTGATCAGGCCGACCACACCCATCGGCTCCATGATCACCTCGGCGGTGCCGATGGGCCGCGTAGAGCGATAGTCTTCCAACGTCCGGGCCCTCGAGGAAGACGTTTGCCGGGAGCGTCCAGCCAGGCCGGCACGCGAGACGGGGCGCCATACTCCTCGACGATTGCTTCCAGCAGGGCTCCCCGCGCGCCTTGACGGCCTCGTGCAGCCGATGCAGGAGTGCGATGCGTTCGGCCTTGCTCGTGCGCGCGAAGGCCGGAAAGGCGCGCTTGGCCGCAGCGATCGCCGCGCGCGCATCCTCGACGTCGCGAGGCGGACCCGACCGATGACCTGCGCCGTCGCCGGGTTGTGCAGGTCGAAGAGCTCGGTCCCGTGCGGTGTGACGAAGCGGCCGTCGATATAGATCTTGTCGATGTTTCGCATGGCCGGTCTCCCGCGGTGGTGGATAGCCGGGATATGAGGCTTCGTTGGTCCGATAAGATGTATAATCCCGCATGAAGCGGTGCAGGAATTGGACAATGCGGTCATCGGGACTGATCGAGCTGGAAGCGGTGCTGGCGGTGGCGCGCCACCGGCGGCTTCCGCGCGGCTGCGACCGACCTCGGCATGTCGCGCTCGGCGCTGAGCCACGCGATCGCGGGGCTGGAGGCGAGACTGGGCGTGCGCCTGTTCAACCGAACGACCCGCAGCGTCTCGCTGACCGAGGCGGGCGAGCAGTTCGTTGCCGGCGTCGCTCCGGCGCTGGGCGAGATCAGCGAAGCGATGGAGCGGGCGGAAGTCATCGCGCCACGCCCGCCGGCACGCTGCGGATCAACACATCGGCGGGTGCGGCGCGGCAGATCGAGCCGCTGGTGTTCGAGTATCTGCGCCGCTATCCCGACATGAAGGTCGACATCGTCACGGAGGGACGGCTGGTCGACATTGTGGCCGACGGCTTCGACGCCGGCGTGCGGCTGGCTGAACTGGTGCCGCAGGACATGATCGCCGTGCCGCTGGGGCCCGACCAACGTTTCGCAGTGGTGGGGTCGCCCGCCTATTTCAAGCAGCATCCGAAGCCGCGCACGCCTGCCGATCTCTCCCGCCATCGCTGTATCCGCAGCCGACTGCCCAGCGGTGGCTCTATCGTTGGGAGTTCGAGCGCCACGGCGAAGCGCTGGCGATCGACGGCGAAGGGCCGCTGATCCTCGACGAGCCCAATTTAAT
>CAVZGZ010000016.1:0-63721 GCA_963774775.1 uncultured Alphaproteobacteria bacterium
GTGTGGCGCCCCATGGCGTTCAGGATATCTGCGCCGCGCTTACCGCAGGCGCTGCAGACGAACTTAGGCTCTAAGTCTGAAAGCCGAACGTCGTCGGGCCATTACTCGGCGCTGAGGATAATAGAATGACTGCACTTGTGATCGGCGCAGTAAATCCTGACCGCATTCACGCCCGAAGAACGCATCTCGCCGACGGTGATCTTCTCAACGTGCTTCACCAGGAATCCTCGAATTCGCGCTGCCAGCCGCGCATTTTGTACAAGCTAACCCGCGTCCCGTTTTGCGTTGGCGATGGCTTTTTCGACCTCCGCGGCCAACGCCGCTAGATGATCGGCCAGCCGTGCGAAGAGATCGCGCTTTTTCGGGTCTGTCGCGAGATCCCTGATCAGAGCACATTCCGCAGCTTCGGTGCGGAGCTTCTCCAAACTCGCCTGCATGTCCTTCATGGGCGACCCTCCCGAAAGAACCTCTGAAGATTAGGCAAGGCGGAACTCGGCGACAATAGGCTCGCTTTAGGAACTCGCCGGGGGCGTGTGCTTTGAGAATCCCAAGAGGATTCCGAGCGATGGCCCGATATTATTTCGACATTCGCGACGGTGACGAGATTGCCGTCGATGAGGAAGGTCTGGAACTTTTAGAGCTTCGCGCCGTCCAGGCAGAGGCCGCGAAGTCGTTAGCCGACGTAGCACGAGACGCTGTTCATAGTTTCTCTGCCGCTTATGGCGGGCACCGCATGGCGATTGAAGTCCGAGACGCTTCCGGCCCTGTGATGCAGGTCCAGTTCATCTTTGAAGTGAAGAAACTTAGGCAGTAATACCGCCTCAGCTGGCGGCATGGTTCGGGTACCGGTTCACCGGTCGGTTTTGTTCGAAGCAGGGCCGAACGTCAGCGCCGCGGCGCCCGCAAGCCTGACAGATGAACTTCGGCTCGAGATCGGATAGCCGGACGTCATCCGGCCATTGGCTGGCGTCTGATCGCGATCGAGTGGCTGCAGCGATAGTCCGCGCAATAGATCAACAGGCCGCGCACGCCTGACGAGCGCATTTCCCCGAGGGTGATTTTCTCCGGGCGGGTGGGCATGGCCCATCAAAGCGCGCCGCCGAACCATCGGCAATAGTCGGGCCGCCCCTGCTGATTGTGGAACCCTTGGAACCCTGCTCGAAATTAACGTTATATTGATATAGCGCATTGGCTAATTTTAGTGTACTGACTTAATATAGTTAGAGGGCTTATCAGCTATGAGCAACGCAAAGACATTCCCAAACCCATTTCGGCCGGGAGCTGGCCACATGCCACCCTATCTGGCGGGACGCGAGGCCGAACAGCAAGAGTTTCAACGGCTGCTGAAACAGGAGACGATCCTGGACAACATGGTCCTGACCGGGTTGCGGGGCGTTGGGAAGACCGTGCTGCTGGAACGATTGAAACCGACTGCCATCAAAGAGGGCTGGCTCTGGGTCGGCACCGATTTGTCCGAAACCATAAGCGTGAGCGAGGCAAATCTCGCAACTAGAATCATCACCGATCTGTCCGTGGTCACTTCGGCGCTAACGCTTAACACCGGAACGAGCGAGCAGGTCGGGTTCATGGCGTCAGCCTCGCCAATTCTTCAACCGATGAACTACGCGTTCCTGAACAGAAAATATGAAGAGACGCCAGGACTGGTTGTCGACAAGCTGAAGGCTGTGCTTGAATTTGTATGGTCCGTCTTGAAGCAAACCGATCGAAGGGGGATCATTTTTGCCTACGACGAAGCGCAGAACCTCTCCGACAATGCTCCGAAAGAGCAGTATCCGCTATCAGTGTTGCTTGACTTATTTCAGTCGATCCAGAGGAAGGGCGTGCCATTCATGCTGGTCCTCGTCGGATTGCCAACGCTATTTCCAAAACTTGTCGAGGCCCGCACATATGCTGAGAGAATGTTCAGGATCGTAAGCCTATCTCAACTGAACGACAAAGACCGAAAGGATGCGATCGTTAAGCCGGTACAAGACGCAAAGTGTCCCATAAAATTTTCAGACCCCTCGGTTGAGATCATCGCCGGCCTGTCTGGCGGCTATCCTTACTTCATTCAGTTCATCGGCAGAGAGGTTTTTGACGTTTGGATTCAGAGGCTCACCGTAGGTGCGGAAACCGCCATCCCTGTCGACGAAATTACTCGAAAGCTTGATACCGATTTTTTTACTGGTCGCTGGGCGCGGGTCACCGATCGTCAACGCGAATTGATGTATGTCATTTCGAACCTCGAAAGTTGCGATGGCGAATTTTCCGTTCAGGAAATTGTTGAAAAGTCTGCGATGGTGCTTTCAAAAGGGTTTGGAAATAGCCACGTCAATCAAATTCTGGTCGCACTGACGAACCAAGGGTTGGTCTACAAAAACAGGCATGGCAAATACTCATTCGCGGTGCCGCTTATGGCTGGGTTTATTCGCCGGCAATACGGCTAAGAGCAGCGCGCACGTTCATTTCGTCTTCGCCTTCAGCCCGATCTCGCCGGGGCGGGCATGGCGTACCCGGAGAGGGCACTAGTCACGCCAAATAGATAAAAACGATAGCAATCGCCAAAGGTACTAGAATGACGAGAAGGGTCACCGATGTGTTGTAGGGCTTAGAGTGCAGGGGCGGTTTCGTCGCGTCTTCGTTCGGCATCCCTAACTCTCCTCTTCATTTCTTCACCTTCAGCCCCAGCTCGACCAGCCGGCGGATGGGCATGGGTTAGGTCCGCAACTGGTCGCGCGCAACATATGTCCGATAGCAAAGTACGGCACACCCGATCGCAATCGCGCCTAAAACCATTGCGCTCGTTGTGTTGCCATCTCTGAAAGCCTGGATGCTCATGACGAGACTTGCAAAAAAGCCGCCAACAATAGCAATCAGCCAACACAGGATAAGCAGACGCGCTGCGAAACTCGATCTATCGCTCATTTCTTCGCCTTCAGCCCGATCTCGACCAGCCGGCGGATGGCTTCGGAGCGGCCAGGCGCGTCGGGTTGGCCAGCGGCCCAGGCGTCGACGTTCGCACGAAGTGCCGGGGCCAGCCGGATCGCCGTCACCGGATTGGCACCCGTCGCTGGCCTTCCGGCCCCCGGGCGCTTTCCGCCTACTCTCTTCGACGTTGCCTTTGCCATCACGTTGTAGTACGATATTCAGGCTTGAAAAACAAGCGGCCCGCCGTGGTGCTGAAGACACCGCGACAGGCCTGGCCCAAACTATGAGGTAAGTCATGGCTCAGGTTGATTCCGAGAATAGCATATCTACGCCCGCCCTTTCGACACGGCGCCGCTTCCTCTCCCAATCCGCTGGCGTCGCCGCCAGTGGCGCCGTTCTGGCGCTAGGGGCAATTCCGCCAGCGTCGGCATTGGCCGAACCCACGGGCTTGTCAGACCCGGGATTTGGCCTGATCGATCCAGACGCCCGTCTATTGGAGTTGGAGGAAAAGATCTTCGAGCACAAGGAAGCTTTCGACGCGCTAGAGCCTGAAATTGACCGGCTGAACAATATCTGGTGCAAAGAAAACCGGCGCATGCACGATGAATACGAAGCGACCCGGATTCGGCCGACCTTCGAAGAGCGAGAGGCGATCCTCGCAGCGATGCCGGAATTCAAGGAGTATATGCGGTTGCGTGATCTTCAAGAACCCCACCGCGAACGGGCTGATGAGCTGGTCAAGCAAATGTGGGAAATCAAAGCTCAGACGCCGGAGGGCAGGCGGGCGAAGGTTCTCGTGCTGCTCGGGTACGTCATGGAATCGGATGAATGGCGCACCGCTTACGATCCGCCCTGCGTCTTCGACGTGACCCGCGCTCGCGATCTAATGATCGAATTTGTGGGCGGCGAACCATCGGAACAGCTTCGCGAACAGCTCTCCTGAAAAGGACAAAGCGTCTTAAAGCCAGCCGGTTCACGCCCGGCTGGTTTTTTTGAAGCATTCAAACCCGTGGGGGTAAGCATCTCATTCACAGCTTCTTGACTGCAACCGTAAAACTACGCGTTTTGTCAAGGGTTGGACGGTCCTCGTGCCGCTCGCAAGTCCTTGATTTTGTTTCACATGGACTTCAGAAAATCCGAAGCTGGGCTTGTTTCTGTGGACGGAGCTGTTTCTGTGGAGGGCGCGGGATAACCATGGGTGACAATTAGACCAATGGCAATGAGCACCGATATATTCGTCGTTACTGCGGCATAGATGATTTGCCGCCTCGTGCTCTCGCTTAACCAAGGGGCTTTCGATGTCACGCGGTGTCCACACTTTCCGGGAATCAGATCTAAACAAAGCCCTCAGGGCCGCCATCGCTAAAGGTCTGCATCCGAAACGCGTCGAGATCGACCGTGATGGCAAGATCGTTCTCATCATCGAGAATGATGCGCCGCCCGACGCGCCCGCTCTGGTGGCTTAAAGAAAATGATGATCGAAGAGGACGGCCGGCTTATGTCGAGCGCCCCGGCGCAAATTAAGTGTTTCCACCTGTGCAAGTTGCACCGCAGGAAACACTTATCATGAGCAGGGGCCGCGGACATATCCAGCAGTCAATCTTAGCACTGCTTGAAACCGACTGCGATGGCGCGTGGAAGCTCGGCCAGATTTGCAAGCATGTCTACTCCGGCATTAATCGTGTCGAGAAAAAGCATCGGGTTGCCACTGCCAGGGCAATTAGAAAGATGGCGCTGCCGGGCACATGGCGCGTGATGATGATCGAGGCGCCGGGCGGCGAGTACTGCATTTGCAACGAATGCAGCTTGCTCAGCATGGCGCGAAGGGATTTTTTCGCCCATCTAGGCTGCCGCTACATCAAACCTGAAGATTTGGACTTCACGAAATTTATGGCGGACTATCGACACAGGTACGAGCCCGGCAACGAATACAACCCGTTCGGCCGGGTGGAACGGGCCAAGCGCTATCGTGACGGATCGGAAGTTGACCGCATCGAAATGCAAATCAACACCGCGCAACAGCGAGCGCGCCTTTTGACGATGGGCGGCACCGCTGCGGGCGCAGCCGCCGTCAAGATGGAATTGGAGCACATAGCTTCCCTCACTAGGCGCCGGGATGCGGCGCGAGCGGAAATGGCAGTTTGATGTCTCGACGCTCCGCCTTAACTCAAGCCGAACTTGTTCGCACGCTCAAGGCGTTCCGAGCGGCGGGTATTGGCGCACGAACCGTTGAGATAGATCACAGCACCGGGAAAATACTCGTCACGGCTGGCGACCCTTTAGATACCGAGCCTGAAAAAACAGCCCTCGAAGTGTGGAGGGCAAGCCGTGGTCAGGGCTGACATAAAGGGTTGGTTCCCGACCTACAAGGTCCTGAAGAAGAGCGGTGAACGCCGGGCTTACTACTACCACAGAGCCACGGGAGCACGCCTCAATGGAAAACCCGGATCGTCAGAATTCATTGCAGACTACGCCGCCGCTGAGAAACTGATTCGGAATAGGCTCAAGGGTGTTTTCAACGGCCTGGTGCGTAACTTCACGTTGTCGACCGAGTTTGAAACGCAGCTCGCTGCAAGCACACAGTCTGAATACAAGCGGCTGCTGAAGGCAGCCGAAGCCGAATTCGGCAATATGCCGCTCGCCGCATTGGATGATCCACAGGTTCGGCGCGACCTGCTTGATTGGCGCGAAAAAGTGGCTCGCAAATCGGGTGAGCGAGAAGCCGACAATCGACTGTCGGCGATCTCGGCAATGCTGACGTGGGCCGTCGACCGCGGAAAGTTAACAACCAACAATCTTCGCGGCTTTAAGCGGCTATACCACGCTGATAGATCCGAGATCATCTGGCTCCCGGAGCATATCGCCGCGTTCATGAAGGTCGCATCGATTGAGATGCAGCGCGCTCTAATCCTTGGGCTGCACACGGGGCAACGCGAAGGCGATCTTCTACGCCTGCCATGGTCCGCTTACGACGGCACCGAGATCAACCTAAGGCAGGGCAAGGCTCGCCGAAACGGCCGGCCGGCGCCACTGGTTACTATCCCCTGCACTGCGGCGCTCCGGCGGATGCTAGACAACATGCCGCGCAATTCTCCGTTAGTTCTCACGACGAAAACAGGACAGTCGCTTAAGAAGCGTTATTTCAATCGTTTGTGGGACGAGGCAACAAAAAAGGCCGGCGTGCATACGGTCACTCTGCCTGGATTAGATGATCCAGTTGAGCTTCATTTCCACGACCTTCGCGGGACAGCGGTCACACTCCTCTCTGAGGCGAAATGCACGCCGCAGCAGATTGGAACGATAACCGGGCATTCTCTTAAAACGGTACACCGAATTCTTGAGCGTTATCTCGCCCGCACGCGCGGTCTCGCCGAACAGGCCATCTTCAATTTCGAGAACTCTCCGCGAACAAAGTTTGCAAACCAGCTGCAAACCAGCCCATCAACCACGAGCGCCAAGAAAGGAAAAGACATTGCTTAGCAATGAGATAAATGGCGCGCCCGAAGAGATTCGAACTCCTGACCCCCAGATTCGTAGTCTGGTGCTCTATCCAGCTGAGCTACGGGCGCGTTTTCGCAAGGCGTATCGGGCCTTAACGGCCCGGCTGCATCCGAGAAGGGTTCGGAAGCGTCGCGAAAGAGCGCTTTAGCTACCCGCTCCTGCCCGAATTGGCAAGCGCCCGAACGCGGGTTTGGACGTCATTCCGGGGGGCGCCTTGGCGCGAACCCGAGATGCGCAATTGCGCATCGAGGAATCGCGGAATGATACTCCTGGATTCCCGGTTCATCGCTTCGCGATGCCCGGAATGACGTTAGATCAGGCACTTATGCCCGCGCCCGCTCGTTGCGGACGGAAAGCAGTTCCACCGGGCGGTCGGGGATCGAGATTTCGGAAGGTGGCCCCGATGGTGCCTTCGACCAGATGGATATCACCGCCATGGGCGCGGACCAGCTCGGCGGAGATCGCAAGCCCGAGCCCGCTGCCGCCGGGCCTGCCTGAGGTCTGGAACGCCTCGAACAGATGTTCGCGCGCGCGCTCCGGAACGCCAGGGCCGGTATCGGAAACCTCGATGATCGCAACCGTGCCTTCGCGGCGGCCGGTGATACGGATCTGCAAAGCGCCGCCGTCGCTCGCCGGCCGGTTCTCCAGCGCCTGCGCCGCGTTTCGCACGAGGTTAAGCAGCACGCGAAACAGCTGGTCCGGATCGGCATCGATCGAGAGCCCGCGCTCGATCGCGCTGATCCAGGTGATCGAGGCGTCGGTCGCCAACCCTGCGGATTCGCGCACCTCCATGACCGCCGGCTCGACCAGGATCATGCGCCGGTCGGGAGCCGCTTCCTGCGCCCGGCCGTAAGACAGTGTCGACTGGCAGAAGGCGATGGCGCGCTCCAGCGAGCGCATCAATTTCGGCGCAAAGCGCTGCACCCGCGGATCGGGTACGCTGGCGAGCTGGTCCGACAACAATTGCGACGAGGCCAGGAGGTTGCGCAGATCGTGGTTGATCTTGGAGACCGCGAGACCCAGCGCCGCCAGCCGGCTCTTCTGATGCAACATCGAAACGAGATCGCGCTGCATGTCGGACAATTCGCGCTCGACCACCCCGATCTCGTCGCCGCGCTGGCTCGGCACGATGATTCGCGCCGAACTTTCCGGGTTTTCGTGGAAACCGACCAGGTTTGCGGTCAGCCGCCGCATCGGCCGCACGAACAGATAATGCATCGCGAGGTAGACCAGCGCCGCGGTCAGCATCGCAATGCCCAGCGAGACCAGCAGCGTGTTGCGCGAGAAGCGATACATGGACTGCCGTAGCGGCAGCTCGTCGATCACCACTTCGATGAATTGCGCGCCGCCGGGCGCAGGGCCCACGACACGGATCGACTGGTTGCCGGTCTCCAGCATGGTCTCGAAGGAATCGACGATGGCCGACCATACCGTCATCGTCCGCATGTCGATGTCATGATCGATCGCGGCCGGCAGGTCCGCACTGGCGAGCAGCCGGCGCTGCTGCCCCATCTTTATGGCGACCGCGCGCGCGCCGATGCTGGTCAGGATTTGCCGCGCCAGCGAATCCGGGACCAGGCCTGAGGGTGCTGCATCCAGCACCAGCGCCGCGGTATTCGCCGCCGCCAGCCGGTCGTTCAGCCGGTTGATCCGGAAATTCGCGATCGCGGGGATATAGATCATCAACCCGGCGATCATGACCAGGGGGATCGTCAGCAGCAGCAGCTTGCCGGACAGGCCGAGCCGATGCGACGGCTTCGGCCGCAGCTTGGGCACATTCGGCTGGTCGTCGGTCACTGACATAAAATCAGCCTTCCACAAAATCAGCCTTGCACAAAATCAGCCTTGGCTGGCTCAATCGGCCGAAGGGACCACAGGATGCGGCCCTGCCCCCAAGCCGGTCAAATTACAGATCGCTAATGTCGGCGGGTTCCCGGCCGTCACCAAGGGGGCCACCCTCACGGCTAAAAACCCCGCGAAAACAGTTATATTCGCCCCAATTGCGACCTTTCAAAGAAACCCGACTGGGACATCCGGCAACGTTGACGGAAAGGGGGCGCTCCCGTATAAGCCGCGCCAACTGTCCGCGATGGCCCGGTCTGACCGGGGGCGGCTCTTTGGGGCCGCAAACGGCCATTTGAGCCGTCGAGCATCAGCGGACTTACCCAACGGATTTACCTTATTCAGCGGCAAATTGCCGGTCAGCGGAGAACTACCCGTGAAGCGGACTTATCAACCCAGCAAACTGGTGCGCAAGCGCCGCCACGGCTTCCGCGCCCGCCTCGCCACTGCCGGCGGCCGCAAGGTTCTCGCTGCGCGCCGTGCGCGTGGCCGCAAACGCCTGAGCGCTTGAGCCGGGCGTCTTCCGGAGATTCCATTATGGAGCGGCTAAGGCAGCGGGCGGACTTCCTCGCCGTTGCCAATGGCGCGCGGGCGAACGGCCCGGCCTTTGTGCTGCAGGGCCGCCGGCGCGACGATGACGGCCCGATTCGCGTCGGTTTCACCGTCACCAAAAAGAACGGTACCGCGCCCGAGCGCAACCGCATCCGGCGCCGGCTTCGCGAACTGGTGAAGCGGCTCGACGTCATATCGATGCGACCGCACCATGATTATGTGCTAGTCGGCCGTCGTGACGCGCTGACCCGCGACTTTGCGACCATGATCGACGATCTTCGCTCGGCGCTCCGCCGGCTCGACCGGCAACCGGCGAGGCCTGCGGGTGACGCGAAAGCGTTTTCGAGCGAAGTGGATGCCGGTTCGCGTAAAGAAAACGCGTCAAAACAACAAGACCGAGCTTCGGTTCCGACGTCCGTCGGAGCCGAAAGGACTCGTAACCCGAATTGAATGACGAGACCCAGAGATGACCGATAACCGCAACACCATCCTCGCCGTCATTCTGTCCGGCCTCGTCCTGATCGCCTGGCAATATCTCTACAACGTGCCGCAGATGGAAAAGCAGCGCGCGCAAACCCAGACGCAGGCTGAGCTGCAAAAGGCCGCCCCGCAATCCGCCCCCGGCACCACCAACACGCCGCAAGCGGGCTCAACGCCGGCCGCAACTGCGCCGGCGATCAATCAACCCGCAGCCGCTGCGCCCGTCGTCAGCCGCGATGCCGCGATATCAGCCACGCCGCGGATCAAGATCGACACGCCGCGTCTTATCGGCAGCATCTCGCTGAAGGGCGCGCGCATCGACGACCTTGCGCTGGTGCAGTTCCGCGAAACCGTCGATCCGACCTCTCCCGCGATCGTGCTGTACTCGCCTTCGAACACCGCAAACCCCTATTACGCCGAGTTCGGCTGGGTGCCCGCGACCGGCACGACCGCGCGGATTCCCGACCAGAACACGGTCTGGGAGCAGGAGGGCACCGGCGCCCTGTCGCCCAATAACCCGGTGACGCTGAAATACGACAATGGCGAGGGCCTGACCTTCCGCCGCACCATTGCGATCGACGACCGCTATCTCTTCACCATCAAGGATGAGGTCACCAATGTCGGCACCGCGCCGGTCACGCTCTATCCGTTCGCGCTGATCTCGCGCCACGGCACCCCGCAGGTGTCGGGCTATTACATCCTGCACGAAGGCCTGATCGGTTATCTCGGCGACCAGGGCCTGCAGGAATACGGCTACAAGAAAATCGACGACGCCAAGTCGGTCAACTTCAATGTCACCAATGGCTGGCTCGGCATAACCGACAAGTATTGGGCGTCGGCATTGCTGCCCGAGACGGACGCGAGGCTGCAGGCGCGTTTCTCGTCCAATCTGGTCGGCACCGTCAGGACCTATCAGACCGATTATCTGCTGGACGCGAAGACGGTCGCGATCGGCGGCACGGCGAGTGCCAACGCGCGGCTGTTCGCCGGCGCCAAGGAAGCCAGCGTCGTCGGCATCAACTTCCCGCTGGTCGGCTTCGGCGGCTACACCAGGGAGCTCGGGCTCAACCATTTCGATCTGTTGATCGACTGGGGCTGGTTCTATTTCATCACCAAGCCGATGTTCCTGGCGCTCGACTGGTGCTTCCGCCTGTTCGGCAATTTCGGCGTCTCGATCCTGCTGGTGACCGTATTCGTCAAGCTGCTGTTCTTCCCGCTCGCCAACAAGTCCTACGCCTCGATGGCGAAGATGAAGTCGGTGCAGCCGCAGTTGCAGGCGCTGAAAGAGCGCTATCCGGACGACCGGGTGAAGCAGCAGCAGGAGATGATGGAGATCTACAAGAAGGAGAAGATCAACCCGATCGCCGGTTGCCTTCCCGTCGCCTTGCAGATCCCGGTATTCTTCTCGCTCTACAAGGTGCTGTTCGTCACCATCGAAATGCGTCACGCGCCGTTCTTCGGCTGGATCAAGGACCTCTCGGCGCCCGATCCGACCAATCTCTTCACCCTGTTCGGCCTGCTGCATTTCGATCCGACGCAACTGCCGCTGTTCGGACACTACCTCGCGCTCGGCATCTGGCCGATCATCATGGGCATCACGATGTGGTTCCAGATGAAGCTCAACCCGACGCCGCCGGATCCGACGCAGAAGATGATCTTCGACTGGATGCCGCTGATCTTCACCTTCATGCTGGCCGGCTTCCCGGCGGGTCTCGTGATCTACTGGGCCTGGAACAACACGCTGTCGGTGCTGCAACAGAGCTTCATCATGCGCCGCAATGGCGTGAAGGTCGAATTGTTCGACAATCTGAAGGCGGTGTTCGCGCCGAAGAAGGCGGAATCGAAGACCTGACGCGAGCCTCGCTTGAGCCAACAGGCTGCCGATATCTCCAAGTCGTCATGCCCGGCCTTGTGCCGGGCATCCACGTCTTTGGAGTTCGTCGGATAGCAAGACGTGGATGGCCGGGACAAGCCCGGCCATGACGATGAATGGAAAACCTTCGCATGACCGCCGAACCTGATGCGAAGCTGATCGAACAGGGCCGCAAACTCTTTGCCGGCGAATGGCAGTTCATCTGGGCGTCGCCCTCGATCGAGACGCTGCCGCCGATGGCGGGGCTGGAAGTGGCGTTTGCCGGCCGCTCCAATGTCGGCAAGTCGAGCCTGATCAACGCGCTCACCGGCCGCAGCGCGCTGGCGCGCACCTCGCATACGCCGGGCCGCACCCAGGAACTGATCTTCTTCCAGGGCCCCGAGAACGTTGACTTCCGCCTCGTCGACATGCCCGGTTACGGCTATGCGTCGGCGCCGAAATCCAAGGTCGCGTCCTGGACGGCCTTGATCCACAAATTCCTGCTCGGACGCGCCACGCTGGCGCGGGTCTATGTGCTGATCGATGCGCGTCATGGCATCAAGGACACCGATCTCGACGTGCTCAAGACGCTCGATAAGTCCGCCGTCAGCTATCAGGTCGTGCTGACCAAGGCCGACCAGGTCAAACCCGCCGAGTTGCAGGCGACGATCGCCGAGACCACGGCCGCGCTGGCCAAACATCCCGCCGCCTTCCCGGAAATTCTGGTGACCTCCTCGCGCTCCGGCGCAGGGATGCCGGAATTGCGGGCCGCGATGGTGCGCCTGCTCGAAGAGCGCAAATCATGAGCCGCTTGCCACGCATCCTGGTGGTGCTCGCCGCCATCATGGGCGCCGATGGCGTGATCCTGGCCGCCGCCTCAGCGCACCTGCCCGATGCGTCGCGGCTGGCGTCGGCGTCATCGATGCTGCTGTTTCATGCCACTGCCATACTCGGGGCGGTTGCACTCGCGGAGCGCGCCATCGTCGACATCAGGATCGGAATTGCGGCCGCGTTCGGCTTCGTGATTGCAGCGAGCCTGTTCGCCGGCGACCTGACGCTGCGGCAATATGCCGGCCACAGCCTGTTTCCGATGGCGGCGCCGACGGGCGGAACGCTGCTGATCGCCAGCTGGCTGGCGCTGGCGGTTGCGGCGGCATGGCCAAGGCGCCGCTAGCCTGTGGTTGGTTGGCGCGACACTTTGCGCCCCGCCCGGCAATCAGATAGAACCCCGCCCGACCTTCGGAATCACGGGACTGCCCTCATGACCGACACGTATATCAGCCCGCTCGACCAGGCCCGCATCCTGTCCGAGGCGCTGCCGCACATGCAGGAATATGACGAGGAAACCATCGTCATCAAATATGGCGGCCATGCCATGGGCGCGGAAGATACCGCCAAGGCCTTTGCCCGCGACATCGTGCTGCTGGAGCAGACTGCGATCAATCCGGTGGTGGTGCACGGCGGCGGACCGCAGATCGCGACCATGCTCAAGCGCCTCGGCATCCACTCGGAGTTCGCAGCCGGCCTGCGCATTACCGATGCCGCCACCATCGAGATCGTCGAGATGGTGCTGGCGGGCTCCGTCAACAAGCAGCTGGTCGGCTACATCAACGAGGCCGGCGGCAAGGCGGTGGGCTTGAGCGGCAAGGACGGCAACATGGTGAAGGCGTCGAAGACGACGCGCACCATGGTCGATCCGGATTCCAATATCGAAAAGGCGGTCGATCTCGGTTTCGTCGGCGACCCCGAGAAGGTCGACCTCACGCTGCTCAACCAGTTGATCGGCTATGAGCTGATCCCGGTGCTGGCGCCGCTTGCGACCTCGCAGGACGGCCAGACGCTCAACGTCAATGCCGACACCTTTGCAGGCGCGGTAGCCGGCGCGCTGAAGGCCAAGCGCCTGCTGCTCCTGACCGACGTTCCCGGCGTGCTCGACAAGTCCAAGAAGCTCATTCCGCAACTCTCGATCAAGGATGCGCGCAAGCTGATCGCCGACGGCACCATTTCCGGCGGCATGATCCCGAAGGTCGAGACCTGCATCTACGCGCTGGAACAGGGCGTGCAGGGCGTCGTGATCATCGACGGCAAGATGCAGCACGCGGTGTTGCTCGAATTGTTCACCAACCAGGGCACCGGCACGCTGATCCACAAGTGAGCTGATCCAGAAGTGACTCGCGCGAACCCATCGTCCCCGATGATCAAGCGCAGCTTCGGCGCACGGATGCGGCGTTACACGGCGCGCACCATCCTCGCGCTGCCGGCGGCGGCGATCTCGCTGTTCTTCTCGTCCGCACCGGCCCTGGCGGACCTCAAGCTCTGCAACCGCATGAGCTATGTGGTCGAGGCCGCGATCGGCATCGACGACAAATCGGCCACCGCGACGCGGGGCTGGTTCCGGATCGATCCCGCCGCCTGCCGCGTCGTCGCCCAGGGCACCCTGACCGCCGACCGCGTGCTGTTGAATGCGCGCGCGCTCGGCGTCTATGGCTCCTCGCCGATCCCGCAAAACGGCACCGACACGCTGTGCATCGCGCAGGAGAATTTCGTCATCGCGGCGGCGCGGCAGTGCCGCGCCGGGCAGACGTCAGCGCAATTCACCCAGATCACGCCGACGCAGACCGACGATGGCAATCTGGTCGCCTATCTCGCCGAAGATTCGGAGTATGACGACGAGCAGGCGCGGCTCGCCGGCATCCAGCGGCTTCTGGTGATCGCGGGCTACGATGCCGCGCCGATCGACGGCGTCGACGGGCCGAAGACGCAAGCGGCACTGGCGGCGTTCCTGAAGAGCCGTGGGCTTTCGAGCGATGTCGTGCAGTCGCCAAACTTCTTCGCCACCATGATCGACGCGGTGCAGTCGCCATCTTCGACCGGACTGACCTGGTGCAACGACACGCCGCACAAGATCATGGCGGCGGTTGCGACCGACGACGGCAAGGCCGTGACCAGCCGCGGCTGGTATCGGATTGATCCCGGCAAATGCCTGCATCCCGACGTCACCGGCCAACCGAAGCAGATTTTCAGCTTTGCCGAGGCCGTCGACGGCGAAAGCCACACCGTGCAATATAAGAACAAACTGCTGAACTGGGGCGGCGCCAAAGAGCTCTGCACCCGCGAAAGCAAGTTCGAGATCAACGAACAGGGCGACTGCGGCACCCGTGGCCTTGCCGCGACCGGTTTTGCGCCGGTCGACATGTCGAGCGGCGGCAAGACACTGCGCTTTGCGATGCCGTGATGAGCGTACGCCCCCTCCGCAAACTCTTTCCGTCATCACCCGCGCAGGCGGGTGATCCAGTATTCCGTGACGCCTGTTGCTCATCTCGATGGCCGCGGCGTACTGGATGCCCCGCGTTCGCGGGGCATGACAGCGAGCATATGCAATGACGTCCCCCCGCACCTTCGACCACATCGATACCTGGGTGTTCGATCTCGACAACACGCTGTACCCGCATCACGTCAATCTGTGGCAGCAGGTCGACGCGCGGATCGGCGAATATATCGGCGCCTTCCTGAAGGTGTCGCCGCAGGAAGCGCGCCGGATTCAGAAGGACTATTACCTGCGCTACGGCACCAGCATGCGCGGCATGATGACCGAGCATGGTATCAGCGCCGACGACTACCTCGCCTATGTCCACCGGATCGACCATTCGCCGCTGCAACCCAATCCGGCGATGGGAGCTGCGATCGCAAAACTGCCCGGGCGCAAACTGATCCTGACCAACGGCTCGACCGATCATGCCGAAGCGGTGCTGGAGCGGCTCGGCATCGGAGCGCATTTCGAGGCCGTGTTCGACATCATCGCCGCCGAGTTGGAGCCGAAGCCTGCGCTGCAGACCTATCAGAAGTTCCTGCGGGATCACGGCGTCGACCCGACGAAATCGGCGATGTTCGAGGATCTCGCCCGCAATCTCGTGGTGCCGCACCAGCTCGGCATGACCACGGTGCTGGTGGTACCCGACGGCTCACAAGAAGTGGTGCGCGAGGACTGGGAGCTGGAGGGCCGGGAAGCGACCTATGTCGATCATGTCACGGATGATCTGACCGGGTTTTTGCAGGGGTTGAGCTAGGATCAGGGTGCGGGCCCGCGACTACTTCCAGCCGTCATGCCCCGCGAAGGCGGGGCATCCAGTACGCCGCGCCCTCTCGGTCTAAATGCTGGCGTCTCTGGAATACTGGATCACCCGCATGCGCGGGTGATGACGACCGAACTAAACGGCGATCAGGAAGCCTTGACTCTCCCCGGCCAAATCCCGAAAAAGCCTCCCAATTCGCCTCCCTGCCCCGAGGAATCCCCGATGTCCCTGTCCGCGCTTGAATCCACCGTCAACACTGCATTCGATGCCCGCGACGGCGTTTCGACGTCGACCAAGGGTGAAGTCCGCGACGCCGTGGATCATGCGCTGGAGCTGCTCGACAAGGGCGAGGTGCGCGTCGCCGAGCGCGAGGCCAGCGGCAAGTGGAAGGTCAATCAGTGGCTGAAGAAGGCGGTGCTGCTGTCGTTCCGCCTCAACGACATGAGCGCGATCCCCGGCGGCCCGGGCAACGGCTCGTCATGGGACAAGGTGCCGATGAAATTCGAGGGCTGGGGTGAGAACCGCTTTCGCGACGCCGGCTTCCGCGCCGTGCCCGGCTCGATCGTGCGCCGTTCGGCCTTCATCGCGCGCAACGTCGTGCTGATGCCGTCCTTCGTCAATCTCGGCGCCTATGTCGATGAAGCGACCATGATCGACACCTGGTCGACCGTCGGCTCCTGCGCCCAGATCGGCAAGCGCGTGCATATTTCCGGCGGCGTCGGCATCGGCGGCGTGCTGGAGCCGCTGCAGGCCGAGCCCGTGATCGTCGAGGATGATTGCTTCATCGGCGCGCGCTCTGAGGTCGCCGAAGGCGTGATCGTGCGCAAGGGCGCGGTGCTGGCGATGGGCGTATTCCTCGGCGCCTCCACCAAGATCGTCGACCGCGAGACCGGCGAGATCTTCATCGGCGAGGTTCCGGAATATGCCGTGGTGGTGCCGGGCGCATTGCCGGGCAAGCCCATGAAGAACGGCCAGCCCGGCCCATCCACCGCCTGCGCCGTGATCGTCAAGCGCGTCGACGAGCGGACCCGCGCCAAAACCAGCATCAACGAGCTGCTGCGGGACTGATCGAACCTGGGGCTGGCGTGAAGCGACCAACCTGGCCGACTGCGGGTCTTTCCGCGCGCGACACCAGGCCGCGGTGGGACCAGCAGAGTGAGCTTGAATTTGTGCCGCACAGTGCTGGCCCATCGCTCCGCATCGACATGTTAAGCGAGGGGCATGAATGATGCCGTTTCCATTACCCGCGATCTCATTCGCTGCCCGTCCGTCACGCCGGCCGATGCCGGCGCGCTCGGGGTTCTCGAAAACCTGCTGAAGGCCGCCGGCTTCGAGGCGCACCGCGTCACCTTCAGCGAGACCGGCACGGCTGACATCGACAATCTCTACGCCCGCATCGGCAACGAAGCGCCGCATATCACCTTTGCCGGCCACACCGACGTGGTGCCGCCCGGCGATGAGGCCGCGTGGACGCTTGGCGCGTTCTCCGGCGAGGTGAAGGACGGCTTTCTCTACGGCCGCGGCGCCGTCGACATGAAGGGTGGCATCGCCTGCAGCGTCGCGGCCGTGCTGCAATTTCTCAAAGACCACGGCGGCAAGCCGCCGAAGGGCTCGATCTCGTTCCTGATCACCGGCGATGAGGAAGACATCTCCGTCAACGGCACCATCAAGCTGTTGCAATGGGTGGCGGCGCGCGGCGAAAAATTCGACCATTGCGTGCTCGGGCGAGCCCTCCAATGTCGAGGTGCTCGGCGATTGCATCAAGGTCGGCCGCCGCGGCTCGCAATCCGGCACGCTCTATGTCGACGGCGTGCAGGGCCACGTCGCCTATCCGCACCGTGCCGCGAACCCGGTGCCGGATATTTCGCGGCTGATCGTGGCGCTCAGCGACGAGCCGCTCGATCACGGCAGCGCGCAATTCCAGGCCTCGAACCTGGAATTCACCTCCGTCGATGTCGGCAATACCGCTAGCAATGTCATTCCGGGGCAGGCGCGCGCGAAATTCAACATCCGCTTCAACGACAACCACACCCAGCAAACGCTGCGCGCGCTGGTCGACGAACGCCTGGCCAAAGCGTGCGGCAACCGCATCCGCGCCCGCATCGTCTGGGAGCCGTCGAACTCCAACGTGTTCGTGACCAAGCCCGGCCCGTTTACCGAGCTCGCCGTCGCGGCGATCGAAGAGGTGACGGGACGCAAGCCGGAGCTCTCGACCTCCGGCGGCACCTCGGATGCACGCTTTATCTCGAGCTATTGCCCGGTGATCGAATTCGGCCTGGTCGGCCAGACCATGCACCAGATCAACGAACGCACGCCGGTGTCCGATCTGGAGAAGCTGACGAAGATCTATCGCGGCGTGCTGGATAGGTATTTCGGGTGACCCACCGATGTCATCGTCCGCGAAGGCGGACGATCCAGTATTCCGCGACGTTTCGGCTCAATCGCTGAGGCCGCGGCGTACTGGATACCCGCCTGCGCGGGTATGACGACGGCGAGGGCTCAGTAATCCACCCGCACCAGATACAGCCCCTGCGGCGGCGCGACGGGGCCGCAGGCGGCGCGGTTGCGGGCGGCGAGAGCGGCAGTGAGATCATCGGAGCTCCAGCGGCCTTCGCCGACCCACACCAGCGAGCCCACCATCGAGCGCACCTGGCTGTGCAGGAACGAGCGCGCCGAGGTGACGATGTTCACGGCATCGCCATCTCTGACGACGTCGAGCTGATCGAGCGTCTTCTCCGGCGATTTGGCCTGGCATTCGGTATCGCGAAAGGTCGTGAAATCGTGCTTGCCCAGCAGACGCTGTGCGGCTTCGTGCATCGCGTCGGCGTCGAGATGCCGCGGCACCCGCCAGCTGCGACCGATGTTGAGCGCCAGGTTGGCACGGTGATTGGTGATGCGATAGAGGTAGTGGCGCTTCTTCGCGGAAAACCGCGCTTCGAAGGTATCGGGCACGATGTCCGCGCTGAGCACGCCGATCGGATGCGGCCGCAGATGCGCATTCAGGCCATCGCGCAATCGGCCCGGCGGAAAGTGTTTTTCGATATCGCAATGCGCGACCTGCGCCAGCGCATGCACCCCGGCGTCGGTGCGGCCCGCGCCATGCACCCGAACGGGCTCGCCGCAGATCGCTTTCACCGCGGCCTCCAGCGCGCCCTGCACGGTCGATCCGTTGTCCTGGATCTGCCAGCCGGAGAACGGCGTGCCGTCATATTCGATGGTGAGCTTGTAGCGCGGCATCAGGCAAGCCGCGCCGGCGGCTTCAGCGGCGTGCCACGCAGGAAGTCCGCCGCTTTCATCGGCGCCTTGCCGGCGCGCTGCAATTCGAGAATGCGGATCGCACCGTCGCCGCAGGCAATGGCGAGATTGTCGTCGAGCACGGCACCGGGCGCGCCAGAACCCTTCGCGAGCTCACAACGCAGGATCTTGAGCCGCACCGGTTCGCCGTCGCCTGCGATCTCGCACCAGGCGCCAGGAAACGGCGACAGGCCGTGAATGTGGCGCAGCACCGCGCGCGCCGGTCTGCTCCAGTCGATCTTCGCCTCGGCCTTGTCGATCTTGGCAGCGTAAGTGACGCCGTCTTCGCTTTGCTTCGTCAACCGAAGCGAGCCACGTTCCAGCGCACCCATCGCGCGCACCATCAAATCGGCGCCGAGCGGCGCCAGCGCGTCGTGCAAATCGGAAGCGGTCATCTTGTCCGTGATCGCCAGCCGTTCCGCCATCGCGACATCGCCGGTGTCGAGGCCGACATCCATCTTCATCACCATCACGCCGGTCTCGGCATCACCTTCCATGATGGCGCGGTTGATCGGTGCGGCACCACGCCAGCGCGGCAGCAGCGAGCCGTGCAGGTTGAAGCAGCCGAGCGGCGGCGCATCCAGAATGGCCTGCGGCAGGATCATGCCATAGGCGACGACGACGGCGGCATCGGCTTGATGGGCGCGAAATTCCTCGAGCGCCTCCGGCGTCTTCAGGGTTTTCGGCGTCAACACGGGAATGCCGAGCCTGCGCGCCTCCTGCTCGACCGGGGTCGGCTGCAGCTTCATGCCGCGCCCCGCAGGCTTTGGCGCGCGGGTATAGACGGCCGCGATCTCATGGCCGTGGGCCACGAGTTCGAGCAGCGTCGGCACCGCGAAATCGGGCGTGCCCATGAAGATCAAGCGGAGCGGCATGTGGACGGAATATCCTGATGACGATTCAATTTACTCGTCATGGCCGGGCATAGTAGTCTGCTTTACGCAGACTACGTAAACTTGTCTGCGTCCCCGGCCATCCACGTCTTTGGCACCGCTCGTAAAGACGTGGATGCCCGAGACTAGCGTAAAGACGCGCTTCGCGCTTTTGCCGGGCATGACGGCGGAGAGAAGCGCGAGCCTACTCCCCGGCGCGCTTGGCGGCCTTGGCAAACTTCTTCAGCACGCGGTCGCGCTTCAGCTTCGACAGATAATCCACGAACAGCACGCCGTTGAGGTGGTCGATCTCGTGCTGGATGCAGGTGGCGTAGAGGCCTTCGGCATCCTCCTCATGCACCTTGCCGTCAAGATCGGTGAAGCGCAGCCGCACCCGCGCCGGCCGCTCGACTTCCTCGTAATATTCGGGGATCGACAGGCAGCCTTCCTCGTAGACCGACAGTTCCTCCGACGAGGAGATGATTTCCGGATTGATGAAGACGCGCGGCTGCGGCTTGGTCTCGCCGTCCTCGCTCTTCTTGGCGAGGTCCATGGTGATCAGCCGCAGCGGCTGCGCGACCTGGATCGCCGCCAGCCCAATGCCGGGCGCGTCATACATGGTCTCGAACATGTCGTCGGCGAGCTTGCGAATCTCCGCCGTCACCTTCTCGACGGGTTTGGAGACCAGCCGCAACTGCTTGTCCGGCAGGATGATGATTTCTCTGAGTGCCATGATCGGCGATTTAAGCTGCCGATTTGCCGGGGTCAATGCGCGGAGGAACCGGTTAAGGGACCGCTAACCACGATTTTTAAGACGCGGTTAACCACGAAAATTTACCCAACATTGACCATAAATGTTCCCTCTTCGTTCGTGTTCCCCGGCGAATCGGCTACAAGGCTGACATGAACGAGATTCTTTTCCTGATCGGCGACTGGCCGGTTCGCGTCATCGACGCCCTGGTCGGCTTTGGCGCGCTCGCGCTGATCCTGTTGCTCACCATTGCCGTCGTGATCGCCCGCTCAGGACGGCGCGGCGCGGAACTGGCGATGGCGCAGGCGATCCGGGCCGACGAGTTGGAGGAGCGGCTGAGCGAAATGCTGCGCGCCCAGAGCGAGGCCACCGGCCGGGTCGATGCGATGGGCCAGGCGCTGGCCGGGCGCCAGGCCGAGATGTCCCGTGCCGTCAACGAGCGACTGGATTCGGTGACCCACCGTGTCGGCCAGTCGATGGAACAGACCACGCGCAACACGATGGACTCACTTCGCGTGCTGCATGAGCGGCTCGGCATCATCGACAACGCCCACAAGAACCTCACTGATCTGACCACGCAGGTAACGACGCTGCGCGACGTGCTCGCCAACAAGCAGTCACGCGGCGCGTTCGGCCAGGCGCGGATGGAGGCGATCGTCCAGGACGGCATGCCGAAGGGGGCTTACGAATTCCAGTACACGCTCTCGTCCGGCAAGCGGCCGGATTGCGTCGTATTCCTGCCGGACCAGCGACCGCTCTGCATCGACGCCAAGTTCCCGCTGGAGGCGATGACCGCGCTGCACGATGCCCGCACCGACGAGGAAAAGAAATACGCCACGCAACGGCTGCGCGCCGACGTGATGAAGCATGTCAGCGACATCGCCGAAAAATACCTGATCGCCGGTGAGACCCAGGACACCGCGCTGATGTTCGTGCCGTCGGAATCGGTCTACGCCGAAATCCACGACGGTTTTGACGACGTGATCCAGAAGGCCTACCGCGCCCGCGTAGTGCTGGTGTCGCCGTCGCTATTGATGCTGGCGATCCAGGTGATGCAGCAAATCCTCAAGGACGCGCGGATGCGCGACGCCGCCGACCAGATCCGGACCGAGGTGCTCAATCTGGGCGACGATCTCGGACGGCTGCGCGAGCGGGTGCTGAAGCTGCAGAACCATTTCTCGCAGGCCAACGAAGACGTCCGCCAGATCCTGATCTCCGCCGACAAGATCGAAAAGCGCGCGGGGAGGATCGAGGAACTCGATTTCAGCAAGACCGACGCCCCGGTGGAGGTGCCCCGCTTCGTCAAGAGCGGCACGCCGGAACTGTTCCCTGCCCCGCGCAAGCTGCAGGCGGGGGAGTGAGCTTGCCCGCTGAGCGCGACAAATTCAAATGTCATCGCCCGGCTTGACCGGGCGACCCAGTATTCCAGAGGCGTCTCGGTTGAAACACGCAGCTAACACGCCTTCATCCTCGCAGCAATCTCGGCGATAAAGATCAATCGCAATTTGGATGATATCCTTTGTCGTATCGACGAGAATTTTCCAGGCACGCGGCCAGCTTCATTAAGCCGCTTCTCGACGGCGAATAGGCGTGTTCAATCTCGTCGAAATCATTCGAAATAGACGAGCCGATTGACATCGCGATCGCGTTGAGTAGAAGCTTTCGGCATGACCGGACTTGTGTTACGTACACACGGCGAATGAGGTCATTGGTTACGCCGACGTAAAGCGTCCCGCCAATGCGACTTAGCAAGAGATATAGACGTAGAAGCTGGCGTGCTCCCATCAGCCGTCTCTGGAATACTGGGTCGCCCGGTCAAGCCGGGCGATGACAGTATCTTTCCTTGTGTCCGAATCTGCTAGCATTACGACATGATTTCAACACCCGATGGCTTGTCAAAGACACCGACCGCACCTCCCTCCCCGTCCTGGCGCGACAGCTTTGCCGTCTATTTGCAGCCGCGCGTGTTGATCGTGCTGCTGCTGGGCTTCTCCTCCGGCCTGCCGCTGGCGCTGTCAGGATCGACGCTGCTGGTGTGGATGCGCGAGTCTGGCGTTGACCTCGGGACCATCGGTCTGTTCGCGCTGGTCGGCACGCCCTACACGCTGAAATTCCTGTGGGCGCCTTTGGTCGATGCGCTGCACGTGCCGCTGTTCACGCGGGCCTTCGGCCGCCGACGCGGCTGGCTGCTGTGCTCGCAATTGCTGCTGATCGTAGCAATCCTGCTGCTGTCGTTGACCGACCCGGCGCGTTCGCCGCTGTTCGTCGCGCTCGGCGCACTGTTGGTCGCAGCAATGTCCTCGACGCAGGACATCGTGGTCGATGCCTTCCGGGTCGAAAGCCTGCCCGAAAGCGAACAGGCCGCCGGCATGGCGTCCTATGTCGCGGCCTATCGCATCGGCATGCTGGTCTCGACCGCGGGGGCGCTGTTCATCGTCAGTGGATTTGAAGTCAACCGGCATCGCGCGGACGTCGGCCTGGATGTGGGGTTACGTCGTGATGGCGGCGCTGGTGCTGATCGGCACCGTCACGGCACTCGCCGCGACCGAGCCCGAACAATCGGCGCGCGCAGAGGCCGCCACCCTGACGGAGACGGCATTCGAGCGGGTGCTCCATGCTGCGGTCGGCGCGTTCTCCGAATTCCTGACCCGGCGCAACGCGTGGGCGGCGCTCGCCTTTGTGGTGCTGTTCAAATTCACCGACGCGTTTTCCGGGACCATGACCGCACCGTTCGTGATTGATCTTGGTTTTAGCCGCAACGACTACGCCGCGATCGTCAAGGGCGTCGGCCTCGCCGCGACTCTGATCGGCGGCTTTGCCGGCGGTTTCGTGGCACGGCGCTATTCGCTCGCCGCAAGCCTGTGGATCGGCGGCGTGTTGCAGGCGATCGCCAATCTCTCGTTCTCCTGGTTGGCACTGGTCGGCATCAACGAATGGGCGCTGGCGTTCGCGATCACAGCGGAAAACTTCACCAGCGCCATCGGCACCGTGATCTTTGTCGCCTATCTGTCGGCGCTGTGCCGCAACCCGCTGCACACCGCGACCCAATACGCGCTGTTGACCGCACTCGCCGCGGTTGGACGGACCTATCTGTCGTCAGGCGCAGGTTATGTGGCGAAGGCAACGGGATGGCCGCTATTCTTCGTGATCTGCGTTGTGGTCGCGGTCCCGAGCCTGATCCTGCTGACCTGGCTGCAGCGACGTGGGCATTTTGACGAATTGGGGCCGGTGAGGGTGTAGCCGCGATCCCCATCTACGGCTTCGTCACACCGTCTCCCCCTAATGCGAAGTCACGATGCTCCACTTGGTGACCACCGCCTCGCTCATCTGCCCGGCGTCCTGCGCGCAGGCGACTTCGTCGACCTTCACCGAGATTTCCTTGCCGACGTAATTCTTGAGCTGCGCGGCCTGGGCGTCGCTATTGGTGATGAGCTGGAACGTTTCCGGCCCCGTCTCCAGATTGCAGAGGCCGTTCGGCGGCGGCAGCCGGCGCGGCTCGCTGGTGACCTGATAGGTGGCAACACGCTTGCCCTTGTTGCCGGCACGAATTTTCATGGCGTTGAGTTCCCCCGACAGGACCTCGCCGGCATTGATCAATTTGCCGGCCTTCGGCGCAGGCTCCGCCTGTTGGGCTCGAGCGGAAGGCGCGGTCAAAACCACTGCCATGAAGGCCGCAAAACCCAAGCGTATGGCGAATCGGTGTTTCGTCATGTCGATCAGTTCCGTCTCTAGAGCATGATCCGGAAAAGTGGATACCGGTTTTCCGAAAAGATCATGCGCAAACAAAAAGATAGAGCGGGATGATGGTTCGAAGAACAGTCATCCCGCTCTAGTGATTCGTTAGAACAGCGTTCGCTGCCGCATCGCTGCGGATAGCGTACCTTCATCGAGGTAATCAAGCTCGCCGCCAACCGGCACGCCGTGGGCCAGCCGCGTCACCCTGACATTGGCCTCCTGGAGCAGGTCGGTGATGTAATGGGCGGTGGTCTGGCCGTCGACCGTGGCATTCAGTGCCAGAATGATCTCGCTCACTTGAGACTCATGCGCGCGCGCCACCAGCGCGTCGATGGTGAGGTCCTGGGGACCTACGCCATCGAGCGGCGACAGCGTGGCGCCGAGCACGTGATAGCGGCCATTGGTCGCGTTCGCCCGCTCCAGCGCCCAGAGATCGGCGACGTCGGCGACCACGACGATGATCGAGGGATCGCGGCGCGGATCGGTGCAGACCGTGCAGGGATTCTGGGTGTCGATGTTGCCGCAGGTCTTGCAGACCTGGATCTTGTCGATCGCGACCTGCAGCGCAGCCGTGAGTGGCGTCATCAAGGCTTCACGCTTCTTGATCAAATGCAGCGCCGCGCGCCGCGCCGAGCGCGGGCCCAAGCCCGGCAGCCGTGCCAACAGCTGGATCAGACGTTCGATTTCCGGACCGGCAACAGCAGCCATTTCAGGTGAGACCAAGTCCCGGCGGCAGTCCCAAGGCCACCGGTCAGCGCCTGCATCTTTTCCTGCATCGCCAGTTCCGCCTTGCGCCGGGCGTCGTTGTGCGCGGTCACCAGCAGGTCCTCGAGCACCTCGCGCTCCTCCGCCTTCATCAGCGACGGATCGATCTTGACAGCCTTGACTTCCATCTTCGCGGTCATGCGCACGGCGACGAGACCGCCGCCGGAAATGCCCTCGACCTCGACATTGCCGAGTTCTTCCTGCATCGCCTGCATCTTGGATTGCAGTTGGGCGGCTTGTTTCATCATGCCGAGAAAATCAGCCATTCGCGCTACCTCGCAAGTATCGATCAATCGTCGCTGTCGGAACTCTCAGTGGGATCTTCCCCGGTAACATCGGTCTCCGGCGGCTCGGCGACAAGCCTGCGCACCTCGACGACCTTGGCACCGGGAAATCGCGCCAGCACTTCCTGCACCCGCGGATCGGCTTCGGCGGCGCGCTCGCGCTGGCTCTTCTCCGCAAGGCTCTGGGAACGCAGCGTCGGCTGCCCGGCCTCGTTGGACACGATCACGGTCCAGCGCCGCCCGGTCCATTGCTCGAGCTTGCGCGAGAGATCGTTGACAAGCATGCGCGAGGCGTTCGGCTCCAGCGCGATCTCGAGCCGGCCGTCCTCGATGCGCACCAGCCGCATATCGGCCTCGAGCGCGGCCCTGGCCTGGAGATCGCGTTTCTCGCCGGCGAGCGCGACGAGCTGCGGAAAGCTCGTGATCCGCAGTGCCGGCGCGGACTGTTGATCCGGCGCGGCGGCGACGGCCTGCGGACGCGCGGCTGCTTCGGCGCTGGCGCGCGGCGCGGCGGCGCGCATCGGCGAAGGTTGCAGCGAGGACACGGTCGAAGCCGGGCCTGAGCGCGACGGCACGGCCCCACCCGAAATCACCGGCGAGCTGCCGCCGTTCTGCTCCAGCATCCTGATCGCTTCGTCCGGCGTCGGCATGTCGGCGACATAGGCGATGCGGACCAGCACCATTTCGGCGGCGGCGGCGGGCCTGGTTGCGGTCTGCACCTCGGTGATGCCCTTGAGCAGCATCTGCCACATCCGCGAGAGCACCCGCATCGAAAGCTTGGAGGCAAATTCGCGGGCGCGGACGCGCTCGGTCTCGCCGAAGGCGACGTTGTCGGC
Source organism: uncultured Alphaproteobacteria bacterium (assembly GCA_963774775.1). Taxonomy (GTDB): domain Bacteria; phylum Pseudomonadota; class Alphaproteobacteria; order Rhizobiales; family Xanthobacteraceae; genus Bradyrhizobium. Next base: position 25,766 of record CAVZGZ010000016.1, read on the forward strand.
GGTGGCGGGAACGATCTTCACCCGCGTGACGAAATTGACGAATTCGGCGAGATCCGACAGCACCACGATCGGATCGGCGCCGACATCATATTGCGCGCGGAATTCGTTGAAGGCGGCCGCGATATCGCCGCGCGCCAGCGAATCGAACAGGTCGATCACCCGCGTGCGATCGGCAAGGCCCAGCATCTGCCGCACCGCGTCGGCGCGCACCAGGCCTGCGGCATGCGCGATCGCCTGGTCGAACAGCGACAGCGAATCGCGCACCGAGCCCTCCGCGGCGCGGGCGATGATGCCGAGCGCCTCCGGCTCGACCTCGACGCCTTCCTTTTTCGCGATGTTCGAGAGATGGCCCATCAGCACGTCGGCCTCGACCCGGCGCAGGTCGAAGCGCTGGCAGCGCGACAGCACCGTGACCGGCACTTTACGGATTTCAGTGGTGGCGAAGACGAATTTGGCGTGCTCCGGCGGCTCCTCCAGCGTCTTCAGGAACGCGTTGAAGGCCGCGGTCGACAGCATGTGGACTTCGTCGATGATGTAGACCTTGTAGCGGGCGCTGGCCGGTGCATAGCGCACGCTGTCATTGATCTGGCGCACATCGTCGACGCCGGTATGCGAAGCGGCGTCCATCTCCAGCACATCCATGTGCCGGCTTTCCATGATCGCCTGGCAATGCACACCGAGCGAGGGCATGTGGATAACCGGCCCCTTCACCGAGCCATCAGACAGTTCGTAGTTCAGGGCACGTGCGAGAATCCGCGCCGTGGTGGTCTTGCCGACCCCGCGCACCCCGGTCAGGATCCAGGCCTGCGGGATCCGCCCGGTCTCGAACGCGTTCGAGACGGTGCGGACCATGGCCTCCTGGCCGATCAGATCGTCAAAGCTGGAAGGACGGTATTTGCGTGCCAGCACGCGGTAGGGTTTTGCGACATCAGGTGCGCCGCCGAGGTTGAAGCCGCCCTGATCGGCGCTGTCGGGCTGATGGGAGGGGTTGCCGGCGTCGTTCATCGGTCGATCCGCAAATGATTGTCTCTCACGGCCGGCTTGCGGAAAGGAGGGAATCGAGCGCCAGACGCGGGCCTCGCCGCTTCCAGCGCGATTCGCTCGAAAAAACAGGTAGGAGACTGACGAGCGACCCGATCCGGACCTCGTTAGGGCTGCTTCCTTCCGGACCTGACCCGGTTGGCGAGTGGCTCGTCCACCGCCAATCTCCCGGTCCCTATTTGGGGCCAAAAGGGCCGGAAAGCAAGCGGGGCATTCCCTGTCATACCCCGCGACCCGTCTCCGCCAAGGCTTCGCCGAGGGTTACTGGAAAAATGGGTCCGCCGGAGCTTTAGCGAAGGCGACAAGCGGGGTATCCAGTACCCTGCGGCCCATCGATCAAACGAGAGGCCGCAGGGTACTGGATCATCCGCTTTCGCGGATGATGACACCTTGATATGAAGCCGCACGGGTGCCCACTGAAGGCACCCTATAAGCCCGTCACGTATCGGGCATTTGGGAACCTGTATGCCCACTGACACTCCCGCCTGGTCGCTGCATTCCCGGCTCAAGGAAGACACGATCGACATCGGCGACCTGCCGCTATGCCGGGTGCTGGTCATCAAGGACGCGCACTACCCATGGCTCTTGCTGGTGCCACGTCGCGACGGCGCGGTGGAGATCATCGACCTCGACGAGGTCGAGCAGGCACAGTTGATGACGGAGGTTTCCCGCGTTGCGCGCGCACTGAAAGAAATCACCAAATGCGACAAGCTCAATATCGCGGCACTGGGCAATTTGGTGCCCCAGCTTCACATTCATATCATCGCACGCCGCTCCAGCGACGCCGCCTGGCCGCGCCCGGTCTGGGGCGTGATGCCGCCGCTGGCGCATGACGCCGAGGAAGTGCAGAATTTCATCAGTGCGCTTCGCCGCAAGATCTGGTTGGGTTGATAGATGTCAGCATTCGAAAAGTTTCCGCTCGGGCAACCGGCCTTCGTCACCCACGTTCTCGACCGCGCCGCCCACCTGCGCACCAATGAAGAGAAACTGTTTGCGCTCGAGAGCAGCAGTGACGCCCGCGCCTACGTGGTGTACCGCGACTCGCTGGTGGTGAAGCAGGAGGCGGATGGCGCGCGCGCGCTGCTGACCATCGCCGAAGCGCTGAAATTCGGCGCTAATGCCGGCACGATCTTCTTGGGGTTGCGCGAGGGCGCGCCGATCTTCGGCATGGGCATCGCGCCGGCGGCCGCCGAGAAACTTGTCGGCCGCGATGACGTCGCCGTCGCCGAGTTGCGCGGCATGGCGATGCAGGGCGCCGTACCACCGGACCAGCTTTCAGCGATCGCAATGGCCAAATCGATGGTGAGCTGGCATCAGCGCCACGGCTTCTGCGCCAATTGCGGCACCCGCAGCGCGATGAAGGACGGCGGCTGGAAACGCGCGTGCCCAAACTGCAAGGCCGAGCATTTTCCGCGCACCGATCCGGTCGTGATCATGCTGGTTACCTGGGGCGACAAATGCCTTATGGGACGCCAGAAGCAGTTCCCGCCGGGCATGTACTCCTGCCTCGCCGGCTTCGTCGAAGCCGCCGAGACCATCGAGGATGCAGTCCGCCGCGAGATTTTCGAGGAAAGCGGCATCCGCTGCACCGATGTGAACTATTACATGACGCAGCCATGGCCCTACCCGTCGTCGCTGATGATCGGGTGCACCGCGCGCGCCACCAATGAGGACATCGTGGTCGACCGCACCGAGCTCGAGGACGCACGCTGGTTCGACCGGACGGAGGCGACGTTGATGATCAAACGGCAGCATCCCGATGGTCTCGCCGGGCCGCATCCATTTGCAATTGCCCATCATTTGCTCGGGCGTTGGCTGCATGGGGGAAGCGCCCCGGGCGCATAACAGGGAACAGTCTCATGGATTACGCGATTAGCTCCGGACACCGGTTCCGGCACGAGGCGGAACCGTCATGACGGATTCGCAGATGAATTTTCACGCTGCCGCACCGAAAATCCCCCCACGTATCCTGTGCATCGGATTACCGGTGCGCGACCTGACCTTCCGCGTATCGGGCGTGCCCGGGCGGGGCTCCAAGGAGAACGCCACGCATTTCGACGAGATCTGCGGCGGCAATGCGCTGAATGCCGCGATCGCCATCGCGCGGCTCGGCGGCCGCGTCTCGCTCTGCGGGCCGATGGGCGACGCACGGGAAACATCGACCCGATTCATCTTCGAAAAGCTCGCGCACGAGGGCATCGAGACCAACCACCTCGTGCACATGCCCGGTCTGGTGACCCCAATCTCGGCTGTGATGGTGGATCCCAGCGGCGAACGCACCATCGTGACCTTCCGCGACCCTGAATTGTGGAAGGTGCATTTGCCTCCTACCGAGACGCTGCTGGACGACTGCGACGCGATCCTGACCGAGAGCCGTTGCGCGGGCTTCTGCACCGAGCTCTGCGCCGAAGCGACCCGCCGCGGCATTCCCGTGGTTGTGGACGTCGACCGCGCGATGTCGATGAGCGAAGGCCTGCTGACCGCCTCCTCCCATCTGGTGTTCTCAAGCGAACCGCTGCAGGAAACCGCTGATATCAGCGACGACGGCCAGGCACTAAGGAAGATCGCAAAACTGACACCCTCCTTCCTGGCGGGGACGCGCGGACCGAAAGGCACGGTCTGGCTCAATGAACAGGGAGAACTGGAGGAGACCCCGGCGTTTCCGGTCCACACCGTCGATACGCTCGGCGCAGGTGACGTATTCCACGGGGCGTTCGCGCTCGCCCTGACCGAGAAGCAGGGCCTCCGGGAGGCGCTGCGATTCGCGTCCGCCGCCGCCGCACTGAAATGCACCCGCTTTGGTGGCCCCTTTGCTGCCCCGCAACGTGCTGAAGTTGAAGCGTTTTTGGTTCAGAACCAGGGAACGCGGCCGACGCATAGCAGCCAATAGCGACTTGCCATAGAAGATTTTTCTCTATATGAGGGATATCGACCCATCATATGGAACTTTCTTCTCATGACCGACCTCGCCGTTCACCTACAGGACACTAACCGGCGCCTGGACGCCATCGACCGAAAAATCCTGACCGTCCTGCAGGAGGACGCCTCCCTTTCCGTGGCCGAGATCGGCGATCGGGTCGGGCTGTCCTCGACCCCGTGCTGGAAGCGCATCCAGCGCCTCGAAGCCGATGGCGTCATCCTGCGCCGGGTCGCGCTGGTCGACCAGAACAAGATCGGGCTCGGCATTTCAGTGTTTGTTTCGGTCGAGAGCTCCGATCATTCGGAAGCCTGGCTCAAGACCTTCGCCGCCGCCGTCAGCGCCATGCCCGAGGTGATGGAATTCTACCGGATGGCCGGCGACGTCGACTACATGCTGCGCGTGGTGGTCGCGGACATGGCGAGCTATGACGTGTTCTACAAAAAACTGATCAGCGCGGTGCCGCTGAAGAACGTCACCTCGCGTTTTGCGATGGAAAAGATCAAGTCAGTCACCGCGCTGCCGGTGCCCGTGGCGTAAGCACGAACCGGCAAACGATCTCCGCTGTCATCGCCCGCGAATGCGGGCGATCCAGTATTCCAGAGACGTTCGTTTTCAATCGAGAAGCCGCAGCGTGACTCCATCCCCCGCTTTCGCGGGGGATGACGACTGAGGGTTAGGCGCCGCCGTGCCCCCCTTCAAATCTTCTGATTGTACTCGCCGACTTCCGGATGCGTGCGCAGCACCGAATCCATCGCCTCGAACATGTCGTGCATGCGCTGCTCGCTGACCGGACTCTCGACCACGACGACCAGCTCCGGCTTGTTGGATGAAGCCCGCACCAGGCCCCAGCTACCGTCCTCGGCCGTGACGCGCACGCCGTTGACGGTGACGAGATCGCGGATGGGCTGGCCCGCGACTTTCTCGCCCTTGCTCTGCAGCGCCTCGAAATGCTTCACGACGCTATCGACGACGCCATATTTGGCCTCGTCAGCGCAATGCGGCGACATGGTCGGCGACGACCAGGTTTTCGGCAGCGCATCCTTCAGATCGGCCATCGATTTGTCAGCCGCGCGATCGAGCATCTCGCAGATCGCGATCGCGGAGACCAGTCCATCGTCATAGCCGCGGCCGACGGGCTTGTTGAAGAAGAAATGGCCTGATTTCTCGAAGCCCGCCAGCGCACCGAGTTCGTTGGTGCGGCGCTTCATGTAGGAATGTCCGGTCTTCCAGTAGGTGGTCTTCGCACCCTGCTTCTGCAGCACCGGATCCGTCACGAACAGTCCGGTCGATTTCACATCGACCACGAATTGCGCGTCCTTGACGATCGCCGACATGTCGCGCGCCAGCATCACGCCGACCTTATCGGCAAAGATCTCCTCGCCGGTATTGTCAACCACGCCGCAACGGTCGCCGTCGCCATCGAAACCCAGGCCGACATCGGCCTTGTGCGCCAAGACCGCATCGCGGATCGCGTGCAGCATCTCCATGTCTTCGGGGTTCGGATTGTACTTCGGAAAGGTGTGATCGAGCTCGGTGTCGAGCGGGATCACCTCGCAGCCGATCGCTTCCATCACCTGCGGCGCGAACGCGCCCGCGGTGCCGTTGCCGCAGGCAACCACAACCTTCATCTTGCGCTTCAGCTTCGGCCGCTTGGTGAGATCGGCGATGTAGCGTGCCGGAAAATTTTCGTGGAATTGATAGGAGCCGCCGGCCTTGTTCTTGAAGTCGGCGTTGAGCACGATCTCCTTCAGCCGCGTCATCTCGTCGGGGCCGAACGTCAGCGGACGGTTGGCGCCCATCTTGACGCCGGTCCAGCCATTGTCGTTATGCGACGCCGTCACCATCGCGACGCACGGCACATCGAGATCGAACTGCGCGAAATAGGCCATCGGCGTCACCGCAAGACCGATGTCGTGCACCTTGCAGCCCGCCGCCATCAAGCCCGACATCAGCGCGTATTTGATCGAGGCCGAATAGCCGCGGAAATCGTGACCGGTGACGATCTCCTGCTTGACGCCCAGTTCCGCGATCAGCGCACCGAGCCCCATGCCCAGCGCCTGCACGCCCATCAGGTTGATTTCCTTGCCGAACAGCCAGCGCGCGTCATATTCGCGAAAGCCGGTCGCCTTGACCATCGGCTCGGATTCATAGGCATAGGTGTTCGGCACCAGCACGGATTTCGGCTTCGGAAACATTTAGGACAGGCCTTGTTCTTGGGAACACGGAGGGAAAGGCATCCGCTTGCCATAGCGAATGCATGGGCACAGCGGAAGGCGGGATTATCGGCTTATAGCCACTAATTGCGGCAGATTGGTAACCGATAAACCTTACGTAGGCGCGGCCTTGATGGTGCCGTTCGCGGTAGTGACCGAGGCCTTGTAGTCGCCCGGAGTGGGACGCAGGCCGAACCGCGCGGCAGATTTTGCCGTGCGGTTGTTATTTCAGCCGCTCCCGGCGCTCTGCAATCTCCGCGTCAAATAATTGACACGTCGGGCAAATCACCGGTATGTCTTCATAGTCGCAAGAATTAAGCCCGCGCCGGAAAATCCGCTGCGGGCTTTTTTGAATCAGACAAGACGCGGTCAGGCAATACACTGCCGAGCGCGCCGAAACTGGCCGCCGCAGCGAACCGAACTGGCTGACAGCCAAGGCCGACCCCGCCGACAGACGGGTGCCCGGCGATGACGATGGGCAAGCCGACCGGAATCGACACTTCCGCGCCATTGCGCAAGCCATCCTTCAAGCACTTGCCTTCAAACAATTAAAGCCAACCCAGCCCTCTCCGCGAGGTGCGGTCACATCACGGGCTTACCCGAAGGTGTCCGCAATATCTGTAGGTGATGATCATGCCTGATTACTCTCTGGTGCCGGTGGACTATCAGCCGGATTTCGATGGCCACTCGCTCGTTCCCGTTGACTACGATCCGTTCGCCGCGGATGGCCCTGCTCAACAGGCGCAGATTCAACTGGCCCAGGCCCAGCCGCAGCAACAGCCACCAGCGGGAGCCGGTCAACCCGATGCCGCTGCGCCGGCTGCAATCGGTGAACTAACTCCCTTGAAAGAAAACGGTAGGATTGACAGCTATGTTTATAAAAAAATCTCCACTGGCACTCCACCAACCGGGCCTCAGGTTACTACTGCCAACGGTAGTCACACGATCACTGCCACTGACGGCGCCAAACGCACGAATTTCGGTGGGGTTTATGGACATACGGTAACGGTCTCAGAACTCGGTAGCAACAATTTGGGAACAATCACCGCTGCCGACCCGACTGGTTTGTTGGTAGCGACCCCGGATGAAGGTGATCCAAACTTCCTCCGTGTCAGAGAGTACAAGGGCTACTAGGCCCGTGTACTCCGTCAGCGCAGCGGTACGACTGCGAAGGCCAAGTCCGTCTGCCCTATTACCGACCAAGGCTGTGGGGCAGCGGGATATGTCGCCAAGGGCCACACCCTGAAATTCGCCTCCATTCAGCTTTACTATGGCGGTCCATCGGCGCGAACTTTGGAATTGAGGGCCGCACGGTCTCGCTTCGCCCAGGAGATGATCTTCATGGCTATCCGCCTCTTTCATGTTGCGTGTCTGGCTGCGCTGGTGGTCTTTCCTGCACATAGCCAGAGCCTATCTGTACCGGATCACGTAGTGGCCATGACAACCCTCCTCCAGTTCATCACCGAGGATGATGTTGACCAGCGCACTAAACTCAATTTGCTGCTTGCGCAAAAACAGGTCAGCAGGGAAGAAGTGATCGATGAGTTGTCTATAGACGTGGACAGGATTGCAAAAGCCGAAAGCGCGGGTTTGCTATCGGATGCTTTGGTCGACAAAGCCTTCGCGGACATGTGCTCGCGATTAAAAGTCGCGCCGGCAGATCTGCTGAAATCCTTGGAGGAGAAGGGCATCCGGCTCGACACTCTGAGAAAGCGCCTTAGGTCTGATGTTGCTCGGGAACGTCTGGCGCGAATGCCAAGCCATGGTTACGAAGATCGACTCGATCACCCTCTCATTCCCAAAATGTGAACAAGCAGCGTCCTGAATTTCCTCGATGCTCCTTGTATGTCCGCCTTGGTCATTTTCGGCGGATCCCCGCAGAGGTCCTCTGCAGGTTGATGTGTGCATCTGCTCGTGAGCGCCGAAGCGGGCCTTGGAACTTGAATCACGCTTCTGGCAGCGCCATCAAATGGTCCGCAGCACAGCCTTTAACGCTATGAATTTTCTTCCGCTTTCGGCGCAATAGCGGACGTGGTCCGAATTTCTGCCGATCTGAGGATCATTTTACGAAAATTGCCAAGCCTTGAATACTGAGGGTCGGAGTTCTTTCTACTCATAAGGGAGCCGCTATGCGATATTACTCAGGTGGATTGGCAACCAATCGGCCTTACTGCTCCAGCACCATCTTGCCGTTGGCATATTCGTAGCGCTTGAGCTTCGACAGGAACGACAGGCCGAGCAGGTTTTCCGACAGCGCCGCGTCGGGCAGCACCATGGCCTCGACGTCGCGCACCACGAGGCCACCGAGGTCGACCATGGCAAGCCGCGTGCGCGCGGCCTTGATGGTACCGTTGGCGGTGGTGACTGACGCGTTGTAGTCGCCGGGGGTCGGGCGCAGGCCGAACCGCGCCGCGGTTTTTTCGTTCAATGCCACCACCGAGGCGCCGGTATCGACCATGAAATCGATGCGTTGGCCATTGATGCGGCCATCGGTCAGGAAATGGCCGCGGGCATCGCGGGGAATGCTGAGACTGCGGCCGCTGGCTTGCGCCACTGTCGTTTGGCTCGGCGCGGCCACGCGCTGGACCGTGGTCGCGGCTGCTGGCGCCGGCGTCATGCGAGAGGCCGTCTGCGCCATAGACAGGCCGAGGCTGATCATGATGGCCGCAAAGATCATGATTTTACGCATAACGGCACACTCTTTTCAAAACACGCAGATATCACCACGCCGTCAGCCAAACAGCGACTAACAACGAGGGCGGAGGCCGCCATTTTGGCGAAAAGGATGAGCGAAGTGTTAACGTCGAGGTCGTCATACGCGGGCTTGACCCGCGTATCCATCAATCTTCGAAAAGGGCCTTCTAAGGTGATGGATTGCCGGGTCAAGCCCGGCAATGACGATCTTGTTTTCACGTGCCGCGCGGCTTCACCCGCCGCGTCGGCATTGCGTTGGCGGGGTCCTCGGGCCAGGGGTGCCGGGGATAGCGTCCGCGCAGGTCGGAGCGTACGGCCGCATAGCTGCCACGCCAAAACCCCGGCAGGTCGCGCGTTACCTGCACCGGCCGCTGCGCCGGCGACAGCAGTTCCAGCACCAGCGGCACCGCGCCTTTGGCGATCGAGGGATGGGTGTTGAGCCCAAACAATTCCTGCAGGCGCACCGCAATCGTCGGCCCTTGCTCGGCCTCATAATCGATTGCGAGCATGGTGCCCGTTGGCGCCTCGAAATGGGTCGGCGCTTCGCGATCGAGCCGCGCGCGCAATTCCCAGGGCAGCAGCGCCATCAGCGCGTCCGTGAGATCGCCGGCCGAAAACTCCTTCAGCGAAATCTTGTCGTAGAGCGCGGGCACCAGCCATGTCTCGCGGGAAATTGCGAGAGCATCGTCGGAGAGATCGGGCCAGGCTTCGCCTTCGGCCTTGCGCAGGAACATCACACGGTCGCGCCACTGCTTGAGCGATTTCGACCATGGCAATTGGTCGAGGCCGGCGGCGATCAATCCATCGGCGAAGACACGCGCGGTTTCCGCCGACGGCAACAACGTCATCGGCGCTTCCGACAGCGTGATCGCATGCAGGGCGCGCTTGCGGCGGGCACGCAGCGCCATCGCGTTGCGGTCGAACGACACCTCTTCCGTGCTTTCGATCTGATCGGCGAAACGCTGCTCGACCTCTTCCTGCGTGATCGGTGCCGCCAGCAGGATACGCCCGTTTGCCGCCGTGCCGGTCAATTCGGCCACCGCGATATAGGGCGTCCGCGCCAGCGCCGAAGTCTGCTCCACGGCAGCGCCGCGGCCATTGGCCAGCACAAAGCTGCCGTTGCCGCGGTTACGGGCGACACGATCGGGGAAGGCAAAGGCGAGCATCACGCCGGTGGAGAGCTCGCCTGCTCCATTTTTGGACGAGGACGCCACCTGCTGTGCCCAGCGCTGCGCCAGGCTGCGCGCGCTCGAGGCGCGTTGCGAGCGGTCGCGGCGAAATTGATCGAGCCTGACGTCGAGATCGACACCGTCGCCGCCGAGCCCGCGTTCGGTCAGCACCGCCGCAATCTCGGCGGCTTCCGCAGCCGCACCGAACCGCGCCGAATCCACGATCATGCGCGCCAGTCGCGGCGGCAGCGCCAGCGCGCGCAGGCTTTGGCCCTCCGACGTGATTCGGCCGTCACCATCCAGCGCGCCGAGTTCGCTGAGCAGGCTTCTCGCCTCCTTCAACGCCGGCGCCGGCGGAGAATCGAGAAATGCGAGACTGGAGGGATCGCTGACGCCCCATTGCGCAAGATCGAGCACCAGCGAGGACAGATCGGCGGAGAGGATTTCAGGCTGGGTATAAGCCGCAAGCGACGCCGTCTGCGGTTCGTCCCAGAGCCGATAGCACACGCCGGGCTCGGTGCGGCCGGCGCGGCCGCGGCGCTGATCCACCGCAGCGCGTGAGGCCCGCACGGTTTCCAGCCGCGTCAGGCCGATATCAGGTTCGTAGCGCGGCACCCGCGCCATGCCGGAATCCACCACGATGCGCACGCCTTCGATGGTCAGCGAGGTCTCGGCGATCGAGGTCGCCAGCACGACCTTGCGCTGGCCCTTGGGCGCCGGCGCAATGGCGCGGTCCTGCACGCTGGCGTCCAGTGCGCCGAACAGCGGAACAATCTCGATGGACGCGTCATGGACGCGCTCGCCGAGAAAGTTTTGCGTACGGCGGATTTCGGCCGCGCCGGGCAGGAACGCCAGCACCGAGCCAGGATCGGCCCGCAACGCCGTCGCGATTGCATCCGCCATCTGCCGCTCCAGCGGCGCATCGGCTCTTCGCCCGAGATAGCGCGTTTCGACCGGAAAGGCGCGGCCCTCGCTGGCAACGACGGGTGCATCGCCGAGCAGTCTTGCAACCCGCGCACCATCGAGTGTCGCCGACATCACGAGGATGCGCAGATCCTCCCGCAAGCCCGTCTGCGCATCACGCGCCAGCGCGAGGCCCAGATCGGCATCAAGCGAGCGCTCGTGGAATTCGTCGAACAGAACAGCGGCGATGCCGTTCAGTTCGGGATCATCGAGGATCTGCCGCGAAAAGATACCCTCGGTGACGACCTCGATCCGCGTTGCGCGCGACACTTTTGAGCCGAATCGCACGCGATAGCCGACCGTTTCGCCGGCGCGTTCGCCGAGCGTCTTCGCCATGCGCTCGGCACTGGCGCGGGCCGCGATACGCCGCGGCTCCAGCATGATGATCTTCTTGCCGTTCAGCCAGGGCGCATCGAGCAGCGCCAGCGGCACCCGCGTGGTCTTGCCGGCACCTGGAGGAGCGACCAGCACCGCGGCATTATGACCCGTGAGCGTGCGCGCGAGTTCGTCGAGCACCGCGTCGATCGGGAGTGGGGTGTCGAAATGGCGGGGCAATAGCTCTGATCCGTCATCACCCGCGAACGCGGGTGATCCAGTATTCCAGAGACGCCAGCGATTCAATCGAGACGCCGCAGCGTACTGGATACCCCGCTTCCGCGGGGTATGACAACAACACTTACCTCAGCTCCGCGGCTCGGGCGCGCGCCCCACGCTTTCATAGGTAAACCCGAGCGCCGCCATGTCCTCGGGACGATAGATATTGCGCAGGTCAACCACCACCGGCTGCGCCATCTCGCGCTTCAGGCGGTCCAGATCGAGCGTGCGGTATTGCACCCATTCGGTGACGACCACCATGACGTCGGCGCCCTTCACGCAGTCGTAGGGGTCGTCGCAATAGACGATGTCTGGCAGCTCCTTTCGCGCCGCTTCCATGCCGACCGGATCGTGGGCGCGCACTTTCGCGCCCATGTCGAGCAGGCCGGTCACCAGCGGGATCGACGGCGCCTCGCGCATGTCGTCGGTATCCGGCTTGAAGGTGAGGCCGAGCACGGCGACTGTCTTGCCACGCAGGCTGCCGCCGGCAACGTTCGAAATCTTGCGCGCCATCGCGCGCTTGCGGATATCGTTGACGCCGAGCACCGCCTCGACGATGCGGAGCTGCACGTCATGGTCCTGCGCGATCTTGACCAGCGCGCGGGTGTCCTTCGGAAAACAGGAGCCGCCGAAGCCCGGACCCGCATGGAGGAATTTCGAACCGATGCGATTGTCGAGCCCGATGCCGCGCGCGACCTCCTGCACGTCGGCGCCGACCTTTTCGGAGAGATCGGCGATCTCGTTGATGAAGGTGATCTTGGTGGCAAGAAACGCGTTCGCGGCATATTTGATCAGCTCCGCGGTGCGCCGCGCCGTGAACATCAGCGGCGCCTGGTTGAGCGACAGCGGCCGGTAGACATCGCCGAGCACCTTGCGCCCGCGTTCGTCCGAGGTGCCGACAACGATGCGATCAGGGAATTTGAAATCGCGGATCGCGGCACCCTCGCGCAGAAATTCCGGATTGGAGGCAACCACGACGTCGGCCGACGGATTGGCTTCGCGGATCAGCCGCTCGACCTCATCGCCGGTGCCGACCGGCACGGTCGATTTGGTGACGACTACTGTAAATCCCTTCAACGCAGCCGCGATCTCGCGCGCGGCGGCGTAGACATAGGAGAGGTCCGCATGACCATCGCCGCGCCGCGACGGCGTGCCGACCGCGATGAACACGGCGTCGGCCTCGGCGACCGGGGCGGAGAGATCGGTGGTGAAATCGAGCCGGTTCGCCTTCACATTGGCCGCCACCAGAGCATCGAGCCCGGGCTCGAAGATCGGGATCTCGCCGCGGTGCAGGGCCGCGATCTTGCCGGCGTCCTTGTCGACGCAGGTGACGTGATGGCCGAAATCCGCAAAACAGGCGCCGGACACCAGCCCCACATATCCCGTGCCGATCATGGCAATGCGCATGGAACAACCCGCTCTCTATGGTTAACAGCATCAAGATCTCGTGCGCCTCTTAAAACATTTGGCGGCAAAGAGGAAACCGTAAAAAGCACCGGAAATGGCATGGTCTTTGTAAGGATAAAGGGGAAAGAAACCGATCCGGCCGATGATGCGGCCCGACCACGCCGAAACAGGACAACAATGGCGCCAAACGGCACATCCGCCGCGACAACACGTTCCGCATCTGCCGCGGGCGGACGCCTCGATTGGGTCGACTATGCCAAGGGCATCTGCATCGTCATGGTGGTGATGATGCATTCGGTGCTGGGCGTCGAGAAGGCCGCCGACCAGACCGGCTTCATGCATCTGGTCGTGATGTTCGCAAAACCGTTCCGGATGCCGGATTTCTTCCTGATTTCAGGCCTTTTCCTGTCGGTCGTGATCGATCGTGACTGGCGCACCTATCTCGACCGCAAGGTCGTGCATTTCGCCTATTTCTACCTGCTGTGGGTAACCATCCAGTTCGGCTTCAAGGCGCCTTCCCTGGCCGTCGAATACGGCTGGGGTCAGGTTGGCTTGCTGTATGTCGAATCCTTCATCGAGCCGTTCGGCACGCTGTGGTTCATCTATCTGCTGCCGATCTTCTTCGTCGTCACAAAACTGACACGCAACATCCCCCCGCTTGCGATTCTTGCGGTAGCCGCCGCGCTCGAAACGATGCATCCGGCGACCGGCTGGACGGTGATCGACGAATTCTGCGCCCGCTTCGTCTATTTCTATTCCGGCTATCTGTTGGCCGGTCACGTGTTCGCGCTGTCGGAGCGCGCGCGGGCGCATCCCGCACCGGCGGTTGCAGGCCTCGCACTATGGGCGCTGGTCAATGGCGGCCTGGTCGAAACGGGCTATAGCGAATGGCCGCTGGTGTCGCTTGCGCTCGGGTTCGCGGGCGCCTGCGCGATCATCGTGACCGGCACGCTGTTCGCCCGCATGCACTGGCTCAACTTCCTGCGCTTCTGCGGCGAGCATTCGATCGTGATCTATCTCGCCTTCTTCCTGCCGATGGCGGCAAGCCGGACACTGCTGCTGCACGCGGGCATCATTCACGATATCGGCACGATCTCGCTGGTCGTCACCATCGCAGGCGTCGTCGGCGCGCTTGCGATCTGGCGCGCGGCGTTGGCGCTGCACGCCAACTTCCTGTTCGAACGCCCCGACGCGTTCTGGATCGCGCCGAAGAAGGCGCGTGCCGTGCTGCAGGCAGCGGAGTAGTATCGTGCCAAATTCCGATCGTCGTCGCCCGGCTTGACCGGGCGACCCAGTATTCCAGAGCAGCAGTGTTTGAGCGGATGGGCCGCAGGCGTACTGGATCGCCCGCTTTCGCGGGCGATGACAGCCAGACGACCGTTCGGAAGGCGACCAAAAATCGTCCTCAAAGGCTGTCAATCCGACGCAAAAATCCCTAAATTTCGGCCATGCCGAAATCAGCCCCCAAAGCACCCGCAAAGCCCGTCGCCGCCAAAGCCCTCGCGAAGGGCGACCATGTCTTCCTGGTCGACGGTTCCTCCTACATTTTCCGCGCCTATCACGCGCTGCCGCCGCTCAGCCGCAAGTCCGACGGGCTGCAGGTCAACGCCGTGCTCGGCTTCTGCAACATGCTGTGGAAGCTGCTCCGCGACATGCCCGAGGACAACCGCCCGACGCATCTGGCGATCGTGTTCGACAAGTCCGAGATCACCTTCCGCAACAAGCTCTACCCCGACTACAAGGCGCACCGGCCGCCGGCGCCTGATGATCTGATCCCGCAATTTGCGCTGATCCGCGAAGCGGTGCGCGCCTTCGACCTGCCCTGCCTGGAACAGGGCGGGTTCGAGGCCGACGACCTGATCGCGACCTATGCGCGGCAGGCCGGCGAGCGCGGCGCGACGACGACCATTGTTTCGTCCGACAAGGATCTGATGCAGCTCGTCACCGACAAGGTGACGATGTACGACACCATGAAGGACCGCCGGATCGGTATTCCCGAGGTGATCGAGAAATTCGGGGTGCCGCCGGAGAAGGTGGTCGAGGTGCAGGCGCTGGCCGGCGATTCCACCGACAACGTGCCTGGTGTGCCCGGCATCGGCATCAAGACCGCGGCGCAGCTGATCGTCGAATATGGCGATCTCGAACAACTGCTGTTCCGCGCGGGCGAGATCAAGCAACCGAAGCGGCGCGAGGCGCTGCTCGAGAACGCCGAGAAGGCGCGGATTTCGCGGCAACTCGTGCTGCTCGACGACAAGGTCGAGCTTGACGTGCCGCTCGACGAGCTCGCGGTGCATGAGCCCGACGCGCGCAAGTTGATCGCGTTCCTGAAGGCGATGGAATTTTCTACCCTCACCCGCCGCGTCTCCGACTATTCGCAGATCGATCCATCGGATGTGGAAGCTGACGCAGGGAACAAAAGCGGCGCCGCAAAGGTTGGGTCGCCTGCACCGGCCAAGCGACACCGGGCGGCGCAACCGGCGATCTCTTTGCAAGTCCGGCGAGCGCCCGCCGCAAAGACGGGCGGCGGCCGGGAAGACAAGACCGCAAGCCTGAAGGGCACCCCGATCTCGCTCGCCGCCGCGCGCGAGCAAGCCATCCGGAAGATTCCGGTCGATCGCAAGCAGTATCAGACCATCCGCAACCTCGATCAGCTCAACGTGTGGCTGGCGCGCGTTCACGATGTCGGCCATTTCGTGATCGAGGCGATGTCTGATTCGATCGACCCGATGCAGGCGGAGATCTCAGGGATCGCGCTGGCGCTGGCGCCGAACGATGCCTGCTACATCCCGCTCGGCCACAAGCAATCCGGCGGCGGCGCCGGCCTGTTCGATGCAGGTCTGGCGCCGGACCAGATCAAGGCGGCCGATGCACTTGCCGCGCTGAAGCCGCTGCTGGAATCAGCCGGCATCCTCAAGATCGGCTTCAACATCAAGTTCAACGCCGTGATGCTGGCGCAGCATGGCATCACGCTGCGCAACCATGACGATGCGCAATTGATGTCGTATGCGCTCGATGCCGGCCGCAACGCGCACGGACTCGAGGCGCTGGCGGAGCGCTGGCTCGGCCACGCAGTCATCGCCTATGGCGAGCTCACCGGCAGCGGCAAGAACAGGCTTTCGTTCGACCAGGTCGCGATCGACCGCGCGAGCGACTATTCGGCGGAGAGCGCCGACATGATCATGCGGCTGTGGCGGGTGCTCAAACCCCGCCTCGTTGCCGAGCGCATGACCGCGGTCTACGAGACGCTGGAACGGCCGCTGGTCTCTGTGCTGGCGCGGATGGAGCGGCGCGGCATCTCGATCGACCGCCAGGTGCTGTCGCGGCTGTCGGGCGATTTCGCCCAGACCGCCGCCCGCGTCGAGGCCGAGTTGCAGGAGATCGCGGGTGAGCCGATCAATGTCGGCAGCCCCAAGCAGATCGGCGACATCCTGTTCGGCAAGATGGGCATAACCGGCGGCACCAAGACCAAGACCGGCGCGTGGTCGACCTCGGCGCAGATCCTCGACGACCTCGCCGAACAGGGCCACGAGTTTGCGAAGAAGATTTTGGAGTGGCGCCAGGTCTCGAAACTGAAATCGACCTATACCGACGCGCTGCCGACCTACGTCAACCCGCAGTCCCATCGTGTGCACACCACCTACGCGCTGGCAGCGACCACCACGGGGCGGCTTTCGTCCAACGAGCCGAATTTGCAGAACATCCCGGTGCGAACCGAGGACGGCCGCAAGATCC
Organism: uncultured Alphaproteobacteria bacterium; assembly: GCA_963774775.1. GTDB lineage: Bacteria > Pseudomonadota > Alphaproteobacteria > Rhizobiales > Xanthobacteraceae > Bradyrhizobium. The sequence goes on from CAVZGZ010000016.1 coordinate 42,499, forward strand.
GCCGCGCCTTCATCGCCACGGCCGGCCACAAGCTGGTATCGGCGGACTATTCGCAGATCGAATTGCGGCTGCTTGCCGAGATCGCTGACATCCCCGTGCTGAAGCAGGCGTTCCGCGACGGGCTCGACATTCATGCCATGACCGCATCCGAAATGTTCGGCGTACCGATCAAGGACATGCCGAGCGAGGTGCGCCGCCGGGCGAAAGCGATCAACTTCGGCATCATCTACGGCATCTCGGCGTTCGGCCTCGCCAACCAGCTCGGCATCGCCCGCGAGGAGGCCTCCGCCTACATCAAGAAATATTTTGAGCGCTTTCCGGGCATCCGCGCCTACATGGACGAGACCCGCGACTTCTGCCGGGCCAACGGCTACGTCGTGACGCTGTTCGGCCGCAAGTGCCACTACCCCGATATCAAGGCCTCCAACGCCTCGGTCCGCTCCTTCAACGAACGCGCCGCGATTAACGCGCGGCTGCAGGGCTCGGCCGCCGACATTATCCGCCGCGCCATGACCAGGATGGAAGACGCGCTCACGGAGAAGAAGTTGTCGGCGCAGATGCTGCTGCAGGTGCACGACGAACTGATTTTTGAAGTGCCCGAAAATGAGGTCGCAGCGACCTTGCCGGTGGTGCAGCGCGTGATGCAGGACGCGCCGTTCCCGGCGGTGCTGCTGTCGGTGCCGCTGCAGGTCGACGCGCGCGCTGCGAATAATTGGGACGAGGCGCATTAATTCTTCCTGACCTCTCCCGCTTGCGGGGGTCGAGACGAGCGAAGCTCGCTCTTAGGTCGTATCGCATCGTAAGATGCGATACGGGTGGGGGAACCTCTCTCCGCACGGGCAGTAAGACGCGCTGCGACACCCCCACCCCGGCCCTCCCCCGCAAGCGGGAGAGGGAGAAGATCAATCCAGCTTCGCTTCCATGCCGCGCTTGGTGGCCGGGCGCGCCATCAGCGCGTTGTACCAGCGCTGGACATGGGGAAAATCGGCAAGGTCGACCTTGTGGCGCGGGTGGCGCCAGGCCCAGCCCAGGATCGCAAAGTCCGCGACCGACAGCTCGCCGGCGACGAATTCGTGAGCAGCCAGTCTTCGATCCAGCACGCCATAGAGCCTGCGGGTCTCGGCCATGTAGCGTTTCAGGCCATAGGCGCGATCCTGCTCGTTCTCGAGCGCGATGAAGTGATGCACCTGGCCTGGCATCGGGCCGAAACCGCCCATCTGCCACATCAACCATTCGTAAACCGGAATCCGCAGGGTCAGCGGCTTGGGCAGGAACTTGCCGGTCTTCTCGCCGAGATAGAGCAGGATCGCCCCGGACTCGAAGATGCTGACGGGCTTTCCCTCGGGGCCATCGGGGTCGACGATCGCCGGGATCTTGTTGTTCGGGCTGATTGCCAGGAACGACGGCGCCATCTGCTCGCCCTTGCCGATGTTGACCGGGATCACCTTGTAGGACAGCCCCATTTCCTCCAGCGCAACCGAGATCTTGCGGCCATTCGGCGTGTTCCAGGTGTGCAGTTCGATCGTCATTGGCTGTTTCCCCCACAAACCCCTTGGAATTGCCGTAGCCCGGAACCCAGGCGCGTTACAACCCGCGCTTTTCGCAGGCAACGCCTACGGAAATCGCGACGCGGGCGCTGTTGACGGCCAATATCGGCTATGGAATGTGGCTGAGACCACCGATAAATTGCGCCACCTTTGAATTCCCGAGAACAAGACAGTGTCCAAATCAGCTTCCCGCGCCCGTCTCGCCGAGATCATCCGCAAGCGTTCGTTCGGCCGCGGCGAGATCACGCTGGCCTCGGGCCGCAAGAGCGACTTCTACTTCAACCTGAAGCCGACCATGCTGGATCCCGAGGGCGCCGCCCTGCTCGCTGAACTGACCTATGAGGCGCTGAAGGACGACAGGCTCGATTTCGTCGGCGGCCTCGAGATGGGCGCGGTGCCGCTCGCGGGCGCGATTGCGCAGCTGTCCTGGCTCAAGGGCCATCCGATTGCCGCGTTCTTCGTCCGCAAGAAGCCGAAGGAACACGGCGCGCGGCTCGCGGTCGAAGGTCTGGCCAAAGGCGAGAGCCTGCAGGGCAAGCGCATCGTCATCGTCGAGGATGTCACGACCACCGGCGGCTCGGCGATGAAGGCGGTCGAATCCGTGCGCGAGGCCGGCGGCGAGATCGTGCTCGTGTTCACCATGGTCGACCGCGAAGAAGGCGCGACCGAAGCTTTTGCGGAAGCGGGAATCGAATTCCGCGCGCTCTACAAGGCCGGCGAATTCCTGAAGGGCTGATTGCCTTTTTCTTTCCCGCGCCGCCGCCTGCGGTCACCGCTCGTTTACCATCCCCCCTTATGGTGAATCCCGACTGAAGCGAGTGTTGCTTCAGCGCGTTTGTTGCGTTGGGTGGAGTTGGCGTTGCGTACAGAGTCGAAGAATCGGCGCTATCAGCGCCGGGTGATGCTTGTTGCCGCGACATTCGCGGGCGCCATCACCTTTACGCCTGCGCAGGTTTCGGCCGAAGGCTTGTTCGATTTCTTCTTCGGCGGCGCACAGAAGCAGCAGGCGCGGCAGGGCCCGCCGCAAGCCAGCTTCTTTGCCGATCCGTTCGGAATCAATCAGCAGCAGCAACAACAGTCCGCGCCCGTACAGCGCACCGCCGGCTCAGGTCCCGCCTTCTGCGTGCGAAGCTGCGACGGCAAGTATTTTCCGCTGACCATGCGCGGCAACGCCTCGCCGGTTCAGCTGTGTCAGGCGTTCTGTCCCGCCAGCGTGACCAAGGTTTTCTACGGCAGCAGCATCGACGGCTCATCGTCCTCTACCGGCGAGCGTTACGCCGACAGCGAAAACGCGTTTGCCTACCGCAAGGCACTGCGCGCGGATTGCACCTGCAACGGGCGAGACCCGTCGGGCCTGGCGCCCGTCGACCTTGCGCTCGACACTTCTCTGCGTGCCGGCGATGTGGTCGCCACGACAGACGGACTGGTCGCCTATACCGGCGTCCGGCTTGGCGTCAGCCAGAACGCCGACTTCACGCCGGTCGCCTCATATCCCGGCCTCACCGCCGAAGTCCGCGCGCGGCTGGGCGAGATGAGGGTCGCGCCGGTCACGGCTGAAATGGCCGGCGACGCGCCGCTGCCCGAGACCAGCCGCGACGTCGCACTGCCGGTCACCTCGGTGCCGAAGACGGTTACGCCGAAGGCCAAGCGCGCGGAAGTGAATTAGGTCACCGCCCGACGATGACGCCGATCACGTTCGGCGCCGTCAGATATTTCTCCTCGATCGCCGCGCGCGCAGCAGATCGGTTTTCCGGCGTCAAGATTCCGCGCTTTTCGGCCAGGATCATCCAGCAATAGCCCCACCAGTCCGTCAGCATGCCCTGGTCATCGACGAGGTCGTAGCCCTGTTCGGCGGCGAAGATGCGCGCATGGGCTTCATCCAGCGAATCGAGAAAGGCGTGGTCCTCGTTGGAGAACAGGTCGTCGCTGAAATCGTCTGTGGTGTAGCCCCACACCGACAGGCAGACCGCGTTGAACTCGCGGTCGATCTGGTCGTCGTCGATCAGCCGGCGGCGCGAGGCCTGATGCAGGCGCGACAGCGAGCGCGCGAAATCGGCGATGCGGGTGAGTGCGAATTGATCGAAGGCGATAGTGGACATGTAGTCCTCGCAGGTACGGACAGACCATAGATGTTGTGTCGGCGACGCGCCGAATCATAATGATATATCAAACACTTGCTAAAGTGTTCTTAATTTGTTCCGGCATTGCATATCGCCGATCGCGCTGAAGGATGAGTCTCCTCCCTTTAGTAGACTCACAGATGCGGGAGGATCGAGAAATGGAACGACAGGGCACAATCCAGAAAGTTCTCGAGCTTGGTCGCCTGAGAGGCTTCGTGACCTTCGATCAACTCAACGAGCTGTTACCCTCGGCCACGACGGAACCGGAGGACATAGAAGCGGTCATGGAGGCTCTGAGCACCGAAGGGATCAACATGGTGGATGATGAGCCGTAGGGCGGCAACCGCCGTGCTCAATGCGCACTCGAAAACAGATTGATCACCACGACCCCGGAGACGATCAGGGCCATTCCGCACAGCGCCGGCGTGTCCAGCTTCTGGCTCTGGAATACCCAGGCAATGGTGGCAATGAGGACGACGCCGACACCCGACCACACGGCATAGACGAGGCCGGTCGGAAGACTTCGGAGCGTCAGCGAGAGACAATAGAATGAGACCGCATAGAGGGTCACGGTCGCGATCGACGTGACGGGCTTGCTGAAGCCATCCGACAATTTCAGGCATGTCGTCGCCGCAACTTCCGCGACAATGGCAATGGCAAGGAAGAGATAGGTCATGCTGCCAGCTAGCAGAGGCAGATGATGTTTTGACGACTTGCGTTTTGTGCCCATCTGGCCGCAATTTCACGGCCAGGGCGTCACCCCGATAACGCCGATCCGGGCGCGAATCAGCAGCGGAAGATCCCGCCGGCCCTCACATCGCCGACAGCATCTTGTCGCCGCAATAATTGGCGTAGAATTTTCCGCCGCACTGCCGCTTGATCGCGGCGCATCTCGCCGCGGGAGATGCGTTTGCCGGCGCGCTGAACGAGCAGCTCAATCCGTCGGCGCTGCGGCCGGTCTTGCCGGCGGCGAGACGCCGCGCCTGACGTGGCGATGCAAAATACCAGGAGCGTCGCGGCGGCGATTTCGATCAACAATCTCATGCGCACCCCTCCTGTCTAATTTTCGAGCATTTTCCCGGCGCGAACCGGCGGTCTCTTCGCCTGAAAAACTCTATAAGTCACCGTGAAATCTCGGCTTTCGCGCGCGACCATAGCACCAAAGCGGGCGCCGGCCGACCCATCAAATCGGCCCAGTCCTTGCATAAAATCATACCAGCGTATGTGTACAACAATCGCCTGGACGGGTTTCGATTGCGGTGCAAGGCGCGTATCATTTGCGTAAGTCCCACTGCCAGGATTTGAATCTTGCAAGAACAATCCTTCCCAGGGAGCCATCCCGCGCTCGGCCAGCCCACTGACGAGCTGGCGCTGACCGAAATCAAGGGCGCGATCCTCGCCAAGCTGCGGTTGGCGATCGGCAAGGACGCCAGCATGGCGACCAAGCGCGACTGGTACAAGGCGGCAGCGCTGGCGCTGCGCGACCGTGTCGTGCACCGCTGGCTCACCGCCGAGAAGGCGAGCTACGACGCCGGCCGCAAGCGCGTCTATTACCTCTCGCTGGAATTCCTGATCGGCCGCCTGTTCACCGATGCGCTCAACAATATGGGCCTGCTGCCGGTGTTCGAGGCCGCGCTCGGCGATCTCGGCGTCGACCTGTCGGAGTTGCGCAAATGCGAGCCGGACGCCGCACTCGGCAATGGCGGCCTCGGGCGCCTGGCTGCCTGCTTCATGGAGAGCATGGCGACACTGGCGATTCCCGCCATCGGCTACGGCATCCGCTACGATTTCGGCCTGTTCCGCCAGATCATCTCGCAGGGCTGGCAGCATGAATATCCCGACGAATGGCTGAGCTTCGGCAACCCCTGGGAATTCCAGCGGTCCGAAGTGGTCTACCAGGTTCAGTTCGGCGGCCAGGTCGATCATGTCGACGACCGCGGGCGCGACCGCGCGACGTGGCGGCCGACCGAAACCGTGCAGGCGGTGGCCTACGACACCCCGATCGTGGGGTGGCGCGGCCAACACGTCAACGCGCTACGGCTGTGGTCGGCGCGCTCGCCCGACCCGCTCAAGCTCGATGTGTTCAACACCGGGGACTATCTCGGTGCCGTCGCCGAGGAAGCGCGCGCGGAATCGATCTGCAAATTCCTGTATCCGAATGACGAAAGCGCCGCGGGCCGCGAATTGCGGTTGCGCCAGGAATATTTCTTCGTCTCCGCCTCGCTGCAGGATCTGGTCAAGCGGCATCTCTCCGCCGACGGACAATTGCGCAGTCTTTCCTCCAAGGTCGCGGTGCAGCTCAACGACACCCATCCAAGCCTGGCAGTGACCGAGCTGATGCGGATCCTGGTCGACCTGCACAATTTCCGCTGGGACGAAGCCTGGAAGATCACGGTGGCGACGCTGTCCTACACCAACCACACGCTGCTGCCGGAGGCGCTCGAGACCTGGCCGGTCGAACTGTTCGAACGTCTGCTGCCGCGGCATCTGGAAATCATCTACCGCATCAACGTCGCCCATCTGGCGCTGGCTGACCATCGCTGTCCCGGCGACATCGATTTCAGGGCCTCGGTGTCATTGATCGACGAAAGGAGTGGCCGCCGGGTGCGGATGGGACAGTTGGCATTCGTCGGATCGCATCGCATCAACGGCGTCTCGGCGATGCATTCCGACCTGATGAAAGAGACCGTATTCAACGATCTCAATCATCTTTATCCCGGACGCATCACCAACAAGACCAATGGCATCACCTTCCGCCGCTGGCTGATGCTGGCCAATCCCGGACTGACCCGCCTGATACGCGAGGTCTGCGGCGAGGCCGTGCTCGATGACTTCTCGCTGTTCGAGCATCTTGAAGCCCGCGCCAGCGACATCGCGTTCCAGAAGCGCTTCCGCGACATCAAGCATCACAACAAGCTGACGCTGGCGCGCCTGATCGGCGAGCGCAACGGCATCAAGGTCGATCCGTCGGCGCTGTTCGACGTCCAGATCAAGCGCATCCATGAATACAAGCGGCAGCTGCTCAATATCCTCGAGGCGGTCGCGCTGTATCAGGCGATCAAGGACGAACCCCAGCGCGACTGGGTGCCGCGGGTAAAAATCTTTGCCGGCAAGGCGGCGGCGAGCTATCGCTATGCCAAGCTGATCATCAAGCTGATCAACGACGTCGCCGAAGTCGTCAACAACGATCCCGACGTTGCCGGGCGGCTGAAGGTGGTGTTCCTCGCCGACTACAATGTCAGCCTGGCCGAGGTGATCATTCCGGCCGCCGACCTCTCCGAACAGATCTCGACTGCGGGCATGGAGGCCTCGGGCACCGGCAACATGAAGCTCGCGCTCAATGGCGCGCTGACCATCGGCACGCTGGATGGCGCCAACATCGAGATCCGCGACCAGGTGGGCGCAGAAAACATCGCGATCTTCGGCATGGAGGCCGGCGACGTCATGGTCCGCCGCAAGCAGGGCCTCGACGCCAGCGATGTGATCGGCCGCTCGCCGCGGCTGGCGCGCGCCATCACCGCGATCGAGAGCGGTGTGTTCTCGCCCGGCGATGCCGGCCGTTTCGCCTCGATCGGACACGCGTTGCGCTATCTCGACCACTACATGGTCAGCGCCGATTTCGATTCCTATTACGAAGCCCAGCGTGGCATCGATGCACGCTGGCAGGTGGCGCCGGCCTGGGCGCGGGCTTCCATCCTCAACGTTGCGCGAATGCCGTGGTTCTCCTCCGACCGCACCATCCGCGAATATGCCGAGGAAATATGGAACGTGCCTATTCACACGGGGGCACCGCCGGCATTGGGGACGCAACGCGAGGCAACGCGCTAATTTCGGCGAGCGGAAATCCATTACCTCCGACATCATTGAATTCGGCGGATTTACCGCGATACTGCGTGCGAGGGTAAACTACGTCATTGCGAGGAGCGTAGCGACGAAGCAATCCATCCCTCCGCGTGCGCGGCACGATGGATTGCTTCGCGGAGCCTGTCATCGGGCGCGCATTCGCGCGACCCGTTGGCTCGCAATGACGGCGGTGCACGGTCACAAACCGAACAACATCCATGCTGACAAAAGCCCCACACATGTTCGACGAAGCCACGGCCGTGACCGCCGGCGACAGCCGCTGGCAGGGACGGACCAGTCCGGACTACTGGGCCTTTGTCGGCCCGTTCGGCGGCGCGACCGCGGCGACCATCTTGCGGGCGCTGATCGACCATCCGCAGCGATCGGGCGATCCGCTGTCGCTCACCGTCAATTACTGCGCGCCGGTGGCGGAAGGGGCGTTCGATCTCGACGTCCGCCTGGTCAAGGCCAACCGTTCGAGCCAGCACTGGTGCGTTGAGATGACGCAAGGCGGCGGCGACGTCGCGACGCTCGCGACCGCGGTGTTCGCCGAGCGCCGGCCGTCCTGGTCGCACCAGCAGGCGACATTTCCGGGCGCCACGCCGTTCGAACAGACGCTGCCCTATCCGACGCTCTCAATGTCCTGGGTCAAGCAATACGATTTTCGTTTCGTCGAGGGTGAACCGAGATTTGGTAGCCCGGCCAATTCGGCGCCGATGAATGCCTATTCCAAAATGTGGATCTCCGATCGCGTGCCGCGCACGATCGACGCGCTGTCGCTGATGTCGATGTCGGATGCGTTCTTCGGCCGCATCTTCCACATCAGGCGCGAGCTGGTACCGTTCGGCACGGTCTCGCTGACGACCTATTTTCACGCCGACGCCGCCGATCTCGCCACTGAGGACATCACCCGCGTGCTCGCCGCGGCCGATGCCAAGATTTTCCACAAGTCTTATGGCGACCAGAACGGCGAATTGTGGTCACCGTCAGGGCGCCTGCTCGCCACCACGACACAAATCGCGTATTTCAAGGCGTGATGGCGTAGGGTGGCAAAGGCGCAAGCCGCGTTCACCTCTGTTCCGTCATCTGGAGGTCGTGCGCCACCCGATGTCTGGAAGACCAGCATATCCGAAATCTCCGCATATCGCGCTGCTCGGCGTTCCCATCGAGATCGGCGCATCGCAGGCCGGCCCGCTGATGGGGCCGGCGGCGCTGCGCACGGCGGGAATTGCGCGGCTGCTCGAGCAGATGGGATTTTGCGTCGACGACTACGGCGATCTCGCGATCCCAGCCGTCACCTCGGATGGGCCGCCGCCTGCCAATGCCAAATTCTACGACGAGGTGAAGACCTGGATCCGGCTGCTGAGCGAGCGTGCATTCGCTCTGGCCCGTTCCGGCGCGATCCCGATCTTCATGGGCGGCGATCACTCGCTCTCGATGGGATCGGTCAACGGCGTTGCGCGCCACTGGCAGGAACAGGGACGGCCGCTGTTCGTGCTATGGCTCGACGCCCACGCCGATTACAACACGCCGGCGACGACCGTGACCGGCAACATGCACGGTATGTCGGCCGCGTTCCTCTGTGGCGAGCCCGGCCTCGACAATCTGCTCGGCGATCTCGCCCGCGCCTCGATCGGTCCCGATCAGCTCGACCTGTTCGGCATCCGCTCGATCGACCCGCTTGAAAAGCAACTGGTGCACGACCGCCGCGTCGCCATCGCCGACATGCGCGCGATCGACGAGTTCGGCGTCGCCGTGCTGATCCGCCGCGTGATCGATCGCGTCAAGGCGAGGAACGGCGTGCTGCATGTCAGTTTCGACGTCGACTTCCTCGATCCCGCGGTCGCACCTGGTGTCGGCACCACGGTGCCGGGCGGCGCGACCTATCGCGAGGCGCATCTCATCATGGAATTGCTGCACGATTCAGGGCTGGTGCGCTCGGCCGACATTGTGGAGCTCAATCCGTTCCTCGACGAACGCGGCCGCACCGCCCGCGTCGCCGTCGAACTGCTCGGCAGCTTGTTCGGCCTGCAAATCACCGACCGGAAGACGCCGAGCAACGCGGTGTTGCGAGGTTGAAGACATCGTCAAAACGCACACTGGTGTCATCGCCCGGCTTTGACCGGGCGATCCAGTATTCCAGAGACGTTTTGGGATTGATCGAGAAGCCGCGGCGTACTGGATCACCCGCTTTCGCGGGTGATGACGACAGCGGATAACGACGGCGTTTGCCTCTCAGGCCCGCGTTACTCCGCCGCGAGCTTCACATCCGGCGCGGCGGCGCGGACGTCGGCATCCACCTGCGCTTCGAACTTGGCAAAGTTCTTCTGGAACATGCCGACCAGCGCGCGTGCGGTCTTGTCGAATTCGGCCTTGTCCGCCCAGGTCTTGATCGGATTGAGGATATGCGGCTCGACGCCCGGCAGCGAAGTCGGCACCGCGAAGCCGAAATATTTGTCGGTGCGGAAATCGGCGTCGCGCAAGCTACCGTTGAGCGCGGCGGTCAGCAGCGCACGCGTCACCTTGATCGGCATGCGGCGGCCGGTGCCGTATTTGCCGCCGGTCCAGCCGGTGTTGACCAGCCAGCAATCGACATTGTGCTTGGCGATCAATTCGCGCAGCAGATTGCCGTAGACGGAAGGATCGCGCGGCAGGAACGGCGAGCCGAAGCAGGTCGAGAATTCGGGCTGCGGCTCGTTGCCGAGGCCACGTTCGGTGCCCGCTACCTTTGCGGTGTAGCCGGACAGGAAGTGATACATCGCCTGCGCCGGCGTCAGCTTGGCGATCGGCGGCATCACGCCGAACGCGTCGGCAGCCAGCATCACCACATTCTTCGGGTGAGGCGCGCAGCCGGTGCGCGAGGCATTCGGGATGAAGTCGAGCGGATAGGCCGAACGGGTATTCTCGGTCTTGGATCCGTCGTCGAAATCCGGCATGCGGGTGTTGGCATCCAGCACCACGTTCTCCAGCACCGCGCCAAAACGCTTGCTGGCGGCATAGATCTCCGGCTCGGCTTCGCCCGACAGCTTGATGCATTTGGCGTAGCAGCCGCCTTCGAAATTGAAGACGCCATCCTCGCTCCAGCCATGTTCGTCGTCGCCGATCAGCGTACGCTTCGGGTCGGCCGAGAGCGTGGTCTTGCCGGTGCCGGAGAGGCCGAAGAAGATCGCGGTGTCACCGTTCGGGCCGACATTGGCCGAGCAATGCATCGGCATCACGCCCTTTTCCGGCAGATAGTAGTTCAGCGTGGTGAACACGCTCTTCTTCATCTCGCCGGCATAATAAGACCCGCCGATCAGGACGATCTTGCGGGCGAAATCGATGGCGACCACGTTCTCCGATTTGCAGCCGTGACGTTTCGGGTCGGCGCGGAAACTCGGCAAGTCGATGATGGTGAGTTCGGGCACGAAGCTCGCAAGTTCCGACGTGTCGGGACGGATTAACAGCGTGCGGATGAACAACGAGTGCCAGGCAAGCTCGGTGTAGACGCGGGTCTTGATGCGATGGGTCGGATCGGCACCGCCATAGAGATCCTGCGCGAACAGCGTCATGCCCTCGGCATGATCGAGGAAGTCGGCATACAGCGTCGCGAACTGCTCGGAGGTGATCGACTGGTTGCCAGCCCACCACATATTCTTGTCAGTCAGCCCATCGCGAACGGTGAACTTGTCCTTCGGACTGCGGCCGGTGAATTCACCAGTATCCGCGCAGAGTGCACCATCGGCCGACAGAACTGCCTCGCCATTGCGCAGCGAGTGCTCGTAAAGCTGGGGCGCGCCAAAATTCCAGTTCACGCCCTTGAGATTCTTTAAGCCGAATTTGTCGGCACCAAAGGCACCGTTATGCACGCCCGTCTCTTGCACGAAGAACCTCCTCGAACCCGCGTATCTCGATCGCGCTGATATCGCTAAGCGCGCCTTTGTCGCGGTGACCGCTTGATGAATAATATAGCCTTCCGGCCCCGGTCCGGCGACCTAATAGTTGGGAACGCCGGGCTTGCCAAGCCAGTCCTTCCCGTTTTGGTTTATTCCAAGGCGGGCAATTGATCTGGCGCAATTTTGTTGCGGCGCGGGGCTTTTCGTTTTCCTTTCGCTTTCCTTTGGTTTTTCCCTTTGGTTTTTCCCTTGCAGCGCGACCAAGTGCCACGACCGCCGGGATGATATCCTTGCAATGCACAAAGAGTGCCATTTATCGCGGCGCTCCTTCGCCGATCAGGGCGAATGGTCCCCAAAATGCCGGGTATGCATTTTTGGGTGACGAGAGGTCACCGAGATAGGCCAGCATGGCCTGACGTAACGCTTCAGCGCGGCCAAGGTTTCGATCGACTTTGAGACGATCAAACGTCGATGTCGTAAGCCGGGTTGCCGCTTCCGAATCCACTGCCCAATGCGAAACCAGCAATGCGCGCTCGGCAACGGAATCGCGTTTCGAACGATCCTTCGAAATTGCCGCGACGAGCGCCTTGTCCAGCGTTTCCGCTTCTGCGGCCAGATCCTGATCGCGGCGCACCAATTGGGCGAGACCATCGTTGCACGCCGCGAGCCGCACCGCGAGCTTGTTAACGGCGGACGCCGCCGACGACTGGGTGCCGCGCTGAACCACGTTAAGCGCGTCATCCAGCGCCTTGTCGCTGGGCATCGATTGCTGCCGCCTCGCGGCAAACAGTACCGGCAACGCCACGCGCGGCTGCGCGCGTCCGCTCGCGATCATGCTCTCCACGATCGGCAGGGCATCAATGGTGCGGCCCTCGGTCTGATAGAGCGACGCCAGATTGTTCAGCGAGCGCGCGACATCGCGATGGAAGGGCCCGTACTTCTTCTCCAGGCTTTCGAGCTGTGCTTGCGCCAGCGATAGCGCTTCCGAATATTTTCCGGTACGGCTGAGTTCGTTGATTCTGGCGCTGAGCGCTGCGGTCTCGCCCTTTTGCGCCAGCGATGGTGCGGTGAGGCTGCTGCTCGCGGCCAGCGCCAGCCACAGCGTCAGGGCCCATCGGCTCCCGGATTTCATTGCCGCACTCCACTCCGCATATCGCGCAGGTCTATGGCCGGTGCGACATCATGCCTCGCCGCTCCGCCATGGGTCGCGGAAGCGAGCCGGCGCGTTCAAAATCGGCGGGTTGCCCTGGGAGATCAGCCCTTGGGAGATCAACCCTTGGCGCGGGCCTCGCCGGCCAGCCGCACCAGCATCTTGCGCAGGGTCACGGCATCCGTGACCCGCTCCGGAAAATCCAGCCGCAGCGTCTTGGCCCCAGCCTGCATATCGATGCCGTCGGGGTCGCAGCCGGTGCAGCGCCAGTCGGCGCTGTCGGCGCTCAGGAGCTTTGTTGCATAGAGGTTCATCGCCTCGCGGTGGTCCTCGTTCATATGCTCCACGACGCCCTGCTCGGCCTCCAGCAGGGCCTTGGCATCGCCGGTGTCGGTCAGGAACTGCTCCGGCTTGAGGTCGACGATCCGGCCAAATCCCGCCACCAGATGGGCGCCGGAAGGCCTGATCCGGAAGAACGAAAAATCCTTAAATTCTACAAAGGCTTCCGCCGATGGATGGACGCTCAGATAGCGCCGGCGCAGGAGTTCGGCCTCGCCGTCGCCGGCCGGCTCGGCCCGGCCCGCCAGCATGATCCGCGCACCCTCCAGCGGGTCACCCTCGGCGCGCTCGTCCAGCATCAGCGATACCCTGCTGTCGGCCAGGATGTTCTTCGTATGCAGCGCCAGGCGCGAGATCAGAAGGATGGGCGAGGCGTCCGGATGGCTGGCGAGATTGACCAGGGAACAATAGGGGTCGCCACCCCCGGCCATCAGGGTGGCCAAGGCGCCCTGGCGGCTCCGGCGCAGCAGGGAGCGGGCGAGCCGGGAAGGGTCGAAATCGGTGGTTGGTTGCATGGTTTTATCGAGCCATCTTATTGCAAAAAGGACCTTTTCTCAGGCCTTGGGGGTGCTATATGGGGTAGGATGCATTGACCGCAGAAGGGTTTTTGCGGAACTCGGTCACACTTCAGCCCAGCTTGCATTGCTCGTTGACCGGGTTCGAAGCTCATTTACACGGCGCGTTGCCAGATTGCCCGCCGTTTAAGCCACTGTCATTCTGAAAGCAGGCTCATGCCCACAATCGCCCTGGTCGATGACGACCGCAACATTCTCACTTCCGTCTCGATCGCGCTCGAAGCCGAAGGCTATCGCATCATGACCTACACGGATGGTGCGTCGGCACTGGACGGTTTTCGCACTTCACCTCCGGACCTCGCGATCCTCGACATCAAGATGCCGCGCATGGACGGCATGGAGACGCTGCGACGGCTGCGGCAGAAATCCGATCTGCCGGTGATTTTCCTCACCTCCAAGGATGAAGAGATCGACGAATTGTTCGGCCTCAAAATGGGCGCCGACGATTTCATCCGCAAGCCGTTCTCGCAGCGCCTCCTGGTCGAGCGCGTCAAGGCGGTGCTCCGCCGTGGCCAACCCAAGGACCCGACCGCCGCGCCAAAGGAGCCGGACGCCCGCGCCCTCGACCGCGGCCTGCTGCGAATGGATCCGGAGCGCCACACCTGCACCTGGAAGAACGAGCCGGTGACGCTGACGGTGACGGAATTCCTGATCCTGCAGGCGCTCGCGACCCGGCCCGGCGTGGTGAAAAGCCGCAACGCGCTGATGGACGCCGCCTATGACGACCAAGTCTATGTCGACGACCGCACCATCGACAGCCACATCAAGCGGCTGCGCAAGAAGTTCAAGGTGGTGGACGACGATTTCGAGATGATCGAGACGCTGTATGGCGTCGGCTATCGCTTCAAGGAAGCCTGATCCGCGCTGCTGGCGCGGCTTATTGACTGACACGGCCCGCGCCCCCGCGGTAGGGTGCGATGGCCGCAGGGGTGCATTGCGGGACTTAAATCCAAACCAACCGGCTTTTTGCCAGTGCTAGATCGAACGCAGCCTGATCCGGGCCTGAATGCCGAGGAATCCTCCGAGTTCCTCGATCAGGACTACGTTGCCGACGGCAAGCCGCGGGACAAAGGCTGGCGGCGGCCGCTCGGCTGGCTGCGCCGCGCTGGTCAGTTCTTCTTCGCGCTGTCGTTCTCCAGCCTCACCCGCCGCATCGTCTCGCTCAACCTCGCCGGCCTCGTCGCGTTGGTGGCGAGCGTGCTCTATCTCTCGCAGTTCCGCGCCGGGCTGATCGAAGCGCGCACGCAGAGCCTGTCGGTCTATGCCGAAATCATCTCGGAAGCGATCGCGACCTCGGCCACCGTCGAGGGCAACACCGTCACCGTCGATCCCGACCGCCTGCTCGATCTGAAGCCCGGTGAAAGCTACGGCGTCCCCGACGAGTATTCGGATTTTCCCATCAACCCGGAACGCGTCGCGCCGGTGCTGCGCCGCCTGATCGCGCCGACCAAGACGCGCGCCCGCATTTTCGATCGCGAAGGCGGGCTGATCCTCGACAGCCGCAATCTGTTTGCCCGCGGCGACGTGCTGCGGTTCGAGCTGCCGCCGCCGTCGGCCGACAAGCCGAATGTCGTCCGGCGCGCGCTGACCGCGATCCGTATCTGGTTCAATCGCGGCGACCTGCCGATCTATCGCGAACTCGGACCGGAAGGCGGCAGGGGCTATCAGGAAGTCACCCAATCCCTGGAAGGCCAGAACAGCAGCATGGTGCGCGTCAACGAGCTCGGCTCCGTGATCGTTTCGGTTGCCGTCCCGGTGCAGCATTTCCGCGCCGTGCGCGGCGCGCTCATGCTCACGACCCAGGGCGATGACATCGACCAGATGGTCCGCGCCGAGCGCCTCGCGATCCTGAAGGTCGGCGGCGTCGCCTCCGCCGTCATGATCGTGCTGTCGCTGTTGCTGGCGAGCACGATCGCTGGCCCGGTTCGGCGGCTTGCCGACGGCGCCGAGCGCGTCCGCCGCCGTATCCAGACCCGAGTGGAAATTCCCGATTTCACCCGCCGCCGCGACGAGATCGGGCATCTCTCGGGCGCCCTGCGCGACATGACCAATGCGCTCTATAGCCGCATCGAGGCGATCGAGATGTTCGCCGCCGATGTCGCCCATGAATTGAAGAATCCGCTGACCTCACTGCGCTCCGCCGTCGAAACGCTGCCCTTGGCGCGCAACGAGAACAGCCGCTCGCGCCTGCTCGCCGTGATCGAGCACGATGTCAAACGGCTGGACAGGCTGATCTCCGATATTTCCGACGCCAGCCGCCTCGATGCCGAATTGCAGCGCCACGACATGGCGCCGGTCGACCTGCGCCGGCTGCTCGCGACGTTGACGTCGGTCGCCAACGAAACCCGGCTCGGCCACGACGTCGCGGTCGAGGTGCGCTTCGAAGGAAGAAGCCCGAACGACCCGTTCTCGGTGCCTGGCCATGATTCTCGGCTCGGACAGGTCGTCTCCAACCTGCTCTCCAACGCGCAATCGTTCTCGAATGCCGGCGGCAAGGTGCGGATCGTCTGCCGTCGCGTGCGCTCCGAAATCGAGGTCATCGTCGATGATGACGGGCCGGGAATTGGCGAAGACGCACTCGAGCGCATCTTCGAGCGCTTCTACACCGACCGGCCGCATCAGGGGTTCGGCCAGAATTCGGGCCTCGGACTATCGATCTCCAAGCAGATCATCGAGGCCCATGGCGGACGCATCTGGGCGGAGAACCGCGTGGGTCCCGCCGACGAAGACGGCAAGCCGACGGTGGCAGGCGCGCGCTTCGTGGTCAGGCTGCCAGCGCGATGACCCGCAGCCCAAGCGTGCACGCTTCCGCCGTGCTGGTGGGCAACCGCGCCGTGCTGATCCGGGGGCCATCAGGGGCCGGCAAGTCGCGCCTCGCCTTCGATTTGATTCTCGCGGGCCGCTCGGGACAGCTTCCAGCGGCCATTTTGGTCGGCGACGACCGTGTCTATCTCGACACAGCTGGCGAACAATTGTGGGTAAGGCCCGCGGAGGAGCTGGCCGGCTTGATCGAGATTCGCGGCCTCGGAATCCGCCGCTGCGACTTCATTGGCGAGGCCATCGTGGGCCTGGTGGTCGATCTCGGTGCCTCGGACGCGGCGCGGCTGCCATCGCCGGAGGCGCTCCAAATTCGTCTTAACGGTGTTTTGTTACCACGAATCCCCGTTGAATCCCGGTCTTCACCCCTGCCGCTGGTTGTCGCTGCGCTGACGACAACTGAAAGTTCATGTCCCCGTAATCTTGCGGCCGATTGCGTGAAGGGGATTGGTAACCATATCAGTCCCACAATCGCGACCGATTAGACGGGCGCAGGCTCCCCCTCTCTACCGCCAGAATCCGGGAGAATAGCCAAGATGCCCTCTTGCGCGGGGCCTCTGGATGGTCAAAGTGGCGCGTTCGTGCGGTGCACCAAAAAGCGCCCGCGAGGAGTTTCCGATGATTGGTCTAGTGCTTGTGACCCATGGGCGCCTTGCCGACGAGTTCAGGGCAGCGCTCGAACATGTGATGGGTCCGCAAAAACAAATTGAAGCAATTACGATTGGAGCCGAGGACGACTCCGATCTGTGTCGAAGCGATATCATCGAAGCGGTAAATCGCGTCGACTCTGGCGATGGCGTGGCCATCCTCACCGACATGTTCGGCGGCACGCCATCCAACCTTGCGATTTCCTGCATGAGCCGGCCGAAGGTCGAAGTGCTCGCAGGCATCAATCTTCCCATGCTGGTCAAGCTTGCCAAGGTTCGCGAGGAGCGCTCGCTTCCGGATGCGATCACGATGGCGCAGGAAGCCGGCCGCAAATACGTTACCATCGCCAGCCGCGTTCTCGCCGGCAAATGAGCGACGACGAGGCCTCGCCCGGGAACGAAATCGGGGCGGGCGTGCCCACGGGCGCCATTTCCCGTGAACTCCTCATCATCAACAAGCGCGGCCTGCATGCGCGCGCGTCCGCCAAATTCGTCCAGATGGTCGAGCGCTTCAACGCCGAGGTCTGGGTGACGCGCGGCAGCGAGACGGTCGGCGGCACCTCGATCATGGGCTTGATGATGCTGGCCGCAGGGCCCGGCACCACGGTCACGGTCTCGGCGATCGGCCCGGAGGCGCAAGCCGCGATCGATGCGATCGCGGAACTCGTCGCCAGCAAGTTCAACGAAGAGGCGACGTGATCCCTTTTTGATTTGGTGCGTTTTCTTGGCGCGAACCAGATCAGCCTATTTCGCCGGTGGCACGATAATGACATTCCAGGCGGTGGCGGCGCCCGCGGTTCCCTGGAAGAACCGGCGGGTCGTGACCACCATGCGCTCGCCATTGGCTGCATGTTGCTTCATCCACGCCTCGCATTTTTCCAGCTTCCAGTCGCCGGTTTCGCAGACGCCGATAAAGCCTGATCGCTTGGCTTCGTCGAGTGAGGTCAGGCCGGACGACCATGGCTCGTCCGGCGTCAGGGCTGCCGGATGATCGGGACTGTAGAAGGTGACGGGCTGGCCGATATCGTCATAGGCGGCAACCACGGGCAGCCGCGAAAAAAAGCGCCTGTGCCACTCCTCGGTCAACTCACGGGCGAGTTCGGAGCGCGCCCGGAAGCCTGCACCTTCGTTGCGATGCTGGCTCACGTCATAGGCGACGATCCGCGGTGAGGCAACGAGCACAGCGAGCGTGAGCACGAGCCAGGTCACCGTCAGCCGAAGCAACGCGATCTGCCGCACGCGCAACGGCGGCATCGCGACCAGCGCCAATGGCACCAGGAAAAACAGCGGAATGCCCCAATCGGTCTTGATGTAGATCTGGAACAGCATGGCGCCGAGCGGCGGTCCGATCGCAACCACAGCCTGGATGATCCAGACGTTGAGCGCCTGCGCGGCGTTCACGCCGGGATTGGCCCCACCCGACCAGACCACGAACCGCTTCCGCCATCGCGACGGCCAGACAAGCGCGACCGCTGCAAGCACAACCGGCAGCGCCAACAGCCCCAGATTATGACCGACATATCCCAGCACGAGGCTATTGATCATGGCGCGGTCGGTGATCGAATAGGAGTCGCCGGCATAGGTGAGTGGGGCGAAGTTCACCTGCATCAACCAGACGACATGCGGGATCATCGCCACCACAAGCACAGCGATCGCCACCCACGGCGCCGGCGAGCGCAGGAACTGCCAGCGCGCAGGATGGATCAGCGCGGCAAGGCCGATGGCGCCGATCATGGTCAAAACCCAGTATTTGGTCATCAGCGCCAGCGCGCCGGCGAGGCCGAGCCACAATCCCGATCTGACGCTGCGCTTCTCGAACGCATCGAGATACGCCAGCACCACCAGCGGCAGCGTGACGAGTTGCAGCAGATCCGGATTGTATTTGAAGCCCTTGAAATTGAAGACCGGATAGAGCGCGAGCATCACCACGACGAGGAACGCGCGACGATGGTCGACGACCCGCAGCGCGATCAGCCAGCAGATCACGAGGCCACAGCCGAGCGTTGCCATCGCCAGCGCATAGGTCGCCCAGTCGGTGACGGGAAAGACCATGAACCAGAGGCCGGCGACCCATCCCGACAGCGGTGGATGCTTGCCGTATCCAAGCAGGAACTTCTGACCCCAGCCGAAGGCCTCCGCGACGTCCATATGGATGTCCTGGCCGGTCTTCAGATTGACCAGGATCAGCGTCCAGAGCACGGCATGCGCCACCGCAAAGCTGATGACGAGCCAGACGGCGGCCCTGGGATCGCTGGCGCGCAAGGCAAGCCAGGCTGCCAGCCGCCGGACCGAAAGTCTGTGATTAGCACGCGCGGAAGCGGGCAGGATTGATGCAGTCGACATGCCCCAGTGCGTAGCGCGTTTTTGGCGCCAGTGGAATCAGCTTGGCGTGAAGAAACCCCCTTGAAATACTGCAATATGGTTGCCGCACAGGGATGTGAATGCTATCCCGCGCCCCATGACAACCGCCCCGATTTCGAACATCCGCAACTTCTCCATCGTCGCCCATATCGACCATGGCAAATCGACGCTGGCCGACCGGCTGATCCAGATGACGGGCGGGCTGACGGATCGCGAAATGGCGGGCAAGGAGCAGGTGCTCGATTCCATGGATATCGAGCGCGAGCGCGGCATCACCATCAAGGCGCAGACGGTGCGGCTGAATTACCGCGCCAAGGACGGCAAGGATTACATCTTCAACCTGATGGACACGCCGGGCCATGTCGACTTCGCCTACGAAGTCTCGCGGTCGCTGGCGGCCTGTGAGGGCTCTCTGCTGGTGGTGGACGCCAGCCAGGGCGTCGAAGCGCAGACGCTTGCCAACGTCTATCACGCACTCGACGCAGGCCATGAGATCGTACCGGTTCTCAACAAGGTCGACCTGCCTGCGGCCGAACCCGAAAAGGTCAGGCAACAGATCGAAGACGTGATCGGTATCGATGCATCGGATGCGGTGATGATCTCGGCCAAAACCGGCCTCGGCGTTCCCGACGTGCTGGAGGCCATCGTCACCCGCCTGCCGCCGCCGAAGGGTGACCGCGACGCCACGCTGAAGGCGCTGCTGGTGGACAGCTGGTACGACGTCTATCTCGGCGTCGTCGTTTTGATCCGCGTCGTCGACGGCGTCATGAAGAAGGGTGGCCGCATCCGCATGATGGGCACCAGTGCGGCCTATGATGTCGAGCGCGTCGGCTTCTTCACGCCGAAGATGACGCAGGTCGACGAACTCGGCCCCGGCGAGATCGGCTTCATCACCGCCGCGATCAAGGAAGTCGCCGACACCCGCGTCGGCGACACCATCACCGACGACCGCAAGCCGATCACCGAAATGTTGCCGGGCTTCAAGCCGGCTATCCCGGTGGTGTTCTGCGGCCTGTTCCCGGTCGATGCCGACGACTTCGAGACGCTGCGCGCGGCGATGGGCAAGCTGCGGCTGAACGATGCGAGTTTCTCCTTCGAGATGGAAACCTCGGCCGCGCTGGGCTTCGGTTTCCGCTGTGGATTCCTCGGGCTGCTGCATCTGGAAATCATCCAGGAGCGGCTATCGCGCGAGTTCGATCTCAATCTGATCGCGACCGCGCCGAGCGTGATCTACAAGATGCACCTGACCGACGGCCAGGAGATCGAGATCCACAATCCCGTCGACATGCCCGACGTGGTCAAGATCGCCGAGATCCATGAGCCGTGGATCGAGGCCACCATCCTCACCCCCGACGAATATCTCGGCAGCGTCCTGAAACTGTGCCAGGACCGCCGCGGGTCGCAGAAGGAGCTGACCTACGTCGGCTCCCGCGCGATGGTGAAATATGATCTTCCGCTCAATGAAGTGGTGTTCGACTTCTACGATCGCCTAAAATCGGTCTCGAAGGGCTACGCGTCGTTCGACTATCACCTCACCGACTACAAGCCGGCCGACCTCGTCAAGATGCAGATCCTCGTCAACAACGAGCCGGTCGATGCGCTATCCATGCTGGTCCATCGCACCCGCGCCGAGGGCCGCGGCCGCGCCATGGTCGAGCGGATGAAGGAACTGATCCCACCGCACATGTTCCAGATCCCGATCCAGGCCGCGATCGGCGGCAAGGTGATCGCGCGAGAAACGGTCCGCGCGCTGCGCAAGGACGTTACCGCCAAATGCTACGGCGGCGACATCACGCGCAAACGCAAACTTCTGGAGAAGCAGAAGGAAGGCAAGAAGAAGATGCGGCAGTTCGGCAAGGTCGACATTCCGCAGGAAGCTTTCATTGCCGCGCTGAAGGTGGATAGCTGATTTTCCGTCATTCCGGGGCGCGCGAAGCGCGAGCCCGGAA